>NZ_JBDLYJ010000045.1:0-305 GCF_051337345.1 Amycolatopsis sp. MEPSY49 | reverse complement strand
CGGCAAGATCGAGATGTGAGTCAACAACCCGCCGAGGGCTTCGAACCCATTTCCTACCAGGTCGTCCTCCCGCTCTCGCGGCCGACCCTGCAGATGCTGGCCGAACTGATCCGCGCCCACCGCCGTCAGCTACGGTCCCGCTGGCGCAAAGCCACCCCCGCCGAGCAGGCACTCGTCGTCCTCGCCGTGCTGCGCGACGACCCGCGCCTGGCCCACCTCGGTGGCGGCATGGGCGTATCCGCATCCACCGTGCGGCGGTGGGTGCTGGAAGCGGTCTCTCTGCTCGCCGCCCGCGCCACCCGCCT
>NZ_JBDLYJ010000044.1:0-317 GCF_051337345.1 Amycolatopsis sp. MEPSY49 | reverse complement strand
GGTCACCGTCACGCGGGTGCTGACCGACAACGGGTCCTGCTACAAGTCCTATCTCTGGCGCGACACGCTGCGCGACGCGCACATCGCCCACCAACGCACCCGTCCCTACCGGCCGCAGACGAACGGGAAGGTCGAGCGGTTCAACCGCACCCTGCTCGAAGAGTGGGCCTACGCCCGCCCTTACCGCTCAGAACGCGAGCGGCGGGAGGCCTACCCGGAGTGGTTGCACACCTACAATCACCACCGCGGCCACACCGCACTCGGCGGCAAACCACCCGCCAGCCGCGTCCCCAACCTCACAGGGCACTACACCTAGG
>NZ_JBDLYJ010000043.1:0-326 GCF_051337345.1 Amycolatopsis sp. MEPSY49 | reverse complement strand
TCAGGAAGTATTTAGGCTTACCGGGTGGTCCCGGCAGATTCACAGCAAATTCCACGAGCTCGCTGCTACTCGGGAACACCACCAAGATTCTTGAAACTGGTTTTCGCGTACGGGGCTCTCACCCACTCCGGCCCGCCATCCCAAGCGGTTCCACTAACCAGCACAACAACCCGAAGAAATGTCAGTCTCTTCAAGGCGGGTCCCACAACACCGCACGTACAACGCCTGACAGCTTGACATACGCACGGTTTAGCCTCTTCCGCTTTCGCTCGCCACTACTCACGGAATCACGGTTGTTTTCTCTTCCTACGGGTACTGAGATGTTT
>NZ_JBDLYJ010000042.1:0-339 GCF_051337345.1 Amycolatopsis sp. MEPSY49 | reverse complement strand
GAGGGCGCGGTGCTGGGCGACGCGGACGGCGCCGGGCGTGGAGCCGACCGCGTCCGCGGTCTCCTCCGCCGACAGGCCGACGACCACGCGCAACACCACGATCTCCCGCTGCTTGTCCGGCAGCACCTGCAACAACTGGGACATCCGCTCGTTCAGCTCACCTTGCAGCGCCCGCTGCTCGGGGCCCACCCCGCCTTCGACCTCGTCGGGGATCTCGGCCACCGGCTCGGCTCGGTTGCGCGCCGCCGCGCGGTGCGCGTCGGCCACCTTGTGCTGGGCGATCCCGTAGACGAACGCCAGGAACGGGCGTCCTTGATCGCGGTACGAGGGCAATGCCGT
>NZ_JBDLYJ010000041.1:0-444 GCF_051337345.1 Amycolatopsis sp. MEPSY49 | reverse complement strand
TCAGTCGGGGTTGATCCACGACACCTGGATCAGCTGTTTGCCCGCCTTGCGGGTCAGCAGGTTGCCCCGCCCCGGTGGCATCGCCGAGGGCTTGATGTTGCCGACCAGCGCGCCTTCGTCGCGGGAACCGTTCATCACCATGCCCGGCGCCGCGATTTCCTTGAGCTTGCCGATGATCGGGTCGTACATCGACTTCGACGCACCGCCGGTGCGGCGCACGACCACCAGGTGCAGGCCGACGTCCTTGGCCTGGGGCAGGAAGTCGGAGATCTTCCGCAGCGGGTTGTTCGTCGAGGTCGCGACCAGGTCGTAGTCGTCGACCAGGATGAACAGCTCCGGCCCCTTCCACCACGACCGCGTCTTCAGCTGCTCCTGCGTCACGTCCGGGCCCGGCAGCCGCCGCGTCATCGAGTTGAACACGTCGCCGACCATGCTTTCCAGCTG
>NZ_JBDLYJ010000040.1:0-487 GCF_051337345.1 Amycolatopsis sp. MEPSY49 | reverse complement strand
TGTGGGTGTCGCCGGCGTTGCCGGGCAAGACCGCCGACATCACCGCCGCCCGACGGCTACGGATCCGCCAGCACCTCCACCACCACGGCCTGACCCCGGCCGGGGACAAAGGCTTCCACGGCTGGCACAAAGACGTCCGCACCACCCGCGACTGCCCGACATGTGGTGGACCGTGTGAGCAGATCGCGCTGACCCCCTACAAGGCCGAGGCGAAGCGGCCCCTGAGCAAGGCGCAGAAGCAGGCGAATGCGGTATTCGCGGCGATGCGGTGCGCGGTGGAGGGCGGCTTCGCCGCCCTCAAACACTGGCACATCCTCGACAAACTCCGCCTCGACACCCGCCATGCCACGACGTTGCTGCGGGCTTTGCTCGTGCTGACCCAACACGAGCAAAGCATCCGCGATACTGCCCGGCCAGGCCCGGGATGAGCACTATCAGACCAGGTCAACCCATCCTGACCAGCACAAACCACGATGAAACAACCCCA
>NZ_JBDLYJ010000039.1:0-573 GCF_051337345.1 Amycolatopsis sp. MEPSY49 | reverse complement strand
CCCAGAACGCGACCGCGGTTTCCTTGGTTTCATCCGGCAGGATCTCGCTGTAGGCCAGCCGGGAATGATCATCCACCGCGTTGTGCAGATAGCTGCACCCGATCTTCGGTGTGCCGTGGCGGTAGCGGGCTGTGGTGGTGGCTTTCTTGTTCTGCAGACCAACGGCCCGGCCGGTGACCCGGTGCCCGCCTCCGTCGGGGATGTTGCCCAGCTTCTTGATGTCCACGTGGACCAGGTCACCGGGTGCGGGGTGCTCGTAGCGGCGGATCGGCCGGCCGGTGCGCCGGTCGAGGTGAGCCAGCCGGGCACAGCGGTAGCGGAGCAAGACCCGGTGCACGGTGGAGGGGTTCAGCCCGAGCAGGTAGGCGATCCGCGCGGGTCCCCACCGACGGATCACCCGGACCTTGATGATCCGCCGCTCGAGTCGGGTGGGTGTCTGGTGTGGGCAGGTCCGGGGTCGTGAGGAGCGGTCGGTCATGCCGGCGGTGCCTTCGGCGCGGTAGCGGTCGGCCCAGCGTTTCGCGGTGGTGACCGCGACCTGGAACCGCTCTGCGGCGCGGCGCAGCGGCCAGT
>NZ_JBDLYJ010000038.1:0-664 GCF_051337345.1 Amycolatopsis sp. MEPSY49 | reverse complement strand
GCCCTCGGACCAGTGCTGAATGTGATGCCCCTGGCAATGCCGGGGCGGGCGGTGACAGCCGGGGAAGGCGCAGCCTCGGTCTCGCAGGTAGAGCGCTCGGCGCAGGCCCGCGGAGATCAAGCGACGGAGGCGGCCCAAGTTCAACGGTTCGCTTTTCTCGCCCAACACCGCGGGGATGATCATGCTGTCACACGCGTGGACCCGGGCCTCGGCCGCCGACATCGTGCCCGTGTCGCCCAGCGTTGCCTCGCCGAGACCGGACTTCAAGTCCTTCAAATGCACTGCGACCATCACGTGGGCCCGCTCGCCCGCCTGCATCGGCAACGACGGCGAGTTGAGAGCCAGATCGATCGCGTCGGAGAAGGCATCGCCGTAGCGTTCCTGCGGGGATCGCAGGTCGGCGCCCTCGCCGGTGGTGGTGCGGCGTTCGGCCAGCGCGTCGAGCAGGGCGCTGGCTCGGGTTCCGGTCTCGTCGTCGAAACGACCGTGCAGCTCCCAGACCCCGGTTCTTTTGCGGCGGAGCGAGAGTTCGCGGTCGGGGATCGCGGGTTCGGCGGTGTCGGGTTCGGGGCCGTCGGGGTCCAGGTGGGCGATGATGCGCGCCCCCAGGGCGGCGACCTGCTTGTGGCCCGCGTCCTCGGCCAACCCCAGCAGGTGCTGCTCG
>NZ_JBDLYJ010000037.1:0-768 GCF_051337345.1 Amycolatopsis sp. MEPSY49 | reverse complement strand
GCCCTTCGGGCCGTCGAGACCCTTCGGGTTGCCGTTGATGTCGGCGTGCTTCGGCGGCGGGGCGGCTTTGCCGGGTTTGATGTTCTTCAGGGCCTTGGCGGCGTCGGAGAACAGGTCGCCGGCGCGTTTGAGCAGCGGGATGAGCGCCTGCAATGCTTTCACGAGGCGTTTGGTCAGGTCCGCGATCTTCGACGCCGTCTTCGCCACGGCGTTGACGACCTGTGGGACGACCCAGGTGAGGCCGATGCCGAGGGTGAAGACGACCTGCAGGGCCCAGCTGATCAGGTGGCCGACGAGTTCGGCGATGATGTCGCGGACGAGGGCGCGGACGGCGGCGACGACTTCGCCGGCGGTCTTGACGCCGCTGGAGGCGCCTTCGCAGCCCTTCTGCGCGGTTTCCAGCAGGGTGACGGTGTCCTGGGCGCGCTGGCGGTAGGTGTCGGCGGCGGTGCCGGTCCACGACGCGGTGTCGGCTTTGACCATGCCGGTCAGGTCTTCGCCGATGCTGCCGAGTTCGGTGGCGACGTTCTTCCAGGTCTCGGACTGGGCGGCGATTTCGTCGGCGTTGCCGGTGAGGGCGTTGAGGGCTTCCTTGAGCGGGCCGACGTGTTCGATGAGCCAGCCGACGCCGGCGGCGAGGATGGCGCCGAAGGGGTCCATCGCCATCGACAACGCGTCCAGCGCGGTGCCGACGGCGCCGAGCGCGACCGACGCCCAGTCGCCGCTTTCGATCGCGGACTTCAGGTCGTTCGCCGACTCCAGCAGGGA
>NZ_JBDLYJ010000036.1:0-1317 GCF_051337345.1 Amycolatopsis sp. MEPSY49 | reverse complement strand
TGAATGACAGAGAGGATGTGGGTGAGCACCTCCCGCCGGGGTCTGACCCTGTGAATGACTGACTTCGGGTCTTTGTCGAGATGTGTCGACCCCGGTCGGGAGGTGCTCGTCGCACTCACCGGACGGGCGTTGGTGACTTCATAGGAGCCTGGCCAGAGGCCCCATCTCTGTCTTGTCCCGTGTTGCCTGGCTGGTGCGTGCCGCCCTGCCCACGTCAACAACGACAGGACGACAATGCCCACTATCGCACCCCACCCCGCGCAGCTGCCCGAGGTCACCGGCGGAGTCGACACCCACCTCGACACCCACACCGCAGCCGTGATCGATCCGGTCGGGCGGGTCCTGGGTAGCCGGCAGTTCCCCGCCGACACGGCTGGATACGCCGCGTTGCTGGGCTGGATGCGCACGTTCGGGCGGCCGGCGCGGGTCGGTGTCGAAGGCACCGGAGCCTACGGCGCCGGACTGACCCGAGCACTGCACCAGGAACAGGTCGACGTCATCGAGGTCGACCGCCCCCACCGCAAAACCCGCCGATTCCAGGGCAAGTCCGACCCGATCGACGCGATCGCCGCAGCCAAGACCGCCCTGGCAGCAGAACGCACCGGCACCCCCAAACAGCGGGACGGCCGCGTCGAGGCACTGCGCATCCTGCGGGTCGCCCGCCGCAGCGCGGTCGCCCAGCGCGCCGACACCCAACGCCAGATCAGGGCCCTGATCGTCACCGCCCCCGACCCGCTGCGCGACCGGCTACGCGGCCTGAAAATCCCGCACCTGATCTCCACCTGCGCAGCGTGGCGCCCCGACCGGACCGACACCGCCACACCGGCCACCGCGACCAGGCTCGCCCTGCGGTCCCTGGCCCGCCGCCACCAGCAGCTGACCACCGAGATCACCGACCTCGACCAGCTTCTGCAGCCTCTGGTCGCCGCCATCAGCCCACGCCTGCTCGCCGTCCCCGGTGTCGGCACCGACGTCGCCGGCCAACTGCTGGTCACCGCCGGTGAAAACCACGACCGACTCACCTCCGAAGCCGCATTCGCCATGCTCTGCGGCGCCGCCCCGATCCCGGCCTCATCCGGCAAAACCACCCGGCACCGCCTCAACCGCGGCGGCGACCGGCAAGCCAACGCCGCCCTCTACCGCGTCGTCCTCACCCGCCTGCGCTGGGACAACCGCACCCGCGCCTACCTCGAACGACGCACCGCCGAAGGCAAAACCAAAAAAGAGATCATCCGCTGCCTCAAACGCTACATCGCCCGCGAGCTCTACCGGACCATCATCAAAAACGACCCCGAACCCACCACTTGACATCCATAG
>NZ_JBDLYJ010000035.1:0-1703 GCF_051337345.1 Amycolatopsis sp. MEPSY49 | reverse complement strand
CTTCGCGCCACCACAGGCAACCACCAGGACCCCAGCACCCTGACCAGCCACAACCAGGATGAAACAACCCCATTGGGGCGCAAGCGCCCCAATGTGGCCTTCGGTGCGTGAGACGCACCCAAGGCCGCCTTGGGGCGCTTGCCTGCCGGGGGTGGGGGAGCGGGCGTTGGGCGGAACTGGCGCGGGCGTTGCGGAGCGGACTTGTCAGGGGACCTTTTCCGGCTCGGGTTCGCGTTCCGCGGCCGCCAGGGCCTTGCGCTTCTTCATGCGCAGCAAGAAGAACACCGCCACCGCCGCGAGCGCGCCCACCACGATCAAGCCGCCCGTGTTCAGCGCGCCCTCGATTCGCTTCGCCGCTTCACCCAAAGCCGCGCCGATGCTGATGTGGGCCAGTGACCAGCAGAACGCTCCCGCGGCCGCGGCCGGCAAGAACTTGCGGAACGCCAGTCCCGATGTTCCCGCCGCCGCCGGGGTCAACGTGCGGATCACCGGCAGGAACCGGGCGAAGAACACCGCCCACGCGCCACGGCGTTCCAGCACCGACGTCGCCTTGTCCCACCCCTCGAGGCCGTACTTGCGGATCAGCTTCGTCTCGCGCAGCCGTGGCCCGAACCGGCGGCCGATCGCGTAGCCGAGCGCGTCGCCCGCGGTCGCGCACAGCGTGACCACCAGCCACAGCACCACGAACCGGGACGGCGTGTTCGCCGTCGTCGCGGCGATGAGCAGGCCCGATTCGCCCGGGGCCAGGAAACCCAGCCCGATCGTGCACTCGGCGAACACCAGGCCGCCGGTCGCCGCGACGAGGCCCGGTTCCGGGAGTCCTTGCAACCAGCTGAGGAGGTCCGAAACCAGGGCCATGCCACCCACTTTACCGATCCTTTAAGGACCGTGGGGTGACGTGCGTCACCGCGCCAGCAGCGACGCCGCTTCCTGGGCGGCCGGCCCTTCGGCGGCCAGGTGGGCCAGGTTCTCCGGCAGGACTTCGCCGCGGTGCGCCTTGGTCTGGGCGTAGAGCCGTCCCGCGCGGTACGACGAGCGCACCAACGGACCCGCCATCACACCCGCGAAGCCCATCGCCTCGGCTNGTTCTCCGGCAGGACTTCGCCGCGGTGCGCCTTGGTCTGGGCGTAGAGCCGTCCCGCGCGGTACGACGAGCGCACCAACGGACCCGCCATCACACCCGCGAAGCCCATCGCCTCGGCTGCCTTGGAGTGCTCGACGAACTCCTCCGGCTTCACCCAGCGGTCCACCGGGTGGTGCCGGGGCGAGGGACGCAGGTACTGCGTGATCGTCAAAATCTCACACCCCGCATCGACCAGATCCTGCATCGCCGGCGCCACCTCGTCGGGCGTCTCACCCATGCCCAGGATCAGGTTGGACTTCGTCACCAAACCCGCCTCGCGGGCGGCAGTGATGACTTCCAGCGAACGCGCATACCGGAAACCGGGGCGGATCCGCTTGAAAATCCGCGGCACCGTCTCCACGTTGTGCGCCAACACCTCCGGCCGCGCCCCGAACACCTCGGCCAACTGCGCAGGATCAGCGTTGAAGTCCGGAATCAACAGCTCAACACCCGTACCCGGATTCAACGCGTGAATCTGCCGGACGGTCTCCGCGTACAACCACGCACCACCATCGGAAAGGTCATCACGCGCGACACCGGTGACCGTCGAATACCGCAACCCCATCGCCTGCACCGACTC
>NZ_JBDLYJ010000034.1:0-1849 GCF_051337345.1 Amycolatopsis sp. MEPSY49 | reverse complement strand
TCAGGTCGCCGGGCGCAGCCGCCGTACCTTCGCCGGGCCGTCGACCGCGCCGCGGGCGATGCGGTTGGCCAGCTCCTCGAGCCGTTCCTCCGTGGTGCGGTCCGCCGGTTGGTACACCACGACGCGCAGGCGGGGGTCCTCCTCGAGCAGCATCGTCGTGTTGCGGACGGACAGGTTGCCGACGTGCAGCGACCGGATGCGCTTCAGCCGTCCCGGGTCGGTGGCGACGTCCGCCTGGTCCCACAACCGCACGAACAGCGGGGACTCGGCGCGAAGCCGGCCGAGCAACGGCTCCCACGCCGGGTCGGTGACGGACTCGCCGTAGTACGCGCGGAGTTTGGCCACGACGGCCGCGCACTCCTGTTCGTGGTCCGAGTGCCCGGCGATCCAGTCGGGATGGGTGAAGTGCAGGTAGGCGCAGTTGCGGTCGGCCGCCGGGAGCGCTTCCAAGTCGTCGATCATGAACCGGAAGGGCGCGTTGTAGGCCAGCGGCTCGAACCAGGGGTTCATCGCCACCGCCGGGTGCGGGGAAAGGTTGTCCAGCAGCCCTTGCCAGCGGGCGTCGACCGTTTCCCAGCTCGACGTGGCTCCCGCCCCGGGGTGTCCACCGAGGACGAACAGGTGCCGTCGCTCGTCACTCGAGAGCCGCAACGCGTCGGCGATCGCCGCCAGCACCTCGATGCTCGGCTGCACGTCCCGTCCCTGCTCGAGCCAGGTGTACCAGGTCGACCCGACGTTCGCGAGGACCGCGACTTCCTCCCGGCGCAGCCCCTTGACCCGGCGCCGGCCACCAGCGGGCAGACCGACGTCCGCGGGCGACAGCCGGTTCCGCCGCGCACGCAGGTAGGCACCCAGTTCACGAGAACGCACGTCCGCCATGGCCTTGATCATCGCACGACTCGGCGCGCCGAAAGTGGTGGTCCGAGCACCACCGTCACGACGCTCTGGGCCGGGCATCCGGGACGGCGCAAGGTGAGTCCATGCAACGGACCCGGCCGGTCTTCGTCGCCGCCTTCGGAGCGACGTACACGTTCAGCATCGGCAACGTGACCGCCCCGCGCCTCGGGCCGGATCTGGGCGCCGGTCCCGGCGAAGTGGCGCTCGTCCTGGCCGCGTTCGCGGTGTCGTTCGCCGCGGGGCTGATCCTCGCGGGACGGCTCGGCGACCGCTACGGCCGCAAGCGGCTCATGATCATCGGGCTCGTCGCCCTCGCCACGACGTCGGCACTGGCCGCGGCGGCTCCCGGGCTCTGGTGGCTGGTCGCCGCCCGGGTCGCGCAGGGCGCGGCGTCGGCGATCGTGATGCCCCAGACGCTCGCGATCATCCAGACCTCGGACAGCGAGCGTGCCCGGGCCCGCGGGATCGCGGCGTTCGCCGCGAGCTCCGGCGTGGGCACCGTGGCGGGCCAGGTCGCGGGCGGCCTCGTGATGGGGCTCGGCCTGCCCTTCGACGGATGGCGCGGCGCCGTGCTGAGCTCCGCGATCCCCAGCGTGGTGGCGTTGCTCGGCGCGTGGCGGCTCCCGGCGCAGCCACCGCACGGCACCGAACGTCCCGACCTCGGCGGCGCACTCCGCTTGGGGATCCCGCTCCTGGCCCTGATCACCGGTCTCTCGCTCGGACCGGCAACGAACTGGACCTGGTGGACGTCGGGCCTCGCGGCAGCGGGTGCGCTGGGCTTGGCCGGTTTCCGGATCGACCAGGGCCGTCGCGAGCGGGCCGGACAGCCGGTTCTCGTCGCTCCTTCCGTTCTCCGGCAACGCGCACTGCGGCTCGGCCTGCTGATGACGCTCCTGCTCTTCGCCGGCTACGGCGCGTTCAGCTACGAGTACTCGATGCTCACCCAGGCCGG
>NZ_JBDLYJ010000033.1:0-1920 GCF_051337345.1 Amycolatopsis sp. MEPSY49 | reverse complement strand
GCCGCCCGCACCCTGGCGACCACGACCAAGTCGGTCCCCCAGATGCAGGGCATCTCCTCCCGCTGGCTGCTCAAAATCCTGCCCTGGGTCGAAGTGTCCGGCGGCGCCTACCGCGTCAACCGCCGCCTGTCCTACTCCGTCGGCGACGGCCGCGTCACCTTCACCACCACCGGCGCCGAGGTCCGCGTCATCCCACCCGAACTCGGCGAACTCGCCCCCCTGCGCGGCTACGACGACGAAGACGTCCTCACCGAACTCGCCTCCCGCTTCACCCAGCACGACTACGAACCCGGCGACGCCCTCGTCGAATTCGGCTCCCAAGCCGACCAGGTCTTCCTCATCGCCCACGGCAAGATCACCAAAGTCGGCACCGGCGCCTACGGCGACCAGACCGTCCTCGGCACCCTCGCCGACGGCGACTACTTCGGCGAAACCACCCTCATCCGCGGCGACGGGATCTGGGAATTCACCGCCAAAGCCGTCACCACCTGCACCGTCCTGTCCCTCCCCAGGCCCGTCTTCGAAGACGTCCTCTCCCGCTCCGAAACCCTGCAAGCCCACCTCGACGCCTACGTCGCCGGCGGCTCGAACGCCCGCAACGACCACGGCGAAGCCGAAATCTCCCTCGCCTCCGGCCACGACGGCGAACCCACCCTGCCCGGCACCTTCGTCGACTACGACGCCCGACCCCGGGAATACGAACTCTCCGTCGCCCAGACCGTCCTACGCGTCCACTCCCGCGTCGCGGACCTCTACAACCAGCCGATGAACCAGATCGAACAACAACTCCGGCTCACCGTCGAAGCCCTGCGGGAACGCCAGGAACACGAACTGATCAACAACACCGGCTTCGGGCTGCTGCACAACGCCGACTTCGCCCAGCGCATCCCCACCCGCACCGGCCCACCCACCCCCGACGACCTCGACGAACTGCTCGCCCTGGTCTGGAAAGACCCCGGAGTCTTCCTCGCCCACCCCAAGACCATCGCCGCGTTCGGCCGCGAATGCACCAAGGCCGGTCTGTATCCCGACGCCGTCGACCTCGGCGGGCACCACGTCCCCGCCTGGCGCGGAATCCCGATCCTGCCGTGCAACAAAATCCCCGTCTCCGACACCCGCACCAGCTCCATCCTGCTGATGCGCACCGGCGAACAAGCCCAAGGCGTGGTCGGACTGCACCAGACCGGGCTGCCGGACGAATACCAGCCGGGGCTGAACGTGCGATTCATGGGCATCAGCGAACAAGCCATCATCTCCTACCTCGTGTCGGCGTACTACTCCGCCGCCGTACTGGTGCCCGATGCCCTGGCGGTACTGGAAAGCGTCGAACTCGGCCGGGAGGCGTGATGGCGGAACCGACGACCCCGCCCCGCAAGCCCGACGCCGAACCGCCGCGCCCCGGGCCCGGCCTGCCGCCGTCGGCCTTCGGGCCGACCGGGCTCGGGACGGCCGCCGCCCGCGTCGTGCCCAAGCCCGCCGCACCCGAACCCGATCGGCGCGTGAACCCTTGACCGTTACCGAAGAACAGTTGTCGCTGGGCGTCAAAGCCGCGCGGACGCTGACCACGACGACCAAAACCCTGCCGCAGATGCGCGGCATCACCACCCGCTGGCTGCTCTCCCAGCTCCCCTGGGTCGACGTCCCCGCCGGCAGCTACCGCGTCAACCGCCGCCTCACCTACACCGTCGGCGACGGCAAAGTCTCCTTCTACAACACCGGCGCCCGCGTCCAAGTCGTCCCCGCCGAACTCACCGAACTCGAACTCCTGCGCGGCTTCGGCGACGAAACGGCGTTGAGTGCCCTGGCCGAGGCGTTCGAACAACGCGAATACGAACCCGGCGCCACCATCGTCGACGCCGACACCCCGCTGGACACCCTGTTCCTGCTGGCCCACGGCAAAGTCACCCAGCACGGCCGCGG
>NZ_JBDLYJ010000032.1:0-5095 GCF_051337345.1 Amycolatopsis sp. MEPSY49 | reverse complement strand
CCAGGCCCGGGATGAGCACTATCAGACCAGGTCAACCCATCCTGACCAGCACAAACCACGATGAAACAACCCCAATGTGGCTGGCCGGGAGGGTGCGCCCCGAGCCGCACCCTCCCGGCGTCAGCGGCGGGCGCGCGCCGCCTTGCCGGTGGCCCAGCCGACCAAGCCGAGCGCCAGCAGCGCCCCACCGGCGACGAACGGCCAGGAACCAGGGCTCGCAACCGAAGCCGAAACCGGCGCCGCGGCCAAGTCGTACCCGCCGAGCTTCCCCTGCGCGCGGTAAGCCGAGCCGGGCAGCTTGTCGCCGTACAGCCGGTGCACCAGTTGCTGGTACGCCGCCACCGTCATGCCGTCGCCGACCCGCTGCCGGGCCGGGTCGTTCAACGCCAGCACACGGCCGTCGCGCACCCGGTACCACGCGTTCACCTGCGGCTCGGTGAACACGAGGTCGCCGCCGGCCTGCGCCGGGTACGTCAGCTCCTCGGTGCCCGTCGTGAAGTTGGTCGCGGCCCAGCCGCCCGCCGCGCGCTCCACCCACACCGTCGCCTGGCGGCCCGTCGCCGCCGACGTGCGCACCGCGTAGTACGCGAACGCCGCCGGCGCCGCGCCCGGTGTCCCGGCGACGAACGCCGGGTCGAGGGAGTTCACGCGCACCGGCTCGCCCGTCACCTCGGGCACCGCGGCGGCGGCCCGCGTCAAGCCCGCTCGCCGGTCGAGCTGGCCGTAGAACGCCGAAAGCTGGGGCTGCGCCGCCCGGACCGCCGCGACGACGTCCTCGGCTGGCGAACTCGAAGCCGAAGCCGTACCACCGAAACCGATCGCCAGCGCGGCACCCGCCAGCAGGACACCCAATCCACGGAAGAGGTTCATCTCACGCCCCGATCCGGTAGAGGGACTGCGCCCATTGGAACTGGCTGTTGCGGACGTAGCTCGAGTGCGCCATCGCGCTGTACCGCTGGCTGCTCGGCCACGGGTCGCCGTAGTAGACGAGCCCGCTCGCGTCGTAGCCGTAGATCACCTGGGCGTGCCCGCCGCCGGCGGTCCAGTAGATGCCCGTCTCGATCGGGCGGCGCGCACCGATCTCGGTCTGCACCGACGCCAGGCTGAGCGCGCCGGTCACCGTGCCGGGCCGCAGCCCCAGCGCCTGGTAACCGCGCTGGACGTACGTCAGTTCGCCGGGCTGGTTGGGGCACTGCGAGCCGGCCGGGTAGCCGCGCGAGTAGTCGCAGAAGGTGTTCTGGCTGGTGCTCGTGCCGTAGCCGAGGAACCGCGCGATGGTCAGGCCGCTCGCGGCCCAGCACCACTGGTTCTGTTCCTGGACCAGCTGGCTGATCGACAACGTCGTCGCCTCGGTCGTCGCGCTCGCGGGCGGGAAGAGCAGGCCGGTGAGGGCCACGCACAGCGCGCCGAGCGCCATTGCTCGTCTGAAGTGCATTCGTTGCTCCTTGTCGGCAACAGGTGGGGACTTCGTGAGCTTCTCCCGTTGCCGCGCCGGGCAGTAATCCCAGCGGGGATAACACCGGCGTTATGCCGCCTATCGGGCCGGCGCGAGCCCGCACCAGCGCGCGAAGTGCGGATTCCGTTGCCGCGACGCCGTATACGCCGTTTCCGCGCACCGGAACACCTCGTCGGTGGTCGGCGTGCGGGCGTCGTCCTCGCGCGTGGCGAACAGCAGCGTCGTCCACAGCGGGTCGCCGCGAAGGGGCAGCGCGACCAGCCCGGGCGGGGGCGCCGACGCCGCCTGCGCGAGGCAGACCGCGCCCTGGGCGATGAGCGTCCCCGCGGTGCCCGCTTCCGACGTGAAGTGCCGCACGCGCGGGCTGAACCCGGCCGCCGCGCAGGCCTGCAGGAACCGCACGCGCACGCAGTTTTCGTGCGGGGACGGGAGGATCCAGTCGCAGCCGGCCAGGTCGGCGAGGTCGACGACGCCGTCGCGGATCGCCGGATGGCCGTCGGCGATCCCGACGAAGATCGGCTCGGTGGCGAGCGTCCGAACGGTCAGGCCCGCGAAGTGGTGCGCCTCGGTGCCGTCGAACCGTTCGAGCAGTGCGACGTCGACGCGGCCGGTCGAGAGCAGCTTCAACAGCATCAGCGACGCCGGTTCGGCGTACGTCTGGACGTCGAGCTCCCGCTCCCCCAGCTCCTCGATGAACCGGCCGATGATGAGCAGCGGCACGTACCCGATCCGCAGCGTCTCCGGCCCGCTTTCGCCGTGGCGCCGCGCGGACGCGACGAGCGCCTGCATGTCGGACAGCAGCGCGTCGGCGCGGGCGAGCACGAACCGGCCGAGCTCGGTCGGGCGGACGCCACTGGGGCCGCGCACGAACAAGTCGCCGCCGAGGATCCGCTCGATCCGCTTGAGCTGCGCGGTGAGCGCGGGCTGGCTGACGCCGAGGACAGTCGCGGCACGGCTCACGCTGCCGCCGTCCGCGACGGCGCGGACGGCCCTGAGATGGCGCAGCTCCAGCTCGGCCACGTCCAGCAGGCTAACGCCGTCCTCACGCCCGGCACGACCTGCGAAAGTCGGGCTTACTACATTCGGCGGTATGAGTCTCGCGGATCTTCCCCGGCCGGTCGGGTACGTCCTCGGCGGGGGCGGCAGCCTCGGCGCCATGCAGGTCGGCATGCTGCGCGCGCTCACCGAAGCCGGGCTGACGCCCGATCTGGTGACGGGCACGTCGGTCGGCTCGCTCAACGCCGCGGTGCTCGCCTTGCCCGGCGACGACCCCTTGCCGCGCCTGCACGGCATCTGGGCCCACATGACGCGCGCCGAGGCGTTCCCCGGCGGCGTCCTGAGCCGCGTCCGGACGCTGACGCAGAGCAAGACGCACCTGTTCCCCAACAGCGGCCTGACGGGGATCATCGCCGACCACCTCGGCGCGGAGACCCGCTTCGAGGACCTGGCGCTGCCGCTCGGCGTCGTCACGACGCAGGTCGACACGGCCGAGCCGCTGCTGATCCGGTCCGGGCGGCTGCTCGAGCCGCTGCTGGCCAGCTGCGCGATCCCGGGGATCTTCCCGCCGGTGGAGCACGAGGGGCGGTTGCTCTACGACGGCGGGCTCGTCGCGAACGTGCCGATGCGCCAGGCGCTGGCGATGGGCGCGAAGTCGCTGGTGGTGCTGGACTGCGCGTTCCCGGGGAAGCTGCCCGAAGCGCCGCGGACGTTCGCCGAGGTGATGATGTTCACCGCGATGATCAGCATGCGGAACCAGGCCGTGCTGGAAGCGCCGCTCGCGGCGGCTTCGGTGCCGGTGGTGTACCTCCCGGGGCCGGCACCCGTACGTGTGAACCCGCTCGATTTCGGGCACACCGAAGCACTGGCGGAAGAGGCGTACTCGGCCGCGCGGGAGTTCCTCGACGGGATCTCGGTGAGCGGGCCGGGACTTTACGGGGCACCGGGCCTCGTCGTCGCGTGATCCGCGTCACGCCGATGCACCGATCCGCCGGGAAGAACGTCATCGCTATCGCGTAGTTTTGAATGACGAATGCCCGCCGATCCCAATTCCCAAAAAGAGACAATATGCTCCCCAAGAAGATTTTACTTTCGGTGGCCGGAATCCTCGCCGGAGCACTGCTGCTTTCCGCCTGTTCGTCCGATGACGACGGCGGTTCGCCCGCCGGTGGGGCGCCCGCGTCCGGGTCCGCGTCGGCGTCCGCGACGCCGGTCGCGGTGTCGTTCGAGCCCGCGGGCGGCACGGGGGTGAACCCGGCGACGCCCGTCGTCGTCAAGGCGGCCAACGGAAAGCTCCTCGACGTCACGGTGACCAACACCGCGAAGGGGACCAAGGTCGCCGGCAAGCTCGCCGCGGACGGCGCGAGCTGGACGTCGACCGAGCCCCTCGGCTACGGCGCGACGTACAAGATCGTCGCGCACGCCCAGGGTGCCGACGGCAAGGCGGTCGAGCAGGACAACCAGATCAGCACGATCGCGCCGAAGAAGCAGGCGAACGCCAACCTGATCCCGGCCCCGTCCGCGGTGGCGAGCACGGGCGTCGGCGTCGGGCAGCCGATCGTGTTCAGCTTCGGCAAGATCGCCGTCAAGAACAAGGCGGCGGTGGAGAAGGCCCTGACGGTGGAGTCGACGCCGAAGCAGGAGGGCAGCTGGTACTGGATCGACGACTCGAACGTCCACTACCGGCCGAAGGAGTACTGGAAGGCCGGCACGACGCTGAAGGTGACGGCGAAGATCTACGGCGTCGACTTCGGCGGCGGGGTGTTCGGCGCGGAGGACCGCACGGAGACGTACAAGGTCCACGATTCCTGGATCGCGAAGGCGGACGGGAACACCGAGCAGATGCAGATCTTCCACAACGGCGCGATGGTGAAGTCGATGCCGATCTCGATGGGCAAGGACGCGACACCCACTCATTTGGGCGCGCACGTCATTTCGGACAAACAAGCCAATTACACGATGGACTCGTGCACGTACGGGGTCTGCCCGCCGGACCCGAAGGCGTACCGGTCGAACGAGAAGTGGTCGGAGCGGATTTCCAACGACGGCGAGTTCGTCCACGAGAACCCGAACAGCGTGGGGCAGCAGGGAAGTTCGAACGTGTCCCACGGCTGCATCAACCTCAACGGGGCGAACGCCCAGTGGTTCTTCCAGAACATGGGGTTGGGGGACGTCGTGGAGGTGACCAACTCGGGTGGGCCGCAGCTGCCGGTCTGGGATCTCTACGGTGACTGGTCGAAGTCCTGGGCCGACTGGCAGGCCGGGTCGGCGCTGAAGTAGCCGGCTGGTTGGTTCGGTTGGGTTTTTTGGTCGGCTGGAAGGGCCGGGGCTCGGTGGAGCTCCGGCCCTTTTCGTGCTTGGGGTGGAGACGTGAGCCGGCCGATCGCACCGGTAGGCCGGCCGAGAACGGTGCGCGTGAGCCGCAAGCGGGGGATGGGTCAGCGGTGACGGCCCGCGCTTGGCGTCCAGGAGCGAGCTCTGGGCCCTCGTTCGCGCTGCGGGCAACCACAGCGAACGGACCCGTTCGTGCCGGCGCGAGATCGTTCCGCGGGCATGCCTGTAGACATGAAAGAAGGGCCTGGGCCGGGAGACAATCTCTTGTCTCAACCGGGCCCAGGCCCTTCTCCAACGTAAGTTCGGCGG
>NZ_JBDLYJ010000031.1:0-2500 GCF_051337345.1 Amycolatopsis sp. MEPSY49 | reverse complement strand
TGGAGGCCCGAACCCACTTAGGTTGAAAACTGAGGGGATGAGCTGTGGGTAGGGGTGAAAGGCCAATCAAACTCCGTGATAGCTGGTTCTCCCCGAAATGCATTTAGGTGCAGCGTCGTATGTTTCTCCACGGGGGTAGAGCTACTGGATGGTCTAGGGGCCTTACCGGGTTACCGAAATCAACCAAACTCCGAATACCGTGGTGTGAGAGTACGGCAGTGAGACGGCGGGGGATAAGCTTCGTCGTCGAGAGGGAAACAGCCCAGAACACCAGCTAAGGCCCCTAAGTGTGTGCTCAGTGGGAAAGGATGTGGGATTGCCCAGACAACCAGGAGGTTGGCTTAGAAGCAGCCACCCTTGAAAGAGTGCGTAATAGCTCACTGGTCAAGTGGTCCTGCGCCGACAATGTAGCGGGGCTTAAGCACACCGCCGAAGCTGTGTCATTGACACAATAGATCCATTTCGCTCTTCGTGAGTGTTGTGTAGTCGTGTTGATGGGTAGGGGAGCGTCCTGCACCCAGGGAAGCCGTGGCGGAAGCTAGCGGTGGAGGGTGTGGGAGTGAGAATGCAGGCATGAGTAGCGAATGCAGAGTGAGAAACTCTGCCGCCGGATGACCAAGGGTTCCTGGGCCAGGCTAATCCGCCCAGGGTAAGTCGGGACCTAAGGCGAGGCCGACAGGCGTAGTCGATGGACAACGGGTTGATATTCCCGTACCCGAGCATGTGCGCCCATGACGAGGCGTTTGATACTAACCACCCAAAGCCATCATCCAATGTCTTCGGACGGAGGGTGGTGTGTGGAGCGTGGGACCTGATTTCGTAGTAGTCAAGCGATGGGGTGACGCAGGAAGGTAGCTCCGCCAGGCGATGGTTGTCCTGGTGTAAGCGTGTAGGCCGGAACATAGGCAAATCCGTGTTCCATATAGGCTGAGACGTGATGCGTAGCCGTTTGAGGCGAAGTAGAGTGATCCTATGCTGCCGAGAAAAGCCTCTAGTGAGTGCATGCACGGCCCGTACCCCAAACCAACACAGGTGGTCAGGTAGAGAATACCAAGGCGATCGGGTGAACTGTGGTTAAGGAACTCGGCAAAATGCCCCCGTAACTTCGGGAGAAGGGGGGCCAAACATCCTGAAGCTTCTTGCAGGCTAGGGGTGGGTGGCCGCAGAGACCAGCGGAAAGCGACTGTTTACTAAAAACACAGGTCCATGCGAAGTCGCAAGACGATGTATATGGACTGACGCCTGCCCGGTGCTGGAACGTTAAGAGGACCGGTTAGCCTTTCGGGGCGAAGCTGAGAATTTAAGCGCCAGTAAACGGCGGTGGTAACTATAACCATCCTAAGGTAGCGAAATTCCTTGTCGGGTAAGTTCCGACCTGCACGAATGGCGTAACGACTTTCCGGCTGTCTCAACCACAGGCCCGGCGAAATTGCACTACGAGTAAAGATGCTCGTTACGCGCGGCAGGACGGAAAGACCCCGGGACCTTTACTATAGTTTGGTATTGGTTTTCGGTTCGGCTTGTGTAGGATAGGTGGGAGACTGTGAAGCTGCAACGCTAGTTGTGGTGGAGTCGTTGTTGAAATACCACTCTGGTCGAATTGGGAATCTGAACCTCGGGCCATGATCTGGTTCAGGGACAGTGCCTGATGGGTAGTTTAACTGGGGCGGTTGCCTCCTAAAGAGTAACGGAGGCGCCCAAAGGTTCCCTCAGCCTGGTTGGCAATCAGGTGTTGAGTGCAAGTGCACAAGGGAGCTTGACTGTGAGACAGACATGTCGAGCAGGGACGAAAGTCGGGACTAGTGATCCGGCACCTCCTGGTGGAAGGGGTGTCGCTCAACGGATAAAAGGTACCCCGGGGATAACAGGCTGATCTTGCCCAAGAGTCCATATCGACGGCATGGTTTGGCACCTCGATGTCGGCTCGTCGCATCCTGGGGCCGGAGTAGGTCCCAAGGGTTGGGCTGTTCGCCCATTAAAGCGGCACGCGAGCTGGGTTTAGAACGTCGTGAGACAGTTCGGTCCCTATCCGCCGCGCGCGTAGGATACTTGAGGAAGGCTGTCCCTAGTACGAGAGGACCGGGACGGACGAACCTCTGGTGTGCCAGTTGTCCCGCCAGGGGCATGGCTGGTTGGCCACGTTCGGAAGGGATAACCGCTGAAGGCATCTAAGCGGGAAGCCTGTTCCAAGATGAGGTATCCCACCCTTTGTGGGTTAAGGCCCCCAAGAGACCATTGGGTTGATAGGCCAGAAATGGAAGCACAGTAATGTGTTGTCGAGTTGACTGGTACTAATAGGCCGAGGACTTGCCTACGAAGATGTTGCGCATCCACTCTACGGTTCTGAAACACCACGCCAGGCGTGTTGTTTCGGAGTGTTTCGGTGGTTTTAGCGTCAGGGAAACGCCCGGTCCCATTCCGAACCCGGAAGCTAAGCCTGACAGCGCCGATGGTACTGCAACCGAAGGGTTGTGGGAGAGTAGGACACCGCCGAACTTAC
>NZ_JBDLYJ010000030.1:0-6710 GCF_051337345.1 Amycolatopsis sp. MEPSY49 | reverse complement strand
CAGGATTTTGAGCAGCCAGCGGGAGGAGATGCCCTGCATCTGGGGGACCGACTTGGTCGTGGTCGCCAGGGTGCGGGCGGCAGCCCGGCCGAGGCTCAGTGGTGCCTGGTCGGTGTCCACCGGGTCGGTGACGGTCACAGCGAAACCACCCAATCATGCGTGTCGGTCGGAACGGGGTTACTGGTAGCGGGGATTGGTGGCGTGCCAGGTGAAGCCGCCGCCCATCCAGGAACGGACACCCACGAGGAACCGCTGCAGCTCCGGCGACGGGACCGCCAGCAGCTCCCGGTGGCCGTCCTCGAACTCGTGGACGATCTTGTTGTGCAGCTCGACGGTCGCCTCGACCGCCTCTTCGACCGAGCACCCCCGGTCGGCGGCGATCTGCAGGACCATGTTGCAGACCGGCTTCTCGTCGGCCGCGTCCTTGGCCACCGAGTGCAGGTCGTTGACCAGCACCGACGCCGTCCCGGCCCGCATCATCGCCTCCCGCACCCGCGGGTCGTAGTAGAACGGCGCGGCCAGCTCGTAGCCGCCGACGGCGTCGACGAGCGTCATCGACGTGTAGAAGCTGTCGTGCTGGCGGGCCGCCAGGTACTCCCACGCCGGTGGGTAGCGGCCCGTGTGGCGCCACGCCGCGTAGGCGTCCCAGCTGACGAACATCGAGAACGTCGCGTAGCAGACCCGCTGGACCAGCACGGGGGAACCGTGCCGGCCCAGGTGATCGATGGCCGAGTGCAGCCCGACGAGGATCGGGTCGGCCCGCAGCGCTTCTTCGAGGGGCGCCGAGAACTCCCCGGCCGGCGCGACCGGGTCCATGGCCGCCATGACGAGCGCCAGGCGTGGTGGCAGTTCGGTCGGCGCCGCGCCCAGCGTGCTGTCGTCGGCGTAGTAGTCGTCGGCCGCCCACCAGACCGCGTTCAGCTGCGCCGCGACGAGCAGCCGGTCCGGGTCGTCGGTGTCGGAGTGGGCGAGCATCGCCAGCCTGCCGAACCCGGCGTGGGCGATCTGGTCGAGGCCCGCGCCGGTGAACCCGCAGTCTTCGGCCCACGCGACCAGCCGCCGGTCGACCTCGCCGGCGAGGGCGTCGTCGACGCGGCCGGCGATCGGGCAGTACAACGGCGGCCCGCTGCCGTCTCCCCACGGCAGGTAGGCGTAGGCCGGGTCCTGCCCGGGCGCCGGCGCGAACTGCGTCGCGATCCGGGCCGCCGCGGTGCCGAGGCCGAACGGGCCCGCGAGCAGGCTCTCGGCGCCTCCTGTCGTCCACTGTGGACACTCGGTGCCGGTCGTCATGGTGCTCTCCCTCGTCGCCCGGCCGCCTCAGACGCGGTCGGCGGCGATGAGCAGGTAGTGGAAGCTGCCTTCGCGGTAGGCGGTCAGGAACGGCTTCTCGACCCCGGTGGCGACCGAGGACCGCTCCCGCAGCTCCCAGTACGGGATCGTCGCGGCCGTCAGGTCGACGACGTTAATCGGCACGAACCCGTTGTCCGACAACGCCTTGAAGTAGTCGCCGCGGGCGTGGATGTTGCAGATGTAGTGCTGGTCGATCTGGCTGACCGCGCGCGACCGGCCGCCGGTGACGTCGTTGTAGCACCCGGTGATCGTCACGTACCGGCCGCCGGGCTTGAGCTGGCGGGCGTGTTCGGCGAACAGCTCGTGCAGGTCGACGTACATCGTGCTCTCGTTGTTCCAGATCCCCTGGAAGACCCCGGATTCGAAGCCGGTGTCGAGCATGTTGCGCAGGTGGTAGCGCACCGAGCCGTCGATTCCGCGCTGCCGCACGTGGTCGTTGGCGAACGCGACCTGCTGCTCGGAGATGGAGATGCCGTCGACCTGGCAGCCGAAGCGCTGGTGGGCCATGACGCTCGTGCCGCCCCGGCCGCAGCCGGCGTCGAGCAGCCGGTCGGCGGGCCCGATCGGGCCGAGGTGGTCGAGGAGGACGTCGGCCTGCGCCGTCTCGAGCCGGTGCATCTCGGCGATGATCGCGTCGTCGCGCTGGGACTCCGGGGTTTCGAGCACGGCCGGGTCGTAGTCGCCGATGCCGTAGTGGTGGTGGTAGAGACCGTCGACATCGCCCAGCCGGAGGTTCACCGGGTCCTTCTCCGCGTTCCAGTAGTCGGCGACCGACTGCTGGTACGCGGTGCGGGTCACGGGCTGGTCGAGAGCCGTCATCGGGAAACTCCTCGTTCGCGTTTTCCTTGGTGTGCAAGGAACTCCCCGGACAGCCCGGTGTCGTCCCCTCTCCGTCGACGCTAGCGACGAAAGATCGGCGGGGACAAGGAGCTTCACTCGTGGTGCCCGGGCGTGGCCCGTCTGGCCCAGCGGTGGCCCTGCGCGCGGTGGCGGGCGGCGGTCGCGGAGGAACCCTATCGAGACCGGCCGTGACTCGTCCGGCTGACGAGGCGCGACCCTGGGTCGTCAGCCTCGCCGGCTGCCGGTGGTGATCCCGGCGAGGAAGTAGCGCTGGGCGAAGAAGAAGACGATCAGCAGCGGCACGGTCGTCAAGACGCTGCCGGCGAGGACGATCTCCCAGCGTTGTTCACCCGCCTGGCCGAACTGGTCGGACAGGGCCTTGAGCCCGCGCGGCAGCGTGTACAGCGCCGGGTCGCGCAGGTAGATCAGCGGCTTGAGCAGGTCCGACCAGCTGGCCTTGAGCTCGAACACGAAGCTGACGATCAGCGCCGGCCGGCAGAGTGGCACCGCGATGCGCCAGAAGAGCGTCCAGTGGTTCGCGCCGTCGACCCGGGCCGCTTCGAACACTTCGCGGGGGAGCCCGAGGAAGAACTGGCGCAGCAGGAAGATGTAGAACGCGCTGCCGAACAGGTTGCCCGCCCACAGCGGCACCTGCGTGTGCGCGAGGCCGGCGCTGTTCCAGATCAGGTAGACCGGGATCATGGTCACCGCGGCGGGCAGCATCATCGTCGCGAGCACCAGGCCGAAGAGCGCGGTGCGGCCGGGGAACCGGAAGTACGCGAACCCGAACGCGACCAGCGAGCTGGTGAGCGTCACCGTCACGGCGGCGGCCAGCGACACCACCACGCTGTTGAGCATCCAGGCCGCGACCGGGGCGGCCTGCCAGATGTCGGCGTAGTTGCCCCACGCCCACGTGTGCGGGAGCAGCGCGTTGTCGAAGACCTGCCCGCCGGGCTTGAGCGAGGCGCTGAGCAACCACACGAACGGGTAGAGGAACAGGACGGTCGCCGCGGCGAGGAGCACCCATCGGAGTACGCGCCGCGCGGTCACCGGTCGCCGCCTTCGTAGTGCACGAAGCGCCGGCTGAGCCGGACCTGCACCAGCGTGATCGCCAGGATCACCAGGAACAGCAGCCACGCCATCGCCGACGCGTACCCGAGGTGGAGGAACTCGAACGCCTGCCGGAACAGGTAGATGAGGTAGAACAACGCCGCGTCGCTGCTGTAGGTCGCCGACGCCGCGGAGCCGTAGAAGGCCGTGTACGCCTCGTCGAACGACTGCAGCGCCGCGATCGTCTGGACGATGAGCGTGAAGAACAGCGCGCCGCTGATCATCGGGACGGTGATCCGCCGGAACCGCTGCCACGCCGACGCGCCGTCGAGTTCGGCGGCCTCGTACAGCTCCCGCGGCACCCCGCGCAGCGCGGCCAGGTAGATCACCACCGTGCTGCCCACCGACCACAGGTGCATGAGCACCAGCCCCGGTTTCACCCACACCGGGTCGGTGCTCCACTGCGGGCCGTCGATGCCGACCAGGCCGAGCACGGCGTTGACCAGGCCGGCCTGGCCGTTGAACAGGATGAGGAACAGCACGCCGACGGCGACCTTCGGCGTGATCTCGGGCAGGTAGAACACCGTGCGGAAGAAACCGGCCGAGCGGCGCCCGGCCCGGGTGAGCAGCGCGGCGAGCGCGAGCGACACGGCCATCGTCGACGGCACCGACAACACGGTGTACACCAGCGTGTTGACGAGGCTCTTGCGCACGGCCGGGTCGTCCAGCAGCCGCCGGTAGTTCGCCCAGCCGACCGCGTCCGGCGAGCGCAGCGCGTCGTAGTCGGTGAAGGACAGGACCAGGCTGGCGACCATCGGGACCGCCATGAAGACCACGAAGCCGATCATCCACGGCGACAGGAACGCGTAGGCGGCCCAGGCTTCCTTCGTGCGCCGCCTCACCGGTGGGCCACCGCGGCGTCGAGCGCGCGCTGGGCCTCCTGCTGGGCTTGGCGCAACGCGCCGGCGGGCTGCTGCTCGCCCGACAGCACGCGGTTGACGGCGTTCTGCCACGCCGTCTTGAACTCGGAGCCGGCCGGGGAGGCCGGCATGCTGAACGCGCTGTCCTGCGCGCGGAGCACGGCCTGCACGGCGGAGTCGAACGCGGGGCGGTCCTCCAGCTCCACGATCGAGCCGAAGATCTCCTGGTCCGCGACGCGGTTGCCGGTGTAGACACCGGTGAACGCCTTGCCGGCGGCGCGGCGCTTCTCCGCGCGCGCCTTCGCGGCGGCGACCCACGTCGGCGCGTCGGTCATCGTCTTGATCCAGGCGCAGGCCTGGTCCTTGTGGGTGCTGCCGGCCGGGATCACCCAGGCGCTGCCGGTGACCCAGTCGATCGGCGTGCCCGCGGTGTCGGTGAAGGGCTTGGCCGACATCCGGACGTCGGGAGAGTAGTTGGCGAGGACGTTGAGGTACCAGTCGTCCATCAGGGTCGAGGCCAGCTGCCCCTGCTTGAAGGGGTTCTTCTCGCCGAAGAAGTCGAAGGAGTCGCGGAACGCCTTGACCGCGCCCCAGCCGCCCTGCGCGTCGATGAGCGACTTGGTGTACTCGAGGACGGCGGCCAGCCGCGGGTCGTCGAGATGGGCGGTCCGGCCGTCGTCGCTCAGCATCCGCACGCCGTTCGCCTCGGCCCACAGCGGGAGGAACTCGGGGATCTTCGGGTCGAACCCGATCCGCGTCAGCCCGCCCCCGGTGCGCGCGGTCAGCGTCCGGGCGACGGTGGCGAGCTTGTCCCGGTCGGTCGTGGTGAGGTCCTGCGGGCGCAGGCCGCCCGCTTCGACGGCGGTGTCGTTGACCAGCAGGACCCGGTTGTCGTAGAACTCGGGCAGGCCGTAGACGACGCCGTCGAGGGTGACCTCGTTCAGCGCGGCGGGCCGGTATTGGCCGACGTCGACGTGCTGCTGCGCGATGCAGCCGGTCAGCGGTTCGAGGGTGCCGCGCGCGGCGTAGGTGCCGAGCAGCTGCCGGTCGAGGTAGACGAGGTCGGGTGGGGTGTGTGAAGCGACGGCGGCCAGGAACTGCTGGGCGTCGAAGGCACTCCCGCCGATCTTCACCGTGGCCGGCGCGATGGCCTTCCCGGCCAGGTCGGCGCGGGTGGTGGCGATCTCGTCACCGAGGCCGAACCCCATGGTGGTCAACGAGGTTTCGCCGCCTCCGCCCGAGCCGACCCCGCCGCACCCGGCGAGCAGCAGGACGGCTCCGGCACCGGCCAGAAGTTTCCGCACCATGGCACCCCTTCCCCGCGGCAGAGCCCGCGGTGGGTACCCGGTCGGCGGCGGTCCGAACCACTTTCAGCCGACCCAGGGGTTCGGGCGGCAGACGGCGCCGTCGGCCCGGACCCGCGTGGCGGCCCCGGGTTCGGCGCGGTTGAGCTCGGCGAGGTAGGTGTTCGAGAGGCCGAAGGTCTGCTGCATCATCACCGGCGCGGGCGCGCCGGGAGCGGGGCAGCCGACGTGCCCGAAGCCGAGCGCGTGCCCCATCTCGTGGTTGACGGCGTAGGTGCGGTAGCCGGCGAGGTCGCCGCCGAAGGAGTGCGCGCCCCGGACCCACCGCGCGAGGTTGAGCACGATCCGGTGGGTCAGGTGGCACGAGGAGTCGTAGGGGATGGCGAACCCGCAGAGCCGGCGGCTGGTGCCGGGAGTGGTGAGGCTGATCCGCACTTCGGGGCGGGCGTCGGGGGTGGTTTCCCGCCGGAAGGCGACCTTGCCCTGGCCGATCCAGCCGCGGGGGTCGGTGAGGATGGTGTCCACCTGCTCGGCGAACCCGGGCGCGTCGACGCCGTCTTCGACTTCCACGGTGTAGGTGAGCTCTTCGGCGCCGTTGCCCGCTCCGGCGAGGGTGTCAGGGCCGGGGAGGACGTGCCAGGTGCCGTTTCCGGTGGGGGTGACGGGCGGCCCGTCGGGAAGCGCGGCGGGTTCCGGCGGGCGGGTGGTGACCGGCGCGGCAGTGGGGGAGAGGGGAGTCGGGCTGCCGCTGAGCCGCCGGGGTTCGGCGGCGCGCGGGATCAGGAGCAGGGCGACGGCCAGGACGATGGCGAAGACCAGCACCGCCGGCGGCCACCATGCCACTGGGGCCGCGGGTTCGGCCGGTGTGTCGAGGAGGTTCGCCGCGGTGATTTCTTCGTTGGTGCGCCGGGGTTCGGTCGCCAAGGGGAGGACGGCTGTGGTGGGTGGTGCGGGTTCCGGGCCGGACGGCCAGATGATGGGTGTCGAGGGGACGTTCGGCGGGGTGGCGAGATCGGCCGCCGGGGCGGCGACGTGCGCCGGAGGAGGGGTTGGCGGCGTGCTCGCTTGTGCTTGCGAGGTGGGTGGCTCGGCCACCGGGATCGGGTGTGCGGGTGTGGGTTTGCTCGTGGTGTCTGGCGGTGCGGTCGGGGGTGCTGATTCGACTGGCGCGGTCGGGGGTGTGGCTGGGGGTGCGGTTGTTGGGGTCGTTCGTGTTGCTGGGATTGGGTGTGCGGGTGTGGGTTTG
>NZ_JBDLYJ010000029.1:0-19199 GCF_051337345.1 Amycolatopsis sp. MEPSY49 | reverse complement strand
CAGGGAAAGTGCCGCCACCGTTTGCGGGTGCGAACGTCAGGCTGTGACGCCGTCGGCTTCGGCGGCCTTCGCCACCGCCGCCGCGACCTCCGGGGCCACGCGGGGGTCGAGCGGGCTGGGGACGATCCGGTCCGGGCCCAGGTCGTCCATCGCCACCGACACGATCGCCTCGGCGGCCGCCAGCTTCATGCCCTCGGTGATCGCCCGCGCGCCGGAGTCCAGCGCGCCGCGGAACACGCCCGGGAACGCCAGCACGTTGTTGATCTGGTTCGGGAAGTCGCTGCGCCCGGTGGCCACGATCGACGCGTACCGCGCGGCCACGTCCGGGTGAACTTCCGGGTCCGGGTTGGACAGTGCGAACACGATGCCGCCGCCCGCCATCCGGCCGAGCAGGGACTCGTCGATCGTCGCGCCGGACAGGCCGAGGAAGACGTCCGCGCCCTCGAGCGCCTCGGCCAGGCCACCCTTGAGGCCGGCCTTGTTCGTCGTCGCGGCCAGGCGTTCCTTGACCGGGTTCAGGCCGTCGCGCCCGGAGTGGATGATGCCGCGCGAGTCGAGGACGGTGACGTCCCCGATGCCGGCCTCCTGCAGGATCCGGGCGCACGCGACCCCCGCCGCG
This sequence comes from Amycolatopsis sp. MEPSY49, assembly GCF_051337345.1. Taxonomy (NCBI): domain Bacteria; kingdom Bacillati; phylum Actinomycetota; class Actinomycetes; order Pseudonocardiales; family Pseudonocardiaceae; genus Amycolatopsis; species Amycolatopsis sp. MEPSY49. Next base: position 18,580 of record NZ_JBDLYJ010000029.1, on the reverse strand, counting down.
CCGGCGCCGGAGACGACGACGCGCTGGTCGGCGATCGCCCGGTCGAGGACCAGGTTGGCGCCGCGCAGGGCGGCCAGCGTGACGATCGCCGTGCCGTGCTGGTCGTCGTGCATGACCGGGCAGTCGAGCGCCTCCTTGAGCTTGTCCTCCAGCTCGAAGCACCGCGGCGCGGAGACGTCCTCCAGGTTGACGGCCCCGTAGGACGGCCGCAGCCGCACCAGCGTCTCGACGATCTCGTCGACGTCGGTGGTGTCCAGCACCAGCGGGATCGAGTCGAGCCCGCCGAAGGTCTTGAACAGGACCGACTTGCCCTCCATGACCGGCAGCGACGCGCTCGCGCCGATGTCGCCGAGGCCGAGCACCGCCGTCCCGTCGCTCACCACGACGACGAGCCGGTCCGCCCACGTGTACCGCTTGGCCTTGGCGGCGTCCTCGGCGATCGCGCGGCTCACCTTCGCCACCCCCGGGGTGTACGCGATCGAAAGGTCACGCGGGCTGGAAATCGGGCGGGTGGCCGCCACCGAGAGCTTGCCGCCCTCGTGCCCGGTGAAGATCTCTTCGTCGGTGACCGGTGCTCCGGCACCGGTGGGGTCGCTCATGGGGATTCCTGTCGTCGTTTCCGTCATTCCCCCAGTGGGAATGACGGAACTCGCGGATCGGACTTGGGTCACTGGAATTTCTCCTGGGCATGCGGGCTGGGACCACGGTCTGCAGGGGAAACCGTGAGGGATCCCGGCACGGCAGCCCAGCGCGGTAGCGCCGGCCTGTCGGCGAGGCGTCACGTCGGCCATCGGTGCCGTGGGTCTGGCGATGGCCGCGGACGCGGCGGTCCACTCATTGTGACAGGTCCGGTCCGGAAGGGGACCCCTCGGTGCGGTTGATGTCACATCGCACCCCTATTCCGGCAATTGCCAAGACGTCCGTTCGGTTTTTTAGCCGCCCGATAAGGTGACGCCATGGAATTCCGCCGGCTGAGCGTCCCGGACGCCTTCGAGTTCTCCCCCCGGGCGTTCCCCGACGAGCGGGGCCTGTTCGTCGCCCCCTTCCAGGAGGAGGTCCTGCGCGAGGCGACCGGCCACCCCCTGCGGCTCGCGCAGGCGAACCACAGCGTGTCCCGGCGGGGCGCGATCCGCGGCATCCACTTCGCCGACACGCCTCCCGGTCAGGCGAAGTACATCTACTGCGCGCGAGGCTCGCTGCTCGACGTCGTCGTCGACATCCGCGTCGGCTCGCCGACGTTCGGCACCTGGGACGCCGTCCAGCTCGACTCGGCCCGGTACAACGCCGCGTACCTCGCCGAGGGGCTCGGGCACGGCTTCATCGCCCTCGAGGACGACACGGTGATGGCCTACCTGTGCTCCGAGGGGTACAACCCGGCGGGCGAGCACGGCATCACTCCGCTCGACCCGGCGCTCGGCCTGCCCTGGCCCGCGGACGTCGAGCCGATCCTGTCCGAGAAGGACCGCAACGCTCCGACGCTGGCCGAGGCCCTGGAAAAGGGCCTGCTGCCGTCGTACCAGGACTGCGTCGCCTACTACGACAAGCTGCGCTCCGCGCACTGATTCACCGGCACCACCACTGGCGCATATTAACTGCGCGCATATAGTATGCGCGCATGTCACTTTACGAGTACGAGCACAGCGAGACGTCCACCGCTCCCGCCGCCGCGATCTGGCCGCTCTGGGCCGACACCGGCCGCTGGCCCGAGTGGGACGCGGGTGTCCGCTCGGTGGAACTGGACGGGACGTTCACCGCCGGGACGAGCGGGACCATGACGATGGACGGGATGCCGCCGATCCCGTTCACCCTGACCGAGGTCACCGAGGGCCGGAGCTTCACCGACGAGACCCGGCTGCCGGACGCGTTCCTGCGGTTCGAGCACGTCCTGACCGACGTCGACGGCGGCACGCGGATCACCTACCGGGTGACCGTCGACGGACCCGAGGGGTTCGGCGAGCAGGTCACCGAGGACACCCCTGACGCCATGCGCGCGCTGGCGCGGCTGGCCGAGGCATCTTTCGGGGGTCCGGGTGGCGAAGCCCCCGGCCGGGGCGCAGCCCCGCATGACCCAGCAAGCTTGCGCGTATGACCGCCCCCGAGTCCCGCCTGCCCGGCCCCGAGCGCAGCCCCGGCTTCCTGCTGTGGCGCGTGACGCTGGCCTGGCAGCGGGCGATGCGGGCCGCGCTGGCCCCGCACGACCTCACGCACGTCCAGTTCGTGCTGCTCACGACCACGTGGTGGCTCACCCGCTCGGGCGAGCTGCCGACCCAGCGGCAGCTGGCCGAGCGGGCCGGCACCGACACGATGATGACCAGCCAGGTCGTCCGCAAGCTGGCGGACCGGGGCCTGCTGGCCCGCGCCGACGACCCGGCGGACGCCCGCGCGAAGCGTCTCCGGATCACCGCGGACGGCCTGGAGCTGGTCGCGAAGGCGTTGAAGGACGTCGAAGCCGCCGACGCGTCCTTCTTCGAGGGCGTCGGCGACGACTTCACCGACTCGCTCGCGAAGCTCAGCCCTTGAGGTCCTCGGCGAGGACGCGCTCGATGTTGCGCTCGGCCAGCGCCGTGATCGTCACGAACGGGTTGACGCCGGTGCTGCCCGGGATGAGCGAGCCGTCCGTGACGTACAGGTTGCGGTAGCCCTTCACCCGGCCGTAGTCGTCGGTCGCCTCGCCGAGCACCAGGCCGCCCAGCGGGTGGTAGGTGAAGCGGTTCTCGAACGTGCGCGTATCGCCGAACAGGTCGTAGCGGTAGATCGTCTTGTTCGCGCGATTGATCTTGTCGAACAGCGCCTTCGCGGCGTCGATGGACGGCTGCCCCTGCGAAGCCGTCCAGTGCAGCTTCGCCGAGTCGCTCGCGGCGTCGTAGGTGAAGTGCCCGCGTTCGGGGTTCTTCGTGATCGCCAGGTACAGGCTGACCCACGTCTCGAGGCCGGCGGGCACCGGCGCGATCTCCGCGAACGCGGGGTGCACCGGGTCGGCCCAGTTGTCGATGCCGAGCGCGGGCATGCCCGACTGCAGGCTGCCGGTGGTGTCCCAGACGTGGTTCGCGCGGCCGCACATGACGTTCCCGTTCGTCCCCCAGCCCTGTCCGATCGCCTCGTTCAGCTCCGGGAGCCGCCCGGTCTCGCGGGCGCGCACCAGCAGTTCCGTCGAGCCGACGCTGCCCGCGCCGAGGAACAGGTACTTCGTGTTCACGTGCCGGGTACCCAGGACGGTGCCGTGCTCGTCGATCTCGCGGACGACCAGCGTGTACGTCCCGTCGGGCCGGCGGAGGATCTCGCGGACCTCCCGCAGGGTCTCGATGGTCACGTTGCCGGTGCCGAGCGCGGCGGCCAGGTAGGACTGGTCGAGCGAGCGCTTCCCGTGGTTGTTGCCGTAGATGACCTCGGACGCGGCCGCCGAGCGCGGGACCTTCCCCGCTTCTTCGCGGCGCAGGTAGTCCATGTTGTATACAGTGGATACGAAAGTCGTGTCGAAGCCGGCCTTGCGCGCGGCCTTCCGCGAGACGCGCGCGTACTGGTACGACCGGCACGTCTCGAACCAGTCCGGGTCGACGACGTTCACGCCGAGTTCCGCGTTCGCCCGCGGGAAGTACTTGCCGTACATCTCGCCGGCGTCGACGCGCGGCAGGATCTCCTCGAAGTACGACCGCTTCGGCGTCACCGCCATCGCGCCGTTGACCAGCGACCCGCCGCCGACGCCGCGGCCGAGGTACACCGCCATGTCGCCGAAGTTCACGCGGTCGAGCACGCCGGCGTGCCGCTTGATGTCGCGGTTGGCCAGGTCGAGCCAGAGGAACGACGCGAGCGGCGCCTCCGTGCGGTCCTTGAACCACATCGCCCGCTCGTCCGGCGCGAGCATCGAGCAGAAGACCTTGCCGTCGGCGCCGGGCGTGGTCCACAGCTTGCCCATCTCGAGCATCAGCGTCGGGATCCCGGCCTCACCGAGCCGCAACGCCGTGACGGCGGCGCCGTAGCCGGTGCCGATGACCACTGCCGGCGCGTACTCCGGGAGCGGGGACGCGGCCGCGGGCCGCGTCGAGACCGTGGTCAGCCCGAGGGCGGCGGCGGAGTTCAGGGCGGCGAGGCCGAGGAACCGGCGGCGGGAGAAGGCAGACATGGGCCCGAGCATGCCCGATCTGAGTAAACGGCGTTAACTATTCAGAACGTGTTTCACCCAGTCGAGGGAAATTCCGGCCTTCCCCTGGGGGCGATCCCGGATGTCCGCGACCGGCGTCGCGAGCAAGCTCACCGGCATGAAACTTCTCGCGCTTGGGGCGGCCGCGGCCGCCGTGGCCGCACTGGGGGTCGTGCCCGGGACGGCGTCCGCGGACGAGCTGCCGGCCTTCGACTTCACCGACTGCCCGGCACCGCCCGCGAACGCCGACCCGGGCACGTGGCGCTGCGAAGCCTTTGTCTCGCAAGGAAAACTGACCATCCACGACCGGGAGGTCCCGCTCGGGGAGATGCGGCTGACCTTCAGCGAAGGCAAGGTGAACGGCCAGTACGCGCAGGTGTTCGGCGCGCTGCGGCACGAGCCGGTGCGGGTCCCCGGCCTGGCGGGCACGACGCTCCAGCTGCGCTACGGCGGGTACTCGGACTTCCAGGGCAACGACGAGCGGCGCGGCGAACTGGACGTCTACGCGGTGCTGCGGCACCCGTTGCTGCGCAAGGACTGCCGGATCGGCGTGCTGCACACGGTCGTCCACGACGACCCCGCGGTGCCGCCGACCGTCCTCTCCAAAAACCCGCCGACCATGCACTTCGGTGTCGTGGACCCGGATCTGGCCGTACCCGCGACCACCGGGTGCGGTCCGCTCGGCGAGCTCGTCGACCGGCGGCTGGGCCTGCCGTCGCCGTCCGGCGAGAACACGTTCCACCAGACGACGTACGTGCAGTACAAGCCGCTCTAACGCTTCTTGGGCGTCACCCAGATCGTGATCGTCCCGGTGACCACGGACTTGCCGTTCGTGTCCGAAATGGTCACCAGGACGGGCAGCTCGAAGCCCTCGTCGCCGAACTCCGGCAGCTCGGGCAGCGCGGCCACGGCCCGCAGGCCCGTCTCGGCCTTGGCGACGTACTGGACGTTCATCCCCTTCGGCAGCCAGCGGTGCGTGGACGGGACGGTCGCCTCGGCGAGCATGCCCATCGCGATCTCGGCGAGGTTGCACGCGGCGATCGCGTGGAACGTGCGGATGTGGTTGTGGACACCCCACCACTTCGGTGCGGTCACCTCGCAGTGGCCGGGCCGCAGCTCGCGCACCGACGGCAGCACCGTGCGGAAGTACGGCACGCGCACGCACATCGCGGCACTGAACAGCTGTTTCCCACCCGGCTTCGCGGCCAGCTTGTGCCACAGCGCGAACGTCGGCGTCTCGGGCATCGGCGTCTCCTTGAACTAAGCTACTGTTCAGTAGCTAAGCAGACGACCGGCCGCCGGGCAAACCGCCGGATATATTCGCCCGTGTGGCGAACCGTCTCTTCCTCCTCCGGCACGGCCAGACCGAATGGTCGGTGAACGGGCGGCACACCGGCCGCACCGACATCCCGCTGACGCCGGCCGGCGAGGGGCAGGCGCTGGCCGCCGGCGGCACGCTCCGGAGCCTGGTCGGCGGGCCGTCGCTGGTGCTGTCGAGCCCGCGGACCCGGGCGCTGCGGACGGCCGCGCTGGCCGGCCTGCGCGTCGACGAGGTCACCGAGGACCTCGGCGAGTGGGACTACGGCGAATACGAAGGCGTCACCACGCCGCAGATCCGCGAAACCGTACCGGGCTGGACGGTCTGGACCCACCCGATCCCGGGCGGCGAAAGCGCTTCGCAGGTGTCCGACCGCGCGGACCGCGTGCTGACGCGCGCCCGGAAGGACATCGAAGCCGGCGACGTGATCCTGGTCGGGCACGGGCACTTCAGCCGCGTGCTGGTGGCCCGCTGGCTCGGCCTGCCCGCGACGTCCGGCGTCCACTTCGGACTCGACGCGGCCGGCATCGCGGTGCTCGGCGACGAGCGCGGCGAACCGCAGATCGAACACCTCAACCTGCCGCCCGCCCTGGAGGACTGAAGTGCCCGACGACCGCATCCGCCGGATCCGCCCCGACGACGTCGAGGCCGCCGTCGGCCTGGCGTACGCGCTGGCCGACTACGAGCGCGCCCCGGACGAGTGCCACCTGACGGCCCCGCAGCTGCACGAGGCGCTGTTCGGCGAGGCACCGAAGCTGTTCGGGCACGTGGCCGAAGTGGACGGCGAGATCGCCGGCTTCGCGGTGTGGTTCCTCAACTACTCGACCTGGCGCGGGGTGCACGGGATCTACCTGGAGGACCTGTTCGTCCTGCCGTCGCACCGCGGGTCCGGCCTGGGCAAGGCCCTGCTGGCCGCGCTGGCGGCGGAGTGCGTCGAGAAGGGCTACGCGCGGCTCGAGTGGTCAGTGCTGGACTGGAACCCGGCGACGGAGTTCTACAAGGCGCTCGGCGCGGTCCCGATGGACGAGTGGACGGTCAACCGGCTCACCGACGAGCCCCTTCGCGCCTTGGCTGCCCAGGCTTAGTCCTCTTCGTGCCCTTCGCGCTCGGCGCGGCGGCCGGCGAGGCCGCCGCGTTCGGCGGCTTCCGTCTCCGTCTCGCCTTCGCGCAGGCCCAGCGCCCAGGCCCGCGACGGCGCGCGGAACAGCAGCACCAGCGCCACGATGCCGAACAACGCGACCGGCACGCCCCACACCGGCTCGCCCGACGGGCCGAGCAGGTACCAGCCGAGGCCGATCACGATCAGCGCGATCACCACACCCGGCGAGCGCGCCCACGTCTGGCCGAGGACCAGCCCCGCCGACGCGGCCAGGAACGCCAGCGCCACCACGATGAAGGTGCCCGACTCGACGTAGACGTTGTTGCCCGGCTGCGCGGGCGAGCCCAGTCCGTTCACGAGCACGACCACCCCGAACACCAGCAGGGCGAGCGACGGCACCGCGGTGACCACACCGGCCAGCCGGACCTCACGGGGAGCGGGCGAGAGCTTCACGGCGGGGCCTTCCGGGGGTCCTTTGCGGGAGCACAGTGGACTCGACCAGGGCGGGTCACCGTGCGTGAGCTGATTCGATCGTATGCCACCCGGTCGGCCGTTTTCGCGGGACCGCCCGGGCGCTGAGAATTCAGGAGTCGTCGATGAGCGGGCGGTCGGCCCGGGTGCACTTGTCACGACGAGCGGACACTCGCACGTGAAGGAGGGCCGCCCGGCACAGGGTCTCGAAGGTGCTGTTCGTCAGGGTTGCGCCCGTCACCATGCGGGTCCGGAAGGTTCTCGGGCCGCCGGAAGTCACCTACCCTGCGGTGGTGCGCGCAATCCTCGTCGTGAACCCCCAGGCCACCTCGACCACCGCCGGTGGCCGGGACGTCCTGGCGCACGCACTGGCCAGCCAGGTGAAGCTCGACGTGGTCGAGACGGACTACCGCGGCCACGCGATGGCTGTCGCGCGCTCGGCCGCGCGCGACGGGATCGACCTGGTCGTGGCGCACGGCGGCGACGGCACGGTCAACGAGGTCGTCAACGGCCTGCTGGCCGATTCGGATGGTGACCCGACCCAGATCGGGCGCGTCCCGGCGCTGGGTGTCGTGCCCGGCGGCTCGGCCAACGTCTTCGCGCGCGCCCTCGGCATCTCTTCCGACCCCGTCGAAGCCACCCACCAGCTGCTGCACGCGCTGGAGAACGACCGCTCGCGCCGGGTCGGGCTCGGCCTGGCCGACGGCCACTGGTTCACCTTCAACTCCGGGCTCGGCTGGGACGCCGACGTCGTCGGCCGCGTGGCCAAGCGCCGCGGCAAGCAGACGACCGCCGGCCTCTACCTGCGCGCCGCCGTCCGCTCCTACTTCCGGCCGCCGCTGGGCCGGCCCGCCCTCACCATCCGCGTGCCGGGCGAGGAACCCACCGAAGCGCTGACCGCTTTCGTGTCGAACACCGATCCGTGGAGCTACCTGGGCGAGCGTCCGGTCCACCTCAACCCGGGTTGCTCGTTCGAGACGGGATTGGGCCTGTTCGCGCTGAACGGTCTCGGGTTGCCGACGGTGTTCAAGCATGTACGCCGCGCTTTGGCTACGAAGAGCAACCAAAAGGGCAAACGTCTCGTGCGTCACGACGACGTGCCGATGATCCGCATCGACGCAGCTGAACCGGTAAACTTCCAGGTGGACGGCGACCTCGTCGGCCAGCGGACCAGGGTCGAGTTCTTCAGCGTCCCGAACGCACTCACGGTAATCGTGTGACGACGGGACCGCTGATCGCCTGCGGCAAAGTGCAATCTGCCGTTCGTCGACGCAGAAGCTCCACTCACCGCATCAGCCTTCCCTTCGGGTGGCTGTTTCGGAGAGAAACCGCAGGTCAGACGCGTCGCTCGGCCGGGTGAGCTGACTCACCGATCTTCCGGAAACCCTTGTCGAAAGCGGTGCTTCGTGAAAGCATTCACAAGCACCCAAGAACACGACCGCCATTGACGACTGTGGCGCGGCCCTCCCGCGCCATGTGAAGGAGCTCACGAACATGGACTGGCGCCACGACGCGGCCTGCCGAGACGAGGACCCCGAGCTGTTCTTCCCGGTGGGAACCAGCGGGCCCGCTCTGTCGCAGGTAGCTCAGGCGAAGGCCGTGTGCCACCGCTGCACCGTCGCTTCCGACTGCTTGGCCTGGGCTCTGGCCAGCGGCCAGGACGCCGGCGTGTGGGGCGGCATGAGCGAGGACGAGCGACGCGCGCTCAAGCGCCGCCGTACGCACATCGGCACGCGTACCAACGCCTGACGTTCTTTTAGATCAACACAGTTTCCCCGCAGTACCGGAACCGCAGCGGAATTCTCCCGGCGGAGCACTGTTGTGCTCACGTCGTCTGGGGCGATACCTACCCGGTTCGAGCTTAACAACCGAGGTGAAACCACCTGACGACGGGTGTGCTGAAACCTCACGAGGACTTCAAGTCCTTCCGCAAACGTTGAACGGCCCGGCACCACGCACCAGGTGCCGGGCCTTCAGCGTGTTCGCCCTCCGCGACCCGCACCCGATCGCTTCCGCCGCACCGGATGTGCCCAGCGGCGTTGCAGTCTAAACGCGACGGTCCACAGCCGGGATGCCGAACCGCGGCGGAGCTAGAGCCGCCGCGACAGCGGGATGCGCAGCGCGGCTTCCGTTCCCGTCACCCGGGTCGACGACGCCTCCGTCCGCACCTTCCGCAGCGAAAGCGAGCCCCGCAGCTCGGACTCCACCAGCGTCCGCACGATCTGTAGGCCCAGCCCGTCCGACCGCTCCAGCGAGAACCCCGCCGGCAGGCCGCGCCCGTTGTCGCGGATCACGACGTCCAGCCAACGCGCCGAACGCTCCACGACCAGCTCGACCTTGCCCGACCGGCCCGCCGGGAACGCGTGCTCGATGGCGTTCTGCACCAGCTCGGCCAGGACCATCACCAGTGGCGTCGCGATCTCCGCGACCACCACCCCGAACGAGCCCTTCCGGGTCAGTCCGACCTGCGACTCCGCCGTGGCGACCTCGCCGACCATCGGCAGCACGTTGTCGAGCAGCTTGTCGAGGTCGACGCGCTCGTCCACCGAGATGGACAGCGCCTCGTGCACCAGCGCGATCGACGTCACCCGGCGCACCGACTCCGCCAGCGCGAGCCGCGCCTCCTCCGACGACGTCCGGCGGGACTGCAGGCGCAGCAGCGCCGCCACCGTCTGCAGGTTGTTCTTCACCCGGTGGTGGATCTCGCGGATCGTCGCGTCCTTCGACAGCAGCGCACGGTCGCGGCGCTTGACCTCGGTGACGTCGCGGACCAGCACCAGCGCCCCCGCCGCCTGCCCGGCCGGCCGCAGCGGCAGCGCGCGGAACAGCACCACCGCGCCGCGCCGCGAGTCGGCCTCGGTGCGGCTCGACGGCTTGCCGTCGAGGGCCTCGATGATCCGGTGGGACACCTCGGTCGCGTCGAACGGGTCGCGGATCAGCGACCGCGTCAGCGGCGCCAAGCGCGTCCCGACCAGGTCGGACTCGTGCCCCATCCGGTGGTAGGCGGACAACCCGTTCGGGCTGGCGAACACGACCGTGCCGCTCGAGTCGAGCCGGATCAGGCCGTCACCCACCCGCGGCGACGTGTGCGTGTCCGTCGCGTTGCTGCCGTTCGGCGGGAACGTGCCGTCGACGATCATCTGGCACAGGTCGCCGGCGCTGCCCAGGTACGCGATCTCCAGCGGCGACGGCACGCGCGGCGCGGCCAGGTTCGTCTCGCGGCTCATCACGGCGATGACCTGGTCGTGGAAGCGCACCGGGATCGCCTCGCGGCGCATCGGCAGGTCGCGGTACCAGTGCGGGTCCTCTTCGCGGCAGATCCGCACCTCGCGCATGGCCTTCGCCAGCTGCGGGTGCTCCTCCACCGTGAACCGGGTGCCGACGACGTCCTCGGGGTGCGCGGTCGGCGCCGTCGTCGGGCGGGCGTGCGCGACGCAGACGAAGTCGCCGCCGTCCGGCTGCAGCTCCTCGGTCACCGGGACCCAGAGCAGGAAGTCGGCGAAGGACAGGTCAGCCAGCAGCTGCCACTCGGCGACGACGGTCTGCAGGTGGTCCGCCGCCTCCCCGGGGAGGCCGGTGTTGTCGGCGAGCAGTTCGGCGAGCGTGGACACGGGTTACTCGACCGTCCCGAGGACGTCACCCTGCTGGACCCGGTCACCCTTCGCCACGGCGAGGCTGGTCAGCGTGCCGGCCCGCGCGCTCACGGCGGGCAGCTCCATCTTCATCGACTCCAGGATCAGCACGGTGTCCCCGGCGTTCAGCGCGGCGCCCGGCTCCGCGACGACTTCGAGCACGGTGCCGACCATCTCGGCCCTGATCTCCGCCATCGACACCCTCCTCGCGCTCGCCCGACCACCCCATCCAACCAGAACGGGACGTCATGACACACTTGAGAGGTTGACCAGCTTTGACGACGAGGAGTGAACATGTCGAAGCGCGCCCGCAAGCGTCGCGACCGGAAGAAGAACGGCGCGAACCACGGCAAGAAGCCCAACGCCTGATTCCCGGCGTCGGCATGACGAAGGCCCCCACGCCGCGGTGTGGGGGCCTTCGTGGTGCTCGGGCGCTATTCGGAACGCTGCTCGAGGGTGATCTCGGTGCGTTCCACGCTGACGCCGCCGCGCGTGGCGACGGTCTGGCGGATCGACGCGCGCAACCGGCTCTTCAGCTCGGCCGGGGCGTGGTCGCCGCCGCACTTGCGGGCCAGCAGCTGCTTGATGTGCTCGTCGATGCCGTACTCCTCGAGGCACGGCGGGCAGTCCTCGATGTGGGCGCGCAGCGCGGCGTCGCGCTCCGGGCTGCACTCGCGGTCGAGGAGCAGGTAGATGTCGGCGAGCGCCTCTTCGCAGCGGACCTTGTCGGACGCGCCCTCGCACATGTCGTTCATCGCCCCGCCACCTCTTCCTTGGCACCCCGGATGAAGCCGCGCTCCCGGGCGACGTCGGCGAGCAGGTCGCGCAGCTGCGCGCGGCCGCGGTGCAGGCGGGACATCACGGTGCCGATGGGCGTGTCCATGATCTCGGCGATCTCCTTGTACGCGAAGCCCTCGACGTCGGCCAGGTAGACGGCCAGCCGGAACTCCTCGGGCAGCTTCTGCAGGGCGGCCTTGACGTCGGTGTCGGGCAGGTTGTCCATCGCCTCGACCTCGGCCGAGCGCAGCCCGCTGGAGGTGTGGCTCTCCGCCTTGGCGATCTGCCAGTCGGTGATCTCCTCGGTGGGCTGCTGCACCGGCTGCCGCTGCCGCTTGCGGTAGCCGTTGATGTAGGTGTTGGTGAGGATGCGGTACATCCACGCCTTGAGGTTCGTGCCCGCCTTGAAGGAGGCGAAAGCCGCGTACGCCTTCAGGTAGGTCTCCTGGACCAGGTCCTCGGCATCGGCGGGGTTGCGGGTCATCCGCATCGCGGCCGAGTACAGCTGGTCGAGCAGCGGCATGGCGTCCCGCTCGAAGCGCTCGGCGCGCTCGGCCTCGGTCGCTTCTTCCGGCGCTGAGTTCTGCGTGCTCGGCAAACCGTTCCCTTCCCGCTCGGCGTCGATGCGCGTACGCGCATACGGCGGACCCGAGTTTACGCGGGGGCCGGGCACACCGCGGTTCGCCGGTGCCTCAGGGCGGCGGCGGCTGCGAGAGCGTGTGGTAGCGAGCGTTGTGGTCACGCCCCGTACAACCGATCGGGTCACGCGGGCATTCCCTAGACTCCGCCGCATGGCAGGCAAGGGCACCCCGGCAACGGCGTTGCTGGGGAAGCAGAAGGTGGCGCACACGCTGCACGCGTACGACCACGACCCGCGCGCGGAGTCGTACGGGCTGGAGGCGGTGGAGGCGCTGGGCCTGGACCGCGGCCGGGTGTTCAAGACGCTGGTCGCGGAGGTGGACGGCCGGCTGGTGGTGGGCGTGGTCCCGGTCACGGGCCAGCTGGACCTGAAGGCGCTGGCGGTCGCGGCGGGCGGCAAGAAGGCCAAGATGGCGGACCCGGCGGCGGCCCAGCGGTCGACGGGGTACGTGCTGGGCGGGATCTCGCCGCTGGGTCACCGGAGCAGGCTCCCGGTGGTGATCGACGAGACGGCGTCTTCGTTCGAGACGGTGTTCTGTTCGGCGGGGCGACGGGGTCTCGAAGTGGAACTGGCGCCGGCGGACCTGATCCGGTTGACCGGTGCGGTGGTGGCGCCGATCGCGGCCTGACCGACTGCTCGTCGACCGGCCGCCAGCTCAGGCCAGCGGGCGCAGCACCCGGGACAACCACTCGGTCGCCGCCCGCGAAACCGTCTCCAGGTCCTTCGACAGGCTGTGGTCCCCGTCGACCAGCACGATCTCGTGGTGCGGCCCCGCCTTCGGCCGGCCGAACGGGTCGCGCTCCCCCTGCACCACCAGAACCGGCACCTCGACCGCGTCCAGCTCCGGCTGCCGCGTCTTCTCCGGCTTGCCCGGCGGGTGCTCCGGGAACGCCAGGCACAACACCGCCACCGCCTGCCCGGCCGAAGCCGTCCGGCAGGCCACTCGCGCCCCCGACGACCGCCCGCCGAACACCAGCGGCAGCTGGTCGAAGCGCTCCGACAGCTCGTCGGCGACCGTCAGCCACGCCGTGTCCAGCTGGTTCGCCGGGGCCGGCGCCCGGCGGCCCGCCACCCGGTACGGCTGCTCGACCAGCGCCACGTGCACGCCCGCCGCCTGGGCCGCGCGCGTCACCGCCACCAGGTCCTTCGCCGCGAGGCCGCCGCCCGCGCCGTGACCCAGCATCAGCACCGCGTCGCCCTCCTCCGCGCAGTGCAGATACACCCGCGCGGGGCCATACGCTGTATCGACGGAGACGGCCGTCATGACTTCGGCACGTCGAACAGAGCGTCTTCGTTCGCCGGCTCGACGCGCTCCAGCAGCTCGGGCCCGTTGTTGCGGACGTTGTTGACCAACGTCGAGATCGGCCGCAGCTCCAACGACTCGACGATGTCGTCCGGCGTCGGGACCAGCAGGTCCTTGACGTCTTCGCGGTCCGGGTCCAGCCAGCCGTCCCAGTGCGCGCGAGGCACGATCAGCGGCATCCGGTGGTGGATGTCGGTGAGCTGGCCCGCCGCGTCGGTCGTGATGATCGAGAACGTGATCAGCGGCGACGCGTTGTCGTCGTCCTTCGGCCGCCAGGTCTCCCAGATCCCGCCGAAGGCGATCGAGGAGCCGTCCGGCTCCGTCATGTAGAACGGCTCCTTCTCCTTGCCGGTGCGGCGCCACTCGAACCAGCCGTCGGCGGGCACCAGGCAGCGGCGGGACACCAGCGCGCGGCGGAAAGCGGGCTTCTCGGCCGCCGTCTCGGCGCGCGTGTTGATCATCCGCGAGCCGACCGACGGATCCTTCGCCCAGAACGGCACCAGGCCCCACTTCATCATCCGCAGCGAGCGCTCGGCGGGCTCGTCCTCGAGGACCTGACCGTCTTCGTCACGCGGGTGCCGCTGCACGACGGTGACCACGTTCTTCGTCGGCGCGACGTTGTGGTCGGCCCGCGCGTGCCCCTCGGTGAGGTCGATGGCCTCGAACTCTTCGATCAGCTTCGCCGGGTCCTTCGTGGCGGCGTAACGGCCGCACATGAGCGCCTCCTCTTGCCGGATGAGTCATCGTTACACGCAGGCCAGGGCGCTGGCGAGCGACGTGGGATCATTCGGGTGGCACCGGCGCACGAGAGGACGAGGGTTTGGCGCGCAACGACTGGAGCAAGCTGGACGAGTCCGACGTCCGCGTGCGTCCGGGCAAGGGCACCCGCCCCCGCAGCAAGCGCCGTCCCGAGCACGCCGACGCCGTCACCGCCATGGTCATCGGCAAGGACCGCGGCCGCTGGACCTGCGCGGTCGACGCCGATCCGCAGCAGGTCGTCACCGCGATGCGGGCCCGTGAGCTGGGCCGCACCCCGGTGGTCGTCGGCGACCGGGTCGGCATCGTCGGCGACGTCTCGGGCAAGCCGGACACCCTCGCGCGCATCATCCGCGTGGACGACCGGACCAGCTCGCTGCTGCGCACGGCCGACGACACCGACCCGTACGAACGGCTGGTCGTCGCCAACGCCGAGCGCTTGCTGATCGTCACCGCGCTCGCCGACCCGCCGCCGCGCACCGGCTTCATCGACCGCTGCGTCGTCGCCTGCTACGCGGGCGGCGTCGAACCGGTCCTGTGCTTGACGAAGGCCGATCTGGCCAGCCCGGACGAGCTCCTGGCGGGGTACGCGGGCCTCGACATCCCGGTGATCGTCAGCCGCTACGACGAAGAGCCCGAAGGCCTCGACGAGCTGCTGAAAGACCGCGTGACGGCCCTGGTCGGCCACTCCGGTGTCGGCAAGTCGACATTGGTCAACCGCCTGGTCCCGACGGCCGACCTGGCCACCGGCGTGGTGAGCGCGGTCGGCAAGGGACGCCACACGTCCGTCGCGGCGGTCGCGCTGCCGCTGCCGGACGGCGGCTGGGTGATCGACACGCCCGGCGTGCGGTCGTTCGGGCTGGCCCACGTCACCGCGGACGACATCGTCGACGCCTTCGAAGAGTTCGCCGCGGCCGCCGAAGAGTGCCCGTCGGGCTGCGGGCACCTCGGACCGCCCGAGGACCCGGACTGCGCGCTCGACGACGTCGTCACCGAGGGCCGGGCGAGCACGGAAAGACTCGCGTCGCTGCGGCGCCTCCTGGCCTCTCGCGGCGGCCACGAAGTGACCCGCGCCACAGAGTCGTGAGACAACCGGGAACCGACTGCGGATCGTCACCGTCAGAGATGTAATTATTCGCCCGTTCGGGCGATAAGCCGAGCGGACCATCCGACTCTGAGGGGAATTCGATGCGCAAGACCACCCTGGTCGCCGCGAGCGCCGCCGTGCTGGCGCTGACGCTGACGGCGTGCAGTGGCAACTCCGGCACCGCCCAGCCGGCCGCCGCCGGCAGCCAGACCCAGGCCGAGGGCGGCAGCGGCCTCGCTTCGCCGTTCACCGACGCGATCCAGCTGGCCTCCGCGTCCAAGCAGGGCACCGAGAAGTCCAAGTCGGCGAAGTTCACCATGGAAGGCGCCGCCGCCGGCCAGACCATCAGCGCGACCGGCGCGATGGCCATGGACGGCGCGAACACGAAGTTCTCGATGACCAGCACCGCGGCCGGCGAGACCACCGAGATGCGCATGGTCGACAAGGTCATGTACATCAAGCTGCCCGCCGACCAGCAGAAGCAGATGGGCACCGACAAGACGTGGGCCAAGATCTCGGCCGACGGCGACGACCCGATCTCGCAGGCGCTCGGCAGCTCGCTGTCGCAGTCGGCCGAGCAGAGCGACCCGAGCAAGATGCTCGACCAAATCTCGAAGACCGGCCGGATCATCTCGTCCGACCAGACCGAGCTGAACGGCGAGAAGGTCAACCACTACAAGGTCGAGCTGGACGTCGCCAAGGCGGTCGACCAGTTCACCGGTTCGCTCCCGGCGGCCTCGCGCGACAAGCTGACCGAGATGCTCAAGGGCAAGGACGTCAAGATCCCGGCCGAGCTGTGGCTGAACAAGGACAACCTGCCGGTGCAGGTCACCATGGACCAGGGCCCGATGATGCAGGCGCTGGGCGCGCCGGCCGGGGACGCGAAGTTCACGATGAAGTACAGCGACTGGGGCACCACGGTCGACGTGACGGCTCCGCCGGCCGACCAGGTCGTCGACCTCGGCGAGCTGATGAAGAAGGCCGGTCGCTGAGACTCTGAGTAAAAGCGGCTCCCCCGAACGGGTTCGGGGGAGCCGCTGTGTTTTTGTTGCGTCATGCGCAAAGCCGCCGTCGTGCTGCTGCTCGTCCTGCTCACCGGCTGCTCCGGGCCGCCGTCACCGCCACCCGCGTTCGCCGACGCGCGGGCGCTGGCCGACGCCGCCACGGCGGCGACCCAGAGCGGCGGCTCGGCGAAGTTCGGCACGGACGTCGCGGTCGGCCAGGTCCGGTCCAAGAGCCAGGGGCACGCGCGGTTCGGCGCGGACGGGACGGCGCAGGTGCTGACGACCGACTTCATCGGCGAGCCGATGGAGCTGCGGCAGGTGGCGGGGAAGCTGTACGCGAAGGTGCCGGAGGGGTCGCGCGACGAGGTCGGCGCGGGCAAGCCGTGGGTGGCGGTCGCGGCGGACGGCACCGACCCGGTGTCCCAGGTGCTCGGCGGCAGCTTGGCCCAGCTGGCGGCCCAGAACGACCCGGCGCACACACTGGGCGAGATCCGCACGGCGGGCTCGATCGTCTCGGCGGAGCGCGGGCAGCTGGACGGGATGACGGCGGAGCACTACCGCGTCGAGCTGGACTTGGCGCGACTGGGCGCGGACCTGCCCGCGGGCCTGCCGGCGGACTCGGCCGGGCGGCTGGGCAAGTTCCCGGTGGAGCTGTGGCTCGACGACGCGCACCGGCCGTTGCAGATCGTGCTGGACCTGTCCCCGGTCCTGCAGGGCTCCGACGCCCGCATCACGACGCGCTATTCGGACTGGGGCGTCCCGGTCGACGTCCAGCCGCCGCCCCCGGGTGAGGTGGGGTAGTCACGTTTCGGTGCGCCGCCTCGTCCAGCCCGCATGAGCAAGCGAGTGATGGTGATCGGGGCAACGGGCGTACTGGGGCGGCCGGCGGTGGCCCGCCTGCTGGCGGCGGGGTATTCGGTGAGCGGCCTGGCGCGGTCCGCTTCGCGGGTGGATGCGGTGCGCGCGACGGGCGCGCAGCCGGTCGTCGGCGATCTGTTTTCGACGTCTTCTCTGGTCACGGCGTTGCGGGGGCATGACGCGGTGCTGAACTTGGCGACGCGGATTCCGCGGAAGATGACTCGTAAGTCCGCGTGGGCTCCGAACGATCAGGTTCGGGTGGCGGGGAGCGCGGCGTTGGCGGCGGCGGTCCGGCAGGTCGACGAGGTGCGGATCGTGGTCCAGGAGGGGATCTCGTTCGTGTACGCGGACGGGGGTGCGGCTCCTTTGGCGGAGGACGCACCGCTGCGGCCGACGGGGGTGACGGCTTCCTCGGTGACGGCGCACGCGAACGTGGCGTCACTGACGGACCGCACGGTGGTGCGGTTGCGGATCGGGACGCTGCTGGGGACGGACGCGATGACGTCGGCCCTGCTGGCGGCGGCTCGCCGCGGAGCACCGTTGATCATGGGATCGCGTTCGGATTGGACGACGGCGATCCACCCGTCCGACGCGGCCGCGGCGGCGGTGGCGGCGTTGGACGCGCCATCGGGGGTTTACAACGTGGGTGCGCCGCCGGTGACGAAGGCCTCCTTGGGAGCGGCGATGGCCGAGGCGGCTGGAGTGCGGCGGGCTCGGGCGTTGCCGAAGTGGCTGGTTTCGCGGATCCCGCTGGCGGAACCGATGGGGCGGTCGCAGCGGGTGGTTTCGGGCAAGCTGATGGCCGCGACCGGGTGGAAGTGCGAACGGCCGGTGCCGGGCCCGGACTGGTTCACGGAGGGTTGAGCGCCAGCACCTCAGACCCGACCGGTCCTGGCAGGGTTCCGGCAAAGTCGCGGCGGCGTGGTCGGCGGCGGCTCCGCCGAGGTCTTGAATGAGTCATTCAGGTCTTCGGAGGTCCTGACTCGAAAATTCGGCAGGTGAGTGGCGCGCAAGTCTGCCCCGGTGGGCGCTGGGTCCGCCGGGGTGGGCGTGATGGGTGGTGCGGTGGTTCGTAGACCGGTCGCGGGTGGGGCGTGTGGTCAGGTAGTTGGGTCAGGGACAGGTGTGGTCGCCCGGGGTGCGATGAGTTTCGGAACGAAGCCGGACTCGCGGGCTCGAAGCAACAGTGCAGGACACTCTGCAGCTCCCGGGTTCAGGCTGAATGACGGCCTTGGACTAGTACCAAGGACACATGACCTCGACAGAGGATCACACCCGCTTTTCACCCCGGGCAGGACGTCCCCCAGGGGACACCGACGACTGAAATGAGTCATTCAAGACACTCGGGCTTCGCTGCGGCCAGCCCCAGACCCCGCCGGACAGCCCACCCGTCCCGGCAAGGTCCGGGCAAAGTCAGGTCAGCGCGGCCGATCCGGTCGCCCGCATGTCATGAACGGGTCGTTCACCTCGTCAGACGACATGAACGACCCTTTCATG
>NZ_JBDLYJ010000028.1:0-28172 GCF_051337345.1 Amycolatopsis sp. MEPSY49 | reverse complement strand
TTCGCGCCACCACAGGCAACCACCAGGACCCCAGCACCCTGACCAGCCACAACCAGGATGAAACAACCCCATTGGGGCGCTGGGGCCGCATCCGGTTACGGCGCCGGGGCGTAGCCCGACGGGCGGGCGGTGAACGTGCCGCGGCCCTGCGTCCGGCTGCGCAGCCGGTTCGCGTAGCCGAACAGCTCGGCCACCGGGACCGTCGCCGTCACCACCGCCGTGCCCGCGCGGACCTGCGAAGCGGCCACGCGGCCGCGGCGGGCCGCGAGGTCGCCGAGCACGCCGCCGACCGCGTCGGCCGGCACCGTCACCGCCACCTCCGCGACCGGTTCCAGCAGCCGCAGCTCGCACGCGCGCAGCGCTTCCCGCAGGCCGAGCCGCCCCGCCGTCCGGAACGCCAGGTCCGACGAGTCCTTCGGGTGGGTCGTCCCGCCGGTCAGCACCACCCGCAGGCCCGTCACCGGGTGCCCGCCCAGCGGCCCCTCGCCCAGGGCGTCCCGGCACCCGGCCTCGACCGCGCGGACGTACTCGCGCGGCACCACCCCGCCGATGACCGCCGAAGCGAACTCAAACCCCTCGGCGGCCGGCTCGACGTCCAGGACCACGTGGGCGAACTGGCCCGCCCCGCCGTCCTGCTTGACGTGCCGGTACAGCAGCCCGGACACCCCGCGGACCACGCTTTCCCGGTGCGCCACCGAAGGCCGGCCGACCGAGACCTCGAGCCCGCGGTCGCGCCGCAGCTTCTCCACCGCCACCTCCAGGTGCAGCTCGCCCAGGCCGGACAGCAGCGTCTGCCCGGTCTCCGGATCGGTCCGCACGACCAGCGACGGGTCCTCCTCCGCCAGCCGCGCCAACGCCGACGCCAGCCGGTCGCCGTCACCCGCCCGGCGGGCTTCGACGGCCACCGACACCACCGGGTCCGCCGTCGGCGGCGGCTCCAGCAGCACCGGGGCGTCCGGCGCGCAGAGCGTGGCGCCGACCCGGGCCGCCTTCGGCCCGGCCAGCGCCACGATGTCGCCGGCCACCGCACTGTCCGCCTGCTCGTGCCGGTCGGCCTGCACGCGCAGGACCCGCGCGACGCGGTCGACGCGGTCGCCGTCGCGCACCTGGTCTCCCTTCCGCAGCGTTCCCGAGTACACCCGCACGTACGTCAGCCGCCCGGTGGCGGTCGCCGCCACCTTGAAGACCAGCGCGGCCAGCGGCGCCGCCGGGTCCGCGGGCCGGTCGGCGCGCACCGGCGGGACGTCCGGCGGCGACGGCAGGTAGGCCACGACGGCGTCGAGCAACGGCTCGATCCCGCGGTCGCGGTAGGCCGCGCCGCACAGCACGACGAGCCCGTCGCCGCTGAGGGTCAGCTCCCGCAGGGCCTTCTCCAGCGTCTCCGCCGAGATCGTCCCGGTGGCGCAGAACTCGTCCAGCGCCACCGGGTGCAGCTCGGCGACGGCCTCCTCGAGCACCCGGCGCCGCCGTCGCACCTCCGACGAGGCGTCCACCGGCGGACGCACCAGGTCGACCACGCCGGTGAAGCCGTCCTCGCGGCCGATCGGCAGCTGGACGACCAGCGGTGCCGGGTGCAGGCGGTCCCGGATCGACGCGACGGCCGCGTCGAGGTCGGCGCCCGCGCGGTCCATCTTGTTGACGAACGCGATCCGCGGGACGCCGTGCCGGTCGGCCTGGCGCCACACGGTTTCGCTCTGCGGCTCGACACCCGCGACGGCGTCGAACACGGCGATCGCGCCGTCGAGGACGCGCAGCGACCGCTCGACCTCGGCGGTGAAGTCGACGTGACCGGGCGTGTCGACGATGGTGAGCCGATGGCCGCGCCACGCGCAGCCGACGGCCGCGGCGAAGATCGTGATGCCGCGGTCGCGTTCCTGCGGGTCGAAGTCGGTGACGGTGGTGCCGTCGTGGACTTCGCCCGTCTTGTGGGTGGCTCCGGCGAGGTGCAGGATCCGTTCGGTGACGGTGGTCTTGCCCGCGTCGACGTGGGCGAGGATGCCCAGGTTGCGGACGGTGGTCAGGTCGTGCGTCCGCATGGCGCGGTCCTTTGCGGACGATCCGGTCGGGCAGCGCGATTCGCCCGGGCCGGTCAGTCCACAGTGGACTACGGCCCGGGGTGCCGGTGCGAGCCGCGCGGCAGGCACCGGGGGCGCGGGGACACGAGGATCACCTCGGACCGCGGACGGGAGACGACGGCGACGTGCACGGCCGGCTCCCTTCGTTCGACGCGGTCTCGGACTCCGGGCAGCGTAGCGGCGGCTTTCCGGGCCGCCAACCGGATTTACGCGCCGAAGGCCACCCCGGTTTCCCGGAGTGGCCTTCGGCGCCGGATGTGAGGCTAGCTGGGGTCCTGGTCCAGCTGGGTGGCCTTCACCGCGTTGCCCACCTGGGTGCAGTCGTCGGCGGTGATGCCCGCGGTGCCCGCCTTGGCGAGCGCCGCGCAGGAGGAGTTGAGGGCCTCGCCGACGTCCTTGAACGTGGCGCTCTGGGTCAGCGTGTTCTCGACGCCCCACCAGATCTGGACGGACTTGTCGAGGCCGAGGCCGCGGACGGTCTGGCCGTTGAACGTGTCGCCGTCGGTGATGAGGTAGTCGGCCTTGTTGACGACACCGTCGTTGATGTGCTCGTCCGGGTTGTTCGTGTCCCAGCCCGGGCCGTTGACCATGTCCGGCTGCGGCTTGAGCGACGAGCGCGGGTCCTTCATGTTGCGGATCGCGCCCAGCGACGAGCCCGCGCCGAGCAGCCAGCGGTTGTCGCCGGTGTCGTTGGGGTCGTTCGAGGTGATGCCGATGAACTTGCCGAAGACGTCGGAAAGGCCTTCGTTGATCGAGTCGGCCTGGCCGCCGCTCAGCCCGGACGTGTGCTGGGTGACTCCGTGCGTCAGCTCGTGGCCGGTGATGTCGTCGGTGGTGACGCCCTCGCCGAAGGCCATCTGCTCGCCGTCCCAGAAGGCGTTCGCGAACGGGCACTCGCCGCTGACGCAGATCCGGACGGTGCCGCGCAGCGCCTTGCCGGTGCCGTCGGAGTAGTCGGCGCCGATCAGGTTCGTGAGGTCGACGTTGACGTACTTCCGGTAGAAGTCGGAGGCCTGGCCGAAGAACGTGTAGACGTTGTTGACGTCGGCGACGCTCGACTCGGCGCCGCCTTCCTCGCGGGTGACGGCGAAAGCGGTCCCGCAGCGGACCGACGCGGTGCTGCCGCTGACCACCTTGTGGTCGGCGTCGCAGACGTCCCGGTTGGCCTCGCGGACCTCCGACCACGACGTCAGGACGTCCTGGGTGCCGGCCTTGACGACCTCGGTCCACTTGTCGTCCAGCTTCGCGCCGTGCACGGTGACCTGGTAGGTCGGCACGGCGACGCCGTCGCCCTTCGCGCCGCCGAGGGTGGCGTCGTACCAGTACGCGCGGGGCGCGTCGGCCTTGAGCGTGGTGGCGGCGAGGCCGGTGCGCTTGGCGACGTCCGCGATGGCGGCGTCCGCGGCACCGGCGTCGCTCGCCGGGAAGGCGCCGGTGGTCTTCTTCGTGGTGCGGCCGTGGGTCGCGACGACCGCGCCCGCCTTGTCGCGCAGCTGCACCAGCTGGCCGCCGAACACCGGCACGCCGCCGATCTCCTGCTGCGACCGCACGACGCTGCCGAACGGCATCGCGAGGGAGTTCAGCGCGTGCATCGACGGCTGCGCGATGGTCGCGTAGGCCGGCGAGCCGGTCGTGGCCAGCGACACCGCGACGACGGCCGCGCTCACCGCTGCCGTCCCTGCGATGACCCGTTTGCGTGACACCCGGTACACCTCCGTGGAAGCTTGATCACCTGTCGTGAAGTCCGAGCAGGGTCACATGCCCCGAAGGGGTCGCACACCGGTCGAAAGTAGGTTAGTCACCACATGGGCGCCGTAAGTCGGTAGTTAATCACCGACATTTCGGACAGGTCAGGACGCCGGCGGGGCCACGACGCGGAGCTGGAGCATGGCCGCGAACCGGGCTTCCGGGTCGGTCATGTCAAAACCGCCGACCTCGGCCAGCCGGCGCAGGCGGTACCGGAACGTGTTGGGATGGACGTGCACGGCGGCCGACGCGGCGATGACGTCGCCGAAAGCGTCGAGCCAGGCCCGCAGCGTCTCGACCAGGTGGGCGTGGTGCTGCTCGTCGTAGTCGAGCAGGCGCGCGACCGGGCCGGTCGGGCGGTCGCCGCGGGCCGCGACGAGGTCCTGCAGCTCCAGCAGCAGCGCCTCGACGTGCACGTCGGCCAGTGCCGCCACCCGCCGGCCGGCGCCGCTGCCCGAGCGCAGCACGCGCAACGCGCGGTCCGCGCTGTCGCGGGCTTCCGGCAGCTCCGCCGCGCTGCGGGCCACCGGCCCGATCCCGATGACCGCCCGGACGCGGTCGCCCACCCGGTCCAGGAAGTCCTTCGCGATCCGCAGCGCGCGGCGTTCGCCGTCGGCGTCGCGGGTCACCGGCACCAGCCCGTACGCGGTGTCGCCGACCAGCGCCGCCGCGCAGCGCGGGTGGACCGCGCTCAGGTGCATCGCGAGGCCGTCCGCCAGCCGCTGGCGCTCGGTCGCGACCTCCGCGTCCTCGGCGCCGTTCTCCAGCACCCCCAGCGCCAGCACGACCACCGGCTGGTCCGCCAAACCCAGACGGCTCAACGCTTCCCGCGCGGCCGCCCCGCCTTCCAGCGCCGTGCTCAGCAGGTCCGCACGCAGCCGGCGTTCGACGTCGGCGCCGGCCCGGACGCGCAGCAGGTGCAGCGCCACCAGGCGGGCCGCGTCGCACAGGGCCTGGGTGCGGTCGGGCGTCAGCGGTTCGCGCACCGCGGCCCAGATCGAACCGAGGATCTCGTCGCCCGCCCGGACCGCCACGGCGACGCGGGGGATCATGAACCCCTCGGGGCTCTCCGGCGGGCGATCGACGTACACCGGCCGGTCGCTGCGGTAGAGCTCGCGGAACACGCCGCGGTCGGCCAGCATCCGGGAGAACCGCTCGGGCACCTGCCGGCCGAGGATGGTCTCGACGCGCGAGGGGTCGGCTTCGTCCTGGCGGCCGGAGAACGCGAGCACGCGCGAACGGCGGTCCTCGATGGTGACCGGCGCGTCGATCAGCGCCCCGATCGCGTTGGCCACGGCGAAGAGATCACCCGACGGCAGCCCGGCGAGGGTCTCGGGTTGGGCGTCCCCGACATCGCCCTCGGCCAGCAACGACCGCAGCATCGCCGCGAGCTGGGCCCACGACGCGCCACGGGCCAAGCTCAGCAGCGCGACGCCGGACTCCTCGACGGCGGCGGTGATCGCGGCCGTCACCGTGACCGGGGCGCGCAGCACGAGCCCGGCCGCGTCGTGGCGGGCCAGGACGCGCAGCTGGCGCACCACTTCGTCGGGCTCGGCGAGGCCGACGCCCAGCACCAGCGCGTGCTGCGGGAGCGCGGGCTCGTCGAGCGGGTCGTGGATGGCGACGCCGCCGATGCCGCCGGGCCGGTCGGCGTCCCCGAGGACGAGGTCCAGCAACGTGCCGCCCAGGTCGTCGAGGACGCGGCCGAGGCTGGCGTGCGGGCGCAGGTTCACCGAAACGAGCACCTCCCGAAGCTAGGCGGGACACCGCCAGCCTAGTTCGTCGGAAGGGACGAATTCACGTCTCGGATTCGTGCGCCCGCACCAATCGGGTTACGACGTCAGCTTCGCCGCCACGTTGTAGGCCTCCACCTGCAGCCGGGCGCCGGGCACGCGCCGCCGCGGCTCGACGCGGACCGTGCGGCTCTCCCCCGGCAGCAGCCAGAAGTAGTTGTCGCCGTAGCGGGTCGGCAGGACGCGATCGGTGCCGTTGCGCTCCCGCAGCGACAGCCGGATCATCGCCGCGACCGTCCTGCCGTCGTTGCGGATCGTCGCGGTGAAGGCGTCGCCGTCGGCCTTCAACGACGACGTCAGGCGTGCGCCCGGGAGCTGGTTGAGCGCGCGCATGGCCGTGTCGCTGCGATAGCGCCAGTACGTGTTCTCCGACAGCACCGCGCCGCGTGCGTCGGTCAGGGTCAGCCGGAGCAGGTGCAGGTCCGGGTGCCCGGCGTCGAACGGCACGGTGAACGCCGGCGTGCCGACGTTCGCGGCGACGTCCAGCTTCTGCTGCACCGGAGCACCGAGCGAGGCGCCGTCCAACGAGAACAGCCGCGCGGTGACCGTCACGCCGCTGAGCGCCGACGGCGTGTGGTTGACGACGCGGACCTGCCACGTCGTCGGGTCGGCCTGGACGTGCCGGGCCTCGCAGCCCTTGCGCGCGCCGTAGTAGCTGCCGTTGACGTCGAGGTCGTAGTCGTAGGTCTGCCACACCGTGCTGTGCCACGCCGGGTGCGACATCCAGAGCAGCACGCCGGTCGCGTCGGCCCAGAGCCTGGTGTTCCACGCCTCGAAGATCGCGCGCATGTTCTCGTAGTTCACGAACTGCGCCTTGCGGCAGAACTCGGCCAGGCTCGTCGACGGCGCCAGCCGCGCGTCGATCGCCGCCAGGTAGCTCTGCGGAGACTGGTTGCCGCCCGTGGACCAGTCGTGCAGGAACCACGGCGCGCCGATCGGCCAGCCCGGGTCGTCCTTGCCGACGAGGTTGCGCATGCTCTCCACGACCGACACCGTCGGCAGCCCGATCTCGCTCCAGAACCCGTACTTGCCGCCGGTCGCCTCACCGGTGAAGTACCGCTTCGGGTCCTGCCAGAAGTACGGCCCGTCGCCGGTGATCACGCCACCCGCCGAGTTGCCCTGGTACAGCAGGTCGGTGTTGTCGTGGACGATGTCCCGCAGCGCGTTGTCGATCGCCGGCGGCGGGGTGCCTTCGTTGCAGCCGAACCAGACCGTCGCGCACGCGTGGTGGCGGTAGCGCAGCACGGTGTCCTTCGCCTGCGCGAGGAAGATATCGTGGTTGGCCGGGTCGGTCGACCAGCCGTCCCAGAACTCGTTCCACAGCAGGATGCCGTACTTGTCGCAGGCGTCGAACAGCTCCTGGCGGTAGGACGAGCCGACCCAGTTGCGCAGCAGCGTGAAGTTCATGTCGCGGTGCAGGGAGACGACGGCGTCGGTCCGCTCGGCCGGCATCCGGCGCAGCAGCTCGTCCCAGCCCCAGCTGCCGCCGCGGGCGAACACCTTGACGCCGTTGACGAGGAAGGTCAGCGGCTTCGGGCTGTTGTCCACCGACGCCGCGTCGGTCCACGTGTCGCCGTCCTGCGACACCTGGATCTTGAAGGTCGCCGCGTAAGCGGTTTCCCAGGTCAGCACCACCTTCTCGAATGCCGTCGCGGCGCCGAGGTCGACCTGCAGCCACTGGTTGTCCTCGTAGGCCGACGTCCAGCGGGTGTTCGGGTCGCCGTCGAAAGCGCGTTCGGGCGGGTTGCCGTCGGCCACCGACAGCGAACTGGCCGCCTTGCCCTGCGCCACGTCGGTGCCCGAGCCGTCCAGCACGGACATCGTCCACAGCGAGAACCCCCAGCCCGTGGCGCGTCTGAGGCCCAGCATCCGGACGAACCGGGCGTTCTGCGGCGCGAGGTCGACGGTCTGGGTCGCGCGGCCGTCGGCGATGACGATCGGCAGGTCGTATTGGTAGCCGATCTCGCGCAGGCCGATCTTGACCGTCCGGCGGTCGCTGGTGCTCGCGCCGATCGCCGCGGTCAGCGTCAGTTCGTAGAGGTTCGGGTCGCCGTAGCCGTTGGGCCACCACAGCTTCGGGTTCTTCACCACCTGCTTCGGGAACGCGACGTCGGTGGTCTGCCCGGCCGGGACGGTGACCGTGGCCGAGACGCTGACCGGGCCGAAGGCGGCGCCGACCTTGACGCGCTGGGCGGTCGCGGCGGCGTTGCGCACCGGCACGGTGAGCGTCACCTCGGCCGTGTTCGCGTCGGGCACCTTCGTGTCGACGCGGACGTCACCGAGGACCGCCGCGCCGGTGGAGCGCAGGCGGACGTGGTCCCAGATGCCCGACGCGCGGTCGCGCACCGCGGGCATCCAGTCCCAGCCGGACACCGCGAGGTAGGTCGGCGAGTTGTCGAACATGGTGCTGCCCGCGTCGCGCCACGAGCTGCCGTCGGCGCCCTTGTCCCCCGGGCTGCCGGGCCGCGGCATCGGCGAGATCTTCACGGCGAGGGCCTGGTCGCCGGTGCGGCGCAGCGCCGCCGTGACGTCGAACGCGCCGCGGCCGAACGGGTGGCTCTGGGTGCCGATTTCCGCGCCGTTGAGCCAGATCTGCGCTTCGTGGTTGACGCCGTCGAACTCGAGCCAGACGTGCCGGCCCGGCGAGGTGTCGAGACCGCGCGGCAGGGCGAAGCGGCGGCGGTACCACCAGGCGTGGCGGGACAGCGCTTCCGGGACGTGGAGCTGGTTCATCCCGGAGACCGGGTCGGGCAGCTGGCCCTGCTCCACGAGTGACGCGAGGACGGTGCCGGGGACGGTCGCCGGGAGCCAGCCGCGGGTGTCGACGGTGTCGCCGGAGAGCGCCTTGCCGTCGCCCGTGGGCGCCCAGTCGTCCATGGTGAGGACCCAGCCGGACTCGAGCGGCACGGTGCCGTCGGCCGCAACGGCGAGCGCGGGCGGGTCGTCGTGCGGGCGGACCGGGAAGCTCGTCCAGCCGCGGACGGCCGGGCGGTTGTCCTTGCTGGTGCCGAAGACCTGGAAACCGTTGAGGCCCAGCGGGTTGGTCGTCGAGCGGCTCCCGGCGCTGAAGCGGACCCAGCGGGCGGTGACGGCCGGCAGCGGGATCGTGACGACGCCGCCGGTGCCGGCGTCGGTGTGGTGGACGGTGCGCCAGGCCTTGCCGTCGCCGGAGACGTCGAGGTCGAACGACACGGCGTAGCTGGACAGGATCTCGAAGCCGCTGGTGTGGCTGCGGGAGCCGGCGGCGTCGAAGGCGGGGTCGCCGGGCTGGGCTTCGAAAGTGAGGACGACCGAGTCGATCCGGCACTGGCCCTGCAGGTCGACGACGATCCACTGGCCGTCGCCGTCCGCGGCGCGCCAGCCGGAGCCCTTGACGCCGACCTGGGCGAGGCCGTCGACGGCGAAGTCGGCCGGGGTGGCGGCGTAGGCGGTCGAGGACACCTGCACCGGGCGGAACAGGGCGAGGTCGGTCGTCGCCGCCTGCGCGTCGGCGACGGCGGGCGCGGCGGACGCGACCCCGGGCAGGACGGCCGCGAGGCCGAACCCGGCCAGCAGGCCGGTCCCGGCGGCCAGGACGTGCCGCCGGGAAACGGCGGTCACCTCCGCGGGCTCGACATCGGCGGCGATGCCGTACTCCTCCGCCATGGGGGAACTCCGTTCGGGCGTGGGTGACAACGTTGCCAGGAAGCTTCCGCCGCGCGCGCTGGGAGCGTCAAGAAGACAAGGAGGACAAGAATTAGGAAAAATGACATCGATGTCGGCGAATCGCTCGCCGTGCCCCGGTGAGCGGTGCTCGTCGCGGGTGCGACGAATCCGCAACCCGCCGGGCGGGCCGCTCTTTAAGCGCGAGTTCGAACGGCTCGGGGACGAAGGGGCCGGAAGGCCTGCGCGCGCCTCAGTCCCCCGCGGTCGCCACCGCCAGCTCCATCGCCGACGCCAGGTCGTTCACCCGGGCGAAGCCGCGATCACCGAGGTGCTCCCAGCCCGGCCCCGCGGTCCCCACCACCCGGCCCAGGTCCCGTACCCGGGCCGCCAGGAGGTCGTCGGCCGTCGGGGGCGCCAGCGACCACAGCAGCACCAGCACCGGGTCGAGGCGCGCGGCCAGGTCGGCGACCGTCTCCGCCGGGACCAGCTGGCCGAGGTAGGCCACCGGGATGCCCGCCTCCGCCAGCGTCGCGCGCAGGGCCTCCATCGGCAGCGAGTGCCGTTCGGCCGGGCAGCAGGCCAGCAGCACCGGCCGCCCCGGCACGGCCGCCGGGAAGCGGCGGCTGAACCGCTCGAACGCCAGCGAGATCTCCGTCGTCAGCGCCCATTCCGACGCGAAGCAGACGTCGCCGCGCTGCCAGCGGTCGCCCAGGCCCCGCAGGACCGGGGCCAGGACGTCGGTCCACGCCGCCACCGGGCCGAGCGTGCCGAGCGTCTCGTCGAGCAGGCCCGCGACCGACGCCGAGCGCAGGTCCTCGGCCGCTTCCTCGAGCTCGCGCACCCGGCGGGCGGCCGGCACCTCGGGCGGGTCCGCCGCGCCGCCGAACGCCGCCGCGGCCGCCTCCCGCACCGGCATCCCGCGTCCGACGAGCCGCTGCATGTGCTGCAGCCGGCGGACGTCGGCGTCGGAGTAGCGGCGGTGGCGGCCGGCGCCGCCGGCCGTCGGGCCGATCCCGTACCGCGCGCTCCAGCTGCGCAGGGTCACCGGCGAGACGCCGAGCAGTTCCGCGACCTTGCCCGGCGCCCAGGCACCCGCCCCGGACGGCTCGTCGACGCTCTTCGGATCCACCGTTCCCCTTCGCCTCGATCGCCGCAGCTTAGCGACGGCCGGATCATGCGGCCGGTGGCGACACGGCGGACAGACGCGGAGCGGGGAACGAAGCGGACGTAACGGTCCGAAGCGTGCGCGGGGGACGCGGCGGCGGGGCGTCGACCTGCCGCGTCCCCTTCGGCGCCGCCCGGCGCCGGGACCCGGCCCGCGTCAGCCGGGTCCACACGGCCGCGGGGTGTGGCAACCCGCCACGGCCGGCACGTCGCGAAACGGTGCTGTCATTCCAAGGTACCGCCCGGCGCAACGCTCGTGCATCGTTATCGCTCGGATGTCGCAGCGATCCGCTCCACCTGGACGGGTGATCTCGGGTGGCGCCGGGCACTTCGCACCGCAGGGGGGAATCCGATGACCGAGAACCGCACCTCGCCCCGCTTCGCGACGACGACCGACGCCGGCGTCGTGACCGTCCGCTGCGCCGGCGACCTCGACCTGGCCACGACGTCCCGGCTGCGGGAGGTCCGGTGGCCGACCTGACCGAGACGACGTACTGCAACTCGCCGGTCTTCAGCGTCCTCGTCGAGGCCTACCGCGAAGCGCTGGCGCGGAAGATCCCGTACGCCATCCTCGGCCTCGACCGCGTGCTGCCGCTGCACCCCGGGCTCGCCAGGACGCCGGCCGCCCGCGTTTCCTGACTCCTCACCCGGGGAAGTCCGGGTGGAGCACGTCGTCCAGCACCGCGCGGTGCGCGCGGCGCAGCTCCTCCCCCGGTTCCACGCCCAGATCCGCGGCCAGCCGGTCGCGGATCCGGCCGTACACGGCGATCGCCTCGGCGCGCCGGCCGGTGGCCTGCAGCGCACGCATCAGCGACGCCGCCACCGGTTCCCGCAGCGGTTCGGCGGCCAGCACGGCGGACAGCTCGTCGGCGGTTTCGGCGTACCGGCCCAGCCGCAGCTGCAGCCGCGCCTTGCGGGTCAGCATCGCGGCGCGCCGCTCGGTCAGCCGCAGCCGCTGCCCTTCGGCGAACGGCCCCGGCAGCCCGGAAAGCGGCTCACCGTGGAACAGCCCGAGCGCGGCGGCCCAGGATTCGACGGCGGCGGCCGGCTCGTCCGCTTCTTCGGCGGCGGTGGCGTCCGCGGCCAGCTCGGCCAGCCGCGCGGTGTCGGTCCGGACGCCGTCGGCGGCGAACCGGTAGCCGCCGCGCGTGCGGCCGATCACCGAGTCCGGCGTGCGCTCGCCGGGCGCGCGCAGGCACTTGCGCAGCCGGTGCACGTACACCGGCAGCACCCGGCCCCCGGTGCCCGGCGGCTCCAGCCCCCAGACGCCGTCGAGCAGCTCGGCCTGGCTGACGGTCACGCCGGGGCGCAGCACCAGCGCCGCCAGCAGGGCCTGCTGGCGCACCGGCCCGAGGTCGAGCGGGGTGCCGCCGCGCCAGGCCCGCAGCGGTCCCAGCACCGAGAACCGCAGTCCCGGCGAAGGATCCGGCGCCGGCACGGCCGGCCGCACCGGCGCATCGTCCACAATGGACCCGCGTGGGCTGACGATGCCGTGGTCGAAGGCGTACACGACGGCCGCGGCGCGGTCGCGCAGGCCCAGCTTGGTGAAGATCCGGCCCAGGTGGCTCTTCACGGTCAGCTCGGAGACGACGAGCGCGGCGGCGATCTCGGCGTTGGACAGCCCGCGCCCGGCCGCCCGCAGCACGTCCAGCTCGCGGGGCGTCAGCAGTCCCGGCGGCGGGCCGGCGGGCTCGTCGGCGGGAGCGCGCCGATAGGTCGTGAGGACGCGCGCGGTCACCGAGGCGTCGAGCCAGGCGTCGCCCGCGGCGACCGCCCGGACGGCGCGGATGAGGTCCTCGGCGGGCGAGTCCTTGAGGATGTAGCCGACCGCGCCCGCCCGCAACGCGCCGGCGAGCAGCTCGTCGTCGTCGAACGTGGTGAGGGCCAGCACCGGCGGCCGGCCGCCGATCCGCCGCGTCGCCTCGATGCCGTCGACGTGCTTCATCCGCAGGTCCATCACGACGACGTCGACGTCGTGGGCGGCCAGCGCGGCGGGGACTTCGGCGCCGTCGCCGCACTCGCCGGCGATGACGAACCCGTCGCGCTCGCGCAGGATCCGCCGCAGCCCCGACCGCACGAGCTCCTGGTCGTCGACGAGCAGGACGCGGACTTCGCTCCCCGTCACGGCGCGCCACCCGCGGGCACACCGACCACCACCACCCAGTCCAGCCCCTCCGGCCCCGCCGACAACTCCGCAGCCAGCTGCCCCGCCCGCGCGACCATCCCCTTCACGCCCGACCCGCCAGTCCCGCGCCGTCCCTCGACGAGCACGACGCGGACCCCGCCCGCGGTCACGGCGCACCATCCGCGGGCACGCCGACCACCACCACCCAATCCGCCCCCTCCGGCCCCGCCGACAACTCCGCACCCAGCTGCCCCGCCCGCGCCACCATCCCCTTCAGACCCGACCCGCCGATCCCGCGCCGTCCCTCGGCCGGCAGCCGGTTGCGGACGACCAGCCGGGCCTCCGCCGCGCCTACCTCGAGCCGCATCCGCGCATCCGCGCCGGCGCCGTGCTTGGCGATGTTGGCCAGGGACTCCTGCGCGATGCGGTAGAGCCCGAGCCCGGCCAGGTCCGGTACGGCGGCCAGGTCGCCCTCCTGCTCGTAGTGCACCGGCAACCCGGCCGCGCGGGTCCGCTCGACCAGCGCGGGGATGTCGCGGGCGCCGGGCAGCGGGCGGGTCCCAGCGGGCGCCTCCGCGAGCAGCCCGACGGTCCGGCGGATGTCGGCCATCGCCGTCCGCCCGACGCGCTCGGCTTCGGCGAGGCCTTCGAGAGCCTCCTCGATGTCGCGGTCCTGCCGCAGGGCGTGGCGGGTGCCGGTCAGGTGCAGCAGCGTGATGCTCAGCGAGTGGGCGACGACGTCGTGCACCTCGCGGGCGATCCGCTGCCGTTCGGCGAGGACGGCCTGGTCGCGCACGGCGTCCCGGGCGGCGCGTTCGGCGTCGAGAGCGCGGACGTACCAGCGCATCATGAACCCGCCCGCGGTGCCGAGCAGGACGGCGGCGACGTAGACGGGGAATCCGACGAGCCCGACCCGCGCGGCGGCCACGCCCAGCGTGGCGACACTGGCGGCGGCGACGGCGTAGGCGATGCCGGGGCGCGCGATGGCGGCGGTCTCGGCGGCCAGCACGACGAGCACGACCGGCGCGAAGTCCGGGACGGCGGGCCGCGCCAGCAGGATGGCGACGGCCGCCAGCACGGTGAGCGCCTTGAGCCACGGCGGGACGATGATGCCGGTGACGGCCCAGGCCAGCGCGGTCACGATGGCGAGCAGCCCGGCGAGGGCGATCGGTGCCGGCGGCACCAGCGCCCCTCGCTGCGCCACCGCCGCCACCGCCAGCACCACCCCGAAGGCGGTGACACCCACGGGGACCCACCACGGCAGCCCGATCCCGGCGCGGCCGAGGCTCGCCTCCAGGCGGGCCCGGATCCCGCTCACCACCCTCGCCCCCACGACGGACAGCCTAGGAAGTGCGCGCGGCGGGCGCATCCCGCCCCGGGAGGAGGTTGCGGTCATCCGGATTTCATCGCCGCAGGTCCGTCCACTGTGGCCACGCGCGCGCAAACTTGACAATGGTCGGCTCAACTCGCTTCCCCTGACGCCCGGAATGCCGAGCCAGCCTCTTCGTCGGCGGCGACACGCGCGTGACCTCACCGTCGCCGAGGGGCGTCGTCCGGCACGCCGGTCGGTCGCCGGCACCGCCCTCGTCCTGGTCACGATCCGCCGGCGGACTCCCTGACCCACGTCCACTGTGGACCACGCTGCGGACCCCACCGGGCCGTGCCACTATCGGGTGAACCCCGGCGGGTCCGGCGGACGTGATCCGGGCGTAGCACCCCGGTAATGCGCCGTCGTTACGGTGCCGGGCCATGGCAGTCGGACAGCGGGCGGTGGTTCCGCGAGGTGGGCAGGTGCTGGCGGAAACGGACGCGAAGACCACGACCGCGCACCGGTGGCTGCCCGTCTTCGGGGCGGTGCTGGGCGCCGCCGTCTTCCTCGTGGTGCGCGGCAGCCTCACCGACGACGGCTACATCACCCTCGCCTACGCCCGGAACCTCGCCGTGCACGGCGAATGGGGCCTCATCCCCGGCTCGCCGGCGAACTCCGCGACGTCGCCGCTGAACGTCCTGCTCCTCGCGGCGCTGACCCTGGTGACGCGGCTGTCCGGCGGCCCGCACCCGGTGGTCGCGCTCGGGATCCTCACCGTGCTCTGCGGCGCCGCGCTCGGCTGGGCGTGGCTGCGCCTCGGCCGCGCGCTCGCGCTGCCGGCCGCCGCCGGCGTCCTCGGGGTCGCGCTGGTGCTGCTCAACCCGTTCGTGCTGTCCGCGATCGGCCTGGAAGTCCTGCTGATCCCCGCCGTGCTGCTGGTGCTCACGGTCTTCGCCGTCGAAGGACGGCCGGCGCTCTTCGGTGTCACCGCCGGGCTCACCGTCCTGACGCGCCTGGACCTCGTGCTGTTCGTCGTCGTGATCGCGGTGAGCGCGCCCGCGATCCGGCGGCGCCTGCCGCGCGTCGTGGGCGTGGCCGTGCTGACCGCCGCGCCGTGGTTCGTGGTGAGCTGGGTCGCCTTCGGGTCGTTCGTGCCGGACACGCTGGTGATCAAGCAGCTGCAGGCCGGGCTGTTCGCGCCGTGGACCTACAGCACCGGGCCGGTCATGTACTACGTCGGCTGGCCGGTCACCGTGCTCGTGTCGTTCGTGCCGGCGCTGCTCGGCGTGGTCGCGCTGGCGGGCTGGGCGGCCGCGCGGTTCGGCGTCCGGTGGCCGGAGTTCCCCGCCTTGGGCCCGGTCGCCGCGCTCGCCGGCGGCGGAATCCTCTACTACGTCGCGTATTCGTTCCTCGGGGTCGGGCCGTTCCACTGGTACTACGTGGCGCCGCTGACCGCGGCGAGCGCTTTCGCGGTCGCCGCGTTCGGCGCCTGGGCCGGGCAGGCCCGGGAACACCCGGCGCTGCGCGGCGCTCCCCCGGCGGTCGCGCTCGGGCTGGTCGGCGTCCTGGTGCTGGCCGGCGCCGCGGTCGACGCCGCGCAGGGCGTGCCGTGGAAGTCGCCGGTGATCTTCGGGAACTGGGCCAGCGCCCCGGACTACGCGCGCGTCGGCACGGAGCTCGGCGCGCGGCTGGGCGGGGCCAGCGTCGCCAGTCCCGGCGAGATCGGCACCCTCGCCTACTACTGCGAGTGCGCGATCCTCGACGAGTTCTCCGACCGCGGGCGGGCGGTCGCGCTCGTCGAACAGCGGATCGCGACGGCGAACCCGCTGATGAGCCTGGCGCTGCGGGTGAACTACCACTGGCTGGACCGCTCCGCCGCACCGCGCAAGCCGGACTACCGGCTGGTCTACGGGACGGGCCCGGCGACCGGACCGGACAGCTGGCAGGTCCGGTCCGCGGCGAAGGGCGTCGGCCACTTCACGCTGACCCGCGAACCCTGATCTTCGCGCTCATCTGAGCAGTGACCGAAAACTCCGAAGATTCCCCTGGACGCCAGACTGCGCCACAGGCCGGGGAGGCCATAGGGTTTCGGTCATGAAGGTCGGCCTGCTCACCCGGGAATACCCGCCGGAGGTCTACGGCGGCGCCGGAGTTCACGTGGAGTTCCTCGCCCGGGAGTTGCGGCCGCTGGTCGACCTCGACGTGCACTGCTGGGGCGCGGACCGTCCCGACGCGACCGGGCACACGGATCCCCACGGCTACCGCCAGCCCGCGTTCACGACCATGGACATCGCCGTGTCCATGGCGAACGCCCTCGAAGGCCACGACCTCGCGCACAGCCACACCTGGTACGCGAACCTGGCCGGGCACCTCGCCAAGATGACGCACGGCATCCCGCACGTCGTCACCGCGCACTCGCTGGAACCGCTGCGGCCGTGGAAGGCCGAACAGCTCGGCGGCGGCTACCGCGTCTCGTCGTGGATCGAGCGCGAGGCCTACGAAGCCGCGGACGCGATCGTCGCGGTCAGCGGCGGCATGCGCCGCGACGTCCTCGCCGCGTACCCGGCGGTGCCGCCCGAGCGGGTGCACGTGATCCACAACGGCATCGACACCGCGCTCTACCGCCCCGACCCCGGCACCGACGCGCTGGCGAAGCACGGCATCGACCCCGACCGGCCGTACGTCCTGTTCGTCGGCCGGATCACCCGCCAGAAGGGCGTCCCGCACCTGGTGCGCGCGGGCGCGTCGCTCGACCCCGGCGTCCAGTTGGTGCTGTGCGCGGGCGGCGCGGACACCCCCGAGCTCGACGCCGAGTTCCGCGGGCTGGTCGCCGACCTGGAGAAGACGCGCACCGGCGTCCGGTGGATCCCGGAGATGCTGCCCCGGACCGAGGTCGTGCAGCTGCTGACCCACGCCGCGGTGTTCGCGTGCCCGTCGGTCTACGAGCCGCTCGGCATCGTGAACCTCGAGGCGATGGCCTGCGGCACGCCGGTGGTGGCCAGCGACGTCGGCGGCATCCCGGAGGTCGTCGACGACGGCCGCACCGGGCTGCTCGTGCACTACGACGACCAGGACGCGCAAGGGTTCGAGGCGGGCCTGGCCGCCGCGCTGAACGAAGTGGTGGGCTCCCC
Source organism: Amycolatopsis sp. MEPSY49 (assembly GCF_051337345.1). NCBI lineage: Bacteria > Bacillati > Actinomycetota > Actinomycetes > Pseudonocardiales > Pseudonocardiaceae > Amycolatopsis > Amycolatopsis sp. MEPSY49. Next base: position 11,184 of record NZ_JBDLYJ010000028.1, on the reverse strand, counting down.
GGAGCGGGCCGCCGCGATGGGTACCGCCGGCCGCGAGCGCGCGGTCGGCGAGTTCGGCTGGAAGGCGATCGCCGAGCGGACGGTCGCCCTCTACGAAGCGTGCGGGAGGTCGTCGTGAACACTGGAGCCGACGTGCTGGGCATCGTGCTCGCGGGCGGCGAGGGCAAACGGCTGATGCCGCTGACCGCCGACCGCGCGAAACCGGCCGTGCCCTTCGGCGGCGTGCACCGCCTGGTCGACTTCGTGCTGTCGAACCTGGTGCACGGCGGCTTCCGGCGGCTGTGCGTGCTGACGCAGTACAAGTCGCACTCGCTGGACCGGCACATCTCGACGACGTGGCGGCTGTCGTCGCTGACCGGAGAGTACGTGACGCCGGTGCCGGCGCAGCAGCGGCTGGGCCCGCGCTGGTACCAGGGCAGCGCCGACGCCATCCACCAGAGCCTCAACCTGGTCTACGACGAGGACCCCGAGTACATCGCGGTGTTCGGCGCGGACAACATCTACCGGATGGACCCGCGGCAGATGCTGGAGTCCCACATCTCCTCGGGCGCCGGCGTCACGGTGGCCGGGATCCGCGTGCCGCGGGCGGAGGCGAGCTCGTTCGGCGTCATCCGGACCACCGACGGGCTGATGATCGACGCGTTCATGGAGAAGCCCGACGACCCGCCGGGCCTGCCGGACTCCCCCGAGGAGTCGTACGTGTCGATGGGCAACTACATCTTCACGACGAAGGTGATGCTCGAGGCGCTGCACGCGGACGCCGAGAACGCCGCCTCGCACCACGACATGGGCCGCGACATCATCCCGGCGCTGGTGAAATCCGGCGAAGCGGCGGTGTACGACTTCAACGGCAACGTGGTGCCCGGCGAGACCGAGCGCGACCACGGCTACTGGCGCGACGTCGGGACGATCGACAGCTACTACGAGGCGCACACCGATCTGATTTCCACGCACCCGATCTTCAACCTGTACAACCGCAAGTGGCCGATCCTGGCCCACCCCGGCCAGCGCGCGGCGGCGAAGTTCGTCGAAGGCGGCTCGGCGAACCAGTCGATCGTCAGCAACGGCTGCATCATCTCGGGCGCGCAGGTGGTGGACTCGGTGCTGTCGCCGGACGTGCTGGTCGAACAGGGCGCGGTGGTGCAGGGGTCGGTGCTGCTGGACGGAGCCCGGGTGGGCCGCGGCGCGGTGGTGCGGCGGGCGATCCTGGACAAGAACGTCGTGGTGCCGCCGGGGGCGCACATCGGCGTCGACCTGGCTCGCGACCGCGGGCACTACCACGTGAGCGAAGGCGGGATCGTGGTGCTGGGCAAGGGAGAACGCGCGATCTGAGGCGGTGGGCCGCCGCGGCGACTCGCTCGCGGCGGCGGTCCCAAGCCTTCTTCCGAGGCTGCCGGCCGTCAGGACCCGACGGTCGCCGCCAGCCGCTCGACGACCTGGCGCGGGTCGATGCCCCAGCGTTCGGCCAGTTCCGAGATCGTGGCTCCCGCCGCGTACTCGGCGGCGATCATGCTGTTCACCACGCTTGCCACGTTCCGCTCCTCGACCGCCGATGCCCGTGCCGGCGACATGCTACATGTTCACTGCGGACGTCGAACAAACTGCCTCAGGTCAGCGGGCGGCCGCGCCGCACGCGACCGCCGCCGCCAGGAACAGCGCGGCCAGCACCGCCGCCCACGCGACGCCCGTCGCCGCCGCCAGGTACGCCTGGGCCACCGACACCGCCGCGTACGCCACCGCCAGGCCTCGCCACGCCCGGTTCCCCCGAACGCTTTTCACCGCACCGTTTTCTCCGGGTCCCCCGGCGGATTGTTCGTAGTGGACCGCGCGCGCGTGGCGCTGAACACGGCGTCGAAGATCGGTGTCGGTTCCCCGTCATCGCGCTTCGGCCGCTCGTCCCCCGGACTGCGCTTTTCCTCTCCCACGCGCCCAGTTTCTGCGACGACGGACGATTTCGCGCGGGCAACACCGAAAATCGCCCGGCCGGGGGATCACCCGCGTGGCGCTTGTTTTTCGCGGATTTCGCCCGCGGCGCGGATTCGCATTTCCCGGGCGCCCGGGAATAACCCGGGGTACCCCGGGATTGCACCGGACATGAAAGCAGTCGTCTACCGCCGCCACGGCGGACCCGAGGTGCTGTCGCTGTCGGAGCGGGCCGTCGCGNCGGCGCGGATTCGCATTTCCCGGGCGCCCGGGAATAACCCGGGGTACCCCGGGATTGCACCGGACATGAAAGCAGTCGTCTACCGCCGCCACGGCGGACCCGAGGTGCTGTCGCTGTCGGAGCGGGCCGTCGCGGACCCCGGGCCCGGTGAGGTCCGCGTCCGGATCGTCGTGTCCGCGGTCAACCCCACCGACTGGAAGGCCCGGGCCGGCCGCGGCGCCGAGGCCGGGACCGAAACGCCGGACACCGTGCCCAACCAGGACGGCGCGGGTGTCGTCGACGCGGTGGGCCCGGACGTCACCGGCCTGTCCCCCGGCGACCGCGTGTGGCTGATCCTCGCCGGCACCCACGGGCCCGCGGCCGGCACCGCGCAGGAGTACACGGTCCTCCCGGCCGCGCAGGTGGTTCCGCTGCCCGGCACCACCGGGTTCGACGAAGGCGCCGGGTTCGGCGTCCCCGGCCTGACCGCGCACCGGGCGCTGACGGTCGCCGAAGACGGGCCCACCCGGCTCGCGCCCGGCGCCCTCGACGGCCGGACCGTGCTGGTCAGCGGCGGCGCCGGCGCGGTCGGCAACGCCACCATCCAGCTCGGCCGCTGGGCCGGCGCAACGGTGATCGCCACGGTCAGCAACGACGAGAAGGCCGCCCTCGCCCGCGCGGCCGGCGCCCAGCACGTGCTGCGCTACCCCGATCCCGAGCTGGCCGCCCGGGTGCGCGAGGTCGCGCCGGACGGCGTCGACCTGGTCGTCGAGGTCGCGGCCGGGGTCAACGCGCCGCTGCACACCGAGGTCCTGCGTCCGCGCGGCACGGTCGCGGTCTACGGCAACGACCGTGGCGGGGCGACCATCAGCTTGGACTTCGGCGCGAACCTGTGGCTCAACACGCGCTACCAGTTCCTCGTGCTGTACACGGTCGGCGCGGACAAGCTGCGCGCGGGCGCCGAAGACGTCACGGCGGCCTTCGCCGACGGCGCCCTGCGGCTCGGCGAGGACCGCGGTGTGCCGGTGCACCGCTTCCCGCTGGAGGAAACCGCGAAGGCGCACACCGCATCCGAGGAAGGTGTGACCGGGAAGGTGCTGATCGACGTCACCCCGGCGGAGTGACCAGCGCCTGAAGCAACTGAGGGAGCGTGACGCCGTCGTCGTCGCGGTGCTCGCGCCAGCGCCCGAACAGCTCGCGCACGGCGTCGAGCAACGCCGGTGACAACCCGGCGGCGGCGCAGGCTTCCGCTATTTCGGCCATCTCGCCCTCCCACCGCCACGCCCGCCGCCCGGCGGAGGCGATCCCGCCGGGCGCGCCCAGCGGGGTGGCCGGCAGCACGTCGGCGGCGAGCTCGCGCAGCTCGCCGCCGACGCCGTGCTGCTCGGCCAGCGCGTACGACTGGGCGGCGAGGGCGAAGGTGAGCTTGTTGTAGGCGGCGAAGGCGAGCTTGAGCGCCGACGCGCGGCCGACCGGACCGGCCAGCACGACGGGCCGCAGGTGCGTGTCCTCGAACAGGCTCGCCAGCCGCGTGACGGCGGCATCGGGTCCCGACAAGTACAGCCGGGTGGTGCCGGGCGACCGCGGCGGCGGGCCGACGATCCCGCCGTCGGTGACGGTCGCCGTCCCGCCGAACAGCGCTTCGACCTCCTCGGCGTGCCGCGGGCTGATCGCGTTCGCGTCGAGGTACACGCCGCCGAACCCGGTCGCGGCGACCGCGCGGGCGACGTCGAGCGCGGCGGACGGCGGGCAGACGCTGAGGACGACGTCGCACCCGGCCAGCGCGGCGACGTCGGGCACCTCGGTCAGCCCGGCCTCTTCGGCCCGGTGGCGCGTCGCGGGTCCGCGCCCGGCCGGGACCCAGGAAACCGGGGTCCCGGCGCGGGCGAGCACGGCCCCGACGGCGGCGCCCATCGCGCCGGGGTGCAGCAGTCCGACCGACGGCACGGCGGCTCCTTTCGCGGGGGCCCCCATGATCGCGCAGTCAGCCGGTCACGCGCAGGCCGCGGCGCAGGGCGTCGACCTCGTCGGCGAACATGCGGCGTGAGATCGCCGCCGTCTCCACCATGCCGGAGCCGTGGAACGTGCCCGGGTAGTGCCGCAGCTCGGTCGCCACGCCGGCGTGCGCGAGGCGTTGCGCGTACTCGATTCCCTCGTCCCGCAGCGGGTCGAACTGGCACGTCGTGACGAACGCGGGCGGCAGGCCGGCCAGGTCCGCGGCGCGGGCCGGGGCCGCGTACGGCGAAACGTCGTCGCCGCCCGGTTCGGCGCCGAGGTAGCTGGTCCAGCTGAACACCGCGTTCGGCCGGTTCCACAGCGGTGTGTCGGTGTAGGCCCGCATCGACGGGGTGCCGAGGCGGTCGTCCAGCTCCGGGATGCCGAGGTACTGGAAGCACAGCGCCGGGCCGCCGCGGTCGCGCGCCAGCAGCGCCACCGCCGCCGACAGGCCGCCGCCCGCGCTCTCGCCGCCCACGCCGAGCCGGGCGGGGTCGATGCCCAGCTCCGCCGCCTTGGCCTCGACCCACTGCAGGGCCGCGTAGCAGTCCTCGACCGGCGCCGGGAACGGGTGCTCGGGGGCCAGCCGGTAGTCGACCGACACGATCACGACGCCGAGCTCGTCGACCAGCCGGAGCAGCGACGCGTGGAACATGTCCAGGTCGCCGAGGACGAACCCGCCGCCGTGGATGTAGAGCAGGCCGGGCACCGCGCCGGTGCGGTTCGCCGGGGAGTAGACGCGCACCGGGACATCCGGTGCGTCCGACGGCCCGGGCACGGCCGTGTCGCGGACGTCGACGGGGTTCACCGGCTCGTAGGCCGGCAGGACAGTGCCCAGTTCCGACATCGAAGAGCGGGCCGCGAGCAGAGCGTCGTAGTCGGTCAGGGCCACGCCGGGCAGCATGTCCAGCCAGGGCAGCAGCTCGGGATCGATCGCGTAGGTCATGGGTCGATCTTCGGCCGCCGGGCGTGGTCCCGGCCACCGCCACGCGGCGGGCGTTGCGGGCGCGGACCTCGCCATCCGGCGGCGGGCACGCCTATCGTGACGGCATGAAGGGGCTGCTGCTGCGGCTGTCCGGACTCGACGCCGACGCCGAGAACGCCGTGCGGGTGATCGGGTTCTTCGACCGCCTGATCACCGGCCGGGCCGGCCTGGACGCGCTCGTGCGCAGCACGGCCGAGCTCGCCGGCTGCCGGGTCGGCGTCCACGCTCCGGGCCAGGGGATGTCGCTACGGGCGGACCTGGGCGGAGCCGTCACGACGCCCGGCACCGCGCCCGCGGGGGCGGCCGTCCGCCGGCTCGAAGGCGGCGTCGAGGTGTGGGTGGCCCGCGACGGCGCGCCCCTCCCGCTCGACGACATGCTGCTCGAACGGTTCGCGATCGCCACCGCGGTGCTCTTGGAGCAGAACGGCGTGCCGCGGCCCGAACTCGGCGACCCGGCGCTCGTCGAGCTGGTGCTGTCCGGCGACGCGGGCACGGCCGAGCGGTCGCGGGCCCTGCACCTGCTGGGGATCGCCCCGTCGGCTCGGCTGCGCGTGCTCGCGGGCACCGGCGTCGACGGGCTCGCGGGGCGGTCGGCCCAGCTGGGCGGCGTCCGCGCCATCCTGGCCGAGACGGTCCCGGAGCCGGTCCCGGACGGCGGCCGGGCGGGTATCGGCCCGGAGCTGCCCGCCCTCGACGCCGCCCGCTCCTGGGCGGCCGCCCGGACGGCGCTGCGGTTCACTTCGGACACCGAGCCGGTCGTGTGGTGGGAGCGGCTCGGCAGCCTCGGGGCGCTCGGTTCGCTGCTCGGCGGCTCGGACCTCGACGGACTGCCGGACGTCCGCGCCCTCGACCGGCTCGCGGCCGAACCCCACGGCGCGGACACGCTGTCGGCGCTCGACGCGCTGTGCGCGACCGGGTCGGCCCGCAAGGCGGCGGCGGTGCTGCACCGCCACCACAGCACGATGCCGGCCCGGCTGGCCCGCGCCGAAGCCGTCCTCGGGTTCGAGGTCGACTCCCCCGCAGGCCGGTTCCGGCTGCACCTCGCGCTGATGCTGCGGCGGCTGCGGGACAACAGCCAGGTCAGCTGAACGTCCTCTGTGGACGACGGACCAGATCCTCCGCCGCCGCCGGCCATTCCGGGTGGTCGAAAGCGAAACCCGCGTCCAGCAACCGGCCCGGCACCACGCGGCGGCTCTTGAGCAGCAGCTCCGTGTCCGAACGCAGCGCGAACGCGCCGATCTCCGCCAGCCACTTCGTCGCCGGGAGTCCGAACGGGACACCCGCCGCCGCGCGCAGGGCGCTCATGAAGTCCCGGTACGGCAACGGTTCCGGCGCCGCCAGGTTCACCGGCCCGCTCAGGTCGTCACGCGCGACGAGGAAGTCGATCGCCCGGACGAGGTCGTCTTCGTGGATCCACGACAGGTACTGCGCGCCGCCCGCGACCGGGCCGCCGAGGCCCAGGCGGGTGAGCCGCAGCAGCATCGCGAACGCGCCGCCGGGCTCGGGGCTCATCACCATCGCCGTCCGCAGCGCGACCTTGCGCGTGCGCGGGGTGTCCGCCGCCTCCTGCTCGCGCTCCCACGCCCGGGCGAGGTCGACGCTGTAGGCCCAGTAGGCGGGTACGCCCGGCTCGCCGCCGCCGAGGACGCCGGTGGTTTCGTCGTTCGGGGCGTCGAAGCGGTGGGCGTAGATCGTCGCCGTGCTCATCTGCAGCCAGACCCGCGGCGGCCGCGCGGCGCGTTCGATCGCGCCGCCGACGACCCGCGCCGAGTCGATCCGCGAGGTCCACATCTCCCGCAGGTTCGCCCGGGTGTAGCGGCAGTGCACCGACCGGCCGGCCAGGTTGAGCACGACGTCGCTGCCGTCGAGTTCCGCGGTCCACGGCCCCGCGGCGCGCGCGTCCCAGCGGACGTGGCGCACCCCCGGCTCCGGCGCGGTGTCCCGCCGGGTGAGCACGACGACCTCGTCGCCGCGGCCGGCGAACGCGCGGCTCAGCACGCGCCCCAGGTGCCCGGTCCCGCCGGGGATCACGACCTTCACGGTACCCACCGTACCGGAGGTTTTGAACGCGTTCAAATATCGGCGGCCAGCAGGTCCAGCAGGGTCCGCAACGCGCGGCTCGGCGGCTTCGCGGCCGAGGTGACGACGTTGATCGGCCAGTCAAGGCCCGCACCGGACAGCGGCAGCACGACGACCTCCGGCTCGGCGGGCGCGGGCATGTCCGGGGCGACCGCGACGCCCAGCCCGGCCGCGACGTACCCGGGCACGGTGCGCAGGTCGGCGACCTCGACGGTGACCCGCCGCGGCGACCCGAGCGCGTCGAAGGCGCGGTCGAGCGCGACCCGGTTGCCGAAGCCGCGGGGGGTATCGATGAAGGACTCGCCGGCGAGGTCCGCGAGCCGCACGGCGCGGCGGCCCGCCAGCCGGTGGGTTTGCGGCAGCAGCACGACGAACGGCCGGGTGTCGACGCGCACGACGTCCAGCCCGGCGAGGTCGGACTCCGGCAGACCCACCACGGCCAGGTCGAGCCGGCCTTGGCGGACCTCTTCGGCCAGCCCGGTCGAGCCGGTGAGCGACACCGTCACGTGGATGTCCACCCGCGGGTGCCGCCGGTGGAACGCCCCGAGCAGCCCGGGCAGGTCCACCCCGCCGATCGAGGTGAGCGTGCCGATCCGCAGGCTCCCGCGCAGGCCCTCCGAAGCCTCCTGGACGGTGGCGCGGGCACGTTCGAGCGCCTCGATCGCGCTCTTCGCCTCGGGCAGGAACGCCGCGCCGGCCGCCGACAGCGCGACGCGGCGGGTGGACCGGTCGAACAGCCTGGTGCCGAGTTCGGTCTCCAGGGCGCGGACGGCGGCGGACACGGTCGACTGGACCGCGAACATCCGCTGGGCGGCCCGGGTGAAGCTCAGTTCCTCGGCCACCGCGACGAAGTACTCGAGCTGACGCGTCTCCATTCATCGATCGTAGCGATAACTCTGGCCAGGACTTTTCGTTGGACTTGCTGAGTCGGCGGGGACATCGTGGAGGCCGGAAGATCCCTTGGCGTCCCGGAAGGTCCCGATGTCCGTCACCCTCGCTCCCGCCCGGCTCCGGATGAGCCACGGCTGGGGCTTTCGCGTCGTCGCGGTCGCGTTCGCGACGGCGCTCGCGTTCTCCACGGTCCCGACCCCGCTGTACGCGCTTTACCAGCAGCGGGACGGGTTTCCGACGTTCCTCGTCACCGTCGTCTTCGCCGCGTACGCGGTCGGCGTGATGCTGAGCCTGTACCTGGCCGGGCACGTCAGCGACTGGCTCGGCCGCCGTCGCGTGCTCGTCGCGGGGCTGCTCGCCGAGGCACTGTCCGCGGCGCTGTTCCTGCTGTGGCCGGAAGTCCCCGGCCTGATCGTCGCGCGGCTGGTGAGCGGCGCCGGGGTCGGCGTGATCACCGCGACCGCCACCGCGCACCTGTCCGAGCTGCGCACGCGGCCCGGGCCCGGTCTCGCCGCGACGGTGGTCAACGCCGGCGGCCTGGCCCTGGGTCCCCTGTTCGGCGGGCTGTTCGCGCGGTTCGCCGACCAGCCGCTGCACGCGCCGTTCGCGGTGTTCCTGGTGGTGCTGCTCGGGGAAGCGGTCGTCGTGAGCCTGGTGCCGGAGACCGTCGAACGCCGCGAGGAGCGCCCGGCGTACCGGCCCCAGCGGATCTCGCTGCCGGCCGCGGCCCGGTCCGAGTTCGCCGGGGCGGCGATCGGCGCGTTCGCGGCGTTCGCGCTCAGCGGGCTGTTCATGGCGCTCGCCCCGACGCTGCTGGCGCACGAGCTGCACGAGCCGTCCCGCCTGCTCGCCGGGCTGGCGCCGTTCACGATGCTGGGCAGCGCGGCGCTCGCGCAGATCGGGCTCGCGCGCCTGCGCACGCGGCCGCAACTACGGGCGGGGTACGCGCTGATGGGCGCCGGACTCGTACTGCTGGCCTTCGCGAGTTCGTTGCCGCTGTTCTTCGCGGCGAGTGCGCTCGCGGGCGCGGGGTTCGGCCTGGGCCTCCGCGCGGCGGTCGGCACGGTCGCGGCGCTGGCCGACGACCTCACCCGCGGCGAGGTCCTGGCCGCGTTGTTCCTGGCCGCCTACGCGGGACTGGTGCTGCCGGTGCTGCTGATCGGGCTGGCGATGCTCGTGGCGTCCGGGCCGGTGGTGCTGGCCGGGTTCGCGGTGCTGGAGCTGGGTTTGCTCGGCTGGTCGGCCCGCCGCACCCTGGGTTCCCGGGGCTGATCGGGCCCGTCCGCCCCTTCGTCGGGCATAGAGTCGGCGGATGACCGCTGCAGCCGCGCCGCCGATCGTCACCGGGGTGGACGGGTCGGCCGAGTCCCTGGACGCCGTCCGGTGGGCCGCGCGGACCGCCTGCCTGCGGGACGCGCCCCTGGAGATCGTGCACGCCCTCGACGTTCCCGCGCTGCTCGCGGGCGGGGTCGTGCCGCCGCCCGACGAGATGATCGACGCGCTGCGCGCCCGGGGCCGGCGGGCGCTGCGGACCGCGCGGGAACTCGCTGCCGCGCAAGGGGTTCCGGACGCCGCCACCCGGCTCGACCCCGACCGCGCGGCGCAGACGCTGATCGAGGCATCGCGGGCGGCGGCGCTGCTCGTCGTCGGCTCCGCCGGGCACGGCAGGCTCACCAGCCTGCTCGCGGGCTCGGTCGCCGCCGCGCTCGGGACGCACGCCCGGTGCGACACCGTCGTCGTCCGCGGGGACAGCTGGGACGAGCCCGGCGCGGGCGACCGGCCCGTCGTCACCGGGATCGACGGCAGCGAAGCCGGCGCGCGGGTGCTCGCGGCGGCCGTCGCCGAAGCCCGCGCCCGCCGCGCTCCCCTGGTCGTCCTGCACGCCTGGGCGGACACCCCGCCACCGCGGCCGGACCCGCGGTGCGTCGGCGACGCCGGGCGGCGGCTGCTCGGCGAGCGGCTCCACGACCACGACACCGGCGACGTCGCCGTCGAGCAGGTCGTCGTCCACGCCCACCCGCGGCGCGAGCTGATCGACCGCAGCGACGCGGCCCAGCTGGTCGTCGTCGGCGACCGCGGCCGCGGCGGCTTCCCCGGGCTGCTGCTCGGCTCGACCGGCCAGGCGCTGCTGCACCACGCGGCGTGCCCGGTCCTGCTCGTCCGCACCGCCCGTTGAGCGGAAGCGGGACGGAAGCGCGGCGCGGCAGGATGGCCCGGAACGAGAGGGAGAACCAGATGAAGACAATGGTGCGAGCCGGGCTCGTCGCGGTGCTGGCCACGGTGCTGGCGGCCCCGGTGCAGGCGGCCCCGGTGCAGGCGGCCCCGGTGCAGGCGGCGACCGTCAAGCAGGTCACGAGCACCTGCCGGGCCGGCGGCTTCAGCGGGACGTTCACGCTGCGCTACGAGACGTCCGGCGGGTACCACCACCCGATCGGCTCGATCACGACGTCGGGGCCGTACATCGGCGACTCGGGCACCCAGACGCTGCGGATCTCCTACAGCGACGGGCTGGGCACGCACGCGGTCTACAGCTGGACGGGCCCGGCGACGAACGGCACCCAGTACTTCCCGGCGGGGCTCGCGATCCCGGCCACCGCGCGGGGCACGGCGTCGACGAAGTTCGACAACGGCACGACGCCCTGCACGGCGACGGTGCCGATCACCTAGGTGTAGTGCCCTGTGAGGTTGGGGACGCGGCTGGCGGGTGGTTTGCCGCCGAGTGCGGTGTGGCCGCGGTGGTGATTGTAGGTGTGCAACCACCCCGGGTAGGCCTCCCGCCGCTCGCGTTCTGAGCGGTAAGGGCGGGCGTAGGCCCACTCTTCGAGCAGGGTGCGGTTGAACCGCTCGACCTTCCCGTTCGTCTGCGGCCGGTAGGGACGGGTGCGTTGGTGGGCGATGTGCGCGTCGCGCAGCGTGTCGCGCCAGAGATAGGACTTGTAGCAGGACCCGTTGTCGGTCAGCACCCGCGTGACGGTGACCCCGGCGGCGGCGAAGAACGCCTGAGCTCGTGCCCAGAACGCGACCGCGGTTTCCTTGGTTTCATCCGGCAGGATCTCGCTGTAGGCCAGCCGGGAATGATCATCCACCGCGT
>NZ_JBDLYJ010000027.1:0-48992 GCF_051337345.1 Amycolatopsis sp. MEPSY49 | reverse complement strand
CTGACCAGCCACAACCAGGATGAAACAACCCCAATGTGGCCTTCGGTGCGTCAGACGCACCCAAGGCGGCCTTCGGTGCGTGAGACGCACCCAAGGCCGCCTTGGGGCGCTTGAAGCGGGGCCGACGCTAGCCGCTTGGTGCCTCGTCACGGCGGTCCGCCACCGGGGGTCACGCGGACCGATGCCGGCAGCCGTCGCCAGGCGAGGTCGGCGGGATCGGCCGCGAGGAGACCGGGGGAGCGGGCGACGAGGATCTTCCGGGCGATCGGCTCGAAGTCCCCGCGGAAGTGCACCGAGCTCTTCACCACGAGGAGCCGCTGGTCCTCCGGGACGATGCCGACCATCCGGAACAGGTTGCGGTCGAACACCTGGGAGCGCCCGGTCGTCACCGCCACCCGCACGGACCCGGAGCGCAGGCACGTGGCGGCACCGAGGTCGACCTCGGTGCCGTGCAGCATCGGCCCGTCGAAGCGGCAGCGTCCGTCCGACAGCGTCTCGACGACGAACCGGCCTCGCACCGGCTCGTCCCCGGGCACCGCGGGATCACCGCCGATCGCGAGGTCCACCGTGGCGCCGACGCCCGCCTCGGTGGCCGTGGCGGCGGCCGCGGGATCGGTGATGAGCCCGAGCGCGACGGGCTCGACGGTGCCGGCCGCGAGGAGGGCGCGGAGCAGCCCTGTGGTGCGGCCGGAGCCGCCGGCGCCGGGGTTGTCCTGCGTGTCGGCGACGACGACCGGGCCGGCACCCTCGGCTTCGAGCCCCGCAGACACGGCCTCGGCGGGGTCGAGCAGCGCGACCCGCCACTTCGCCTCGTCCTGGGTCACTTCGTCGTACAGCCGGTCGACGATCTCCTCGACGGGGCCGGTGCCGTACGCCCACACGACCGGTCCGCAGTCCGGGATGTCGGCCGCGGGGAACCCGGCGGCGAACGACACCGTGGTGCGGTCTCCGCCGAGGGATTCCAGACCGCCGTAGACCGACCGGGCGGGCTCCAGATCGGTGCACCCCGCGTTGATCGGGATCAGGAACGGCACCCGGCGCCACGCGAGCCGGAGCCGTTCGCCGTCGAGCAGCCGGGCGAGCAGATCGGCGGCCCGCGCCCCCGTCGCGGCCATGTCGATGTGCGGGTAGGTGCGGTAGCAGACCAGCGCGTCGGCGGCGTCGAACATCCGGGCCGACATGTTGGCGTGCAGGTCCAGGCTCGCGACCACCGGCACGCCGGGCCCGGCCGCGGCGCGGACCCTGGCCAGCAGCTCGCCCTCGCCGTCGTCGTGGTGCTCGGTGACCATGGCGCCGTGCAGATCGAGGTAGACCGCGTCCGGCCGGCCGAGACGCACGGCGTCGACGATCTCGCCGGCGATGCGCTCGAACGTGTCGGTGGTGACCGGCCCGGACGGGCTGGCGGCCGCCCAGATCACCGGCAGCACCTCCCAGCCGCGGGCCCGGGCCTGCCCAAGGAACCCGCCGACCGGCAGGTTGACCGGCTCGAGTTCGCGCACCCCGGCACCGCGGCGCAGGGCGGGAAAGCCCTCGCCGTTGGCGAAGTTGGCGTACGAGGCCGGGGTGGGCGCGAACGTGTTGGTCTCGTGCTGGAACCCGGCGACCAGGATCCTCGTCGTGCCGTCCGTCATCGGGCCACCTCCTGTCCGTCCGCGACCGGGGCGGTCCGGCCGGGCTCCGTCCGTACCCGCGTGACCGCCAGCGAGACCGCGCCGGCCACGAGCAGGCCGACGAGCGTGAGCAGGCCGATCTCGGTGCTGCCCGTCGTTTCCTTCACGTAGCCGATCAGTGTGGGGCTGAAGAACCCGCCGAGCAGGCCGATGCTGTTGATGAACGCGATGCCGCCCGCGGCCGCGTCACCCTTGAGGAAAGTGGCCGGCACGGACCAGAACACGGTGTAGGCGCCCCACATGCAGGCGGTGGCCACGATCAGCGCGATCATCGAGACGCCGAAGGTCGACGCGGTGAAGGCGGCGACGGCCATGCCCGCCGCGGCGACGACGGTCGGGACGACCGTGTGCCGGCGGCGCTCGCCGGTGGCGTCGGAGTGCCGGGCCAGCACCCGCATCAGCACCAGCGCGACCGCGTAGGGCACCGCGGACCACAGCCCGATCGCGACGACGGACCGGACGCCGTTCTCGGAGAGGATCGTCGGCAGCCAGAAGCTGACCCCGTACAGGCCGCTGATCAGGCAGAAGTAGCCGAACGCGAGGCCGTAGACCCGCGGGTCGGTGAGCACTTTCCGGAAGCGGTGCTCCCCGCTCTCGTGCGAGCCGGCCAGATCCTGGGCGAGCAGCGAGCGTTCGCCGGGGGTGAGCCAGCGGGCGTCGCCGGGACCGTTCGGGAGGACCTTCAGGACGACGAAGGCCAGCAGGACGCAGGGCAGCCCCTCGACGAGGAACATCCACTGCCAGCCGGCCAGGCCTGCGGACCCGTCGAGGCCACTGATGACCAGCGAGGACACCGGCCCGCCGATCATCGAGCCCAGCGGGCCGGGGATCATCAGCACCGACATCGCCGCGCCCATGCGCGCCCTCGGGTACCAGTACGTCAGGTAGAAGATGATGCCCGGGGCGAACCCGGCTTCGAACACCCCGAGCAGGAAGCGCAGGACGTAGAAGCTGGTCGCGTCGTGCACGAACAGCATGGCCACGGAGGTGGTCCCCCACAGCAGCATGATGCGGAAGAGCGTCTTGCGGGTGCCGATCCGGCGCAGCAGCAGGTTGCTGGGCACCTCGAAGAGCACGTACCCGAGGAAGAAGATGCCGGCCGCCAGTCCGTAGACCGATTCGCTGATGCCGATGTCCTGGGCCATCTGCAGCTTGGCGAAGCCGATGTTGACCCGGTCGATGTAGGCGAACAGGTAGCAGATGACGAGCAGCGGCAGGATGCGCCACCCGATCCTGCGGTAGAGCTCCGGCGGCGCGACGGTCGGCGGTGCCGCGCCCTCCTTCTCGATGGCCATGCGGGCTCCTCGTGGTCGTTCGATTGCCGGTACTGTGCGGGAGATCGTTGATCCCGGCGTCGAAAAGGTGGGAAACAGCCGATGATCACCCCGGAAATGTTCGATCGGGACGCTCGGGGGCGCCGATCGGGGTGGGTGGCCTGACGTGCTGGACGAGACGGATCTCGCGCTGGTCGACGCCCTGCAGCTCAATCCGCGGGCCAGCTGGTCGAGCCTGGCCGACGCGCTGGAGCTGGCGCCGATCACGCTGGCGCGGCGTTGGCAGCGGCTGGTCGACGACGGCACGGCTTGGGTGACGGTCGCCCTGAGCGACCGGCAGATGCGCGGGGCGGTGCTGGAACTGTCGTGCCGGCCGGGCACCGCGCGGGCCGTCGCGCTCGAACTGGCCGAGCTGCCGCACGTGAGCACGGTGGGCGTGACCACCGGCCGGTTCCAGGTGTTCGCGCTGGTCCTCGCCCCTTCGCTGGCGGCCATCGCCGACGTGCTGGTTCGCTCGCTGCCGGTCCCCGCCGACGTCACGGCGCTGCACTCCCACCTCTACAGCGGGCTGTTCGGCGGCGTGGTGTGGCGGCTGGGTGTGATCAACCGGGTCCGGACCGAGCAGGTGCGGGAACCGGCCGGGCCACCACCGGAGCGGATCCGCCCGTTCGGGGAAGGGGACCGGCGCCTTTTCCTGGCGCTGGGCCGCGACGGGCGGCGTTCCTACCAGGATTTGGCGGCGGAACTGGGGGTGTCACCGCAGGCCGTCAGGCGCCGGCTGGACCGGCTGTACCGCCACGGCGACATCACCTTCCGGTGCGACGTCGCCCGCCCGCTCACCGGCTGGGGCACGATGGCGTTCCTGTGGCTGTCGGTGCCCGACGGCGACCTCCCGGCGGTCGGCCGCGCGCTGGGGGCGATGCCGGAGACGCGGCACTGCTCGGGGATACCGGGGCCGGCGAACCTGGCCCTGGTCGTCAGCCTGCACTCGCTGGAGCACCTCGACGAGCTGCTGGCGCGCATCGTGCGGGACCACCCGACGGCGACGGTCGTCGACCGCCGGGTGGTGCTCCAGCAGGTGAAGGTGCACGGGCGCATCGTCGACGAGCTGGGCCGCAGTGTTCGCGTGGTCCCCGTCGACCCCTGGGCGGCGGTCGATCCGATCCCATCGTGAAGTCAGGGCCGGAGCTCGGGCACCTGGGCCGCCTGTTCGCGGCCGATCCGGTTCCGGGCCGTCTCCGGGCCCAGCGCCAGCGCCACGACGGTCAGCGCCGCCATCGCCGCCATGTACGCGAGGATGGGCCACCAGTGCCCGGCCCACGCGTAGAGCGCGGTGGCGATGAACGGGGCCAGGCCGCCGGCGAGGACGGAACCGACCTCGCGGGAGAACGCGAAGCCCGACATGCGGAACTCCGTGTCGAACAGCTCCGCGTACCAAGCGGCCTGCGGAGCGAGCATCGCCGGGTAGAACACGCCGAGCCCGACCACGAAAGCCAGGATCACCCAGCCCGCCGAGCGGGTGTCGCTGAGCAGGAAGAACGGCACCATCCAGCACACGGAGCCGAGGATGCCCACGAGGTAGACGGGCTTGCGGCCGACGCGGTCGGAAAGCAGCCCGCAGAGCGGGATGAGCACCGCCTGGACCGCGGAAGCGATCATGACCGCCGCCAGGCCGAGCGACCGGCCCAGCCCCAGTGTCGTGGCGATGTAGGAGACGCCGAAGACCGGGAGCAGGTAGGCGAAGCCGTTCTCGCCCATGCGGGTGCCGACGACGATGAAGAAGCTGCGCGGGTGCCGCCGGATCGCGGCGAAGATCCCGCCGGGCCGCCCGGCCGACGGGCCGGTCCTGGTGTCCTGGAAGACCGGCGGCTCCTCGATGGTGCGCCGGATGAGGTACCCGACGAGCAGGCACAGCGCGCCGAGCAGGAAGGGCAGCCGCCAGCCCCAGGACGTGAACTGGTCCTCGGGCAGCAACAGGAACAGGGCGAACACGCCGTTGCCGAGCAGCGTCGCGACGGCGTAGCCGAGCGGAGCGGCCGACCCGGCGAGCCCCCGCCGGCCGGGCTCGGCGTGTTCCACCGAAAGGACCACGGCGCCGGCGTACTCGCCGCCGGCGCCGAAACCCTGGACGAGCCGCAGCAGGACCAGCAGAACCGGCGCCAGTGCCCCGACTTGGGCGTAGGTGGGGAGCAGGCCGATGGCGGTGGTGGAGGCCCCCATGAGGACGAGGGTCAGCACGAGCATCCGCCGTCGCCCGACGCGGTCCCCGAGCCGGCCGAGGACGAGCCCGCCCAGCGGCCGGGCCAGGAACCCGACGGCGTACGTGGCGAAGGCCGCAAGCGTCCCGAGCATCGGATCGTGCGAAGGGAAGAACTGCGTGTTGAGCACGATGGCCGCGGCGGTGCCGTAGACGATGAAGTCGTACCACTCCAGCACGGTGCCGACCAGCGCCGCGAGCGACGCTTTTCGTGACTGTCCCGGCGCGGTGCCGGCGGGTGCTGCGGACACGAGGATCTCCTTTGATCTGGGGCAGGCGCGGGTCAGTGGCCGGACGGGGGCGTGGCGGGCTTCGGGCGGCGGAGGACGGCTCCCTGCTGTACCGGGCCGACGAGGGCCGCGTACTGGCCGAGCCAGCCCCGTTCCTCGCCGGGGCGGCCGGCGGTCACCGGTGCGCCCTGCCGGAGCGGGACGGTGTCGATGCTGCGGGCGTCGAGGTCGATGGTGATCGTGTCGCCCGAGCGCACGCCCGCGAGCGGGCCCCCGTCGGCGGCTTCCGGCATGACCTGGCCGACGACCAGGCCGTGGTTGAGGCCGGACAGTTCGCCGTCGGTCACCACCGCGACCTTGCCGCCCAGGCCGGCGCCGTTGAGGGCGGCGACGAAGCTCGCCGCGAAGACGGTGCCGGGCCCGCCGCGCGGTCCCATCCCGCGCAGGACGATCACGCTTCCCTCGGCGATGTCCCCGGTGCCCAGCGCGGCGATCGCGGCGTCCTCGCCCGCGAACACCTCGGCGGGCCCGGTGAACCGGCGCCGGGCGGTGCCCGCCCCCGCGACCTTGACCACCGACCCGTCCGGCGCCAGGGAACCACGCAGGATCAGCAGCCCCGGTTCGTCGCGAACCGGGTCGTCGGCCCGGCGCAGCACGGTCCCGTCCGCTTCCGGGGCGTCGCCGGACAGCTCGGCCACGGTTCGGCCGCTCACCGTCAGCGCGTCGCCGTGCAGCCGGGGCAGCAAGGTCCGCAGCACGGCCCGGACGCCGCCCACACGTTCGAGGTCCCACACCTGGTCCGTCCCGTTCGGACGGATGGCCGCCAGCTGCGCCGTGTCTTCGCCCAGCTGCTCGAACAGCGCCACGACGTCGAGGTCCAGATCCGCCTCGCTGGCCACGGCGGCCAGGTGGCGCACGCAGTTGACCGAGCCGCCGAGCGCCATCGCCACCCGGACACCGTTTTCAATGGCCTGCCCGGTGATGATCTTCCGCGCGGTCAGGCCCACGGCGACCATTTCGACGATCCGGCGGCCGGCGTCGGCGGCCAGGGTGCGCATCCGGTCGGAGTTCGCGCGGATCGGCGCCGCTCCGGGCAGGGTCATGCCCATCGCCTCGGCGAGGACGTGCATGGTGTTGGCGGTCGCGAGCCCGGCACACACCCCGGGCCCCTGGATCGCCGAGTCGGCCAGCTCGCCGAGTTGCTCGACGGTCATGGTGCCGGCTTGGACCGCACCGACCGATTCGTAGACGGTGTCGATGTCGACCGAGCAGCCGCCGTAGTGGCCACCTCGCTGATAGCCGCCGGGCACGATGATCGATGGGAGGTCCAGCCTGGCCGAGGCCATCAGGTGCGCGGGGGTGGTCTTGTCGCACGACGAAAGGCACACCATGCCGTCCAGGACGGCGCCCTCGACCGCGGCCTCGACGTCGTTGACGATGAGGTCGCGGGTGGGCATCAGGTAGCGGGCCTTCCGGCCGGCACTGGTCACGAAGTCCAGTGGCGCGGTGGTCCGGATTTCGAACGGCAGCCCGCCCGCTTCCCACACCGCTTCGGCGACGAGTTCGGCGATCCCGTCGAGGTGGGAAAAGCAGATGCCGAGTTTCGAGGAGGTGTTGACGATCGCGATCTTGGGGCGTCCCTGGTCTTCCGGGGCGAGGCCCAGCGCGGTCCATTGGGCGCGACGGACGGCCCAGCGGGTGCTGCCGGGGGTGAACTCGCTGCGCAGTGCGCCCGGGCGCACGGGGTCGTAGTCGGGCAAGCCGGTCACGGGGTGGTCCTTTCGCGGATGTCGATTCAGAGACTGCTGCCGGCGGCGCGCATCGCCGCTCGGACGTCGGCGCCGGGCACCGACCGGTACGGCAGGTCGTCGCGCAGCGACAGCAAAGTCGCCGCGGCCGCCGCGTGGCCGTACTCGAAGCACTGGGCGGTGACCCGGGCCGAGGCGAGGGCTTCGTGCTCCGCTCCGAGGCAGCGCCCGGCCACGATGATGTTTTCGCCGATCCGCGGCACCAGGGCGAGGTAGGGGACCTCGTAGCAGTCGTCCAGCAGCCAGCGCAGCTCCGGCCGGTCGCCGGAGTGCAGCTCGATGGGCCACGGTGACCGGACGACCCCGTCGGCCCGCTTGCGGCAGGCGAGGACGTCGGCGTTGGTGAGTTCCTCGACCGCTTCGATGCTGCGGGTCTGCCGGACGCCCACTTCGACACCGGTGTCGACGACGAACGAGCCGGCGCAGCCCGGCACCCGCTGCCGCAGGAACCGGGCGTAGTCCCGGACCTGGCGCCGGCCGTCGATTTCGGCCTCGGTGAAGTCTTCGGGGTCGACGACGTTCAGCATCCGGCCGTCGCGGCCGACCAAGCGGGTCGCGTTCACGAGCAGCTCACCGGGCCGGGTCGTGTGGAACAGCCAGACGTGCGACCGCGGGAGGCCGAGCCCGTCCGCGCGGGCGGCCTCGATGGCGGAGCTGACCCACGGCGGGCAGATCGTGTCCTCGCCGTAGGCTTCGCGGAACGCCGGCAGGTCGACGTTGCCGAGCCGGAAGAACATGGTGGGGTTCTGGATCCGGCCGCCGTCCCCGAACCGCGTGGCGTGCCCGGCACGGGCGACGACCGCGGCGTCGCCGGACGCGTCGATGGTGCGCGCGGCCCGGAGCACCGACCGGCCGGCGTTCGATTCGACCACGACGCCCGCGTGCCGCCCGTCCTCGACGAGGACTCCGGTGACCGCGGTGTGGAGCAGGATCCGCACGCCCGCTCGTTCGAGGAAGTCGTCGGCGACCTCGCGCCAGACCAGCGGATCGTGGGCGACCGTCCAGGTCTTCCCGTACCGCTGGGGCCCGGTGACCCCGCCGCGCGCGGCGAGCCCCTCGCGGAAGCGCTCGGTGAACCCGCGCACCACCTGCGTCGGCCCGCCCGACTCGGTGGCCAGGTAGAGGCCGCAGATCGTGCCGGACATCCCGGCCACCGCCGCACCGCCGAAGAAGCCGTAACGCTCGACGATCACCACGGACAGCCCGCCTTCGGCGCACACGGTCGCGGCGGCCACGCCCGCGGCTCCGCCACCGACGACGACCACGTCCACGTCGGCGAGTACGGGAAGGTGCGCCGCGTCCGACGCGGCGGCATCCAGGCGCCAGCCGGGGAACTCCACCGACATATCACTCATATATTGGTTGTACATGGCGCCGGTGGGTGATGTCCAGCCCGGCCGCGGGATGAGCGATGATGAGCGGGTGACAGAACAGGTCAACAAGGCCGAACAGGTCTACACCCTGCTCGAGGACATGATCACCTTCCAGGATCTGGCACCGGGTGAGGCCGTCTCCGAGGCCGGGTTGATGGCCCGCACCGGCTTCGGCCGCACGCCCGTGCGTGAAGCGCTGCAGCGGCTCGCCCGGGAGCGCATGGTCGAGATCCACCCGCATCGCGGGGTGTTCGTCGCCGCGGTGTCCGTCGAAGCGCACTTCCGGCTGCTCGAACTGCGCCGCGGCCTGGAAGAGATGGCGGCGCGGTTCGCGACCTACCGCGCCCAGACCCGGCAGAAGGAGCAGATGCTCGCGCTCGTCGCCGAGCTGGACGCGTTCGAAGGCGCAGATGTCCGGCAGTTCGCCACGCTGCTCAAGCGGTCGCACGCCCTGGTCGTCGAAGCCACGCAGAACGAGTACCTCGAACTGGCGATGGCGCCCCTGCAGTCGTTGTCACGGCGGTTCTGGTTCGCCCACCTGCCCGATGTGGCCGATGACCTGCGAACCGCGGCCCGGCTGCACGGCGACCTGCTGCGAGCGATCGCCCACAGCGACGAAACGGCCGCGGTCGCCGCGGTCCTCGCCCTGAACGACTACCTGACCGACCTCACCTACGCCGCGCTCGGCCGGCCGGAGTCGCGTACGTGAGGTACGGCGAAGCCGTCAGAGCCGCTCGAGGGCGGCGGCGCTCGGGCTGCCCGGTTCGGCCGTGTACATCACCAGGGTGTGTCCCGCGCCCGGGAACAGCAGCGTGGTCCGATCCAGTTCCAGTTCTCCCAGAACCGGGTGGTTCACCCGCTTGCGGACGGCGGGGATGGGGCGCACGTCGTGGTCACGCCAGCCGGCGGCGAAATCGGCGTCGTGGGCGGCGAACTCGTTGATCAGCTCGGCGAGCGCGCGGTCGGCGGGGTGTTTCACGACGGCCGTGCGCAATTGCGAGGCGGATTGCCGCGCGAAAGTCGCTTCCGTCGCCGGTGCGGCGTCGCACAGGGTGCCGGCCAGCCGCAGAGCGAGCCGGACGGCGTTGCGTTCGGCGGGCGCCACCAGGTCGAAGTCCGTGATCAAGGCGGCCGCCGCGCGGTTCCAGGCGACGATGTCCTGCCTGCTGTCCACGATGTAGGCCGGAATGGTGCCGAGCCGGTCGAGCAGCGCCCGCGCTTCATCGGGGATCCGCTCGTGCTCGCGGTGCGCGCCGGGCAGGATCTGGCCGGCCAGCCCGGCCAGGTGCTCGCGCTCCGCTCCGGTGAGCTGGAGGGCTTTCGCCAGCGCGTCGAGCACCTGCGGAGACGGGCGGGAGGCGCGTGCCTGCTCCAGTCGCTCGTAGTAGCTGACCGACACCTGCGCGCGGGCCGCCACCTCCTCGCGGCGCAGCCCGGGGGTCCGCCGGGCGCGCGGTCCGTGCGCCCGCCCGGCGGCCTCCGGTCGCAGGTTTTCCCGGCGGCGGCGGAGGAAGTCGGCGAGCTCTAGTCCGGACACACCGCGATCATCCCATGCGGCGTCCGGCCTTGCCTCCCACTGACAGTCCGGGGCTAAAGCGTGGGTTCTCCGGGTGCCCGACGGCTGGGCACGCTGGTCCGGCAAGCGGAATTTCCCGAGGAGGACGACGTGCCCAGTGCACCGGAGAAAGTGTTTCGGCGGTTGCTCGACCTGTTGCTGAAGAAGGAGATGGACGCTGTCGCGGATCTTTGGGCCGCGGATGGCACCGCGGAATTCCCCTTCGCGGCCGGTGACGCGCCGCGGCGCCTGACGGGGCGCGAAGAAGTCCGCGGTTACCTCGCCGGATACCCGGAACTGCTTGATGTGCGGGAAATCGCCGCGCTCACCGTGCGGCCGACCGAGGACGCGGACACCGCGGTGATCGAGTGGACGGCCGAGGGGCGCGCGGTGCGCACCGGCGAGCACTACCGGCTGGATTACGTCGTCGTGCTGACCGTGCGCGAGGAACAGATCGTGATGTACCGCGACTATTGGAGCCCGCTGGCGACGGCTCGCGCGGCCGGGCGATTGCCCGAGCTGATCGCTTCGCTCGACCGGGACGACGTCTCGTGACCGGGGTGCTCGTGACCGGCGGCACCGGGAAGACCGGTGCGGCACTGGTCGAACAGCTTCGCGCTGGGGGAGTACCGGTGCGGATCGCGAGCCGGCACCCCTCCGCCGTCGATCCCGACGCGGTCCGATTCGATTGGGAGGACCCGGGTACGCACGAAGCCGCACTGCGCGGCATGGATCGGGTCTTCCTGGTTCCCCCCGGTGGAAAGCGTCGACCCCTTGCCCTTGGCCGAACCTTTCCTGCGCCGGGCCCGGCGGTCCGGCGTGCGCCGGCTCGTGCTTCTCGGTTCCGCCATCGTCCTGCCGAACGCGCCCAGCGCGCTGGAGCTGGCGGCACAGGTGCGGGCCGAGCCTGGCTGGGTGGTGCTGCGCGCCTCGGGGTTCATGCAGAACTTCTTGCGCCCGCACCCGCTGGGCGAA
The DNA here is from genome assembly GCF_051337345.1 of Amycolatopsis sp. MEPSY49. Lineage (NCBI taxonomy): Bacteria > Bacillati > Actinomycetota > Actinomycetes > Pseudonocardiales > Pseudonocardiaceae > Amycolatopsis > Amycolatopsis sp. MEPSY49. The sequence goes on along the minus strand of NZ_JBDLYJ010000027.1, from coordinate 37,850 downwards.
CGCATCCACCGCCTCGGCGAGATCCGTACCGCAGCCGGCGACGGCAAGGTGGGGTGGATCGACGTCCGGGACATCGCGGCTGCCGCGGCGGCTTTGCTGGGGGACCCCGAAGTTCGTGTCGCGAGCGACGATTATCTGCTCACCGGGCCCGAAAGCCTGAGCTACGGTGACACCGCGGAAGCCATCACCGCCCACGCGGGCCGCCGGATCCGGGTGCGGCGGATCGAGCCGGCCGAGCAGGCCGAGGCGTACCGGGCCGCCGGCCTGCCCGCCGAGTTCGCCGCCGCCCTCGCGACCGTCGAGGACGGGATCCGGCGCGGGCGGGAGGACCGCGTCAGCACGGCGGTGCTCGACCTGACCGGCCGCCCGCCCCGCACCTTCGCGCGATTCGTCGCGGACCACGCGGACGAGTGGCGCGCGAAGTGATGACCGGGCCGGGTGCCCGGTGCCCCAGGTCAGCCCTGGCGCAAGGGGTAGGGCTTGAGCTCCGGTTCCCGTGCTGGGACTTCGGGGCGAGCGTGAGCTGCTGGGCGATCACCGCGCCCAGGGCCGCGTAGTTCACGGCGAACCGCAGCGGGTCCACGCCGGGCATGAAGAGTTTTCCGCAGACCGCGGGGTCGATCCGCCCCGGCGAGGCCGGGCCGCGGTGGTCGAGCGCGTCGAGCGCGAGCGCGTAGGCGACGGGGTCGTAAGTGCCCACGGCGAGGTGCTCCGACGCCAGGTCCGCGGGGCAATGTCCTGGAGGGCGACGTTGGTGATGGCGCCGCCTCCTCCGTGGAGCGAGGTGGTGCCGCTGTCGTCGAGGTTCGGCTGGACGAATTCGTCGGTGCGGGTGTAGATCTGCGTGTACGAGATGCCGGGGAACGTCTGCTGGTAGGAGTTCATCGCCCGGGTGTAGTTCGAGCCGTACCGCTGCTGCCACAGCGATTCCGAACAGCCCGGGACGCACATGGCGTCGATGACGACGCTGCCGTGGTTGGTGGCTCCGAGACCGACGTAGTCGTCGACGTCGTCGCGCAGGTCGGGCCAGAACCGGAGGGCGAAGCGCGGTTCGGTGCCGCCCTGGCTGTGGCCGATGACGTCGACCTTGCGGCCGCTCAGCTCGCGCACGCGCCGGATGGCGTTGACCGCGTACTCGGCCGAGACCTGAGTATCGGTCATCGCGTTGTCCGGCAGCGTCACCGAGCAGCGCGCCGACGTGGCCCTCATGCACATGCCGTTCAACTCCCTCGCCGGGTTCGACAGCGTCGAGCTGATGACGGAGGGACAGGTGGCGATCCTGTCCGCGCGGCACCCCCTGGCCGCGCGCAAGGTGTTGTCGCTTGCCGAGATTTCGGACGTCCCGGATCTTCCGCTCGCCCGGTGGCCCCGCCACGAAGGCTACCCGCCCGGTCCCGGCCCGGAGGTCCACGACCAGACGCAGCTGGCCCAGCTGATCGCGCTCGGCCGCACCATGACGGTCTTCCCCGAGTCCGCTCGCACCTGGCTCTGGGAGGAGCACGTCGCCGTCCCCCTGGGCGATGCTCCCGCGGTCACCACCCACATCGTCTGGCCGGCCCGCAGCCGCTCGCGCGCCCTGGCCGGCCTGGTCCGGACGGCCTCGCGGGTTCGCGGGCGCGGCTGACTCACGCGTCCGGTCGGACGGCGAGCCCGGCGAGGACGATGCCGAGATGCCGTTCGAACCGCCGGCCGCCGTCGTCGTGGCGGGGCCCGGCCTCCTTGACCAGTGAGGCGCCTTCACCGAGCCAGCCGTCGCGCTCGGCGGACTGGCGCCGCTCCTGCTCCTCGATGACGAAGCCGACGACGAACGCGGTGACCACGTCGACGGCGTCGTCGGCCTCGACGGGCTTCCAGCCGGCCGCGGTCCAGCGTTCCAGCAACGGCTCTTTCATGCGGACCACGTCCGGGTCGGTGATCCGGGTGCCGCTGAAGATGCGGGCCCCGTCGCGGTGGCGCAGGTACTCCGAGCGCAGGACGCGGGCGTAGGCGGTGAGGTCGGCGCGCCGGGCGTCGCCGGGCGGGAGCGCGGTGAGGGCGCCGCCCACGCGGCGCATGACGTCGGTGGCCATCTGGTCGAGCAGCTCCTGCTTGTCGCGCACATGCCAGTAGAGGGCGGGGGCGCCGACGTCCAACCGGGCGGCGAGCGCGCGGACGGTGAGGGCGTCCATGCCCTGGTCGTCGAGGAGTTCGAGCGCCGCCGTGACGATCCGCTCCCGGGTGATGCCCTTGGTCATGGTTGACACCTTAACTTAGTTCAGGCATGGTGAAAACGGTACTGAACTTAGTAAAGGAGTCGGGCCGGATCGACCGGCAGAACGTGATCGGAAAAGGGGAAACCATGCCGAAGAGGGCACTGGTGGTGGGGCTCGGCATCGCGGGGATGTCCGCGGCGATCGGGCTGCGCCAGGCCGGGTGGACGCCGGTGATCGTCGAACGAGCGGCCGAGCGCCGGACGGGGGGCTACTTCATCTTCATGTTCCCGGAGGGTGTGCAGGCCGCGGCCGACCTGGGCATCGCCGAGCACCTGCACACCCGCAACCCGGAATGGCGACCGGGCGGGAACTCGTGGTCGGTGGACCGCTGGGGGAGGCGGAAGCCGGTTCTGGGCTTGCTGGACGCGCCCAGCGGGCTGGCCGCGGTGCTGCGCGGCGACATCGAAGCCGCGTTGTGGCAGGGCATCACCGGCGACGGGACCGAGGACGCGGTCGAGGTGCGGTTCGCGACCACTCCGGTCGAGATCACCGAGGGCGCCGGCGGAGTGCAGGTCCTGCTCGAGGACGCCGGCACCGGGAAGCGGTACCGCGAGGACTTCGAGCTCGTGGTCGGCGCGGACGGGATGCGCTCGAGCGTGCGCCGGATGGTGTTCGGCCCGGACGAGGACTACCTGGCGAACTGGAAAGCGATGATCTGCGCGTTCCAGATGAAGGAGCAAGTACCCTCCTACGAGCCGGGCGACAGCATCATCGTCTCGCGCCCCAAGCGCGCGATGTGGGTGTTCGGGCTCGCCGACCACGCGCCCTGCGCGTGGCTGACCTACCGCACCGAGGACATCCCGGACCGGTTCGCCGGGCCGTCGGTCGAGCAGGTGCGCGCGGCCTTCTCCGGGCTGGAAGACGACCCCGTGGTGCGCCACGTCCTGGCCTCCCTCGACCAGGCGCCCGACCACGTGTTCGACTCGATCCACCAGGTGAAGATGCCTCGGTGGAGCAAGGGGCGGGTCGTGCTGGTGGGAGACGCGGCCTGGTGCATGAACACCTACTCGGCCATGGGCTCCTCGTCCTCGCTGCGCGGCGGCGCCGCACTGGGCGCGGCCCTGCGGGAGCACCCCGGCGACCTCGCCACCGCGCTGGACACCTGGGAGGCCGGACTGCGTCCCTACATCACCCGCCAGCGGCGCTCCGCACGGATCAAGCAACAGCGGTTCGTCCCGTCCAGCCGCCCGGCCGAGGTGCTGGTTTCGGCCGTTCTCGAGCTGATCCGCAAGGTCGTCCACCGCCGGCTGGCCGCGGAGTACACCGCGGCGACGGCTGCTGCCCCGGCCGGTGCGGGGCGGTGACGGCCATGGGGAAGAGGGCGCTGGTGGTCGGGCTCGGGATCGCGGGGATGTCCGCGGCGATCGGGCTGCGCCAGGCCGGGTGGACGCCGGTGATCGTCGAACGGGCGCCGGAACGGCGTACCGGGGGCTACTTCGTCGGGCTGTTCCCGGAGGGCCGGCAGGCGGCGGCCGACCTGGGCATCGCCGAGCACCTGCACACCCGCAACCCGGACCGGGCGGCCGGCGCGAATTCGTGGTCGCTGGATCGCCGCGGCAGGCGCAGCCCGGCTCTGGGATTCCTGGACCAGCCCGGCGAGCCCGCGGCGGTGCTGCGCGGAGACATCGAGGCCGCGCTGTGGCAGCACGTCACCGGCGTCGAGGTGCGGTTCGGGACCACTTCGGTCGAGATCACCGAAGGACCGGCCGAGGTGCAGGTCCTGCTCGAGAACGCCGGCGGGCGATACCGCGAGAGCTTCGACCTGGTCGTCGGCGCGGACGGGATGCGCTCGAGCGTGCGCCGGATCGTGTTCGGTCCGCACGAGGACTACCTGACCACGTGGAACGCGATGATCTGCGCCTTCCAGTTGAAGGAGCAGGTGCCTTCGTACGAGGCGAGTGACAGCATCATCAACGCGCGCGCGAAGCGGGCAGTGTGGGTGTTCGGACTCGCCGACCACGCGCCGACCGCGCTGCTGACCTACCGGACCAGGGACATCCAGGAGCAGTTCAGCGGGTCGCGGATCGAACGGCTGCGCTCGGTCTTCTCGGGCATGGACGATCCGGTGGTGCGGCACGTCCTGGACTCCCTGGAAGAGGCCCCCGAGCACCTGTTCGACTCGGTGCACCAGGTGAAGATGCCGCGGTGGAGCACGGGGCGGGTGGTGCTGGTGGGCGATGCGGCGTGGTGCCTGAACCTCTACTCGGGCATGGGTGCCACGTCCTCGCTGCGCGGCGGCGCCGCACTGGGCGCGGCCCTGCGGGAGTACCCCGACGACCTCGACGCCGCGCTGGACGCCTGGGAGGCCGGGCTGCGTCCGTTCATCACCAAGCACCAGCGCACCGCGCGGCTCAAGCAGCAGATGTTCGTCCCGTCCAGCCGGCGGGCCGAGGCACTGCGCGGGGTCCTCCTCGGCCTGGCCCGCCGGGTCCGTGGCCGCCGGCCGGCGACGGAGGCGGGCGGCCCGCAAACCCCGGCGCTGTCGGGCACGTCGCGGTGAACCCCGGAGAACCCCGGCCGGTCGCGTCATGGCCGGGGTTCTCCGGCCGCCCGCAGCAGCACCTTGATGGGTGCGTCGGCTGCCTGCGCGAGCTCGAACGCCTCCGCGACCGACTCCAGCGGCAGCACCGCGACGGGGAGCCGGGCGAGGCCGAGCCCGTCGCCGGCCAGGAGCGAGACCGCGTCGGCGAAGTCCCGGCGGGTGTACACCCGGGCGCCGATGATCCGCTGCTCGGCGAAGCAGACGGCCCGCAGGTCGACGGGCGGGGGCGTCTTGTAGACCGCCACCAGCACGATCGAGCCGGTCTCGCGCGCGGCGGCCGGGAGGACCGCGGCGACCGCGGGGTGGCCGGCCGCGTCGAACACGACGTCCGCGCCCTCGCCGTCGTTCGTCGAACGGAACCAGGCCACCGGGTCGACGTCGGGTGGCGCGAGCTCGAAGCCACCCTGTTCGGTCGTGGCCCGCCGGGCGGGTTTCGGCTCGACGACGACGACCCGCCTCGCACCGTTTCGCCGGGCGACCAGTGCGGTGAGGATGCCGATCGGCCCGCCGCCGAAGACGAGGACCGTCGCCCCGGCGACGGCCTCGGCCCGGCCGACCGCGTGCACGGCAACGGCGAGCGGCTCGGCCCACGCCGCGAGCCGCCCGTCGACCCGCGGGTCGACGGGCAGGACGCGGTCGGCGGGCACCGCGACGAGCTCGGCCAGTCCACCCGGTGCGTCGATTCCGTACAGCTCCAGGTCCCGGCACACGTGCCGGGCCCCGTCGCGGCAGGCCCGGCAGCGGCCGCAGGCGATCAGCGGCTCGACGGCCACCCGGGTGCCGGCGGGCGGGCCGCCGGCGGACGGCTGCTCGACCGTCCCGACGATCTCGTGCCCCAGGATCAGCGGCGCCTCGGCCCGGGGATGGGCGCCCGCGAGGATCGCCAGGTCGGTCCCGCAGATCCCGCCGTACTCGACGCGCACCAGGACATCGCCGTCCTGCACTACGGGACGCTCGACGTCGCGCACCGCCACCGCGCCCGGCCCGGTCCAGACCGCGGCACGCATCAGGGCCGGGCGCACCGGCTCAGCGCCGGAACTGGTCGGCATAGCCGGCTCCGAGGCCGTTGGCCGCGTAGTGGGCACGGCACATGTCCAGCTTGGTGAAGGCGTCCTCGTACCCGATCTGCACGCCGTCGTCGTCGAGGTAGATCATCGCGCCGCTGATGTTGAAGAAGGTGATCATCTCGGTGCAGTGCTCCGGCACCCGGAGGGTGTGGATCTCGCCGGGCGGCTCGTAGACGAAGCCGCCCTCGCGCGCGGTCCACTCGTGCTCGTCGTACTTCCACTCGCCCTTGAGCACGTAGCCGACGACGATGCCGGGATGGCGGTGCCGGGACACGATGCCCGCCCTGGTCACCTTGAGCAGGTTGCACCACTGGCCGGTCACGGTGTTGATGAAGAGGGGCCGGAAGAAGACCCCGGGTGCCTGGGGAACCCAGACCCGGTCGTCGTCCGGCAGGGCGTCGACGGCGATCTCGAGGGGGATGTCGGTCGAGACGGTGATCGGTTGCATGGCGGAACCTCCTGGTGTCGCGCGTCTTGGTTGGTTGACAGGGCGGCGAATGCCAACGTCTTGAATGAGTCATTCAGGTCTTCGGAGGTCCTGAATGACTCATTCGAGACCTTCGGGCAGGGCCGGGTTCCAGCACCCGGGCCAGCCCCACGCGTCGAACAACTTGCGACGCGAGACCTGCTAGTAGCGGTGGGAGCCGACGGCCCCGGGGAACTCCGGTTCGGACTTGCCGCGCACCGCGGCGATGCCCACCTCGGCGTCCGGGAGCGTCATGCTGTGCGCCTCCATGTAGAGCGAGTGCTCGAAGATCGCGATGTTGTGCAGGTACCAGTCGTTCAGCGCCGCCTTGGTGGCCTGGATGGCGAACTGCGGCCCCTTGGCGAGTCGCACCGCGATGTCGTTCGCGGTGGGCATCAGCTCCTCGTGGGGCACGCACTTGCCCACCAGGCCGATCTCGGCGGCCTCCTTGCCGTCGATCCGGTCGCACAGGAGCAGGTGGTACTTCGAGCGGGCCAGCCCGATCGCCAGCGGCCAGACCAGCGCGGCGTGGTCGCCGGCGACGAGACCCAGCTTGATGTGACCGTCCATGAGGACCGCCCGCTCGCTGGCGATGCTGATGTCGGCGAGCAGCGCGATGGCCAGGCCGCCGCCGACCGCGACCCCGTTGATCGCGGAGACGATCGGTTTCCGGCAGGCGATCATGTTGCGCACCAGCGCCCGGCCGTCGCGCGTGTCGACGCCCGCGGGACCGTTGCCCGCGTCGAGGTCGCCACCCGCGCTGAAGGCCCGGCCCGCCCCGGTGATCAGCGCGACGTTCATGTCGGGGTCGTCGTCGAACTCCCGCCAGATCCGGCCCTGCTCGCCGTGCCCGACCTCGCCGGACGCGTTCAGCTTCTCCGGCCGGTTCATGGTGATGCGCAGGACCCGGTCCGCGCCGGGCTCGACCTTGAGGAACTCGTAATCGTCGTACATCTGCTGCTTCCCTCATCGTCGGGGTGGAGGTGGTTACGGCGCGACCGCGGCGATCGTTTCGGCGAACACGGCGGGTGCTTCCACGGGCACGAAGTGACCGGCCCCCGGCACGGGCACCACCGTGACGTCCGAGAAGAACGCGTCGAGCCGGTCGGACCACGCGCGGGGGAAAAGCGGGTCGTGTTCCGGCCACAGGAAGGTCGTCGGGATGGCGAGCCGGTCGGCGGGATCCGGCTCGGTCTCGGCGAGCGCGCGGGCGACCATTCCGCTCCCGGCGCGGTACCAGCCGATCGACGCGACGAAGGCCCCGGGAGCGCCGTAGGCGGCGGCGAGGTGGTCGAGCCGCTCGTCTTCGACGGTGTAGTCCGGGCCGGACCAGTGCGACCAGAAGTGCTTCAGGTAGGCGCGGGCGCGGCCCACGTCGCCGTCGATCAGCTCGCGGGCGAGGTCGAGCTGGTGGAACGGCTGGTACCAGAACTCGCGAATCGGCTCTTCGGCGAGGACCCGCCGTCCGGCACCCGGCGCCGGCGGGGTGAGCACGAGGGCGCGCACCAGGTCCGGGCGGTCGACGGCGAGCTGCAGGCCGACGCGAGCGCCGATGTCGTACCCACCGACCACGGCCGCCGAGATCCCCAGCTCGTCGAGCAGCCCGGCCACGCTCGCCGCTTGGGCGGGGGCGCCGTAGCACTCGGCGGGATTCCGGTCGTGCTTGTCGGACTGCCCGAACCCCCGCAGGTCGGGCACGACGACGTCGTGGCCGAGGCCGGCGAGGCGGGCGGCCACCGCCGCGTGGTCGGTCCGGTCACCCGGCCAGCCGTGCACCAGCAGGACGGGAGACCCGGCCGGGTCGCCGTGCCGGTCGTAGGCGAGGCGGAAGCCGTCGGTGGGCCGGGACAACATCATCGTCCGGTCGATTCGTTCAGCGTGACGTGCCGGCCGGGCAGCTCGGCGATGTCCGCGACCCCGAGCAGGCGCAGGGTGCGGGTCAGCTCGGTGCGCAGGATGCTCAGCGCCCGGTCCACGCCGCGCTCCCCGCCCGCCATCAGCCCGTAGAGGTAGGCCCGGCCGACCAGGACGCCGCTCGCCCCGAGGGCGATCGCCGCGGCGATGTCCGCGCCGGACCGGACACCGCCGTCGACAAAGACCTCGGCGTGCTCGCCAACCGCCGCGCGGACTTCCGGCAGTACCCGCAACGGCGTCGCCGCCCGGTCCAGTTGCCGCCCGCCGTGGTTGGAGACGACCACGGCGTCGGCGCCGGCGTCGACCACCTTGCGGGCGTCCTCGACGGTCTGGATCCCTTTCACCACCAGCGAATGCGGCCAGGCCGCACGCAGCCAGTGGAGGTCGTCGATGCCCGTGCTGGGATCGAACAAGCTGTCGGCGAGCTCGGCGGCGGTGCCCTTCCAGGAGCCGAACGAGGCGAACTTCAGCGGGTCGGTGGTCAGCAGGTTCGCCCACCACCGCGGGTGGATCGCCATGTCGGCGAGCGTTCGGGGGCCGATCATCGGCGGGATGGTGAGTCCGTTGTGGACGTCCCGCAGCCGGGCGCCCGAAACCGGGGTGTCGACGGTCAGCACCAGGGTGTCGTAGCCGGCCGCCAGTGCCCGTTCGACGAGGCTTTCCCCCGCCGCCCGATCGCGCCAGAGGTACAGCTGGAACCATTTCCGGCCGGTGGGTTCGGCGGCGGCGAGTTCCTCGACGGAGGTGGTCCCCATTGTCGAGAGCGTGTAGGGGATGCCCGCCCGGGCGGCGGCGCGTGCCACGGCCGGCTCCCCTTCGTGGTGCATCATCCTGGTGTACCCCGTCGGCGCGAGCACGACGGGGAGCGCCGAGTTCTTGCCGAGCAGCACGCGGTCGAGCGCGACCTCGGATACGTCGCGCAACACCGCCGGGTGGAAGTGGACGTCCCGGTAGGCGGCCCGGGCCCGGGCCATGCTGACCTCCGACTCGGCGCCGCCGTCGACGTAGTCGAACACGGCGCGGGGAACGCGCCGCCGGGCGATCGCGCGGAGGTCCCCGAGCGTGTGAGCCCGGGCAAGGCGGCGCTCCGTCGTCGGCGGGGCGAAGGCGCGCGGATCGATCACCTCGGTCAGGTCGGACCACCGGGGACGACGGCGTCGCCGTCGGATCGGCTCGTCGGATGGCATGGTGTTCTCCTTCGGACTCTTGCGGCAGCGTCAGATCCGGCGGTCCACGCCACGCCAGTACGGCTCGCGCACCCGGTTCTTGAGCACCTTGCCGTTCGGGCTGCGCGGAAGTTCCTCGACGATGTCGATGCGCTTCGGAGCCCGGATCCCGCCCAGCCGTTCGCGGCACCAGCCGAGCAGTTCCTCCGGGGTGGCGTCGGCCCCTGTCCGCAGCTCGACCACGCCGGTCACCGCTTCGCCCCAGTCCGGATGCGGAATGCCGACGACGGCGCAGTCACCCACCGCCGGGTGGCTCCACAGGATCTGTTCCACCTCGCTCGGGTAGACGTTGAACCCACCCGAAATGATCATGTCCTTCTTTCGGTCGGTGATGTACAGGTAGCCGTCGCTGTCGAGGTGGCCGATGTCGCCGGTGTGCAGCCAGCCGTCGACCACCGTCTCGGCCGTCTGCTCGGGCTGGGCGTAGTAGCCCGCCATGACCGTGTCCCCCCGCACGCAGATCTCGCCCGCCGTCCCCCGGGGCACGACGTCGCCCTTGCCGTCGCGGATCTCGAAGGAGAGGAGCGGGGTCGGCCGGCCGCACGAAGCGAGCCGGGTCTCGTCGAGGCTGCCGTCCGCGTCGAAGAGTTCCGCGCAGCGCATCAGCGCGATCGTTCCCGGCGACTCCGTCTGACCGTACGCGGCCGTCAGCACCGGCCCGTAGACGTCGATGGCCTGCTTGAGCCGCTCCACCGACATCGGGGCGGAGGCGTAGATCAGGTAGCGCAGCGACGAAAAGTCGCGTTCCTGGCCCTCCAGGTGGTCGAGCCAGCGGTAGATCACCGTGGGGGGCAGGAACATCTCGGTGACCCCGTACTGCTCGATCACGTCGGCGAGCACCGTGGGATCGGCCTTTTCCAGGACCACGACCGTGCCGCCCCGTGCCGTCGCCGGCAAGCTGAGGAGCCCGCTGGTGTGCGTCATCGGCGCCGCCGCGAGGTTGACGATCGGCTGGCGGGCCTCGTAGTTCAGCAGCATCAGCAGGTGCGCGGTGGACGTGTGGAAGTTGCGGTGGCTGCTCATCACGCCCTTGGGCCTGCCCGTTGTCCCACCGGTCGGCGAAATCGCGACGATGTCGTCGATCGCGGTGGGCACCTCCGGGGGTTCGGCCGGGTAGGCGGCGCACCAGCGGTGCAGTTCGGGGGCGTCCGCCGTCTCCCGGTCGAGGCAGACGGCCAGTCGGAGATCGGGCGACTTGGCCCGCAGCGACTCCACCACGCCTGCCATGGACGAGTGGTAGAAGATGGCTTCGCAGTCGAAGGCCGCGGCGAGCTCCGCCGTCTCGTCCGGCGGCATGGCGGGGTTCAGCGGCACCCACACCATCCCGGCGCGCCAGCTTCCGAGCACGCAGATCCAGGCCTCCGGGTGGTTCGGCGACAGGACAGCGACTTTCGCGCCCGGCTTCAGCGCGGTGCTCAACCTCTGTGCCACCCGGCAGGACAGGGCAAAGGCCTCGCGGTAGGTCCACTGCCGGTCGGCCATGACGTAGGCCGGACCGTCCGGGTTCTGACGAAGCCCTCGATCGAAGAATTCGGTGATCCTCACACCTCACGTCCCTTCGCTGTGGCGGGGTGCGCTGTCGTTTCGATCGTCCAATGTGGCCGGCACCGCTGCTACGGCGAGCGCCCCAACCGTCGGCGGCGGCGATTGGACGCGGCTACAACGTCTGGCAGACTGCGGTGACAGGAGGCCGGAGTGAAGCAACCAGCATTGCGCGCCGATGTCGCCGCGCAATCGTTTCGCGACGCGGTGGCGAGGCTGATGGACGATGTCGGCGAACTCGTCGCGCGGACGGTAGAGAACGGCGACGAGCAACGGCCGCCGTACGCGGTGGTGCCGCGAAGTGCCATCGAGGTGTCGGTCCGGATGAACCTCGAGACCGTGCGCAACTCACTGCTCGCCGGCTCGCCCGTCGTCGACGACCGCGATGTGGAGGCACTGACCATCCGGGTCGACGAGCGCCTCGGACAGGGCCTCGGGGTCGAGGACGGGATCCAGGGCTGGCGCAAGTCCATCAGCGTCATCCAGGAACGCTTCCTCGAGATCGCCACCGAACAAGGCGTCGACGCCGTCGCGTCGCTCAACGCCGTTCGCGTGCTCTGGCAACTGAGCGACCTGATGACGAACCAGATGGCCGCGCTCTTCCGGAGCCGGCAGCTCACCGGCGCGCTGCGGCGCTCCCAGCTGCGCGCCGAGTTCCTCGAGAAGGTTCTCGCCGGGGGGTTGCCGGTTTCCGAGGTGCACGCGAGGGCGGAGGAGCTCGGCCTGGACACCACCATCGACTACCTGACGGTGAAAGCCGGCACCGCGCGGGGCGCGTCGGTGGAGGCTCTGCGACGTCGGCTGGAAACGCGGGCGGGCGACCTGGTCGTGGTCGCCGACGGGTATTGCTTCGGATTGCTGTCGGGTCCCATCGGCGTACTGGCACCCGAGGACGTCGTCGCGCTCGGTCCCGCGGCACCGTTGCCCGAGGTCGGGGCCTCGTTCGAGCTCGCGAAACGCATCCACGACTGGATGAGGCGGCACGGCGTTCGCGGCCGGCGCCGGATCGAGGACATCGGCTGGCGGCTCGCCGTGGACCGGGACGAGGCCGTCACGTCGCTCCTGCTTCGCCGCTACCGGGCGCCGCTCGACTCGATGGGCGAGTTCGGCGCGCTCATCTGGGGCAGCATCCGCGCCTACGTGAACGCGGACAAGAACGTGGCTCGCGCGGCCGAGGCACTGGTCGTCCACCAGAACACCCTGCGCTACCGGCTCGCGCGCTTCACCGAGATCACCGGGGCGAACCTGGATTCCACGGACACGTTGCTCGAAGTGGCCTGGGCTCTCGCCGCGGATCCGGACGAGGCCACCTGAACCGCCCGGTCGCCGACCGGACGGGCCAGGCGCCCGCCGTCACGACTGCGCGTCGTCGGCCCCGACGGCGACGGGCTGATCCGTCGCGGCGGCCACCCTCGCCTGTTTCGTGCGCCGGACGATCGCCGCGGCGCACCAGCCGGACAGCAGGACGACCACCGAGACGCCGATGCTGAGCAGCGTCGAGCCATTCGGCAACGTCGCGACCAGGGTGGCGACGAACGGCGTCAGACCGCCGACGACGACCCCGAGCTGCATTCCCAGCGACACGCCCGAATAGCTGACCTTCGTGGCGAAGGCCTCGGCGAGCATCACGGGGTACACACCGGTGATGACGGCCCAGCCGATGCCGAAGAGCAGCAGGTAAGCGCCGATCACCAGCGCGGGGGAGCCACTCCCGATCATGGGAAAGAAGAACAGCACCGAGATCGCGATGATCACCGCGCCGGCGAGATAGGTGGGCAGCCTGCCGAACCGGTCGGACAGGGCGCCCGCGGCGGGGACGAGGGCGAGGTGCAGCACACCGCTGAGGATGATCCCGGACAGCACCAGCGAGGAGGGGACCCCGTGCTCGCGTGCGTAGGCCAGGCTGTAGACGACGGTGATGTACGAGGCCACCGCCTGGCCCGTCTGCACGCCGCCGGCGAGCAGGATCTGGACCGGGTGAGTGCGGACGACCTCGCGCAGCGGCGAGGCCGGCACCTGGTCGTTCGCCTTGTTCCGCACGAAGTCCGGGGTTTCGGCCAGTCCGGACCGGATCAGGAGTCCGACGAGGACCAGGAGACCGCCCGCCCAGAACGGGATGCGCCAGCCCCACGCCTGCAGCGCCGCGGGGTCCATCGTGTTGCTGACGGCGAGGAACGCGAGGTTGCCGAGGACCAGGCCGACGGACACGCCGGCGCCGGGCAGGGACGCGAACAGCCCCCGGCGCCCTTCGGTGGCGTGCTCGGCGACGAGCAGGACCGCCCCGGCTTGTTCGCCGGCGAAGGCGAACCCCTGAGCGAGCCGGAGCAGGACGAGCAGCGCCGCTCCCCAGTAGCCGATCGAGCCGTGTCCGGGCAGGCAGCCGATCAGGACGGTCGACACGCCCATGATGAGCATCGTCATGACGAGGACGTTCTTCCGCCCGAGCCGGTCACCGAGGTGGCCGAAGACGATCCCGCCGAGCGGGCGGGCGAGGAAGCCGACGCCGAAGGTGCCGAACGACGCCAGCATCCCCAGCGTCGGATCGACGGAGGGGAAGAAGACCGGGCCGAAGACCAGGGCCGCGGCCAGCCCGTAGATCGCGAAGTCGTAGTACTCGAGGATCGACCCACCCAGGCTCGCGGCGGCCGCCCGCCGCGTTTGCCGCGGAGCCGGGGCGGGGGAGGTTCCTCGCTGATCTGTTGTCATGTCCGTACTCCTTTGTGCGGATGGGCGGAGGCCGTGCCGGACGGCCTCGGAACTACTGGTTCCCGGCGGTGACCCGGATGACGACCTTCCCGACGACGGTGCCGGTGGACAGGAAGCCCTGCGCCGCCTCGGTCTGCTGCCAGGGGACGACCCGGTCGATGACCGGGCGGAGGGTCGTGAGGTCCAGGTCGCGGACCTGCTGGTAGAGCTCGGCCAGTTCGGCCGGGGTGCGGGTGCGGAACGTGACCCCGCGGAGGGTGAGCTGCTTCAGCGAGAACGCCTCCAGATCCGCCGTCGCCTCCGCACCCGCGGCCCGCCCGACGTTGACGATCCGCCCTTGGGTCGCCGCCGCGGCGACCAGGTCCGGGAAGTAGCTCCCGCCGACGTGGTCGATGGCGACGTCGGCGCCCGTCCCTCCGGTCGCGTCGAGCACGCGGTCCGCGAAGCCGGGCCCCGCGCTGTGCACGACGAGGTCGGCACCGAGGCGGCGCAGGACGTCGTCCGCGCGGTCCGAGCGCGCCACGGCGATGATCCGGCCGGCCCCGAGGTGCCGGGCGAGCTGTACGCCCTGCAGGCCCATACCCGAGGTGGCCCCGGTGATGACGACGTTCTCGCCGGCACGCAGCCCGCCGGCCGCGGTCACCGCGCTGCATTCGGTCAGCAGGCCGACGATCGCCGCCGCGCCCTCCTCGTCGGACCACTCCGGCGGGACCGGGACGGTGAACCGCGCGTCGGTGACGACCTGCTCGGCCAGGCTGCTGGGCACCATGGCCATCACCCGGTCACCGACCCGCACGCCGGTGACGCCGGCGCCGACCTCGGTGACCTCCCCGGCGGCGTCCAGGCCCGCCACCCACGCGACGCCGTCCGCCGGGGGCTTGCCGTACCCGCCCCGAGGCACGAACTGGTCGGCGTAGTTGACGGAGACGGCGCGGACGGAGACCCGGACCTGGCCGTGGCCGAGCTTCGGTTCGGGGACGTCGCCGAGGGCCAGCGTCGCGCCGTCGGCGTGCCGGTGGATCAGTACGGCCTTCACCGCGGCGTCCCGGTGACCTCGGCCAGGAGGGCCGCCAGGTCGCGGACGGGCTCGGTGCCGTCCCAGCCGTCGGCGGCCTGCGCGATTGCGTCGAACAGCGCGCGCTTGCCGGCCCCCCGTTCGGAGATCTCGATGGCGGTGCCGTCGGTGGCTCCGCGGTCGAAGTAGGCGAACCGGCTGTCGGGCTCGCCGGGGAGCGACGTGCCGCGGTGGAGCTCGACGTACCCGCGGGCCAGCGCGGCCGCCACGCCGGCGTCGAAGTGTTCGGTCCAGAAAGCGACGTGGTGCAGGCCCTCGCCGTACTTGCCGACGAAGGTGTGGAAGAACGACGGCGAGTCGTCGCGCAGCTGGACGAGCTCGACCTGCACGCCACCGGACTGCGCCAGCGCGCCGCTGTTCTCCAGGTGGTAGAACGGCCCCACGCCCGGGCCTTCGAGCCAGTGGCGCATGGCCGCGTGGATGTCCGTGACGATGTAGCCGAGTTGCCGGATCGGGCCGAAGGGCGTGGTCATGGGTCTCCTCAGCGCGGGTCAGATGATCGGGTTGACGAGCCGGTGGGTGAGTATCCAGCGGCCGCCCGGCCCGCGGCGCACCGTGTCGGTGAACTCACCGACACTCAGCCGTCCTTCCGAGCGGAAGGTCACCACCTTGGAGCGGCAGGTCGCCGTGTCCGGCCCTGCCGGCTGGACGGTCATGGTGGACAGGTGATGGCTCAACGCGGGGTCGGCCGAGTTCTCGAGCGTGCCGACGAGCTCCGCCAGGCTGTGGAGGTGCGTCTTCCCGGGGTTCTCGTACTGGACGTCGTCGGCCAGCAGTCCGCTCAGCCGTTCGGCATAGCCGCCGCCGCTGTCGAAGGCGAACGCGATCTCGGCGACGAGGTGCTGGATGGCGAGGATTTCGCGCTCGGTCAGGGGATCGGCGACGACCGGGTGGTGAGTGCTGCTCACAGTGGCTCCTGCTGACCTCGTGGGCTGATCGGTTCTGCTCATCCGGTATGACGGTGCTCACTCTTGGCCACTGCGGCAGACAGGGGTATGGCGGTGCGACCAACGCCGCCGCGACGAGGTTGTGCCGCGCTCCAATCAGGACCGGGCACCATGGAGTGCATGAGAGCAGCGATTTATCGGACCACCGGGCCGGCCCGGGACGTGCTCGAACTCGTCGAGCTGGCGGTGCCCGCGCCCCAGGCGGGAGAGGTGCGCGTCGCGATCTCGGCCTCCGGCGTGAACCCCACGGACTGGAAGGCCCGCGCCGGGTTGACCGGCCGCGCTCCCGACGATTTCCAGGTGCCGCACCACGACGGCGTCGGCCGGGTGGATGCCATCGGTCCGGGAGTCACCGGGCTCACCGTCGGCCAGCGCGTGTGGCTCTACCTCGCCGCGGCCGAGAACCGGTACGGCACGGCCGCGGAGTTCGCGGTGGTGCCGGCCCACAAGGTGGTCCCGCTCGCCGACAACGCCTCGGACGAGCTCGGCGCCTGCCTCGGCGTGCCTGCGCTCACTGCGGCGTATTGCCTCGGTGGTGATCCCAGCGCGGTCCACGGGCGGACAGTCCTGGTCGCGGGCGGTGCGGGAGCCGTCGGGCACTTCGCCATCGAGTTCGCGAAGCACGCGGGGGCCCAGGTGATCACCACGGTCAGCTCCGAGGAGAAGGCCGAGCTGGCGCGTGCCGCGGGAGCCGACCTCGTGCTGAACTACCGCGAGGAGAACGTCGCGAAAAGGATCCTGGAATCCGTCGGGCAGGTCGATCGAGTCGTCGAAGTCGCGCTGGGGGCGAACATCGACACCGACGCCGCCGTTCTCGCGCCCAACGCCACGATCGCGGTGTACGCCGGGGAGGCCGAACAGCCCCGGATCCCGATCCTGCCGCTGGCGGTCGCGAACGCGACAATCCGGTTCGCGCTGATGTACACCGTCTCCGCCGACGATTTCCAGCGGTTGTTGTCGTGGACGACTGCCGCCATCGAGGCGGACGCATTGTCCGCGCTGCCCGTCTCCGACTACGGACTCGAAGAAATAGTCGCCGCGCAGGAGGCCGTGGAGAAGGGCGCGGTCGGGAAGGTGCTCGTCCGCCCCTGAGCGCCGGACCCGGCTCGGCGCCACCGCGAGCCGCGGTGGTCGCCGGGCGGGCACGTCTGTCCACAGTGGAGTTCCGGGCTGGGGGCGCGAGCCGCCCCGGCCGGTCCGGCTCGGCTTGTCTGCGATCCCCTCGCTGATGCGGCTTAGCCGTTGCGCACGATCCGCCAGCGGTTGGCCGCCGCGCCGTTGTCGGGGCCTTGGACGGCGAACGCGCCGGTGGCCGTCGAGTTGTTCTCGATGGTCAGCAGCTTGCCGCTGTTGGCGTTGCGGATCTTCGCCGTCCCGTCGCCCTGGTCGACGACGGTCCACCGGTGGTCGGCCGTGCCGTTGTCCGACCACTGCAGGACGCGGGCGTTGTCCGCCGTCGACATGTCCAGGACGCCGAGGACCTTGCCGCTGTTGGCGTTGCGGAACCGGACGGCGGTCCCGTCCGTCACGATCTCCCAGTTGTGGTCCGCCGTGCCGCTGTCCGACCACTGCAGCGCGCGGCCGCCGTCGGCGGTGGACATGTTCTCGATGCCCAGCACCAGCCCGCTGCCCACGTTGACCAGCCGGCTCGTCGTCCCGCCGGAGCCACCCCCGGTGTTCCAGTAGACCGTGTAGTCGAAGCCCTGCGCGTCGTGGAACGGGACCAGGTTGACCGACGAGCCGTTGGCCTTCGCGCTGAAGGCGAGCGCGGTCGTGCTCGTCCGCGTGACCGAGTTCGGGTCGAGCGAGGGCAGTGCGCCGAGTGTGCTGCTGCCGTAGTTGCCGGCCAGGACCACCGGGCCGTAGGTGACCGCGGCGACGTTCGCGTTGTCGTTGGCCGCCTTGAGGACGACCTTCATGGGCAGCCGGACGGTGACTGTGTCCCCGGAGGCCCACGATCGCGACAGAGTGGCATAGCTGCCGGGGGTGGTGGTGACGTTCTGCGCGACGCCGTTGACGCTGATGGTCGCCCCGGTCGCCCAGCCCGGGATGCGCAGGCGCATGGCCCAGGTCCCGCTCACGCTCCCGGTGACCGTCAGCGTGGTGGTGTCACCGGCCGGGTAGGACGTCGTCTGGGTGACGGTGATGCCGCGCTGGGTCCAGGTGAGCACCGAAGGCAGGAACAGGTTCACGATCAGCGTCGTGTCGCTGTGGAAGTAGATCGAATCCGCCAGCTTCGTCTGGGTTTCCAGCCCAGTGCCCTGGCAGCACCAGAACGAGTTGTAGTCGGTGCTCCACGTGCCGCCGCCCCACGCCGGGCCGAGACCGCGCCGTCCGCCCGGGTTGAGCGAGCTGAAGTAGGTGATGTGGCCGTGGCTGTCGGCCGGGTTCTGCTGGCCGATCATCTGGTTGAGCAGCGCCCGCTCGTAGTAGTCGGCCAGGTCGGCCCGGTCCGGGTAGAGCGTGAACAGCTCCCTGGTCAGCTTGAGCATGTTGTAGGTGTTGCAGCTCTCGCACGTGTCCTGGTTGAGGTACCCGGCGATGGCGTTGGGTGCGCGGAAGTGCTCGGCCTGGCTGTTGCCGCCGATGGCGTAGGTGTGCGCGCCGACGGTGATGTTCCACGCGTTGGTGGCGATGTCGCGGTAGCGCGTGGTGCCGGTCGCCTTGTACTCCCGCGCGGCGCCGGTCCACTTGGGGATCTGGGTGTTGGCGTGCAGGCCGTTGAGCTGATCCCGGTTCGCCGCCAGCGGGTCGAAGACGGCGGCGTGGTCGAACCGCTGCGCGACGGTGAGCCATCGGGCGTCACCGGTGTACTGGTAGAGGTCGGACAGCACCGCGTTCATGCCGCCGAACTCCGTGCCCAGCACGGATTGCTGCTGCGCGTAGCTGAGCCGCCCGGTCCGCCGGTCGACCCAGCCCGCCAGGTTCAGCAGCACGTCACGGGCCTGCGTGCTGTCGACGTACCGCCAGACGTCGAGCAGGCCCGCCATGGTCTTGTGGACGCAGTAGTACGGCACGTTGCCGTTGGTCAGGCGTCCGGCCTCGAGGTTGTCGAAGTCCGACTCGGGGAAGCCGGACAGGTACCCGGCGGTGAACCCGGCGGCGCTGTTGTTGGCCTGGCACTTGGCCAGTTCGGCGACCATGGAGATGGCCTTGTCCCGGCACGCAGTGTCTCCGGTGACCGCCCACAGCTGCGCCCACGCCGTGAGGAAGTGCCCCTGCACATGGCTGCGGAACGGGAAGTTCGGCGCGTCCCAGCCGCCGTTGGTGGCGGCGCCGCCGGTGGACAGCCGGTGGTTGGCCCGGAAGTTGTAGAGCAATCGGCCGACGTCGACGAACCGCAGGTAGTTCTGCGTCCGGTTCTGGTTGTCCAGCCACCGGCTCGCCGTCAGCCGCACCTGGCCGAGGTCGAACGGGAACGCGGACACGCCGACGTCCGACCGGACCGGTCCGGTGGCGGCGCCGGCGGGCGCCCACCCGAAGGCGGATCCGGCCGCGGAAGCGAGGGCGCCGACGCCGGCGGCTTGCAGCAACCGCCGCCGGGTGAAGGGTGAGGTCACCGGGTTCTCCGTTCGTCCAGCATGGGAACGGAGGGGAACGTTAGCGCTAACATCGAGGCCTGTCACGTACTCCGTGGCCGGCTTGGGCCCTGCGGGCCGACGATGACCGGCTCGTTCGCTGTTCAGACGCGGTCACCACGGCAGGACAGGTCGGCAGCGGCGGATGAAACTTACTCGGCGTGCAACGATCCGGGGGACTGGCCTGGAAGATTTGTTCGCGCTGGTGGCGGGCCGGTTCTTGCGTGCTGACCCACGCCGGCGTGCGCGGGCTGTTGGCGCCGCCGGCGGGCAAGAACGGGTGGACACTCGCCGAGGTGGCCGGGGACGCGACGCCGGATGGGATGCAGCGACTGCTGAACGCAGCCAGGTGGGACGCCGAAGGTGTCCGGGATGATATCCGGGTGTGGGCGGCGAGGCACCTGGGCGAGCGGGACGGTGTGCTGATCGTTGACGAGACCGGATTCCCGAAGAAGGGCAGCAAATCCGCGGGCGTGCAGCGGCAGTATTCCGGCACGGCCGGCCGGATCTCGAACATCCGGTCATCGCCGGGCGGTCGCGGGAATGGCGTTGTCGATGAGGACGGCGGCGATGGCGGCGGCGGTGGGAAAGGTTTCGGCGTTGAGGGCCCGGTTGCGGGCCGAGGCGCCGTCGAGCAGCAGTGCCAGTTGTTCGCCGAGCTGTTCGGGGTCGGCGGCGCCTGCTTCGCGGGCGGTGTCGGCGAGCCGGGCGGCGACGGCTTTCTTGTAGTCGTGTGCCCGTTGGCGTGCGGGGTGGTGCGGGTCGCGGATTTCGACCGACGCCGCGATGTAGGGACACAGGGGCGTGACGTCCTCGGTCCCTTGTGTCGCGGTTGTCGGCGCTTCGAAGGCGGCGAGGAGTCGTTCGCGGGGGGTGAGATCGGGGCGGTCGAACACTTCGGGCATGACGTCGGGATCGAATCGGCGCAGGTATTCGGTGACGAGTTCGTCCTTGCCGGCGAAGTGTTGGTAGGCCGTGCGTTTGGACACCTGGGCCACCTCGCAGAGCTGGTCCATGCCGGTGTGGTTGATGCCCTGCTCGCGGAGGGCGATGCGGCCGACCTGGACGATCTGGACCGCTTGTTCGACACGGTCGAGCGGGAAAAGGGCGCGATCGACGTGCTGTGGGCCAGCGCCGGGACAGGCGAGCAGCGGAGGCTCGGCGAGATCACCGAGGGGCACTTCGATGCCGCCTTCGGGCTCAACGCGCGCGGCACGTTGTTCACGGTGCAGAAAGCGCTGCCACTGTTCGACGACGGCGGCTCGATCTTCATGACCGGGTCGAACGCCTCGCTCAAGGGCTATCCGGAGTGGAGCGTGTACGCGGCGAGCAAGGCCGTGCAGCAGGCCTACGCCCGTGTGTGGCTGTCGGAGTTGAAGGACCGGCGGATCGGGCGAACGTGCCGACCCCCGGTCAGGTCGCCACTTCTCCCTCGGTGTCACCGAACTTTCCGCCTGAGCCGCGGCACCACCAAAGAAGAGGATTCTCGCGATCCGGGACGCCTACCAGATCATCAAGGGCGGCATCCGGCTCGCCGCGGTCGCCGCGCCGACCGAACGCGACACGGGCTGGAACACCGACCGCGACAGCGCCGGTGCGCAGGGCGGCACCTGGATCCCGTTCGACGGCACCACTTCGCGCGAGCTCTACTCGACTCGTGCGCAGTACGTCCGTGAGGTCACGAACCAGAACGTCCGCGACGGCTTCCTCGTCCGCGACCACAGTGGATTCGCCGCGGACAGTTCCCGTCCTGCAGCGGTTCATAAATTGGTGGCCTGTCCAGGGCGTTCGTCATTACCTTCGTACCGGTGATCTACGAGCATCCGTTGGCCTACCTGCTGGGGCTCGAGGGTCTCGCGCTGATGCGCGGGTTCACCGGTGAGCTCGACCGTGACTTCGTGGAGTCGCGGATCGCCGAGATCCGCGGTTTGCTCGACGACGAGTCGCTGGCGAACGCGGCCGTGGACGTAGACCGGGTGGAGACGGTCGACGGCTACCGGAAGTGGTCCGAGACCTACGACCAGCCCGGCAATGCGGCGTTCTCGATCGACGAGCCCGAGGTGAAGCGGATCGTCGGCACGCTGCCATCGAGCGTCGCCTTGGACGCTGCGTGTGGCACCGGCCGATATGCCCGATGGCTGACCGAGCGCGGCCATCGGGTCATCGGTGTGGACAGCTCGCCCGACATGCTCGCGCGCGCCCGCGTGCGGGTGCCGGCGGGCGAGTTCCTGCTCGGTGATCTGCACCGGCTTCCGGTGGCGGACTCCGCAGTGGACCTGGTCGTGTGCGGCCTGGCACTGACGCACCTCCCCGCGCTCGAGCCGGTGATGGCGGAGTTCGCAAGGGTCCTGCGTGCGGAGGGGCATTTGGTGATCGCCGATGTGCACCCGGAGGCGGTGGCGCGCGGCTCGATCCCGCCGGTGCGCGGGCCGGGTGGGCGACCCGGGCGGGTGATCAGCTACCGCCATCCGATCGGAGACTACCTGCGTGCCGCCCTGCCGGTGGGCCTGCAGCTCCGGGGCTGCGAGGAGCCCTGCGCACCGACGAAAGACCACGCCGATTCGCCGGGCCCCCATCCGGCGTCCAGGACGGTGGGTCCGTGGGACGTCTGGCCGTGGAGCTTGGCCGCACTGGTGCCCGAGGCCGCACGAGCCGCGAACGAAGGAGTACCGGCGATGGTCATCTGGCACTTCCAGCTGACCAAGCCTTGACGTCAGCAGCAGGCGCGCGGACTCCGCGAGCCTCACCAACGGGCCCTTCCTGCCGAGCAGGGGCGCCGAAGGGGCAACTGGTACTTGACAAGCCCGCGAGCGCCCTTCAATCTCTCTAATTAACTATCCGGTACATACCTAACCGGTTAGTTCATTGGACGGCAAGGGTGCATCCGCGGAGGAGAACGACGTGACTGATCGTCCGGACGGCGCTGTGGGCGGCCCGCCCGCGGGCAAGCCCGCCAAAGCGGCCCTGGCCGCGTGGATCGGCAGCGCGCTCGAGTACTACGACTTCTTCATCTACGGCACGGCGGCCGCGCTGGTCTTCAACAAGATCTTCTTCACGGCCTCGTCGCCGGCGACCGGCACGTTGCTGGCGCTGTCGACCTTCGGCGTCGGCTACGTGTCCCGGCCGCTCGGGGCGCTGCTGCTGGGGCACCTCGGTGACAAGTTCGGCCGCAAGCGCGTCCTGCTGGCCACCCTGCTGCTGATGGGACTGTCGACTGTGCTCGTCGGCTGCCTGCCCGGCTACGGCACGCTGGGTGTGGCGGCGCCGATCCTGCTGGTCGTGCTGCGGTTGCTGCAGGGCTTGTCCGCCGGCGGCGAGCAGGCCAGCGCGAACTCCATGAGCCTCGAGCACGCCCCCGAACACCGGCGCGCCTACTACACGAGCTTCACCCTCAGCGGCACGCAAGCAGGCCAGATCCTGGCCACGGCCGTCTTCCTGCCGGTGGCCGCGCTGCCGCAGGAGGAGCTGCTGTCCTGGGGCTGGCGGGTACCGTTCTGGCTCAGCGCCGTCGTCGTGCTGGTGGGCTACTACATCCGCCGTTCGCTGGAAGAGACGCCGGTGTTCCAGGAGGAGGTCGCGAGCGGCGAGGTCGCGAAGCTGCCCTTGGCGGTCCTGCTGCGGGACCATTGGGCCGACGTCCTGCGCGTGGTCGTGGCCGCGTTGATCGCTTCCGTGAGCACGATCTTCACCGTCTACGCCCTCAGCTACGCCGTGAACACGGTGGGCCTGAGCAAGACGCCCATGCTGTGGGTCGGCGTGCTGGCCAACGTCGCCGCCGTCGTCTCCATCCCGTTGTGGGCCAAGTTCTCCGACCGCTTCGGGCGCAAGCGGATCTTCATGGCCGGTTCGCTGGGCTGCGCGATCCTGATCTTCGCGTACCTCGGTGCCATCGCGGCCGGCAGCTACCTGTGGATCTTCGTCGTCGGCATCGGGATGTTCGGCATCGTCTACACCGCCACGAGTGCCGTGTGGCCGTCGTTCTACGGCGAGATGTTCCCCGCCCGGGTGCGCTTGTCGGGCACCGCGATCGGGACCCAGATCGGATTCGCGATCAGCGGTTTCCTGCCCACCATCGCGGTCGGGGTCACCGGGACGGGCCGGGGCGCGTGGCTGGGCGTCGCCGTCTTCACCGCCGCGCTGTGCCTGGTGAACGTGATCGCCGTGGCCACCGGGAAGGAGACCTACCGGGTGCCCACCGCGCGGCTCGGGCTCAAGGAACCGGTGCCGGACCGGAGCGAGGCCGGCGTTCCGCGGTGAGCGCGTTCGAGGTCTACGCGCTGTGCTACGGCCGGCGGACCGGGTTCCGCGGGGAGCATTTCCTCGGCTACGGCGGAGATTCCGCGGAACCCCACCCGACCGCCTACTACCTCTGGCTCGCGGTGTCGCCGGAGCACACGGTGGTCGTCGATGCCGGTATCCGCGCGGAGCGGGCTCGCGAAGTGTCCGGATTGGACTACGTCGACCCCGTCCGGCTGCTCACCGGGTTCGGCGTCGACCCGAAGGCGGTCGAGCACGTCGTCCTCACGCACCTGCACTACGACCACTGCGGCGCGGTCGCCGGCTTCCCCGCCGCGCGGTTCACGGTCCAGCGGTCCGAAGTGGACTACTGGACCGGCCCGTGGGCCAAGCGGATCGAGCGGGAGCGGTGGCTGCTCGACGAAGCGGCCCTCGAGCACGTGCGGGCCGGGCGAACCGACCTGGTCGACGGCGACGCCGAGGTCGTGCCCGGCGTGAGCGTCCACCTGGTCGGTG
Organism: Amycolatopsis sp. MEPSY49; assembly: GCF_051337345.1. Classification (NCBI taxonomy): domain Bacteria; kingdom Bacillati; phylum Actinomycetota; class Actinomycetes; order Pseudonocardiales; family Pseudonocardiaceae; genus Amycolatopsis; species Amycolatopsis sp. MEPSY49. The sequence goes on along the minus strand of NZ_JBDLYJ010000027.1, from coordinate 13,783 downwards.
GGCACACCGCCGGGATGCAGGTCGTCCGCGTCGAAACCGCCGGCGGCGCGGTCGTGCTGGCTTCGGACGCCAGTCACTTCCACGAGAACATCGAAGACGACCGCCCGGCGCCGCTGCTGCACTCGATGACCGGGGTGTACGGCGCCTTCGACCGTGTCAAGGAGCTGGCCGGCGCCGGCCTGGTCGTCCCGGGCCATGACCCGGAAGTGCTCGCGCGGTACCCGCCGGTCGCCGACCGGATCGTGCGGATCGCGTGAAGTCAGCGCGTCGTCAGGTAGCTGACGAGCATGTCGGCGACCATGCGCCGGTGGTGGTCGCGCAGCGCCGGGTCGAGCATGTCGCGGTCGAAGATGGCGTTGAACGTGTAGCGGTTCGCGGTGCGGAACACGCAGAACGCGCTGATGGCCATGTGCACGTCGAGCGCGTCGACGTCGTCGCGGAACTGCCCGGCTTCGCGGCCGCGCGCGAGGATGCGGGTGAGCACGTCGAGGGCCGGGTTGGCCAGGTTGGACAGTGCGTTCGACCGCGCGATGTGCTCGGCGCGGTGGATGTTCTCGATGCTGACCAGCCGCACGAAGTCCGGATGGGACTCGTGGTGGTCGAACGTGAGCCCGGCGAGCTGCCGGATCGCTTCGGCCGGGTCGAGGTGGTCGACGTCGAGGTTCTGCTCGAGGGAGCGGATGACCGTGTAGGCGCGTTCGAGCACCTCGACGAACAGCTGGTCCTTGTTGGTGAAGTAGTAGTAGATCATCCGCTTGGTGGTGCGGGTCTTCGCGGCGATCTCGTCCACCCGGGCCCCGTCGAAGCCCTTTTCGGCGAACTCGCGGGCGGCCGTGTCGAGGATCTCGGCGCGGGTCCGGTCGGCGTCACGGATGCGCTCGGGTCCGCCGTTCGCCACTTGGTCCGACGATGGTGCTGCCACGGAGTTCCTACCTCGCTTCAGCTGGTGTGCCCACTGTATAACGTACTGGTTCGTACATTACGGGGGAGCTCGTGACTTTGTCATCAGCCGCGACGCGATCCGCGCCCGCGCGGCGCGGGCCACGTCGGGCACGGTGCTCACCGGGCTGATCGGCGCGGGCATCGGACCGTCGCTGAGCCCGCCGCTGCACGAGGTCGAGGCCGGCCGGCTCGGGGACCTGGTCTACGCCCGGTTCGACCTCGACGCCGGCCGGTCAGCCGAGCTGGCCGGCCCTCGCCGGCCTTCGGCGTCGCCGGCGCGATTGCCTTCCTGAAGCAGCAGCTTTCCCGGCACCACTAGGCGGGATCGGCGCAGCCGGCGAGGAAAGCGCCGCGACGAGCACGGAGTCCCCCGCGGTGCTCCTTGCCGGTCGATGCCGGACTGCTTGCAGCCGCCGAACGGCAGCTTGCCGGTGCTCATCTCGGCCACCTGTTGATCCGGACGGTTCCTGCCCGGATGCCCGCGGACCTCCCAGGGAGTCCTCTGCGACGCCCCGGTTCCTTCCGCCGGGCAAGGGGCCGTCGGCCGGCTGGGGGAGCGGATGCCCCGCCGTCTCCTCCCAGTCGGCAAGGTCGCGATGACTCCGCGGTCACGAGGCCGGAGTCAACGGGCCCGTGATCCGGTTCGGTCGCCGGCGTGTGTGGCCTTGATCAGGAGTTCGTGCAGGGCGGCCCGCTCGGTGTCGTCCAAGGCGCCGATCGACTGGTCCAAGACTGCCTCCACGACCTGCGCGCCTGCCTCGTAAGCGCGCTCGCCCGCTCCGGTCAGTTCATGCCGCGTGGACCGGCCGGGGCCGTCGGTCCTCTTGATCAACCCGCGGTCGATCATCCGCTTCGCCAGGGTCCCCATGGCCTGATCGCTCTGGAACGTCAGCTCGGCCAACGCGTGCAAAGTGGCGTCGGGCTGGTCGTGCAGGTGCCGGAGAACGTCCCATTGCACCAGAGAGAGCCCTCCGTGCGCGGACAGCCGGCGGTTGGCTTCGCGGTGGTGCTGCCACTGCAGCCGCTTCACCGCGAGCCCGATCTCCTGAAGCGACGGTGACACCGACGCAGGGTATCCCACCACCGGCGGCTCTCCTCGCCCTCGACAAACTAAGCATGTTTATATAAGCTAGTTTACATGAGGGCGGCGCCCTTCCGGCGCCGCGCAACCCGCGGAGATCCTTCGTCTCCATCACCGAAGAGAACCGCTTTCTGTCCAAGGAGTCCCCACGTGAGCACAACTGTCCCGGCCGGAAGTCTCCGGCCGACCCGCCTCGTCAGCGCGCCGCTGGCCGACGGCGTGGTGACCGTCGAAGACCGCGACCACACCCGGCCCTTCCTCCTGCTGCACGGCGGGGGCGGCCCGGCGACCATGACCGGCTTCGCCGAACTGCTGGCGCAGCGCACGCACTCCCGCGTGCTGATGCCGACCCACCCCGGCTTCGCGGGCACCGAACGGGTGCCGGGCGTCGACTCCGTCCGGGACCTCGCGGCGGCTTACGTCGGATTGCTCGACGAACTCGGCCTCAGCGACGTCACCGTGATCGGCAACTCGTTCGGCGGCTGGCTGGCCGCGGAGATAGCGCTGCTGGGCAGCCCCCGGGTCAGCGGTGCCGTGATCATCGACGGCATCGGGATCGAGGTCGAGGGGCACCCGATGACCAGCGTCGCCGGTCTCGCGCCCCTCGACCTGCAGAAGCTCTCCTTCCACGACCCGCGCAAGGCACCCCAGCCGGCCGATGCGGGCGGGACCGGACCGAGCCCGGATGTCCGGGCGTTGCTCTCCTATACCGGCCCGGCCATGTCCGACCCGGGCCTGCTCGACCGGCTCCGGCGCGTCGGCCACTTCCCCGTCCACGTCATCTGGGGCGCGAGCGACGGAATCGTCAGCCCCGAGTACGGCAAGGCGTACGCGGCGGCGATCCCGATGTCGAAGTTCACCCTGCTGCCCACCGCCGGCCACCTGCCGCAGGTCGAGACGCCCGAGGAACTGCTCGGTGCCTTGTTCGACCTCGGAAACGACTGATCCCCCACGGAAGCGAGGAAACCGAAATGAGCACCACCACTCTCGCGGTCACCCGGATCGCGCACGCGTGCCAGCTGATCGAGTTCGGTGACCTGCGGGTCCTGACCGACCCGTGGTTCACCCAAAGCGCCACGTACTACCAAGGCGAGAAGCTCGCGCTACCGGTGACCTCGCTGGGGCGCCTCGACGCCATCGTGATCACCCACGAGCACTACGACCACTGCGATCTCGACGCGCTGGCCGGCGCCGGGTTCAGCCCGGACATCCCGATCGTCGGGCCGGGCACCGTCACCGCCATCGCGAAGGACAAGGGCTTCCGCACCCTGCACACCATCGAGGCGTGGGAGACCGCCGTGGTCGGCGACCTCGCCATCGCGAAGGACAAGGGCTTCCGCACCCTGCACACCATCGAGGCGTGGGAGACCGCCGTGGTCGGCGACCTCACCGTCACGGCGACTCCCGGCAAGCACGGCGTCCACGAGGTGACCTTCGTGATCCAGGCGGGTGGCCGCACCGTCTTCTTCGGCGGCGACTCCCTGCGCGTGCCCGAGCTCGACCGGATCCCCGACCGGCTCGGACCGGTCGACCTCGCCATCCTGCCGATCAACGGACTGTGCATCCGGCCGGTGAACCTGGCCCAGGTGGTGATGGACGCCGAGCAGGCTGCGGAGCTGACCGCGGTGCTGCGGCCGAAACTCGCCGTTCCCCACCACTACGCGTTCCACAGTGGCTGGTTGGGCGACCGCATGATCACCAAGGGCGACCAAGATCCGCGTCACTACGCCGACGCGGTGGCGCGCCTCGCACCCGACGTCGACGTGCGTATCGTCCTGCCGGGCACTCGCGTGGCCATCGCGGCCTGAACCGGGTATCGGTCTTCGGGCGCGATACCCGGTGGCCGAAGCTCTCGGATGCGCCGTCCGAGGGTCATGCGCGGCGCCACACCGCGCCGCGCTGTTCGTACTCGAGCACTGACTCCACTCCGACGGCGGCCGCGGCGCCCAGCTCGCGGGTGACCAGCCACAGCGCGAGATCCAGCCCGGAGGTGACGCCGCCCGCGGTGACCAGGTCGCCGTCGTCGACGACGCGGGCGTCGATCACCTGGGCCCCTCGGGCGGCGATGTCCGCTTTGGCGAGGTGGTGGGTGGTGCACGGACGGCCCTTGGTCAGCCCGGCCGCGGCGAGCACCACGACGCCGGTGCAGACCCCGGTGACCAGGACTCCGGCGCGCTGTGCCCGGCCGAGGTCGCGCAAGAGCGCCTTGTTCTTGATCACCGCGTTGACGCCCGGGCCGTCCTTCACGGCGTAGCCGCCGCCCGGCACGACGATGAGGTCGGCGGCGGCGGGGTCCCACTTCGCGGGCACGGAGAACTTCGTGCCGAAGGTGCCGGTGACCTCACCGGGGCCGCCGAACCGGGCCGGAGTCACCTGGACCTGGACGCCTTGGTGACCGGCGTGGCCGAACACGGCGATCGGGCCGACGACGTCCTGCTCCTCGACGCCGTCGAACATGAGGATCTGAACCCGTAGCGGCCCGGATCGCGCCGGAGCCGCGGACGCCGGCCCGGCGCCGAGCGTCGTGAGCGCCGCGGCTCCGGTCGAAGCAGCGGAGATCCGGAGAAAGTCCCTGCGTTCCATGTGTTTCCGTCCTGTGGGGAGTGCTCGATACAGGAGTCGGGCGGAGAGTGCACGAAGTTCCCGCGACGAGGAACGCGTTGCCGAACCCGGCGAAGCGGCTGAAGCCGTTGGCCAGCCCGGATCCGCAGGCGCCGGTCGAGTTCGAGCCCGAACGTCGGCCACGCGGCCACGCTGGTCGGGGATGTTCTCGGCGTTCCAAGTGGACATTGTGACGTTCCTGGAAGCACCGTGGTAGAAGAAATCCCGCGTTTGGGAGACCCACCTTGAGGATCGACGCGATTTCCGACGTGAGGTCGGACTCGGTCCGAGCAATCGAGCGCCGATGACTTGGCCGCCCGGATGTCACGACTCGATGATCGCCACCAGCGCCGTCGTGAAGGGGGCGGCGTCGAGGTCGCCGCGGACGGCGAGCTGCTGGGTGTAGCCGTGGCACAAGGCCACGAAGGCTTCGGCGACGCGGGCCGCGTCGGCCGGTTCGCGGCCGGGCAGGAGTGCGGCGACCTCGGTGCGCAGGTCGTCGAGCTGCCGGTGGACGAGGGCCGCGAGGGGAGGGGAGACGGCGGCTTCGGCGTAGATCTGCGCGACCAGCCGGGCGTGGTCCTCCTCTCGGGCCATGGTGCGGATGTGCTCGACGAACTCGCGCACCGACTCGGCCGTCAGTTCGGCGGGCAGCGCCTGGCTCGCCTCTTCGCAGATGGCGGTGACGATCTCGTCCTTGCCCTTGAAGTACCGGTAGATCGCCCCGACCGACAGGCCGGAGGCCTCGACGAGGTCGGTCATGGACGTCCGGGTGAAGCCGTGCGTGGCGAAGCGCGCGCGGGCCGCGTCGAGGATCTGCCGGCGGCGGGCGTCGAGGTGGGCTTGCGTGACTCTCGGCATAAAAGAACGACCATTCGTTTTTTATGGTAGCGTCCCGACCATACCCCACCGCTCGTCCCGTAGGAGACTCCCGTGCGTTATCAGGCTTTCGGACGAAACAGCGGGTTGCGGATCTCGGAGTACGTGCTGGGCACGGCCAACTTCGGCTCGGCACCCACCGCCGCGGGCGTCGCGGGCGCGAAGGCGATCTTCGAGGCCTTCGTCGCCGCCGGCGGCACCACTTTCGACGTCTCGAACATCTACCAGGACGGCGAAGCCGAGACTGTCCTCGGCGAGCTCCTCGGCCGCGAGCGCGACGACTTCGTGCTGATCACCAAGTACAGCGGGAGCAGGCAAGCGGCGGTCCGGCCGGGCACCACCGGCAACAGCCGCAAGACGATGATCCGCTCCCTGGAGGAAAGCCTGCGGCGCCTGAAGACCGACTACGTCGACGTCTTCATGCCGCACTTCCCCGACGGCGTGACGCCGATGGCGGAGATCCTGGCCGGCTTCGAGGACCTGATCCACTCGGGCAAGATCCGCTACGGCGGGCTGTCGAACTTCCCGGCTTGGCGGGTCGCCGGCGCCGTGGTCCGGTCGGAGCTGGGCGGGCACCCGGCGCCGGCCGGCATCCAGACCGAGTACAGCCTGGCCGAGCGGTCCGCGGAACGCGAGCTCCTCCCGATGGCCGAGGCCCACGGGCTCGGCGTCGTCCTGTACTCGCCGCTCGCGGGCGGGCTGCTGACCGGGAAGTACCGGCGCGGCGAGCGGGGCCGGCTCAGCGCCCGGGCGACGGACCCCGGGAAGGTGGCCGTGCTGGACGCGGTCATGGACGTCGCCGGGGATACCGGGACCGGGCCGGTCCAGGTCGCCCTGGCCTGGCTGCGCCGGCGCGCCGCCGAAGCCCGGACCTCGATGGTTCCCATCGTGGGCCCGCGCACCCCGGCCCACCTGACGGGGTACCTCGACGCGCTGCGTGTCGAACTCGCCGACGAGCACTACCGGCTGCTGACGGAGGCCGGCGCCGTCCGGCTGGGTACGCCCCACGAGGATGTGGCGGCAGCGCTGGCCAACGGCGTCGACGGTGACCGGAGCCTTCTCGACGCCCCGCCCGTCCCCGTGCGGTGAGCCCTCCCGCGCCAGCGTCGCGAGGTCGCTTGCAACGGCCTTCGGACGCGCGACACTAGCCGACCCGGACGACGTGCTTGCCCCGTACACCGCCGGCCTCCAGGGCCCGGTGCGCGGCCGCCGTCTCCTCGAGGGAGAACACCCCGTCGACCGCCGGACTGAGGTTCCCTTCGGTCACGTGCCGGGCGAGGTCGTCGAAATCCGCCCGCTTGGGGTTCCCGCTGAAGGCGCGTACCCGGCGGCGCCCGTGGACCGCGCTCACCGCGAGGTAGCCCAGTGAGCGGACGAGCCGGGTCAGGTCGAAGGCGATGGTGACCATGCGGCCGCCCGGGGCCAGCAGCCGCCGGAAGCCCGGCAGGTCGGTGCCCACGGTGTCCAGGACCACGTCGAACCGGCCCAGCTCCGGCAGCCGGACGGTCCGGTGGTCCAGCGCCGTCGCGGCGCCGAGGCCACGGACGAAGTCGAGGTTGCCGGCCCGGGCCAAGGCCGTGACTTCGGCTCCGTACGCGCGCCCGAGCTGGACAGCGGTGTTGCCGACGCCGCCCGCCGCGCCGCGGACGAGGAGCCGTTCGCCGGGGCGGAGCGCGGCCTTGTCCCGCAGCGCGGTCACCGCCGTGGTGGCGACCGGGAGCGCCGCGGCGTCCACGAGGTCCAGGCCGTCGGGCACGGGGCCGAGCCGGTCGGCCGGCACCGTCACGTACTCGGCCGCGCTGCCGAACCCGGCGGTGCGGCCCAGTACGCCCCACACGCGGTCGCCGACCGCGACCGTCGTCGTCCCGGTGCCGAGCGCCGCCACTTCACCGGTGAAGTCCAGCCCGACGCGCTGGGGGAACTTCCGGCCGGTGAGGAGGCGGAGCTCGCCGGAGCGGGCGGCGAGTTCGCCGCCGTTGACGCTGAACGCGCGCACCCGCACCAGCACTTCGCCCGGTGCCGGCGTGGGCCTCGGCACCCGGCTGACGTAGAGGACGTCCGGGCCGCCGTAGCGGTCGTACAGCACTGCTTTCATCGTGCGGTCGGTCATGGCGGCGAGCGTAGGCTGGCAACCGGACGAGATCATCCGCTTCGGTCGAGGTGAGAAACAATGCCCGCGGCACCTTCTCGGTTACGCGCCCAGGACGACCTGCGCGCGGACGCGCGGCGCAACCAGGAGCGCATCCTGGTCGCCGCCCGCGCGGTCTTCGCCGAGCGCGGGATCGACGCGCCGATGGCGACCGTGGCCCGGCGCGCCGGCGTCGGGGTCGCGACGTTGTACCGGCGTTTCCCGAATCGCGACGCCCTGGTGCGGGCTGCGTTCGCGCGGCAGATGGCGACGTGCACGCGGGCCTTCGCCGAGGCGTTCGCCGATCCCGATCCGTGGCGCGGGTTCCGGCGGCTGATCGAGGTGGTCTGCGAGCTGCAGCGCGAAGAACGCGGCTTCCCGGCCGCGTTCCTGGCCGCCTTCCCGGACGACGCGGTGGCCCACGCGCAGCTGCGGGTGGCGGCCGACCGGGAGCTCGGGACGCTGGTCCGCCGGGCGCAGGAGGCTGGTGCGCTGCGAGCCGACTTCCGCCCCTCCGACCTCGCGGTGGTCTTCCTGGCGCACGGCGGGCTCGTGACGGCGTTGCCGGCCGATGGCGCGGCGTCCCGGCGCCTGGTCGCGTACCTGTTGCAGGCCTTCCGCGCCGACGCGGCGAGCGAACCGCTGCCCGCACCGTCCGCGACGAGCTTTTTCCAGGGGGCACGCTGAGCTCGTCAGGGCGTCGTGGCAGGCCGGCGCGACGTCGGCGCCGCGGCGGGCGAGCGTGTCGGCGATCGCGAAACCGAGTCCGGTGCCGGCACTGGTCACGAGAGCGGTTCGGCCGTGCTGCGCGGGGATGTCTTCGGTGGACCGGCGTTGCCGTTTCACAAGTGCCCTCCGTGAGTGCTCGTCTGCTGTATGTAGCGATCACTATAACGGCCGGTTCCAGATAGAACGTTCGGTCTTGACTCAGCCCGAGCGATCTTGCACAGTGGAGAGCGATAGAACGTTCGGTATCGCGCCTCGCTCGCGACGGAGAAGGGATTCCTCCCATGACCAAGCCCCTGTACCTCGGCATCGCCACCTCGACCGGCGACGGCCGCGCGGGAGGGCGGGCGCGGACCGACGACGGCCTGCTCGACCTCTCCCTGGCGATCCCCAAGGAGATGGGCGGCCCCGGTGGTGCGACCAACCCGGAGCAGCTGTTCGCGGCGGGCTGGGCTGCGTGCTTCCACTCGGCGCTGAAAGCCGTCGCGGCCCAGCGCAAGGTGAGGATCACCGACTCCGCGGTCGTCGCGGAGGTGCAGGTGCACACGACGCCGGAAGGTGGCTTCACCCTCAGCGCCGCGCTGCACGCCGAACTGTCCGGTGTGGACCAGGCGACGGCGGACCAGCTCGTCGAAGGCGCCCACGCGATCTGCCCGTATTCCCACGCGACACGCGGCAACATCNGGTGAGGATCACCGACTCCGCGGTCGTCGCGGAGGTGCAGGTGCACACGACGCCGGAAGGTGGCTTCACCCTCAGCGCCGCGCTGCACGCCGAACTGTCCGGTGTGGACCAGGCGACGGCGGACCAGCTCGTCGAAGGCGCCCACGCGATCTGCCCGTATTCCCACGCGACACGCGGCAACATCCCGGTGACCGTCGACGCGACCGTCGCCTGACCCGCGCGGCCGGGCCGGCGACGACCGCCGGCCCGGCGCGTCCGGTGGGGGAGGGGGTTGCCGCGGACCTATCATGGCCGGATGGCGAGGGATTCCAGCTCCGCATCGACAGCCGCCGGGTTGAGCAGCCGAGAGGTCATCCTCAACGCCGCTCGTGCCCTCGTCGGGGAAAAGGGCTATGACGGCATGGCCATTTCGGACTTGAGCGCGCAGTCCGGACTGCCGCCGAGCTCGATCTACTACCACTTCGGCAACAAGCTCGGCGTCCTGGCGGCGCTGCTGGAGCGGACTTTCGACGAGCTGCACGCGCTGTTCCCGAACCCGTCGTCGTTCGACGAACTCGCGCCGCTCGACCGCCTCGAAGCGTGGTTTTCCGCGGCCTGCGCTTCGCTCGACCGCCGGCCGGACTACCTCCAGCTCCTGGTCGCCATCAGCGTCGGCCCGCAGAAGGACGCCGAGGCGGTGCAGGCGACCGTGCGCCGCATCCGCGACTACGCCCACACCTCCTGGGTGGCCGCGCTGACCCCGATCTTCGCCCCCAACGGGGGCAAGAACAACGAGGCCCTCGTTCAGCAGCTGGCCGTCCTCGGCCGCGCTTTGACGGATGGCTTGTCGGTGACCAACAGCTTCGATGGCATGAGCTACAGCTCGCAGGTCGCGCCGTTCGTGGCCTTGATCCGCGGCCTGGCGGAACAGCGGACGGCGAAGCGCAAGCGCTGACCCCGGCCCGGCTGGTCGAAAACTCCCTCCGATCGACCTTGATAACGCCGCCGCCCGTTGTATAGTGAGCGCTACATACAACGAATGGGTGGCACAGTGACGAGCACTTTGGATGTCGGTGACGCGCGGCTGGCCTACACCGAAACCGGCTCGGGCAGCGCGGTCGTGTGGCTGCACGGCTCGGGGCCCGGCGCCACCGGGATGAGCAACTTCGGCGGCAACCTGCCCGCCTTCGCCGACCACCGGAACATCGTCGTCGACCTGCCCGGCTGGGGCGAGTCCCCGCGGCCGGAGACCGACGAGCCGCTGATCTTCCACGCCGCCGACCGCGTCTGCCGCGCGATGACGGCGCTCGGGATCGAGCGGGCCCACCTGGTCGGCAACTCCTACGGTGGCGCCGTGGCCATGCGGATCGCCATGCGGTACCCGGACCGCGTGGACCGGCTCGTCCTCATGGCGCCGGGCGGGGTCCTCCCGCCGGACGCACCGCCCTGGCCCAAGGGGCTCGAACGGCTTTTCGGTTACATGGCCGAGGAAAAGCCGTCGCGCGAGGCCATGGCCGAGTTCGTGCGGCTGATGGTCCACGACGAGTCGCTCGCGACCGACGCCCTGATCGACGAGCGGTACGAGTCGAGCCTCCGCGCGCACCCCGAGCTGCCGATCCCGCCGAACTTCGGCGACCTGACGCCCGACCTGGGCCGGATCGCCGCCCCGACGCTGCTCGTGTGGGGCCGGGAGGACCAGACCGTGCCCCTGACCTGGGCGCCCAAGATCCTCGACGGCATCCCGAACGCGGAGCTGCGCGTGCTGCCGCACTGCCGGCACTGGGTCCAGTACGAGCGCGCACCCGAGTTCAACCACATCGTCCGCGAGTTCCTGCAGGGTGGCGCGGCCGCCGCGTCGGAGGGGTGACACCGTGGGTATCAGGAAGCTGGGGTACGTCGGACTCGAGGTCACCGACGTCGACGCGTGGACCGACCTGCTCGGGCGCACCTTGGGCGTCGGGGTCGCCCACGCCAAGTCCGGAACAGACGAGATCGTCCTCGCCGAACTCGACGAGTTCAAGTACCGCCTCGCACTTCATCCGTCCACTGAGGACCGTCCGCGCGAGCTGGGCTGGATCGTCGACTCGCCGCGGGAGCTCGACCGGCTGACCCGGCGGCTCACCGACGCCGGTTTCGCCGTCGCGGAGGGATCCGCGGAGGAAAAGGACTTGCGCGGCGCCACGCAGCTGCGCTGGTTCACCGACCCGGTCGGCTACCGCGTCGAGCTGGCGGTCGGGGAAGCCAAGGTGCGCCTCGGTGTCGATCGCCCGGCAGGCGGCCCCGGCGTCACCGGCCTCGGCCACTTGGTGCTCGCCGGCCCGAAGCTCGAGGAGTTGCGCGAACTCTACGAGTCGGTGCTCGAGTTCAAGCTGACCGACTACCGCGCGCCAGGCTTGTTCTTCTTCCGCTGCAACCGAACGCATCACAGCATCGCGCTCGCGAACGCCGAAACCGCGTCGATCCACCACCTGGAGTTCGAGCACGCTTCCATCGACGACGTCGGCCGGGCCTACGACCGGGCCAAGGCCCACGACGTGCCGATCTCCATCAGCCTCGGCCGGCACATGAACGACAAGGCGATCTCCTTCTACGTGCGCAACCCCAGCGGGTTCCACCTGGAAATCGGCTGCGGCGGCATCGAAGTCGGCGACGACTGGGTCCCGCACGACTTCGGGCGCTCGGACGAGTGGGGGCACCACCACGCCGACGCCAACCCGTTCGCCTCCCCGAAGCCGTGAGCCTTTCGGGTCGCCGCGCCCTGGTCACCGGCGCGGCGAGCGGGATCGGGCTCGCCGTGGCCACCCGGCTCGCCGGGCTCGGCGCCCACGTCCTGGTGTGCGACATCGACGCCGAGGGGGCGGCGCGGGCGGCCGACGGGATCGGCGGCGAAGCACTGGCGATCGACCTCAGCGAGACCGACGTCCTCGCCGCGCGGGCCTTCGACGCCGACATCCTGGTGAACAACGCCGGGGTGCAGCACGTCGCGCCCGTCGAGCGGTTCGAGCCCGGGCGGTTCGCGGCCATGACCCGGCTGATGCTGGTGGCGCCGTTCGTGCTCAGCCGCGCTGTGCTGCCGGGCATGTACGAGCGCGGCTGGGGCCGGATCGTGCACATCTCGAGCATCCACGGCCTGCGGGCCAGCGCCTACAAATCCGCCTACGTCAGCGCCAAGCACGGCCTGCTGGGACTGTCCAAAGTGCTCGCGCTGGAAGGCGCGGCCCACGGCGTCACCAGCAACTGCGTGTGCCCCGGGTACGTGCGCACCCCGCTGGTCGAGAACCAGCTGGCGGACCAGGCGGCGGTGCACGGGCTGAGCACCGGCGAGGTGCTGTCGGAGGTGCTGCTGGCGAGGTCGGCGGTCAAACGGCTGATCGAGCCGGACGAGGTCGCCGGCGCGGTGGCGTACCTGTGCTCGCCCGAAGCTGCTTCGGTCAGCGGGACCGAACTGGTCCTGGACGGAGGCTGGAGCGCCTCCTGACCAGGTCCTCCGTGCGCAGAGCCCGCAGCAGGCCGGGATCATGCCGGGAGTCCGTGCCTCGACGCGGCTGATCCGGAGAAGCGCAATACTGACCGTTCTATCTGCTAGGCTCGGTGGAATGGTGCACAACGCTCGAGGCCAGGTCTCCGAAGCGCGGTCGAGGCTGCTCGCGACGGCCACGCGGATCTTCTACGCCGAGGGGCTGCACTCCGTGGGGATCGACCGGATCGTCGCCGAGGCGAAGGTCACCCGGGCCACGCTGTACCGGCATTTCCCCAGCAAGGACGACCTTGTCGTGGCGTACCTCCAGGGCGTCCACGAGATGGAGCGCGAAGGGATCGACAAGGTCATCGCCGGCGACTTGCCCCCGGCCGACGGCTTGCGGGCGATCGCCGAGTCGATCGCCGCCGGGATCGGGTCGGCTCACTTCCGGGGGTGCGCCTTCCTCAACGCGGTGGCGGAGTACCCGGACCGCGCGCACCCCGTGCACCAGGCCGTCCTCGCTCACCGCGAGTGGTTCCTCCGCACGGTCACGGATCTGCTCGCGCAGGTGGGCGAGACCCCGCCGGAGCTCGCGGGGCGGCACTTCGTGATGCTGCGCGACGGCGCGATGACGGCAGGCTGCCTGTCGGATCCCGCTGAGGTCTGCGACACGTTCCTCCAGGGTGTCGAGGGGATCCTGCGGTTCCGTCTCGGCTCCGCGGTGAAGTGATCCCGGGGTAGAACGTTCGGTCTTGACGACGACCTGGTTCGTCGCTACGGTGGGTGTGTACTGATCGCTCCATACAGGGAGCGATTCCGGGGCTTCGCATCGGCGAGCCCGTTCGTGCACATCGCGCCGAAGGAGCCTCCGTGAGCACTGTCCCCAGTGCCCTCACGCCGTTGCTGCGGCGGCCTCCGGCGTCCCCGGCGTCCTTCGCGTGTGGGGGAGCTGGGCCATCGTCTCGGGCCTGGCGCAGCTCGCGGTCGGGATCAGCCGCCGCCGGCTGGGCGGTCAGTGGCCGATGATCCTCAGCGGCGCTCTGTCGGCCATCGCCGGGACGTCGTTCATCGTGCAGGCCGGGCGCGACGGGTCCTCGCTGGTCGCGATCGGTGTGGGCCAGGCGGTCACCGCTCGGGTTGGTGAAAGGTTTCGATGAGTACCTTGCAGTTCAAGTGGTCGCCCCGATTGGCGGCGCCGCGTCCGCCGGGTGGTGAGGCGGCACAGCTGGAAAGCATGGTCGGCGACGTGTTCAACTCGATGACGCGGCGGCTGCCGGGCCCGGACGTGACGCAGGAGCAGCTG
>NZ_JBDLYJ010000026.1:0-55005 GCF_051337345.1 Amycolatopsis sp. MEPSY49 | reverse complement strand
CTCGAGGAGCTGGCCAACCGCATCGCCCGCGGCGCGGTCGACGGCCCGGCGAAGGTACGGCGGCTGCGCCCGGCGACCTGACGAGACTACCCGTGCCGGGCGGTCTCGTCGGCCACCGATTCGACAGGCTCCTCCGTGGGATACGGGCTGCGGAGGGTGAGCGCGGCGATCAGGCTGACGACGGAAGCGGCCGCGACGTAGCCCGCGACAGCGCCGAGACCGCCGGTCGAGGTGACGAGCAGCGTGGCGGCGATCGGGGCGATCGCGCCGCCGAGTACGCCGCCGATGCCGTACGCGATCGACGCGCCGCTGTACCTGATTTCGGCCGGGAACGCCTCACTCAGGTAGGCGCCGTACGGCCCCGTCGCCACGGCGATGCACGCCGCCGCGACCATCGTTCCGAGGAACAGACCCGGGCCGGACCCGGACTCGACCAACGCGAAGTACGGGTACGCCCAGACGATCGTGCCCACCGTGCCGGCGACGAGAACACGTTGGCGCCCCACCCGTCCCGCGAGCAGCGCGGCGGTGGGAAGCGCCACGCACCAGAGGAGCGCGGCCACGATGGTGACCGTGAGCATCGTCGACGCGCTGAACAGCTTCGCCTTGGCCGCGTAGCCGAGCATGAACGCCAGCAGGAGGTTCCCGAGCGTGGAACTGCCGATGGTGATGCCGGACGCGGGCACCCAGATCCGTGGGGCGCGGAGCACGTCGGCGATCGGCGCGCGGCGCACGGTGTGCTGCCGCCGGACGCGCTCGAACTCGGGGCTTTCGGCCAGCTTGAGCCGGATCAGCAGACCGACGACGACCAACGCGGCGCTCGCCAGGAACGGGATGCGCCATGCCCAGCTCACGAACCCCGCGTCCCCGGCGCCGAGCCGGACGACCAGGAAGACCAGGCTGGCCAGCACGACGCCGAGGGGCAGGCCGACCTGGGGCAGGGAGCTGAGCAGTGTGCGTTCGGTGCGGGTCCGCGCGTGCTCGAGGGCGAGCAGCGTCGCGCCGCCCCACTCGCCGCCGACGGCGAGCCCCTGGGCCACGCGGATCAGTACCAGGGCGACCGGGGCGGCCGCGCCGATCGAGGCATAGGTCGGCAGCACCCCGATGAGGGCGGTGCCGACGCCCATGACGAGCAGGGACAGCACGAGCATGCGCTTGCGCCCGACCCGATCCCCGAAGTGACCGATGAGGGCGCCGCCGATCGGCCGGGCGACGAAGCCGATCGCGAACGTCGAGAGGGCCGCGAGGGTGCTCGCCACGGTCGAGGTGCTGGGGAAGAACTGGGGCGCGAAGACGGGTGTCGCGGCGAGGGCGTAGACGAAGAAGTCGTACCACTCGATGGTCGTGCCGATGAGCCCGGCCACCGCCACGCGCCACGGCGGCACCGGTCTGGCCGCGGATTCGGATCGGGACATCGTTGTCCTCCAAGGGATGAGCTGGTCACAGGTCGAGCACGAGCCGGGGAGTGCGGGATCGCGAAACGCACGGCAGGATGCGGTCGCCCGCCGCCTGTTCTTCGTCGGTCAGCACCGAGTCGCGATGGTCCGGACGGCCGTCGAGGACGGCGATCTCGCACGTGCCGCAGGTGCCTTCCTCGCAGGAGGTGAGGACATCCACGCCCGCCTCGACCAGGCTGTCCACAATGGATCGATCGGCGGGTACCGTCAGCTCGGCTCCGGTCGAAGCGAGCCGGACCGTGAACGGCGTGTCCGCACGGGAAGAGCCGGTTCGCTTCGGCGAGAACCGTTCGGTACGCAGTCGTAGCCCGCGCCGGGCGCACGCCGCCTCGGCCGCGGCGATCAGCGGCTCGGGCCCGCAGCAGTAGACGTGGGTCTCCGGCGTCGCTTCACCGAGTGCGGCCTCGAGGTCGATCAGTCCGCACTCGTCGAACGGCACCACGCGCACCCGGCTCGCGTCGAGGTCCCGCAGTTCTCTGGCGTAGGCCATGGAAGCCCGGGTGCGGCCGCCGTAGTGCAGCGACCAGCCGGCGCCCTCGCCGGAGACCGCACGGACCATGGTCAGCAGCGGGGTGATCCCGATCCCGCCCGCGAGGAACACGTAGTGCGGCGCCGGTTCCAGCGCGAAGTGGTTGCGAGGACCGCCGACCGCGACCCGGTCACCCTCGCGGAGGTGGTCGTGCAGCCACGCGGATCCGCCCCGGCCGCCGGACTCGCGCAGGACGGCGATCCGGTAGCTCGTGCGGTCGCCGGGGTCACCGCACAGCGAGTACTGGCGGACCGCCCCGGAGCCGGCCACGACGTCGATGTGCGCGCCGGGCCGCCAGTCCGGGAGCTCACCGCCGTCGGGCGGCCGCAGCTCGAACTCGACCACGTCTCGCGCGATCGCCCTCCGCCGTCCGACAGTGAGGTGCAGCGATGGTGATCCGGTCATGCGGCCCGCTCCGGTGTGAAGGCCACAGGCAGCGCGAAGTGGGTCATCAGGGAGCCGCCGACCAGGCCGCTCTCGACCGGTTCCCCGGCCAGGCGCAGGTCCGGCAGCCGGTCCAGGAGGCGGCCGACGGTGATCCGCAGCTCCGCCCGGGCGAGGTGCTGCCCCTGGCAGACGTGGGGGCCCGCGCCGAAGCTGAGGTGCCGGTTGCGGGTCCGGCGGCGGTCGAACGCCTCCGGGGCGTCGAACTCCCGCGGATCCCGGTTGGCGGCCGCGAGGTCGAGCAGCACCCGGCCGCCCCCGGCCAGTTCCTCGTCGCCGACCCGGACCGGGCAGCGGAGCGTGCGCGCGAACAACTGCAGCGGGGTGGTCAGCCGCAGGCTTTCCTCGATCACCCGGGGCAGCCCGCTCCGGTCGGCGAGCAGCTCGTCGCGCAGGCCCGGGACGGTCAGCACGTGCCGGATGAGGCCGCCGAGCGCCGAGCCCGTCGAGTGGTGGCCGCCGACGATGTAGGCCAGCAGGAGCCCGGTCGCGCCCGCCGCGTCGATCTTCTTGCCCTGCACGACACCGCTCGCCATTTCGGTGAGCAGGTCGTCTCGGGGATTCTCGCGGCGGTCGGCCAGCCAGCGTTCCGTGTGCTCGGAGAACTCCGCGAACCGCGCCGGGAAGTCCGCGGAACCCGTTGCGGCGAACAACGCCGCCGCGAGACCGCGGGCCCGCACCGCTTCCGGCTGGCCGAGCCCGATCATCCGGCCGATCACGATGGCCGGCAGCGGTTCCGTCAGCCGGTCGGCCAGGTCGGCCTCGCCGTCGCTCGCGAAGTCGTCGATCAGGAGGTCGGCGACCTCGGTGATGACCGGCTCGAAAGCGCGGACGGCGCGCGGAGTCAGCGGGCCGTCGAGGACCTTGCGCCACTCGGCGTGCTCCGGTTCGTCGAACTCCAGGGCCGGCACCGGCGGCCGCGACGGGTCGGCGGGGAGGTGCACACCGTCGGCCGAGGAGAACGCGGCGGTGTCGGTCAGCGCCCCGCGGATGTCCGCGTACCGGGTCAGGAAGGCGAACCCGCCGTGGCGGTCACTGTGCACCACCGGGCAGGCTTCGCGCATTTCCGTGTGCGCCCGCCGGACGTCCGCTGTGGACAGTGCGCGGTCGAGGTGGTCGAGTGCGGGGATCTCTTGGCTCATGACGCTCCTTCGTCTGCGCTGACGCTGCGCCAAGTCTGTGTTCCGGCGGCGGCGCGGTCTATCCGGTCGGCGCGGCGGTGTCCGCCGTGCGCGAGGCGTGCAGCGTGGTCGACGGCGTCTGCCCGTAGCGCAGCCGGTAGTCGCGCGCGAACCGGCCGAGGTGGAGGAACCCGCACTCCACGGCGATCTCGGCGACGGTGCGGCTTTCCCCGGCCGCGGACAGCATCCGGTGCGCGCGCTCCAGCCGCACCCCGCGCTGGTAGGCGGTCAGCGTCGTGCCGAACCGCGAGCGGAACCCTTCCTGCAGCGTGCGCACGCTGACCCCGGCCGTACGGGCCAGCTGCCCGGGCGTGGCCGGTGACGCGGGGTCGGCTTCGAGGACCTCGGCGGCGATGCCCGCCGCGCGGTAGCCGCGGGCGGCGCCGCCGCGGAACCGCAGGTCGTGGTGCTGGCCGAGCAGGAGCGCCGAAACGAGCACGCGCTCCAGCTCGAGACCCGTTGCCGGGGGCAGGATGCCCGTGTCGAACCGGTCCACTGTGTCCACGGCCAGCCGCAGCAGCGCGGGCCACGGGGCGCCGTCGGGGACCGCGAGGCCGAACTCGAGCGGCCCGGCGGGCTCGGCACCGAGCCGGGAGCACCCCCGTTCGACGACGTCACGCGGCAGCTTCGCCGCGACCTGCACGGTTCCCGGTGCGAACCGCAGCCGCAGCCGCTCGCCGGGCGAGATGACGCACGCCTGCCCGGCTCCGGCTCGGCGGTGGCCGAAGCCGGTGACCACGTCCGCCGCCCCGGCCAGGAACAGCTGGAGGGTGTAGTACTCCATCGGGGCGAGCGCGGTCACCTCGGCCTCGCCGTGGTACACGGCGTAAAGCAGCGTCGACGAGCCGATCTCGACCGCGTGCAGCCGGGCACCGAACTCCCGCGGCCGGGCCGCGCGGAGCCGGTGCGGCGACATCACCCGCCCGGCCGCGGAGCGAGCCTCCTCGACGTCGGCGGTCCGCAGTTTCGCGTACCGGTGCAGGGGTACCGGAGTCCTCATCACGATCCTCCGTTCGCACGGGCGACTGCTCAGGGCGCCTCGGCGGCGAGCGTTTCCGCGAGCTGCCGCAGCCGGCGGCGGTCGATCTTGCCGACCTGACTGACGCGTGGCATCTCCGGCAGCACGACGACCCGTTCCGGCCACTTGTACTTCGCGACTTCGAGGCGTTCGAAGTGGGCGCGGACCTCGGCGAGGTCGAGCGGCCGGCCGTTCCGGGTGACGACGAAGGCGCACGCCCGCTCACCGAGCCGCGGGTCGGGCATCGCCACCAGGGCCGCCTCGGCGACGGCGTCGTGGGAACCGAGGAGGAGCTCGACCTCCTCGGTGTTGATCTTCTCGCCGCCGCGGCTGATCATGTTCTTGATCCGGCCTTCGACGGTGTAGCACCGGACGCCGCCGATCGTGCGTTCCGCCATGAGGTCGCCGGTCCGGTAGAACCCGTCGGCGGTGAAGGCGCGCCGGTTGTGCTCGGCGGCGTCGTAGTAGCCGCGCAGGGTGTACGGGCCGCGGGCGCAGAGCTCCCCGACCTCGCCGGGGGCCACTTCCACTTCGGTCCCCGGCTCGTACAGCCGGATCTCGTCCGCGGGGGAGATCGGCACGCCGACGCTCGCCGCGCGGGCCTCGGGTGGGAAGGCGAGCGGGGTGGTGAGGCAGAGTCCTTCGCTCATGCCGAAGATCTGCCCGGCCCAGATCCCGTGCGCCGCCAGCGTTTCCATGTGCTGGGCGGGTACCTTCTTGCCGCTGAACAGCACCCTTCGCAGGGCGGTCGCGGCCAGGCCCGGCTCCAGCGCCAGGTCGAAGGCGAACGGGCCGAGCACCACGTCGGTGGCCGCGGTGCGGGCGACGAGGTCGAGCGCGGCCGCGGCGTCGGGGACCCCCAGCACGAGGGTCGCTCCCACGCTGTGCGGGCCGTGCAGGCCGATGATGACGCCCGCGTTGTGCACGATCGGCATCAGGAACGCGATCCGGTCCCCGGGCGCCCAGCCCATGGCGCGGGCGAGGCTCGCTCCGTAGTGCCAGTAGGGCGCGTGCAGGCACGGGATGACCTTGGGCACTCCCGTGGTGCCGCCCGACAGCTGGAACACCGCTAGCGACTGCCGGCCGAGACCGGCTTGGATGCCCTCGACGACCGCGCGGGCCTCGGCGGCGTCGATGTCGCTGCCCAAGGTGTCCAGCTCGACGGCCCGCGGGTCGGCCGACCGCCCGTCGGAAACCAGGACCGTGCGCTCCACCCCGGCCGACTCGGCCTGCTGGAAGGCGAATCCGACGAGGTCGAAGCGAGGATCGCGGGCGGCGACGAGGTGGGCCACCGGGGCCGTCTGCCGCGCGATCTCGCCGACCTCGTGCCCGCGGTGCAGCGGCAGCGTGCACACGGGGACGAGACCGGCCTTGAGCAGCGCGTACCACGCGATGACGGTGTTGGCGGTGTTGTGCACCTGCAGCAGGACCGCCCCGCCGGGGGCCAGCCCGAGCCGGTGGAGCCCGGCCGCGCGCTGGTCGGTGACGCGGTCCAGCTCCGCGAAGGTCAGCCGGTCCCGGCCGCAGACCAGGGCGTCCCGGTCACCGTGTTCCTGAGCGACGGCGTGCAGGTGCTCGGCGATCGTGGGTGATTCCCACAGTCCTTCGCGGACGTAGCGAGCCTCGTCGTCGGCCGGATAGCGGACGAGCTTCCCGGGCGCGGTCATCGCAGTTCCCGTTCGTAGCCGAGGACCACTTCGCGGTTCTCCCGCCGGAAGTCCCGGTAGGAGACCCGGCCCGTGCGCATCAGGTACTCGAGCGCGAACTTCGTGGGGTGGGTGATGGTGCGCGACGGAAGTCCTTCGTACCAGTCGATGCTGCGTTTCGCGGCGGCCTGGAAGGCGTCCGCGACGGGCTTGCGCACCCGCTCGAACTCCTTGAGGCCGACTTCGACGTCCCACCCCGCCCCGGCCAGCGCCTCGGTGAGGTAGA
The DNA here is from genome assembly GCF_051337345.1 of Amycolatopsis sp. MEPSY49. NCBI lineage: Bacteria > Bacillati > Actinomycetota > Actinomycetes > Pseudonocardiales > Pseudonocardiaceae > Amycolatopsis > Amycolatopsis sp. MEPSY49. Next base: position 48,444 of record NZ_JBDLYJ010000026.1, on the reverse strand, counting down.
CCGCGTCCCGCATCGCGAACCGGGTGCCGGACCCGATCGACGGGTGGACGGTGTGCAGCGCGTCGCCGATCAGCACGAGGTTGCGATGCGTCCAGTGCGCGCAGCGGACGAACTTCGTCCGGAACCAGGGGGAGTGGTCGCTGTGCAGCGGCGCGCCGTCCAGCGTTCCGGCGAAGAGCCGCTCGCACAGCTCGCGGGACTCGTCCTCGGTCAGGTCGGCGAAGCCGAGCTTGTCGAACGTCTCCTGGCCGACCTCGACGGTGAAGTTGCTCAGGTCGGCCGAGAACCCCGAGGCGTGGACCATGAGGATCCCGTGCTCGCTGTTCTGGAGGATGATCGACGGCGGGAAGGGCTTCGGGGTGCCGTACCAGGCCAGCCAGTTGCTCCCCAGCTCGACGCTGGGCCGGAAGTGCCCCGCGAAGCGCTCGCGGGTGGTGCTGTTGACGCCGTCGGCACCGATGACGAGATCCCACTCGGTCAGGTCGTCCTCGGTCACGGCCGTGTCGCAGTCGTGTTCGACGGTGACGCCGGCGTCGAGCGCGAACTTCTCCAGGGTGTCCAGCAGGGTCCACCGCGCGTTCAGGTGGCTGCCGCCCACCTGGACCGGCACGCCGGTGCCGTCCAGGCTGATGACCATCCGGTCGTGCCGGGTGTTGGTGGTGAGCGCGTCGACCACGTCCGGCGCGGCCGGCCGGAGCGCGGCGGCCGCGCTTTCGGTGAACGCGACGCCCCAGCCGTAGGTCACCCCGCGCGGGTTCCGCTCGCGGACGTGGACGACGGCGGACGGGAGCGCCCGCCGGGCGAGGATCGAGAAGAACAACCCGGCCGGGCCACCGCCGACGATCAGGATCTTTCCGGACGTCACTGTCCACCTCCTTGCCACTGCGCGACGTGCTGCGCGACGCGCCGGCCCAGGGCCGACGCCGTGCGCAGATCGCTGTCCCGCATGCCTTCCAGCCCCTGGTCCGAATTGGACTGTGCCATGGCGCCGGCGTAGGCGCCGAGCCGGTTCAGCTCGTCGTGCGAGCCCGTGCTGCGGCCGTTGCCGTCGAGCAGGCCGAGCCCGATCCAGACCATGCCGTGCTGCATGGCGAAGAGCCAGAGCTGGGTGAGGGTGTTGAGCTTGTCCCCGGAATGGCCGCTGGAGTTGGTGAAGCCCGCCGCGAGCTTGCCCTTCCAGCCCTGGCCGGTCCAGATCTTTGCGCTGCTCTCCATGAACGTCTTGAAGACCGCCGACCCGCTGCCCATGTAGGTCGGGGTGCCGAAGATCAGCGCGTCGCAGGGGTCGAGCTGCCGGGGGTCGGCGGCGACTTCCTCGGCGAAGTACAGCGCGACGTCGGCCCCCGCCACCGAGGCTGCCCCTTCTCCCACTGCCCGGGCTTGGGCGGCCGTGTGGCCGTAGCCGCTGTCGTAGACGACTCCGATGGAGCCCACTTCCTTCACCTCGTTTTCTTCTGTGGTGCCGCGGTGGCGAACCGGTCGGCCAGCCAGCGTTCGACGTGGACGGCAGCCGAGGCGTACCCCGTGGGTTCGCCGTCGGCGACCGGTTGCCCGAAGTGCTGTCCCCGGACGACGTGGTGGCTCTTGTCCTCGGCGGCCAGCGCGGCGAACATCCGGCCGCTGACGCCCGGGAGCGCGGCTTGGTCGCCGCTGAACTCCAGGTAGAGCGTCGGCAGCCGCACCCCGGGTGCGCAGCGCGTGAAAGCCGCGTTGGAGTGGTTGGCCGACCAGGTCGACAACCACGCGTCGGGGGTGGTCAGCCGGCCGAACCCCACCAGGCCGTAGTTGACCAGGTCGGGCCGCCCGCCGAACAGCGAGCCGTAGTGGCGGTCGTTCGGGTCGATCGACAGGTCCACGGACGCGGGGTCGGCGTCGGTGCGGTAGGTCGTGATCAGCCGTGGCGCGAGGGAGGCCCGCCGGTCGGCGCGGTCCCCGGTGCGGGCGAAGCGGGTGCGGGCCTGCGAAGCCTCGGCCGCGAGCTCGACGGCGCGGGCGTCGATCCGCGCGATCCGGTCCCGCTGGGCCGCGCGGTAGGCGCGCAGGAAATCCGGCGGGTAGCGGCTCGGCGCCGGGGGCCGCGCGAACCCGTTGCGCGGCGAGTACATGTCGAGCGCGGGATCGGCCGACATCGGGTCCGACTCGTCGGTGACGGCGGGGTCGATGCAGTTCAGCAGCACTTTTCCCTGCCCGGGGTGCGGCGCGAGGAAGATCGCGCCGTCCGGCACCGGCATCCGGGCGCCCGCCAGCGCGATCGGCCGGCCCGCCGGTGTCACGTCCAACCGCAGTTCGGGTTCGAGGGAGGCCTGCTCGATGTAGAACGCCGAGAGCGCTCCGCCACCGGAATGGCCGAACGTCAGGACCGCCTCGAACCCCTTGTCCCGCAGGAACACGTGTCCCGCCGCGGCGTCCAGCAGCGCCTGCTCGTGGACCAGGGCGATGTCGTAGTTCGGCGAGCGGGTGCCCTGCGTCCAGACCGAGACCCCGCCGCGCAGCAACAGCGGGATCATCGGGTGGTGCGTCACCGATTGCCGCGGGTGCACGAGGGTGACCACTGCCGTCGCGCCGTCGAGGGCGTGCAGGACACCCTCGACCTTGGCGCCGTCGAAGGTGGTGAGCTGGTGCGTGCTCACGGTGACACCGGGCGGCGCCGGCTCGGTGTGGACGTCCCGGCCCGCGCCGAGCCGGTCCACCGCCAGCGCGCTCATGCGCCGGTTCCGGTGGGCACGACCACCAGCTCGGCCTTGTCCCAGCGGCTGACCCGGCCGTCCCGGACGGCGGCGACCGAGCTGTACCAGATGGCGTTGCGGCAGCCGGTGGCGTCGCGCTCGACGCGGATCTCGCCGGGGGCGGAGACTTCGAGGTAGGGGCCCCGCCGTCGGACCGCCGTGTCCGGGTCCTCGGCCGCGACTTCGGCCAGCGGGCGGAAGTCGTCGACGTCGAGGACGAACAGCGTCGTCATGCGAACGTCACCAGTTCCGGCTCGCCCTCGTAGCGCTCGGCGATCAGCTTCGCCTTCCGCGCGTAGAACTTCTCCAGGGACGGTTCGGGTTCGCCGGCCACCTCCATGAGCGCGTCGACGCTCAGGTTCGCGTCGATGTCGTCTTCGGCGGTGATCGCGCGCAGCGGCCGGGTGATCTCCATCAGGTACCCGTTGGGGTCGGTGACGTAGATCGACTCGACGGTTTCGTGCCGCACCTGCAGCTCGCACGGCCAGTCGCTGGCGTCCAGCCGGCGCCGGTACTCCAGGAGGTCCTCCTCGCCGTCCACGTGGATGGCGAGGTGCCGGGCGCGGTGCAGCAGATCGGGCAGGTCGGCGTCGCGGTAGGGCGCCACCCCGAAGTAGTAGAAGAACGCGAGCCGATCGCCGTTGCCGATGTCGAAGAAGAAGTGGATGAAGTCCGGGTGCTCACCGGGTCCCCAGCCGAGCGCGCAGGTCGCGTGGACGACGGGGAAGCCGAGGACGTCCCGGTAGAAGGTGATGGTGGCCTGCGGGTCGAACGTCGGGAACGCCGCGTGGTCGACGCCCCGCACCGTGTGCGCCGGGGAGTTCCGTTCCGGGGATGACATTTCCGCGCTCCTCTCGCGATGAACTCTGTGGCGCCGAGCGTAAGCCCGAGTTGGCGCACTCGTCAATATTCTGACGAATGAGTATCGATGAGTTGACGAACCAGTACTGAGTCGTCAGCATTAGGACGTTCCTGTTAGGACCTTGCGTCGGAAGGGTTGTGGGCATGGCGATCACGGACGTGGCGGGCACACCGCTCGTCGTGGCCCTGCACGGCGGCGGCTACCACCGCGGGTACTTCGACGTGCCCGGCCACTCGCTGCTCGAGCTGGGCGCGGCGGCCGGATTCCGGGTGTTCACCCCGGACCGTCCCGGCTACGGCGCGAGTGAACCGCTTCCCGGCGGTGAGGCGACCTTCGCCCGCCAAGCCGAAGCTCTCGACGCCACGATCGGTGCCTTGTGGACGGAGCACGGGGAGGGCCGTCCGGGCGTGGTCCTGTTCGGCCACTCCATCGGCGGGGCCGTCGCGGTGCACGTCGCCGCGCGTCGTCCGCGCTGGCCGTTGCTGGGCCTTTCGATCCACGGGGTGGGGGACCGGTCTCCCGCGCACATCACCGACGCGTGGCACGCCCTGCCCGCGGGTGCGCCGGTGGAACTGCCGCCCGAGCGGCGACGCGCTCTGCTCTACGGCCCGGAAGGGACCGTCGACGCCGCCGCGGTGGAATCGGCGAAGGCCGCAGTGGAGCCCGTTCCGCAGGCGGAGATGCTCGAGATCGTGAGGGAGTGGCCGGCGGAGGTGGCGCGGCTCGCCGCCGCGGTGACCGTTCCGGTGCAGTACACGCTCGCCGAGCACGACGGCCTGTGGGTGGTGGACGAGAGCCGCGTGACGGCGTTCGCGGAGTACTTCCGGGCCGCCCCGTGGGTGGACGTCCGGCTCCAGGGCGGCGCCGGGCACAACCTCGACCACCACCGGCTCTCCCGCGCGCTGCACCTGCGGCAGCTGGCTTTCGCGGCCGAGTGCGGGGCGCGGCTAGGATGACCGGCGACCGGGCACCGGCCGGGCAGCGAGGGGTGGTTGTGGTGACCGCGGAGGGCGCCGGGCAGCGGGGGCGATCCGGCGGGCGCACGACGCCCCGGCGCAAGCTGCTCATGAGCGAGATCGTCGACCAGGCGATGCGGCTGTTCGCCGAACGCGGCTACGACGGAACGACCCTGCAGGACGTCGCGGACGCGGTCGGGCTGAGCCGCCCCAACCTCTACAACTACGTCAAGAGCAAGGACGAGCTGCTGGTCGCGATGGTCGAGGCGACGGCCCGGAGCGCGGCGGACTCGTTGCGCGAGGTCCGGCGGCGCACCGATCTCGACCCGGCCGAGAAGCTGCGCATGCTCGTGCGCACCCTGGTCCTGCGCCGCGCCGAACGGCCGGAGCAGTTCCGCACGCTCGACCGCAGCGACCAGTCGCTGCCGCCGGAGATCGCGAAGAAGCACCTCCAGAGCCGGCGGGCCGTGCTCCGCGAGATCACCGCACTCATCGAGGAGGGCGTCACCGGCGGGTTCTTCCGGCCCGTCGACGCGCGCGTCACGGCGCTGTCGATCATCGGCATGTGCAACTGGGTGGCCTGGTGGTTCCACCCGTCTCCGGCGCACCCCGCCGAGCCGGTGGCCGACCAGATCGCGGACAACGCGGTGCACATGGTGAGCAGAGAAGCCGGGCGCACCCCGCAGGCGCCGACTCCGCTCGGGGCCGTCGCGCTGCTGCAGCAAGACCTCGACTACCTCACCCGGCTGCTCGGCGCGACCGGTGAACCGGGGAACTCCGCTCCGGAGGAGTAGCTCCGGCGGCACCGTGCTGGACGGCACCCGGACCGGCCTTGGCCGGTGGGTGCTCGGCGCCGGAAACCGCTTCTTGTGCCGGGCTCGGAGGGCGCCTACCCTCCATTGCACTACAGCTTGTAGTGCAATGGAGGCGGTATGGCCGGTCGTCGCCGGGATCCGGAGCTCGAAGGGCGGCTCACCGCGGCTGCGTGGTCGCTGCTGCAGAGCGAGGGCTACGACGCGCTGAAGCTGACCGAGGTCGCGGCGCGGGCCCAGGCCCACCGCACCGATGTCTACCGGCGGTGGACGGGCAAAGCGCAGCTCGTCGTCGACGTGCTCGCCCGGCACCTGCCGCCGGTTTCGGATCCCGACACCGGGACCCTCCGCTCGGACCTGCGGGCGATCGTCGAGGACTTCGCGGCTTCCTGGTCCTCGTCCTGGGTCGACGGGCTCATGGGGCTCGTCGCCGACCTGCACCGGGACCCCGACGCCGAGCTCGGGTTCCGGCGGATGGCCGAAGGCCGCGGCGAACCACTGCGCAACGCCATCACCCGGGCCGTGCGCCGAGGCGAGATCGGCGAGCAGCCGGACCTGTCCCTCGTCGGCGATCTGATCGAGGGGCCGCTGATGCACCGCCGGATGCTGGGCCGGCAACCGCTGACACCGGAGTACCTCGACGCCCTCGCCGCCTTGGCGCACGGGGTGCTGACCGGGACCACGGTGGCGCCGTGAGTGAACCGCACGAACTGTCCGCCGCGGCGCAACTCGCGGCTCTGCGCGGGGGCGACGTGAGCTCCCGGGAGCTCACGGAACACCACCTGGGCCGCATCGAGAAGTTCGACGGCGGACTCGGCGCGTTCACCACCGTCGCGCCGGACCTCGCCCTCGACGAAGCCGCTCGCGCGGACCAGCGCATCGCCCGCGGGGAGTGGGCGCCCCTGCTGGGACTTCCCTTGGGTGTCAAGGACCTGTATCCGGCAGCGGGCGTGCGGACGACCTTCGGCTCCGCCGCGCTGGCCGGGTTCCGCCCGCCCGCCGACAGCTGGACAGTCGGGTTGCTGCGCAGAGCCGGCGCGGTCCTCGTCGGCAAGACCACCACCGCGGAGTTCGGCGCCACCTGCTACACCGACACCGGCGTGACGGGGCGGCCGACCGTCACCCCGTACGACCGGACGCGATATGCGAGCGGTTCCAGCGGAGGCGCGGCCGCCGCCGTCGCCGCGGGGCTGCTGCCGCTGGCGCACGCGGGCGACGGGGCCGGGTCGACCCGCACGCCCGCGGCGACCTGCCACCTCGTCGGCGTGAAGCCGAGCCGGGGGCTGGTCAGCTTCTCGGTGCCGTTGACGTCGTTGACCGGCACGACGATCGAAGGGCCCATCGCCCGGACCGTCGGGGACGCGGCGCTGCTGCTGGACGTGATGGCGCGGCCCTGGAGCGGCGATCCCGACGGCTGGCGACCGGACGGCGGCTTCGCCGACGCCATCGGGAGGGCACCCGCGCGGCCGCTGCGCGTCGCCGTGTGGACCGAGCCGGACACGGGCGACCTTCCGCGGCACCCGGAGGTGGTCCGCGCCGTCGAGCGCACGGCGATCCTGCTCCAGGAGCTGGGGCACGACGTGCGGGAGGTGCGGATTCCGGCCACGTGCGACGACCCGGTGCGCTCGACGCTGCGCACGCACTTCGCCGCATCCGTCCACGCTGCCGTGCGGTCGCTGGTCCCACCCGCTCGACGGGAGCTGCTCCTGCCGCACACCCGGTACCTGTGCGCCGAAGGGGAAGCGCTTTCCGGCGGCGATCTCTTCGCGGCGAACCGGGTGCTGGCCCACTACGCAAGCGCTTTCCTGACCGCCTTGGCGAGCTTCGACGTCGCGCTGACCCCGGTGACGAACGGGCCGCCCGTGCCGCTCGGGCACTTCGAGGCCGGTGGGGTGGCGGGGATCGCCGACGCGATGCTGGCTTGGTCGGCCCCGACCCCGTGGGCCAACTGGACCGGCCAGCCCGCGGTGGCCCTGCCGTCGCACCTGGACGGCGACGGTCTGCCGTACGGCGTGCAGCTCGTCGGACGCCGGCGCGACGACGCGTCGCTGCTCGCCCTGGCCGCCCAGCTCGAAACCTCCGCTCTGTGGAACGACGTCCATCCGTCCTGCTGGGATGAGTGAAAGGCAGCGCCCGATGACAACGAGCGATCTCCACCCGGGTCCCGGGTTGACCGAGAAGTCCGTCGCGCTGCCCGACGGGCGGCGGCTGCGAGCCGTCACCGCCGGCGAAGGGGACGGGCCGCCGGTCGTGTTCGAGGCCGGCATGAGCGCGCCGGCCGCGTCCTGGGTGCACACCCAGCGCGAGATCGCCGCGCGTACCCGCACGGTGTCCTACGACCGGGCCGGCTACGGCGGGAGCGACCCGGACCCGCACGACCGCACGCTCGAGCGGCTCGCGGACGACCTCACCGGTCTCCTCGACGGTCTCGGCGAGACCGGACCCGTCGTCCTGGTCGGGCACAGCTGGGGCGGGCCCGTCATCCGGCTGTTCGCCGAGCGCCACCCGCACCGCGTCGCGGGCCTGGTCTTCGTCGACGCGACCGTCGCCGAGGTCATGAGCGGCCGCGGCGCACACATCCTCTCCTGGTCGTTCGGGGTGCTGGCCGTGCTCGCGCGCCTGGGCGGGCGGAAGCTGGTCGTGAAACTGACGGTGCCGCACGTGTCCCGCGCCATCGCGGCGTCCGATGTGGACATCATCGTGCGCGACTACGCGTGCGCCCGGGCGATGCGTGCGGCGCGCCGTGAAGCGGCTCAGGTGGTCCCGGCGCTGGCGACGATGCGACGGCTCCAGGCCGCCGGAACCCCGGACGTCCCGACGATCTGCCTGCAGGCCGGGCGGATCGACCGCGGGATGTCCCGGGCACGTCCGCGGTTCAACCGGGTCGCGGCCGAGCTCATGGCGGCCGTGCCGAACGGGCGGGTGGTCGTCGCCGAGGACACCGGGCACCTCATCCCGCAGGAGAATCCCGCGGTCGTGCGCGACGCGATCCTCGAGGTCGTCGGATCTTCGGCAGGCCGGCGGTGATCCCCGACGCGGTCGCGGCGCCGACCGGGACGTCCCCCGCGGTGCCGGCCACCGGGCAGGGGCGTCTCATCGGCGCGCTGGTCGGCACGAACGCGGCCGGCTACATCAGCATCGCGGTGCCGATGAACCTGTTGCTGGTCACCCACCTCACGGCGATCGCCGACGCCGGCGCGACCTCCGCGTTCAGCCTGGTGACCGGCATCGGCGGCGTGGTGGGGCTGCTGGCGAACCCGCTCGGCGGGCGGATCAGCGACCGGACGGCCGCGCGGTTCGGCCGGCGCCGCACGTGGATCCTCACCGGCGGCCTCGGCGCGGCGATCCTGCTCGCGGTGCTGGGCTGGACGACCGAGGTCTGGCAGGTGGCGCTCGGCTGGGCCCTCATCACGACGCTGGTCATGGTCCAACTCGCCGCGAGCGCCGCACTCGCCGCGGACCAGGTGGCGGCGGAGCGGCGAGGGGTGGTGTCGGGCGTGGTGGCGTTCGTGGCCCTGGCCGGCCCGGCCGTGGGTTTCGCCGTGGTGAGCGTGCTGCCGGCGGTTCCCGGGTTGCAGTGGGGTTTGGTGGGCGTGCTGAGCGCCGCGGGCGTGCTCCTGGCCGTGCTGCTGGTGCGCGATCCCCGCCACCGGATCCCGGCGGACGAACCCCGGCTCAGCCTGGCGATCATTCTGCGGTCGTACTGGGTCAGCCCGCGCCGGCACCCCGCGTTCGGCTGGGCGTGGGCGGTGCGCTTCCTGATCACCGCGGCGTGGGCGTCGAACAGCTACCTGGCTTTCGTGTTCACGCAGCGGTTCGCGGTCCCGGCCGGCGCGGTTCCGGGGTTGATCTTCCTGGTGACCCTGATCGGTATCGTGTGCGTCGCCGTCACGGCCTGGTTGACCGGTTGGCTGTCGGGCCGGATCCGGCGCCAGAAGCCGTTCGTGGTCACCGGTGGCCTGGTGCTCGCCGGCGGACTGGTCCTGGTGGCGCTCTCGCCGGGCATTCCGGTCGTGTACCCGGGCACGGCGGTCATGTCGCTGGGCTACGGCGCCTTCCTGGCCACGGACTTCGCGCTCTGCTTGCGCGTGCTGCCCGGCCCCGGCTCGGCGGGCAAGGATTTCGCGGTGCTCAACATCGCGAGCACGCTGCCGGTCGCGGTGGTGCCGTTCGTGGCCCCGGCGCTCCTCGCGGCGGGAGGGTTCTTCGCGATGTTCGCGTGCTTGGCCGCGTTCAGCGCGGCCGGCGCGCTGTGCGTGGCCCGGGTGCCCGACATCGGCCAGGAAGGTCAGGCCCGGTTCGCGGCGATCACCAGAACGACCGCGTGACGGCCACCGCCCGGCCGCCCGACCCGGCTCGATCGGGCACGCCGCGAACTGCCGGCCGCCGACCGGACCACCGTCCGCGACCCGTGGAATTCCTCCACACCGGGCGGTTCGCCATTTCCTCCTGCCCCGAGTAGCCCCTTCGCCGACGCTGTGCCGTCGGTCAGGCGATGGGGGCTCGGGGGCGGTCACGCCGGGCTCGGAGGACGCCTTCCCAGCCTCGGGACCAGGTGGCCCGCCGGGACCGCGGTGCCGTCCACAATGGAGTGCTGGGGCTCAGCCGGTCGTTTCGGCGGTGGCGGTCAAGACCGCGCGGCCGAGGATGTGGCTCGCCATGGTGAAGCCGAGGACGGCCGGGGTGGCGTCGGCGGGGACGCCGATGGTGTCGACGTCGAGGGCGTGCACCACGACGAAGTAGCGGTGCGGTCCGTGCCCGGCGGGCGGGGCGGCGCCCAGGAAGCGGGTCGCGCGGGCGTCGTTGGGCAGCTGGAAAGCGCCTTCCGGCAGGCCGGCGCCGGTGTCATCGCCGGCTCCTTCGGGCAGCTCGGTGACGGTGGCGGGGATGTCGGCGACCGCCCAGTGCCAGAACCCGGAGCCGGTGGGGGCGTCGGGGTCGTAGACGGTGACGGCGTAGCTCTTGGTTCCTTCCGGCGCACCGCTCCAGGACAGGTGCGGGGAGATGTCCTTGCCGCCCGTGGTTCCCGAGCGCTGCGCGAGGGGCCAGGCGGCCCCGTCGGCGACCGTCCTGCTGGTGACGGAGAAGGCGGCCGCTTCGGGGAGCCGGGCGAACGGGTCGTTGACGGTCATCTGGTGGTCCTTCCATGAAGTGCTTCATCGATGATAGTACAGATAATCGATTATCCTCCGCAACATCTATACTCCGGTCATGGGTCAGATGCTGTCGGAGCAGGTCTACGCACACCTGCGGGACGCGATCATGCGCGGGGACTACGCCCCCGGCGAAGCGCTCAAGCCCCAGGACCTCGCCCGGGACCAGGGCGTCAGCCTGGCCGTGGTGCGTGAGGCGCTCGTGCGGGTGGTCGGGGAGGGCCTGGCCGACCGGCTGCCGAACCGCGGCTTCGCCGTGCCGGCGTTCTCCGATCGGCGCTGGCAGGAGATCACGGAGGCGCGCCGGACCGTCGAGCCGGTCGTGCTGCGCCTGTCGATCGAGCGTGGTGACGTGGACTGGGAGGCCCGCGTGCGGGCCGCGCACCACCGCTTGGCCCGCACGGAGCCGTATCCGCCGGGAGCCGGCGAGTACTACGGCGCCGCCTGGTCCGAAGCCCACCGGGTTTTCCACCGCACCCTGCTGGAGGGATGTGGCAACGCCGCCCTGCTCGAGACCTTCGACCGGATGTGGGCCGCGAGCGAACTGGCACGCCGGTGGTCGGCGCGCCGCACCCCTGAGCGGGACGCGGCCGGCGAGCACCTCCGCCTGGAAGAAGCGGCCCTGAACCGCGACGCCGACGCCGCGGCCGAGCTGCTCGCCCGGCACCTCACCCTGACCGCGGCCGCCCTCGGCGGCTGATTCCCTTGTGGACGGTCGAGATCGGGTATTCCCGGCAAGAATGACTCGCATGCCGCATTCGTATGGGGATGGCGGCGGCAACCTCTGTTAGCGTCGAAACGCGAATTCCGCGAGCGGGAAACCGTTTCGTGCCGGCGATTCCCGTTCACGACGGGAGCCGGCTTCAGTGCTGGAGGTGCTGTTTTGCGCGTGTTCGTCACGGGCGCGTCGGGCTGGATCGGCTCCGCGGTCGTCCCCGAGCTGATCGACGCGGGGCACGAGGTCACCGGGCTCGCCCGGTCGGCCGCCTCGGCCGCCGTCGTCGGGGCGCGGGGCGCCACGGTGGTCCGCGGCTCGGTCGAGGAGCTCGACGTGCTGCACGAGGCGGCCGAGAAGGCCGACGCGGTCGTGCACCTCGCCTTCCGGCACGACATCGCTTTCGACGGCGGCTTCGCCGACGCGGTGGCGTCCGACGTCGCGGCGATCGAAGCCCTCGGTTCGGGGCTGCCGCCCGGCGGGGCGATCGCCGTCGCGGCGGGCATGCTCGGGCACGGGCCCGGTGGCCGTCCCACCACGGAGCGGGACGGCGCCACGCCCGGCGGGGTGGGCGAAGCCCGGCGACCGCCGAGCGAGGCCGCCCTCGCCCTCGCCGGGCGCGGGCTGCGATCGTCGGTCGTGCGGCTGTCGCCGACCGTCCACGGCGAAGGCGACGCCGGGTTCATGGCCACTCTCGTCGACCTCGCCCGCAAGCACGGCGTTTCCGGCTATCCCGGTGCCGGGACCGCCCGCTGGACCGCCGTGCACCTCCGCGACGCCGCGCGCCTGTTCCGGCTGGCGATCGAAAAGGCACCGGCGGGGTCGGTGCTGCACGGCGTCGCCGACGAAAGCATCGCGGTGCGCGACATCGCCGAAGTCATCGGAGGCCACCTCGGCGTCCCGGTGCGCTCGATCCCGGACCGGCAGGTGGACGAGCACTTCGGGTTCCTCGGGACGTTCCTCCGCATCGACGGTCCGGCCTCGGCCGTCCTCACCCGCGAGCTGACCGGCTGGGCGCCACGCGAGCCGGGTCTGCTCGAGGACCTGGACCGAGGGCACTACTTCGCGCCCGGCGCGGGCGGTGGCAAATGGGGATGACCGAGCACCGGCTCGAGGCTCTCCTCGAGCGGCACGCCGCCCGGGAGGCGACGGCCGGGCGGATCCTCCTGCGCGGCGGATCGGTGCTGTCGATGGACGACCGGGTGGGTGACTTCGCCGTCGGCGACGTGCTGATCGACGGTGACCGGATCGCCGAGGTGGGGCCGTCGATCTCCGCTCCGGACGCGGTCGTCGTCGACGCGCGGGACCACGTCGTCATGCCGGGCTTCTGCGATCCGCACATCCACTGCTGGGAGGGCGCGCTCGGCCGGATCATCCCGGAGAACGTCGCCCAGTCGACCGAGGACGCCATCGGCGGGGCCCCGGTCTCGGGCCGCAGCTACATGTACGCCGCCCACCGGGCGTTCGCCCCGGCCTGCCGGCCCGAAGACATCTACGCGGGAACGCTGAACACCCTGCTGGCCGCCCTCAACGGCGGGATCACCACGGTGGTCGACAACATGCACAACGCCCGCTCGCCCGAGCATTCGGACGCCGCGGTCGAGGCGCTCTTCGCCTCCGGGGTGCGGGGCGTGCACGCCGTCGGGCGCCCTCGCGCGGGCCGGTGGGCCGGCTCGTTCCCGGCGGACGTCCGGCGCTTGCGGGACCAGTACTTCCGCGGTGACGACGACCTGTGTTCGCTGCGCCTCTACGCCCCCGGCTTCGACGACCTCACCGATCTCCTGCCGGTTCGCCGGGACCTCGATCTGTGGTTTTCCTTCGACAGCGGGATCGAGAAGCAGGACCTCGCGCGGCTGTACGCCGACGGATCCTTCGACGGGCGCGAGGCGATCAACCACGCGAACTTCCTTTCGCCCGAACAACGGCGGATCGTGATCGACAACGGCGCCCAGGTGAACGTCTGCCCGCGCATCGAAACCCAGTTCCGCTACGGGCGGGTGCCCTACACCGAGTGGGTCGAGCAGGGGCTGCGGCCGGGCTTGAGCAACGACAACCCGATGACCTACGCGATCGACATGTTCGCCGAGATGCGGGCGCTGCACCTGGTTCAGCGGATCGACCACCACCGGTCCGGAAGCACTTCGGCGACGCTGCGGGAGATCCTGCGGTCCGCCACCCGCCACGGCGCGGACAACTGCGGGGTGGGGGACGTCACCGGATCCCTGACGCCGGGCAAGAAGGCCGACGTCATCCTCGTCGACACTTCCGCGCCACATCTGTTTCCCCGCAACAACGTCCTGGCCTCCGTCGTCCAGGGCGCCGGCGTCGAGTCCGTCACCGCCGTGCTGGTGAACGGCCGCTTCGCCAAGTGGGACGGCCGGCTGCTCGGCGTCGACCTCGACCAGGTCCGGCGGCGCGTGCGGGAAAGCCACGACCACCTGCTCTCCGAAGTGGACTGGCCGCACGCCGCGGTCGACTTCGACGACTAGAAGCGGGCCGCTCGACCTCGAAGGATGTTCTGCAATGACGCAACCATCACCGGCCGACCTCGAACGCAGAGCCAGGCGGAACATCCGCCTGGGTTCGCTGGGCGCGGCTCTCGAGTACTACGACTTCGTGGTCTACCTCTACGTGGCCACCCTGATCGGGCAAGCTTTCTTCCCCGCGGACACCTCGCCGGCCGTGCGGCTGGTCCAGACCCTTTCCGTCTACTCGACCGGTCTCCTGATCCGGCCGCTCGCCGGCATCCTCATCGCCAGGGTCGCCGACCGCGTGGGCCGGAAGCGGTTGTTCATCCTGACCGTCGTCGTCATGTCCGCGGCCACGCTGGTCACCGGGCTGCTGCCGACGTACGCCCAGATCGGCTGGCCCGCGCCGGTCCTGCTGGTGCTGATGCGGGTCGCCCAAGGCTGCGCGGTGGGCGGGGAGATCCCCGCCGCCGCGGTCTTCGTCACCGAGCACGCCCGGCCGGGCGGCGTCGCGCGTGCCGGCGCGTTCCAGCAGTTGACGGCCTACAGCGGATTCCTGCTCGGCGCGGGCGCGGCCTTCGGCGCCGGCCTGGTGGCCACGCACCTGACGCCCGGCGTGCCCTCGCTGGCGTGGCGGCTGCCGTTCCTCGCCGGCGGAGTGCTCGGAGTCGTGTCGCTCTACTTGCGCCGCAAGATCGACGAGACACCCGCCTTCGTGCGCGAGACCGAAGCGGCGGGCAACCGCCGGTCCGCGCCGGTCCGCGAGGTGCTCGCCGGCCACCGTCGCCCGGTCCTGTTCGCGGTGCTCCTCGCGGTCGCGCTGACCCTGGTGAACGTCACCTACTTCAACTACTGGCCGACGTACCTGCAGACGGTCCTCGGGTATTCCCCGACGGCGTCGCTGGTCGCGAGCCTGATCTCGATCGCGGGCGCGATGGCGGCCATGCCCGCCTGGGGCCGCGTCGCCGACCGGCACGGCTGGCGCCGGATGCTGCTCTGGGCGGGGCTGGCGACCGCGGCGACCACGGCGCTGCTGCTGGTGGTTCTTCCCGCTCTCCCCGCGGGCTCCGGCCTCGCCGTGTGGATCCAGTTGCCGGCCGCCTTGGCCGCGGCCGGGATTCCCGCCGCCGTCCCGGGCCTGCTCTCGGCGATCTTCCCGACCGAAGTCCGGCAGACCGGCTTTTCGCTGCCGTACAACGTCGTCGTCGCGGTGCTCGGCGGCTTCCTCAACCTGATCCTGGTGTGGCTGGTGACGACCGTCGGCTTCGGTGCGCCGATGTACGTCGTGCTGCTCGCGTGCGGCCTGACGGTCGTCGCCGCGGCCGTCGTCCCCCGGATCCGCACCTACCTCGGTCCGGGTGCCCTGACGACCGGAAGCGTCCCGAAGACGAAGGAGCGATTGCCGTGAAGTGGGTTACCTACCAAGCGGGTGCCGACGTCCGCACCGGTGTCCTCGACGGCGAGTCCGTCCGCGGCCTCGCCGCGGGCACGACCTTGGAAGGGTTGCTGGCGAGCGGTCGTCTCACGGAGGCCGGAGAGGACGCCTCGCGTGCGCCCGCGGAAGTGCGGCCCCTGGCCGAAGTCCGCCTGCTCGCCCCGCTCCGTCGTCCGCCTTCGGTGCGTGACGGACTGTGCTTCCTCGACCACCTCCGCGGGTGCTACCGGGCCCTCGGCCGGGACGTCGAGCTGGCCGAGGTGTGGTCGCGGAGCCCGGCGTTCTACTTCGCCAACGCGGACGCGATCGCCGGACCGTACGACGACGTCCCGATTTCGCCGGGCTCCACGATGTTCGACCTCGAGCTCGAGGTCGGCGCCGTGATCGGGCGGGGCGGCCGCGACCTGCACCCGGACCGCGCCGAGGCACACATCGCCGGCTTCACCCTCTTCAACGACTGGACCGCGCGGGACCACCAGCTCGTGGATCTGGCGCAGGGCATCGGAATGGCGAAGAGCAAGGACGGCGCGATCACGCTGGGGCCGGCGCTGGTCACCGTCGACGAACTCGAGCCGTACCGCCGCGACGGGCGCCTGGCCCTCGAACTGTCCGCGACGGTCAACGGTGCCGAGCTGACCCGCGGCAGTCTCGACCGGATGGACTGGACCTTCGGCGAGCTCCTCGCGTACGTCTCGCGCGGGGCCGACCTCACGCCCGGGGCGGTGATCGGGTCCGGCACGGTGCCCGGCGGCTGCCTGCTGGAACACGTCGACACCCCCGATCCGGCCGACTTCGCACGCTGGCTGCGACCGGGGGACGTGGTGAGCCTCAGCGGAACAGGGCTGGGGGAGACCCGGCAGACGGTGACGCGCGGGATCGACGTGATCCCGCTGCGGCCGGCCGCGCAAGGGGGGACACCACGATGAGCTTCCGCTTCCGGCGGGTCGTCACCGGCCACGCCGCGGACGGGAAGGCGGTCGTCCGCTCGGACGCGGTCGTCGGTTCGGCCCCGCGGCTGCCGGGGTACGAGGCGCGGGTCGTGTGGTGCACGGGGCAGTTCCCGGCGAGCAACGACGACGACCGGTTCGACGACGGCGCGCCCGGTCCGAAGGGATCCCGCGTGCTCTTCCGCGTCGCGGAGTTCGACCCGGCGGTGGCCGAGCACACGAACATGCACCGCACGGAGACCCAGGACGTCGCCGTGGTGCTTTCGGGCCGGCTGGACATGGTCCTCGACAGCGGTGAGGTCGTCGAGCAGCTGGCCGCGGGCGACGTCCTGGTCCAGCGCGGCACCATGCACTCCTGGGTTCCCCGGGGCGACGAGCCGGTCCGGGTGCTGTTCGTGCTCATCGACGCGCAGCCCGTCCGCGTCGGCGACGTCGTCCTCGGCGAGGACCTGTCGATGCTGAGCGGAGAGGTGTCGCCCATGCCGCCGGGCGGCGACCGTCCGTGACGCCCTATCGCGCGGTGGACGCCCACGCCCACTACCTGGGGCCGGGACTGCCGTCCCTGCCCAGCGGAGCGCCGCGGCTGGTGGACGGCCGGATCGTCCGGGGTGACGGCAGCGCTCGCGCTGTCCCATCCGCGTTGTGGGACGTGCGGGAACGACTGCGCGCCATGGACTCGGCCGGGCTGTCGCACCAGGTGATCTCGCCGGTCCCGGAGATCATGACGCGGGCGTGGCCGGAGGATCCCGCCTACGCCCGCGCGGTGAACGACTCGATCGCGCGGGCCTGCCGGGAATCGGGCGGGCGGCTGCTCGGCCTGGGGTGCCTGCCCCGGACGGATCCGGCGACCGAGCTGGCCCGGTGTTTGAGCCTCGGTTTGCGCGGCGTGCTGGTCGGCACCCGGATGGCCGGGGACGGCTTGGACGTCCCCGGACTCTCCCCGCTGTGGGCGAGCTGCGCGGAGGCCGGGGCGTGCGTCTTCGTCCATCCCGTCGACCACGGACGGGGCGTGCTGTGCCGGTCGGGGCCGCAGGTGGAGATCGGACTGGGCATGCCGGCCGACACGGCCGTGGCGGCGACCGCGCTCGTGTTCGGCGGTGTCCTGGCGCGGTACCCCGGCCTGCGCGTCCTGCTCGCCCACGGCGGCGGTGCCTTCCCGTGGGTCTACCCGCGGCTGCGCATGGCCGCCGAAGGGCCCGGCGAGCAGTGGGACGCCCTGGTCCGGCGGCTGTTCGTGGACACGCTCGTCCTCGACGCCGCGCACCTGCCCCTGCTGGCGCACCGGTTCGGACCGGACCGGCTGCTCCTCGGTACCGACAGCCCCTTCCTGCCGGAGCACTTCGCGGACGCCGCCCGGATCGCCGGCGTCCTGCCGAGCGCGCCGCGCCGCGCCGTCGAGGTGCCCAACGCCCTCACCTTCCTCGGCCTGCCGGTGGCCGAGCACCCCGACTCGAGGCGGACGTCGGCCGAGGCCGGCTGAGCGAGTACGCCTCGCCCGAAGCGAACGTCGCGAGCCCGCGGTGCGCTGTGCCGTGACATTCCTTTGTGGAATAGGTCTGCTACGGTGGCGGAGTGCGGTCGTACGGCCCACGGGTCGGAAGCGGGCGGCGCCATGGACATCAGGCAGATCGAGTACTTCTCGGTGATCGTCCGCGAGGGAAGCTTCAGCCGGGCGGCCCGCAAGCTGCACATCGGCCAGCCGGCACTCAGCAAGCAGATCCAGGCGCTCGAGCGTGAGCTGGGTGCCGAGCTGCTGGTCCGGCTGCCCGGCGGGGTCCGTCCCACGGCCGCGGGCGCCCGCATGGCGGAGATGGGCCCCGCTCTCCTCGGTTACCTGGACGACATCCGATCGGCGGTCCGGGACGCGGCCGCGTCGCTGACGGGGACGGTGCGGCTCGGTATGTCGCCATCGCTCGTCTCCGCGCTGGCCGGTCACCTGGAGGAGAGTTTCGCCGAGAAGCACCCGCGGCTGCGCGTCGAGATCGTCGAGGCCCTGCCGATGTTCTTGGCGGAATGGGTCGAGGAGGGGCGGCTGGACCTCGGCGTCTTCACCCACCAGCCGACTCGCGGATATCCGAGTCTGTCCGTCACCACGGTCGGTGCCGACGAATTGCTGCTGGTCGCGAAGCCGGGCACGCTCCCCGACGTCGGAGAGCGCGTCACCCCGGACCTGCTTCCGTCCCTGCGGCTGGTGTTGACGCCCGGCTTCCGGGACCTCCTGCGCACAAGCCTCGAACCCCGGCAGGTACCGGATGGCATGGGTTCGCGAACCGATTCCATCCACATGGTCCGGGATCTGGTGGCGCGGGGTGAGTACCGGTCGGTCCTGCCGTACGCGTTCGTCAGGGAAGATCTCGAAGCGGGCACCCTGTCGGCGGTGGGTTTCGAGCCCGCGCTGACGCGGGAGCTGGTGGCGGTGACCCGCGCGGGACGCAAGTCCGCACCGGCGGTGGACGCGGTCATCGAGACGGTCCGGAGCCGGCTCGCCGAGCTCGCCGGGAGATGACGGTGGCCGTCATCGGCTCGCCCGGTCCGCCATCATGACCCGGAAGGCGTTGCCGCCGCAGGCGCCGTGCGCTCCGCCGCCGGGATGTGTCGAGGAACCACCGAAGTAGATGCCCCGGACGCCACTTCGGTACTGGGCGTCGCCCTCCCGCACCAGCATCTTGCGCAGGTGTTGATGTCCGGGTTGTGCGCGCCGCTCTTGTACTCGGGTGCTCGGTCGAGGCACGCCGCGTAGCTCCCCAGCACGCTCGTGCTCGTGTCCTGGAACCGGGACAGTGCCGACCGTTCGGACGCGGACACCGAATCGCGGTCCAGTAGCCGAGCAGGCCGACGTCCCCGCCCGGCTCGTCGAGGTCTCCGGAGAACTCTGTGGCGAGCAGGTAGAACAGGGTGCGGACCTCGTCGGTTTCGAAGAGCCGGTCGATCAGGTCCCGTGCGGAAAACCGCCCGAGACTCTCCGGATCGACCAGGCCGCGGAACGCCGTCGAGATCCGGTCGAGGTAGCCGGCGAACGCCGCCGCGCGGGGCGACGGGAAGAACAGCCCGGACAACGCGGGCGTGAACCGGTCGGCAAATGGCCTTGCAGCGTTCGTAGGTTCTGGCGTCACGAGCCGAATAGCGGGAAAGCGAACCGCGGGTTTTCTTCTTGAGATCACGACGATAGCCGTGCGCATGCGCGACGCGCTCGACCCGCTCCTGGTCGACGACGCGCTCTGGCACTCCTCGGCCACCGACATCCGCAAAATGCGCGGGTGTCTCGAGGAGCTGGCCGCCGCGCGAGACGGCGGCGATGCCGTCGCGTTCGTCCACGCCAACTGGGCGCTGCACCGGCGGATCGCGGAGGTCAGTCCGAGCGCGATCGTGCGCTCGGTCCACATCTCCCTCCTGGAACTGATCCAGGCGCACACCCGCGGGGTCGGTGGCACGGCGACGCAGCCCCTGCCCGACTACGTCGCCGCGCGCTACCCGGCGGCTGATCCACGAGCACAACAACACCGGAACCGCGCGGTGACCGGGACGTGCGGCCCTACCGCTGAGCCACGGGCCGGAAGCCGGGTGACAGGCTGTCGACGAGCCCCTCGAGATCGCGCTCGCCCGCACGGGTCTGCACGCCCGCTGCCAGCTGCTTCCGGGCGACCTCGACCATGTCCTCGGTGAACAGCGAGTACAGGGCGGCGTTTTCGACGGCGTAGGCCTCGTCGGGGGCGGGCGGGGTCGCGGCTCGGACGGTGGTCTTGATCGCGGCGACGACCTCGGGGCGCACTCCCGCCATCCGCCGGGCCAGGGTGTCGACGAAGGCGTCGATCTCGTCGGCGGGCAGCGCCCGGTTCACCAGGCCGTAGCGCTCGGCCACTTCGGCGCCGACGAGCTGGCCGCCGATGAGCAGTTCCAGGGCGCGGGCCGGGCCGAGCAGCCGGGTCATGTTCACCGTGCCGCCGCCGCCGGGAATAATCGCCAGGGTGGATTCCGGCTGGGCCTGACCGGATTTGCCGATCGCGGCGAACCGCATGTCGAGGGACATCAGAAACTCGTTGCCGGCGCCCCGGGCGAACCCGGCCACCTTGCCGATGGTGACCTGCGGAAGGTCACGGATCTCCAGGCTCAAGGCCTGCAGGATGTTCAGGCCGTCGGGGAGCACCGCCCCCGGTGCGGCGTCGATAGCGGCCTGGGTCGCGGCGGGCAGGGCCTCCGGGTCGGTGACGTAGGCCATGTCGCCGTGCGCGCTGAAGAACTCCGGATCGGCGCTCTGGAACACGATCACCCGGACGTCCGCGTCGGTGCGCACCTGATGCGCGAACCCGCGCAATGACGGCAGCAGCACGCCGTCCATCAGATTGAGGGGCGGGTGGTCGAGCGTCACGGTGGCCACCCCGGCCGCGACGGTGATCTCGAGGCCTGGCCAGTTGCCGTAGTCCATGGTGACTCCTTCTCGGTGATGCCGGATCGAAGGCTCCGGCTCCCAAGACCATATGTAGCAATCGATGAGGCAGACCATGCCCACGCAGCTCAGAAAATTGATTACCTGTCTCATCTGGCGCCTGATCCAAGTGCTAATGTCACCTTGTGGATCCACTGGCCGACGCCCTGGCGATCTCCGGCGTCAAAGGAGCACTGAGCACCCGGGTCGAGGCGGGCGGCCGTTGGGCGGTCGCCCTGGACGACTTTCCCGGGACGGCCCTGCACGCCGTGACCGCGGGCAGTGCCTGGCTCACGGTCCCCGGCCGCGAACCGGTGGAACTGGTGGCCGGCGACGTGGTCCTGCTGCCCGCCGGCACCCCGCACGGCCTCACCGACGACCCCACGGACACGGGCGGCGCCGGACGCGGCCGGTGCGAGCACGTGGTCGCTCGCGGGCGCGGGACCGGTGAGGTGATCAGCCTCGGGACGCAGCCCGCGACTACGCGGATCGTCACCATTCACTACGATTGCGACCCGGCGGCGCTCACCCAGATCCTGACCCTGCTGCCCGGACTCGTGCACGTGCGGGCCGAGGCGGGGACGCCGGGGCTGGCCGATGCGGTGCGCATGCTCGCCCGGGAACTCGCCCATCCGCAGCTCGCCACGTCCGCCGTGCTGAAGAGCCTCGTCGACATCGTGCTCGTGCAGATGCTGCGTGCCTGGCTCGAGGTGAATCCCCCCGAGTGCTTCGGCACCTGGCTCGGGGCGCTCTACGACCCGGTCATCGGCAAGGCACTGCGGCACCTGCACGAGAATCCCGCCATTCCCTGGACGACCTCGACGCTCGCGGAAGCCATCTCGGTCTCCCGCGCGACCCTCGCCCGCCGTTTCCCGGCGGCGACGGGGTACACCCCCGCGGCGTACCTGGCGAACTGGCGCATGGATCTGGCCGCCGTGCAGTTGCGCGACAGCCACGGCTCCCTCGAGACCATCGCCGAGGCGGTCGGTTACGGGTCGGTGCCGGCGTTCACCCGCGCCTTCACCCGGGCCCACGGACGCACGCCCGGGCGCTACCGCAGCGAAGCACGCAGCCGCGGCGGTACGGCCTTCCGGCTGGAGACGCCCGCCCCGTCGAGCCTGACGATCAGTCAGCGGCCACGAGCCCGGTCTGGTAGGCGATGACGACGAGTTGCGCGCGGTCGCGTGCGTCCAGTTTGGACATGGCGCGCTGCACGTGGGCGCGGACGGTGAAGGGGCTGAGGTACATCCGATCGGCGATCTCCACATTGGACAGGCCGGTCGCGACGAGTTCGACCATCTCGCGTTCGCGCGGGGTGAGTGCGGCGAGCCGTTCGGGATGGCGTGGCGGGGTGTCGGCCGGTGTGGCGAGGAAACGGGCCACCAGGGAGCGGGTCGCCGCCGGGGACAGGAGGGTGTCGCCGGCGGCGATCGTGCGCACGGCGTCGAGCAGGCCCTGCGCCTCGATCCCCTTGCCGATGAAGCCGCTGGCCCCGGCGCGCAGGGCCTGGGCGATGTACTCGTCGGTCTCGTAGGTGGTGAGGATCAGGACGCGGGTGGCCCGCAGATCCGGATCGGCGCAGATCTCCGCGGTGGCGGCGAGGCCGTCGGTGCCGGGCATCCGGATGTCCGTGATCACCACGTCCGGGCGCAGCTTGCGGGCCAGGGCCACCGCCTCCTTGCCGTCGCCCGCCTCGCCGACCACGGCGATGTCGTCGGCGCTGTCGAGGAGAGTGCGGAAAGCGCCGCGCAGCAACGCCTGATCGTCGGCGAGGAGGACCCGCAGCGGCGCAGCGTCATCCCCGGTTTCCGGTCCGTCGCCTGGGGTGTCGTGGATCATCGGCCCTCGCCATCGGTCGCTCCGTCGGTTTTCCGCGCTGTCTTGCCGGCGGCGGGAAGAGGCAGGCGGGCGGAGACGCGGAAACCCCCTTCGGGACGCGCGCCGGCGTCGAGGGTCCCGCCGACCGCGGCCACCCGTTCACGCATCCCGATCAGACCGTAGCCGGGCGGGCGCTCCTGAGTCTCGCGGGCGCCCCCGCCGTCGTCGGTGACCGTGATGGTCACCTGGTCGCGGTCCCGGACCAGGCGCACCTCGGCGCCACCCGTGGCGGCGTGCTTGGCCACGTTCGTCAGGGCCTCTTGGATGACGCGGTAGGCGGTGAGGTCCACGGCCGGCGGTAGCGGTCCGGCCGTGCCGTCCTCGTGGATCGACACCGCCAGGCCAGCGCGGTGGAAGGTGCTCAGCAGCTCGGGAACCTGCGCCAGCCCGGGCGCCGGCTCGGTGAGCGCGGAGGTGCCGGAGGTGTCTTCTTCGGGGTGGCGCAGCAGGCCGACCGTGGCCCGCAGTTCGTCGAGGGCCTGGCGGGTGGTCCCGACCAGTTCGTCCAGGCTCTTGCGGGCCTGCTCCGGCCGGGTCGCGAACAGGTGGGCGGCGACGGTGGCCTGCGCGTTGGCCAGGGTGATCTGGTGGGCCACCAGGTCGTGCAGCTCGCGGGCGATGCGAAGCCGTTCCCCGGCGACCCTCCGGCGGGCCTCCTCGTCCCGGCTTTCCTCGGCCCGGCGCGCCCGCTCCTCCATGATCGTCAGGTAGGCCCGCCGGTGCCGCGTCGAGCGACCGAACACGGCGGCCACGAGCGGCGCCGCGGCCACCGTCGCCAGCCTGCTGGTGTCCGCCCACGAGAAGTCCGTTTCGAAGAACGGGGGGACGGTGACCAGCAGCGCCGCCGCCGGGAGCAGGGCCGCGAGCGCCACCCGCCGTTCGGCGCCGACGGCGAGCGAGTAGGCGCCGATGACGACCGGGGCCACCGTGAACGGGGTCGACAGCAGACCGATCGGCGCGACGAGCATGCCGCACACGGTCGTGGCGATCACCGTGGCCACCGGCGCGCGGTGCCGCGCCGGGAGCAACCCGGACGACACCGCGGCGAGGAGGTAGGCGGCCACCGGCGGCGGTGTCACCGTGTCGTCCACCCGCAGCGCGCCGCCGAGCAGGCAGAGCGCGAACGCCACCGCGACGACCGTTCCCTCCCGCCACCACGACATGTCCCTCGACCGCAGCACAAGATCAGCTTAGCTCCGACGTTGCTTGAGAAGCGCGAAATTCGACGCGCACGACCGCGGCGGGCTTGATGACGCCGGCCGGATTCGGCGGTGTGTGTCCGCCGTCGGTGGTGAAGTAGGCGACCCGGCCGTGGTCACCGTCCTGACGGCCCCAGGCGGCACTGGAGGGCCCGAGGAACCGGTGGTCGATCGGCTCGCCGATGACCAGTTCGCTTTCCGTCGCCGCGACCACCGGATCGAGGGGGACGCGCCACAGGGTGTTGTCGATGTGGGTCGTGATGTACGCGACGCCGGCGGTCTCGTCGACGCAGAAGTCGTCGACCGCGTGAATGCCCTTCGTCACCACCTCCGGCTCGCCGGCCGGCTGGTGGGTCACCGGGTCGACGGCCACGCGGGCGAAAACCTGCTCCCACGAGCCGGTGTAGTACACGTAGCCGGACTTCTCGGCGACCCGGACCCCGTTGACGCCCGGGTAGGGGATGGCGAAGGTCTGGGTCAGGTGGACGGCCTTGTCCGCGTCCTGGCCCGGCACCATGGTGTCGTGCTGCAGCCAGACACTGGCCTTCCCGGCGAGGCCGTCTTCGGTCAGGTCGACCCGCCAGATCAGGCCGGCCGCGCAGTCCGCGATCAGGAGGACGCCGGGAGCCAGCACGGCACTGCCGTTCAGCCCCGCCGCCTCCGCGGGGAAGGACAGCGTCCGGGTCCGGTTCACCGGCGCGCCGGGGGTCCAGCCGCGCAGGTCGTAGCGGTCCAGGGTGGCCGGGGCCATGGAGGAGACGTAGAACACGTCGGGCTCGGCCTCGACGATGCTCATGGGCAGGCCGTCGAGCCGGTCCACCAGCACGGCGCCGATGGTCGCGTCCTCGGCCGGCGCGGGCACCCACCAGAGTTCCCGTCGATTGAGCGCGGTCACCAGCATCGAACCGTCCGCTCGGACCGCGAGGTTCTCCAGGAAGTAGTGCTCCGGGAAGGTCGCGACGGTCGTCAGTGTCGGCTTGTCCACAACTGTCATTTGGTTCTCCTTGATAGTGGTCATTCGGGAGCGGGCACCTGGAACATGGCCAGCAACGTGCACACCGTCTGGTACTGACCCATGACCGCGCCGATGTCATAAAGGCCCCGCTGGCCGAAAGCCTGTTCGGCGGCGCGGTACAGATCGTCGTCGAGCCGGTGTTCGGTCAGCAGTTGCCGCGTGACCCGGATCGCGAGCTTCTCTTCGTCGCCCAGTTCGCCGGGCACTTCGCCCTCTGCGATGGCGTGGATGACATCCGGCGAGAGGCCCATTCGCGCGGCGACGATTCTGTGCGCGTACACCTCGTACTGGGCACCGGTGCCCCACACGGCGCCGACGGCGACGATCACGACCTCGCGCACGCGTTCGGTCAGTGACGTGTGTTCGGACTCCGCGGCCGCGAATTCGAGGAACCGCAGGGCGATCTCCGGGTGGCGCAGGAACGTGTTGAACGGGCCGATCAACCGGCGGTCCTCGGTGCTGATCTCGAATCCCGAGTCATTCGCCCACGGCAATTGGTTCGCCATTACCGAATCGAACAGTTTTTGCTGCTCCGGCGTCATTGCGGACGGGTCGATCAAGGGCAGGCGTCCGCCGAGAACATCGCTGGTTTTCGTCACAGGAATACTGTGTCGCGGCAATCTCGCCGTGTCCAACGACGTATTTCGATGGCGCGGATCGCTCCGGCAGATGGGTGGGTGCGTTCAGTTGTGCGCGTTCAGGTACTGCCGCGCAACACGTTCGAAGGCCCGGGCGGCGGCACCCGGAGCACGGCCGGCGGCCGTGGCCAGTGAGATGGGCCAGTCCAGGTCGGCGCCGGTGACACGCACCACGGCCAGCTCCTCGTCGGGCACCAGGACCACGCGCGGGAGCAGGGCGACGCCGAGGCCGTGGCGGACGAAGTCCCTGCCGGCGGTGATGTCGGCGATCTCGATCGCGACGTGGCGCTCGAGCCCGGCGGCGGCGAACGCTTGATCGGTCACCACGCGGTTGCCGTAGCCGAGCGGAAAGTCGACAAAGGACTCGTCGGCCAGTTCCGAGATCGCCACGTCCGTTCGTGCCGCGAGCGCGTGATCTCGCCGGACGACCAGATCCAGCGGGACGGACGTGAGGTCCCGCACGCGCACCCCGGCCGGACGCCGGCCCGGAAGGGAGATGAAGGCCAAGTCGAGCCGGCCCTCCGTCAGCTCGGTCACGAGTCCCGGGGATCCGGTGCCCACGATCGCCAGTTGCACGGACACCTCGGGGTACTCACGGTGGAACTGGCCCAGCACGGCGGGCAGGTCGATCATTCCCAAGGAACTCATGGTGCCGACGCGCAACGTGCCGCGGAGGCCACCGATGACCTCGTGCACGGCGTCTCGGGCGGCGCGAGCGGCGTCCAGCGTCACCCGTGCCTTCGGCAGCAGTTGCCGGCCGGCATCGGTCAGCGTGATCTGCCGGCCGGCGCGCACCAGCAACGGAGCACCCAGTTCCCGTTCCAGGGAAGCGATCGTCGCGGACACGGCGGACTGGACGACGTGCAACCGGGCCGCGGCGCGGGTGAAGCCGGGCTCCTCCACGACGGCGACGAAGCACTCCAGCTGACGCAACTCCACGAGTCGATCATCGCATCGATCGAGGGGACCCGCCTACGCGTAGTGCGTTCGCACCAGAAGCGGGCCGGACCGGTGCGGACGCACCAGGCGAAGACGGTCTCGGCAAACGATGTTCGCCGCCGCGGTGCGCGACAGAGTTGGTGGCGGAATCGTCCGGCACCGGCTCGGGCGGCGAAGCGGCAGGAAAGAAGCGTTGATGAACACCGGAGAAAGCAGCGACGCGATTCGGCTGACGGCCGTTCGCAAGCTCTACGGAAGGCGCGACAACCAAGTGGTCGCGCTGGAGGAGGTGACGACGCGGTTCGGCCGCGGAACGTTCACGGCGATCATGGGGCCGTCGGGTTCCGGCAAGAGCACCCTGTTGCAGTGCGCGGCCGGGCTCGACCAGCCGACGTCCGGCTCGGTGCTGCTCGAGGAGCACGAACTCAGCGAGCTGAGCGAGACCGAGTTGACCAAGCTGCGGCGGGACCGAATCGGGTTCGTCTTCCAGTCGTTCAACCTGCTTCCGGTCCTGACCGTGCGGCAGAACGTGACGTTGCCGCTGCGGCTCGCCGGGCGCAAACCGGACCGGGACCGGGTCGCGCGGATCCTCGACCAGGTCGGCCTCGCCCAGCGGAGCAACCACCGTCCGTCGGAGCTCTCCGGCGGGCAGCAGCAGCGGGTCGCCATCGCCAGGGCGCTGATCAGCGATCCCGCCGTCATCTTCGCCGACGAGCCGACCGGCGCCCTGGACACCAAGACCGCGCGGGACATCCTCAGCCTGCTGCGGCACTCGTCGCGGGCGGCCGGTCAGACGATCGTGATGGTGACCCACGATCCGGTCGCGGCGTCGTACGCCGATCGTGTCCTGTTCCTCGCCGACGGGCGGCTGGCCGGTGAGCTGCACTCGCCGACCGCCGAATCCGTGGCCGACCGGATGACCCGCCTGGGCGCCTTCGCCGGCGAAAGCCTCCGCCCGCAGCCGGCGGGGAACCGGGGAGGGCAGCGCTGATGCTGCAGCTCGCACTGCGCACCCTGCGGTTCCGCGCGGGCCTGTTCGTGGCGGCCTTTCTCGCCGTGTTCTTCGCGGCGGCCATCATGATGGCCTGCGGCGGCCTGATCGAGACCGGCATCCGCACGGCGGTGCCGCCACAACGGCTGGCCTCGGCCGACGTCGTCGTCACCGGCGACCAGGAGTACCACGACTCGGGTGGCGACTCCGACGAGCCGCCGATCCTGCCCGAGCGGGTTCGCGTCGACGCGGGGCTGGCGGACACGATCGCGGCGCTGCCGGGCGTGCGGGAGACCGAGAGCTTCGTCTTCGAGGGAGCGCCGCCGCCGGGGACGGTCGACGCGATCGGCGTGCTGGCCGAGCCGGGAGTGGCCGTCGACGAGCTCCAGGAGCGAATCGACGCCAAGCTGGGCAACGGAACCGTCACCCTCGTCGGTGACGAGCGGGGACAGGCCGAACTGCGCGAGGCCAAGTCGAGCGGCGTCACCGTGATGGCACTGGCCGGCGTCCTCACCGCCTTCGCAGTCCTGGTGTCCATCTTCGGCGTGGCTTCTATGCTCGGCCTTTCGATCGCCCAGCGGCAGCGGGATCTGGCGTTGCTACGAGCCGTGGGAGCGACACCTCGGCACCTGCGCCGGCTGATCTCCCGTGAGACGCTGCTGCTGGCGGTGGTCGCCACCGCGCTGGCGTACTTCCCGGGCCGGTGGCTGGGCGGGTTCGTGTTCGACCGGCTGACCGAGCGCGGGATCGCCGCCGAGGGCCTGGCGTTCCGGCAAGGCTGGATCCCGACCGTGGCCGCCATGGCGATGGCGATCCTCGCGGCACTGGCCGGTGCGCTGGGCGCCGGCCGGAGGGCGTCGCGCGTCAAGCCGGCGCAGGCGCTCGCGGAGGTCTCCGTCGAGGGCGGGCTGATCGGCCGCGGACGCGT
Source organism: Amycolatopsis sp. MEPSY49 (assembly GCF_051337345.1). NCBI lineage: Bacteria > Bacillati > Actinomycetota > Actinomycetes > Pseudonocardiales > Pseudonocardiaceae > Amycolatopsis > Amycolatopsis sp. MEPSY49. Next base: position 20,359 of record NZ_JBDLYJ010000026.1, on the reverse strand, counting down.
GCTGCTGGCTGCCTCCCTCCTCGCCGGTGGCATCGCCATGACCATCGTGACCATCGCCGTGATGAGCGGACCCCTCACGCCGGCCACCGCCGCGCCCGCCGTGATCCTGCTCGCCATCGGGCTGGCCGTGCTCGCCCCCGTGCTGACGAAGGTCACGACCTTCGCCGTGCAGTGGCCCGTGCGCGCGCTGGGTGGCGTGACCGGCCAGCTCGCCGTGCTCAACGCACGCGGCCGCGGCGGCCGGATGGCGGCCGTGCTGGGGCCGGTCATCCTGCTGACCGCGGTGTCGACCGGCATGCTGTACCTGCAGACGACCAATGACGAGGCCGATCGGCAGGCCTTCGCCGGCAACCTGGTCGCCGACGCCGTGGTGACCACACAGGACCGTTTCGACCCGGGCCTGGTGGGCCTGATCGACGACCTGCCGCACGTCGCCGGCGCCTCGGAGTACGTCACCAGCGTCGGCTTCATCGAGAAGCCGGCGGACAGCTCGCCGACGAACGAAGGCTGGACCCTCCAGGGCGTCACCGCCGAGGGCGCCGACGCCACCACCCCGGTCCGGGTCACCGCGGGCCGGCTGGCCGACCTGCACGACGACACGATCGCGATCGGGGACCGGCACGCCGAGCAGCTGGGCGTCGGCGTCGGCGGCACCATCACGCTGCGGATGGGCGACAACACCACCCTCGACGTGCGGGTGGCGGCACTGTTCTCCGCCCCGGACGGCTACGACACCCTCTTGCTCCCCGCCGACACCCTGGCCGCGCACACCACCGAGGGACACGCGACGCGCATCCTGGTCAAAGCCGACGAGAACACCGACCCCGAAAAGCTGGTGGCGGACCTGACCACGGTGACGTCAGCCGGGAGCGGTCTGACCGTGTCCGGCCGCGACGTCCTGCTCCGGGAGTTCGACGAGCAGAAGACGACCGCCGGCTTCGCGATCTACCTCATGGTGATCATGATCGCCGGGTACGCGGCGATCACGGTGATCACCACGCTGGCGTCGAGCATGACGGCGCGGCGGCGGGAGTTCGGGCTGCAGCGGCTCGCGGGCTCGACTCGGGGCCAGGTGCTGCGGATGGCCGGCCTGGAGGGGGCGATCCTGGCCTTCGGCGGCATCGCGCTGGGCACCGTCGCCGTGCTCGGGATCCTGGTGCCGGTCAGCCTCAAGCGCCTCGGCTCGGTGCTGCCCGCCGGGTCCCCGTGGATCTACGTGTCGACGGCCGCGCTGACCGTCCTGCTGACGCTCGGCGCCGCGCTCCTGCCCGCCTGGCGGGCGACCCGCGGCCGGCCGGCGGAGGCGGCGCTCGCCGTCGAATAGCGCCGGCGCCCCCAGCTTTCCTTGCGATCACCGAAAGGACGCTCATGACCACAACCCTGGCTACCCCGGTGCGAATCGGGAAGGCCTCCGTCGGCGCGCTGGGCATGCTGGCCCTCGCCAGCGGTGCCCTGGAATCGGTGGTGCAGCCGACGCTCCCGCTCCTGCAATGCGAACTGGACATGGGGCCCACCGGAGGGGCGCTGCTCAGCATCCTGCTCCCGATCACCGGCGCGCTCGTGACGCCGTTGGCGGGCCGGTTCGGCGACCGCTACGGCGGAAAACGAGTCCTGGTCCGGCTGATGATCGTGGTGTGCGTCGGCGGCATGGTGTCCGCGCTGGCGCCGGGCCTGCCCGTGCTGCTGGCCGGCCAGGTCCTGCAGGGCGCGATGGTGGGCGCGCTGCCCCTGTCGTTCATCGTCGTGCGCAAGCACCTGCCCGCAGGAAAGTCGAAGGTGGCCATCGGGGTGGTCAGCGGGCTGTTCGTGGGCGGCGGGATGCTGGGCACGCTGCTGGCCGGCCCCGTGGCGGAACAGCTGTCCCGGCACTGGATGTTCGCGCTCCCGACGATCGCCGTCATCGTGGCCACCCTCCTCGTGAACCGGCTGGTGCCGGCGGATTCGGCGGACCGGTCGGACGACGCCGGGGTCGACTGGCCGGGGCTGGTCCTGCTGAGCGGGGTGTTGATCACGCTCATGCTCGTGCTCAACCTCGCCCCCGACCTCGCTTCGCAGCCCCTCCTGCTGTGCGGCCTCATCGTGCTGCTGGCCGCGCTCGTGGCCGGCTGGATCGCCGTCGAGCGTCGCGCGGCCTCGCCGATGATCGATCTGCGCCTGCTGGCCCGGCCCATGATGTGGAAGTCGAGCGTGCTGACGTTCACGATCTGCGTCGGTACCTCGATGGCGATCTTCCTCGTCACCCAGCTGTGGAGCGCGTCCGGTGACGGGTACGGCTTCGGGGCCGGCGCCACCGAGATCGGCCTGTTCCTGTTGCCCAGCACCGTGGTCGCGACACTGGCCGGACCACTGGGCGGGACCTGGGAGCGGCGTTCCGGCGCACGTTCCGTGGCCACCGCCGGGGTCGTCCTGATGTCCGTCGCCCTGATCGCCATGGCGGTCGTGCATTCCGAGGCGTGGTACCTCGTCGTCGGCAAGGCACTGGTCGCACTGGCCAACGGCCTGGTCGTCACCGCGATGACGACCGGCATCGCCACTTCCGTCGCGGCGACCGAGACCGGCGTCGCCACCAGCCTGATCCTCGTGACCCGCGTGCTCGGCATGGCCTCGGGCGGGATGCTCGGTGGCGTGCTGCTCGCGGCCGGAACCCCGGCCGGGTCGGACGTCGCGGCCGAATCGTCATACACCACCGGATTCGTCATCGCCGGCGTCGTCACGGCGCTGGCCCTGTTCGTCACCCGCACCATGCACAAGGGAGTCAAGGCATGACCAGCACCACGCCCAAGAGCCGGGTCCTGATTTCCGGGGCCAGCATCGCCGGTCCTACGCTCGCGTATTGGCTGACCCGCCACGGATACGCGGTCACGGTGGTGGAGCGGGCGGCCGCGGTGCGCAGCGGTGGCTATCCCATCGACGTGCGCGGCACCGCGTTGGAGGTCGTCCGGCGGATGGGGATCCTGCCACGACTGCGGGACGCGCACATCGACCTGCAACGGCTGACCTTTCTCGACGGGAACGGCGGCGAGGTGGCCTCGGTTCACCCGCACGCGGTCACCGGCGGTGTCGAGGGACGGGACCTGGAGGTGCGGCGCGGGGATCTGACCGACGCGCTCTACTCGGCGGTCCGCGACGACGTGGAGTTCCGGTTCGACGACTCCATCGACACCCTGGTCCAGTCCGGCGACGGGGTCGACGTCACGTTCCGCGGCGGCGGCCAACAGACGTACGACCTGGTGTTCGGCGCAGACGGTGCGCACTCACGCACCAGGGAGCTCGTGTTCGGCTCGGAAGCGCGGTTCCACCGGTACCTCGGCTACTGCTTCGCCGTGTTCCCCATGCGCAACACCTTCGGGCTCTCCCACGAGACCGTCATGTGGAACACCCCGGGCCGGGCGGCGGCGCTCTACGCCGTGGGGGAGGACGACGAGGTGCACGCCTTCCTGAACTTCGCCCGGCCGGAGCCGCCGTCCGACGTGTTCGCGAACCCGGAGGCCCAGCGGGATCTCGTCGCCGCTGTCTTCGCCGACGCGGGATGGGAGGTCCCCGCACTGCTGGCCGCCATGCGCGAGGCGGACGACGTGTTCTTCGACGGCGTCAGCCAGATCCGCATGCCCCGCTGGCACCGCGGCCGGGTCGCGCTGGCGGGTGACGCCGCGTACGCGCCCTCTTTCCTCACTGGACAAGGTTCCAGCCTCGCGCTCGTCGGCGCGTACATGCTCGCCGGTTCCCTGGCCGGCCGGGACCACACCGCCGGGTTCGCCGCCTACGAAGACAGCACGCGTGCGTTCGTGGCCGCGAACCAGGGGCTGGTCGGCGCGGGCGGCGCCACGCTCTTCCCGACCACCGCCGAGGCTCTGGATCAGCGCAACGACCGGCTCCGCAAGCTCAGCGCCAGGCCCGCCGCCGAGCCGCGACCGGCCCATTCGGCCCTCACCCTGCCCGACTTCATGGCCGGCAGGCCGGCTCAGTAGGCCGCGAGCGCGGTCGGCGGGATCACCGTTCCGGTCGCCCGGCCGGCGCCGTCCAGCAGCCAGCCCATGCGTTTCGGCGTGCGGAGGTTGATCGCGTTGTCCCGGATCCGCAGCCACGGCAGGTGCTCGCCCAGCTTCCGCTCGATGCGGAGCATGTCGTGCGGCGACCGCGTCCAGAAGGTCATGGCGAGGTTGGCGTCGCCGGTGGTCGAAACGCACATCCGCAACTCCGGGAAGGTGGCGAGCGCCGCCACGGTCCGGCGGTGGTCGGCGGGCTCGACGTGCGCCGTCCAGGTGCTGCTCACCGTCCAGCTCGAGACTTCCGAGGCGAGTTCGCAGCGGAACGACAGCAGGTCCGAGGCGAGCAGCCGGCCGAGCTGCCGGCGCACGGTGGCAGGGTTCCGGTCCGTCGAGCGAGCCAGGTCCGCCGCGGTGCTGCGGCCGTCGACGGCGAGCGCCTCGATCAGCGGCCACGCGTCCCGTGGCGGTGCCGCCGGGACGCGAGCCGGTTCGCGGGCCGCCGCCTGGAACGCGGATTCCTCCACCGGGCGGAGCGCGTCGAGGCGCCAATGGCTGCCGTGCCGGTGCACCGCCGTCGCGACGAAGGTCCGCTGGCGGGCCACTCCGGGAAGCGTCTCGAGCTCGTCGAGCACGTACCGGGTGAGCGCGGCGAGGTCCTCGGTGATGACGGTCAGGAGGAGGTCCCGGCCGCGCGTCGACTCTTCGACGGTGACGGCGCGCGGGTCCGCGCACGCGGCGTCGACGACGGCCCGCCGGGCGCCGGGCAGGCAGTCCACCTCGACCAGGGCGAGCGTGACCCGCCGGTAGCTGCCGCCCGGGTGGGCGGTGATCCACGCGAGCCCGCGCTCCCGCAGCCGGGCCCACCTGGCCGCTTCGCCGGCCGCGGTGGTGCCCAGGATGCGGGCGGCCTCGGCCCACGGGATCCGCGGCGCGACCTGGAGACCGTGGAGCAGCCGCAGCTCCTTCTCGTCGAGGGCCGGATGCACGGAAATCATCGAACCAGTCTCTCTGTTGCACGAATCCGTCGAAATCAAGCCATCGTATCTCGCCGGATCGCATACTCGCTCCTCTCAGACGCTCGGAGGACGAAATGACTGTGCTCGACGACGCGCACGCCATGCGTGCAGAGGTCGTCCGGCTTCGGCGGTTGCTGCACTCCCAGCCGGAGCTCGGCCTGCACCTGCCGCGCACGCAGGAAGCGGTGCTCGACGCTCTCGACGGCTTGCCGCTGGAGATCTCGACGGGCCGGGCGAGCACATCCGTCACGGCGGTGCTGCGCGCGAGCGGTGCCGTGTCCGGCCGGCGCCCGGTCCTGCTGCGAGGGGACATGGACGCGGTGCCGGTCCAGGAGGAGACCGGGCTGGCGTTCGCTTCCACCGTGCCGGGTGCGGCCCACGCGTGCGGGCACGACCTGCACACCGCCATGCTCGTGGGGGCGGCCCGTCTGCTGGCTGCTCGCCAGGCGGAGCTGGCGAACGACGTCGTGCTGATGTTCCAGCCGGGGGAGGAGGGCTGGGAAGGCGCCAGGGCGATGCTCGAGGAGGGGGTGCTCGACGCCGCGGGGGAGCGCGTCGGCGCCGCTTTCGCCCTGCACGTTTTCTCGACCCTGCCCCAGGGTTTTCACCTCCGGCCGGGGGTGGTGCTGGCCTCTTCCTCGTCTCTCGACGTCAGCGTGTCGGGCCGCGGCGGCCACGCCGCCACCCCGCACCTGGCCCGGGATCCGGTGCCGGCCACCGCCGAGATGATCACGGCGTTGCAGGCACTGGTGACCCGCCGGGTGGACGTGTTCGACCCGGTCGTCCTCACGGTCGGTGTCGTCGAGGCGGGGACGCGGCGCAACGTCATCCCGCCGACGGCCCGGTTCGAGGCGACGTTGCGCACCCTCTCCGACGCGGCCGCGGTCCGGGTCGGCGCCGAAGCCCGGCGGCTGGTCGAGGGCATCGCCGCGGCGCACGGGCTCGAGGCCGACGTCCGGTTCGACCGTGAGCGTCCGGCCACGGTCAACGATCCCGGCGAGGCCGCGTTCGCCGGGCAGACGATCTCCGAGGTCTTCGGGGGGAGCCGGCTGAGCCGGCTGGAGCATCCGTTCACCGGGTCGGAGGACTTCTCGCGGGTCTTGGGCGAGGTGCCCGGTGCGTTCATCGCACTGGGCGCGTTGCCCCGTGGTGCCGATCCGGACACGGCGCCGTTCAACCACAGCGGACGGGCGATTTTCGACGAAGCGGTGCTTCCCCTCGGCGCGGCCCTCCTCGCGGAGCTTGCGTTGCGCCGTGCCCGAACCGCCGCGCCCACCGAGATTCCGGAGCGTTCACGATGACAACGAGTTCACCGGCCGGTACCGGCCGCACCATGCTCGGCATCTGCCTCGGCCACGCGCTCGAGTGGTACGACTGGGGCATCTACACGATCTTCGTCCCGTTCTTCGCCGGTCAGTTCTTCCCCGGTGGCGCGCCGGGGTCGGCGGTCCTTTCCGGACTCGCGGTCTTCGCCGTGGGCTTCGTGGCCCGGCCGCTCGGCGGCCTGCTCGTGGGCCGGCTGTCCGACCGGGTCGGCCGGCGCCCGATGATGAGCCTCACCGTCGGCGGCATGGCGGTCGCCAGCCTGCTCATCGGTGTCGCGCCGACCTACGCCACCGCCGGCGTGGGTGCTTCCTTGATCCTGCTGGCCTGCCGGGTGATCCAGGGACTCGCCACGGGCGGAGAACTCCCGTCGGCCCAGACGTACCTGGCGGAAGAAGCGCCCGCCCGTCGCCGAGGCCTCTGGTCGAGCCTCATCTACATCGCGAGCGTAGGGGGCAATTCGGTCGGCGTACTGCTCGGGCTGGTGCTGTCGTTGACGTTGACGCACGAGGAAATGCTCGGCTACGGCTGGCGGATCCCGTTCGTCGTCGGCGGGGTGCTGGGGGTGGTCGCGTTGTGGGTCCGGCGATCGCTCGCCGAGTCCGAAGTGTTCGTCAAGGAGCGGGAAAGGGCGCGGAAGCAACCCTTCTGGCCGGACCTGCTCCGCCACCGCCGCGCGGCGCTGCAGGTGATCGGCATGTCGGTCGGACCGACCGTCGTCTACTACGCGTGGGTCATCGCGGCACCCGCTTACGCCATCACGACCCGGCACCTGGACTCGAGTTCCGCCCTGCTGACGGGGGTGCTGTCCAGCCTCGTGCTCATCGCGGTGCTGCCGTTCTGGGGTGCGCTTTCGGACCGGATCGGCCGGCGGCCGGTGATGCTGATCAGCCACCTGGGCACCGCCGCGACCCTGTTCCCGCTCCAGGCACTCGATCTCGGGGACGCCGTCCAGCTGGGGATCGCGATGTCGATCGCGATGGTCTTCATCGGAGCCGGGGTGTCGATCCTGCCGGCGGCCTACGCGGAGCTGTTCCCGACGCGCATCCGCACAGCCGGGCTGGCCGTGCCGTACTCGGTGGCGGTGGCCGCCTTCGGGGGAACCGCGCCCTACCTGCAGACGTGGGTCGGCGAGACGTTCGGGCCGGCGTTCTTCACCGGTTACGTCGTCCTGCTCCTGCTGGTGTCGGCGGCGACTGTCCTGACGCTGCGCGAAGGACGGGGGGCGGACCTGGCCACCCTTCACCAGGCGGCTCCCCAGAGCATGAGGAAGGCTGAAGATCATGACACCGCTCGAAATGCTGGCTGACGGCGTCACGGTCGTCGACCTCGCGCACCCGTTCGAGGTCGGGATGCCCGCGTCGCCGACCCACCCGCCCTTCGAGTTCGCGCTGCGCCACCGGCACGGAGACTTCGCCTACCCCGGCGGATTCACCGGTTCGCACGAGATCATGGTGCTGGGCGGACACGTCGGTACCCACATGGACGCGGTGAGCCACGTGGCCGTGGACGGCAAGCTCCACGGCGGGGTGCCGGTCGCCGAAGCGATGCACGCTGGCCGCTATCGCAGTCACGGCATCGACCACGTGCGTCCCCTCGTCTGCCGCGGGGTGCTGTACGACGTGCCACGCAGCCGGAAGGTCACGCGCCTGGACCCGGGCACGGCCGTGGGAGTGGCGGACCTCGCGGCCGGACCCGAGCCGAAACCCGGTGACGTGGCGCTGATCCGGACGGGGTGGGCGCAGCTGTGGCACGACCCGCGGGCCTACGTCGGCGACGAGGCCGGCGTGCCCGGCATCGATCTCGGTGCCGCGGAATGGCTCGCCGGACACGGCGTCGCCGCCGTCGGTGCCGACACCATCGCCCTGGAACACCGCCCACCCGGCCGTGGGCCCGCTCCGCTGCCGGTGCACCGGCTTCTCCTGCACGAACACGGAATCAACCTGATCGAGGTGATGGCTTTGGAAACCCTGTCCGAGGCGCTGGCTTCCGCGGGCACCGCCGAATTCCTCTTCATCGGCGCACCGCTCAACGTGGTGGGTGCCACCGGCGCGCCGATTCGTCCGCTGGCGGTGGTGGGCGCATGAGCGGCGACACGATCCAGCTGGGAGACGTGACGGTGACCCGGGTGGTGGAGTGGAGCGGGTCGATCAGGACGGTGAGCGACTTCGTGCCCGACAGCACCCCGGAAGGCCGTGCGGCACTGGCCCCGGAGTTCCGCGACCCGGACGACGACGCGTACCACTGCGCGATCCAGAGCTGGGTGTTGCGCAGCGAAGGGCGCACCATCGTCGTCGACACCGGCGCGGGGAACGACCGGGACCGTCCGCAGGTCCCGCAGTTCGACCACCTCGAAACCCCATTCCTGGAGAACCTCCGCCGGGCCGGCGTCGAGCCCGAGGACGTCGACCTGGTGGTGAACACCCATGTCCACTACGACCACGTCGGCTGGAACACCCGGTTGGACAACGAGGAGTGGGCACCGACGTTCCCCAACGCCCGCTACCTCATTCCGCGCGTCGACCGCGACTACTTCGACCCCGAGAACGAACACCGCCGTCCCCCGGTGCACACCGACGCCGACCGCTTGCGCCGCCGGGGCAGCCACCTCGTCTTCGCCGACAGCGTCGCACCGATCCTCGCGCAGGGGCTCGCGACGTTGTGGGAGGACAGGTACACCATCGACGGGAACCTGACGCTGGCGCCGGCGCCCGGGCACACGCCCGGATCGTCGGTTCTCAAGCTGAGTTCCGGCACGGACCGGGCCTTCTTCGTCGGAGACCTCCTGCACAGCCCGGTCCAGGTGGCCGAGCCGGCGGCCAACAGCTGCTTCTGTGAGAACCAGGCAGAAGCGCGGGCAACGCGGTTCCGGTTGCTCGGCGAGGCCGCCGAAACCGGTGCGTTGGTCGTGCCGGCGCATTTCCCCGGCCGGGGTGCCGCCGAGGTCCGCAAATCGGGGGAGGGCTACGAGCTGCACAACTGGGCCGCCTTCGATCCTCCTGTCATGGCGGGCTAGCGTCGCGCGTCCGAGGTTCGTCGACAGGGCGGCGAGTGCCAACGTCTTGAATGACTCACTCAGGTCTTCGGAGGTCCTGAATGACTCATTCAAGACCTTTGGGCAGGGGTTGCCGAGCCTGGCCGAGGCAGGGCCGTCGGCGGCACCCTTGTGAACGCCGCTGTCTGGGTGGCCCCAGTCGAGTTCGACTTCCTTCTAGTCAGCCAGTTCCTCGATGGTGGCGAAGTCCGGGCCGCCCGGCCGGACGACGGCCTGGTAGAAGCGGCGGACCACGTCCTTGTTCAGTTCGGCTTGGGTGAGATGCCCACTCGACATGACAGGTTTCCTTTGCTGCGAAGGTGGTGTGCCGGATGCCGGCCGGTCAGGAGGCCGGTTCGCCGAACCAGCGTTTCGCGGCGCGCGCGAAGTCCTCGGAGCCGGGGTCGTGGTCGCCGGTCCAGGCGACGACGCCGTCCGGCCGGATCAGCAGGGCGCCGAACCCGAGGTCGTCGCTCACCGGCCCGGCCGCGTAGCGCAGGCCTTTCCAGGCCGCCGCCGCGTCGCGCAGGCGCTGGTCGGGGGTGAAGTCGAGGGTGACGCCGTGTCCGTCCCGCAGCAGGTCGCCGAGGTGGGTGCCGTCACGGAAGCGGAAGTCCGGGGCGGTGCCGCCGACGAGCGGCTGGTCGCTGCCCAGGTCGTAGCGGTGGGACAGGCCGGAGGTGGCGCGGAAGACATGGGTGGTGCCGTCGCGGGTGTCGAGAAGGTCGTGGAGCAGCCCCCGCAAGGCCGGGGCGTTGGGTCCGGGGTGCATCGCGGCCACTTGCGCGCGTGACCAGTCGAGGATCGCCGCGCCGACGGGGTGGCGCTCGGCGGTGTAGGTGTCGAGCAGGTGCTCGGGCGCGGTTCGGTGAACGGTGGCGGCGAGTTTCCAGCCGAGGTTCATGGCATCGCCGATACCGAGGTTGAGTCCCTGACCGCCGAGCGGGGAGTGGATGTGGGCGGAGTCGCCGGCGAGCAGGACGCGGCCCTTGCGGTAAGCCGTGGTCTGCATCGCCCGGTCGGTGAAGCTGGTGGCGAGGTGGACCTCGCTGATCGTGGTGCCGGTACCGGAAACCCGGCGCAGGACTGTCTGGAGGTGTTCGCGCGTCAGCGGCTGGGAGCGGTCGAAGGCGCCTCCGTCGAAGTCCATCATGCCCAGGTGACCTTCGAAGGGCGTCCGCAGGTACATGCCGGTCGGTGTCAGGGTGAAGCCCAGGTTCAGCTGCTGAGGGTCATCGAAGGTGACGTGGGCGGCGTAGCCGGTGAACAGCGGCTCGGTGCCGGCGAAGTCGAAGCCGGCGAGCCGACGGACCGTGCTGCGGCCGCCGTCGCAGCCCACGAGCCAGCGTGCCTGGTACTCGCGCCCGCCGGCCCGCACGAGGACGGTGTCGCCATCCTGGGTCACGGCCTCGGCGGGAGCCGCCCGCAGGATCTGCGCGCCGAGGGTGACTGCCCGCTCCTCCAGCACCGTCCCGACCGCTTCGAGGCTGGTCATCATGCCCTCCATCGCCGGGCCGGGCAGTCGGCCTTCCACCGCGGAGGAGTCGATGTTCGCGGCGTCGAGCCGCATCCCGGCGAAGTGGCTCACGTCGCGGGGGAGAAACGGCTCGTGCGCGTCGGGCCGGGCGCCGACCTGGTCTTTGTCGGCTCCGGATGCCTTCAGCAGCCCGTCCAGCATTCCCCGGCGGTAGAACGCCTCGACCGATCCGGCGTTCAACCCCCGCAAGCCCAGCGGTAACGCCTTCACCGGCGAGGCCGGCTCCCGATCGCGTTCCAGTAGAAGGACCGAGCAGTCCGCCAGCGCGAGTTCACCGGCCAGGAACAGGCCCACCGGACCGGCTCCCACGATCACGACGTCGAACACCGTCGAACCTCCTTCATTGCCGCACACCGGCGTTGTCCGGTGCGGACGTTGGTGCACTGCTCCAATATTGGAACAGTACTCCAAGTTGGAGCATTGTTCCAAGTCTGGCAGGATGGGGGCATGGTCACCCCGACACGTCAGTCACAGCGGTGCAGGCAGGTGCTCTCCCGCGAGCGCATCGTCGTGGCCGCTGTCGAGCTGCTGGACACGGCCGGAGAGGGCGCGCTGACGGTCCGGACGCTGAGCGAGCGCCTCGCCACCGGGTCCGGCGCGATCTACCACCACGTCGGCCGCCGGAACGAGCTGCTTCAGGCGGCGATCGAGACCGTCATCGGCGACGCATTGGCCGCGACGGGCACCGGGGCCGGGGGAACGCCCGAAGACGAGGTCCGCGCCGCCGCGCTCGCCCTGTTCGACGCGGTCACCGAACACCCGTGGCTCGCTGCCCAGCTCGCCGTGCAGATCACCCGCAACCCGTGGGGGGCGGTGACCCTGCGGGTCTTCGAGAGCATCGGCCGGCCGATGCTCGCGTTGGGCGTGCCGCGACGCGACTGGTTCGCCACGACCTCGACCCTGGTCCACTACATCCTCGGCGCCACCACGCAGAACTCCCAGGCCCCCCAGGGCGCCGGTGGCGGCGCGGCGCCCGGGGGCGAAGCCGGACGCGCCGAGTTCCTCGACGCCGCGGCCAGGGCGTGGCAGGACGTCGACCCCGGCGACTACCCGTTCGTCAGGGCCATCGCCGGCCAGATGCGGGAACACGACGACCGCCGGCAGTTCCGCACCGGCATCGACCTGGTCCTCAAGGGCATCACCGCCGCTCATCCACCCGTCAAGAAATCGCGCGGTGCGCGACGAGTCCCCTGAGGTACGGCCTCGTTCAGCGCGATCGGACGCGGCCGGGTGACCGCTCGTCCACGTCGTCCAGCGCGGACAGGGAGATGCCCCGGGTCTCCTTGGCGGCCAGCACCGCGACCGTCGAGAGCACGGCGGCGCCTGCCAGGTAGACCGCGATCGGGACTGCGGAACCGTAGGCCTTGAGCAGGCTGGCGGTGATGAACGGGGCGACGGACCCGGCGAAGATCGACGTCGTCTGGTAGGCGAGGGAGACGCCGGCGTAGCGCATCCGCGTCGGGAACAGCTCGGCCATCATCGCCGGCTGGGGCGCGTACATCAGGCCGTGCACGACCACGCCGAGGACGAGCGCCAGCACGATCAGTCCCGGATTCCCGGTGTCCATCAACGGGAATCCCACGAAGCCCCAGCCGATCATCAGGACCGAGCCGGTGAGGTAGACCGGGCGGCGCCCGAACCGGTCCGCGAGGTGCCCGAACCACGGCACGATCGCCAGGTGCACGACGTGGGCGGCCACCAGGAGCAGCAGGATGTCGGTGGTGCCGCTGCCCACGCGCAGCGCCAGGTAGGTGATCGAGAAGGTCACCACGACCTGGTAGAGGATGTTCTCGGCGACCCGCGCCCCCATCGAGATCAGCACGCCGCGCGGGTAGCGCTTCAGGACCTCGATGACGGACGAGCGCTCCGGCTCGCGCTCTTTCGCCCGCTTCAGCGAATCGAGGAAGATCGGCGCTTCCTCCACCTGGGTCCGGATGTAGTAGCCGATCAGGACGACGATCGCCGACGCCCAGAACGCCGTTCGCCAGCCCCAGGCGGCGAACGCGCTCTCGGTGAGGGAGAACGACAAGGTCAGCAGGACGATCGTGGCGAGCAGGTTGCCGAGCGGCAGGCCCGCTTGGGGCCAGCTCGACCAGTAGGCGCGCCGGGCGTCCGGGCTGTGCTCGCCGACGAGCAGGACCGCGCCGCCCCATTCGCCGCCGACCGCGAAGCCCTGCACGAAGCGCAACACCACCAGGATCGTCGGTGCCCAGAAGCCCATGCTCGAGTAGGTGGGCACGCAGCCGATCAGGAAGGTGGCGGCGCCGACCAGCAGCAGGCTGAGCTGAAGGAGCTTCTTCCGGCCGACCCGATCGCCGAAGTGCCCGAAGACGATCCCGCCGAGCGGGCGGGCGACGAAGCCGACTGCGTAGACCAGCAGGGCGTTGATGACACCGTCGAGCGGATTTCCGTTGTCCGGGAAGAAGACGGTGCCGAAGACCAGGGCCGACGACGCGGAGTACAGCAGGAACTCGTACCACTCGGCGACCGTGCCGGCCATGGACGCGGCCACGACCTTGCGGGGCCCGGTCAACGGGGGTGTGGCCGCGGTTTCGGTGCTCGGCATCGGGGACGACTCCTTTGTCGATGTCCTACCGGGACGCGGAGGATCGAAGCACACCGGAGCGGTCGTGCGCAACCGATTGTTCACAGAAGAACAATCGATTGCGCATCTTGACCGGGGAACCGCCGCGGACGTAGCGTGCCCGGAGCACTCACTCGTTCCCGAGACCACATCGCACGTACAGACAGGGACGACACATGCTTTCCGGAACCAAAGTCGTGAGCTTCACGCACTTCCTGCAGGGCCCCTCCGCCACCCAGATCCTCGGGGACCTGGGTGCGGACGTGATCAAGATCGAGCCGCCGCAAGGCGCCTTCGAGCGTGGCTGGTCGGGCCCCGACGCGTTCGTCGGCGGCGTCTCGGTGTTCTTCCTGCTCGCGAACCGCAACGCGCGCAGCATGGTCGTCGACCTCAAGTCCGACGAGGGCCGCCGGGTGCTACGCCGGCTTCTGGACGGCGCCGACGTCCTGATCGAAAGCTTCCGGCCGGGCGTGATGGACCGGCTCGGGCTCGGCTACGAGGAGCTGCGGACCACCAACCCGCGGCTGGTCTACTGCTCGCTCTCCGGCTACGGGTCCGACGGCCCCTACAAGGACCGGCCGGGGCAGGACGTCCTGGTCCAGTCGCTGTCCGGCCTCGCCGCGGCGACCGGGGCCGAGGGCGGGCCGCCCACCCCGGTCGGTGCCTCCGTGGTCGACGCGCACGGTGCGGCGCTCGGGGCGCTCGGGATCCTGGCCGCGTTGCACGGGCGGGCGCGGACCGGCGAAGGCACCCGGGTGGAGAGCAACCTGCTCAGCGCGGCCTTGGACCTGCAGGTCGAGCCGCTTTCCTACCACCTCAACGGGTTTCGCGGCGAGCGAAGCCCCTCCGGCGTCTCGTCACGGTTCTACAAGGCGCCGTACGGCGTCTTCGCCACCGCTGACGGGCACCTGACGATCTCCCTCACGAGCACCGACGTGCTGGCGAAGGTGCTCGACGAGCCGTGGTTCACCGGCGTCGCGCCTGCCGACGAGTACGCGCGTCGCGAGGAGGTCAACGAGAGGGTTGCCGCGCTGCTCGCCGAGCGCCCGACGGCGTACTGGATCGAGCGGTTCACCGAGTTCCGGGTCTGGCACGCGCCGGTTCACGACTTCGACGACGTGGCCGCCGATCCGCAGGTCCGGCACAACGAGACGATCCTGACCATCCCGCACCCGGAGGCCGGCGACGTCCGGGTGCCCGCCCACCCGATCCGCTACGGCGGGGAGCGCCCAGGGCTGCGCCGGGTGCCACCGGCGCTGGGTGAGCACACCCGGGAGGTGCTCGGCGAGCTCGGCTACAGCCCGGCCGCCGTCGACGCGTTGGTCGCGGGGGGTGCGTTCGGTGCCCAGTCCTGAAGACGGCGCCGGCCCGGTGCTCGTCGAGCGCCGCGGCGCCGTCGCGGTCCTCACCCTGAACCGGCCGGCGAAGTACAACGCGATCGACCACGCCACCGTCGACGCGCTGACCGTCGCGCTCGACGGGATCGAGGCCGACCGGAACGTGCGGGCGGTGGTGCTCACCGGTGCCGGCAAGGCCTTCGCCGCGGGCGCGGACATCGCCTTCTACGCGGGCGCGGACCACGGCGAGTTCGCTGTCTTCACCAAGCGCTGCAACGCTTTGTGCGATCGGATCGCGCGGTGCCGCGTACCCGTGGTGGCGGCGGTGCGCGGCCTGGCCCTCGGCGGGGGGTTCGAGCTCGTGCTGGCGTGCGACGTGGTCGTTGCCGAGCGTGGCGCCGCGTTCGGCCTGCCCGAGGTCACCCTGGGGCTGCTGCCGGGCTGGGGCGGCACCCAGCGGCTGACCTGGCACGTCGGCCCCACCCGGGCTCGCTGGCTCACGATGTCCGGCGACCGCCTGGGCGCCGTGGCCGCCGAGGCGGCCGGCATCGTGACCCACCTGTGCGAAGGGGACGAGCTGGTCCCGCGGGCGCTGGAGGTCGCGGACCTGCTCGCCGGGCGGGCGCCGCTGGCCGTGGCCGCGATCCGGGACGCGGTCGTCGCGGCCGTCCACGGTGGGCCCGAAGGATCCGACGGCCCGGGCTTCCGGCGCGAACGCGCGGCGCTGGGGGAGCTGTTCGCGTCCGCCGACGGCCGCGAGGGCATCACGGCCTTCGTCGAGAAGCGCCCGCCGAGGTTCACCGGACGCTGATCGCCGGCCGTTCGCGGTCAGAGTGCGCGGGTCGACTCCCGCAGCATGAGCCGCGGCGCCGGGTCGGCCACCACGAGATCACGCAGCGGTGCGCCGCCGAGGTGCTCGATCAGCACTCCGCACGCCGCTTGACCGAGTTCCCGCAGCGGCAGCCGCACCGTGGTCAGTGCCGGGTTCCAGGACTGCGCGACCCAGGTGTCCAGCACGGTCACGACGGACATGTCGTCGGGTACCCGGACGCCGGCCCGGCCCAGCGCGGAAACCGCGCCGACCGCCGCGTTCACACTGGACACGACGAGGGCGGTCGGCCGCCGCGGCGCGCCCAGGATCCGGCGGGCGGCTTCCGCCCCGGCGGCCGCCTCCCAGCCCGCCCGCACCACCCACTCCAGCTCGATCGTCAGCCCGGCTTCGGCCATCGTCTCCGAGTAGCCCTGGTGCCGGCGAACCGCGGTGTCGTGGTGCGGCACGCCGGCGAGGTGGCCGATGCGCTCGTGGCCGAGCTCGACCAGGTGCCGGGTCGCCAGCCGGGCGCCGGCGACGTCGTCGAGGACCACCGAGCCGGACCGGCCCGGCAGCCGGGAGTTGATCAGCACGACGGGGACGTCGTCGCCGAGCACCTCGGCGAGGGCGGCGTCGTCGAGGTCCTCGCGACGCTGCAGCAGCACGCCGTCGACCCGGCCTTCGGCGACCAGCTCGCGCAGGCGCCCGTGCCCGGACGGCGGCGGGTCCACCTGACCGAGCAGCACCGACATGCCGGCTTCCCGGGCCCGGTCCTGCACACCCCCGAGCATGTCCGCGAAGACGGCGTTGGTGACGTCCGGGACGATCAGGCCGACGGCGCCGGAGCGCCGGAAGCGCAGGGCCCGGGCCCGGTGGCTCGGCACGTACTGCAGGGCTTCGGCGGCTTCGCGGACCCGGGTGCGGGTGGCCTCGCTGACCCGGGCCCGCGAGTCGCCGGTGAGCACCCGCGACGCCACGGAGCGGGAGACCCCGGCCGNACGGCGCCGGAGCGCCGGAAGCGCAGGGCCCGGGCCCGGTGGCTCGGCACGTACTGCAGGGCTTCGGCGGCTTCGCGGACCCGGGTGCGGGTGGCCTCGCTGACCCGGGCCCGCGAGTCGCCGGTGAGCACCCGCGACGCCACGGAGCGGGAGACCCCGGCCGCGTCGGCGACGTCCTGGAGCGTGGGCATGGCGGTGAGTCTACCGGCGCAATCGATTGCCCCGGTGCACGGCAATCGATTGCCCCGGACCCGGTGGATCTTTCAGCCACCCAGGGCTTCCGCCTGCGGCCGCCGCGGGGTCGTACGCGGCCCAGCCGGGGTCGCCGTGGGTCGCGAAGGCGACCCAGGCGCCGTGCACGCGGGCCGCGAGCCCGGCGGGCGCCGGGTCGGGACCAAGCAGACCGGTGTCGCCGTGCAGCCACGGTTCGTCGGCGATGTCGAAGACGAAGGGCAGTTCGACCGTGTGGGTGGCGCCCAGCCGCCCGTCCAACGCCGTCGAGCGGTAGCCGAACGAGTATGCGTGGGTGCGGCCACCGGACAGCCGGGCGTGGGCCTCGGTCAGCCGCGCGGTGCCGGCCCCGAAAAGGCCTTCGCCCAGCACCGCGGAGCGCAGCTCGCCCGGGGTCGCCCCCGGCCGGGCCGCGCGCTGGGCCGCGACGACGGCGGCGGGGTCCGCGCCGATCTTCGCCGCGACGGCGAGCACGTCGTCGTCCGTGGACGATTCCAGCTTGCCCTGCGGTACCAGGTAGAGGTGGCCCTCCTCGGTGTTGGTGCCGATGAGCAGGTCGACCTCTCCGGCCGGTCCCTCCGCCAGGGCGTCGGCCGGCTGCGCGGGCAGGACCAGGGAGAACGGGCTCAGCTCGACGAGCGGGTCCGTGGCCGTCGCGGTCCGCAGGTCGATCCCCGCGAGCTGCGGCAGGATCTCGAGGAACTTCTCGTCCGGGATCTCGGCGAAGGCCTCCGCTGTCGGCGGCACGCCCAGCGCCCGCGCGGCCACGGCCGTGACCCGCTGCGCCTGCTCGGGGGTGAAGGCGCCGGTGCCGCTGCCGCTCTGGACGATCGCGCGCCGGAACAGTCCCTTGGCTTCCGGCGTCGCCAGCAGAGCTCCGGTGATGGTGGCACCCGCGGACTGGCCGAACAGCGTGACGTTTCCGGGATCGCCACCGAACGCGGCAATCGTGTCCCGCACCCAGCCGAGCGCGGCGAGGACGTCGAGCAGCCCGCGGTTGGCGGGGGCGCCGTCCAGGTCGAGGAAGCCGGGGATGCCGAGGCGGTAGTTCACCGTCACCAGCACCACGCCGTCGCGGGCGAACGCCCGGCCGTCGTAGAGCGCTGCGCGGGTGGAGCCGGTGACGAACCCGCCGCCGTGCACGAAGACCATGACCGGCCGCTTCCCGCCGTCGGTGCCGGGCGTGCGGACGTCGACGGTCAGGTACTCCTCGCCGCGCACCCAGCCCGGGCCGAAGTAGGGGATCATGTCGAGCCGGCCGAAGTCCCGTGCGGGCTGCGGCGCGGTCGGCGACGGCGCGGTGGCGTCACGGACACCGGACCAGCCCGGGTGGGCCGCCGGCGGCGCGAACCGGCCGGCGCCCGTGGGTGCCGCCGCGTACGGGACGGCGCGGTAGAGCTCGCCGAAGCCGTCACGAACACCGCGCACGGCGCCCGCCGGGGTCTCGACGATCGGATCTGCCTGCTGGGACACGGAAACGCTTCCTCTCTCGGGCTGCTGCGGGGTGGGCTCAGGCGATGCGGGAGAAGCCCGCCCACTCCTTGATGGCGAACTTCGACCCGTCGCGCTCGACCTCGGCGCCGCCCTGGCCGGCGAGGTGCGCGGGGAAGACCAGCGCGTTGTCCTCGGCCGCGCGGCCGAGGAGCTTGTGGCGGGTCGCCCGGGCCTCGGCCGGGTCCTCGCAGAAGCAGGAGTTGGTCTCCGGCTCCACGAGCTGCAGCGGGGTGTGCACCAGGTCGCCGACGAACAGCGCGCGGTCGCCGCCCGACTCCAGGGTCAGCACGGACGACCCGGGGGTGTGGCCGGGCGCGAGATCCAGCCGGAGGTTCCGGTCGATCCGGTACGAGCCGTCCCACAGGTGGGTCAGCCCGGCCGCGTGCACCGGGGCGACGCTGTCCTCGAAGACGTTCTGGTTGCCGCGGCCCAGCACCGGTTCGTGGTTGTTGGCCGGGTTCCAGAAGTCGAAGTCCTGCCGCGTCATCAGGTACGTCGCGTTCGGGAAGGTCGGCACCCAGGTCCGGCCGTCGAGGTAGGTGTTCCAGCCCACGTGGTCGATGTGCAGGTGGGTGTTGATGACGACGTCGACGTCTTCGGGCCGGACACCGGCGGCGGCGAGGTTGTCCAGGTAGTTCGTGTCCAGCCGGTTCCAGACGGGCGCGTAGGGGCGGTCCTTGTGGTTGCCGACCCCGGTGTCGACGAGGATGGTGCGGCCTTCGCTGCGCAGCAGCCAGGACTGGATGGCCGATCGGCATTCGCCGGTGCCGTCGTCCAGGAAGTCCGGGGCGAGCCAGCTCCGGTGCTCGTCCCAGGCGCCGTCGGGGCTGTCGGGGAAGAACTCCGCGGGGCTCATCTCGACGGAGCCGTAGTACTCCTTGACGCGGGTGACGGTCACGTCGCCCAGCTTGATCTGATCCATGATCACTCCTCGTGAGTCGCGCCAGCCGCCCTGACCACGTCGAGCCTGACCGCGTCCGCGCGCGCCAACCAGCCCCGCCTTGTCCTACCCCCGGCAGGGTGTGGCTGGGCGGTGTCGCCGGCGTGGATAGTGGAGTCATGGACGGACCAAGCCCGCTCGGCGACTTCCTGCAGGCACGGCGGGCCAGGCTGCGCCCGGAAGACGTGGGGCTCCACGACCTCGGGCCGCGCCGGCGGGTGGCGGGGCTGCGCCGGGAGGAGCTGGCGCAGCTGGCGGGGGTCAGCGTGTCCTACTACACCCGGCTCGAGCAGGGCCTGTCCCGTGGCGCGTCGGCGGAGGTGCTCGACGCGATCGCCGGCGCCCTGCTGCTCGACGACCACGAGCGGGAGCACCTGGAACGCCTCGCCGGGGCCTCCCGCCGCGCACCGCAGGCGCGCAGGCCCCGCCCCGAGAAGCTCGCCGACGAGACGCGGGACCTGCTGCGCTCCTTCGACGGCGTCCCGGCGCTCGTCCTCGGCCGGCGCACGGACGTGCTGGCGTGGAACCCGCTCGGCCACGCGCTGCTCGCCGGGCACGTCGACCCGCTGAGCCCGGAGGACCCCGCGCGCCGGCCGAACATGAGCCGGATGCTGTTCCTGGACCCGCACTGCCGGGAGCTCTACGGGGACTGGCGGCGCAAGGTGCGCGCGGTCGTGGGCAACCTGCGGATCGCCGTCGGCCGTCATCCGGAGGACCGGCTGCTCGCCGAGCTGATCGGCGAGCTGACGATGAAGAGCCCGGAATTCGTGGCGTTGTGGCGTGACCACCGGGTGACGCCGTGCGACGCCGACACCTACGAGCTGCGCCATCCGGTCGTCGGCACGGTGACGGTCACCCAGCAGACCCTCGTCCTCGCGCGTTCGCCGGGGCAGTCCGTCGTGGTGTGCACGACGCCCGCCGGGTCACCGTCGGAGGCGGCCATGGCTCTGCTGCGGCAGGCGAGCGCGGCTGACGCTGGGCCCGAGCGCCCCAATGGGGTTGTTTCATCGTGGTTTGTGCTGGTCAGGATGGGTTGACCTGGTCTGATAGTGCTCATCCCGGGCC
>NZ_JBDLYJ010000025.1:0-83384 GCF_051337345.1 Amycolatopsis sp. MEPSY49 | reverse complement strand
TCTCGACAAAGACCCGAAGTCAGTCATTCACAGGGTCAGACCCCGGCGGGAGGTGCTCACCCACATCCTCTCTGTCATTCATGTCGTCGGCCCGGCGAGCGTTAGCGCTAACACGACCTCGGCACTGATCCATCCCGGTGTTGCATCTTGACCGCTTCTGTGCGGTTGCCAAAGGATCGTGTGCGGTTCAGTGCCGTTCCTGGAGGTCCCCGCATGCGTGCCGTCGTCCGGACCCTGCTCGTCGCCGTGCTCGCCTTCATCGGGCTGACCGTCCCGCAAGCCACCGCCGCGCCGCCGCCGAAGGCCGCCCACACCGTCACCTACGACGGCTACTCCTTCCTCGTCGACGGCAACCGCACCTACCTCTGGTCCGGCGAGTTCCACTCCTACCGCCTCCCCAGCCCCGACCTCTGGCTCGACATCTTCCAGAAGATGAAGGCCGCCGGCTTCAACGCGACCTCCCTCTACTTCGACTGGGGCTACCACTCGCCGCGCCAGGGCGTCTACGACTTCACCGGCATCCGTGACCTCGACAAGCTCCTGGACATGGCCCAGCAGGCCGGGCTCTACGTCATCGCGCGACCGGGGCCCTACATCAACGCCGAGGTCGACGGCGGCGGCTTCCCGACCTGGCTGTCCACCACCCCCGGCCACACCCGCAGCGCCGACCCGGTCTACCTGAAGTACTCCGACGAATGGCAGACGCGGATCGACCGGATCATCGCGCGCCACCAGCTCACCAACGGCACCGGCAGCGTGCTCGCCTACCAGGTCGAAAACGAGTACTACAACGGCAACGCCGACGGCCGCGCGTATATGAAGCACCTCGAGGACAAAGCGCGCGCCGATGGCATCACGGTTCCCCTGGTGGGCAACAACAACGGCACCTTCAACGCCGGCGAGGCCGCGCTCGACGTCGACGCCGCCGACTCCTACCCGCAGGGCTTCGACTGCTCGAACCCGACGCGCTGGAACGGCGTCCCCGACATCAGCTACGACCACGTCCCCGGCAAGCCGCTGATCACCGCCGAGTTCCAGGGCGGCGCCTTCGACCCGTGGGGCGGCCCCGGCTACGAGAAGTGCGCGCAGCTGATCAACGACCAGTTCGCGAACGTCTTCTACAAGCAGAACATCGCCGTCGGCGCCACCGGGCAGAGCTTCTACATGCTGCACGGCGGCACGTCGTGGGGCTGGAGCGCGATCCCGCAGAACTACACGTCCTACGACTACGGCGCCGCCATCACCGAAGGCCGCCAGTTCGACCCGAAGTACGACGAAGACAAGCTGATCGGCTACTTCACCCAGTCCGTCGCTCCGCTGACCAAGACCGACGGGCTGGCCCAGGCGCCGCTGACCGACCCGGCCCTCGCCGACACCGCCCGGATCAACCCCGACACCCGCACGCAGTTCCACACCCTGCGCCACACCGACTCGACGTCCACCGCCACGAACACCACCACGATGGCGCTCGACCTCGCCGCGCACGCCGGCTACACCTACGACGACCGCGCCGCCGAGGCCGGCTACACCGGCACCTGGTCCCACGTCGGGCCCGAGGTGAACTACACCGGCGGCGACTACCAGCACACCGAGTCGTTCTCCGAGGTCGCCGGCGACAGCGTCAGCATCCCTTTCACCGGCACCGGGATCCGCTGGGTGACCTCGAAGGACGGCAACCACGGCATCGCCGACGTCTACCTCGACGAGTCCAAAGTGGCCAGTGTCGACCTCTACGCGGCGAGCAAGCAGAACCAGGTCACCGGCTACGAGGTCCGCGGCCTGCCCGCCGGCGCGCACACGCTGAAGATCGTCGTCACCGGGCAGAAGAACGCGAGCGCGACCGGGCCGTTCGTCGTCGTGGACGCGGTCGACCTGCTGACCGGCAGCGGCGACTACTACCCGGTCGTGCCGCAGCAGCCCGGCACCGGGATCACCCTGAACGGCCGCCAGTCGAAGATCGTCGTCGCCGGGTACGACCTCGGGCAGACACGCATGCAGTACTCGACGTCGGAAGTCATGACCAGCGCGACCATCGGCGGGCGCGACGTGGCGGTCCTTTATGGAGACAAGGGCGGGCCGGGCGAGACCGTCCTGCGGTTCGCGCGGCAGCCGGCCGTGCGGGTCCTCGGCGGCGCCGCGACGTCCACATGGGACGACTCCCGCGGCGACCTGCGGCTGAACTACACCCACGACGGCCTGACCCGGGTGCTCGTCACCGCTCCCGGGCAGCGGCCGCTGCTCCTGCTGCTCGCGGACAAGGCGACGGCGGCGACCTTCTGGCGGCAGGACACCGCGGCCGGTCCGGTGCTGGTCCGCGGCACGCACCTGGTGCGGACCGCGGCCGACGACCACGGCACCCTCGACCTGACCGGGGACACCGGCACCGACGGCGCGTTCGAGGTCTTCGCGGCCGAGAAGTCGGTGTCCTGGAACGGTTCCCGCGTCGCGACGCGACCGACGTCGAGCGACAGCCTGACGGCCGGCGCGCCGACCGCGAAACCGGTGACCCTGCCCGCACTGACCGGGTGGAAGCACCAGCAGGAGTCGCCGGAGAGCCAGCCGGGCTTCGACGATTCGGCGTGGCCGGTGGCCGACAAGGACACCACCAACAGCTCGACGGCGCTCGGCACGAAACCCGTGCTGTTCGCCGACGACTACGGCTTCCACACCGGCAACACCTGGTACCGCGGCCGGTTCACCGGCGACGGGAAACAGACGGGCATCACGCTGTCGAGCCAGAGCGGCGGCCCCGCCGGCGCGTTCTCGGCGTGGCTCAACGGCGTCTTCCTCGGCAGCTCGACGGACCCGCAGCACACCTTCCCCTTCCCGGCCGGGACACTGCGCCCGGGCGAGAACGAGATCTCCGTGCTGACCGTGAACATGGGGCACGAGGAGGACTACGGCGCCAGCAACGGCAACAAGGCCGCGCGCGGGCTCACTTCGGCCCGGCTGACCGGGGCGCCGCTGACGTCGGTGACCTGGCGGCTGCAGGGCGTCCGCGGCGGCGAGACCGGGCTCGACCCGGTCCGCGGGCCGCTCAACACCGGCGGCCTGTACGGCGAGCGCGCGGGCTGGTCGCTGCCCGGCTTCCCGGACGGGCGCTGGACGCCGACGTCGCTGCCGGCGAAGGACACGACGCCGGGCGTGTCCTGGTACCGCACCACCGCGGACCTCGACCTTCCACGCGGCCAGGACACCTCGCTCGGCCTGACGATCACCGACGACCCCGCGCGGCAGTACCGGGCGCTGCTCTTCGTCAACGGCTGGCAGCTCGGCCAGTACGTCAACTACCTCGGGCCGCAGTACAGCTTCCCGATCCCGAACGGAATCCTGAACCCGAACGGGCACAACACGATCGCCGTCGCGGTGTGGAACCTCGACGGCAGCACCGGCGGCCTCGGCAAGATCGCGTGGACGAACTACGGCAGCTACTCCTCGCCGCTGACCGTGCGGCAGAACGCCTCGCCGGGCTTCGACCCCGCGCGGTACGCGATGCCGGCCGCGCCCGCGACGTCCGTGTCGCTGACCGCGCCGGACACCGCGTCGGGCGGGCAGCAGTTCACCGCGTCGGCCACGGTCCGGGTCGCCGCGGGCGCGCCGCCGGCGTTCGACGTCAAGCCGGTGCTCACCGCCCCGGCCGGGTGGAGCGTCGGCCCGGCGTCCCCACCTTCGGCGAGGAAGGTCGACGGCGGTCAGGCGGCGACGTTCACGTGGCCCGTCACGGCTCCCTCCACAGTGGACACCACCGCACTGAAGGTAGCGGTGGCGTACCGGCAGGCCGGACGGCCGGGCTCGGCGTCGGACGAGCGGATCGTCGGCGCGGTGCCACCCGCCCCGCCGGCCGGGCAGGTGGCGGTGAGCTCGCTGCCCTTCCTGACGGCGACCAACGGCTGGGGCCCGGTCGAGCGCGACACGAGCAACGGTGAAGCGAACGCGGGCGACGGCAAGCCGATGACCATCGGCGGGGTGGCGTACGCGAAGGGGCTGGGCGCGCACGCGGCCAGTGACGTCCAGCTCTACTTGGCGGGCGCCTGCACCCGCTTGACGGCGTCCGTCGGCGTGGACGGCGAAACGGGCGCCGGCGGCAGCGTCAGCTTCAGCGTCTCGGTGGACGGGGCGACGAAGGTGACGACGCCGGTGGTCCGCGGTGGCCAGGCGGCCGTGCCGATCGACGTCGACGTCACCGGGGCCCAGGTCCTGGACCTGCTGGTGGGTGACGGCGGGGACGGCAACGGCAACGACCACGCGGACTGGGCGCTGCCGACGCTGACGTGCGCTACGCCGCCCGCTCGGTGACCGCGGGAACCGGCCGGAGGAAGAAGGTGGCGCGGACCTCGCGGCGTTCGCGCCACAGGTGGTGGAGCGCCAGCCCGAAGATGATCGAGCCGGCGACGTTCGCGACGAAGTGCCACCAGACGCGGTAGGTGGTCAGCCCCGGGCCCGGATCGACGAGACCGAAGAACGTCGAGAGACCGATGGCGCGCGAACCGAACGCCACGGACAGCGTGAGGACCAGGTGCTCGAGCCCGTGCAGGCCCTGCATCCACACGCCCATCTTCGCCCAGCGGCGGGCGCGGGTGCCCGGCGCCCGCCGCGTGATCACCATGACCCCGGCCAGCCCGGCCAGGAAGATGAAGTTGCCGGTCAGGTGCAGCAGTTCCATCCCGAACGTCTTGCGGTCCGGCAGCAGCATCTGCAGGCCGTCCGCGAGGCCGGTGCCCCACGGTGTCATCCACGCCGGCGCGTTCGGGTGCCCGAGCCAGTAGCCGGCCTGCGCGACGTGCTCCTGGACGTGCCCGAGCTGGCCGAGCACGCCGATGCCGATCACCGCGACCGAGCCGCGGTACACCCACGGCCGCACCGGCCCGCGGTTCGCGTACGCCAGCACCCCGACCGCGGCCCACATCGCGAGCGCCCAAAGCACGAGCAGTGTCGCGCCCGCGACGTCCCAGCCGGACATCGCCTCCATCGGCATCGTCATGGCCGCCTCCCGTCCGCGTCTCGTCCACGCTAGCCGCGGAACCGGCCGCCGAACGTCTTCGTCCGTGCGGCCGTGAACCGGGCAAACCGTTACACCGCAATGGTTTTCCGCTCAGGACAGGACAAGCCGGACGGCCAGGGCCGTGATCACGGCGCTGGAGACGAGCGCCGTCACCAGCCGGCCCCGCGGCCCGGTGAGGACGCGGCCGAGCAGCGCCCCGCCGCCGGCCAGCAGCGCTTGCCAGCTCGCCGAGGCGGCGAAGGCGGCGAGCACGAAGGCGACCTGGTCGAGCACCGACACGGCGTCGCCGGCGCGATCGCCGACGACCAGGGCGGTGAAGTAGACGACCGTCGTCGGGTTCACCAGCGTGATGCCGAGCAGGCTGACGTAGGCGCGGCCGGGCGCGAGCGGCGTCACGGGCCGGGCGGTGGGGCTGCGGTGCGAGCGCAGCGCCAGCACGGCGCCGCGGACCGCCAGCACGACCAGGACCCCGGCCGAGACCAGCCGCAACGGCCCGGCGACCGGTGCGACGACACCGGCGATCGCGGCCCCGCCGAGCACCGCGACCAGCGCGTACACGCCGTCGGCCGTCGCGACGCCGAGCGCGGCGGCCAAGCCGGTCCGCAGCGACGTGCGCGCGGTGAGGGCGACGAGGTAGGTCGCGACCGCGCCGACCGGGATCGCGATGCCGTAGCCGGCCAGCAGGCCGGCGAGCAGCGCGCCCGTCACGGCGCGGGGGTGATCGACCTCCGCGGCCGGCGCGGCTGCTGCTGGACCGGCGCGGTGGTCGCGGCGACGNGGCGGCCAAGCCGGTCCGCAGCGACGTGCGCGCGGTGAGGGCGACGAGGTAGGTCGCGACCGCGCCGACCGGGATCGCGATGCCGTAGCCGGCCAGCAGGCCGGCGAGCAGCGCGCCCGTCACGGCGCGGGGGTGATCGACCTCCGCGGCCGGCGCGGCTGCTGCTGGACCGGCGCGGTGGTCGCGGCGACGGTCGGCAGGAGCGGCGTGCGGTAAGAGGTCATGCGCAGATGGTGTAGCCGCGGGCCCGGCCGGGCAACCGGATTTCCAGCCGGTGCGCACCGGGCGCCTGTGCTTGAATCGGCCGGGGGAACGGCCGACGCGAGAAAGGGTTTTCACGATGCGGGTCGACCTCAGCGGGAAGACGGCCCTGGTCACCGGGTCCACCCAGGGCATCGGCTCGGCGATCGCCGCGGGGCTCGCGGCCGCGGGCGCGCGGGTCGCGATCAACGGCCGGAGCGAGACCGGGGTCGCGAAGGCCATCGCGCGCCTGAAGGAGGACCAGCCGGACGCGGACCTGCTCCCGGCGCCGGGCGACGTCTCGGACGAAGCCGGGGCGGCCCAGGTGGTGGAAGAGGTGCCGGACGCCGACATCCTGGTCAACAACCTCGGCATCTTCGGCGCCCAGGAGCCCCTCGACATCACCGACGCCGACTGGCGGCGCTACTTCGAGGTCAACGTACTCGCCGCGGTGCGGCTCACCCGCGCCTACCTGCCCGGGATGACCGAGCGCGGCTGGGGCCGGATCCAGTACATCGCCAGCGATTCCGCGGTCGTGATCCCGGCCGAGATGATCCACTACGGCGTGTCGAAGACGGCGCTGCTCGGGGTTTCGCGCGGGTTCGCCAAGCACGCGGCCGGCACCGGCGTCACGGTCAACGCCGTGATCGCGGGCCCGACGCACACCGGCGGCGTCGAGGACTTCGTCTACGAGCTGGTCGACAAGGACCTGCCGTGGGAAGAGGCCCAGCGCGAGTTCATGAAGAAGCACCGGCCGCAATCCCTGCTGCAGCGCCTGATCGAGCCCGAAGAGATCGCGAACCTGGTGGTGTACTTGAGTTCCCCGTTCGCCTCGGCGACCACGGGCGCGGCCGTCCGCGTCGACGGCGGGTACGTCGACTCGATCGTGCCTTGAGATCCGCTCCCGCCCGGGCGCACGGGGGAGGCCCGGGTGGGAACGGGGTTTCGGGGCCGGTACGGGGGCCGCCTCGCGGCGGAAGGCACGACACGGCTCCTGCGTTACCGGTATTCCGTGAAGGCAAGGGGTGAGGCCCGGGGGCACCGCCGTACCGACACCCGGTACAACGCTTCGGCGGGTCTGGTGTTCCGCGGCCGGGAGTGACGTGCGTCGCCGCCGTCCGGGGTACCCCGCGCAGGGGTCGCCCGGACGAGCGCGCCGGCTGTCGGGTCCGGCGCGCGTCGGTCATGATCGGCTTCATGGACCACATCGAGACGCCCGCGAAACCCGCCCGCGGCCTGCGCCGGGTGCTCCTCGTCGCGGCGGCGGGCGCACTGCTCGCCGCTACGGCGTGGGTGGCGCTCTGGCTCGCCGTGCACCTGTGACCTACGGCGTGACCGGGATGTTCGTCAGGCCCGACTTGGCGTTCGTCACCGTGTTGGACGCGTACACCACGTTCGGGTTCGCCGCGCACTTCGAAACCGAGCTGATCTTGATCGCGTAGGCGCCGACGCCGCCGAGGTCGGACTTGTTGCCCCGCCACACGTTGCCGCAGCCATTGTCGAACGACGGGGACGTGCTCGTGTTGTGGTTCTCGTACCCGTTGGCGAACGTGCCCGGCGACGCGAACGTGCCGGTGTTGTTCTCGATCGTGTAGCCGATGCCCTTGACGTCGATCCAGGAGTCCGCCGAGTTCTCGCCCGAGATGCCGCGGCCGTCGAAGGTGTTGCCGCGGATCACGCCGTTGAAGGTGCCTTCCTTGACGTCGATGGGTTCCGCGGCGACGAACGGGCCGATGTGGTTGTCCAGCACCTGGATCCGGTCGCCGCGGTCGACACCGCCGGAGTTGCCGTGGCAGGCCCAGTTCGAGTTGGCCGAGCCGAGGTAGACGCCTTCGCCGTAGCCCGGCTGCACGAGCCCGGTGTAGGTGATCGTCGAGTTCTTCAGGACGCTGTCGGCCGACGAGCGGCGGAAGTGGATCGCCTCCTCGTCGACGTGGTGGACGGTCACGCCGTCGATCGTCGTGTGCGGCGAGTTGTCGGCGACGATGCCCTTCTTCGACTCCTGCACGGTGAAGCCGGTGAGGTTCCAGTACGGCGCGCCGGAGAGCCAGAATCCGTAGCCGGAGTCCCAGCCCGCGGTCGGCGTGGGGCAGTCCGGCGCGTCGCCGCTCGGGCCGTCGTTGATCAGGATCGCGTCCGACGGGCCCGAGAGCGTGATCGGCTCGGCCGCGGTGCCCGCCTTCGTCGTGACGAACGAGCCGCGGTAGGTCCCGGCCGCGAGCTTGATCGCCTGGCCGGGTGCCGCGTTCGCCAGCGCGGCCTGCAGCTGGGCGGCGGTGGCGACGTTCACGGTGACCCCGGCGGGTGGGGGAGTCGTGGTGGTCGTGGGCGAGGACGTCGGGGTCGTGGTGACCTGGCCGTCCGCGCACGGGAGGCCGTTGACCGTGCACCCCGAAGGCAGCCCGGACCCGGCGACGTTGAAGCCGAAGCTCGCGGTGGCGCCGGCGCCGATCGTGCCGTTGAAGCCGGCGTTGGTGAACTCGTAGTGCTGTCCGGTCTGGGTCTTCACCGAGCTCCACGAGCTGCTCACCGCCGTGCCGGCGGGCAGGTCGAACTCGACGGTCCAGCCCGTGGCGGGCGCGTCGCCGCGGTTGGCGATCGTGTAGCCGGCGCCGTAGCCGCCGGTCCAGACCGACGTCCGCGCGAAGGTGGCGGAGAGGTTGGCCGCGGCGGCTTGCGCGGTGACGCCGCCGGTGAGGGCGACGGCGACCGCGGCGACGGCGGTGCCGAGGAAGATGGCATGGCGGGTTCGTGGGGACACCGATGGCCTCCGGAAAGGAAACAGCGGAGGTGTGCGGCGGACACCCGGACTTTCTCTTTATAGGTCACGGATGTGACGTGCGTCAATGAGCTGAACGCCTGTCATGAATGTGAACGCGCTAGCCGGTGACGCTCGGCGCGCCCGTCTCGACGTGCCCGCTGAAACGGCGGAGGAACTTCGGGTCGGCGTCGAGCGTCGCGGACAGGTCGTACCAGCCGTTCCCGTACGCGACCGGGTTCCAGTCATCGGTCACGGTCCGGCCCGCGGCCAGCGAGTACGTCCACGGGCCGTCGGCGCGGTAGTGGTTCGCGGTGATCGTGACGCGCACGGCCGTCGTGCCGCTGTTGCGCATGGTCAGGCGCAGCTTGTTTTCGGTCGTGTAACTCCCCAGGACGTCGACACCGGCCCCCGCGCTGTTCGCGTCCCCGGCGAGGACCCAGCGGAACCGGTTGGGCCCGTGCACCGCGACGCCGTACTTGCCGCCGCCGTAGAGCTGGACCCGCCAGGTGTCGCTCACCTGCGCGCCCGGGGCCAGGTCGTAGGGCCACGGGCCGTCGGTCTGGCCGTCGTTGCGGTAGGCCATCAGCTGCACGGCCGCGGTGCCCTGGTTGGCGAACGTCGTGGTGAGGATCGTGCGGTCGGCGCTCAGGGACGTCGTGACCAGCGGCCGGTAAGGAAGCGCGCGGGCCGGGCGGGTGCCGGGCTCCTGCACCGGGACCCGCTGCTTCCCGGTCGCGGGCGGGGCCGGCTTCGGCAGCTTCTTCTGCGTGTCGTCGGCCTGCTTGCGCAGCGCCGCGGTGTCCGGCAGCAGCGGGATCTGCAGGTTCGGCACGCCGAAGTCGAAGCACGTCATCAGGTCGCCGCAGAGAGCGCGCCGCCACGCGCTGATGTTCGGCTCGGCGACACCGGTCCAGCGTTCGAGGAACCGGATCACCGAGGTGTGGTCGGTGACCTCGGAGCTGACCCAGCCGCCGCGGCTCCACGGCGAGATCACCGTCATCGGCACGCGCGCGCCGAGCCCGATCGGCTTGCCGCCGACGTACTCGCCCGCGGTGCCGGGCGGCGCGATCGGCGGGGCGACGTGGTCGAAGAAGCCGTCGTTCTCGTCGTAGTTGACGAGGACCACTGTGGACTCCCAGAGCTTCGGGTCGGCCCACAACGCGTTCAGCACGGTCTGGGTGTACGCGGCGCCGTCGACCGGGCGGGCTTCGGGGTGCTCGCAGTAGCCGTAGGGCGCGACGACCCACGAGACGCGGGGGAGCGCGCCGCTCGCGCAGTCGGCCTTGAACTCGGCCAGGACGTGGTTGACGTCCTTGCCCTGCCCCGAATCCGGGCCCCAGGTCTTGAACACACTGGCGCGTTTGGACAGTTCCGAGGTGTAGTCCTGGTGGTAGGCCTTGAAGAGCCACAGCGGGTTGTCGCCGTAGTCGCCGACGAACGAACCGGTCGCGTCGCCGACCTCCTTGTTGGCGTAGACCTTCCACGAAACCCCGTGCTGCTGCAGGCGTTCCGGGTAGGTCGTCCAGCTGAAGACCGGCTGGTAGTCGGCGGGGTTGTAGTTCGCCGGGCCGCCCGCCTTGCCGTCCGCGTCGATCGTGCCGGTGAACAGGTAGAGCCGGTTGGGTGTGGTCGGGCCCTGCACCGAGCAGAAGTAGTGGTCGCACACGGTGAACGCGTCGGCCAGCGCCCGGTGGAACGGGAGGTCGCCGGAGTCGAAGTAGCCCATGGTCATTTCGCCCTTGGCGGGGATCCACGCGTTGTTCGCGCCGCCGGCGATCGCCTGGTGCTGGTCGGCCCAGCCGTGGCCGAGGTCGCCGAGGTCCTGACCGTCCACTTCGGTCGTGTCCACCCGGAACGGCAGGAGGTACTTGCCATCGCTGCGCCCGGGGTCGGGCTGGTAAAAGACGCTCTGGCCGTTCGGTTGCACGATCGCCGAGCGGTCGCCGTAACCGCGGACGCCCTTCATCGTGCCGTAGTAGTGGTCGAAGGAGCGGTTTTCCTGCATGAGGACCACGACGTGCTCGACGTCCGACAGGCTGCCGGAGACGCGCGGTTCGGCGAGGGCCTCGGCCATGCCGGGCGGCAGGGCGCCGAGGGCGCCGGCTGCGGCGACACCGCCGAGGAAGCTGCGTCGGGTGAGCTCGTGCGGGTCGGCCATCACGGGAGCCTCCAGGGGACCTCGGCAGGGCAGCGCCAGCGTAGGTACTCGAAGCCGCTCGGTGACACCGACGAAGGTACGTAATCACGCAGCGTGAAGTTCACGGGCTGTTCGGTTCGCGGCCCGCCGGCGTGACACTTTCCGGTGACCGGGAGGTGAACGCGGTGCGGACGGGGAATCTTGATCACCACAACCCCTGACACACACACGGATTGCGGAAGGAGAGCACGATGAAGACCCGAATCGCTTCCTGGGCGGCGGCCACGGCGCTCGCGGTTTCCGCGGTCGTCGCCGCGGCCGCTCCGGCGTCGGCCGACCCGGTCCCGGGCAGCTCCACCCAGTTCTACGCCTACTGCTCGGTCGACCTGCTCGGCGTGCCGGTCGCCTGCACGCAGACCGACGAGGCGCACGCGACGCACATCTGCCAGTACCTGGCCACGCCGCTGGGCATCGGCCTCGACTGCATCCAGCGCTCCGCCGCGTGAAGTGCCCGAAAGTACCCGGTGGTCCGGACCATCGGGTACTCGTCGGAAAATGTCCGACCGGATAGCCTTGTTCTTCGCCGCCGGCCCGCCCATACTTTGTTGCGTTCGACAACAAATAGGGCGCCGGTGAGCCGCCAGCCGTCGCCCGCGGAACGGAAGGGGCGACGACGATGTCGACCAGGAACTCCGCCCGATGGCGTCTGCTGGTGGCGCCCGCGGCCCTGCTGGTGGCCGGCGCCGTGGTGACCGCGCCGCAGAGCCAGGCCGCGCCGGCCCAGACCCTCGCGAGCTTCAGCGACGACTTCGACGGCCCGGCGGGCAGCGGGGTCGACGGCTCGAAGTGGGTCCACGAAACCGGTGACAACGTGAACAACCACGAGCGCCAGTGGTACACCGACGGCACCGCCAACGCGGCGCTCGACGGCCAAGGCCACCTCGTGATCACCGCGAAGAAGGAGAACAGCGGGAACAACTGCTGGTACGGCGCCTGCGAGTACACGTCGGCGCGGCTCAACACCTCCGGCAAGTTCACCGCGTCGTCCGGGCACGTCGAAGCCCGGATGAAGCTGCCGCGCGGGCAGGGCATGTGGCCGGCGTTCTGGATGCTCGGCTCCGACATCGGCAGCGTCGGCTGGCCGCAGTGCGGCGAGATCGACGTCATGGAGAACGTCGGGTTCGAGCCGAACACCGTGCACGGCACCATCCACGGCCCGGGCTACTCGGGCTCGGGCGGCATCGGCGCGGCCTACAACGGCCCGAACTTCTCCGACGACTTCCACAAGTACGCGGTCGACTGGTCGCAGGACAAGATCGTGTGGTCGGTGGACGGCAACGCCTACCAGACCCGCACACCGGCCGACGTCGGCGGCAACCAGTGGGTGTTCAACCACGACTTCTTCGTGATCCTCAACCTGGCGGTCGGCGGCTACTGGCCCGGCGACCCCGACGGCAGCACCCAGTTCCCGCAGCAGCTCGTGGTCGACTACGTCCACGTGAGCTGAGCGGCCGAGACAGCGGGACCGGCTTTCCTCCGTGCGCGGCGGAGGGGAGCCGGTCCCGCGCCACGTCCGGCCCGGCGCGTGTAGTGAATGACTCATTCATGTCGCCTGACGACAGGAATGAGTCATTCACGTCGTCGGGGATCTCTTTTGGTACAGAACCGGGACACTTCTGGTTCAGACCTGTCGAACAACCCCGACGGCCCGGCGATCTTCCCCGGACACAGTGACGGTGTGCGCTCACGAAGCGCCCCGGCACCCGGAGGAGAACCATGGCCCGTACCCGCATCCCACCCGTCGCCGGCGGGCTCGCCGCCGCTGTCGCGGTGGCGCTCGCCGCGGCCTGCTGGGTCCTGTTCCCGCCTTCGGTCGACGGCCGCGCGAGCGCCGCCCGGCCCGCTGTCGACCTGCCGCTGCCGTGGCCCGCCGACGGCCAAGCGAGTGCCGAGGTGCAGGGTCTCGGCTCGCTCGGCAGCCGGGGGGAGCAGCGGCCGGTGCCGATCGCCAGCGTCACCAAGGTGATGACCGCCTACGTGGTGCTGAAGGACCATCCGCTGGCCCCGGGCGAGGCGGGCCCGATGATCACCGTCGACGAACAGGCCGACGCCGAGTCGACGTCCCGCGAGGAGTCGACCGTCTCCTTGCGGGCCGGGCGGCAGGTCAGCGAGCGGGACCTGCTGGCGCTGATGCTCATCCCGTCCGGCAACAACGCCGCCCGCCTGCTCGCGCGGTGGGACGCCGGCAGTCAGGAGGACTTCGTCGGGAAGATGAACCGCGAGGCCGCCGCGCTCGGAATGACCGACACGACCTACACCGGCGCCAGCGGTGTCGAAGACTCGACGACGAGCACCGCCACCGACCAGTTGCGGCTGGCTCGCGAGGTGATGCGCAACGCCGTGATCCGCGAGATCGTCAACACGACGAGCCTGCGCGTCGACGGCGTGCCCGGCGTCGTCAACACCAACACCCTGCTCGGCCGGGACGGCGTGATCGGGCTGAAGACCGGCTCGTCGACCGCGGCCGGCGGGGCGCTGATGTGGGCGGCGAAGGGGCCGGGCGGCGCGCTCATCCTCGGCGTCGTCCTGCACCAGAGCCCGGGCGGGAGCCCGGCGCAAGGGCTGCGGGCCGCACTGGAGAACAGCCGGACGCTCATCGCGGCGATCCAGCGCGAACTCCCGGCGGCCACTCGATGACCGCGGTGCTCGAAACGGCACCGGACCGCGGAACCTGGCGCCGCGGCCGGGTGATCGCGGTGTTTTCCGCACTGACGGCGCTGCTGCTGCTCGCGCATTCGCTGGTGCCCAACTGGGTGGGCAACGCCGGCAGCCTGCTCGAGACGTTCCTGCCGTGGACCGGCCTGCTCGTGCTCCCGCTGCTCGTGGCGGCGCTGCTGCGGCGGTCGGCGCTCGCGCTCGTTTCGCTGCTGCTGCCGGCGCTGGTGTGGGGCGGGTTCTTCGGCGGACGGCTGTTCGACAAGACCGAAGCCGGCGGCGACCTCACGATCGTCTCGCACAACGTGAACGACGAGAACCCGGACCCGGCGGGCACGGCGGGAGCGCTGGCGGCCTCCGGCGCGCAGGTGATCGCGTTGGAGGAGCTGAAGAAGTCCGAGATCCCGAAGTACGAAGACGCGCTCGCCGCGGGCTATCCGCACCACTCGGTGCAGGGCACGGTCGGGATCTGGAGCACCTACCCGCTGGGCGACACGCGACCGGTCGCGATCATGCCGTGGACGCGCGCGCTCCGGACCACAGTGGACACTCCGAAGGGCCCGGTGGCGGTGTTCGTCGCGCACCTGCCGTCGGTGCGGGTCCGGCTGGAGGCGGGCTTCACGGCGAACGGCCGCGACGAAGCGATCGGCCTGCTCGCCGACGCGCTGGCGGGGGAGCCGTCCGCGCGCACGGTGCTGGTCGGCGACTTCAACGGCACGGCCGACGACCGGGCCCTGGACCCGATCACCGCGCGGATGAAGTCCGCGCAGGAGGTGGCGGGGGACGGCTTCGGGTTCAGCTGG
Source organism: Amycolatopsis sp. MEPSY49 (assembly GCF_051337345.1). Taxonomy (NCBI): domain Bacteria; kingdom Bacillati; phylum Actinomycetota; class Actinomycetes; order Pseudonocardiales; family Pseudonocardiaceae; genus Amycolatopsis; species Amycolatopsis sp. MEPSY49. The sequence goes on along the minus strand of NZ_JBDLYJ010000025.1, from coordinate 68,948 downwards.
CCGGCCGGGCTCCCGCTGGCGCGGATCGACCAGGTCTTCGTGGCGGGGTTGCGGCCGGTGGCGTCGTGGACGTTGCCCGCGACGGGCAGCGACCACCTCCCGGTGGCCGCTTCGGTGGCCTTCTGACGGCAGACGTCATGAACGACTCGTTCAGGTCGCCGGAAGCGCTGAAAGAGTCGTTCATGACGTCCGGGCGCGGGCCGAACATGGCCCTTGAACACCCGCGTCCCCGGCATCCGGTGAATAACCCACCGGCTTTCCCGCAGGTCGGGCGGTGAAGCCACCGCCCACCGCCCCTTCGGCCTACGTGACTAGACCGTTACGCGACCCAGGCTTGACCCCGCGGGTGTTATCGCTAACACTGACTCCTCGCCGCCACCCGAACGGGTGACGGGGACCACGACGAGGTGTGCGAAAGGGGATGCCGGTGGCCGAACGACCCCGCTCCGGCGGCCCCGTCCGGGTGACCGCGGCCGGTACGCGGCAGCCCAGCCTGACCGACGTCGCGGGCGTGGCCGGCGTGTCGCACATGACCGTCTCCCGGGTCATCAACGGGACCGGCCCGGTGCGGCCGGAAACCCGCGCCCGGGTGCTCGCCGCCATCGAAGAACTGGGCTACCGCCCGAACTCCGCGGCCCGGGCGCTCGTCACCGGGCGCACCGGGACGCTCGGCGTCGTCGCGCTCGAGTCCAATCTGTACGGTCCGGCCAGCACGCTCTACGGCATCGAGAACGCCGCCCGCGAAGCCGGGTACGCGATCACGATCTCCAGCGTGAGCCGTCCGGGCCGGTCGTCGATCGCCGACGCGGTGGAGAACCTCCGCCGCCAGGCCGTCGAAGGCATCATCGTCATCGCCCCGCACGTCACGGCCGGCCGGGCGCTGGAAGCCGCGCCCGCGGACTTCCCGGTCGTCGCGGTCGGCGGCGGGGAGACGGCACCGGTTCCGGTCATCTCCGTCGACCAGCGCGACGGCGCCCGCCGGGCCACCGAGCACCTGCTGGCCCTCGGGCACCGGACCGTCTGGCACGTCGCCGGGCCCGAGGACTGGCTGGAAGCCCGCGACCGCGAGGCCGGCTGGCGGGAAACCCTGGAACGCCACGGCGCGAACGTGCCGCAGGTCATCCAGGGCGACTGGAGCTCGCGCTCCGGCTACGAGGCGGGGCGATCCCTCGCCAAGGAACGCGACCTCGACGCCGTCTTCGCCGGCAACGACCAGATGGCGCTCGGCCTGCTGCGCGCCTTCGCCGAAGCCGGCATCTCGGTGCCGCGGGACGTGCGCGTCGCGGGCTTCGACGACGTGCCCGAGGCGGCGTACTTCACGCCGCCGCTGACCACGGTGCGCCAGGACTTCATCGAGGTCGGCCGGCGCACGTTCGGCCTGCTCACCCAGCGGATGGACGGGGGCGACCGGCACGCGCGCGCCCTGGTCGTGCCCGAGTTGATCGTCCGCGAAAGCACCGGGCCGCGTTAGCGCCGTACGCGCGCCCGGAACCAGAAGACCAGCTCCGAATGTTAACGCTAACAAAAATGATCACCGTCGATCGAGGAGTGAACGTGCTGAAGAAGCGATGGGCCGCCGCGGCGGCCGCGGCGGCCGGACTCGTGCTGCTCACCGCCTGTGGGAGTGGGGGCTCCTCCGGTGGCTCCGGCGGGGCGATCACGCTCGGCTTCGCCCAGGTGGGCGCCGAGAGCGGGTGGCGGACGGCGAACACCAAGTCGATCCAGGACTCGGCCAAGTCCGCCGGCATCGAGCTCAAGTTCTCCGACGCGCAGCAGAAGCAGGAGAACCAGATCTCGGCGATCCGCTCCTACATCCAGCAGAAGGTCAAGGTCATCGCCTTCTCGCCGGTCGTGGAGTCCGGCTGGGACACCGTCCTCAAGGAGGCCAAGACGGCCAACATCCCGGTCATCCTCACCGACCGGGCGATCGACTCGCCGGACAAGTCGCTCTACAAGACCTTCCTCGGCTCGGACTTCATCGCCGAGGGCAAGAAGGCGGGGGAGTGGCTGACCAAGGAGTTCGGCAGCGCCACCGGCCAGGTCAACATCGTCGAGCTGCAGGGCACCACGGGGTCGGCGCCGGCCAACGACCGCAAGAAGGGCTTCGCGGACGTCATCGCGGCGGACCCGAAGTACAAGATCGTCGCGTCGCAGACCGGTGAGTTCACCCGCGCCAAGGGCAAGGAGGTCATGGAGGCCTTCCTGAAGTCCCAGCCCAAGATCGACGTCCTCTACGCCCACAACGACGACATGGCCCTCGGTGCCATCGAGGCGATCGAAGCCGCGGGCAAGATCCCGGGCAAGGACATCAAGATCGTCTCGGTCGACGGCGTGAAGGACGCGCTGCAGGCTCTGGCCGACGGCAAGATCAACCACGTCGTCGAGTGCAACCCGCTGCTCGGCCCGCAGCTGATGGACCTGGTCAAGAAGGTCGCCGCCGGCGAGCAGGTGCCCGCCCGCATCGAAACCCAGGAGACCGAGTTCGACCAGGCGTCCGCCAAGGCCGCCCTGCCGCAGCGCCAGTACTGATCGCACCCCCGCGTCCACCCCGGAGCACACGTCATGCCTGAACCGCAGCCCATGGTGCGGATGAGCGGTATCCGCAAGGAGTTCCCCGGCGTCCTCGCCCTGGACGACGTCGGCTTCCGGATGTTCCCCGGCGAGGTCCACGCCCTGATGGGCGAGAACGGCGCCGGCAAGTCCACCCTCATCAAGGTGCTGACCGGCGTGTACGGGGTGGACGCGGGGACGATCGAGCTGAACGGCGAACAGGTCGCCTTCGGCGGGCCCGGCGAGGCCCAGCAGGGCGGCATCAGCACCGTCTACCAGGAGGTCAACCTCTGCCCGAACCTGTCCGTGGCGGAGAACGTCTGCCTCGGCCGGGAACCCCGCCGCTTCGGCCGCATCCAGTGGGGCCCGATGCGGCGGCGGGCCGAGGAGCTGCTGGCCCGGCTGGACGTCCACGTGGACGTCTCGGCCGAGCTGAGCACCTGCTCGATCGCCGTCCAGCAGCTGGTCGCGATCGCCCGCGCGCTCGACGTCGAAGCGCGGGTCCTCGTCCTCGACGAGCCGACGTCCAGTTTGGACACCGGCGAAGTCGAGCAGCTGCTGAAGGTCGTGCGCTCGCTGCGCGACGAAGGCATGGCGATCCTGTTCGTCTCCCACTTCATCGACCAGGTCTTCGCCGTCGCCGACCGGATGACCGTGCTGCGCAACGGAAAGCTGATCGGCGAGTACCGCACCGCGGACATCACGCCGGTCGACCTGGTCACCAAGATGATCGGCAAGGAACTGCAGGTCCTCGAGACGCTCGAGGAGTCCGGGCCGACCCGGGCCGAGGTCGCCGGCGCGCCGGTGCTGCTGGCCGCCGAAGACCTCGGCCGCAAGGGCGGCGTCGAGCCGTTCACGCTCGACATCCACGCCGGCGAGGTCGTCGGCCTGGCGGGCCTGCTCGGCTCCGGGCGCACCGAGCTCGCCCGGCTGCTCTTCGGCGCCGACCACGCCGACAGCGGGTCTGTCCGCGTCGACGGCGAGACCACGAACCTGCGGACCCCGCGCGCCGGCCTCGACCACCGCATCGCGTTCCTCTCGGAGAACCGCAAGTCCGAGGGCCTGGTCGAGGAACTGACCGTCCGGGAGAACATCGTCCTCGCGCTCCAGGCCTCCCGCGGCTGGGCGCGGCCGCTGTCGCGCCGCCGGCAGGACGAGATCGCCGAGAAGTACATCAAGACGCTCGACATCCGGCCCGCCGACCCGGAAGCGCTGGTGGGCAACCTGTCCGGCGGCAACCAGCAGAAGGTGCTGCTGGCCCGCTGGCTCATCACCGAGCCGCGGCTGCTCATCCTCGACGAGCCCACGCGCGGCATCGACATCGGCGCGAAGACCGAGATCCAGCGGCTGGTCACCCAGCTGTCGGCCGACGGCATGGCCGTCGTGTTCATCTCCGCCGAACTGGAGGAAGTCCTGCGGCTGAGCCACCGCGTCGTCGTGCTGCGCGACCGGAAAGTGGTGGCGCAGCGGGAAAACCAGGGACTCACCGCGGACGACATCATGGCCACGATGGCCGAAGGGGTGCAGGCGTGAAAGGGATGACCAAACACCGGCTCTTCTGGCCCGTGGTGGCGCTGCTCGTACTGCTGCTGGGCGACCTGATCGCGAGCCCGTCGTTCTTCAAGATCGAGCTGCGCGACGGCCACCTCTACGGGAACCTCGTCGACATCCTCAAGAACGGCGCCCCGCTGATCCTCATCGCGATCGGCATGACGCTGGTGATCGCGACCCGCGGTATCGACCTGTCGGTCGGCGCGGTCGTCGCGATCAGCGGGTCGCTCGCGTGCCTGTGGATCGCCGACCACCCGGACGGCGTGGGCGCCACGCTCGTCGCGGTCGGGCTGGCGCTGGGCCTGTCCCTCGTGCTCGGGGTCTGGAACGGCTGGCTCGTCGCCGCGCTGGGCATCCAGCCGATCATCGCGACACTCATCCTCATGGTCGCCGGCCGCGGGATCGCGCAGCTGATCAGCGGCGGGCAGATCATCACCATCAACTCCGCGCCCTTCGAGTGGATCGGCAGCGGGTTCGTGCTGACCCTGCCGAGCGCGATCCTCATCGCCCTGCTGGTCTTCGTGCTCGCTTCGCTGCTGGTCCGCCGCTCCGCGCTCGGCATGCTCGTCGAAGCGGTCGGCGGCAACCCGGAGGCCAGCCGGCTGGCCGGGCTCCGCTCGGCGCGGCTGACCTGGCTCGTCTACGTCTTCTGCGCGCTGTGCGCGGGCATCGCCGGGCTGATGATCAGCGCGAACGTGCACAGCGCCGACGCCAACCACGCCGGGCTGTTCATCGAGCTCGACGCGATCCTCGCCGTGGTCGTCGGCGGCACCCAGCTGACCGGCGGCCGGTTCTCCCTCGGCGGCGCGGTGATCGGCGCGCTGCTCATCCAGACGCTGACCACCACCGTCTACGCCCTCGGCATCCCGCCCGAGGCGATCATGCTGTTCAAGGCCGTGGTCGTGCTCGCGGTGTGCCTGCTGCAGTCGCCCGCCTTCCGCCGCAAGCTGCACCGCCGCAAGGCTCGCCCGGCCGCGCCCGCCCCCGCGTCCGCTCCCGAAAAGGTGGAGGTCACGGCATGACCACCCTCGCCCGCGTCAAAGGCTACCGGCCGCAGCAGCGGCACGTCCCCATCCTGGCGACGATGGCGCTGCTGATCGCCGCGTACATCTTCGGCGCCGCCCAGTACGAGGCCTTCGGGTCCGGGCAGGTCGTGCTCGACCTGTTCATCAACAACGCCTTCCTGCTCGTGGTCGCGATCGGGATGACGTTCGTGATCCTCACCGGCGGCATCGACCTGTCGGTCGGCTCGGTGGTCGCGCTGTCCACTGTGGTCTCCGGCGACCTGATGCAGAAGCACGGCTGGCCGGCCTACGCGGCGATCGCGGTGGTGCTGGTGGTCGGGGCGCTGCTCGGCGCCGGGATGGGCGCGCTCATCCACTTCTTCGAGATCCAGCCGTTCATCGCGACGCTGATCGGGATGTTCTTCGCCCGCGGGCTCTGCTACACGATCAGCACCGAGGCGTACTCGATCGACAACCCGACGATCGCCACGCTCGCCCAGACACAGATCCCGCTCGGCGGGGAGCTGCACATCTCGATCAGCGTGGTCGTCGCGCTGGTCGTCGTCGCGGTCGCGGTGTACGTCCTGGCCTTCACGCGGTTCGGGCGCACGGTCTACTCGATCGGCGGCAACGCGCAGTCGGCGATGCTGATGGGCCTCAAGACCGGCCGCACGAAGATCGCGGTGTACACGATCAGCGGCTTCTGCTCGGCGCTGGGCGGGCTGCTGCTGGTGCTCTACAAGTCTTCGGGCGACCCGCTCAACGGCGTCGGCCTGGAGCTGACCGCGATCGCCGCGGTGGTCATCGGCGGCACCATCCTCACCGGCGGCTCCGGCTACGTGCTGGGCACCGTGCTCGGGATCATGGTGCTGGGCATCATCCAGACGCTGATCACCTTCGACGGCACGCTCAACTCCTGGTGGACCTCGATCATCACCGGGGCCCTCCTNCGCCGCCGTTCAGCGTGGCGGGGTGCGCACCGGCGCTGTCGGCGGCCGTCGTCCCGCTGCGCTCGTCGAACGTCCAGTGCCCGGCGAGCGCCGAAGCGGGATCGGCCGCGGCGGCCGTCACCGGGACGGCGCAGCGCAGCGCCAGGACGGCGAGCACGGCCATGGGCCGCCGCAGTCTGCGGAGCATGACTCTCCCTAGAGTGGGTGCGGAAGCCGCACTTTCACGTGAAAGTGCGGCTTCCGCACCCACTCTAGGGAGAGTCATGCTCCGCAGACTGCGGCGGCCCATGGCCGTGCTCGCCGTCCTGGCGCTGCGCTGCGCCGTCCCGGTGACGGCCGCCGCGGCCGATCCCGCTTCGGCGCTCGCCGGGCACTGGACGTTCGACGAGCGCAGCGGGACGACGGCCGCCGACAGCGCCGGTGCGCACCCCGCCACGCTGAACGGCGGCGCGGGCTGGGGACCGGGGATCCGCGGGGGAGCCCTGACGACCGACGGCGCGGGCGGTTTCGCCGACGCCGGCGCGCCCGTGCTCGACACCACCAAGAGCTTCTCCGTGAGCAGCTGGGTCAAGCTCGACAAGACGTCCGGCTACCAGACTTTCGTGAGCGTCGACGGGAACCAGGTCAGCAACTTCTTCCTGCAGTTCCGCGACGACTCGCGCCGCTTCGCCTTCACCCGCCTCGCCGGCGACGCCCCGACCGACGGCGTCGTCGCGGGCGCGAACTTCGACCCCGTCGTCGGCCAGTGGTACCAGCTCACCGGCGTGTTCGACGCCGCCGCGTCGACGCTGGCCCTGTACGTCGACGGCACCCGCCAGACCACCGTCGCCGCGCCCGCCGGCTGGGCCGGCACCGGCCACCTCGTGATCGGCCGCGGCAAGTACGGCGGCAACCCGGTGGACTACGTCGACGGCACGATCGACGACGTCCGCGCCTACTCCGGCGCCCTGACCGCCGCCGACGCCGCCCGCCTGGCCATCGCCGGGCACTGGACCCTCGACGAAGGCACCGGCACCACCGCGGCCGACGACTCCCTCGACTCCCGCACCGCCACCCTCACCGGCGGCACCACCTGGGGCGACGGGGTCGTCGGCCCGCACGGCGCCGCGTTCAACGGCACCGACGCCGCCATCGACGCCCCGGCCCCGGTCGTCGACACCGGGCAGAGCTTCTCGGTGTCCGCGTGGCTCAAGCCGGCCGCGGCCACCGGCTTCCGCACCGCGGTGAGCGTCGACGGCTCGACGATCAGCGGCTTCTACCTCCAGCGCGCCGCCGACGGCCGGTTCGCCTTCACCCGCCGCGCGGGCGACGGCGACACGGCGTCGTCCTCGGCGGTGTCCACGCTGCCCGCGCAGGCCGACCAGTGGCAGCACGTCGTCGGCGTCTACAACCGCGCGGCCGGCACGCTTTCCCTGTACGTCAACGGAACCCTGCAGCAGAGCGTCCCGTTCACCACGCCGTGGACCGCCGCCGGGCACCTGGAGATCGGGCGCGGCAAGTGGGCGGGCAACCCGGCCGACTGGTTCGCCGGCGGCATCGACGACGTCCGCGCGTACCCGACGCCGCTGACCGCGCCCGCCGTCGCCGCGCTGGCCGCGAGCGGGTCGTGGCACTTCGACGAGGGCGCCGGCACGATCGCCCGCGACTCGAGCGCGAACGCGGCCGACGGCACGCTGAAGGGCGCCACCTGGACCGCCGGTGCGGCGGGCAAGGCCGTCCAGTTCGACGGCAAGTCCACTGTGGACATGGGCACCTCGCCCGCGTTCGACACCGGCACCGGTTCCCTCTCACTGGCCGCCTGGTTCCGCACGACCGCGGACGGCACCCTGGCCGACCACGGCGACGGCTACGCCCTCGGCGTCACCGGCGGCAAGCTCACCGCCCGCGTCGGCACCATCCAGGTGACCACCACCGGCGGCGGCCTCGCCGACGGCGACTGGCACCACGCCGCCCTCGTCCTCGACCGCGCTTCCCAGCGGCTCGCCGTCTACGCCGACGGTGACGCGGCCGCGGTCACCAGCACCTGTGGCATCGCCACCGGGACCACTTTGGACGTCTCGGCCTGCCCGGCTTCGGGCACCGCCGCGGCGCCGTTCACCGTGGGCTCCGGGCTCACCGGCGCGGTCGACGAAGTCGAGCTGCGTCGCTTCCCGCTCACCGCGGCCCAGATCGGCACCCTCGCCGGCGCCAACCACCTGGAAGTCGACGCCAACGTCGTCCGCGCCAGCACCCGGCCTACGACGTACGGCTCGATCCTCGAGGACATCAGCCACTCCGTCGAAGGCGGGCTCTACGCCGAACTCGTCCGCAACCGCACGTTCAAGGAGGCCTACCAGCGCGGCAGCGGCGCCGGCGACACCCCGGTCCCGTACTGGTCGCTGGTCACTTCGGCCGGTGCGACCGGCACTTACGCCATCGACACCGCGACCCCGCTCAACACCGCCCTCGACCGCTCGCTGAAGCTGCACGCCGACACCGTCCCCGCCGCGGGCCGGATCGCCGCCGCCAACGTCGGCTACTACGGCGTCGCCGCGAAACCGTCCACGAAGTACACCGGAAGCTTCTTCGGCAAAGGCACGTGGACCGGCGCGGTCCGGGTCAGCCTGGAGAAGCCGGACGGCACCGTGCTGGCGAGCAAGGACGTCCAGCCGGTCGGGCCTGCGTGGACGCAGCAGACGTTCAGCTTCACCACGCCGTCCACGATCACGACGTCCACCGACAACCGGATCGTCGTCTCGCTGGTGAACAAGACCAAGCAGGCCCTGTCCGGCGACGCCTGGTTCCAGCAGGTCTCGCTGTTCCCGCCGACGTTCAAGAACCACGGCGTGCGGATGGACCTCGGGCAGAAGCTCGCCGCGATGAAGCTCGGCCTGTTCCGCGTCCCGGGTGGCAACTACCTCGAAGGCAACACCCTCGACACGCGGTTCGAGTGGAAGAAGACCATCGGCAAGCCGGAGGAGCGGCCCGGCCACCAGAACACCGCGTGGGGTTACTGGTCCACGGACGGCTTCGGCATCCTCGACTACCTCAAGCTGTCCGAGGACATCGGCGCCCAGCCGCTCCTGGCGCTGTTCGCCGGTTACACGCTCAACGGCCAGCACGTCGACCAGGCCGACTACCCGCAGTACGTCCAGGAGGCCCTCGACGAGATCGAGTACGCCATCGGCGACGCCTCCACGACGTGGGGCGCGAAGCGGGTCGCCGACGGCCACCCGGCGCCGTTCGACCTGCACTACGTCGAGGTCGGCAACGAGGACTGGTTCGACGGCTCGGGCAGCTACGCCTGGCGCTTCACCGACATGTTCAACGCCATCAAGGCGAAGTACCCGCAGCTGACGGTCATCGCCACGACCGGCGGCCAGCAGGGCGGGGCCGCGTCGAGCACGCCGACGGGGGTGCGTCCGGACGCCGCGGACGACCACTACTACCAGTCGCCGCAGTGGTTCACCGACAACTCGACCCGCTACGACACCGCGGACCGCGGCGGCCCGGAAATCCTCGTCGGCGAGTACGGCGCCCAGGACGGCCGGCCCACCGGCACCCTGGCCGCCGCGATCGGCGAGGCCGCGTTCCTCACCGGGCTCGAACGCAACAGCGACATCGTCATCGGCTCGATGTACGCGCCGGTGCTGGTGCACGAAAACCAGTCCAACTGGCCGGTCAACCTGATCGGCTTCGACGCCGGGAGCAGCTACGGCTCGCCGTCGTACTGGGTGCAGCAGATGTTCTCCAGCACGCTCGGCAAGCAGATCGTGACCAGCCGCCTCAACCAGGGCAGCCCGCTGCGGCAGGTGGTCAACGTGACCACCAAGAACGGCCGCAAGACGTTCACCGTCAAGCTCGTCAACCCGACCGGCCAGGTGCAGACCGCGCGGCTGGCGCTCACCGGTGTCACCGCGGTCGACGGCACCGGGACGCTCACCACGCTCACCGGCGACCCGGCGGGGCGCAACAGCCTCGCCGCGCCGGCCGCCATCGTGCCGCAGACCAGGGAGATCACCGGGCTGGCCGCGACGTCGAAGCTGACGCTGCCCGCCAACTCCGTGACGACGCTCGTCATCACCGGCCGCTAGAACCCCGGGGCGCGGCGCGTCCACCGCCGCCCGCGCCGCGTCCCGGTCACCACACAGGAGGGAGAGGACACCGTGGCAGAACCACTCACCGTCGGCGTCGACTTCGGCACGCTGTCGGGCCGCGCGGTGGTCGTGCGGGTCCGGGACGGGGCCGAGCTCGGCTCCGCGGTTTTCGAGTACCCGCACGGGGTGCTCGACGAGACGCTGCCCGCGACCGGCCGCGCGCTGCCGCCGGACTGGGCGCTGCAGGTGCCCGCCGACTACGTCGGGGTCCTCCGCAACGCCGTACCGGCGGCGCTGCGGGACGCGGGCGTCGACGCGGCCGACGTCATCGGCGTCGCCACCGACTTCACCGCCTGCACCATGGTGCCGGCGGCCGCGGACGGCACGCCGCTGTGCGAGCTGCCCGAGTTCGAAGGCAACCCGCACGCCTACGTCAAGCTGTGGAAGCACCACTCGGCCCAGCCGCAGGCGGACCGGATCAACGAGCTGGCCCGCACCCGCGGCGAGAAGTGGCTGCCGCGCTACGGCGGGCTGATCTCCTCGGAATGGGAGTTCGCGAAAGCGCTTCAGCTGCTCGAAGAGGCACCCGAGGTCTACGCCGCGATGCGGTACTGGGTCGAGGCGGCCGACTGGATCGTCTGGCAGCTGACCGGGACGTACGTCCGCAACGCGTGCACCGCCGGGTACAAGGGCATCCTGCAGGACGGCCAGTACCCGAGCCGCGACTTCCTCCGCGAACTGGCGCCCGGCTTCGAGTCCTTCGTGGCCGACAAGCTCGAACACCCCCTGGGCCAGCTGGGCGCGCGTGCCGGTTCGCTGTCCGCCGAAGCCGCGGGCTGGACCGGGTTGCCCGAAGGCATCGCGGTCGCGGTCGGCAACGTCGACGCGCACGTCACCGCGCCCGCCGCGAACGCCGTCGAACCCGGCCAGATGGTCGCGATCATGGGCACCTCGACCTGCCACGTCATGAACGGCGCCGAACTGCGCGAAGTCCCCGGCATGTGCGGGGTCGTCGACGGCGGCATCGTCCCCGGGCTCTGGGGTTACGAGGCCGGCCAGAGCGGCGTCGGCGACATCTTCGGCTGGTTCACCGAGCACTTCGCCCACGACGGGCACGAGGAGCTCACCCGGCTCGCCGCGCGGCAGGAGATCGGCGAACACGGCCTGGTCGCCCTCGACTGGCACAGCGGCAACCGGTCGGTGCTCGTCGACCACGAGCTGTCCGGCGTCATCGTCGGCCAGACACTGGCCACCCGCGCCGAGGACGTCTACCGCGCGCTGCTGGAGGCCACGGCGTTCGGCACGCGCAAGATCATCGAGACGTTCAACGCCGCCGGGGTCCCGGTCACCGAGCTGATCATCGCCGGCGGGCTGATGAAGAATGCGCTGCTCATGCAGATCTACGCCGACGTCACCAACCTCCCGCTGTCGGTCATCGGCTCCGAACAGGGACCCGCGCTCGGCTCGGCCATCCACGCGGCCGTCGCCGCCGGGGCCTACCCGGACATCCGCGCGGCCGCCGCGGCCATGGGCTCGGTCGACCGCGCGGTCTACCGGCCGGTGCCCGCCCACGTCGCCGCCTACGACGAGCTGTACGCCGAATACACGACCCTGCACGACTACTTCGGCCGTGGCGGCAACGATGTCATGCACCGCCTGGCCGCCCGCCGCCGCGAAGCCGCGAAAGCCCTCGCGAAAGGACGGTCCTGATGTCGCTGACCGGCGAAGTCCTCGACACCGTCGCGGAACTGCGCGAGACCGTGGCGAACCTGCACGGCGAGCTGACCCGCAACGCCCTGGTCATCTGGACCGCGGGCAACGTCTCCGCGCGGGTGCCCGGCCGCGACCTGATGGTCATCAAGCCCTCGGGCGTGTCCTACGACGACCTGTCCGCCGACACGATGGTCGTCACCGACCTGCACGGCGAACTCGTCCACGGCGAGCTGGCGCCGTCGTCCGACACGGCCGCGCACGCCTACGTCTACCGGCACATGCCCGAGATCGGCGGCGTCGTCCACACGCACTCGACGTACGCCACCGCGTGGGCCGCGCGCGGCGAGCCGATCCCGTGCGTGCTCACGATGATCGCCGACGAGTTCGGCGGGGAGGTCCCGGTCGGGCCGTTCGCGCTGATCGGCGACGACTCGATCGGCAAGGGCATCGTCGAAACGCTGCGCTCGAGCCGGTCGCCGGCCGTGCTGATGCGCAACCACGGCCCGTTCACCGTCGGCCGCACCGCCCGCGACGCCGTCAAGGCCGCGGTGATGGTCGAGGACGTGGCCCGCACCGTGCACAAGGCCTTCGAGCTCGGCACGCCCGAACCCCTGCCGCCCGAGGACGTCGACCGGCTCTACGCCCGGTACCAGAACGTCTACGGCCAGCACTGATTCCAAGGAGAACGATGACCCGCGCGTCGAAACCCCAGCTCTGGTTCCTCACCGGCAGCCAGGCCCTCTACGGCGAGGAGACCCTGGAGCAGGTCGCCGGCCAGTCCCTGCGCATCCAGCAGCTCCTGGCCGCCTCCGGCGGGCTCCCGGCCGAGATCGTCGGCAAGCCGGTGCTGACCGAAGCCGCGTCGATACGCCGCGTCCTGCAGGAGGCCAACGCCGACCCCGCGTGCGTCGGCGTGATCGCGTGGATGCACACCTTCTCGCCCGCGAAGATGTGGATCACCGGGCTGGACGCGCTGCGCAAGCCGCTGCTGCACCTGCACACCCAGCTCAACGAAGCCCTGCCGTGGTCCACCATCGACATGGACTTCATGAACCTCAACCAGGCCGCCCACGGCGACCGCGAGTTCGGGTTCATCCAGACCCGCCTCGGCGTGCCCCGCAAGACCGTCGCCGGGCACGTGTCGGACCCGGCCGTCGTCGCGCGGATCGACGCGTGGGCGCGGGCCGCGATCGGCGCCGACCACCTGCGGAACCTCCGGCTGGCCCGGTTCGGCGACAACATGCGCGACGTCGCCGTCACCGAAGGCGACAAGGTCGAGGCCGAGCTGCGGTTCGGTGTCTCGGTCAACACCTACGGCGTGAACGACCTCGTCGAGCTGGTCGACCAGGTGTCCGATGTGGACGCTTTGGTGGCCCGGTACGCCGAGGAGTACGACGTGGTGTCCGAGCTCGCGGCCGGGGGAGCGCGGCACGAGTCGCTGCGGTACGCGGCGAAGATCGAAGCCGGTCTGCGGAAGTTCCTCGTCGACGGCGGCTTCGGCGCGTTCACGACCAACTTCGAAGACCTCGGCGGTCTGCGCCAGCTGCCCGGCCTGGCCGTGCAGCGGCTGATGGCCGACGGCTACGGCTTCGGCGGCGAGGGCGACTGGAAGACCTCGGCGCTGCTCGCCGCGGTCAAGGCGATGAGCGTCGGCCTCGAGCGGGGCACGTCGTTCATGGAGGACTACACCTACCACTTCGGGCCGGGCACGCCGAAGATCCTCGGCGCCCACATGCTCGAGGTCTGCCCGAGCATCGCGGCCGCGAAGCCGTCGTGCGAGATCCACGCGCTGGGCATCGGCGGTCGCGAGGACCCGGTCCGGCTGGTGTTCGACGCGGCCCCCGGCCCCGGCGTCACCCTCGGCCTGGTCGACCTCGGCGACCGGTTCCGCCTGGTGGCCAACGAGATCGAGGTCGTCGAGCCGGACGAGCCGCTGCCGAACCTGCCGGTGGCGCGCGCGGTGTGGGAGCCGGCGCCGTCGCTGTCGACGTCCGCCGAGTCGTGGATCACCGCCGGCGGCCCGCACCACACCGTGTTGACCCAGGCCGTCGGCACCGAGACCCTCCGCGACTTCGCGAACCTGCTCGGCGTCGAGCTGCTGGTGATCGACAAGGACACCACCCCGCACGACTTCGCCGACCGCATCCGCTGGAACCAGGCGTACCACCGGCTCGCTCAGGGCTTCTGAGAAAGGAAGAAGGAACAATGAAGTTCACCAGAGGAATCGCGGCGCTCGCGGCCGCGGGGCTCGTGCTCACGCTGTCGGCGTGCGGTTCGAGCCAGAAGACCGCGGACCAGACGGCCGCGCCCGGCGCGAGCGCGGAGGGCAGCCTGGTCGGCGTCACCATGCCGACGAAGTCGTCGGAACGCTGGATCCACGACGGCGACAACATCAAGGCCGCCCTGGAGAAGCTCGGCTACAAGGTCGACCTGCAGTACGCCGAGAACGACATCCCCACCCAGGTGAACCAGATCGAGAACCAGATCACCAAGGGCGCCAAGCTCCTGGTCATCGCCTCGATCGACGGCACCGCGATCACCACCCAGCTGCAGGAAGCGGCCGACAAGAAGATCCCGGTCATCGCCTACGACCGGCTGATCCGCAATTCACCGAACGTCGACTACTACGCCACCTTCGACAACTTCAAGGTCGGCGTCGAGCAGGCGAACTCGCTGGTCAAGGGCCTGGGTAACGGGCCGGGGCCGTTCAACATCGAGCTCTTCGCCGGTTCCCCGGACGACAACAACGCCACCTTCTTCTTCAACGGCGCGATGTCCGTCCTCAAGCCCCTGATCGACAGCGGCAAGCTGGTCGTCAAGAGCGGGCAGACCGACTTCGCCCGCGCGGCCATCCTGCGCTGGGACCCGGCCACCGCGCAGCGGCGCATGGAGGACCTGCTCACCAAGACCTACACCGGTGGCGCGAAGGTCGCGGGCGTGCTTTCGCCGTACGACGGCCTGTCGATCGGCATCCTGTCGGCGCTGAAGAGCAACGGCTACGGCACCGCCGGCCAGCCCTACCCGATCGTCACCGGGCAGGACGCCGAGGTCGCCTCGGTCAAGTCGATCATCGCCGGTGAGCAGTACTCGACGGTCTTCAAGGACACCCGCAAGCTCGCCGACACCACCGTCAAGATGGCCGACTCGGTCCTCAAGGGACAGAAGCCCGAGGTCAACAACACCACCGACTACGACAACGGCAAGAAGGTCGTCCCGTCCTACCTGCTGCAGCCGGTGACCGTGGACAAGGCCAACTACCAGAAGGAACTGGTCGACTCCGGCTACTACACGGCAGGTCAGCTGAAATGACCGAACTGCTCGGCATGCGCGGGATCACCAAGACCTTCCCCGGGGTCAAGGCGCTGTCGGACGTCAACCTTTCCGTGCGCCGCGGGGAGATCCACGCGATCTGCGGGGAGAACGGCGCCGGGAAGTCCACCCTGATGAAGGTGCTCTCGGGCGTCTACCCCCACGGGACGTACGACGGCGAGATCACTTTCGACGGGCAGCGGTGCGAGTTCGGGTCGGTGCGCGACAGCGAGCGGCGCGGGATCGTGATCATCCACCAGGAACTCGCGCTGTGCGGCCAGTTGTCGATCGCGGAGAACATCTTCCTCGGCAACGAACAGCAGAAGCGGGGCTGGATCGACTGGAACCGCACCAACCACGAGGCCGGCGCGCTGCTCAAGCGCGTCGGCCTCGCCGAAAACGCCACGCGGGCGGTGCAGGAACTCGGGGTCGGCAAGCAGCAGCTCGTCGAGATCGCGAAGGCACTGTCCAAAGAGGTCAAGCTGCTGATCCTCGACGAGCCCACCGCGGCGCTCAACGACGACGACTCGGCCCACCTGCTCGAGCTGCTGCGCGGGCTGCGGGACGAGGGCGTCACGTGCGTGATCATTTCGCACAAGCTCGGCGAGGTGACGGCGATCGCCGACACCGTCACGATCCTGCGTGACGGCAAGACGATCGAAACGCTCGACGCGGCGGGGCTGACGGAAGAGCGCATCATCACCGGGATGGTCGGCCGCGACCTCGAGCACCGGTTCCCGCCGCGGGAGCCGGAGATCGGCGAAGAGGTGCTGCGGATCGAGGACTGGACCGTGCACAGCCCCACCCAGGCCGGACGGGTCGTCGTCGACCACGCCTCGCTTTCGCTGCGGCGCGGGGAGATCGTCGGCCTGGCGGGCCTGATGGGCGCGGGCCGCACCGAGCTCGCGATGAGCGTGTTCGGACGGTCCTACGGCAAGGACATCTCGGGGCGGATCTTCAAGCACGGCAAGGAGATCGACGTCCGGTCGGTGCAGGACGCCGTCCGCCACGGCATCGCCTACGCCACCGAGGACCGGAAGCGCTACGGGCTCAACCTGATCGAGGACATCCAGCGCAACGTGTCCGCGGCCGGGCTGGGCAAGCTGGCCAAGCGTGGCTGGGTCAACGAGCACGCCGAGCACGACACCGCCAATCGGTACCGTCGTGATCTGCGGATCAAGGCACCGAGCGTCCAGAGCGTCACCGGGAAGCTCTCCGGCGGCAACCAGCAGAAGGTCGTGCTGGCGAAGTGGATCTTCACCGATCCGGACGTGCTGATCCTGGACGAGCCGACCCGCGGCATCGACGTGGGTGCGAAGTTCGAGATCTACACGATCATCAACTCCCTCGCCGCCCAGGGGAAGGCCGTGCTGGTCATCTCCTCCGAGCTGCCGGAGCTGCTCGGGCTCTGCGACCGGATCTACGCGCTCTCGGCGGGGCGGATCACCGGCGAGGCCCAGCGCGAAGAAGCCACCCAGGAACTGCTGATGCAGTACATGACTAAGGAACGGGAATGACCACGACCGAAGCGCGGCCCGCCGTGCCCCCGGTTGAGCGCTCCAAGCGGAGGATCTCGATCAACCCGCGCCAGAGCGGCATCTACGTCGCGTTCGCGCTGATCGTGGTGCTGTTCGAGGTGCTCACCGGTGGCGCGCTGCTGGAACCGCAGAACATCTCCAACATCATCGTGCAGAACAGCTACGTGCTGATCCTCGCGATCGGGATGATCCTGGTGATCATCTCCGGGCACATCGACCTGTCCGCCGGGTCGGTCGTCGCGATGACCGGCGCGGTGTCGGCGGTGCTGATGGTGAACTCGCACGTCCCGTGGTTCTGGGCGGTGCTGATCACCCTCGTCGTGGGCGCGGCGATCGGCGCGTGGCAGGGCTACTGGGTCGCCTACTTCGGCATCCCGGCGTTCATCGTGACGCTCGCCGGCATGCTGGCGTTCCGGGCCCTGACCCTGACGGTGCTGGGCAACCAGGGCATCGGCCCGTTCCCGGACGCGATCCGCACGCTGTCCAACGGCTTCACCGACGGCTACCTGGGCAACATCGGCCTCGGCCCGCTCGGCGGCGCCGACCTGGTGTCGCTGCTGGCCGGCGTGGCCGCGGTGGCCGGGATCGTGTTCACCCAGTGGCGCAAGCGGATGGGGCGGCTCGGCTACGGCCAGGACGTCGACCCGTTCCCGGTGTTCGTGCTCAAGCTCGCCGGGATCGCGGTGCTGGTGCTCGCGCTGGTGGTGCAGCTCGCGCGGTTCAAGAACCTGCCGTGGGTGCTCATCCTGCTGGCGGCGCTGGTGCTCGGCTACTCGCTGGTGGCCGGGAAGTCGGTGTTCGGCCGGCACATCTACGCCGTGGGCGGCAACCTGCAGGCCGCGACGCTCTCGGGCGTCAAGGTCAAGCAGGTGACGTTCTGGATCTTCGTCAACATGGGCGTGCTGGCCGCGCTGGCGGGCATCATCTTCGCCGGCCGGCTCAACCAGGCCGGCCCGACGGCGGGCGTCAACTTCGAGCTCGACGCGATCGCGGCGGCGTTCATCGGCGGCGCGGCGGTCCAGGGCGGGGTCGGCAAGGTGGTCGGCGCGATCACCGGCGGCCTGATCATGGCGGTCATCAACAACGGCATGTCGCTGATCGGCGCGCCGAGCGAACGGGTGATGCTGGTGAAGGGCGTCGTGCTGCTGGCGGCCGTGGCGTACGACATCTGGACGAAACGCCGCGCGGCTTCCTGAGTCCGCGTCGAAAGGGGCTTTCCCGTTCGACGGGAAAGCCCCTTTCTTTTTCGAAGTTCTCGAATTGCTTGACCGGGCGGTAACGGGACGGTCATAGTGCTGGTGAATCCCTCACCAGTGGAGGACCTCCCTCATGCACAAAGCCGTGCGTTCCCTTGTGGTTTCCTTGACCGTGGCCGCTTCGGTGGTCGCCTCGGCCGGTGTCGCTTCCGCGGCGACGTGGTCGTCTTCGGACAAATGGGCGACCTGGTCCAATGGTGGTTACACCGTCCGCAACGACGTCTGGGGCAGTGGTGCCGGCCCGCAGACCATCTGGGCGAATTCGTATTCCAACTGGGGTGTCTGGTCGGATCAGCCGAACACCGGCGGCGTGAAGTCGTACCCGCATTCGGCGAAGAACGTCGGCAAGAAGCTGAGCGCGCTCGGAAAGGTGTCGAGCAGCTTCACGGTCAGTCGTCCCGGCAGTGGCGCTTACGAGACGGCGTACGACATCTGGGCGGACAACAACGCCTACGAAACGATGCTGTGGATGAACAAGCAGGGCGCGGTGGGCCCGCTCGGCACCAAGCAGGCGACGGCGACGGTCGGCGGCCACACCTGGGACGTCTACAAGGGATCGAACGGCTCGAACGCGGTGTTCTCGTTCGTCCGGACGTCGAACACCAACGCGGGCACGGTCGACGTCCTGGCCGTGCTGAACTGGATCCGCGCCCGCGGGTGGTTCGGCGACGTGACGCTCGGCGAAGTCCAGTTCGGCTTCGAGATCACCTCGTCCGCCGGGGGACTGGACTTCGCCGCGAACAGCTATTCCGTCACCACGTCCTGACCGGTCGGCTACTGGTTGCAGCGCTTGCCGGTGTTGATGCAGTTGACCACCTGGTTCATCAGCCGCTGGCCCATGACGTTGGCGAAGTCGTCGTGGTCCGAGCGCGGGTTGTGGCTCTCCTGCGGGAACGCGTCCACTTTGTACTGGCCCTTGACCTGGATGTCGTGCGGGATGTCGTAGACCAGCTTGATGACCAGCTGCGGCACGTTCTTGAACCCCTGCGGGCACTTGCCCTGCCGGTCGGCGAACACGATGTGCGTGCGGTGGTTGGCGCTGTCGATGTTCTTGCCGTCCCAGCAGTTCGGGAAGGCGTGGATCCGCTCGACCCGGCTGTTCCGCGGGCAGATCGGGTAGTGGTCGGTCAGCCGGTCTTCGAAGCCCGTGCACGTCCAGCTGGGCCGGGCGTTGGCCGGGCCGTTGGTGCTCTGCTTGGCGTCGCCGTAGAGGATGCGGAGGAACTGCGGCATCGCGACGACCTTGTTCGCGCCGCCGCTGGTGAACGTGATCGTCGCCGAGCGGACGCGCTGGATCTCGCCGTCGTTGCCGGCCACTTCGTTCTGGTCGTTGACGCCGGGCAGTTCGCCCGCCTGGCCGGTGCTGTTCTGGCCGCCGTTGTCGAGGCCGCCCTGGCCGTTCTGCTTGAGCACGCAGGCCGCGAGCCCGCCCAGGTTGGTGGGCTTCGCGGCCCGGCGGCCGATCGCGATGGCGATCCGGTCGATCGTGGCCGCCCGCTTGTCCTTCAGCGGGCCGACGACGGCGTTCTGGATGTCCTGCGGCGTCTTCAGGTCGCCGTTCGCGATCCGCTTGTTCGCCTCGTCGATCTGCTTGTCGAGCAGGTCGAGGTTGCGGTTCACCTCGTCCATGGCCTGGTCCGGGACGTCGGGGAGCTTGCTCGCGACGTCGGGGCAGTCGACCTGGGTGCTCGCCTTGTCGTTCGCGCTCCCGGCGCGGTCGGGCTGCGTGGCGGGCGGGTTCTCGTCCTCTTCGCCGGTGTCGATGCGCACGACCGGCCAGAAGTAGGCGGACTTGTCGCCGTTCTTGCACGTCGTCCCGGCCTTGGCCAGGCTCTTGTTGTTCGAGTCGGCGTTCGTCGACAGGTTGCCGACGTAGTCGTGCAGGTGCTGGGCACCGTTCTTGACGCCCGGCTGGGCGATGAAGTTGTCGGGGTTGAAGTGCTGGTTCTCGTTGCGGCCGCAGTCCACTGTGAACGTGCCGCGCGCGCCCTTTTGCTGCAACGCTTTGTTCACGTTAACACCGGACGGCACCTTCGCGATGTCGAGGAAGAACGACGCGTCGGCGGGATCGGCGCTGGCCTGGCCGGTGCGCCCGGCCGTGGTCGCGACGACGATGCCGCCGACCGCGAGCGCGAGGGCGAGGCCGCCGGTCGCGATCTTGGTGCGGCGGGTGATGCGATGTCTGCCCGTGGCGGGGGAATTGTTCCGGGGCATGGTCACCTTCTTCGGTTTTCCGGGCACGACGGCGAAAGCTGCGTGCCCGAGGGGAGACGTGCGGAACCCGGGGAGTGCCACCGCGGGCGCGGGAATCGGGGAACCGCGCCCGGTGTCACTGGTTCCGGCACTGGCTGAAACGGCCGTGGCGGAGGCCCGGTTCACCGCGCCCGTTCCGGGTTATCGTTTCGTTATTTATGGAAGGTGAAGGAAGTTCACGTCCGGTGCTGTGATCGTTAACATCGGGGCCATGACCGAGGACGACGCGGGTCCCAGAGGTCCCTTCGGCACGCGTGGCCGGGGCACGCTCGGCGTGATCGCCACCGGCACCGCCGCGTCCGGGCCGGTCTTGAACGGTCTGCGTGCCGCCGCGCGCGAACACGGATACGTCCTCGTCGTCTTCGGCGTGCCGGGCCGCGGCCGGGCCGCGCTGCCCGCCGCCGCGGCCGGCCTGCTGCTGCAGGGGGTGTCGGGAATCGTGGTGCTCGACCCGCACCTGGCCGCCGAGCTGCCCCCGGTCGACGGCGTCCCGCTGGTCCCGGCCGCGTCGGCCGACCAGCGCGAAGGCGCCCGACGAGCCACCGAGCACCTGCTGGACCTCGGCCACCCGACGGTCTGGCACCTCGGCGGCCCCGAAGACGGCCCGATCGCCCGCGCCCGCGAGCGCGGCTGGCGCGAGACCCTGGAGCACCGCGGCGCGGAGGTCCCGCCGGTGGTCCGCGGCGACTGGTCCGCCCGCTCCGGCTACCGCGCCGGCCAGTCCCTGGCGGTCGAACCGGGCGTGGGCGCGGTGTTCTCGGCCAACGACCACATGGCGCTGGGCCTGCTGTCGGCGTTCACGGAGGCGGGGATGCGGGTCCCGCGCGACGCCCACGTGGTCGGTTTCGACGACGTCCCGGAGGCGGCCTACTTCGAACCCCCGCTGACGACGGTCCGCCAGGACTTCGTGGCTGCCGGGCGGCAGACGGTCGCGGAGCTGCTGGCCCGGATCGACGGCGTGCCGGCTCCTCGCCGGCCGGTGGAGGTCGAACTGGTGGTGCGGGAGAGCAGCCGCTGCCTCCGCGCGGGCTGAGCCGCACGGAAGCGCGACAGCGTGTCACCGGGTGAGCGGCAGCGCTGCCATCCCGCGCAGGGCCGGGTTCGGGCGACGCTCCACCGCGCCCCCGAGCCGCAACTCCGGGAAGCGCTTCCCGAGCTGTTCGAGCAGGACGGTCATCTCGAGCCGGGCCACGGCCGCGCCGAGGCACAGGTGCAGGCCGTGGCCGAAGAACAGCCCCCGGCCGGCGTCGCGCGTGATGTCGAACCGGTCCGGGTCCGGGAACCGCGCGGGGTCCCGGTTCGCCGCGCCGTTGAGCACCACGACCAGGTCCCCGGTCGCGACTTCCACGCCGTCGAGCGCGGCCGGGCGCGCGGCCGCGCGCTGGCTCATCTGGGCCGCGCCGTCCCACCGGAGGATCTCCTCGGCCGCCCCGGCCGCCAGCCCGGGATCGCCCGCGAGCAGGGCGAACTGATCCGGGTGGGTCAGCAGGGCGTGGATCCCGTTGCCCAGCGCGCCGGCGGTGGTCTCGTAACCGCCGCCGAACAACACGACGAGCGAGTTGAGCACGTCGTCTTCGGACATCAGCTCGGCGTCGGCGGCGGGGCGGGTCAGCAGCGCGGTGGTCAGGTCGTCACGGGGTTCCGCCCGCCGCAGCGCGATGAGCTCCGCGAAGTAGGCGCGGAACTCGACGGCGGCCGCGTCGACCTCGGCTCGCAGCTCCGCCGGCATCGCCGGGTCGACCTGCTTGCCGATGAGGTCGGTGAGGCCGCGGAGCCGGTCGTGGTCGGCTTCGGGCACGCCGACCAGGCCGCCGATCACCGCCATCCCGAGTGGGTAGAGCACGGTGCCGACGAACTCCGCGGCGCTGCCGCCGGCCGTGGCGTCCGCGAACCGGTCGAGCACCTGGTCGACGGCCCGGCGGACCGCGGGCTCCAGCCCCTGCACGCGCCGGACGGTGAAGTCCCGCATGAGCAGGCGGCGCTCGCGCGTGTGGTCCGGCGGGTTCTTCCACGGCAGGAGCGCGGCCAGCAGCGCCATGGCCGGGTTGCCGCGCCAGCCGGGCGTGTGCCGGTCGCGCCACTGCGCGTCGAGCACCAGGAAGGTCTCGCCGTCGGCGAGCACCGCCTGGCAGTCGGCGAACCGGCTGAGCACCCAGCCGCCGAAGACTTCGCTGCGGAAGATCGGCGACTCCTCGCGGAGCTTCGCGTAGACCGGGTACGGATCGGCGAGCCCGGCCGGGGCGGACAGGGACAGCAGGGCTTCGTCGGCGGCTGCGGACATGGTGCTCCCTCCAGTGGCGAACCGGTTTCCCGCAGTCTTCTCCCGGCTCCCGCGCCGGGGCAGGGATCGGGACCCCGCTTCACCCGGATGGCAGGCCTGGCGCCGGCCGCCGTGTCAGAGCGTGAGGCGGTCGCCGAGTTCGCGGATGTGGGCGGCGGTCCCGCAGTCCAGGTCCAGCTGGCGGCGGCGTTCCGCGACGAACGCCCGCCCCAGCCCCGTTCGGTCCGAAGTGGACATCGTGCGGCGCAGGTCGTTGAGCAGCCCGCGTTCCTCCCCACGCACATGCGCGTCGACCACGTTCTCCAAGCGCAGCAACGCCTTCTCGAAGTCGTCGGCTTCGAGAACGGCGAGAAGCTCGTCGGCGAAAGGGGAACCCGGCGAATCCGGGCGGACGATCCGCTCGGTCGCCGTCGCGTGGGCGACCAGCAGGGCCGCCAGCTCCGCGACCAGGGCCGGCCGGTCGGCTTCGGCGTTGCGCAGGTCGCGCAGCAGCTGCTCGAACCGGCGGTGGTCGGCCAGCAGCACCTCGACCAGGTCGGACCCGGGCGCGGCGGCGGCCGGCCCCGGGCGCATCCAGCCGAACGTCAGCTCCACCGCCTGGCGCCAGTGCCCGTACTCGGAATCGCGGCGGGCCGGGTCCATCGCCGGCAGCCACTGCCCGGCCCGGTGCCAGTTGCGCCGCAACCCTTCCAGGTCCGGCCAGTACCCGACCGACAGCCCCGCCGCGTAGGCCGCGCCGAGCGACACCGTCTCCGCCACCATCGGACGGACCACCGGCACGTCGAGGACGTCGGCGATGAACTGCATCAGCAGGTTGTCGGCGGTCATGCCGCCGTCGACCTTCAACGTCTTCAGGGCCAGGCCGGAGTCGGCGTTCATCGCGTCGACAACCTCGCGGGTCTGCCAGCCGGTCGCCTCCAGCACCGCCCGCGCCAGGTGGCCCTTCGTGATGTACGACGTCAGCCCGGCGATCACGCCGCGCGCCTCGCTGTGCCAGTGCGGCGCGAACAGCCCGGAGAACGCGGGCACGATGTAGCAGCCGCCGTTGTCGTCGACCGTCCGCGCGAGGGTCTCGATCTCGGGCGCGCTGCCGATCAGCTCCAGGCCGTCGCGGAACCACTGCACCAGCGACCCGGTGACGGCGATCGACCCTTCGAGCGCGTACACCGCGGGCTCGTCGCCGATCTTGAACCCGACCGTGGTGAGCATGCCGTGGGTGGAGAGCACCGGCGTCGGGCCGGTGTTGAGCAGCAGGAAGCTGCCGGTGCCGTACGTGCACTTCGCCTCGCCGGGCGCGAAGCACGTCTGGCCGAACAGCGCGGCCTGCTGATCACCCAAGGCGGCGGCGATCCGGATGCCCGGCACCACGCGGGACGTCGTCCCGTAGACCTCGGTCGACGAGCGGATCTCCGGCAGCATCGCGCGGGGGACGTCGAAGAAGTCCAGCAGCTCGTCGTCCCAGCTGAGCGTGCGCAGGTTCATCAGCATGGTGCGCGAGGCGTTGGTGACGTCGGTGACGTGCACGCCGCCCTCGGCGCCGCCGGTGAGGTTCCAGATCAGCCAGCTCTCGATGGTGCCGAAGAGGACGTCACCCCGCTCGGCGCGTTCGCGCAGGCCCGGGGTGCGTTCGAGCAGCCAGCGGACGCGAGGCGCGGAGAAGTACGTGGCCAGCGGCAGGCCGCACAGCTGCCGGACGCGGTCGGCGCCGGGCTCGCGCGCGAGCTGTTCGAGCATGGCGTCGGTGCGGGTGTCCTGCCAGACGATCGCGCGCCCGACCGGGTTGCCGGTGTGCCGGTCCCACAGGACGGTGGTCTCGCGCTGGTTGGCGATCCCGAGCCCGACGACCTGGTCGGCGGTCGCGCCGGCGTCGGCGAGCGCCTGGGGCACGATCCGGGAGAGGTTCCGCCAGATCTCGGTGGCGTCGTGCTCGACCCAGCCGGGCCGCGGGAAGTGCTGCTGGTGCTCGCGCTGGACGACCGAGACGAGCCGGCCGCGCGCGTCGAACAGGATGCACCGGGTGGAGGTGGTGCCCTGGTCGATGGACATCACGTAGCGCTGGACCATGCCCCTCCCTTCACCATCGGGACGCACCCAGGTCGCGCGACACCGCGCGCGCCGCGTCGCGGACGTGGCCCAGCAACCGCGGGCTCGGGCTGCCGTCCGGCTCGCAGATCCGCTCCACCGCGCCGGACACCCCGATCGCGCCGACCACGATGCCGCCGTGGCCGCGGATCGGGGCCGCGATCCCCGCTTCGCCGGCGATCATCTCGCCGTTCTCCGCCGCCCAGCCCGCCTCGCGCACCTTGCCGCAGGCGCGCTTGATCGCGGTCTGGGTGACCAGGGTCCGGCGGGTGTAGGCCTCGGGCTCGCCGGTGCGCAACGATGCCACGAGAGTCGTGTCGTAGGCCAGCAGCACTTTCCCCAGCGCGGTCGCGTGCAGCGGCAGCAGCGTGCCGACGTCGAGGGTCTGCAGGCTGTCGTCCGGCCGGAACACGTGGTGCACCACCAGCACCCGGCCTTCCAGCGGCGCGCCGATCCGGACGGCCTCGCCGCTGCGGGCGGCCAGCGCGTCCGCCCAGTTGATGGCCCGGGACCGCAGCTCGTTGACGTCCAGGTAGCTCGTGCCCAGGTGCAGCAGCGCGGCGCCGAGCTGGTACTTGCCCGTGTCGCGGTCCTGCTCGACGAACCCGACGCCCTGCAGCGTGCGCAGGATCCCGTGCGCGGTGCCCTTCGCCAGCTCCAGCGATTCGGCGATCTCGCCGACCCCCAGGCGGCCCGAGCCGCGCGCCAGCAAGCGCAGGATCGCGGCGGCGCGCTCGATGGACTGGATCGGACCGGGCACGGCGGCGACCCTAACCGACCGGCCCCGATTCGACAATGTCGAACATCCACATCGGCCGTTCGACAATGCCGACCGGCGTCCGTTGACCCCCTCGCAACCCGAACTTAACTTTCATCCACCAGGGGGAATGAACGGTCCTTTGTGGAGGAAGCAATGGTGCGAAACCTCAAGGCCCACGGGCTCGCCGGCGAGATGGCCGCCGAGTTCGTGGGGACGATGATCCTCATCCTGTTCGGGTGCGGGGTGGTGGCGCAGGTCGTCGCCGCGGGCATCGGGGACCACGACAGCATCGCCTGGGCCTGGGGACTCGGCGTCACGCTCGGTGTCTACGTCGCTTCGCGGATCAGCGGCGCGCACCTGAACCCCGCCGTGACCGTCGCCCTCGCCGTCTTCAAGGGCTTCGAATGGCGCAAGGTCGCCCCCTACGCCCTGGCCCAGACGGCCGGCGCGTTCCTCGCCGCGCTGCTGGTGCGCTGGAACTACACCGAGGTGCTCAACGCCAAGGACCCCGGCCTGACGATCAAGACGCAGGGCGTCTTCTCCACCCTTCCGGGTAACGGCACGCTCCCGGTGGGTGACTGGGGCGCCTTCCGCGACCAGATCATCGGCACCGCGATCCTCGTCCTGGTGATCTTCGCCATCACCGACCTCCGCAACACCTCGCCGGGCGCGAACCTGGCCCCGGTCGTCGTCGGCTTCCTTGTCGTCGCCATCGGCATGGCCTGGGGCACCGACGCCGGCTACGCGATCAACCCCGCCCGCGACTTCGGCCCCCGGTTCGCCTCCTGGCTCACCGGCTACGACACGGCGTGGACCGACCAGTACGGCTTCCCCTACTGGTGGATCCCGATCGTGGCCCCCGTCATCGGCGCGGTGATCGGCGGCGCGATCTACAAGTTCTTCATCGAGCGGTACCTGCCCGCCGGGGAGCCCCTCGACGCCATGCCCGCCAAGGACTTCGAGCCCGCGAACTGACCGAGGAGCACCCCCATGCCTGACTACGTCGGCGCCGTTGACCAGGGCACCACGAGCACCCGCTTCATGATCTTCGACCACGGCGGCAACGAGATCGCCCGCCACCAGCTCGAGCACGAGCAGATCCTGCCCAAGCCGGGCTGGGTCGAGCACGACGCCACCGAGATCTGGGAACGCACCCGCTCGGTCATCGCGACCGCGCTCAACAAGGCCGACCTGACGCACGCCGACCTCGCCGCGCTCGGCATCACCAACCAGCGCGAGACCACCGTCGTGTGGAACCGCCGCACCGGCCGCCCCTACTACAACGCGATCGTCTGGCAGGACACCCGCACCGACCGGATCGCCTCCGCGCTGGAGCGCGAGGGCAAGGGCGACGTCATCCGCCGCAAGGCCGGCCTCCCGCCCGCCACGTACTTCTCCGGCGGCAAGCTGCAGTGGATCCTCGAGAACGTCGACGGCGTGCGCGAGGACGCCGAGAAGGGCGACGCCCTCTTCGGCACCACGGACTCGTGGCTCATCTGGAACCTCACCGGCGGCCCGGACGGCGGCGTGCACGTCACCGACCCGACCAACGCCTCCCGCACCATGCTGATGGACCTCGAAACCCTCGACTGGGACGACGAGCTGCTGTCGTTCTTCAACGTCCCGAAGCAGATGCTGCCGGCGATCCGGCCGTCGTCGAACCCCGGTCGCTTCGGCACCACCCGGGCGGACGGCCCGCTCGGCGGCGAGGTCGCGCTCACCGGCGTCCTCGGCGACCAGCAGGCGGCCACCGTCGGGCAGGTCTGCTTCCGGCCCGGCGAAGCCAAGAACACCTACGGCACCGGCAACTTCCTGCTGCTCAACACCGGTCACGAGCTGGTCCGCTCGAAGCACGGCCTGCTCACGACGCTGTGCTACCAGTTCGGCGACGACAAGCCGGTCTACGCCCTGGAAGGCTCGATCGCCGTCACCGGGTCGGCGGTGCAGTGGCTGCGCGACCAGCTCGGCATCATCAGCGGCGCGGCCCAGAGCGAGAGCCTGGCCCGCCAGGTCGAGGACAACGGCGGCGTCTACTTCGTGCCGGCGTTCTCCGGCCTGTTCGCGCCGTACTGGCGCTCCGACGCCCGCGGCGCGATCGTCGGGCTCACCCGCGCCACGACGAACGCCCACATCGCGCGGGCCACCCTCGAAGCGATCTGCTACCAGACCCGCGACGTCGTGGAGGCGATGCAGAACGACTCCGGCGTCACGCTCGACGTGCTGCGCGTGGACGGCGGCGTCACCGCGAACGAGCTGTGCATGCAGCTGCAGGCGGACATCCTCGGCGTGCCGGTGTCGAAGCCGGTCGTCGCGGAAACCACCGCGCTCGGGGCCGCCTACGCGGCCGGGCTGGCCGTCGGGTTCTGGAAGTCGACCGACGAGCTCGAGCAGAACTGGAACGAGGACAAGCGCTGGGCGCCGTCGTGGAACGACGAACAACGCGCCGAGGGCTACGCGGGCTGGCAGAAGGCCGTCGGCCGCACGCTCGACTGGGTCGACGTGCAGTGACCATGAGGAGGAACACCGTGACACCGCTTTCCCCGTCCTACCGCGCGGACGCCCTGCGGAAGCTGGCGAACGAAGAGGTCGACGTCCTGGTCGTCGGCGGGGGAGTGACCGGGGCGGGCGTCGCGCTCGACGCCGCGTCGCGCGGGCTCTCGACCGCGCTGGTCGAGGCCCGCGACTTCGCCGCCGGCACGTCCAGCCGGTCGTCGAAGCTGATCCACGGTGGCCTGCGCTACCTGGAGCAGCTCGACTTCAAGCTGGTCCGCGAAGCCCTCAAGGAGCGCGGGCTGCTGCTGCAGAAGCTCGCGCCGCACCTGGTGCGGCCGGTGAAGTTCCTGGTGCCGCTGCAGCACCGGGTGTGGGAGCGCGGCTACATCGGCGCCGGCGTCACGCTGTACGACACCCTCGGCGGCGCCCGCGCGCTGCCCAGGCACCGGCACCTGTCCAGGCGGGGCGCCTTCAAGGCGGCCCCGGCGCTCGCCGACGACGCACTGATCGGGGCGATCCAGTACTACGACGCCCAGGTCGACGACGCCCGCCACACGATGACGATCGCGCGGACGGCGGCCGAGCAGGGCGCTTCGGTGCTGACGCGGGCTCGCGTCACTTCGCTGCTGCGCGACGGCGATCGAGTCGTCGGCGCGAAGGTCGTCGACCGCGAGAGCGGCGCCGAGATCGAGGTGCGCGCGAAGACGGTCGTCGCCGCGACGGGCGTCTGGAGCGACGACATGGCGGAGGCGGCCGGGATCCCCGCGCCGTTCACCGTCCGCGCGTCGAAGGGCATCCACCTCGTCGTGCCGCGGGAGAAGATCGACCTCGACACCGGGCTGATCCTGCGCACCGAGAAAAGCGTGCTGTTCGTGATCCCGTGGGGCCGGCACTGGATCGTCGGCACCACCGACACCGAGTGGGACCTCGACCGCGAGCACCCGGCGGCGAGCCGCGCGGACGTCGACTACGTGCTCGAACACCTCAACGCCGTCCTGCGCACCCCCGTGACGCACGACGACATCGAGGGCGTCTACGCGGGTCTGCGTCCGCTGCTCGCGGCGAAGGCGGCCGCGACGACGAAGCTGTCGCGGGAGCACGCGGTGGCGCACCCGGTGCCGGGCCTGGTGATCGTGGCCGGCGGCAAGTACACGACGTACCGGGTGATGGCCGCGGACGCGGTCGACGTCGTGGTCGAGGAGCTCGGCCGCCCGGCGCCGCCGTCGTGGACCGACCGGCTGCCGATCGTCGGTGCCGAGGGCTACCACGAGCTGTGGGAGGACCGCTACTCCGTTGCTTCGAAGACGGGCCTGCCGGTGACGACGGTCGAGCACCTGCTGGGCCGGTACGGCACGCGGATCTGGAACCTCGTCTCGCTGATGGAGGAGCAGCCGGCACTGCGGGAACCGATCGCGGAGACCTCGGAGTACCTCCGCGTGGAAGCCGTGTACGCGGTCACGCACGAAGGCGCGCTGCACCTGGAGGACGTGCTGACCCGGCGGACGCGGATCTCGATCGAGGAGCGTGACCGCGGCGTGGCGGCGGCCCCGGTCGTCGCCGGGCTGATCGCCCCGGAGCTGGGCTGGGACGCCCACCGCGTCGAGCGCGAGGTGGCCAACTACCTCGCCCGGGTCGAGGCGGAACGCTCGGCCCAGGAGGCCCCGGACGACGCGGCGGCGAACGCCACCCGCCTCGCGGCGCCGGCGCTGCTGCCGGGCTGACTCAACCGATCGCCGCCGCCGCGCGTGGACACCCCGGAACCGACCTGACAGGGGAGGAGCAGGGATGTTCAGAGGTGTTCTCGCGACGGCGGCGGCGATGACGGTGCTCGCCGCGGTCCCGGCGAGCGCGGACGAGGTGACCGGGCCGATCGACCTGGGCACATTGCCCGGCGGGCTGACCAGCTCGGGGCTGCTGGTGACGAACCACGGCACGGTGTTCGGGGAGGCGTACGACAAGGCGTTCGACGTGCACGGCGCCCGGTGGGACGCGGCCGGCCGGATCACCGACCTGCGGCCGCTCGACGGCTACAGCGCGGTGAAAGCCACCGCGCTCAGCGAGGCCGGGGTGGCGGTCGGCGACTCGACCAACCACGTCACGACCGGACGGGCCACCCGCTGGGACGCCGCCGGCGTGCCGGCGGAACTGGAACAGCCGACCGGGTTCCCGGGCTACGCGTGGTCCACGCCGGTCGCGGTCAACGAAGCCGGCGTGGTCGCCGGGACCGCCTACGGCGCGCCCGGCCCGGACGCCGCGGTCCGGTGGGACACCCTCGGCAAGGTGACCGTGCTCGGCCTCGGCCGGGTCCGGGCGATGAACGACGCAGGCGCGGTGATCAGCGAGTCCACGTACTGGGACCCGGCGGGCAACGTCGTCGAGCTGACCGACGGCGGTTCCCTGCACGACCTCGACAACGCCGGCACCGTGGTCGGCAGCGTCGGCACCCACGCGGCGAAATGGGACTCGACGGGCCGGCCCACGGTGCTCGACACCACCTGGGAATCCAGTGCGGCGCTGGCCATCACCGCCGACGGGACGATCGTCGGCGAGGTGCGCGACAAGGACTTCACCACGCGGATCGCGCGCTGGGACCCGGCGGGCACGCTCACCGTCTTCCCGGGCGGGCAGTCCCGGGTCACGGCCGTCAGCCGGTCCGGTGTCGTGCTCGGGGAGGACGGCGGGCACACCCCGCTCGTCTGGGACCGGGCCGGCCGGGTACTGCGGCTGCCGGTGCCCGAGGGCGGGATCTGCTCCGCGAAGGGGCTGAACGACTGGGAGGTCACGGGTTCGTGTTCGGTGCCCGGCCAGAACTCCCACGCGGTGCTGTGGCGCTTCGGGGAGCCGGTCGGCAGCCGAGCTCGGTGAGCACGTACCGGGCGTTGGCGGAGATGACCGGGTTGGTGTGCCGGTAGTACGGCAGCTGGATCACGGCCATCGACAATGCGCGCCCGCGGCCGCGCGCCCACGTCGCGTCGTCGGCGCCGACGGCTTCGCGGAAGGTGCGCCGGGTATCCGCGGTCAGCAGGTTCCACGCGGGGATCAGGTCGCACGCCGGATCGCCGACCCCGGCCGTGGCCCAGTCGAGGACACCGCTCAGCCGGCCGTCGCGCAGCAGCAGGTTGCTCGGCATCAGGTCCGCGTGCACCCAGCTCGGCGCTCCGGTCCATTGTGGAGCTTCGAGCGCCTCGGCCCAGGCGGCGAGGGCCGCCGCCGCGTCGAACGGCTCGTCGGTGCGGCTCAGCTCGTCGATCGCCCGGCGGGTGGCCGTGTCCACGTCCGACAGCGGCTTCCCGCGGCGGGTCGGGGGACCGTCCGCCGGGCGCACCCGCAGGGCACGCAGGAACTCCGCCAGGTCGCGGGCCGGCGCGTCGCGGCCTTCGAGCGCCGGTGCGCCTTCGAGCCAGCCGTGTACCGCCCACGCCCACGGGTAGCCCTCGGCGGGTTCGCCGAGCGCGACGACGGCCGGGACGGCCACCGGCAGCTCGCCGAGGGCCGCGAGGGCCCGGTGTTCCTTCGCGATGTCCGAGGCGCCGCCCGCGGTCAGCGGGAGCCGGACGGTCAGCGAGCCGCCCAGGCGGTACACGGCGTTGACCGTGCCGCCGGAGGCCAGGGGAGTGATCGGCAGGCCGGCCCAGTGCGGGAACTGCCCGCCCACCAGCTGGTGGACCAGGGTGGTGTCGATGGGGTGCTCGTCGGCGTGCATCCGGCCCATGTGATCACGCAACCACGCGCGTCAACCGGGTTTCCGTGACCCCGGGCACCCCCGGATTGCACGACGATGCATGGGTGTGCATAATCATTCGCATGTCCAAGGTGCTCACTTCCCTGCCCGTCGGCGAGCGTGTCGGTATCGCCTTCTCCGGTGGCCTCGACACTTCCGTAGCGGTCGCGTGGATGCGCGACAAAGGCGCGGTCCCCTGCACCTACACCGCCGACATCGGCCAGTACGACGAGCCCGACATCGAGTCGGTGCCCGGGCGGGCCGGCCAGTACGGCGCCGAGATCGCGCGGCTGGTCGACTGCAAGGAAGCCCTCGTCGAAGAGGGGCTCGCGGCGCTGACGTGCGGCGCGTTCCACATCCGCTCCGGCGGCCGCAGCTACTTCAACACCACGCCGCTCGGCCGCGCGGTCACCGGCACGCTGCTGGTGCGCGCCATGCTCGAGGACGACGTCCAGATCTGGGGCGACGGCTCCACCTACAAGGGCAACGACATCGAGCGGTTCTACCGCTACGGCCTGCTGGCGAACCCCTCCCTGCGCGTCTACAAGCCGTGGCTCGACGCGGACTTCGTCACCGAGCTCGGCGGCCGCAAGGAGATGTCCGAGTGGCTGCTCGCGCACGAGCTGCCCTACCGGGACAGCACCGAGAAGGCCTACTCGACCGACGCCAACATCTGGGGCGCCACGCACGAGGCCAAGTCGCTGGAGCACCTGGACACCGGCATCGAGATCGTCAAGCCGATCATGGGCGTCGCGTTCTGGGACCCCGAGGTCGAGATCCCCGCCGAGGACGTCACGATCGGCTTCGAGCAGGGCCGGCCGGTGACGATCAACGGCAAGGAGTTCGCCACCGCCGTCGACCTGGTCCTGGAGGCCAACGCCATCGGCGGCCGGCACGGCCTCGGCATGTCCGACCAGATCGAGAACCGGATCATCGAGGCCAAGAGCCGCGGCATCTACGAGGCCCCGGGCATGGCGCTGCTGCACGCCGCCTATGAGCGGCTCGTCAACGCCATCCACAACGAGGACACCCTGGCCAGCTACCACAACCACGGGCGGCAGCTCGGCAGGCTGATGTACGAGGGCCGCTGGCTGGACCCGCAGGCGATGATGCTGCGCGAGTCACTGCAGCGGTGGGTCGGCACCGCGATCACCGGCGAGGTGACGCTGCGGCTGCGGCGCGGCGAGGACTACTCGATCCTCGACACGACCGGGCCGGCGTTCAGCTACCACCCGGACAAGCTGTCGATGGAGCGGACCGAGGACTCGGCGTTCGGCCCGGTCGACCGGATCGGCCAGCTGACCATGCGCAACCTCGACATCGCCGACTCGCGGGCGAAGCTGGAGCAGTACGCGAGCCTCGGCATGGTCGGCGGCTCGAACCCGAAGCTGATCGGCGCCGCCCAGGCCGCGTCGACCGGCCTGATCGGCGCGATGCCCGAGGGCGGCGCCGAGGTGATCGCCTCGCGCGGCAAGACCGACGACGTCGAGCTGCTCGACAACGCCGCGATGGAGTTCGGCACGGACTGATCGCCCACGACCCGAAGGCCACCCCGCTCGCCGTGGTGGCCTTCGGGTCGTTCAGGGGACGAGCACGACCTTGCCGGTCACCGTCCCGGACTCGGCCAGTGCCAGGGCTTTCGCGGCGTCCGCGAGCGGGATCCGCGCGGCCACCTGCGCCGTGAGATCTCCCTTTGCCGCCAAGGCGAAGACGGCCGTCAGGTCCTCGGCCAGCCGCGCGCGGAAGCGGGTCAGGTTCCGCTTGCCGCCCCAGACGTTGTAGAAGTGCGCGCGACGCCGGTTCGGCAGGACGTTCCACCACAGCAGCAGGGCGAAGAGCTTGAACACCGGCAGCCGCGAGTTGCCCGGGTCGTCCTTTGTGGACGCGCTGCCGTAGGCGACCAGGCTGCCGCCGGGGGCGAGCAGGCGGAACGAGTCGACGATGCCGGGCCCGCCGACGTGGTCGAAGACGGCGTCGACCCCGCCCGGCGCCAGCGCGCGGACCTGGGCCGGGACGTCGCCGCGGTAGTCGAGGGCGGTCGCGCCGAGTGCGGTGACGGCGTCGAGGTTCCGGGCCGACGCGGTGCCGATCACGGTGATCCCGGCGGCGCGGGCGAGCTGGACGAGCGTCGTGCCGACGCCGCCGCTCGCGCCGTGGACGAGGATCGTGCCGGCGGCCTTCACCTTCGCCCACCGGTGCAGCATCTGGTACGCCGTGATGCCGTTGACCACGAACGTCTCGGCTTCGGCCGCGTCGAGTTCTTCCGGCACGGGGACGAGGTCGGCTTCCGCGAGGACGACGTGGCTGCGCCAGCCGCCGATCTTGGTCATGGCGGCCACGCGGCGGCCGGCGAGCGCGGGGTCTCCGGCTTCGAGCACCGTGCCGACGACGTCGTACCCGGGCACGAAGGGGAACGGCGGCTGGTCGAAGTACTTGCCGCGGCGCATCTGCTGCTCGGCGAACGAAACCCCGGTGGCTTCGACGCGGACGAGGGCTTCGTCGGCGCCCGGGCGCGGCATCTCGCGGTGTTCGACGCGCAGGCCGTCCGGCTCGACGAGGCCGGGGAGGACGATTTCGGTGACGGTCATGGTGGATCCTTCCGGGTGTGAGTGACTGGTCAATCACTCAATGGGCGGGAAAAGTGACAGGTCGATCGGGGTCAGTTTTTGCCGGGGTGGCGGATGCCGGCGGCGAGGACCGCGGCCCACTCGCCGGCGCGTTCGTCCAGGTCGAGGGTGGCGATGAGGTGGCAGAGCTGGCCGTAGGCGATGAACCGCTGCACCTGGTCGTCCCCGGCGCCGGAGCGGGTCTTGGCCAGCTCGGTCACCTTGGCCAGGCCGCGGCGCACGGCGTCGGCGATTTCGGGGGTGTCGGCGGCGGACTGGGCGTGGACCTGCAGCATGAGCAGGTTCCGGTCGCCGATGAGTTCGGCGTAGGCGCCGCCCATTTCGTGGAGGATCTTCTCGGAGTCGCCGCCGTCGGCGCGGGCGGCGCCGTTGGAGAGCGCGTGCGCGACGAGTTCGTAGCACCGGTCGAGCGCGGCGACGAACAGGGAGACCTTGCTGGGGAACAACTTGAAGACGTAGGCGGGGGAGATGTCGGCCCTGGCGGCGACCGCGCTGATCGGCGTGCTGTGGTACCCGCCCCGCGCGAACTCGGCGATGGCCGCGTCGACGACGACGTCCCGCCGCGCGTCGGAGGTGGAGAGGCTGGCACCGCGTTTCGTCATGTGAGTGACTGTACACTCACTCTCGTGGGCCGAGCAAGCCCCCGGGTCCCGGGGGCTTGCTCGTGGAAGGGATTCAGGCGCCCGCGGTCGACGAGATCCAGTCGCGGTACTTCGTGATGTTGATGTACGCGGTGTAGGACTGCCGGTCGCTCGTCGAGGCGACGCCCACCTGCTTGCCGTTCGCGTACATCGGGCCGCCCGAGTCGCCGCCCGCCGTGATGCCGTCGCCGCGGTTCGCACACACCGAAACACCCGCCGCCCCGTCCGGGCAGTCGATCGACGTCACGCTCACCTTCGCGACCTTCAGCAGCTGCGACTGGCACTCGATCTCGGGCTTGTCGGTGCACGTCGCGCCCCAGCCGTACACCTCGGCCTGGTCGCCCACCTTGACGTCGCCCTCGCTGCCCAGCGGCGCGTACTCCGTCTGCACCTGCTGGTCGATCTGTACCAGCGCGATGTCCGAGTCCGGCGCTTCGTGCACGGACGTGGCGTTGACCGTGGTGCCCTTCGTCTGGTCCAGGTCGCCCACGTGGAAGCTGATCGGCTTGCCGTCGGCACCCTGCGTGCAGTGGCGGGCGGTGAGGATCCAGTCGGGCGCGATGATCGTCGCCGAGCAGATTTCCTGGCCGCCGGCGAACATCCGGGCCGCGGAGTGGAGCGAGTCGGCGTTGCCGCCGTCGATGATGGCCGGCTGTGCGGCCAGGGACGGCGCCGCGGCCGCGAGGGCCGAGAACAAAACGCCGGAGACGACTACGCCGGTTCGCGCGATACGCACTTTGCCAATCCGACCGGAAGTAGGCCGGCCCTTGAGCGGTGCGTAACCGTTGCGTCGAAAGCCATCGGCCGTGGCTGTAGTCGGATTGGCAAAGAACGACACTGCAGGATCAACCTCCTGCCGCGGACCCCGAGGTCTCGCGGTGACGTGTGGTGAAGGACGCACCTACCGTCACCGCTGTGGGTGAATCTCCGGAACCCGCCGATAGTCGGTTGATCAAGAACGCGACTTTCGTCGTGGGCCGTCCGGAGCAGCGGGTGACAGGTTCTGGTCCGCTGTCTCGAATGTCCGCGAATCCCGCACGGACACCGGCGACACCCGGTTACAGTCCGGCCACTGAGTGGTGGTGGGAACGAGGTGCGCGATGGGACCTGAACTGCGGTTTCACCTGCTCGGACCGCTGACCGTGACGGCCGGCGGCCGGCCGGTGCCGCTCGGCGGGACGAAGCAGCGGGTGCTGCTGGCCCACCTGCTGCTCAACGCGAACCGGACAGTCTCACCGGGACAGCTCGTCGACACGATCTGGCCGGGCGAGCCGCCGACGTCCGCCACCGCCAACCTGCAGACCTACGTGTGGCGCCTGCGCCGGCTGCTGCCGGAGGGCGCCGTCCTGCGCACCCACGGCCCGGGGTACTCGCTGGTGGTCGACCCCGGCGACGTCGACGCGCACCGGTTCGCCCGGCTCGTCGCCGACGCCGCGCGGGCGGACGCGCCCGAGACGGCGTTGCGGCTGCTCGCCGAGGCGGAGTCGTTGTGGCGCGGCGATCCCCTCGAGGACCTGCCGACGGCACCCGCGTGGGACGCCGAGCTCGGACGGCTCGTCGAGAACCGGCTGGCCGCCGTCGAGGAACGCCTCGCGCTGCAGGTGCGGCTGGGCCGGCACGACGCGGCGATCGCCGAGCTGACCGTCCTGCTGGCCGAACACCCTTACCGGGAACGGCTTTGGCGGCAGTACCTGCTCGCGCTGACCGGCGCGGGCCGCCGGGCCGAGGCGCTCCAGGCGTACTCGACGGCTCGCGAACGCCTGGTCACCGAACTCGGCGTCGAACCCGGTCCGGAACTGCGGGCGGTCCAGACGGCGATCCTCGCGGACGATCCGGTGGCGCCGCCGGTTCCGACGCCGTTGCGCCAGCTGCCCGCCGACCTGCCCGACTTCACCGGCCGCGCGGAGTACGTCCGGGAGCTCGAAGCCGCGCTGGGGCCGGCGCCGGTCGTGCTGACCGGGGCGCCGGGCACCGGCAAGACGGCGCTGGCCATGCACGTCGCCCACCGCCTCGCGGACCGGTTCCCCGACGGGCAGCTGTACGTCGACCTCGCGGGCACGGGCGCGCCGCGCGACCCGGCCGAGGTGCTCGCCGACTTCCTGCACGCCTTGGGCGTCACCGGGAACACCGTCCCGGCCGGGCTCGGCCAGCGGGCGGCGGTCTTCCGCTCGCGGCTCGCCGGGCGGCGGGTGCTGCTGGTGCTCGACGACGGCGCGACGGCCGCGCAGGTCCGCCCGCTGCTGCCCGGGGACGCCGGGTGCGCGGTGCTGGTGACCACCCGCGGGCGGCTGCCGGAACTGGCCGGGGCGAAGCACGTCGAGCTGCCCGTGTTCGGCGAGCGAGAGGCGCTCGACCTGCTGGCCGCGGTGGCGGGCGGCGGCCGGGTCGGCGGCGAACCGGCCGAGGCGGCGGCGATCGTGCGCTGCTGCGGCTACCTGCCGCTGGCGATCCGCGTCGCGGGCGCGCGGCTGGCCGGGCGGCAGGCGTGGAGCCTGCGGACGCTGCGCGAGCGGCTGGCCGACGAGTCGAGCCGGCTGAACGAGCTGCGCGTCGGCGACCTCGGCGTCCGGCCCAGCTTCGAGCTCAGCCTGCGCCAGCTCCCGCCGGCCGCGCGGACGGCGTTCCGCCGCTCGGCCGTGCTGGGCGCCCAGGACTTCCCGAGCTGGGTGGTCGACGCGCTCCTCGACCGCGACGACGCGCACGAAGTCCTCGACGTGCTCGTCGACGCGAACCTCGTCGCGTTGGTGGGCCGGGATTCCCGCGACCGGCCGCGGTACCGGCTGCACGACCTCCTGCGCTGCCACGCGGCGGAACTCCTGGCCGCGGAGCCGATCGCGGTGCGGCGGGACGCGCTCGCCCGGGTGCTGACGGTGCTGCTGGCGCTGGCGAAGGCCGCGGCGGCGCGCCTGCCGCCGGCGTTCGGCGCGATGACCGGGCCGCCGGTCGGCCCGCCGGTGGCGACGGCCGGGCCGGCCGACCCGCTCGGCTGGTTCACCGCGGAACGCAAGCTGCTCGCGGCCGCGGTCCAGCTGGCCGCGGACACCGGCCTCGACGAGCTGGCCTGGCAGCTGACGGCGACGGCGGTCCCGTTCTACGACCTGCGCGGCGCGTACGACGACTGGCGGCGAAGCCACCTGACGGCGCTGGCGGCGGTCGAGGCGGCGGGCAATCGCCTCGGCGCGGCGGTGCTGCACCGCGGACTCGGTCAAGTGCGGCTGTACCACGACGAGTACCCGCAGGCGGTCCGCGACATGGAGCGCTCGGCGTCGCTGTTCGCCTCGCTGGGCGACGTGCGTGGAGAGGCCCTCGCGGTGGCGGGCCTGGGCACGGTGGCGCGGATCAGCGGCCGGCCGAGTGAGGCGCTGGGGTGCTACCGCCGGGCCCTCGCCGGTCTGGAGCGGGCGGGCGACCGCCGGGGCGTCGCACAGCTGCGGAACTCGCTGGGGACGACGTACGCGTTGCTGGGTTCGTTCGAGGAAGCGGATTCGTGGCTGCGGGAAGCCCGTGCTCTGGCGCGGGAAATCGAGGATCCCCATCGCGAGGCGAAGGTCCTGACGGAGCTGGGGACGCTGCACCGCGAGCGGGGCCGGCTGCCGGAGTCGTTGACGTGCCTGCGGTCGGCGCTGGGCATCCTCGAGGATCTCGACGACGAGCGGTGCAGCGCCTACGCGATGCTGGGCATCGGGCAGACGTTGCTGGCGGCCGGGGAGCGGTCCCAGGCGCGCGGGGTGTGCGATCGCGCGTTGCGGGTCTTCCGGGAGACCGGGAACCGGCAGGGGGAGACGACCGGGCTGGAGTTGCTGGAGCAGGTCCGGCGGACGAGGACTCCGGCCGCGATGCAGTGAATGACTCATTCCTGTCACCAGGCGACAGGAATGAGTCATTCACGTCGGTTCGATCAGTTGCTGTTGCCCGGTTTCCAGCCCAGGTAGTTCGCGAAGTAGCCCTGCCGCGCGTGGCCGATCGCGCCGTTGACGCTCGTCGCCCAGACGCCGCCGCTGCCGTCCGCGACGCCGACGTGGCCGTACGCCGAGATGTTCCAGAACACGAACGCGCCCCTCGGCGGGGTGCCCGTCGTGTGGCGGGCGCCGTCGGACGAGCGCCAGTGCTCGATCGCGCTCGGGTGGTGCGTCGTGCGGTTCCACGCCAGACGCGCCGCCTTCTCGCAGTAGCCCTGGTACGCCGTGCTGCCGGTGCGGCTCGAGTACCACGCGATCGCCTGCGCGGCCGTGCGGGCGGCGGCGAGCGCGGCCGGCGAGTCGGCGATCACCGCGCCCGGGTCGGCGATGTCGGCGGCGGTCACCTCCGCGTAGACGTCGGCCGGCGCGGCCGAAGCGACGGTCGCGCCGCCGACGAGCAAAGCGGCCGCGAGCGTGGCCGCCGGGTAGATCGTGCGCATCACTTCTCCCTCGGGGAACGGGGTTCCGACTCCGGTGACCCTGCGCGCGCCCCCTACACCGGCACTACACCCGCGCTCTCGCGGTGCTGACGCGGGTGAGTGCGCGGCACCGGGAAATTGTCATCCCGGAAAGGGTGCGTGACAAAAAACAAAGCCGTTCCCACCGCGGCGCGTGACAAATTACGCGGCCACCGGAAAGCGCATTGGCCGGTTGGGAAGTTTCCGCCTAGCATCCGAAATGCCGTTCGACGACGAAAGGACCAGACATGACGGAAACCCTCGTGCGGAAAAGGCGGTTCCGGGGAATCGGGTTGGCCGCGCTCCTGGCGGGCGCACTGGCGGTGGTTTCCGCCGGACCGGCCGCGGCGGCCGAGAAATCGCTCACCTACAAAGGCGGCTTCCCGCTGATCGGCGACCAGCAGGTCACCGTCGTGGTCAAGGCGGACATCCCCGCGACCGCCACGGCGGGCACGCCGGTTTCGGTGCCGTTCAGCCTCGACGTCGACGCCGGGCAGGCGGCCGGCGACGGCCTGCGGCTCGTCGGCGCCACGAAGGTCTCGGGCACCATCAAGTCCCAGGTGAACGTCGCGATCGCCGGCCAGTCGGTCGCCATCCCGATCGACCTGCCCATCCCGGAGACGCCCGTCCCCGCCGAAGGCAGCCTGAAGTTCACCGCCCAGGGGCAAGTCGACTTCACCGTTCCCGCCGGCACCCCGGCCGGGGAGGCGACCAGCAGCGTCGACGCCGCGGCGACCACCCACGTCGTCACCGACAGCGGTCTCGGCGAGTTCGACGTCGCGCTGACGCTCGACCCGCCGGACCAGGACGCCACCCTCGGCACGACGACGGTGGGCTGACCTCCCGCGGCACCGTCCGGCCCGCCGGAATCCGTCCGGCGGGCCGGAGCCGCTGCCGGAATCCGGCACCCGGGAAATGCCGGGATCCGCCGGAAACCGTTCCCTGCCAACGTGATCCTCCCTTAGTAGGTACCGGGCGCGCCGCGCTGCGCGGAGTATTCCCTGCCACCAGGTCGAATCCTCACCGGCTGGAGGACCACTTCGTGAAAACCACTTCAGGAGTCCTACGTGGACTCGCGGCGATTTCGGCCGCGGTGGCCGTCGTCGCGCTGCAGGCGCCCGCCGCCGCGGCCGCCGCGCGGACCGATCTCGGCATCACCATGCAGGCCCAGCAGAAGGACCAGTGGTGCTGGGACGCCAGCGGCAACACCATCGCCGACTACTGGGGATATTCGCTTTCCCAGACGAAGTTCTGCCAGGTCGCCCACAACGAGTCGGGCAGCGACTGCGCGAACAACCAGGGGTACCTGTCCGACCAGCAGCGGGTGTTCCGCTGGCTGGGCTTTTCGAACGTCGGGTCGTACAACTCGAACGGGCAGGTCCTTTCCTTCACCACCATCAAGAACCAGATCGACGCGGGCCAGCCGATCGGCACCCGCATCGGCTGGCGCTCCGGCGGCGGGCACATGCACGTCCTTTACGGCTACGACAACTCCAGTGGCGCGACCCGCGTCGAATACGGGGATCCGTGGCCCGGCAACAGCCGCTACAACTCGATGAACTACGACACCTACCGCTCGAACAACCAGTTCCAGTGGACGCACACGCTGTACGGGATCGAGGGATGAGCGTGCTGAAGAAAACGCTGGGCGCGGCCGTGCTGGCCGGCGCCGCGATGCTCGCCACGGCCGGTGCCGCCGGTGCGGCGACCGGGCCCGCCGGCACCCCGACGGCGGCCGACACCGCCGCGATCGGCCAGGTCACCGGCGGCAAGCAGACCCTCGACCGGCTCGCGGAGACGAAGTTCCCCGGCGCCCACGCGGCCGCCGCGGCTTCGCGGGCGAACGCGGACGCACGCACCCAGGTCGCGGTCTACGAACCGACGGCGGCGTTCGTCGCCGGGACCTCGGACGTCCCGGCCGCGCTCGCCTACGTCGCGGTGCCGGCGCGGACCGGCGACGGCACCACGGCGACCGTCTGGGCCGAGCGGCAGGGCGCGGCCTGGACCGTCGTGAACGTCGCGTCCGGTGACTACGAGCGGAAGTACGCCGAGGCCGCGGCCGGCGGGTACCTCCTGCACGAACCGCAGGTCAACGCCTGGTACGCGGTGCACGGCGACGCCGTGACGGTGCTGGACGGCTCGGTCACCGGCCTCGCCGCGGGGACGAAGCTGGCGCTCGCCGACTACCGCGCTCAGCTGCACGAGCGGTACGCGGACAAGCTGCCCGGCTCGGCCTACGACCGCGACGGCGCGGGCGGCGGCTACGGCGGCCGCGAGCGCGCGGTGCCGGCCGCGGAGCCGGGGGACGTGCCGGTGCTGCCGTTCGTGCTCGGCGGTTTCCTCGTGCTGGTGGCCGGGGCGGTCGTGGTGCCGCGGTTGCGGCGTCAGTAGGACGGCGGGGCCGCCGGCGCGCCCGGCGGCCCTTGGCAGGTGATCATGATCAGGGCACAATGCGCCATGCCCGTTCCCACGGCCGCCCAGCCGGAACCGGCGCGGCTGACCGGGTCGGACCTCGCGCTGGTCGAGGCGCTGCAGCGCGACCCGCGGGCGCCGTGGACGCGGATCGCCGCCGCCGTCGGCACCGACGCGACGACGGCCGCCCGCCGCTGGGACCGGCTGCAGGCGGCCGGGCTGGCCTGGCTCACCGCGTACGCCACCGCCCCGACGACCACGGTCGGCTACGTCGACCTGGCCTGCCGCCCGGACGCGCTGACCGAGCTGACCCGCGAGCTGTGCGGCTGGCCGTCGGTGTTCAGCGTCGAGCGCACGACCAGCCGGTTCTCGCTGTTCCTCTCGCTGGCAGCCCGCGATCTCGACGCGCTGGACGCACTGGTCACCGGCGGCGTCGGCGCCCTGCCCGGGGTGCGCGAGGTCCGGTTCGCCGTCGCGACGCGCGTGTACCGCGAGGGCAGCGGCTGGCTGGTGAACGCGCTGGCCCCGGAACAGCGGGCGGTGCTCGACGAGACGGCGGTGCAGGCCCGGCTGGTCGTCCCGCAGCAATGGGACGACCGCGACGTGCGCGCGCTGGTCGAATCCCTCGGCGAGGACGGCAGGCGCAGCTACGCGGAGCTGGCCCGCGACTGCCGGATGAGCGAATCCGCGGTGCGCCGCACGCTGGCGCGGATGCTGCGCAACCACGAGCTCGACTTCCGCTGCGACCTCGCGCACGTCCCGGCGGGCTGGCCGGTGATCGCGGGCTACCGCCTCGACATCACCGCGGGCGACCTGGACCGCGCCGGCACCGCGATCGCGCAGCTGCCGGAGACGCGTCTGTCGGCCGCGGTGGTGGGGGAGGGCAACCTGGTGGTGTCGGCGTGGCTGCGGGAACCGGCCGGCTGCACGGGCTACGAGCAGCGGCTGGCGGCCGCCGCGCCCGGCGCCCGCGTCCTCGACCGCGCGATCACCCTGCGGATGCCGAAGCGGATGGGCCGGCTGCTCAGCCCGCACGGCCTCGGCGGCACCCACCAGGCGATCATCCCCGCCCGCTGACTATCGTGCGGGCACGGACCTGGGGAGGATCATGAGCCTGCGCGAAACCCTGCAACGCCACGTCGACGCCGGCACGCTGCCCGGTGCGGTGGCCGTCGTCGACCGGGCCGGACAACGCGAAGTCGTGGCGGTCGGCTCCGTCGACGTCGAAGGCAGCCGGCCGATGACCGGCGACTCGCTGTTCCGGATCGCCTCCATCACCAAGCCGATCACCGCCGCGGCCGTGCTCACCCTGGTCGACGACGGCACGCTGGCCTTCGACGACCCGATCGGCCGGTGGCTGCCCGAGCTGGCGGACCCCAACGTGGTGCGGACGCCGTCGAGCCCCGTCGACGACGTCGTCCCGGCG
This sequence comes from Amycolatopsis sp. MEPSY49, assembly GCF_051337345.1. Classification (NCBI taxonomy): domain Bacteria; kingdom Bacillati; phylum Actinomycetota; class Actinomycetes; order Pseudonocardiales; family Pseudonocardiaceae; genus Amycolatopsis; species Amycolatopsis sp. MEPSY49. The sequence goes on along the minus strand of NZ_JBDLYJ010000025.1, from coordinate 25,888 downwards.
AAGCGGCCGATCACCGTGTTCGACGTCCTGACCGGCCAGGCCGGCTGGGGCTTCGCGTCGGACTTCACGCTGCCCGCGGTGCAGGCGCTGTTCCCCGTGCAGGGCGACGGCCGCGAAGTGCAGAGCTTCCCCGGCCCGGACGCCTGGCTCGCGCGGCTGGCCGAGGTGCCGCTCGCCTTCCAGCCGGGCGAGGCGTGGCTGTACGACACGTGTTCGACAATCCAGGGCGTGCTCGCCGCCCGCGCGTCCGGCCGGTCGCTGCCGGAACTGCTCGAGGAGCGGATCTTCGCGCCGCTGGGCATGGCCGACACCGGGTTCGTCGTCGGCCCGGACCGGCGCGACCGGTTCACCACCTTCTACAAGAAAACCGCCGACGGGCTCGTCCTCGCCGATCCGCCGGACGGCCAGTGGAGCACGATGCCGGCGTTGCCGCTGGGCAGCGGCGGCCTGGCCGGGACGGCGGAGGACTGGGTGGCCTTCGGCCGGATGCTGCTCGCCTCCGGTGCCGCCCCGGACGGCCGGCGCGTGCTGAACGCGGAGTCGGTCCGCGCGATGACCACCGACCACACCACCGCGGCCCAGCGCGAGATCGGCGCGCTGTTCCTGGAGGGCCAGGGCTGGGGGATGGGCGGCGCGGTCGACGTCGCCGCCGTCGAGCCGTGGACCGTCCCCGGCCGCTACGGCTGGGTCGGCGGCACCGGCACGACCGCCCACGTCGTCCCCTCGACCGGCACGGTCGCGGTGCTGCTGACCCAGGTCGGCGAGGACAACCCGGTGCCGCCGGAGTGGATGCGCGACTTCTGGCGGGAGGCCGCCGCGTAGGGTCTCCAAGTGGGGGATCCGGCACTGTGGAGGGACATTGGGCGAGTCGAACTGGGCGGGCAACCACGCCTACACCGCGGACGCGGTGGTGGCCCCGCGCACGGTCGACGAGGTGCGCGCGGCCGTCGCCGGCGCGTCGCGCGTCAAGGCGCTGGGCAGCCGGCACTGCTTCAACGACATCGCGGACTCGCCCGGCGGCGTCCTGCTGGACTTGCGCGCGCTCGACGTCCCGGTGGAGTTCCACGACGGCAGCGTGACCGTCGGCGGGTCGGCGCGCTACGGCGACTTCGCCGGACAGCTGCACGCGGCCGGGTTCGCCCTGCCGAACCTCGCGTCGCTGCCGCACATCACGGTGGCCGGCAGCGTGGCGACCGGCACCCACGGTTCCGGCCGCCGTCAGCCCGGGCTCGCCGCGGCCGTTTCGGCGGTCGAACTGGTCACCGCGGACGGCGAGCTGCGGACCTTCACCCGCGCCGACCCGGAGTTCGCCGGGGTGGTCGTCGGCCTGGGCGCGTTCGGCGTCGTCACGCGGCTGACGCTCGACGTCGTGCCCGCGTTCGACGTCCGCCAAGACGTCTTCGACGCTCTGCCGTGGGACGCCGCGTACCGGCACTTCGACGAGATCGAGGACGCCGGTTACAGCGTCAGCCTGTTCACGAACTGGGCGAACGACACGATCGACCAGGTGTGGGTCAAGAGCCGCGTGGACGCGTTCACCGCGCGGCCCGGGCTGTTCGGCGCGGTGCCGGCCGACGGCCCCCGCCACCCGGCGCACGCGGCCGGCATCCCGGCGGACAACTGCACGCCGCAGCTCGGGGTCCCGGGCCCGTGGCACGAGCGGCTGCCGCACTTCCAGCTGGCGTTCACGCCGAGCGTCGGGGACGAGCTGCAGTCGGAGTACTTCGTGCCCTACGCCGACGCCGTGGCCGCCATCCGGGCGGTCCGCGAGATCGGCGAGCTCCTGGCGCCGGTGCTGCTGGTGTCGGAGATCCGCGCGATCGCGGGCGACGAGCTGTGGCTGAGCCCGTGCCACGGCGGCGACCGCGTGGCGCTGCACTTCACGTGGCAGCCGCGGCAGGCCGACGTCGAGGCGGTGCTCCCGGTGCTGGAGGAGCGCCTGGCGCCGTTCGGGGCCCGGCCGCACTGGGGAAAGCTTTTCCACGCGGCCGGCGGCGCCTACCCGCGGCTGGCGGAATTCCGCGAGCTGGCAGGGAAACTCGACCCCACGGGCAAGTTCCGGAACCCGTTCCTGGACCGGCACGTCCTCGGGGGCTAGCTGTACTGCCCGGGAGGTTGCGATCGTGGTGACACGTGATCGGATGATCTTGGTGTGAGGGAGGGCCTCCGGGTTCGGTGTGGATTGCGACATCTGCACCGACTGCCCTGGAGGCTCTCGTGACCCACGCTAACGCACCCCTGACCCCGACCGGCAGACTCCGCCTGGCTCGCTGTGTCGTCGAGGACGGCTGGCCGCTGCGGCGGGCCGCGGAGCGGTTCGAGGTGTCGGTCTCCACCGCTGCCCGATGGGCCGGCCGCTACCGCGACCTGGGCGAAGTCGGCATGGCTGATCGGTCCAGCCGCCCGCGCACCAGCCCGGCCCGGACACCGACGCGGACTGAGCGGCGCGTCATCAAAGTTCGGCTGATCCGCCGGTGGGGCCCCGCGCGGATCGCCTACCTGCTCGGCCTGAACCCCTCCACGGTGCACCGGATCCTGTCCCGCTACCGGCTGGCCCGGCTGAGGCACCTGGACCGGGCCACCGCCACTCCAGTCCGCCGCTACGAACACTCCGCACCCGGTGACCTGGTGCACGTGGACATCAAGAAGCTGGGCAACATCCCCGACGGCGGCGGCCACCGGGTCATCGGCCGGGCCGCCGGCCGCCGCAACAGCGGCAACCGTGGCCATGGCTACGCCTATCTGCACAACGCCGTGGACGATCACAGCAGGCTGGCCTACACCGAAATCCCGGCCGACGAGACCCGGGACACCGCGGTCGCGTTCTGGACCCGAGCCCAGGCGTTCTTCGCCGGTTACGGCATCACCGCCCACCGGGTGCTGACGGATAACGGCGCCTGCTACCGCTCACACCTGTGGCGCGACACGCTGCGCGACGCGGCGATCGCCCCGAAACGGAACCGGCCCTACCGGCCGCAGACCAACGGCAAGGTGGAGCGGTTCAACCGCACTCTGCTGGAGGAATGGGCCTACAGCAGGCCTTACCGCACCGACACCGAACGCCGCCGAGCCTTGCCACACTGGTTGCATACCTACAACCATCACCGCGGGCACACCGCAGCAGTACAGCTAGCCCGCAGGCGGGGCCGTGGTGGCGCGGACGATCAGGTACGTGTCGAGCACCTGGTTCGTGTGCTCGTCCGCGTCACCGTCCAGCAAGTCGAGCAGGATCGTGACCGCCGCGCGGCCCGCCGCCTCCGTCGGCATCGCGATCGTCGTCAGCGGGGGTGCCGAGATCGCCGCGAACACCAGGTCGTCGAAACCGACCAGGCTGATCTCGTCCGGGACCGGGACACCGCGGGCGTTCAGCCTCGCGAGGGCCCCGAAGGCGACCAGGTCGTTGTAGGCGACGATCGCCGTCACGTCCGCGGCCAGGGCCAGGTCCGCGCCCTGCAGGCCACCCTCGAACACCGGGGGGAACGGGCCGAACTCGACCACCTCGGTTCCGTGCCGCTCGGCCGCTTCCGCCAGACCCTGGCGGCGGGCGCGGTTCGCCCACGACGCGCGGGGCCCGCCGAGGTAGGCGCACCGGCGGTGGCCCAGCGCGGCCAGGTGCTCGATCGCCTGGCGCATCCCGTCCGCCGCGTCCATCACGATCGACGGGATCCCCGGCACCTCGCGGTTGAGCAGCACCAGCGTCGTCTGGCCGGCGAGCGCGCGCAGCTGGTCGTCGGTCATGCTCGGGCTGCCCAGCACCACGCCGTCGACCTGCCGGGCCATCCGGCGGACCAGGTTCTGCTCGGTCGCCGGGTCCTGGTCGCTGCTGGCGAACAGCACGGCGACGTCGTCCTGGCGCGCGCGGGCCTGGACGCCGTCGAGCACGCCGGTGAAGAACGGGTTGCCGAGGTCCGACACCACGATCCCGATGTGCCCGGTGCGCACGACCGGCTGGGGCGCGCCGACGGCGTGGTAACCGAGCTCGCTCGCCGCCGCCAGCACCCGGCTGCGGGTCTGGTGCCGGACCAGGTCCGGGGACGTGAACGCGCGCGACACGGTCGAGATCGACACGTTGGCCCGGCGGGCGACGTCGTGAATGGTCACGCTCACGGCTACTCCTCGGCAGGCTCCTGCCACATCATGGAAACGCGCGGCAGCGTTGTCAACAACGGATCGCCTTGCGGCAGCGGGGATCCGGCCGGCGCAGGGCCATTCGGCCGGTCTTGCGCTGAAAATCCTGCAAACCGTTGACCGGGTTTTGCTGCAAATCGTAGAACGGAGTCTCCGCCGTGTTCCCCGCTCCCGGGGCGCGGGTCCCCTCCTCCTTTTCGAGGTGCCTGATGACCAGGAAGTCCTTGCGCGTTTTCGGAACCGCCGCCGTCGCCGCCGCGATGGCCGTCGCCGTCCCCACCGGGGTCGCGCACGCCTACGAGAACTCCCCGGCCGGCTTCGGTGCCGGCACGACCGGCGGCGCGGGCGGCGAGACCGTCACCGTCACGACGGCGTCCGCGTTCACCAGCGCCGTCGCCGATGCCACGGCCCGCACGGTGCGGGTGAGCGGGAAGATCACGCTGGCGAACAAGACGCTGGTGAAGATCGGCTCCAACAAGACGATCCTCGGCGTCGGGTCCGGGTCCGGCTTCACCGGCGGCGGTCTCGCCGTGGACAAGTCGTCGAACGTGATCATCCGCAACCTGGCCATTTCGAAGGCCGTCGGCACCGACGCGATCCAGATCCAGCGCGGCGCGACCCGCGTGTGGATCGACCACAACGACCTGTCGTCGGACCTCGACCACGGCAAGGACTACTACGACGGCCTGCTCGACATCAGCCACGCCGCCGACGGGATCACGGTGTCCTGGAACAAGTTCCACGACCACTACAAGGTCTCGCTCGTCGGGCACAGCGACAACAACGCGGCCGAAGACACCGGCAAGCTGCACGTGACCTACAGCCACAACTGGTTCGAGAACGTCAACTCGCGGCTGCCCAGCCTGCGGTTCGGCACCGGGCACGCCTACGACAACTATTTCCACTCGGTCACCGATTCCGCCGTGCATTCGCGGATGAACGCGCAGTTCCTCGCGCAGAACAACGTCTTCGAATCGACGAAGGTGTGCTTGGAGACGACCGGCGACAGCGACGTCGACGGCTACCTGAACGAGTCGGGCAACTCCTTCGGCGGCTGCACGAACAAGATCACCCGCACCGGGAGCATGACGCAGGCGCCGTATTCCTTCACGCTGGAGCCGACTNACGTGCCGACCACGGCCAGCTTCGGCGGGTCCGCGACGGTGCGGCGCCTGCTCCCCGACATGGGTCTCCGATCGGCGCGGCCGGGTCCGGCCGGGCGGGAACTGACGAATGGGCAGTTCGGGAGAAACTTCCGGTGGTCACGGTAGGGCGTTCGCGACAAGTGTGTCAATATCCGGGACATGCCTTCGAATTCGTCGAAAACCGGGTACTCCGAACGGCGGTGGCCGGTTCGAGTAAGCGCTTACTCGAACCGGCCACCGCCGTTCGGAGTACCCGGTTTTCGACGAATTCGAAGGCATGTCCCGGATATTGACACACTTGTCGCGAACGCCCTACCGTGACCACCGGAAGTTTCTCCCGAACTGCCCATTCGTCAGTTCCCGCCCGGCCGGACCCGGCCGCGCCGATCGGAGACCCATGTCGGGGAGCAGGCGCCGCACCGTCGCGGACCCGCCGAAGCTGGCCGTGGTCGGCACGTCCGGCTACGCGTTCAGCTACCTGCACCGCGCGCGCATCCTGCACGACGAAGGGCTTGTGCGCTTCGCCGGCATGGCCGACATCCGGGTGCCCTCGGCCGCCGCGATCGCCCTGCTGCCCGAGGGCGGCACCGCGCACGTCGGCGTCGACGACCTGCTCCGCCGCTGCCGTCCCGACATCACCGTCGTCGCGACCCCGCCGCACGCGCACGTCCGGGTCGGCGGCGCGGTCCTGCGGGCGGGCGGCGACCTGCTGCTGGAAACCCCGCCGGTGCTCGACCTCGCCGGGTTCCGGACGCTGTCGCGGCTGGCCGCGGAGAACGGGTCGGCGTGCCAGACCGGGTTCCAGAGCTTCGGGTCCCCGGCGCTGCCGGTCCTGCGGGCGGCGATCGCGGCCGGCCGGCTCGGCGAGATCGCCGGCGTCGGCGCGGCCGGGGCGTGGATCCGCACCGACGCCTACTACCGCCGCAACCCCTGGGCGGGCCGCCGGTGGCTGGACGGCGAGGCCGTCGTCGACGGCGCCCTGACCAACCCGTTCTCCCACGCGGTCGCCACCGCGCTGCTCGTCGGCGGGGTCGGCGGGCAGGACCCGGCGGAGATCGCCTTGGAGCTCTACGGCACGCGGGACATCGAAGCCGACGACACCGCGTGCCTGCGCATCCGCTTCGACCGCGGCCCCGAGATCGTCGTCGCCGCGTCGCTGTGCGCCGAGCAGGACCACGAGCCGTACGTCGTGGTGCACGGCAAGAAGGGGCGGGCGAAGTTCTGGTACAAGAGCCACCGGCTCGAGCTGGACGACGAGCGCGTCCACCTCGGCGAACCGGTGGACCTGCTGCGCAACCTGGTCGCCCACCACCGCGATCCGGCGGGAGTGCCGCTGCTCGCCCCGCTGCCGGCCACCCGCGCGTTCGCGTCGGTGGTCGAGGCGGTGCGGGACGCGCCTTCGCCGGCGCGGATCCCGGCGGGCTGGATCCGCACGGCGGGTGAAGGAGCGAGCCGGCACCCGGTGGTCCGGGGGATCGGCGAGGAGGTCGCCGTCGCCGCGGACCGGCTGGCGCTGTTCTCCGAAATCGGCGTCCCGTGGGCGAGTGCCGTCCGCCCGGGCGCGGAACGCACCGGGTAACACCCCCGGTGCCCCCAGCGCTGGCAGCTCCCGCGTCCGCCCGGTTGCTGTAAGCGCTTTCTCACGCTGCCCTGACGATGTCGAAGAGGTTGCTGCACAAGGGTTATTGCTCCGTTTCGCCCGTTGACACGTGCCACGCGCACTGCCTACCGTGAGCCCGCTGACAGCGTTTTCAGAAAGTGCTGACCGGCTGAGAACGGAGAGCTCGATGGGTCGGACAAGACAGCGGCGGACCGTCGTCGCGCTGGCCGCGGTGGTACCGCTGCTGCTGACCGGGGTGGCCGCGTGCGGCTCGGACGCCGGCGACGGCGGGGACGTGACGATCACCTTCGTCTGGTGGGGGAGTGACGGCCGGGCGAACTTGACCAAGAAGGCCGTCGAGCTGTTCCAGCAGAGGAACCCGAAGATCAAGGTGCAGACGTCGTTCTCGGCGTACGCCGCCTACTGGGAGAAGCTGGCGACGCAGACGGCGGGCGGGAAGCCGCCGGACGTCCTCAACGTCGACACGCGCTACCTGGCCGAGTACGGCGGCCGGGGCGTCCTGGCCGACCTGAACCAGGGCGCCGGGAAGTCGGTTTCGCTCACCGACATCAACCCCGAGCTCGCGGCCACCGGCGTGTACCAGGGCAAGCGGTACGCCGTGCCGTGGGCGCAGAACACGCCGGCGATGCTCTACGACCCCGCCGCGTTCACCGCGGCCGGCGCGGACCCGGCGAAGGGCCTCACCTGGGACCAGTACGCCGACGCGACGCAGAAGGTGAGCGCCGCCGGTGGCGCCCGCGGCACGACCGACTTCGGCATCCTCGACACCACCCTGGAGATCTGGCTGCGCCAGCAGGGCAAGCAGTTCTACACCCCCGAGGGCAAGCTCGGCTTCACCGCCGACGACCTGCGCCGCTACTGGCAGCTCGCGAGCAGGTTCCGCGACAGCAAGGGCGCGTCGCCGGCCGACGTCACCGCGTCCTACAACACCTCGCCCGAGCAGTCCCCGCTCGGCAAGAAGCTGACGAGCTCCGAGTTCGCCTACGACAACCTGCTGCCCGCCTACCAGAAGGCGAACGGCAAGCCGCTGAACGTGGCGCCGTACCCGGCCGACACCGCGGGCAACACCGGGCAGTACCGGCGGCCGTCGATGTTCCTGTCGGTCTCCGCGCGCAGCCAACAGCAGGAGGCGGCCGCGAAGCTCGTCGACTTCCTGGTCAACGACGCGGAAGTCGGCAAGATCGTCGGCACCGACCGCGGGCTCGCGCCCAACCTGAAGGTCCGCGCCGAACTGGCGGCGAGCGCGAAGGGCGCGGACAAGACGCTCTACGACTACGAAGCCGCGCTCGAGCCGAAGCTCGGCGCCGCCCCGCCGGTGCCGCCCAAGGGCGCGGGCGCGATCCAGAAGCTGCTCCAGCGCACGTACGAAGAGGTCGCGTTCGGGCGGATGAGCATCGACGACGCCGTCACGCGGTTCATGTCCGAAGCCGAGAAGGGGCTGGCCTAGCCGATGACGACCGTGCGCACCCCGGACCCGCCGGTCGCCACGGAGGCGGCCGCGCGGGTCCGGAGGCGGGACCGGCCGGCCGGACGCCGCCGCCGGAGCCAGCCGGAAGCCTTCGCGTTCCTGACGCCCTGGCTGCTCGGCGCGGTGGCGCTGACCGTCGGCCCGATGGTCGTCTCGCTCTACCTGTCCTTCACCGACTACGACCTGTTCACCTCGCCGAACTGGGTCGGCTTGGGCAACTTCGCGCACATGTTCACCGACGACGACCGCTACCTGCAGTCGGTGAAGGTGACGCTGATCTACGTCCTGGTCTCGGTACCGCTGAAGCTCGCCGTGTCGCTGCTGGTGGCGATGCTGCTGAACACCCGCCGCGGGGCGAACGGCTTTTACCGCGCCGCGTTCTACGCGCCGTCGCTGCTCGGCGCGAGCGTCGCGGCGGCGCTGGTGTGGCGGGCGCTGTTCATGGGCGGCGGCCCGGTGAACGAGGTGCTGGCGTTCTTCGGCTGGCACACGCCGAGCTGGGTGGACGACCCGCAGTTCAGCCTCGCCTCGATCGTGCTGCTCGGGGTCTGGCAGTTCGGCGCGCCGATGGTGATCTTCCTGGCCGGGCTCAAGCAGATCCCGGCGGAGCTGCACGAGGCGGCCGCGATCGACGGCGCCGGCGCGTTCCGCCGGTTCCGGCACATCACGCTGCCGATGCTGTCGCCGGTGATCTTCTTCAACCTGGTGATGGAGGCCATCCACGCGTTCCAGGCGTTCACGCCGGCGTTCGTGATCGGCGGCGGCCGCGGCGGCCCGGCCGACGCGGACCTGTTCTACACGCTCTACCTGTATGAGGTCGGTTTCCAGGACTTCCGCATGGGTTACGCGTCCGCGATGGCCTGGGTGCTGCTGGCGGTGATCGCGATCGTCACGGCGATCGTGTTCCGCACGGCCAAGCTGTGGGTGTTCTACGACGACGCCGGGGAGCGCTCATGACCGCGCTGCCGCGCACGGCCCGCTCGTTCGGGTGGCACGTGCTGTGCCTGGTGATCGTCGCCGTGGTGCTCTACCCGCTGGTGTGGCTGGCGTTCGCGTCGGTCAAGCCGCCGGACGAGATCCTGTCCCGGCTTTCGCTGCTGCCCACGCGGTTCGTCTTCGACGGCTACACGAGGGGCTGGGAAGGGGCGGCGGACGTCGGGTTCGGCCGCTTCTTCCTCAACTCGTTCCTCGTTGCCGGCCTGTCGGTGGCGGCCAACGTGCTGTCCTGCTCGCTGGCCGCGTACGCCTTCGCCCGGCTGAACTTCCGGTTCCGCGGCGCGCTGTTCGCGTTCATGATCACGACGCTGATGCTGCCCTACCACGTGACGCTCATCCCGCAGTACGTGATCTTCCAGCAGGCCGGCCTGGTCAACACGTTCGTCCCGCTGATCCTGCCGAAGCTGCTGGCCACCGAGGCGTTCTTCGTGTTCCTGATCGTGCAGTTCATGCGGGGGATCCCGCGGGAGCTCGACGAAGCCGCGACCATCGACGGCTGTTCGGTCTACCGGACGTTCTGGCACGTCGTGCTGCCGCTGTCGAAACCGGCGCTGGTGACGACGTCGATCTTCACGTTCATCTGGACGTGGAACGACTTCTTCACGCAGATGGTGTACCTGAACGACACGGAGAAGTTCACCGTGCCGCTGGGCTTGCGGCTGTTCGTCGACACCAGCAGCGAGTCGAACTTCGGCGCGATGTTCGCCATGTCGGCGCTCGCGCTCGTGCCGATCGTCCTGTTCTTCCTCGCCTTCCAGCGCCTGCTGGTCGAAGGCGTCAGCACCAGCGGCCTGAAGGGGTGACGACGATGCCGAAAACCCGAAGGCGATCAACCCAGAGGCGATCAACAGAGTGGCGAACCGGGCTGGAGGACTTCTCGAACTGCTTGCTGACCGGCCTGCTCGTCGCCCTCGCTTCGGTGCCGGTGGTGACCGCGCCGCCGGCGTTCACGGCGGGCTGCCGGGCCCTCGACCGGACGCGCCGCGGCATCGGGAGTCCATTGTGGACGACGTTCTGGGCGGACTTCCGGCAGAACGCCCGGGGTGGTCTCGCCTTCGGCGGGCTCGGTCTGCTGGTGGTGCTCGTGTTCGCGGTGGACCTCGAAGTCGTGCGGTCGATGCCGGGCGCGGGCGTGCTCAGCCCGGCGTTGTGGGTGCTGGCCGCGGTGGCGGCCGTCGGCGCGGTGCGGACCTGCGCAGTCGTGGCGGCCGGGGAACCGTCCTGGCGCCGCGCGGTCGTGACGGCCGCCCGCGAGTCCGCGGCGGCACCCGGGAACGCCCTGCTCCTGGCCGGGGCGGCCGGCCTCGCGGTGGTGCTCGTCTGGATGCTGCCGATCCTGGCGCTGGTGGTGGCCGGGCCGCTGGCCCTGGCCGCGGTGGCGACCGGCGGCCGCCGATGATCCCCAGGGTCGTCGTCTTCGGCACGGCGGGCTACGCGCGCACGCACCTGCGCCGGGCCCGGGCGCTGCACGACCGGGGCGAGATCGTCCTGGCCGGCGCGTGCGACGTCCGCGAACCGGCGGACGGCGCCGCCGAGCTGGTGCCGGTGTTCACCCACGACCCGGCCGAGCTGCTGGCCCGCGTGCCGGCGGACATCGCCGTGATCGCCACCCCGCCGCACACGCACCTGCCGCTGGCCCGGCTCGCGCTCGCCGCGGGCTGCCACGTGCTCGTGGAGAAGCCGCCGGTGCTCGACCTGGCGGCGTTCGACGAGCTGACCGACCGGGCGCGCGGGCGGGCCTGCCAGGTCGGGTTCCAGAGCTTCGGCTCGCCCGCGGTCCCGGTGATCCGGGCCGCGCTGGCCCGGGGGGCGATCGGGACGGTCACCGGGATCGCCGCCGCGGGCGCGTGGATCCGGCGTGACCGCTACTTCGCGCGCACCGCGTGGGCGGGCCGGCGTCGGCTCGACGGGCGCGCGGTCGTCGACGGCGCCCTGACGAACCCGTTCGCCCACGCCGTCGCGACCGCCTTGCTGCTCAACGGCACGGCCGGGGCGCTGCCCGAGCGGAGCACCGTCGAGCTGTACCGCGCCCGTGACATCGAAGCGGACGACACGGCGTGCGCGCGCCTGTGCTTCACCGGGGCACCGGACGTCGTCGCCGCCGCGACACTCGCCGCCGAGGCCGACCACGAGCCTTACGTGCTGATCCACGGCACCGAAGGCCGGATCCGGTGGCACTACAAGACCGACGTCGTCCTCATCGGTGGTGAGCCGGTGCCGGTCGGCCCGCCGGACGACCTGCTGGCGAACCTCGCCGGCCACCTCCGCGACGGCGTGCCGCTGCTCGCCCCGCTGGCCGCCACCCGTGCGTTCACCGCGCTGGTCGAGGCCGTCCGCGACGCGCCCGAGCCGCGGCGGCTGCCCCAGGCCCGGGCGGTCGGCACCGGGCCGGAGCGCCGGTTCGTCGTGCCGGGCGTCGACCGGGCGGTCGACGCCGCCGCCGACCGGCTCGCCCTCTTCTCCGAACTCGCCCTGCCCTGGACCCCGGCCCGAGAGGAAACGTGATGCGCCGCTACGCGATCGTGGGGCTGGGCTCGCGGGCCCAGCTGTTCGCCCGGGCCCTGGCCGGCTCGCCGCGGGCCGAGCTCGCGGCCTTCTGCGACTCCAACGAGACCCGCATGCGCGTCCACAACGGCTGGCTCGGCACGGCGGTGCCCGGCTACCGGCCGGACGACTTCACCGCCATGCTGGCGAAGGAACGCATCGACGTCGTCGTGGTCTGCACGCCCGACCACACCCACGCGGACTACGTCGTCGCGGCGCTGCACGCGGGCTGCGACGTCGTCACGGAAAAGCCGATGACCACCGACGTCGACGGCGCGCGGCGCATCCTGGCGGCCCGCCGCGAGACGGGACGCTCGGTGCGCGTGGCCTTCAACTACCGGTACAACCCGGTGCACCGGCGCGTGCGCGAACTGCTCGCGGCGGGCGCGATCGGGGACGTCGGTTCGGTCGAGTTCAGCTGGCTGCTCGACACCGCGCACGGCGCCGACTACTTCCGCCGCTGGCACCGCGAGAAGGCGAACTCCGGCGGGTTGCTCGTGCACAAGTCCGGCCACCACTTCGACCTGGTCGACTGGTGGCTCGGCCGCGACCCGGAAACGGTGTTCGCGTTCGGGCGGCTGTTCTTCTACGGCGACGAAAGCGGCCGCGCCGACGACCGTTTCGCGCTGGACCTCGAAGCCTCGCCGAAGCTGCGCGCGCTCTACCGCGACGCCGAGCACGAAGACGGCTACGTCCGGAACCAGAACGTGTTCGGGCCTGGAGTCACCATCGAAGACGACCTGTCCGTGCTGGTGCGGTACCACGGCGGGGTGGTGCTGAACTACCACCTGCACGCCTACTCGCCGCGCGAGGGCTACCGCGTCGCGTTCTCCGGCAGCTCCGGGCGTCTCGAGCTGGACGTCCGGGAGAACGAGTACGCGAGCGACGCCGTCCCGGCGCCGGAGCCGGGCCGCGCCCGGCTGACCGTGCAACGGCACTGGGCGCCACCGGAAGTCGTGTTCGACGGCGTCCTCGGCGAAGGCCACGGCGGCGGGGACGAGCGGATGCTCGCCGAGCTGCTCGGCGACGCCGAACCGGACGAGCTCGGCTGCGCGGCCGACCACGACGCCGGCTTGCGGGCGCTGCTCACCGGCCTGGCCGCGAACCGGTCCCTGGTCACCGGCCGCCCGGTCCCCGTGGCGGAACTGCCGGCCGAGACCGGGGAGCGGGCGTGAGCCGCGCGGCGGTGGGGGACGGGACATTGGAGCTGGCCGAAGACGACGACGGCGCGGTGCGCGTCCGCCTCGGCGACCTCGTCCTGGCGGAGTACGTCGTGGCACCGCCGACACCGGCCGGGGACTCGCCGAAGCCGTACCTGCACCCGTTGCGGAGCACCGCGGGCGAGACCGTGACCGCGGTCCGGCCGCACGACCACACCTGGCACAACGGCCTGCAGTTCACCATGGCCCACCTGTCGGGCGAGAACTTCTGGGGCGGCCGGACCTACGTGCGTGGCCTCGGGTACACCCCGCTCGACAACAACGGCACCGTCGGCCACGTCCGCTGGGAGAGCTTCGTGTGCGCGCCCGCGCACTGCGAACTGCGGCACGAGCTCGCGTGGCGCACCGCGTCGGGCCGGCAGTGGCTGACCGAGCACCGCACGCTGCGCTTCGGCGACGTCTCGCCGGACAGCTGGACCCTCACGTGGTCGAGCCGGCTGCGCAACACCAGCGGCCGGGAGCTGCGCTGGGGGAGTCCGGTCACCGAAGGCCGGGACACCGCCGGGTACGGCGGGCTGTTCTGGCGCGGCCCGCGCTCGTTCGTCGGCGGCACGGTCCGGACGTCCGACGGCCGGGAGGCGGACGGCGCGATGGGCCATCGCGCGCCGTGGCTCGCGTTCACCGGCCGCCACGACGAGAGCCTGCGGACCTCGACGCTGCTGTTCGCCGACAGCCCGGCGAACCCCGGGTTCCCGACCGCCTGGTACGTCCGCGCCGAGCCGTTCCCGGTGGTCAGCTTCGCCGCGACCTACCACCGGCCGTGGCTGCTCGAACCGGGCGGGGAGCTGACGCTGACCCACCACGTCGTCGTCGTGGACGGCGACCCGGAGCCCGCCCGGCTGGCCGAGCTCGCGGCCCGGGCGGCCGAGTAGAAGGAGCCGACATGCGCTGGAAGGCCTTCGCGGGGTGCCTCGCCCTGCTCGGACTCACCCTCACCGCCGGGACGGCGGAAGCTCACGGCCACGACCCGGGCCGCGGGGTGCTCGGCGCGCACGACGGCTGGGGCGCGGGAACGACCGGGGGAGCGGCCGCCGCACCCGGTGACGTCCACACGGTGACCAAGCGCTCCGAACTGGTCGCCGCGCTGGCGGCGCACCCGGGCGCGCCGAAGATCGTCTACGTCCGCGGCACGATCGAGGGCAATGTGGATGATCGCGACCGGCCTCGGACGTGCGACGACTTCGCTGACCCTGCTTACAGTTTGCCGGCGTACCTGGCGGTGTACGACCCGGCGACCTGGGGCAAGGTCGAGCCGTCGGGGCCCCTGGAAGAGGCGCGGGCGCGGTCGCAGGCCAACCAGGCCGCGCAGGTCGTCGTCGACGTCGGCCCGAACACGACGGTCTACGGCCTCGGCGGCGCCACCCTGCACGGCCTGACGCTGCGCGTCACCGGCGACAACGTGATCCTGCGGAACCTGCGGTTCTCCGACGCGCACGACTGCTTCCCCCAATGGGACCCGCTCGACGGCGCGGACGGCAACTGGAACTCCGAGTACGACAACGTCGACCTCGTCGGGGCGACGCACGTGTGGGTCAGCCACAACGAGTTCAGCGACGGCGGGAACACTTCGCAGCCGACGTACTTCGGGCGCAAGTACGAAGTCCACGACGGACTGCTGGACATCGTCAACGGCTCGGACCTCGTGACGGTGTCGGACAACCGCCTGCACGACCACGACAAGACGATGCTGATCGGCAACACCGACAAGCCGACGTACGACGTGGGCAAGCTGCGCGTCACGGTGCACCACAACCTGTTCTCCGACATCGGGCAGCGCGCGCCGCGGGTGCGGTACGGGCAGGTGCACGTGTACGACAACCTGTACGTGGTGCGGGACGCGGCCGCGTACTCGTATTCGCTCGGCGTCGGCGTCGAATCGCGGATCCACGCGGAGAACAACTTCTTCCGGATCCCGGCGTCGGTGCCGCTGGGGGCGCTGGTCCACTATTGGAAGGGGACGGCGTTCCACGCGACCGGGACGCTGGTTTCTTCGGGTGCGGCCCGGCCACGCCCGGTGGACCTGCTCGCGGAGTACAACGCGGCGAACGACCCGGACCTGGGGCCGGACGTGGGCTGGACGCCGACGCTGGTGGACCGCCTCGACCCGACGTGGGCCGTCCCGGCGCGGGTGCTGGCAGGCGCGGGTCCCGTTTTCTGAAAATCGACGCCTTCGGCGACCGTCCGGGGGACAGGCGACCCCCTGCGGCGGGCGGCATTGACACGGGGAAGCGCCGAACCCGAAACTGAGAAAGCGCTTTCAGCACTCATGAGGACCATTTCCCGAACGGGAAGAACCAAGGAGTGATGAGCATGTCCCCGATATCCCGGGTGCTCCGGGTCGCGGTCGTCGCCGCCCTCGCGCTCTCGGCGGCCGTCGGTGCCGGCGCGACCGCCGCCGAAGCCGCGTCCTGGCCGAACCCGAGCACGAGCGTGCCCGTCGGCGCGACCATCAAGGTCACCAGCGGCACCTACGACGGCGGCCTCAAGCGGTTCTACGGCACCGGCGACCTCGGCACCGGCGGCCAGGACGAGGACCAGGGCCCGCTCTTCGAGCTGGCGAACGGCACCACGCTGAAGAACGTCGTCCTCGGCAACCCGGCCGCCGACGGCGTGCACTGCCTCGGCACCTGCACGCTGCTCAACGTCTGGTGGGAGGACGTCGGCGAGGACGCCGCGACCTTCAAGGGCACCTCCGCCTCGCAGACCATGACGATCGACGGCGGCGGTGCGCGCAAGGCGTCGGACAAGGTCTTCCAGCACAACGGCCCCGGCACGATGTACATCCGGAACTTCCAGGTCAACGACTTCGGCAAGCTGTACCGCTCGTGCGGCAACTGCAAGACGCAGTACAAGCGCAACGTCGTCGTGGACAACGTCACCGCGACCGTGCCCGGCAAGACGCTCGTCGGCATCAACACCAACTACGGTGACACCGCGAAGCTGACCCGGATCACCATCGTCGGGGATTCGAGCCGCAAGATCGTGCCCTGCGAGAAGTACAAGGGCGTCACCAGCGGCGAGCCGACGAAGATCGGCAGCGGGCCCGACTCGACGAACTGCCTCTACACCACCGCCGACATCACCTACCAGTAAGCGACCAGGGGGTGCCGGCCGCCGTCCGGCACCCCCGTGGAGGTGTCATGTTCAAGACCCTGCTCCTCGCCTCGGTGCTGACCGGGGCGACGCTGGCCTCACCCGCCGCAGCGAACGTCGTCGTGGCCAAGGACGGCTCCGGGAACTACACCACCGTCCAGGCCGGGATCGACGCCGTCTCCGCCGGCGGCACCGTTTCGGTCAAGCCCGGGACCTACCGCGAGGTGCTCACCGTTCCCGCGGCCAAGACCGGGATCACCCTGCGCGGCACCACCGGCAAGGCCGCCGACGTCGTCGTCGACTACGACAACGCCAGCGGCACCAAGAAACCCGACGGCTCGACGTACGGCACCTCGGGCAGCGCGACCGCGACGATCGCCGCGAACGGCTTCACCGCGACCGCGCTGACCTTCCGCAACTCGTTCGACCGCAAGGCCCACCCGGAGATCACCGCGACCCAGGCCGTCGCGGTGAAGACGACCGGCGACCGGATGGTCTTCGACAACGTCACGTTCCTCGGCCACCAGGACACGCTCTACGCCGACACCGCGGCGACCGGCACGGTCGGCCGCCAGTACTACCGCAACTGCGCGATCAGCGGCGACGTCGACTTCCTGTTCGGGCGCGCCACCGCCGTGTTCGACCGGGCGACGATCACCGCGCTCGACCGCGGCTCGAACCCGAACGGCTACCTGACCGCGGCCAGCACCCGCCGGACCAACCCGTACGGCTTCCTGATCGTCGGCAGCAAGGTGCTCAGCACGGCGGCGAACGGCAGCTTCTACCTTGGCCGGCCGTGGCACCCCGGCGGGGACGCCGACGCCATCGCCCAGGTCGTCATCCGCGAGACCGCCCTGCCGGCGGCGATCAAGACGACGCCGTGGACGGACATGTCCGGCTTCTCGTGGAAGGACGCCCGGTTCTTCGAGTACCGCAACACCGGGCCGGGCGCGGGCACCGGAACCGACCGGCCGCAGCTGAGCGCCGCGCAGGCCGCGACGTTCACCGCGCAGCGCTACCTCGCCGGCGGCGACGGGTGGAACCCCGTTCATTGATGCGACGAAAGTAGCAGCGCGTTCCTGTTAGCGTTAACACCCCGAGGATCAGCGTCGAACCGAGGACACCATGAGACTGCGCCGCCTCCCGGCCGTCATCGCCGTGGCCGCCGCCCTGCTGGGCGTGCCCGCCGCCCAGGCCGCGGACTACCCGAACCCCGGCTACGTGACCGGCGACATCACGGCGGTGCACGACCCGTCGATGATCCGCGCGGCCGACGGCAGCTACCTGCTCTACTCCACCGACCAGTACCTGCAGATCCGCCGCTCGACCGACCGGATCCACTTCACGAAGATCGGGTCCGTCTTCCCGAACGGCGCGCCGTGGACCGCGCCGTTCACCGACCCCGCCAACCCGGGGTACCTGTGGGCGCCGGACATCTCGTTCCACAACGGCAAGTACTACCTGTACTACGCGGCTTCGACGCTCGGCTCGCGCAATTCGGCGATCTTCCTGGCCACCAGCACGACCGGGCTGCCGGGCAGCTGGACGAACCAGGGCATCGTCGTGCAGACGAGCACGAGCAACGACTACAACGCCATCGACCCGAACCTGTTCGTCGACTCGTCCGGCCAGTGGTGGCTGAGCTTCGGCTCGTGGTGGACCGGGATCAAGATGGTCCGGCTCGACCCGGCCATCGGCAAGCGCAGTACGTCCGACACCGCGTTGCGGAGCATCGCGCAGCGCACCGGCAGCACGACCGCCGAAGAAGCGCCGTACATCGTCCAGCACGGCGGCTACTACTACCTGTTCGTCTCGTGGGATCTGTGCTGCCAGGGCACGAAGAGCACCTACCGCGTGCTGGTCGGGCGCTCGACGTCGATCACCGGGCCGTACACCGACCGGGGCGGCGTCCGCATGACGGCCGGCGGCGGCACGCAGATCCTCGCGAGCCACGGCGACGTCCACGGCCCCGGGCACGTCGCGGTCCTGCACGACACGGACG
The DNA here is from genome assembly GCF_051337345.1 of Amycolatopsis sp. MEPSY49. Taxonomy (NCBI): domain Bacteria; kingdom Bacillati; phylum Actinomycetota; class Actinomycetes; order Pseudonocardiales; family Pseudonocardiaceae; genus Amycolatopsis; species Amycolatopsis sp. MEPSY49. The sequence goes on along the minus strand of NZ_JBDLYJ010000025.1, from coordinate 7,671 downwards.
CCGACGTGCTGGTCTACCACTATTACTACTCCGACGCGACGCCGCTGACCGGCAAGCTCGGCATCAACCTCATCGGCTACGACAGCGCCGGCTGGCCCTACGTCTATTGAGCTTCGGGAGGTCCACCATGCCGTACACCCGCAGGAGCTTCCTCGCCGCCGGTGCCGCCGGGCTGGCCGGTGCCGCGCTCGGCGGCCGGGCGGCCGCGGCGACCTGGGAAACCGTGCTGGACGGCAGTTTCGCGAGCTACGGCGCGCTGCAGGCCGCGTGGAACTACCGCTACCCGTGGGGGTCCGACCACAACGGCACCGCCCGGATGTACGCGAGCGCGTCCGACCACAGCCAGGTGTACCTCGAGTCCGGCGGCGTTTTGGTCCTGAAGGCCACGCGCCTCGCGGCGGACGAAGGCACCAGCTCGAGCGACCCGCACCTGCCCATCCACTACCACTCCGGCGCGGTCCACGCGAAGCAGCAGATCACCGTGTCCGACCAGTTCCCGCAGTGGGAGGTCAAGGGTGAGTTCCAGGCGCCGTCGGCCCGCGGTACCTGGCCGGCCTTCTGGCTGACCGGCGCCACTTCGTGGCCGCCGGAGAGCGACATCCTCGAATTCAAGGGCGACGCGCGGAACTGGTTCAACACCTACAAGAACGCCGGCGGTGCCTGGTCGAACACGGTCGTCGGGGTGGGCAATCCCGGTTCCTGGCACGGCTACCGCGCGTGGATCGCCAAGGTCAACGCGTCCGATGTGGACATCCACTACTACCTCGACGGCACCTGGGCCGGTCAGCACCGCGGCGCGAACTTCGTGGGCAAGCCGATGTGGCTGATCTGCAACCTGCAGATGGAGGGCTCGTCCGGCTCGCCGGGGCCGACGTCTCCCACGTACTACCGCGCCCGCAACGTCTACGTCGGCCGCAGCCGGGCCTGAAAGGTTTTCCATGCGCCGCTTTTCGGCCTTCGTCCTCGCTCTGCTCGTGACGGCGGGGTTGTGCGCCGCGCCCGCGTCCGCGGTATCACCGGCGAAGCACCAGGTCACTTTCGACAAGTACTCGCTCATGCTGGACGGCCGCCGCCAGGTCGTCTGGTCCGGCGAGTTCCACCCGTTCCGGCTGCCCAGCCCGGACCTCTGGCGCGACGTGCTGCAGAAGATGAAGGCCACCGGCTACACGGCGGTCTCGATCTACTTCGACTGGAACTACCACTCGCCGGCGCCCGGGGTGTACGACTTCGGCGGCGTCCGCGACATGGACCGCGTGCTCGACCTCGCCGCCGAGGCCGGGCTGTACGTCATCGCGCGGCCCGGTCCGTACATCAACGCCGAGGTCACCGGCGGCGGGTTCCCGGCTTGGCTGAGCACCCAAGCCGGTCGGGCGCGCAGTGACGCGCCGGACTACCTCGCCGCCGCAGACGAGTGGCTGTCACAGATCGACCGGATCATCGGGCGCCACCAGTACACCGACGGCCGCGGTCCGGTCATCCTGTACCAGATCGAGAACGAGCTGGCGGCGACGGGCGCCACGCAGCGGAACTACGTCGCGCACCTCCACGACAAGGTCCGGGCCGACGGCATCACCGTCCCGATCTTCCACAACGACAAGGGCCGCAACGGGATCTGGGTCCCCGAGGACGCCGGGGTGCCCGGAACCGTGCCGGGCAAGGTCGACCTCTACGCCTTCGACGGCTACCCGGGCGGCACCTGCCGCACCGACGCGACGCCGGGCAGCCCGAACGCCGCGCCGGACTGGGGAACCTACGGGCCGGGCGGGGCCAAGGGCGGCGCGAGCGCGTCGCCGAGCACGCCCGGGTTCGTCGCGGAGTTCGGCGGCGGCTGGTTCGACTACTGGGGCAGCAACGGCACCTACCCGTGCACCGCCGTCCGGCAGGGGCCGGGCTACGAGCGCGTCTTCTACGGCACGAACCTGGCGAACGGCCTGACGCTGCAGAACTTCTACATGACGTTCGGCGGGACGTCGTGGGGCTGGCTGCCCGCCCCGGTCGTGTACTCCTCGTACGACTACGGCGCCGCGATCGACGAAGGCCGGCAGCTGCGGCCGAAGGCGCTGACGATGAAGGAGCTGGGTTACTTCCTCGCCACCGTCCCGGATGTGGCCGAAATGGACCGCGCGGATCCGGTGACGCCGTCGTCGGCCGCGGTGAAGGTCTACCACAACGTCAACCCGGACACCGGCGTGCACCTGTACGTGCCGACGCATTCGCCGTCCAGCCTGACCACGGACGACAGCTTCACGTTCCCACTGTCCACGGCGGACGGTTCCTACACCGTTCCGCTCCGGCTGAACGGCCAGGACGCCAAGCAGCTGGTGGCGAACTTCGACGTGGCGGGCCAGCACCTGGTCTATTCGACGTCGGAGCTGATGGCCCAGGCGGCCGGGACCGTGCTGCTGCACGGCCGGCCGGGCGAGGACGGCCGGACGGTGCTGCGGTACGCGTCGCGACCACGCGTGGACGTCCTCGCCGGGGACGTCACGACAACCTGGTCCGGGAACGACCTCCGGCTGGACTACCGGCACGACGGCCTCGCGCGGGTCCGGATCAGCGGCGGCGGCCGCGCGGCGGTCACGCTGCTGCTCGCCGACGACGCCACGGCCGACACGTTCTGGCTCGCTTCGGGCCTGCTCGTGCGCGGCCCGGACCTGGTGCGGACCGCGCAGGCCGGCGGCTCGCTGACCGGGGACACGAAGGGCGCCAGGGACCTCGAGGTCTGGGGCGTCCGCGGCCCGGTGGTCCGGTGGAACGGCGCGGTGGTGCCGACGCGGCGGACGGCGTCGGGCAGCCTGGTCGCGCTCCGGCCGCTGCCGGGGCCCGCCGACCCGCGGCTGCCCGAGCTGACCGGCTGGCGGTCCGCGCCCGGCTCCCCGGAGTCGGCGCCCGGCTACGACGACGCGGCGTGGACCGTCGCGGACAAGACGGCCACCAACAGCACGACACCGCCCCCGGCCGGCCAACCGGTCCTGACCGCGGACGACCACGGCTTCGGCACCGGCGACGTCTGGTACCGCGGCCGGTTCACGGGCTCGCCGGGGGAGCAGGTCAGCCTGCGCTACGGCGGGGGCGGCGCCGGGATGCTGCAGGCGTGGCTGGACGGGGAGTACCTCGGCCAGAACGTGCTGCCGTCGGCACTGGCGTCGCCGCCGACGACCGGCACCGCGACGTTCGCGGTCCCGGAAGGGCTGCGCGGCGAAGGACCGCACGTGCTGTCGGTGATGGTGCGGAACAACGGCCACAACGAGGACGGCGGCGTCAACGACGCGCACAAGGAGGGCCGCGGGCTGATCTCGTCGTCGCTGACGGGGGTGACGTGGAAGCTGCGGGGCGGGACGGCCGACCCGATGCGCGGCCCGCTGAACAACGGCGGTCTCGCGGGCGAACGCGCGGGCTGGACCCTGCCGGGCTTCCCGGACCGCGGCTGGGCCCCGGCGACCGTGCCGTCGGCCACGGCTTCGGCGGGGACGACGTGGTATCGCACGACGTTCTCGCTGAAGGTGCCGGCCGGGCAGGACACGTCGGTGGGCCTGACTCTCGGCGACCCGGCGCGGCCGCGTTCCGGCGGGCACTACCGGGTGCTGATCTTCCTCAACGGGTGGAACGTCGGGCAGTACGTCGCCGACGTGGGGCCGCAGCACACGTTCGCGCTGCCGAACGGGGTCCTCGACCCGCACGGGCGCAACACGCTGGCCTTGGCGGTGACCAGCGACGGCGGTGTGGGCAACGGCCTGGAGCGGGTGGCGCTGACCGACCTGGGCTCGGCCCGCGGGGGAGTCCCGGTCCGGCCGGTGTACTCGCCGGGGTGGCGGCCGTAGCGACGACGTGAATGACTCATTCCTGTCGCCAGGCGACAGGAATGAGTCATTCACTACATCCCGGCGGGCGACGACGTGGCCCGCCTCCAGGACCAGGTCGCGCGGCGGCCGCGTGCGGACGTGCGTCGTGCCCGCGGCGGCCATCGCTTCGAGCAGCGCGGTCACCCGGGCGGGGTCGGGGAGGCCGAGTTCGGCGCGGCGGACGCGTTCGTCGGCGATGCGGTCGGCCGGCGCGGGCCCGGCCGACCGCATCGGCCCGCCGAACAGCGTCTTGTCCAGGTGGCAATGGGCTTCGACCAGGCCCGGCAGGACCAGCCGGCCGCCGAGGTCGAGGACATCGGCGTCGCCGGGATCCAGCCCGGGGCCGATCTTGGCGACGACACCGTCGCGGACGAGCAGGTCGGCCGGACCGCCCGCGCTCCACGGGCGGCCGTCGCGCAGCAGAAGTCCGGGCATCGTCGCTCCTTCTCGTCGCCGCCCGAGCGTGGCAGCCGGAGGCGGGAGAAGGGAAGGGCCCGGCGCGCCGCGGGGGACGCGCCGGGCTCCCGGTCAGGTCAGCTTGTTCTTGACTGCCTTGGCCTTGCCCTTCGCGGTGCCCTTGGCGTCCTGCAGCGGGGCATAGGTGCCATACAGCGCCGGGTCGGGCTTCGGCGCGGTGCCGGGACCGCCGAGGGGCTCGGGGTCCATCAGGTACTCGATGCCCGCGTCGGTCGTCCAGCTGCTGCCCTTGGCGCCGTCCGGACCGTCGGACAGGTGCCAGATGGTGTGGTTGTGGGTCTGGTCCTCTTCGTCGAGGAGGGCGCCCGGTGCGATGTCCTCTTCGAGGCCGTCAGCCTTCAGCTCTTCGATGGCGGCCAGCCATTGCTTCTGGTGGACGGTGTCGCGGGCGAGGTTGAACTTCAGCATCGCCTTGACGCCCGGGTCGTCGGTCATGTTGTAGAGCCGGGCGGTCTGCAGACGGCCTTGGGCTTCCGCGGCCGCGTTGGCGCGGAAGTCGGCGAGCAGGTTGCCGGAGGCGACGATGTACCTGCCGTTCCACGGGTAGCCGTTGCTGTCGGCCGGGAGTGCGCCGCCGCCGGCGACGATGGCCTGCTGCGGGTCCATGCCGCCGATGACGGCGGCCATCACCGGGTCCTTGACGGCTTCGGCGGTGGCCGTCGCCGGAGCGCCTTCCAGCAGCCGCGCGACCATGGTGGCGAGCATCTCGACATGCCCGATCTCCTCGGTCGCGGTGTCCATGATCAGGTCCTTGTACTTGCCCTCGATGCGGCAGTTCCAGCCCTGGAACAGGTACTGCATCGTGACCGTCATTTCGCCGTAGGCGCCGCCGATGAGTTCCTGCAGCTTGTGGGCGTAGACGGCGTCGGGCTTTTCGGGCTTGGCTTCGAACTGGAGCAGCTTCGTGTGTCGGAACACGCGCGGGTGCCTTTCGTCGGCGCCGGTGGTTCCCGGGGCGGAACCGGTGGCCGGAAGCCACCGCATTCCCGGGCGCCCGGGTGATAACCACGAAAACCGCGATTTCCCGCAGGTTTGCCGCTATCGGGCGCCGGGTACGAGTTGATCAACGGTTTCGCGTCCTCGGAAGGAGAAGCCCGGATGATCGACCCGTCCGCCCTGTTGCTGACCGTGATAACCGCGGAGCCCCATCCGGGCACCACGCGCGTCACCGTGACGGGTGATCTGGACATGACGACGCGCCCCCGGCTGGACGCGGAACTCGACCGGGTGGTGGCCGCGGCACCCGAACGGCTGGTGCTGGACCTGTTCGGCGTCGGCTTCTGCGGGGTGACGGGCGTGGCGGCCCTGAGCCGGCTGCGCAACCACTGCGCGGAGGCGGACATCGAGCTGGTGGTGAAGCCGTCCCCGGTGGTGCGGCGCGCACTGGACCTCGCGGCGGTGGGCCCGTTGTTCCGGTTGGAGGGCCGGGAGACGGCGACCTTCGCGGCGCGCTGAAAGCCCTTTCACCGGTCGAAGGTTCGCGCCTCTTCGTCGGCTGCCCGCAGTTCCCGCTCCGCCGCTGCGGCGCCGGGAGAACACGACCGCCGGCCAATGGCCCAGTGCCAGGTTGGGGTGGACGGCCGCGCGCAGGTGGGCCACCGCGCGTCCCGGGTCGCCCGTCGTCAGGGCCGCCGTGCCCAGCGGGTAGTGGATCGACCCGAAGCACGCGATCGCCAGGCTCGCCATCGCCGGCAGGTGGCCGAACGGGCGCAGCAGCTCGGACAACCCGCGTCGCCGTCTCGACGTCTCCCAGCAGGTAAGCGGCTTCCGCCGCGCCGCAGGGTCCGCGCGAGTGGGGCGGGGATTTGCCACTCGCCCGCGGAGCGCCCACGGCAGTCTGCGCCGCCAGTTCGAATGTCGCTCGCGGGGCACCCCGGTACGGTTCGCGCGGTGAGTTCGAACCTCGGCCGCGGGCAGCCCGCGCCACCCCGCGAACCCCGGCCGCGGTTCACCCCAGAGCGGCCCGCACCACGAGTTCGAACGTCGGCCGCGGATCGGTCTCGTCCCGCCGGGCGATCCGGTGCAGCACCAACCCTTCGAAACACGCCGCGAGGGCCTCCGCCGCGCCCTGCGGGTCACGTGCGCCGAGGCGGGCCAGGGCCACCACGCCGACCGCCTCCAGCGCCGCCCGGCCGCGCGTCAGCACCGCTCCCAGCGCCGGCGTGTGGCCGGCCTCCAGGAACAGCACCAGCCGCGCGCTCGTGCGGGTCCGCGCCTCGCGCGTCATGTACTCGAACTGCGCGCAGAGCGCGTCGACCAGCGATTCCGCCGTCGCGGGCGCGAAAGCCGCGTCGACCTCCGGGAGCTCCAGCTCCGCCAGTCGCGTGGCGACGCCCTCCAGCAACGCCTGCCGCGTCCGGAAGTAGTTGGACGCCGAGCCCTTCGCGAGCCCCGCCCGCTCGTCGATCCGCGCGTGGGTGAGGGCGCGCAGCCCCTGGGTGCCCGCCAGCTCGATCGCCGCGTCGAGAACTCGCTGCCTGTTCGGGGTCACCCGTCAACTATAAACGTAGTGACCAGGCACTACGAACGTAGTAACGTCGTCCGGACCCCGTACAGAAGGGACGTGAGGACCGTGCCGAACCCGTACCTGCGCCTGCTCGGCCGGGCCGAGCGATCGCCCGCGCTGGACCGCCTCGCGCGCGCCGCCGACCGGCCGGCCCGGAGCCTCGTCGCCCGGGAGCCACTGCGGCGGTTGTTCGCCGGCGACGCCACCGGCATCCCGCTGCACCTGGTCGTCAAGGACGCGCCGTTCGGGGCCTGGTTCATGGCGCAGTTCCTCGACCTCTACCCGGACTCCCGCCGCGCCGCCCGGCGCCTCGTCGGGCTCGGCCTGCTCGGTGCCGCGCCGGCCGCGGTCACCGGCTGGGCCGAGTGGGCGGCCTGCCCGGACGCCACGCGCCGGGTCGGCGTGCTCCACGCGGCCGCGACCGGCGCCGCCACCGTCGTCTTCTTCGGCTCCTGGGCCGCCCGCGCGCGGGGCCGCGAGCGCACCGGCATCCGGTTGAGCCGGTGCGGCGCCGCGATCCTCGTCGCCGGCGGCTTCCTCGGCGGCCACGTCGGCCGCGGCCGCTGACGGCCTAGGTGTACTGACCACGGTGGTTGGGTACGGGGCGACACGTGATCGGATGATCTTGGCGTAAGGGAGGGCCTCCGGGTTCGGTGTGGATTGCGACATCTGCACCGACTGCCCAGGAGGCCCTGGTGTCCCACCGTAATGCTCCCTTGTCCGAAACCGGCAGGCTCCGACTGGCTCGGTGTGTCGTCGAGGAGCACTGGCCGCTGCGCCGCGCCGCAGAGCGGTTCCAGGTCGCGGTCACCACCGCGAAACGCTGGGCCGACCGCTACCGCGCCG
>NZ_JBDLYJ010000024.1:0-96720 GCF_051337345.1 Amycolatopsis sp. MEPSY49 | reverse complement strand
AGGAACCTCATACGAGGTTCAATACATAAGCTCTACTGGCTTAGTTCACTAGCACACTGTTGAGTTCTCAAGCAACACACTTCGGACCGCCGCGCCGCGAAGCGCCTTGGTCTTCGGCTTTTGTTTCAAGCTTTGTTCCAGGGATACCACCCTGGTTCGGGACCACCCACTCTACCACGATCGTGGGAGCTTGGTTCGTGTTCCCGGCGGCCGCCCGGTTTCCCTGGCGACTTGGAGAACTTTACATGCCCCCGAAACCCCCTCGCACCGGGGGGTCCCTTTTAGCGCGCCGGGCCGCTGACCTGCACCGATTCGCGCTCAGGCCGGCTGGGGCTCCCCGTGGGTCGCGACGACCGTCAACGCGACGAGCGCGGCCGTCAGCACCGCGGCGACGTGGATCGGCGCCGGCGTGAACGACGCCGCCAGGACGAGCACCGCCGTCACCGGGAAGCCGATGGCGATCGGCCGGCACTCGTTGGTCGGCCCGATGTGCAGCAGCCACACGCTCAGCAGGAAGACCGCGACCGGCGCCGTGGTCGGGAACGCGGCGGCCACTCCGCCGAGCCCGTGCAGCGTCCCCGTGTCGTAGGCGACCGCCACCTCGAGCCCGGCTCCGACGGCCGCGACGGAGGCGAAGATGAGGTAGTGGCCGTAACCCCAGCTCATCGACGTGAACATGATGGGGCGACGGATGAGCCGCGCGTGCCCCGGCCGGTCGAAGTACAGCCACCACATGGAGAACACGAGCACCAGCCCGGCCGCGGCCAGCGACACCAGTGCGCCGGTGTGCCCCGGCTCCGCGGTGCCCTCCTTGATCGCGTTCGTCGCGCTGAGGATGACCTCGCCGAGCACGATCAGGGTGAACAGGCCGTACCGCTCGGCGATGTGGTGCGGGTGCCACGTCGTGCGGTGGCGGCTCTCCGCCCAGATCGGCACGGCCATCTCCAGCACCGCGAACACGACGAAGGCGATGACCCGCACCGCCTGCGGCAGCCACAGGTAGGACACCCACAGCACCTGGACCACCGCGATCCCGGTCGCGTACCGCAGCGCCGCCGGCCGGCAGCCCGGGTCCGCCCGCGCGGCCCGCAGCCACTGGAACACCATCGCCAGCCGCATGAGCACGTAACCGACGACCATCAGCCGGAAGTCGCCTTCGAACGCGCTCGACACGGCCGCCGCGACGGTCAGCCCGCCGGCGATCTGCACGAGCGTGGCCAGCCGGTACGGGACGTCGTCGGTGTCGAACGCCGAGGCGAACCAACTGAAGTTCAGCCAGCCCCACCAGATCGCGAAGAACACCATCGCGAACGACGAGACGCCGTGGGCGGCGTGGCCCTCGGCCAGCGCGTGGTGCAGCGAAGCCGCGGCCTGGCCGACGGCGACCACGAAACAGAGGTCGAACAGCAGTTCCAGGGGGGTCGCGACACGGTGGTGCTCACCGCTGTCGCGCGAGCGCATCGGGCGGTACCACACCCGCAGCCGGCTCTCCGGCCGCGACGGCTGCTGGGTCATCGAAGCTCCCGGTGTCGTGCCTGTCGGACGCGGTCATCCCAACATGATCACGAGCGAGGTGGAAGCACGACACGTAGAACGGGCGGGCCCGGTTCCCCCTCACCCGGGCCCACCCGCTGCCGTCACGCGCCGGCGGCTGCCGATGGGCATCCCTTCCGCGACTGCCGGACGGTCCCCCGCGGACGCCGACACTCACTGGACGGAAGGTGACCGAGTGTGTCCATTCCCTCGAACTCCGGACGCCTCGATCGCTCGGGCCGGTCACCCCATCCCCGGGTGGCCGACCGATTGCCACTGTCGGTAGCCGAAGCCGCGCAGTGAAGGCTCCATAAGATCTACCCGGTCGCTCTGCGTAGCACCAGTGTCTTTCCGTGCTCGTCACTCGTTTGGAGCATCGCGAATCTGCGGAAAGTAGTGTCTCAGCCCCGCTGCACGTCCGCGGCCGACGTCTCGGCCCGCCGGTCGTCGCTCTCCCGGTCGGAAGTCTGCGCACGGTGGCGCCGCGCCCGCAGTTCGGCGATCGCGAGCGCCAGCGCGGCGCACGTCAGGCCGGCCGCGCAGCACAGCGCGACGGTGAGCGCGAGCGGGTAGTCCGCCGCGGAGCCGACGACCGTGCCGAACACCGACGCGAGCACGGCGGTACCGATGGCCGTGCCGATCCGCTGCCCGGTCTGCAGGGCGCCGCCGGCGACGCCCGCCATCCGGACCGGCACGCACTCGAGCGTCAACGTCGTGTTCGGCGAGATCACCATGCCGCCACCCACCCCCGCGAACAGCAGCGGCAGCGCGAACGCCCACCCGGACGCCGACGGCGGGACGAACTCGGCGAGCAACGCCACCGCGAGCAGGCCCAGCGCGACCATGGCCAGGCCGGTGACGGTCAGCCGCCTGCCGAAGGTCGGCACGAGCCGGCCCGCGACCGCCGCGGACACCGCCGAGCCCAGCGCGAACGGCGTCACCGACAGGCCCGACTGCAGCGGCGTGTAGCCGAGGCCCTGCTGGAAGAACATCGCGAAGACCAGCCAGATCCCAGCGAACCCGCAGAAGTAGAGCGCGCCGACGGCGGCACCGGCGGCGTAGCCCGGCGTGCCGGTGAACAGCCGGGTGTCCAGCAGCGGCGACCGGCCGCGCCGGACGACCGAACGCTCCCAGCGCACGAACGCGACCCCGAACACCAGCGCGACGAGGAAGAGCCACCACAGCCGCGCCAGGCCGCCGTTGTCCGAGTCGATCACGGGCAGCAGCACACCGAGCACGGCGACCGCGAGCAGCACGATGCCGGCGAAGTCGATCTCCTGCCCGACCTTGATCTTCTTCCTGTCGCTGCGCGGCAACAGCCGCAGGGCCAGCGCGAACGCGAGGACGCCGATCGGGACGTTGACGTAGAACACCCAGCGCCAGCCGTCCTGGGCACCGAACACGGCGAGGATCGCGCCGCCGAGGATCGGGCCGACCGCCGTCGAGATCCCGACGACGGCGCCGAACATCCCGAACGCGCGGCCGCGCTCGGCGCCGCGGAAGAGGTCCTGGATCAGGCCGGTGTTCTGCGGGGTGAGCATGCCCGCCGCGACGCCCTGGGCGAGCCGGGCGATCACCAGCGTCGTCTCGTTCGGCGCCGCGCCGGCCAATGCGCTGGTGATGACGAACGCGGCGAGGGCGCCGAGGAACATGTTCCGGCGGCCGAACGCGTCGCCTAGCCGGCCGCCGGTGACCAGGACCAGGCCGAACGCCAGCGCGTAGCCGGAGACGACCCAGCGGATGCCGCCGCTGGTCGCGTGCAGCCCGGACTGCATCGACGGGAGCGCGACGTTGACGATGCTGACGTCGAGCAGGCCCATGAACCCGGCCGTCAGCGAAACGGCAAGCGCTTTCCAGCGACGGGGATCGGGTTCGTAAGTCATCCTGTCCAGCAAACACGAAAGGCGGGATCCGCGCGCGCTGTCCGCCGCGGTCCCGCCCGTTTCGTGCCGAACTTACGTACTTGCAGTGATGCCCCGGATGCCCTTGAGCTCGCCGATCAGCATGGAGCTGACCTTGACCGGGTAGTCGTAGAGCGCGAAGACCGTCTGGTTCCGCCCGACCAGCTTGAGGTGCACCGGGGTTTCCCCCTTGTGGGCGAGCAGCGTCGACCGCAGCTCGCTGACCACCGACTGGTCGATCTTCTCCGCCGCGGCGAGCAGGACCAGCGGGGGCTCGTCGTCGCCGTTGCCGGTGCCGACCTCGGACAGGTCCAGCGTCGCGAGGCCGCCGCCGAAGACCGACATCTTGTCTTCGCGCCAGTTGACCCGGCCCTTGACCAGCACCGCGTTGTCTTCGATCAGTTCACTCGAGAAGAGCGCGTACGACTTCGGGAAGAACAGCACCTCGAGGGAGGCGTCCATGTCCTCGACCGTGCAGATCGCCCAGGGCTCGCCCTTCTTGTTGACCCGCCGCTCCAGCGACGTGATCAGCCCGGAAATGACGATTTCGCCTTCCTTGGGCGGATCGGCGAGGATGCCGGCGATCGGCTTCGGGGCGTGCTTGCGCAGGATCCGCTCGGCGCCGTCCAGCGGGTGGGCCGAGACGTACAGGCCGAGCATCTCGCGCTCGTAGGCGAGCAGCTGCTTGCGCGGGTACTCCTCCTCGCCGAACTTCAGATGCGCGAGCGGCGACGACGACGGAGCCGCCTCGCCCTCGTCACCACCGAAGCCGAAGAGGTCGAACTGGCCCATCGCCTCCTGGCGCTTGAGCGGGACGACGGCTTCGACCGCGTCCTCGTGGACCTGGATCATCGACAGCCGCGTGTGGCCGAGCGAGTCGAACCCGCCCGCCTTGATCAGCGACTCGATGACCCGCTTGTTGCAGGCCACGAGCTCGGACTTGTCGAGGAAATCGGTGAAGGACGCGTACTTGCCCTTCTCCTCGCGGGTCTTGATGATCGACTCGACGACGTTCGCGCCGACGTTGCGGACGGCACCCATGCCGAAGCGGATGTCGTCCCCGACGGCCGCGAACCGCAGGGCCGACTCGTTGACGTCCGGCGGCAGCACCTTGATGCCGAGGCGGCGGCACTCGGACAGGTAGACCGCAGACTTGTCCTTGTTGTCGCCGACGGACGTGAGCAGGGCGGCCATGTACTCGGCGGTGAAGTTCGCCTTGAGGTACGCGGTCCAGTAGGAGACCAGGCCGTACGCGGCCGCGTGGCTCTTGTTGAACGCGTACCCGGCGAACGGCAGGATCGTGTCCCAGAGGGCCTTGATCGCCTCTTTCGAGAATCCGCCGGGGACCAGCTCGCTGGCCCGCATGCCGGCTTCGAAGCCCTCGTACTCCTTGTCGAGGACTTCCTTCTTCTTCTTGCCCATCGCGCGGCGGAGCACGTCCGCGCGCCCCATCGTGTAGCCGGCCACCTTCTGGCCGATGTGCATGATCTGCTCTTGGTACACGATCAGGCCGTAGGTGTCGGCCAGGATCTCGCGCAGCGGCTCGTCGAGCTCCGGGTGGATCGGCTTGACCTTCTGCCGGTTGTTCTTCCGGTCCGCGTAGTCGTTGTGCGCGTTCATGCCCATCGGGCCGGGGCGGTACAATGCGCCGACCGCGACGATGTCGTCGAACACCGTGGGCTCCATGCGGCGGAGCAGGTCGCGCATGGGCCCGCCGTCCAGCTGGAACACGCCGAGCGTGTCGCCGCGGGCGAGCAGCTTGTAGGTCTCCGGGTCATCGACACCAAGCGTGTCGAGGTCGATGTCGATCCCGCGGTTGGCCTTGATGTTGTCGATCGCGTCCCCGATGACCGTGAGGTTCCGCAGGCCCAGGAAGTCCATCTTCAGCAGGCCGATGGCCTCGCACGACGGGTAGTCCCAGCCGGTGATGATCGAGCCGTCGTCACGCTGCCAGAGCGGGATCGCGTCGGTCAGCGGGTCGCAGGACATGATGACCGCGCAGGCGTGCACGCCCGCGTTGCGGATCAGGCCTTCGAGGCCGCGGGCGGTCTCGAAGATCGTCTTGCACTCTTCGTCGGTCTCGACCAGCGCGCGGACCTCGGCGGCCTCGCCGTAGCGCTCGTGCTTGCTGTCGACGATGCCCGAGAGCGGGATGTCCTTCGCCATGATCGGCGGGGGCAGGGCCTTGGAGATCTTGTCGGCGATCGCGTAGCCCGGCTGGCCGAAGTGGACGCGCGCGGAGTCCTTGATCGCGGCCTTGGTCTTGATGGTGCCGAAGGTGATGACCTGGGCGACCTTGTCCGAGCCGTACTTGTCGGTCGCGTACCGGATCATCTCGCCGCGCCGGCGGTCGTCGAAGTCGATGTCGATGTCGGGCATCGAGACGCGCTCGGGGTTCAGGAACCGCTCGAACAGCAGCTTCTGCGGGATCGGGTCCAGGTTCGTGATGCCGAGGACGTACGCGACGAGCGACCCGGCGGCCGAACCACGGCCCGGGCCGACCCGGATGCCGACGCGGCGCGCGTAGCTGATGAGGTCGGCGACGATCAGGAAGTAAGCCGGGAAGCCCTTCCCGATGATGACGTCGAGCTCCTTCTCGATGCGCTCGTCGTAGCCTTCGGGCGGGCCGTCCGGGAAGCGCCACTTCAGGCCCTTCGCGACCTCTTCGCGCAGCCAGCCGCCCTGGTCGTAGCCCTCCGGCACCTCGAAGAACGGCAGCCGGTCCTTGTGCGCGTAGACGTCTTCGTACGACTCGATGCGCTCGGCGATCATCAGCGTCGTGTCGGCGGCGCCGGGAACCTCCTTGTCCCAGTACTCGCGCATCTCGGCGGCGGACTTGAGGTAGTAGCCGTCGCCGTCGAACTTGAACCGGGTCGGGTCGTTGAGGGTCTTGCCGGCCTGGACGCACAGCAGCGCCGAGTGCGTGTCGGCCTGGTCCTTGGTGACGTAGTGCGAGTCGTTCGTGGCGAGCGGCTTGAGGTCGAGCAGCCGGCCGATCTCGAGGAGGCCTTCGCGGACCGACCGCTCGATCGGCAGGCCGTGGTCCATCAGCTCGAGGAAGAAGTTGTCGGCGCCGAAGATGTCCTTGTAGTCGGACGCGGCCTGGATCGCCGCTTCCTTCTGGCCGAGCCGCAGCCGGGTCTGCACCTCGCCGGACGGGCAGCCGGTGGTGGCGATGATGCCGGTGTGGTTGTCCGCGATCAGCTCGCGGTCCATCCGCGGCTTGCGGTAGTAGCCCTGCATGCTGGCCAGCGAGGACAGCTTGAAGAGGTTCCGCAGGCCGGTGGCGTTCTGCGCGAGCATCGTCATGTGGGTGTACGCGCCGGCGCCCGAGACGTCGCCGCCCTCGCCCAGCTCGTCGGAGCCGCGCTGGTTCGACTGTCCCCAGAAGACGGGCTTCTTGTGGAAGCGGCTCTCCGGCGCGATGTAGGCCTCGATGCCGATGATCGGCTTGAGGCCGTGCTTCTTCGACTGCTGGTAGAACTCGTCGCCGCCGTACATGTTGCCGTGGTCGGTCATGCCGACCGCGGGCATGCCGAGGCGCGCCGCCTCCGCGAAGAGAGGAGCGATCTTCGCCGCACCGTCGAGCATCGAGTACTCGGTGTGGACGTGCAGGTGGACGAAGGAATCGTTCGACACCAGCGAAAACCTCCCCTTGGTTGGTCGGACCGGCGCGCCCGGTCCCTCACCCTAACCCGTGGCACCGACAGTCCTGACACGTGCTCGCCGGGTCGATTCTGCTCCTCGCGGGAGGTGTTCCGCCGCTGCGACGCGCCCCCCTTTTCGGGCGGTGGTGAGCACCGGGCACGCGGTGCTGCCGGGCGGTCACGGGCGGCGGTNCGGACCGGCGCGCCCGGTCCCTCACCCTAACCCGTGGCACCGACAGTCCTGACACGTGCTCGCCGGGTCGATTCTGCTCCTCGCGGGAGGTGTTCCGCCGCTGCGACGCGCCCCCCTTTTCGGGCGGTGGTGAGCACCGGGCACGCGGTGCTGCCGGGCGGTCACGGGCGGCGGTGGACGGGGGCCTGCGACGGGTGCGGTGACGGCTTGGCGCGGGTCACCGGACGACGTGAATGACTCATTCATGTCGCCACACGACATGAATGAGTCATTCACGTCGTGTAGCGGGGCCGAGCGGTGAGGTGAGCCACAGCTCCCGACCTCCGCGTTGACACCGGCGGCACCGCCACCGAGCATTCCCCTCATGAACCTGTCTGACAGCCAGACAGCCGGACAAGGTGGTCCCCGGCGGGTCAGCGCCATGGAAGCCGTCCTGGCGCACCTGCGGCAGCTGATCGAACGCGGTGACTACCCCGTCGGCGCCAAGCTCCCGTCCGAAGCGGCCCTGAGCAGGGAGTTCGAGGTCAGCCGCTCGGTCATCCGGGAAGCCCTCCGCGGCCTGCAAGCCCTCGGCATGACCGAGTCCAAGACCGGCAAGGGCACCTTCGTCACCGCCACCGGGCCCGCAGACAACCCCACCTTCGGGCCCTACTCCGCCCGCGACCTCATCGAAGTCCGCCGGCACGTCGAGATCCCCGTCGCCGGCTACGCCGCCACGAGACGCAGCCAGGACGACCTCGACCTGCTCGGCCACCTCCTCGACCGGATGGACGCCGAGACCGACAACACCGCCTGGGTCGCGCTCGACTCGCTCTTCCACATCACCATCGCCCAGGCCTCGGGCAACCCCGTCTTCGGGAAGGTGATCGAAGAGATCCGGGACGCGCTGGCCCGCCAGTCCGCCTTCCTGAACCAGCTCGGCGACCGGCGCGGGCAGTCGAACATCGAACACCGCGCGATCGTCACGGCCATCGAGAGCGGTTCCGAAAAGCAAGCCGTCGAAGCCATGACCGCGCACCTCACGCACGTCGAAGCCACTCTCACCAGCATCGTGAACGGGGACCAGTGACCGAGCAGACCCTCACGGCCCCCGCGGACGCGGGCGACGCCGGCTACCGCAAGGCCCTCAAGCCCCGGCACGTGAACATGATCGCCATCGGCGGCGCGATCGGCACCGGGCTCTTCCTCGGCGCCGGCGGCCGGCTCGCCCAGGCCGGACCCGCGCTCGCCATCGTCTACGCCGTCTGCGGCCTCTTCGCCTTCTTCGTCGTCCGCGCGCTCGGCGAGCTCATCCTCCACCGGCCCTCCAGCGGCGCCTTCGTCTCCTACGCCCGCGAGTTCATGGGCGAGAAGGGCGCGTACGTCGCCGGCTGGATGCACTTCCTCAACTGGTCGACCACCGGCATCGCCGACATCACGGCCATCGCGCTCTACGCGCACTTCTGGTCGTTCTTCTCGCCGGTCCCGCAGTGGGTGCTCGCGCTGATCGCGCTGGCCGTCGTCCTGACGCTCAACCTCGTCTCGGTGAAGCTGTTCGGCGAGATGGAGTTCTGGTTCGCCATCGTCAAGGTCGCCGCGCTCGTGCTGTTCATGGTGATCGGGATCTTCCTGCTGGTGACGCGGACGCCGATCGACGGCGCCGCCCCCGGGCCGCAGCTGATCACCGACCACGGCGGGATCTTCCCCACCGGGCTGCTGCCGATGGTGCTGATCGTGCAGGGCGTCGTGTTCGCCTACGCCTCGGTCGAGCTGGTCGGCGTCGCCGCCGGCGAGACCGAGCACCCCGAAAAGATCATGCCGAAGGCGATCAACTCCATCATGTGGCGGATCCTCGTCTTCTACGTCGGCTCGGTCGTGCTGCTGGCGATGCTGCTGCCCTGGAGCGCCTACTCGAAGGACCAGAGCCCGTTCGTCACCGTCCTCTCGCACCTGGGCGTGCCCGCGGCGGACAGCGTGATGAACCTGGTCGTGCTCACCGCGGCGCTGTCGAGCCTCAACTCCGGGCTCTACTCGACCGGCCGGATCCTGCGGTCGATGGCCAAGGCGGGCTCGGCGCCGAAGTTCACCGGCGTGATGAACCGCAACCAGGTGCCCTACGGCGGCATCCTGCTCACGGCGTCGGTCTGCGTGCTGGGCGTCGGGCTGAACTACCTGGTGCCGAAGGAAGCCTTCGACATCGTGCTGAACTTCGCCGCGATCGGCATCCTCGCCACCTGGGCGATCATCGTGCTCTGCCACCTGCTCTTCGTCCGGAAGGCGAAGCGCGACGGGCTCGAGCGGCCCGCGTTCCGGCTGCCGTTCTCCCCGTACACGGAGATCGCGACGCTGGTGTTCCTCGCCGCCGTCGTCGTGCTGATGGGCTTCGACGAGACCGGCCGGATCACCCTGCTCGCGCTGCCCGCGATCGCCGTCGCGCTGGTCGCGGGCTGGTTCGCCGCGCGCAGGCGGATCGACATGCGCGCGTTCGACGAGGAGGGCCTGTGACCACCGAACCCCTGGTCGAGCTGGTCCGCGACGGCATGGTCGAGGGCGGCCACCACGGCGCCGCGATCGTGCTCGCCCCGGACGGCACGACGCTGTTCGCCGCGGGCGACCCCGACGCCGCGATGTACCCGCGGTCGACGGCGAAACCGCTGCAGGCCACGGCGATGGCGCGGCTCGGGCTCCGCCTGTCCCCCGCCGGCTTCGCCATTGCGGCGGCCAGCCACTCCGGCGAGCCGATGCACCTCGACGCCGCCCTCGACGTGCTCGACGGCCGTTCCCCCGACGCGCTCGGCAACCCCGCGGACTACCCGTACGACCCGGTCGAGCGGGACCGCTGGGTCGCCGCCGGCCGGGCGCCGAGCCGGCTGGGGCACAACTGCTCCGGCAAGCACGCGGCGATGCTCGCGACGTGCGACCTGCACGGCTGGAGCACGGACGGCTACCTCGACCCGGCGCACCCGCTGCAGCGCGCGATCGCCGCCACCGTCGAGGACCTCACCGGACGCGGCATCGAGCGCGTGGCGGTCGACGGCTGCGGCGCCCCGCTCTTCGCGACGACGCTGCGCGGCCTCGCTACGGCCGTCTCGAGGATCGCCACGGCCGCACCCGGCACGCCGGAACACCTGGTCGCCGACGGGATCCGCCGGCACCCGGAGCTGGTCGGCGGCAGCCGCCGGGACGTCACCGCCGTCATGCGCGCGGTGCCCGGACTGATCGCGAAGGACGGCTTCGAGGCCGTCCAGGTCGCCGCGCTGCCCGACGGCACGGCGATCGCGTTCAAGATCGCCGACGGCGGCGACCGCGCGCGTTATCCCGTGCTGGCCGCCGCGCTGAAGCTGTGCGGCGTCGACGTGCCGCCCGGACCGGACAACCTGCGCGTCACCGGAAAACTTCACGTGGAGAGCCAGCGATGACCACCCGCCGCGAACACGACCTGCTCGGCGACAAGGACGTCCCCGCCGACGCGTACTGGGGCGTGCACACCGCCCGTGCCCGCGAGAACTTCCCCATCACCGGCACGACGATCGCCGCCTACCCGCACCTGATCGAGGCGCTGGCCGCGGTGAAGGAAGCCGCCGCGCGCGCCAACGCCGAGCTGGGCCTGCTGAAGCCCGAAATCGCCGACGCCATCTGCGAGGCCTGCCGGGAGATCCGCGAAGGCGCGCTGCACGGCGAGTTCGTCGTCGACGTCATCCAGGGCGGCGCCGGGACGTCGACCAACATGAACGCCAACGAGGTGATCGCCAACCGCGCCCTCGAGCTGCTCGGGCACGCCAAGGGCGACTACCACGTCGTGCACCCCAACGAGCACGTCAACCTCGGGCAGTCGACGAACGACGCGTACCCGACCGCGGTCAACGTCGCGACGATCATCGCCGTGCGCGAGCTGTCCGAAGCGATGATCGTGCTGGAGCAGGCGTTCGCCGCCAAGGCCGTCGAGTTCCACGACGTCCTCAAGATGGGCCGCACGCAGCTGCAGGACGCGGTCCCGATGACGCTCGGCCAGGAGTTCGGCACCTACGCGGTGATGCTCGGCGAGGACCGGCTGCGGCTGAACGAGGCCGTCGCGCTGCTGCACGAGATCAACCTCGGCGCGACCGCGATCGGCACCGGCCTCAACGCCGCGCCCGGCTACGCCGAAGCCGCGTGCCGGCACCTGCGCGAGATCACCGGGCTGCCCGTCGTCACCGCGGCCGACCTGGTCGAAGCGACCCAGGACTGCGGCGCGTTCGTGCACCTCTCGGGCGTGCTGAAGCGGATCGCGGTGAAACTCTCGAAGAGCTGCAACGACCTGCGGCTGCTGTCCTCCGGTCCGCGCGCCGGGCTCAACGAGATCAACCTGCCGCCGGTGCAGGCCGGGTCGTCGATCATGCCCGGCAAGATCAACCCGGTGATCCCCGAGGTGGTCAACCAGGTCGCGTTCGAGGTCATCGGCAACGACGTCACCGTGACGATGGCCGCCGAGGCCGGCCAGCTGCAGCTCAACGCCTTCGAGCCGATCATCCTGCACGCGCTGTCGGAGAGCATCACCCACCTCGGGGCGGCCTGCCGGACGCTGGCGTCGAAGTGCGTTTCCGGTATCACGGCCAACGTCGACGTCCTGCGCGCCTACGTCGAGAACTCGATCGGACTGGTCACCGCGCTCAACCCGAGCATCGGCTACGCGGCCGCGACGGAGATCGCCAAGGAGGCCCTGGCGACCGGGCGGGGCGTCGCCGAGCTCGTCGTCGAGAAGGGCCTGATCCCCGCCGAGGAGCTGGCCAGGCTGCTGCGTCCGGAAACGCTCGCCCGCGCGGACTGAGGTACGGTCGGATCCGGAAGGGTCTACTCCACTTCGGAAGGCGGGCGCCCGTGCTGGACCGACTTGTCGACAAGCTGCTCGGACTCCCCCGCGTCGAAGGACCGAAGCCGGTCGTGACGCGCGACCTCACCGTGCCGATGCCCGACGGCGTCACGCTGCTCGCCGACCGGTACGCGCCGGCCGGGACGACGTCGGCGCCGGTGGTGCTGATCCGCACGCCGTACGGGCGCAAGGGCATCCTTTCGAAGCTCTTCGGCGACACCTTCGCCCGGCACGGCCTGCAGACGGTCATCCAGAGCACGCGCGGCTCGTTCGGCTCCGGCGGCGAGTTCCGGCCGTTCCACCTCGAGCGCGAGGACGGCGTCGCGACCGCCGAGTGGCTGCGCGCGCAGCCGTGGTGCGACGGCGACATCGCCATGGCGGGCGCCAGCTACCTCGGCCACACGCAGTGGGCGGTCGGGCCGTACCTCGACCCGCCCCTGAAGGCGATGTGCCTCGGCGTGACGGCGTCGGAGTTCGTCTCGACGTTCTACCCCGGCGGCGTGCTCGCGGCGGACAACATGGTGTCGTGGTCGGCGATGATCGGCCGCCAGGAAGAGCGCTTCGCCGCGCTGCCGAACCCGCTGCAGAAGCGCAAGACGCGGAAGGCGATGTCGTTCCTGCCGCTGAGCCGCGCCGACGTCGCCGCGATCGGGAAGCCGGTGCAGTTCCTCCAGGACATCACCGAGCACTTCGTCCCCGACGACGACTACTGGGCGATGTCCGACCACAGCGCCGAGGTCGCGAAGCTCGACGTCCCGGTGTCGATGGTGACCGGCTGGTACGACCTGTTCATCGGCTCGCAGCTGCGCGACTTCCGGATCCTCGCCGAGGCCGGCAAGGCGCCGCGGCTCACGATCGGGCCGTGGGCGCACGGCGAGCCGGGGAGCATGGGCCCGATGATCCGGGACCAGCTCGGGTTCCTGCGCGCGCACCTGCTCGGCGACCGCACCTTCCTGCAGCGCGCGCCGGTCCGGCTGTTCCTGCAGGGCGCCGGCACGTGGCTCGACTTCGAGTCCTGGCCGCCGCCGTCGACGGCGACCGCGTCGCACCTGCGGCCGATCGGCGGGCTCGGCGAGACCGTCGCCGGCGAGGCGCGGCCGACGACGTTCACCTACGACCCGGCGGACCCGACGCCGGCGGTCGGCGGGCCGCTGCTGACCGGCGAGTGGAAGCAGCGCGACAACCAGGCCGTCGAGGCCCGGCCGGACGTGCTCGTGTTCACCGGCGAGCCGCTGCCGGCGGAGCTGGACGTCATCGGCGAGGTGTCGGCGACCGTGCACGTGCGGACCGAGCTCGGCCACGCCGACGTCTACGTGCGGCTCTGCGACGTCGACACGAACGGCGTGTCCCGCAACGTCACCGACGGGATCCTGCGGCTGCGCCCCGGTTTCCCGGCGGCCGACGAGGACGGGATCGTGACGGCGGAGGTGACACTCGACCCGACGGCCTACCGCTTCCGCCGCGGCCACCGGCTGCGCGTCCAGGTGGCGGGCGGGGCGTTCCCGCGGTTCGCGCGCAACCACGGGACCGGCGAGCCGGTCACGTCGGCGGTGACCGGGAAGCCCAACCGCTTCGAGGTGTTCCACGACGCGGCCCGGCCGTCGAAGATCACGCTGCCGGTGTTCAGCGGCTGATCACGCGGTGGTGGCTGGTCACCCGGCCGTCGTCGTGCAGGACGTGCAGCAGCAGCGAAGGCGGCCGCTCGTAGTCCAACGGGCCGCCTTCGTCCCAACCGCGGTCCGCGCCCGGCTCCACCGGCAGGAGCGACTGCGAGACGACGCCGGGCGCGATGCGCAGCGGCACGCCGGCGAACGTCGTCGACGCGCCCGTGTGCACGTGCCCGGCCAGCAGCGCCTTGACCCGGGGGTGCCGGCCCAGCACCGCCGCCAGCCGGTCTTCGCCGGACTGGCGGATCGCGTCGACCAGGGCCACCCCCACCTCGACCGGCGGGTGGTGGAACGCGACGAAAGCCGGGCCGTCGCCACTCGAGAGCACCTCGTCGAGCCACGCCAAAGTGGAGTCCGCCAGGAAACCCGCGCCGCGGCCCGGAATCGTCGAGTCGCACATCGCGAACAGGACGCCGTCGACCTCCTGCGCGACGTCGATCGGCCCGTCCGAAGCGGGCAAGCCCAGCAGTCCCGTGCGGAACTCCGAACGGACATCGTGGTTGCCCGGGCACATCAGCACCGGCGACGGGTGCTTCAGGAGTTCAGCAGCGCGTGCGTACTCGGCCGCCGCGCCGTGGTCGGCGATGTCGCCGGTGACGACGACGGCGCCGATCGGGCGGGCCAGCCCGCCGAGCCAGGCCATCACGGCGGCGACCCGGTCTTCCGCCCGCGGATCGCCGTCGAGGTGCAGGTCGCTCAGGTGCGCGATGATCATCTTTCGTCCTTCCCCAGGTACGCCAAGGCTTTCACCCAGTTGCGGACGAGCACCGCGGACGCGGTCGGCAGGTCGCCGTCGCGCAGCGCCGCGGCGATCCGGCGGTGCTCGCCGATGCTCTCCCCGGCGCGGCCGGCGCCGCCGAAGTAGCACGATTCGTACCGCTTCAGCAGCGGCTTGGTCTGCCCGATCAGCCGCAGCAGGTGCGGGTTGGGGCAGCGCGACAGCAGCAGGGCGTGCCACCGTTCGTCCACATCGGACAGATCGGCGCCGGACTCCAGCGCCGCGGCCATTTCGTCGGCGACGGCGTCGAGCGCGTCCGGCAGCCCGGCCAGCTCCAGCGGCGACGTCCAGCGCAGGGCGAGCGCTTCGAGCTCGGCGATCAGGGGGTAGAGGCGGCGGGCCTCGTCCGGGTCGAACGGCGGCACCAGGAATCCCCGGCCCGGCGCGGACACGAGCAGGCCGCGATCGGCGAGCCCGATCAGCGCCTCCCGCAGCGGCGTCCGGCTGACGCCCAGTTCGCGGGCCAGGTGCACTTCGTTGACGCGGGCGCCGGCGGCGAGCCGCCCGTCCAGCACGCGGGTGGTGATCTCCTCGATGAGGTCGCTGCGCAGCGGGGTCCGGGCCATGGCGGGCAGTATTGCATACAGAAGAGAGCTACTGTATTCAGTTCACATGACCTTCGACGTCGACCGCGCCCGCCGTGAAACGCCCGGCTGCGCCGAAGTGGTCCACTTCAACAACGCCGGTTCGGCGCTCCCGCCGGCCGTCGTGACCGACACCGTCGTCGACTACCTGCGCCACGAAGCGCTGGTCGGCGGCTACGAAGCGGCCGCGGAAGCCTCCGACCGGCTCGCCGCGGTGTACGCGTCGGCGGCGCGGCTCGTCGGCGGCGAACCCGACGACATCGCGCTCACCGACAACGCGACCCGGTCGTGGCAGGCGATCTTCTACGCGCTGCCCTTCGAGGCCGGCGACCGGATCCTGACCTCTCGCGCGGAGTACGCCAGCAACGCCATCGCGTACCTGCAGGTCGCCAAGCGCACCGGCGCGGTCGTGGAGGTGGTCGGCGACGACGAGTCGGGGCAGCTGGACGTCGAAGACCTGAAGCGGCGCGTCGACGGCGACGTCAAGCTGATCGCCGTCAGCCACGTGCCCACCCAGGGCGGGCTGGTCAACCCGGCCGAGGAGATCGGCGCGGTCGCCGAGGCGGCCGGCATCCCGTTCCTGCTCGACGCGTGCCAGTCCGCCGGCCAGCTCGACCTCGACGTCTCGCGCCTGAAGTGCGACGCGCTGTCGACGACCGGCCGCAAGTACCTGCGCGGCCCGCGCGGCACCGGGTTCCTCTACGTGCACCCGCGGCTGCGCGACCGGCTGGAGCCGGCGATGCTCGACCTGCATTCGGCGAGCTGGGAGTCGCCGACGGAGTACGTCGTCGACCCGACCGCGAAGCGCTTCGAGGTGTGGGAACGCGACTTCGCGGCGGTGTTCGGCCTCGGCGCGGCGATCGACTACGCGCTCGAGTGGGGCCTGCCGGCCATCGAAGAGCGCATCGCCTCCCTGGCGGCCACGCTGCGCGGCCGGCTCGCCGAAGCCGGGGCGCGCGTGCACGACGTCGGCGCCCGCAGGTGCGGCATCGTCACCTTCAGCCTCGATGGCACCCCGGCCGCGGAGGTCAAGGCCCGGCTCACCGAGGCGAACATCAACACGTCGGTGTCGTCGCGGACGTCGGCCCAGTACGACTTTACCGCCCGCGACCTGCCGGACCTGGTCCGGGCGTCGGTGCACTACTACAACACCGAGGACGAGATCGACCTGCTGGTGGGCAAGCTCTAGAAGGCGTTCACCCCGGTCAGCTCGGCCGACACCGTCCACAGGCGCTCGGCGAGCACCGGGTCGATCGCGTAGTCCTTGACGCCGGTGCGGGTGCCGTCGGCGGGCGCGGGCTCGGCGATGTCGCAGTCCTCGAGGTAGACGCCGCCGAGGCCGTCGACCTGCCGGGAGGTCGCGGCCCAGACCTGCGTCGCGGCGCCCTGCTCCGGCGTCTTCGCACCGCCGGTGACCCGGCCTTCGGCGTCCACCATCCCGGCGTCGACCAGCTCCTGGCGGTCGAGGTACCGGACGAGGTCGGTGAGGATCCGGCCCGGGTGCAGGGCGAACGCGCGGACGCCGTGGTCGCGCGCCAGCTCGTCGAGGTGGACGGCGAAGAGGACGTTCGCCGTCTTCGCCTGGCCGTAGGCGAGCCACTTGTCGTAGCCCCGCCGGAATTCGAGGTCGTCGAACCGCACCGGGCCGTAGTGGTGGCCGCGCGAGGACACCGAAACCACGCGGGAACCCGCCTTGAACGCGGGCCAGAGCCGGTTCACCAGGGCGTAGTGGCCGAGGTGGTTGGTCGCGAACTGCGCTTCCCAACCGGGCCCGACGCGCGTCTCCGGCAACGCCATGATCCCGGCGCTGCCGATGAGAACGTCGATCCCGCGACCGGAGGCGACGAACCGCTCGGCGAACGCGCGGACGCTGTCGAGGTCACCGAGGTCCAGTTCGTCGACCTCGACGTTTTCGAGGCCGCGCAAGGCTTCTTCGGCCGTGGCGCGGCGGCGGGCCGGGACGACGACGTGTGCGCCGGCCGCGGTCAGCACCCGCGTCGTCTCCAGGCCGATGCCGGAGTAGCCGCCGGTGACGACGGCGAGCTCGCCGGTCAGGTCGATCCCGGCGACGACCTCGGCCGCGGTGGTCTCGGCCCCGAAACCGGAGCCGATCTTGTGCTGCGCAGTGGTCATGTACCCGACGCTAAGTCCTGGAGTGGACTCCAGCGCAAGTTCAGTCCTTGAGCAGCTGCCGCGCGATGACGAGCTTCTGGATTTCGCTGGTGCCCTCGTAGATGCGGAACAGCCGGGCGTCGCGGTAGATCCGCTCGACCGTGACGCCGCGGACGTACCCCATCCCGCCGTGCACCTGGACCGCGCGGTCGGCGACCCGGCCGAGCATCTCGGTGCAGAACAGCTTCGCCGACGACGGCCCGAGCTTGCGGTCCTCGCCCGAGTCGTACTTCGCGGCGGCTTCGTGGACCATCGCGCGGCCGGCCGCGAGCTCCGCGTGCGACTCCGCGAGCAGCGCCTGGACGAGCTGGTACTCGCCGATCACCCGGCCGCCCTGGCGCGCCGTCCGCGCGTACTCGACGGCTTCGGCGAGCGCGCGTTCCGCCATGCCGACGCACAGCGCCGCGATGTGCAGCCGGCCGCGGGCGAGCGAGGCCATCGCGATGCCGAAGCCCTTGCCTTCCTCGCCGACCAGCGCGTCGGCCGACAACTCGACGTCGTCGAAGACCACTTCGGACGTCCACGCGCCGGCCTGGCCCATCTTGGCGTCGTGCGGGCCGACCGTGACGCCGTCCGCGCCCGCGGGCACCAGGAACGCCGAAATGCCGCGGCTGCCGGTGCTTTCGAGGTCGGTGCGCGCGAACGCGACGAAGACCTCGGCCAGCGGCGCGTTCGTGATGAACCGCTTGGTGCCGGAGAGGCGGTAGCGGTCGCCGTCGCGGACCGCGCGGCTGGTCAGCCCGCCCGGGTCGGAGCCGGCCTCG
The DNA here is from genome assembly GCF_051337345.1 of Amycolatopsis sp. MEPSY49. Taxonomy (NCBI): domain Bacteria; kingdom Bacillati; phylum Actinomycetota; class Actinomycetes; order Pseudonocardiales; family Pseudonocardiaceae; genus Amycolatopsis; species Amycolatopsis sp. MEPSY49. Next base: position 78,653 of record NZ_JBDLYJ010000024.1, on the reverse strand, counting down.
GCCTCGGTGAGCGCGAAGGACGCGATCGCCTGCCCGGCCGCCAGCCGGGGCAGCCAGCGGGTGCGCTGGTCCGACGTCCCGTAGTGCACGATCGCCTGGCCGGCGATGCCGTTGTTGGTGCCGAACAGCGACCGGAACGCCGGCGTCGTGTGGCCGAGCTCGATCGCGAGCCGGACGTCTTCGGCCATGCCGAGGCCGAGCCCGCCGTACTCCTCCGGCAGCGCCCAGCCGAACAGACCCAGTTCGGCGGCTTTTTCCCGGATCTCGGCCGGGATCTCGTCGCGCTCGTCGATCTCCGCCTCGCGCGGCACGACCTCCTTGCGCACGAAGTCCCGCACCGCGCCGAGAACCTGCCCGAAAAGCTCCGCGTCCATGCGGGCACGCTACCCGGATCACTGCCCCCACGGGCACGGCCGGACGCGGTAGCTTGGGCCGATGCGCAGACCGCTCATTGCTGTCCTGGCCGCTTTCGCCGCGCTCCTGGCGGTGCCCGCGACGGCGTCCGCGACGCCCGGCACCGGGGTCACCGGCACGATCCTGGCCCAGAAGACCATCGGCCACACCGACTACACGCTGCGGGAGATCACCATCCAGCCCGGCGGCTACACCGGCTGGCACTTCCACGACGGCACGCTCTACGCGTACGTGAAGTCCGGGACGCTGACGCACAACCTGGCCGACTGCAGCATCGACGGCATCTTCGGCACCGGGCGCGCGTTCACCGAGAAGCCCGACCAAGTGCACATCGGCCGCAACCTCGGGTCGACGCCGCTGGTGCTCGAAGTCCTGTACGTGCTCCCCGCGGGCAGCCCGCTGTCGGAGGACGCGCCGGACCCCGGCTGCGGTTTCTAGCTCGAGAACCACCCCGCGGCGTCCAGCCGGTAGGCCGCGGGCCCGACGACCTTGCGCAGGTCGGCCTCGAGCGCGCTGATCCGTTCGGCGCCGACCGCGCGAGCCCAGTCGCTGCGCAGGTCGTCGAAGATTTCCGCGGACTTCGTCAGCGCGTCGACACCGTGGGCGGTGAGCCGCACGATCTTGCGGCGCGCGTCGTCCGGGTCGTCGGCGCGTTCGGCGTACCCGAGCGCCTCGAGCCGCTCCACCGTCTTCCCCGCCGCCTGCTTCGAGACGCCGAGGCGGCGGCCGATCTCCGACGCCGTCGCGCCGCGGACGCCGATGGCCTGCATGGCGAAGCCGTACGACGGCCGCACGTCGGGGTGCCCGCGGCGCGCGAGTTCGGCGTGCAAGCGGTCGATGAGCGTGCGGAAGCCGCCGAAGAGCAGGAAGGGCAGCTCGTAGCCGGGCGTGTCGATCATTGCCTCTTGCCCTTTTCGACAACCAGGTTTACGGTTTCGACAACCATGTTGTCGATCCTACGTCTGGAGACGTCTTGTTCCCCGATCACACCCCGGAGTCTGCACCCCCGGCCGCCCGCCCGGCGATGGCGGCCACGGCGAAGAAGTTCGGCCGCGTCCCGTCCGCCGTCGCGCGCCTGGCGACGTCGCCGGAGCTGCTGAACGGCTTCCTCAAGCTCAATGCGATTTTCGAGTCCACGACGCTGCCGGCGCTGGACCGCGAAGTGCTGATCATGACGGTGGCCGCCCGCAACGGGTGTCACCTGTGCGTGGCGATGCACACGGCCACCCTTCACGGGCTTTCGGTTTCACCGGAGCTGGTTTCGGCGTTGCGCTCGCAGTCGGCCTTGCCTTCGCCGCGCCTGGAGGCGCTGCGGCGGTTCGTCGTGACGGTGCTGGACACGACGGGCGACGTCCCGCCGTCGGAACTGGTGGCGTTCACCGAGGCCGGGTACACGAACCGGAACGCGCTGGAGGTGGTGCTGGGCATCGGGACGTACACGCTGTCGACGTTCGCGAACCGCTTGACGGGCGCACCGCTGGACGAGGCCTTCGCGCCGCACGAGTGGCACGCTACCGCGGTGTGACGTGGCGCTGTTGGCCCCATCACCGCCAGGGTTTCCTTGATCCAGCCGGGGCTGACGGCGTTGATCCGCAGCCCACGCGGCAACTCGGCGGCGGCCGACCGGACGAACCCTTCGAGGCCGGCGTTGACGAGCGCGCCGAGGCCGCTGCCGGGGATGGGCTCGTCGAAGGTGCCGGCGTGAGGGTGATCGAGCCGCCGTCGACGAGCCGGGTCGCCGCTCTGGTCGCCAGGGCGACCTGGCCGAGCAGCTTGCCGCGCAGGTCGTCGAGGACTTGCGCGTCGGTCAGCTCTGCCAAGGGGCGGCGCAGGAGATCACGGCGTCGACCCCGCCTTCTTCGAAGAGTGCGTCGAGGGAGGCGGGGTCGGTCAGGTCGGCCGACCAGCCCCGTGGCGCCGAGGACGATGATCTTCACGTCCTCGACGTCAGTGGCTCCGGCAACCGGAAAACCGCGAGTGGCCGGGTCCGGACGGCCAACCGGCGGGCGTGGACAGCGCCGAACGCGCCGGGGTCAGCAGTTCACCGCCAGCGCCGGGCTCACGACCGTGGTCCGGACCCCACCGAAGGAAACGGCGACGTTGGCGGTGATGGTGGCCGCGTTCGGGCGCGTCGCGCAGACGGTCGAACGCTTCACCCAGCTGCCGTAGCAGGCCGCCGTGTAGCCGGCGGACAGCGCGCTGGCGTAGCAGGAGTCGCCCTGGATCAGCTGCGCCGGGCTGGGCGTGCTCCAGATGTTGGCCACCGGCGCGCTCATCTGGTAGCCGACCGAGGTGTAGTTGGTGACGACCAGCACCGCTTTGTAGACCGACTGGGTGCCGTCGCTCGAGTTGATCAGACACGAGTAGACCTCGCGCGATTTGTCCGCGCAGTACCAGTTGGAGGGGGTCGGAAAGGGATCCGGCGACCAGCTCCGCACCGCCGCGGACGCCGACTGCGCCGTCAGCACCAGCGTGAGCAGCGCCATCAGTACCGCGGTGACGATCCCGCCGAACCTCGTCGATCGCATGCGTTTCTCGCTCTCGTTCGCGCGCGAGGACAACTGCCGACGCAGTGCCCTTGCCGAACGGCGACGTGCGCTCCCACCGTGCCGCCGCGTCCGGCGGGTGGCTCACGCCTGAACCGGAGAGCGGTTGACGTCTCGGCCGAAGCTCACACGATCGGAGTAACCGCTGGTGGGCGCAGCAGGGTTCGAACCTGCGACCGCTCGGGTGTAAGCCGAGTGCTCTTCCGCTGAGCTATGCGCCCCCACGGGCAGCGGTCCCGAAGGACCGCCGCCCGGGAAAAATCAAGCCAGTTCGGCCACGGCCTTCTTCCAGCCCTGCTGGTCACGCGCCTCACCCGGCGCGTTGACCTCGGCGAACCGCACCACACCGGACGTGTCGATCAAGAACGTCCCGCGCACGGCCAGGCCGGCGTCGGAGTTGAACACCCCGTACGCCTTGGCCACCTCGCCGTGCGGCCAGAAGTCGGACAGCAGCGGGAACTGGTAGCCCTCCTTCTCGGCCCACGCCTTCAGCGAAAACGGCGTGTCGACCGAGACGCCCAGCACCTGGACGCCCTTGTTGTCGTAGTCCGCGAACTCGTCGCGGAGCTGGCACAGCTCGCCGGTGCAGATGCCGCTGAACGCGAACGGGTAGAAGACCAGCAGGACCGGCTTGTCGCCCCGGAAGGACGACAGCTGCACCGGCTGCTTGTTGTAGTCGTTGAGCGTGAAGTCAGGGGCCTCAGAACCGACCTCGACGGTCATACCGCGTTTCCTCTCCCGTACGGACACGTGCCTGCGACGACAACCCTATCGTGTCAGCCGGGCGGGACCGGTTCAGCGCTGCTTGGACTTGGACTTCGGGGAGACCAGGCGAGTCCCGATCCAGTTCGCCCCGACGCTCATGTTGGCGGTCTGGGCCAGCCCGACGGCCGGCACGGCTTCGGCGATCTCGCTCGGTTCGACGTGTCCCGGCTGCCCCGTCTTGGGGGTCAGCACCCAGATGACGCCGGTCTCCTCCAGGGGGCCCCTGGCGTCGATGAGCGCGTCGCCCAGGTCGCCGTCGTCTTCGCGCCACCACAGCAGCACCACGTCGATGACCTCGTCCGCGTCCTCGTCGAGGATGTCCCCGCCGATCTGCTCCTCGATCGCCGCGCGGAGGTCGTCGTCGACGTCCTCGTCCCAGCCGATCTCCTGGACCACCATCTCGGGCTTGATGCCGAGCCTCTCGGCGACGCTGCTCTGATCAGCGTCTCCCGCGGCGACCACTGCTTTCACTCCTCCAACTACGACGGAGTGTGGCGTCCGACACCCCTGGAGAGGGTACGGCGGCGCCACACTCGGCGACCCGGTTGCCGATAGCGAACACTGGTAGGGCTCCGCGCGCAACCGTCCACACCGGATCTTTGACAACTCGTGTCGCAGGATACGGCCCGCGACCGGCCGTCCGCGACGGCGTTTCGGGTGCCTCGCGCGACCGGCGTGCCACCCCATCGGGTGCCGTCCCCTAGGGTGGTGGAGAAGAAAACGCGCGCGCGATACACCGCGCGCGGGGAGCGGCTCGACCGGGCCGGTCTATGTTACCGCCAAGTAGCGGTGCGGAAGCCGGGACGGAAGACGACGATGGAGAGTCGTACACCCCCGAGTACGAGCACCACCGGCTACAACTTTTCGCAAGGAGACCCCTTGGCCCCGCAGAACGACGGCGCCTCCGGCAAGGAGACCCCGGCACGCGTACGCGTCATCCGTGACGGACTGGCGGCGCACCTGCCCGACATCGACCCGGAGGAGACCGCCGAGTGGCTGGACTCCTTCGACGAGGCTCTGGCGAGGGGCGGGCAGCAGCGGGCCAGGTACCTGATGCTGCGCATCCTCGAGCGGGCCCGTGAGCGGAACGTCGGCGTCCCCGCGCTGACCTCGACGGACTACGTCAACACCATCCCCACCGAGAACGAACCCTGGTTCCCCGGTGACGAGGACATCGAGCGCCGCTACCGCGCGTGGATCCGGTGGAACGCGGCGATCATGGTGCACCGCGCGCAGCGCCCCGGCGTCGGCGTCGGCGGCCACATCTCGACCTACGCCTCCTCCGCCGCGCTCTACGAAGTGGGCTTCAACCACTTCTTCCGCGGCAAGGACCACTCCGGCGGCGGCGACCAGATCTACATCCAGGGCCACGCCTCCCCCGGCATCTACGCCCGCGCGTTCCTCGAGGGCCGCCTGAGCGAGCAGCAGCTCGACGGCTTCCGCCAGGAGTACAGCCACGCCGGCGAGGGCGGCGGCCTGCCGTCGTACCCGCACCCGCGGCTGATGCCGGACTTCTGGGAGAACCCGACGGTGTCCATGGGCCTCGGCCCGATGAACGCCATCTACCAGGCCCGGTTCAACCGCTACCTGCGCGACCGCGGCATCAAGAACACCGACGACCAGCACGTCTGGGCGTTCCTCGGCGACGGCGAGATGGACGAGGCCGAGTCCCGCGGCCTGATCCACGTCGCGGCCGGCGAGGGCCTCGACAACCTGACCTTCGTGATCAACTGCAACCTGCAGCGGCTCGACGGCCCGGTGCGCGGCAACGGCAAGATCATCCAGGAGCTGGAGTCGTACTTCCGCGGCGCCGGCTGGAACGTCATCAAGGTGATCTGGGGCCGCGAGTGGGACTCGCTGCTGCACGCCGACCGCGACGGCGCGCTGGTCAACCTGATGAACGTGACGCCGGACGGCGACTACCAGACGTACAAGGCCAACGACGGCGCCTTCGTCCGCGAGCACTTCTTCGGCCGCGACCCGCGGACGAAGGACCTGGTCAAGGACCTCTCCGACGCCGACATCTGGAACCTCAAGCGCGGCGGCCACGACTACCGCAAGGTGTACGCGGCCTACAAGTCGGCGCTGGAGCACCACGGCCAGCCGACGGTCATCCTGGCCCACACGATCAAGGGCTACGGCCTGGGCCCGGCGTTCGAGGGCCGCAACGCCACGCACCAGATGAAGAAGCTCACCCTCGACGACCTCAAGCTGTTCCGCGACTCGCAGCGGATCCCGATCAGCGACGAGGAGCTCGAGCGCGACCCGAAGCTGCCGCCGTACTACCACCCGGGCGCCAACTCGCCCGAGATCGAGTACCTGATCGGCCGCCGCAAGGCGCTCGGCGGCTTCCTGCCGGAACGCCGCCCGAAGGCCGCCAAGGCCCTCGTGCTGCCCGGCGACAAGGTCTACGAGGGCATCCGGAAGGGCTCCGGCAAGCAGGAGGTCGCCACGACGATGGCGTTCGTCCGGCTGGTCCGCGAGCTGGCGAAGGACTCCGAGATCGGCAAGCGGGTCGTCCCGATCATCCCGGACGAGGCCCGCACCTTCGGCCTCGACTCGATGTTCCCGACGGCCAAGATCTACAACCCGCACGGCCAGACCTACACCTCGGTCGACGCGAGCCTGATGCTGGCCTACAAGGAGTCCGAGAAGGGCCAGCTGCTGCACGAGGGCATCAACGAGGCGGGCTCGACCGCGTCGTTCACCGCCGTCGGCACGTCGTACGCGACGCACGGCGAGCCGATGATCCCGATCTACATCTTCTACTCGATGTTCGGGTTCCAGCGGACCGGTGACGGCCTCTACGCCGCCGCCGACCAGATGGCCCGCGGGTTCGTCCTCGGCGCCACCGCCGGTCGCACCACGCTGACCGGTGAGGGCCTGCAGCACGCCGACGGGCACTCGCTGCTGCTGGCGGCGACCAACCCGGCCGCGGTGGCCTACGACCCGGCGTGGTCGTTCGAGATCGCGCACATCGTGAAGGACGGCCTGCGCCGGATGTACGGCGAGACCGGCCCGGACGGCAACGGCGAGAACGTCTTCTACTACATGACGATCTACAACGAGCCGTACCAGCAGCCCGCCGAGCCGGAGAACCTCGACGTCGACGGCCTGCTGAAGGGTCTGTACAAGTACGCCGACGCCCCGGAGGGCGACGGTCCGGAGGTGCAGATCCTGGTCTCGGGCGTCACGATGCCGGACGCGCTCAAGGCGCAGAAGCTGCTGGCCGACGAGTGGGGCGTGCGGGCCGCGGTGTGGTCGGCCACGTCGTGGACCGAGCTGCGGCGCGAGGCCGTCGAGATCGACCACGACAACCTGCTCTACCCGGGCAGCGAGCCGCGCGTGCCGTACGTCACCGAGGCGCTCAAGGGCGCGAACGGGCCGGTCGTGGCGGTGTCGGACTGGATGCGCGCGGTGCCGGACCTGATCCGCCCGTACGTCCCGACCGACATGCTCACCCTCGGCACGGACGGCTTCGGCTTCTCCGACACCCGGCCGGCGGCGCGGCGGAAGTTCCTGGTCGACGCCGAGTCGATCACGGTCGGCGCCCTGTCGATCCTCGCCAAGCGCGGCGAGGTCGACCAGGCGAAGGTTCTCGAAGCGGCCACGAAGTACCGGCTCGACGACATCGCGGCCGCCGGGCCGCAGACGTCGGACGCCGGGAACGCGTGACCTGGTGCTAGAAAGGACCCGGCAGACATCTGATGTCTGCCGGGTCCTGCTCGCTGTGCAGGCTGTTCAAGGGAGTTGATGAAGGTGACGAAGCGCCGGCTGCCCAAACCGGATGAGCTGAAGCAGATCCTGCGGCCCAAGCCGATCGTGCTGAACCCGACCGAACGGCGGCTGGCGAACGCGCACACCATCGCCGACCTGCGGATGGCCGCGCGCAAGCGCACCCCGCGGGCGGCCTTCGACTACACCGACGGCGCGGCCGAGCTCGAGGACAGCCTGCGCCGCGCGCGGCAGGCGTACCGCCGGGTCGAGTTCCACCCGAACGTCCTGCGCGGGGTGTCCGATGTGGACACGACCCGCGAGATCCTGGGCAAGACGTCGGCACTGCCGTTCGCCTTCGCCCCCACCGGGTTCACGCGGATGATGCAGCACGAAGGCGAGATCGCGGTGGCCCGCGTCGCCGAGCGCAACGGCATCCCGATGGGCCTCTCGACGATGGCGACGACGTCGATCGAAGACCTGGCGGCGGCCGCGCCGGGCGCCCGCAAGTGGTTCCAGCTCTACGTCTGGCGCGACCACGGCGCCGGCGAAGATCTGATGAATCGGGCATGGAAAAACGGCTTCGACACGCTGATGCTGACCGTGGACACCCCGGTCGGCGGCGCGCGCCTGCGCGACGTCCGCAACGGCCTGACGATCCCGCCGGCGCTGACGCTCAAGACGTTCCTCGACGGCGCGATGCACCCGGCGTGGTGGTTCAACCTGCTCACCACCGAGCCGCTGAACTTCGCCTCGCTCAGCCACTTCGACGGCACCGTCGCCGAGCTGCTGAACAAGCTCTTCGACCCGACGCTGAACTTCGACGACCTCGACTGGGTCCGCCAGACCTGGCCCGGAAAGCTCGTCGTCAAGGGCGTGCAGAACGTCGACGACGCCCGCGACGTCGTGAAGCACGGCGCGGACGCCGTCCTGCTGTCCAACCACGGCGGCCGCCAGCTCGACCGCGCCCCGACGCCCCTGGAACTGCTGCCCGCGGTGCTGGACGAGATCCAGGGCGGCGCCGAGGTCTGGATCGACACGGGCATCCTGTCGGGCGGCGACATCGTCGCGGCGATCGCCCGCGGTGCCGACGCGGTGCTCGTCGGCCGCGCGTTCCTGTACGGCCTGATGGCCGGCGGCGAGCGCGGGGTCCAGCGGTGCGTCGACATCCTGCGCACGGAGATGGTCCGCACGATGCAGCTGCTCGGCGTCCGGACGCTGAAGGACCTGACGCCGAGCCACGCGACCCTGCGTTGAAACGTTAAACCTGCGCCTGGCCACCGTCGACGAAGAACTCGACGCCGTTGACGAAGCTCGACTCGCCGGTGGCCAGGAACAACGCGGCGGCCGCGATCTCCGCCGGGTCGCCGAGCCGGCCCAGCGGGACCTCCGCCACCAGCCCGTCGACCAGCGCCTGCTGTCCCTCGTCGGGGACGAGGCCGAGCAGCCCCGGGGTGCGCGTCGGTCCCGGGCTCAGGACGTTGACCCGCGTCCCGGTTCCCTTCAGGTCGAGCGCCCAGCTGCGGGCGAAGTTGCGCACCGCCGCCTTGGTCGCCGCGTAGACGCTGAAGGCCGGGCTGACCCGCGTCGACGTCGTCGAGCCGGTGAGGATGATCGACGCGTTCTCGTTCAGCAGCGGCAACGCCTTCTGGACGGCGAAGAGGACGCCCTTGACGTTCGTGCCGAACGTGGCGTCGAACTGCTCCTCGGTGATCTCGCCGAGCGGCGCGAAGCTGCCGCCACCCGAATTGGCGACCAGGACGTCCAGCCCGCGGCCGCGCTCGGCGACGGCACGGTAGACCGCGTCGAGGTCGGCGAGGTTCGCCGAGTCCGCCCGGATCGCCGTCACGCTGCCGCCGATCTCCGCCACGGCGTCGTCGAGCACCTCCTTGCGGCGCCCGGTGATGAAGACGTGCGCTCCTTCGGCCGCGAACCGCTTCGCGACGGCGAGCCCGATGCCGGTGCCGCCACCGGTGACGACGGCCGTCTTGTTCTCCAGCTGCACGATGCCTCCCGAATTCTTGACTATCTCGTCCAGAACGTACGCCGTTCTGGACGAGATAGTCAAGAACGCTTATCCTGGACCCATGGCGAGACCCCGGAGCTTCGACGAGGCAGCGGTCCTGCGCACGGCGCGGGACCAGTTCTGGGAACACGGTTACGCCGGCACGAAGGTCGACGACCTCGCCGCCGCGACCGGCCTCGGCAAGGGCAGCCTCTACGGCGCCTTCGGCGACAAGCACGCGCTCTACCTGCGGGTCTACGATTACTACTGCACCGAATCGACCGACGGCGTCCGGCGCCGGCTCGAAGGCCCCGACGAAACGGCCCACCGGCGGCTCGCCGACCACGTGCGAGCCATCGCCGAGTCGGTCGTCGCCGACCGGGAGCGCCGCGGCTGCCTGATGGCCAAGGGTGCGGCCGAGTGCTCCGAACACGACGAGGCCGTCGCCACGCGGACCCGGCGGGCATTCGGCGACCTGCAGGAATACCTGACGGCGTGCATCGCGGGCGCGCAGCGCGCGGGCGACATCGCCGCCGACGCCGACCCCGCCCACCTGGCCGGCCTCGTCCTGGCGGTCCTGCGCGGCCTGGAAGCACTGGGCAAGGGAGGCGTCGAACCGGACGACATCCGCGCGATCGCCGAGACCGCCCTCGCCGTGCTGCCGAAGCCGTGAAGCGCTGACCCGTTGGGCCAACCGGTCTCAAGTTCTTGACGGACCGACCGGTTTGTGACGAAGATCTCGGGCACCCGCCGAAAGGCCGTTTTCGCATCGTGGAAAACGGAGGTCGCCCGTGTTCGTGCAGGATCTGACTCCCCTCGGTTCGCTCGGCCTGTCGGCGCTCGTCGCCGTGCTGCCGCTGGCCACCGTCCTCGTGCTCCTCGGCGCCGTCCGGATGCGGGCGCACCACGCGGCCCTCATCGGGCTGCTCGTCGCGCTCGTCGTCGGGATCGCCGCCTACGGCATGCCGATCGTCCAAGCCGTCTCCGGCGCGCTGCAGGGCGCCGCGTTCGGGCTGTGGCCGATCATGTGGATCGTCGTCAACGCGCTGTGGATCTACCGGCTCACCGTGCGGACCGGGCACTTCGACGTCCTGCGCCGCTCGTTCGGCCGGGTCTCCGACGACCCGCGGATCCAGGCGCTGATCATCGCCTTCTGCTTCGGCGCCCTCATGGAGGCCCTCGCCGGCTTCGGGGCGCCGGTCGCGATCAGCGCCGTCATGCTGGTCGCCGTCGGCTTCCACCCGGTGAAGGCCGCCGTCGTCGCGCTCGTCGCGAACACCGCGCCGGTCGCGTTCGGCGCGATGGGCACGCCAGTCGTCACGCTCGCGCAGGTCACCGGCCTGCCGCTGCAGGACGTCTCCTCGATCGTCGGCCGCCAGACGCCGCTGCTCGCGCTGGTCGTCCCGCTGCTGCTGGTGATCATCGTCGACGGCAAGCGCGGCCTGAAGGACACCTGGCTGCCCGCGCTGGTCTGCGGCGTCGCGTTCGGGCTCGTGCAGTTCCTCGCGTCCAACTACGTGGCGCCGCAGCTGGCCGACATCGGGGCCGCGCTCGCCGGCGCCGCCGCGCTGGTCGCGCTCCCCCAGAGCCGCCGCCCGGTGCCCGAAGCCGTCCGGATCAGCATCGGCAGCGGCGGGACGGCGACCGAAGAAGCGCCGCCGGAAGACTCCCGCAACGACGTCGTCAAGGCCTACCTGCCCTACGCGCTGATCATCGTGATCTTTTCCCTCGCCGTGCTGCCGCCGATCAAGAAGCTGCTGGACAAGGCGACCTGGAAGTTCCACTGGCCGGGCCTGAACGTCGCCGGGCCGAACGGGAAACCGGTGTCCGGCAACACGTTCTCGCTGCCGTTCCTCAACACCGGCGGCACGCTCGTGCTGCTGGCCGGGATCATCACGGCCGCGATCCTGGCCGTCTCGGCGAGCGGCACGGTGCAGGAATGGCTCGCCACGGTCAAGGAGCTGCGGTACGCGATCCTCACCGTGACCGGGGTGCTCGCGCTGGCCTACGTGATGAACCTGTCCGGCCAGACCACGACGATCGGCACGTTCATCGCGGCCGCCGGCGCCGGTTTGGCGTTCCTGTCGCCGGTGCTGGGCTGGTTCGGCGTCGCCGTCTCGGGCTCGGACACCTCGGCGAACGCGCTCTTCGGCGCGCTGCAGGTGACGGCGGCGAACAAGACGGGCCTGGCCGCGGACCTGCTGGCCGCGGCCAACAGCTCCGGCGGCGTCCTCGGCAAGATGGTCTCCCCGCAGAACCTCACGATCGCCTGCGTGGCGGCGAACCTGCCCGGCGAAGAGGGCAAGCTGCTGCGGAAGGTGCTGCCGTGGAGCGTGGGGCTGCTGCTGGTGATGTGCCTCATCGTGCTCGGGCAGAGCACGGCGGTGCTCAGCTGGATGCTGCCATGACCCGCTGGCCGGCCACGCGCTTGGCGGAGCGGTTCCAGCTCCACCAGCCGTGGACGACGAGCCCGGCGAAGACGATGTAGATCGCGGCCGAGAAGTACAGCCCGGACGAGATCTGCAGCGGCACGCCGATCGCGTCGACGACCAGCCAGACCAGCCAGAACTCGACCAGCCCGGCACCCTGCGCCCCGAAGGCGACGAGCGTGCCGACGAAGATGGCGGCGTCCGGCCAGGGCGCCCAGGAGGCGTTCAGCGCGTCGAGGACCAGGGCCATCACGGTGGTCCCGGCGACGAAGGCGCCGAGCATGGCCAGCCGTTCGACGAGCCTGCCCTGCCGGACGACGACGCCGAAGACGGGGTCCTGGCGGCGGGTCCAGGCCCACCAGCCGTAGACGGAGATGGCGAGGATGGCGACCTGGCGGGCGGCGAGCCCGCCGAGGTGCGCGGAGGCGTAGACGGCGAAGAGCAGCACGGTGGCCCCGACCTGCACGGGCCACGTCCACAAGGTGCGACGCTGCGCGAGGAACACGACGGCGAGCGCGAACACCTGCCCGGCGAGCTCCGCGATCGAGATCCACTGACCGAGCACCGTGATTCCGTGGTGCAGCAGGAAATCCACCTGACGCCCCTTTCGTCCTACGGCATCAAACATGCTCCGCGGGGGGTGAATTCCCTAGAGACTGTGAGCCGCGGAACATCCCACCTCGTGGACGTCGCCGAGGCGGAGCGTCCCGCCGCGGACGACGCGGGTCTGGACGCCGAAGGTGACGTCGTTGACGTCGGAGATCGTCTTGAGCAACCCGGGCGCGGCCGGCAGGCCGTCGGCCGGCAGCCCGACCATCACGCAGCGGAAAGCCTTGCGGAGGACCTCCAGCTCGACCTCGCCGAGCCGGATCCGCTCCCCCACCCAGGCCTCTTCGGTGCGCTCCGGCGCCGAACCGGTGTCGAGCAGGACGTTGGCCCGGAACCGCCGCTCGTCGAGCGCGACGCCGGGGGCGCGCTCGGCCAGCCACGCCAGCGACGACGTCGTGACCAGGTGCAGCGGCGCTTCGTCGTGGTGCGGGACGTCGGCTTCCTTCGCCAGCTCGACCCCCGGGAGGCCCAGCGCGGCGGCGATCTCCCCGCTCGCGGTGGCGCCGCGGACCTCGCGGCCGTCCGGGAGGGTCACCACCGGGACGTCGCCGTCGTACCGCGCGGCGAACGCGTGCAGGCCGGGCATCCGCCGGAACCGGCGGGAGTTCTTGCCGCTGCCGAACTTGCCGTCGGCGTCGCGGACGGCGTACAGGCGGTCGCCGTCGAGCCCGCGCTCGCCGACCACCACCTCGGCCAGCCGTTCGCCCGCCATCGACTTCACCGGATAGCGCCAGAGCGCCGCCACGACCCCCATCGCCCCAGGGTAGACCGCGGAAGGGCCCGGCGGCTTCCTCGTCCGCCGGGCCCTTCCGCCGGCTCAGATCTGGGGACGCGGGGTGCCCGCCGGCGGAGTCGGCGTGTTGTCCGCGCCCACCGGCGTCCGGGGCCGCTCGGCGGTGCCCATCTCGCCGGTGCGCTGCTTCGGCGTCTCCAGCTGGTGCTCCATGTTCGCCATCCAGCCGCGCCAGCGGTCCTGGGCCGGCTTGATCAGACCGCCGCCGAAACCGACCACGATCACGCCGCCGATCGTCGCGAGCACCGCGATCAGCACCGGGCCGGTGATCGCCGTCGCGATGTTGACCTGGCCGAGCGCCGCGATGATGCCGAACGCCATGATCAGCCAGTAGGCACCCAGCGACAGCGGCCGCGCCGCACCCCGGCCGGACAGCGCCGACGCGACGACGTCACGCACGACCTTCGCGATGGCCGCGGCGACCACGACGAGCACCAGCGCGACCACGATCCGCGGCAGGAACGCGATGATGTCGTTGAGCAACTGGCTCACCGGGTTGGTCGGCCCGAACACCCCGAACGCCAGCTGCAGCGCGATCAGCAGGATGAAGTAGTAGACCAATTTGACGAGGATCCCCGTCGCGTCGATCTTCTGCTGCCCGATCTTCCCGCTCAGCCCCGTCCGCTCGACCAGTTTCCCGAATCCGGCTTTCCCGAGCACGAGCGCCAGCCCTTTCGAGACGGCTTTCGCGATCAACCAGCCGATCAGCAGGATGATCAGGAATCCCACGAGTTTCGGGACGAACGTGGCCACCATGTTCCACGCCTGCCCGAGCCCGTCTTTCAGTTGCTCGCCCATACCGACTCCCTCCACGGATTTGCACCGGATCGTCGATCAAGTACCCACGGGCGGCAACTCGTGCGCCCCACGATCGAGTGAGACGACTGGCGCGCGAAGATCACCCGCGGCCATACTGGTTTCACCGGTGGGGACCGGGGAGACGAGGCCGTCCGGCGCAGCGAAAACCGCGAGCGCCGGGCGGCCTCGAGCATTGTCCGGACAAAGAAACCGGCCCCCGGGTGTCCGGGGGCCGGTGAACGATCGGCGAACTTCAGGCGGCGCGCAGCGCGTCCCGCAGTTTCACCTTCGCGCCGGTGCGCATCACCGCATTCCGGTAGATCCGCGCGGCCAGCCAGATCAGTCCCGGAATCATCAGCACCACGAGCCCCACCGACACCACGGCCTCCCACACCGGCACCCCGCCCATCGCCAGCCGCATCGGCATCAGCGTCGGCGAAAAGACCGGGATCACGGAAAGCACTTCGACGAACGTGTTTCCCGGATCCGACGGCAGCACGGAAATGCCGATCACGTACCCGGCGATCACGAACATCAACGCGGGCATCGTCGCCCCGCCGACGTCCTCCTGACGCGAAACCAGCGCTCCGAGCGCCGCGAACACGATCGAGTACATGAAGAACCCGAGCAGGTACCACACGACCAGCCAGACGACCGTGCCCACGGCCGCCGAAACGGAGATGGTCAGCGTGCCGGTCGCCAGGCCGGTGACGACGCCGCCGACCCCGATCACCAGCATCTGGATCAGCCCGACCACTCCGATGCCGAGCACCTTCCCGGCCATCAGCTGCCACGGCTTGATCGTCGAGAGCAGCAGCTCCACCACCCGGGACGTCTTCTCCTCGACGACCCCCTGCGCGACGCTCTGGCCGTTGATCATCAGCGACAGGTAGATCAGGATGCCCGCGATGATGCCCAGCACGAGCTGCTGGCCGTTGTAGTCGTACGGCTGCTCCAGCGGCGGGTCCTGGACGAACTTCGCGCTCGCGACGGCGCTTTCGAACTGCGCCGGGTTGCCGCCCAGCGCCGTGATCTGCTGGTCGAGCGCGACCTGGCGGGCCACCAGCTGCAGGACGTTCGCGAGCTTGCCGTCGAGGTCCTTCTTGACCTGGACGTGCACGCTCTTGCCGTCGCCGGTGAGCAGCGCGTCGAGCGAGCCGTCGGCCAGCTTCGCGCGCCCGGCGGCCTCGTCGGCGACCTGCGTGGTTTCGATGTTCTCGTCGACGGCCTGCCCGGACGCCTTCAGCGGCGCCGAGAACCCGGCGGTGGCCGCGGTGTAGCCGACCTTCGCGTCGGCGTCGCTCCCGCCGGAGATCAGCTTGAGCAGCACGATGCCGACCACGATCAGCAGCAGCATGACGACGGTGGCGACGCGGAACGCCTTCGACTGGACGCGGGTGCTGATCTCGCGCGAAGCGACCAGACCGACGGCGGCCGTGGGGCTCATCCGGACGTCCGGGACCGGGGTGCTCATGCCGGGACCTCCTCGGTCGTGACGACGGAACGGAACAGCTCGGTCAGCGACGGCTGCTCGCGCGCGAACTCGCGGACCGGCCCGGTGGCCAGCGCGGCCTTGAGGACCGCCTGGTCGTCGGCGCGGTCACCCAGTTCGAGCTCGGTGACCGGGCCCGTCCGGCCGAGCACCTTCACCCCGGCCAGGCCGTCGGCCCAGCCGTCGGCGGCCTCGGGCGCGTCGACGCGCAACCGCACCGCGCCGCCGGCCCGCAGCTCGTCCACCGTCCCCTTGGCGACCATCTGTCCACTCCGGACGATCCCGACCCGGTCGCACAGCCGCTCCACCAGGTCGAGCTGGTGGCTGGAGAACACGACCGGCACGCCCTCGGCGGCCTTTTCCTTGAGCACCTGGCTCATCACGTCGACCGCGACCGGGTCGAGGCCCGAGAACGGCTCGTCGAGCACCAGGATCCGCGGCTCGTGCACCAGCGCCGCGGCCAGCTGGACGCGCTGCTGGTTGCCGAGCGACAGCTTCTGCACCTCGTCGTCGCGGCGGCCGGCCACGCCGAGCCGTTCGGTCCACTTCTCCGCCGACTTCCGCGCGTCCGCGGCCGGCATGCCGTGCAGCCGCGCGAGGTAGGTCAGCTGCTCGGCGACCTTCATTCGCGGGTAGAGGCCGCGTTCTTCGGGCATGTACCCGATGTGGCGGCGCGTTTCGTGCGTCACCGGCTCGCCGTCGTAGCGGACTTCGCCGCCGTCTGCGGACAGCACGCCCAGCGCGATGCGCATGGTCGTGGTCTTTCCGGCGCCGTTGCTGCCGACGAAGCCGAAAAGCTCCCCGGGCCGGACATCGAACGTCATTTCCCGCAAAGCGACCACGTCGCCGTAGCGTTTGGAGACCCTGTCGATCTCTAAACCGGTCATGCCGGTTCCCCCGTTTCCATCCCTGATTTCCCCCGCCCGTGATCCTAGGCACCCCGTACACGCCCCGCCTACCGGCAGACGTTGCCACCGACGGCTGCGAAAGTTGCGGAGACGTAGGATCGCGTCCGCCATGGATGGAACCACCTCCCCGCGCCGGGTGCCGAAGCACCACGGACTCTCCGCGAAGACGCTTCGGCGGCTGGAGCACGCGTCCGGCCGCCTGGCGAGCGCGAGCATCGCGGTGATGGAGCGGCGGCTGCCGTGGTTCGCCCGGCTGCCCGCCGACCAGCGCGCGAGCGTGCTGCTGATCACCCAGGCGGGCGCCGCGGGCTTCGTCGACTGGCTGCGGGACTCGAAGGAGGCCCTCAAGCTGACGACCGAGGCGTTCCGCGACGCGCCGGCCGAGCTGTCGCGGTGGGTCAGCCTGCGCCAGGCGGTCGGCATGGTGCGCCTGGCCATCGAGGTCTTCGAAGAGCAGCTCCCCGACTTCGCCGCGAACGAGGCCGAACGCGCGGCGCTGATCGAGGGAATCCTGCGCTACGGCCGGGAAATCGCGTTCGCGGCGGCCAACTCCTACGCGGCGGCGGCCGAAGCGCGTGGCGCGTGGGACGCCCGCCTGGAGGCGCTCGTCGTCGACGGGATCGTCCGTGGCGACGCCGAGGAGTCCGTCCTTTCGCGGGCGACGGCCCTGGGCTGGGAGCCGTCGGCGAACGCGACGGTCCTGGTGGGCAACCCGCCGTCGGAGGACCCGCCGACGGTGGTGTTCGAGGTCCGCAGCCGCGCGGCCCGCGTCGGCCGCCCGGTGCTGCTGTCGGTCCAGGGCTCCCGGCTGGTGGTCGTGGTCGGCGGCCCGACCGACGGCGGCGTGAAGGAACGCGAGATCCTCGCCCGGATGTCGGTGGCGTTCGCCGAGGGCCCGGTGGTGGCCGGCCCGACGGTGCCGACGCTGGCCGAAGCGCACCACAGCGCGATCGAGGCGTTGTCGGGGCTGCGCGCGGTGGTCGGCTGGCCGGGCGCGCCCCGGCCGGTCCGGTCGGCGGACCTGCTGCCGGAGCGGGCGTTGTCCGGCGACGCGGAGGCGGAGCGCCTGCTGGTGGACAAGATCGCACGGCCGCTGGAGGAGGCGGGCCCGACGCTGCAGCGCACGGTCGAGGCCTACCTCGAGAGCGGCGGCGTGCTGGAGACGTGCGCGAAGACGCTGTTCGTCCACCCGAACACCGTCCGGTACCGGCTGCGGAAGGCGGCGGACCTGACCGGCTGCCAGCCGACCGACCCGCGGGACGTGCTGGTGCTGCGGATCGCGTTGACGGTCGGGCGGCTCGCGAGGGCCCGCGGGATCTGGTGACCCGGCGCGTGTCGAGAACGGGGCACCGGCTCCGTCCCCGGCGCGGAAGCGGCCACGAGGGCCGCCCGGGACGGGAGTGAACCATGGCGATCCAGCGGATGGACAACGTCGGCATCGTGGTCGACGACCTGGCGGCCGTCGTCGCCTTCTTCGTCGAGCTCGGCCTGGAGCTCGAGGGCGAGGCCACGGTGGGCGGGCCGTCGGTGGACAGCCTCGTCGCCCTCGACGGCGGCCGGTGCGACCTGACCGTGGTGCGCACCCCGGACGGCCACGGCCGGCTCGAGCTGATGAAGTTCCACAGCCCGGCCTCCCCCGCCGCCGGGCCGGGCCGGCCGGTCAACGCCTTCGGGATTCGCCGCATCATGTTCGCCGTGGACGACCTCGACGACGTCCTCGCCCGGCTGCGCCCGCACGGCGCGGAGCTCCTGGGCGAAGTGGTCCGGTACGGCGAGAGCCACCGCCTCGCCTACGTCCGCGGCCCCGAGGGCCTCATCGTCGCGCTCGCGGAGAAGCTGGGCTGAACGGCCCTTCCCGAGACGGGCGTCACGTGATGGACTTAACAGCGAAAGGTGATTGAACCCGACAAGGCATCCGGGTTACGCGCGAGCTTCTCCGGCGCGTCTTTGGAGGGTTCCGACAAAGACGCCGGACAGACACTGTGAACGTCGGCATCCCCAAACGGCGCCGCACCCGTGTTGTCTTGAAGGGTGACAGCAGCAGTCCTCGCTCCCGGTCAGGGGTCCCAGGCCCCCGGTATGTTCACGCCCTGGCTCGACCTCGACGGCGCGCGCGAGCGCGTCGCCAACTGGTCCGAGCGCGCGGGCCTCGACCTGCTCCGCCTCGGCACCGAGGCGGACGCCGACGAGATCCAGGACACCGCCGTCGCGCAGCCGCTGATCGTCGCGCTGTCGCTGCTCACCTTCGAGCACCTCCAGGCCACCGCGCCGGTCCCCGCGGACGCGCCGGTCGCCGGGCACTCCGTCGGCGAGCTCGCCGCCGCCGCGATCGCGGGGGTACTGCGGCCCGAAGACGCCGTCGCGCTGGCCGCCGTCCGGGGTGCCGAGATGGCGAAGGCGTGCGCGCTGGAGCCGACGTCGATGGCGGCGGTCATGCTCGGTGACCCCGAGCAGGTCGTCGCGTGGCTGGAAGAGCAGGGCCTGACCGCGGCGAACCGCAACGGAGCGGGGCAGATCGTCGCCTCCGGTGCCGCCGACGCCATCGCGAAGATCGTCGCCGAGCCCCTGGAAGGCACGAAGATCCGCGCCCTCAAGGTCGCCGGCGCGTTCCACACGCAGTACATGGCGCCCGCCGAAGAGGCGCTGCGCGCCCACGCCGCCGGGCTGACCCCGGCCGACCCGACGCGCCCGCTGCTGTCCAACGCGGACGGCGCCGTCGTCACCAGCGGGGCCGAGTACCTGGACCGCCTGGTCAAGCAGGTCACCCGGTCGGTCCGCTGGGACCTGACGATGGACGGCCTGGTGTCCCTCGGCGTCACCCGCACCGTCGAACTCGCGCCCGCGGGCACGCTGACCGGCCTGGTCAAGCGGCAGCTCAAGGGTGTCGTCACCACTACCACCGCGCTGAAGACGCCGGCCGAGCTGGCCGCGCTGCGCCAGGAGGACGCCTCGTGACCGACCGACCCGCCCTGAGCCTCAACCCCGGCTCCCGCGGCAGCCGCGTGCTGGGCATCGGCAGCGCGCAGCCCGAGAAGATCGTCACCAACGACGACCTCTCGAAGATCATGGACACCAACGACGAGTGGATCCGGACGCGCGTCGGGATCATCGAGCGCCGGTTCGCGGAGAAGGACGAGTCGCTCACCGACTTCGCCGTCGCCGCCGGCACCGCCGCGCTCGCCGACGCGGGTGTCGACCCGTCCGAAGTGGACACGGTGATCCTGCCGAACTGCACCATGCCGACGCTGATCCCGAACGCCGCCGCCCAGGTCGCCGCGCGGATCGGCATCCCGGGCCCCGGCGCGTTCGACCTCAACGCCGCGTGCGCCGGGTTCTGCTACGGCCTCGGCCTCGCCTCCGACCTGATCCGGGCCGGCTCGGCGAAGAAGGTCCTCGTGATCGGCGCGGAGAAGCTCACCGACTCGGTCGACCCGACCGACCGGGCGAACGCGATCATCTTCGCCGACGGCGCGGGTGCCGCGGTCGTCGGCGCGTCCGACGAGCCGCAGATCGGCCCGGTCTCCTGGGGCAGCGCCGGCGACCTGGTCGACCTGATCGGCATGACCGAGGAGAAGTTCATCTACCAGGAGGGCCAGTCGGTCTTCCGGTGGGCGACGACCCAGATCGCGCCGATCGCCATGCGCGCGCTGGAGGTGGCCGGGCTCAAGCCGTCCGATGTGGACGTGCTGATCCCGCACCAGGCGAACCTGCGCATCGTCGAGGCGATCGCGAAGAAGCTGCGGGCCAACGGCGCCCGTGACGACATGGTCGTCGCCGACGACATCAAGTACTCCGGCAACACCTCGTCGGCGTCCATCCCCCTCGCGCTGGACCACATGCGCAAGGCCGGGACGGCGAAGCCGGGCGACGTGGTGCTGGCGGTCGGGTTCGGCGCGGGCCTGTCCTACGCCGGGCAGGCGTTCGTCTGCCCCTGATCACCGTTACGCTCCCCGCGGGCATTCGCCCGAGGGCAACAGACCCCCAGAAAGACCGAGAAGGGAACAACCCCATGGCTGACAACGCTGAGATCCTCGCCGGCCTCGCCGAGATCGTCGAAGAGGTGGCCGGTGTGGCTCAGGACGACGTCACCGCCGAGAAGTCGTTCGTGGACGACCTGGACATCGACTCGCTGTCGATGGTCGAGATCGCCGTGCAGGCCGAGGACAAGTTCGGCGTCAAGATCCCGGACGACGAGCTCGCCAACCTCAAGACCGTGGGCGACGCGGTGAACTACGTGTCCGCCAACTCGAAGTAAGTCCTCTTCCCTCCTTGAGGAGACTCCCATGAGCAACATCGACGTCGTGATCACCGGTCTCGGCGCCACCACACCGCTCGGCGGGGACGTCACGTCCACCTGGGACGGTCTGTTGGCCGGTCGGAGCGGGATCCGGACGATCGAGGCCGACTGGGTCGAGGAGCTGCAGCTGCCGGTCAAGATCGGCGGTCAGCTGGCCGTCGACCCGGCCGAGGTCCTGCCGCGGGTCCAGGCCCGCCGGATGGACCGCTGCGAGCAGGTCGCGCTGATCGCCGCCCGCCAGGCGTGGGCCGACGCCGGGTACTCCGAGCCGACCGACGAGCACACCGACGTGGACCCCGACCGCCTCGGCGTGTCGATCGGGACGGGCGTCGGCGGTCCGGTCACCCTGCTCACCCAGAACGATCTGTTGCACCAGCAGGGTCTCCGCAAGGTGTCGCCGCTGACCGTGCCGATGCTGATGCCGAACGGCCCGGCCGCGCACGTGGGCATCGACCTGAAGGCGCGGGCCGGGGTGCACTCCCCGGCCTCGGCCTGCGCTTCGGGTGCCGAGGGCATCGCGAGCGGGGTGGAGATGATCCGCTCCGGCCGCGCCGACGTCGTGATCGCGGGGGGCGCCGAAGCGTGCATCCACCCGATCACGCTGGCCGGCTTCGCCCAGGCCCGCACCGTGTCCACCCGCAACGACGACCCGGCGAGCGCGTCGCGGCCGTTCGACGCGAGCCGGGACGGCTTCGTCCTCGGCGAGGGCTCCGGCGTGGTCATCCTGGAGCGCGCCGACCAGGCGAAGGCCCGCGGGGCGCGCGTCTACGCGACGATCGCCGGGCACGGCATCACCTCGGACGCCTACCACATCACCGGCAACCACCCCGAGGGTCTCGGCCAGATCGCCGCGATGCGCGCGGCGATGAAGATGGCCGGCGTCACCGCTGCGGACGTCGGGCACGTGAACGCCCACGCGACGTCCACTGTGGTCGGTGACATCGGCGAGGCCGCGGCGATCCGCAACGCGATCGGGGACCACCCGGTCGTGACGGCCCCGAAGGGCGCGCTCGGTCACCTCGTCGGCGGCGCCGGCGCGGTCGAGGCGATCATCACGATCCTCTCGCTGTACCACGGCATCGTGCCGGCCACGCTCAACCTGACCGACCAGGACCCGCGAGTGCAGCTGGACGTCGTGTCGGGCGAGGCGCGCAAGGTGGAGCTGACCGCGGCGATCAGCAACTCGTTCGGCTTCGGCGGGCACAACACCGCGCTGCTGTTCACCCCGGCGGCCTGAGTTCCGCAGCTGTGAAAAAAGGGGCCCGGCTTCGGCCGGGCCCCTTTTTCAGCACTTTTCGAGCTCGGGTGAAGGTCCGGGGTCCACGGTGTCGATCCGGAGCGCTTGTTCCTGCACGACCATGGGCAGGACCAGCCGCCAGTGCAGGCACGTCGCACGCATGTCGTCCGGAGCGTGCTGGAGGTCCTGCGTGCTGGTGAAGGCGACCAGCACCCGCAGCGACTGTCCCGCACCGCGCTCGATGCGGTAGACGACGATCTCGCTGTCTTTTGTGGACTGGAAGTCCTTCTTCCAGTCCGCCAAGGTCTTGCTGCGCCTGCGCGCTTCGCTGACCACTGTTTGCCATTGGGCGTAGTCGAGGTCGTTGATGGCCGAGAAGTACGTCTCCAGCGTCTTGCGCACGGCGTCGGCCTGCGGGTGGTTCTTCGCGTCGTCGGTCATCCCGACGACGCCCGTCACGGCCGGCGCGCCGTTGCCCGCCGACGAACGCGTGGTCGTGGCGGCGGTGGATTCGCCGGCGGCCTGGTCGGGCCGGCGGTAGAGCTCGCGCGCGAGCAGGCCCGCACCGACGGTCACGGAAAGCACCACGACCACGACGGGCACCAGCCAGCGCTGGCGGGAGCTGGGGGCGGGGGTGGTCACGCCGACGAGCGTACCGGCCCCCGTCCCGCGGCTAGCCGACCTGGTGCAGCCAGGTCACCGGCGCGCCGTCGCCGGCGTGGCGGTAGGGCTCGAGCGCCTCGTCCCAGCTCGCGGCGAGGAGTTCGTCGAGCTTGTGCGCGAGGGACTCACCCCCGCGGGTCATGGCGACGAGGGCGCGCAGCTGGTCTTCGCCCACCACGATGTCGCCGTTGGCGCTGGTCCGCCCGTGCCACAGGCCGAGGCCGGGCGCGAAGCAGAACCGTTCGCCGTCGACGCCCGCGCTGGGCTCTTCGGTCACCTCGAACCGAATCATCGGCCACGCCTTGAGCGCGGCCGCCAGTTTGGCGCCGGTGCCCGCGGGCGCGCGCCAACCGCATTCGGCGCGAAGCTGACCCGGACTGGCCGGCTGCGCCGTCCACTTCAGGTCAACGCGGGCACCCAGGGTGCCCGAAATAGCCCACTCGACGTGCGGACACACCGCAGACGGCGACGAGTGGACGTACACCACACCTCGGGTGCTGCCACGGGTGCTCACTGCTACCTCCGCTTGTTGCTCGACGAGGGACGTCTTCCCCTACGCCCTGACTCGAGCTGCGGTGCGGCCTCAGCGCGGCTCCCGAATGCCGCCTCCGATGCGTTGTAGCACATTCTGCACCCCAACCGTGCTGTTTGGCCACATGAACACCACAAGTCACCCGGGGCACCACTTTCGGAGGGCACGCGGCCGCGTCTTCCCCGTGTCGCACGGTTCGCTGGGCCGGGCGCGCTAGCGTGATGACCCGGAACGACGAGCAGGGAGGGGTTTCGGTGCGACTGGTGCGCCTGGAGCGGCAGCAGTCCCGGGTCGCCGACGACGTCCGGGCGGCGCTGGCGTCCCTCGGTCGTGGAAGCACCGTGATCGGCGGGATCGCGCTGGTGGGCGTCGGCTCGGTGACCGAGCGCCCGATCGAGGCGGTGGTCCTGCTCCCCCACGGGGTGATCATCGTGATCGGCGTGGACCTCCCGGACCCGGCCCTGCGGTTGGAGGCCCCGTTGGGAGCCTCGTGGAAGGCGGACGGCTGGCCCTTGGTCGCCGACGACGACGCGATCAACCCGGCGACGGAAGCGCTGGACATCTCCCAGGCGTGCGAGCGGCGGATCGCCGCGCTGGTCCCGGGAACGGGCCCGGTGGGGACGATAGTCGCGGTAGGACCGTACGTGGAGACGGTCGACCAGCCGGCCACGGACTTGGCGGGGCCGGTGCGGGTGTTGCACCCGACCCCGACGACGATGCTGGCGGCAACGGTGTCGTTGGCGACAGCGCACCGGCCCCGGTCGGTGGACCAGGTGCGGGCGTTGATCCGGGGGTTGGCCCCGGAGGCACCGGAGTTTTCGGACGAGGTGCTCCTGGGCGAGGGTTTCAGCCGGTTCACGGACGATTCACCGCCGGAGTCCCTTTGGGACAGTGGCCCGGCGGTACCGAGCCAACCGGGCGCGGCGGGTGCGGTAGCGGCAGGTGCGGCCGGCTCCACAGGCTCGGCCGCGGTGAGCACAAGCCCGGCTCCGAGTTCGGCTGCGGCTGCGGCCGGTGCGGCCGGCTCCACGGGCTCGGCCGCGGCGAGCGCAAACCCTGCTCCGAGTTCGGCTGCCTCGGCCGAGCCGGCTTCCGCCCCTTCGACTTCAGGCTCGGCCGAACCAACCTCCCCCGCCGAGGAGTCGCCGGCCGCGAATCCGGCCGAGCCGACCGCGCCCACTGCGAACCCGGCCGAGCCGAGTTCGCCCACTGTGGACAGCGCCGGATGGCATACCAAAACTCCGGTCCCCGACGAAACCGAACCGGCGACATCACCCGCCGAGGACTCTGAGCCCACCGCCGCACCGGAAGCTGCTCTCGCCTCGGCTCCGCCGGACTCCGCCGCCGAAGCTTCCTCCCCGCTCGCGGCATCCGAGCGCACCGAAGTGCTGCCATCCGCAGCAGACTCCGAGCGCACCGAAAAGCTCCCCGCGCCGGCCGCGCCCGCCCTTCCGCTGTTCCCAGGTGCCGTGCCGCCTCGGCCGGCAGGTTCCACCCAGCCGGGTGCTCTCGCCGCCGACACCGAGCGAACCGAGAACCTCACAGCCGCAGCCGGGGCAGCCGCCCCGGGGCCGACCACGCCAAAGCGGCCCAACCACACCGAGCCGGCCCGACCCACCCCGACCGAGCCACCCAACGAACCGACCCACACCACCCAGACCAAGCCAGAACCGCCCAACCACACCCAGCCGGCCCGACCCACCCCGACCGAGCCATCCAACGAACCAGCCCACACCACCCAGACCAAGCCAGAACCGCCCAACCACACCGAGCCGGCACGCCTCACCCCGACCGAGCGACCCAACCACACCGAGCCGGCACAACCCGCCCAGCCCCAAGCCACCAACGCACAACCACAGGCCGCCCGGCCACAGCCCCCAGCGGACTCCCCACCCCCCTTCCCCACCCCGCGCCCGACCCCGCGCGAAACCGCCCCCACCTCGAAAACCGTCCGCTGGATCCCCCTGGCCGCGATCGCTCTCCTGGTCGCCCTGGTCGTCGCCGCCGTCGTCGTGGCCACCTCCGGCGACAGCGGGAACACCGACACCGCCGCCCCCACCGGGCCGCCTACCCCCGCCACCCAGCCGCCACCGCGAACCAGCACCCCGGTCGCGCAAAGCCTGCAATTCTCGCTGCGCGCCGCCGATCACGATCAGCGCTGCGCCTCCCACGCCTTCGGCGATGCCCAAGCCAGCCTGCAGCAGACCAGCTGCGCCGGTGTCCGGCGCGCCTCCTACGCCGCCGTCATCGACGGGCGGGCTGCCGCCGTCACCATCGGGATCGTCGAGTTCGGCGATGCCGCCCAGGCCGCCGCCTTCAAGGCCGTTGCCGACACCCCCGGCGGCGGCGGTGTGCTCGACCTCGCCACCGAGACCGGCAAGTGGGGCGCCACCCCCGCGCCGCGCTTCGAGAACGCCGCCTACGCCTCCAAGGTCGCCGGCACGTCCGTGCGGCTCGTCCAGGCCGTCTGGGCGCCGGGACCGTCCACTTCGGACGATCCCGGCCTCACCCGGGCCGCGCAGGCCGCCCTCGACCTGCCCGCCCAATAGCCGTCAGAGCCCGTACGCCTCCAGCAGCCGCAGCCACACCTCGCTGATCGTCGGGAACGACGGCACCGCGTGCCACAGCCGGTCCAGCGGCACTTCCCCGACGATCGCGATCGTCGCCGAGTGCAGCAGCTCCGAGACGTCCTGGCCGACGAACGTCACGCCCAGCAGGACGTTCCGCTCGGTGTCGACGACGATCCGGGCCTTGCCCGTGTAGCCGTCCGCGTGCAGCGACGAGCCCGCCACCGCGATGTCGATGTCGACGACCTTGTCGGCCGATCCCGGCCGCGCGTCCGCCAGCCCGACCGCCGCCACCTCCGGGTCGGTGAACACGACCTGCGGCACCGCGTGGTGGTCGGCCGTCGCGGTGAACTTGCTCCAGGGCTCCGCCGCCGAGAAAGTCCCCGCCGCCAGCGCCGCCACCGTGTCGCCCGCCGCACGGGCGCCGTACTTGCCCTGGTGGGTCAGCGGGGCCCGGCCGGTGACGTCGCCCGCCGCGTACAGCCAGCCACCGTCCACTGCGGACACGCGGCCGGTGTCGTCGACCTCCAGCGCGCGCCCCTCCTCGACCCCGAACGCGTCCAGGCCCAGCCCGGCCGTCGCGGGACGGCGGCCCGTCGCCAGCAGCAGCTCGTCGACGACGACCGTCTCGCCGTCCTTCAACGTCAGCTCGGTGCTGCCCTCGCCCGCGGCGACCCGCTCGATCCCCGACTCCGTGTGCACGTACACGCCGGCCTCACGCAGCCCGTGCAGGACCAGGTCGCCGGCGAACGCGGCGTTGCGCGGCAGCGGCCGCTCGCCGGTGATCACCAGGTGGACCTCCGAGCCGAGCGTGGCGAACGCCTGCGCCATCTCGACGCCGACCACCCCGCCGCCGAGGACACCGAGCCGCCGCGGCACCGACTCCGCCGACGTCGCCTCCCGCGAGCCCCACGGCCGGATCGTGTCGAGCCCCGGGATCGACGGCCTGCTCGGCACGCTGCCGGTGCACACGATCACCGCGTGCCGCGCGGTCAGGACGCGGTCGCCGTCGAGGGTGACCTCCCGCTCACCGGTGAGCACGCCGTGCCCGCGGATCGGCTCGATGCCGGCGCCGCGCGCCCACTCGACCTGGCCCGTGTCGTCGCCCTTGCCGGTGAACCAGTCCCGGCGCGCGAACACCGCCGCGGGGTCGAGCCGGTCGCCGACTGGCACGCCGGGGATCCGCTTCGCCGCGGCCAGCAGGTTTCCCGGCCGCAGCAACGCCTTGCTCGGGATGCAGGCCCAATAGGAGCACTCACCGCCGAAGAGCTCGTGCTCGACGAGCGCGACCTTGAGACCTCCCTTGGCCGCCCGTTCGGCGGCCACCTCCCCCACCGGGCCCGCGCCGATCACCACTACGTCAAAAGTCTGTCCGGACATGGCATCAGCGCACACCACCGCGCGGGTTCGCGCAAGCCAGCGGTTATCCTCGTCTTCGAAGCTGCAAGGTATCGGCGGCCCGGGGTGCCGTCGGCTCCGGTGCGCGCGAAACACCCACGTTCGGAGCACGGGAGGTTTGTCGTGGCCAGGAACACGGCTGTGCAGGTGCTGGATGATCTGACCGGCGAGCCCGCGGCGGAGACCGTCGGGTTCGGGCTGGACGGCATCGACTACGACATCGACCTCTCCTTCGCCAACGCCGACGCGCTGCGCGAGCTGCTGCAGCGCTACGCCGACGCCGGCCGCCGCACGGGCGGCCGCAAGCGCCGGCCGCGGATCGTCCCGGGCGCGAAGCGGCCGCGGGCGAAGGCGACGCCGAAGAAGGTGACCGCCAAGGCCGAGCCGAAGAAGACCGCCAAGGCGAAGGCCGAGCCCGCGAAGACGACGCGCACCCGCAAGGCGGCGGAGCCGAAGAAGACCACGCGGGCAACGGCCCGGAAGGTCCCCGGTGTGACGTTCTCGGCTACCGAGTAGTCCACAGTAGACAGGCCCCGAGATCAGGCCGCGCGCTGGGCGCCGTCCGCGTGCCACGACGGGTACCGGTACCGCGTGTGCAGCAGCGCCCGCTGCCGGGCCAGCTCGGCCGCCGACGGCGGGCGCGGCACCAGCGTCCCGAGGATCTGCGACGCCGCCGCCCGCACCGCCGCCTCGACGGCCGGGAAGCCGGGCCGGAGCCCGTGCTCGGCCAGCGACGCCACCGGGCTGCGGTGGGAGTCGAGCGGCCGCGGGTCCGGCGGCGCGCTCGTCAGGTAGCGGCCGACCAGCGCCGCCGACGTCTCCACCAGCAACGTCGAGTGGGCCAGCAGCCCGCCCTTGGTGCGGAACACGGCGAAGCCGCACAGCTTCGCGTCGTCGACGAACAGGCCGCGGTCGCCGATCCGCGGCACCAGCCCCAGCTGGTCGACAGCGGCGCTCATCACCTTGCCGAGCGTCTCCAGCGGCCGGTCGGTGGGCCCCGGCAGGACCAGCGTGACGTTCAGGTTGCCGGGGTCGTGGAACACGGTGCCGCCGCCGCTGGCCCGCCGCAGCACGGGGACGCCGTCGCGCTCGCACTCCGCGACGCGCACCTCGCGCGCGATCCGCTGGCCGCGCCCCACCACGACGCAGACCGGGTTGCGCCAGAGCCACAGCACCGGTGACTCGGGCGCAACCCGGATGAGCGCTTCGTCGAACGCCAGGTTCTCCACGGGGTCGGTGAACGCGGCACGCACATCCGACCCGGTCGTCATAGCGCCTTGAGTTCCTCCACGATCTCGCCCACCGACGACTTGGCGTCCCCGAAGAGCATGCTGGTCTTCGGATCGTAGAACAGGTCGTTGTCGATCCCGGCGAAGCCGGAGGCCATCCCGCGTTTCAAGACGATCACGGACCGGCTCTCGTTGACCTTGAGGATCGGCATCCCGTAGATCGGCGAGCTCGGGTCGGTCTGCGCCGCCGGGTTCGTGACGTCGTTCGCGCCGATCACCAGCGCGACGTCGGTCTGGGCGAACTCGGAGTTGATCTCGTCCATCTCCTTGAGCTGCTCGTACGGCACGTCGGCCTCGGCGAGCAGCACGTTCATGTGCCCCGGCATCCGGCCGGCGACCGGGTGGATCGCGTACGCGACCGTGATGCCCTTCTTCTCGAGCAGTTTCGCCATCTCGCGGACGGTGTGCTGGGCCTGGGCCACGGCCATGCCGTACCCGGGCACCACGACGACCTTGCTCGCGTACGCCATCTGGATCGCGGTGTCGGCCGCGCTGGTCGAGCGCACCGGACGGGCTTCCTTCGTCCCGCCGCCGGCCGCCACCGCCGGCCCGCCGCCGAAACCGCCCGCGACGATCGCCGGGATGGACCGGTTCATCGCCTTGGCCATCAGGTTGGTCAGGATCGAACCGGACGCGCCGACGATCATGCCCGCCACGATCAGCGCCGTGTTGTCCAGCGCGAGACCCATCGCCGCGGCCGAGAGCCCGGTGAACGCGTTGAGCAGCGAGATGACGACCGGCATGTCCGCGCCGCCGATCGGCAGCACGACCGTGAGGCCGAGGATGCCCGCCGCGACGAGCAGGCCGATGATCAGCAGCTCGTGGTCGCCGCCCGCGACGATGATCACCGCGCAGGCGACCGCGACCAGCAGGAGCAGCGCGTTCACCGGCTGCTGCAGCTTGCCCATGGTGATCGGGCGGCCGCTGATCAGCTCCTGGAGCTTGCCGAACGCGACGTTCGAGCCCCAGAAGGAGATCGACCCGACGATCGCCGCGAACAGCGACGCGATCGAGATGTAGAGCGGCTCGTGCGCGTAGCCGTCGGTGGAGTTGAACTCGACCCACGCGATGAGCGCGACCGCGCCGCCGCCGACGCCGTTGAACAGCGCCACCATCTGCGGCATCGCGGTCATCTTGACCTTGCGCGCCGACGGGACGCCGACGACGACGCCGATCCCGACGCCGAGCGCGATCAGCACCCAGTTGCCCATCCCGGGGGTGAGCAGGGTGGCGACGACGGCGATGCCCATACCGACCGCGGCGATCCAGTTGCCGCGGACGGCGGTGCGCGGGCCGGTCAGGCCCATCAGGCCGTAGATGAAGAGGGCGAACGCGATGATGTAGAGGATCGCGATGAAGTCGGTCACTTCTCGTCCTCCTCGGCCGGAGCGGGTTTCTTGCCCTTGAACATCGACAGCATCCGGTCGGTGACCAGGAACCCGCCGACGACGTTGATCGTGCCGAAGGCGATCGCGATCACCAGCAGGATCTTGTTGAAGACGCCGTCGACGCCGAGGCCGAGCACGACCAGCCCGCCGAGCAGCACGATGCCGTGGATGGCGTTGGTGCCGGACATCAGCGGCGTGTGCAGGGTGTTGGGCACCTTGGAGATGACGGCGAAGCCGACGAACCCGGCGAGCACGAGCACCGCCAGGTTCTGCACGAGTGGGCTCACGCAACGCTCCCTTCGCGCCCGGCCACGCAGGCACCGGCGACGATCTCGTCTTCGAAGTTCAGCTCCAGCGCGCCTTCCTTCGTCACGAGCAGCTCCAGCAGCTCGGTGACGTTGCGGGCGTACAACTCGCTGGCGTGCGAAGGCATTTCGGCGGGCAGGTTCAGCGGGGACGAGATGGTGACGTCGTGCTCCACGACGTCCTCGCCCGGCTTGGTCAGCTCGCAGTTGCCGCCGGTCTCGCCGGCGAGGTCGACCACGACCGACCCGGCGGGCATGCCCTTGACGGCGTCCGCGGTGACCAGGGTCGGCGCCTTGCGGCCCGGCACCAGCGCCGTGGTGATCACGACGTCGAACTTCGTGATGGCCTCGGTGAGCCGCCGCTGCTGCTCCTCGCGCTCCTCCGCGGTCAGCTCGCGGGCGTACCCGCCTTCGCCGACCGCCTCGATGCCGAGGTCCAGGAACTGCGCGCCGAGCGACTTGACCTGCTCGGCGACCTCGGGCCGGACGTCGTAGCCGGTGGTCTGCGCGCCGAGCCGTTTCGCCGTGGCGAGCGCCTGCAGGCCGGCGACGCCGGCGCCGAGCACCAGCACCTTGGCCGGCGGGACGGTGCCCGCCGCGGTGGTGAGCATCGGGAAGAAGCGCGGGAGCTTCTGCGCCGCGAGCAGCACGGCGCGGTAGCCGCCGATGCTGGCCTGCGACGACAGCGCGTCCATCGCCTGCGCCCGGGAGATCCGCGGGACCGCCTCCATCGCGAACGCGCGCAGACCCGCTTCTTCGAGCTTCGCGAGCCCGTCCGGGTTGCCGCGCGGGTCGAGGAAGCCGATGAGCACGGCGCCCCGGCTCAGTTTCGCGACTTCCGCGGGTGAGGGCGGGTTGACCTTGACGACGATCGACGCGCCCCAGGCGTCGCCGAGCTCGGCGCCCGCTTGGGTGTACGCGTCGTCACTCAGGTGCGCACCGGACCCGGCGCCCGGTTCGACCAGGACGCGCAGCCCGCGCTGCGCGAGCCTCCCGACCAGTTTGGGCACCATGGCCACCCGGCGCTCCCCGGGGCGTGACTCGGCCACCACACCCACGGTGAGCTGCTGAAGCTGTTCGCTGTCCGCCACACGACCTCCTCATCGGCGAGGCACGATCCGAGGGTTGTACCACGCCGGACCGACAGTCCCCAGTGACCTGGGTCGCAAGTCCGGGGGTTGTGCCGGGAAATACGGGTGCCGTGCGGAATGCGCTCAGGCCGATTTCCAGTGCGGGATCCCGAGCAGGATCAACCGCAGCCGTTTTTCCGCCGTTCCGGTGATTTTCCCGTCCTCACCTGGGCGGGCTTCCAGCAGTTCGACGGTGGTCGTGATCATCGCGGAAACGATCAAGTCGGCCAGCATGTGCAGGTCTTCGGTGCTCCACGCGCGCAACGGCGCGAACCGCGCGAGGTCGATCGCGAGGTCGCCGGAGAACATCTTCAGCTCCACGGCGATGGAGCGGGCGAGCGGGCCGCCGCCGTAGCGCTCGCGCGTCAGGAACCGGAAATGGTCCTCGTGCGCGCGGACGAATTGGTGCACCGTGGCGACCGAGGCGCTGATCATCCCCTGGTAGGTGTCGGGGTCGGTGCGCGCCGAGCGCATCATGCCGCGCAGCGTGCCCGTCGCCTCTTCGACGAGCGCGACGCCGAGCTCCTCCATCGAGGCGAAGTGCCGGTAGAAGGCCGTCGGGACGATGCCGGCGCCCTTCGCGACCTCGCGGAGGGAAAGCGTGGCGAACGGGCGGTCGGCCAGCAGGTCGAGGGCGGCGTCCAGCAAGGCCTGGCGCGTGCGCTGCTTGCGCTCTTGACGACTGACCGGCGCCAGCGGGTCTTCGGACACGGGGTCCAGCGTACGGATGTCCACCGCGTTGCTCACGTCACATCCTCGGGGTCTCGCGTTGACAGGTGCTCCACTCGTGCAGTGCACTATTCAGTGTACAGTCGTTCACTGTAATCGAGGAGGACAGATGACGGCGCTCATCCCCCGGCGGGTGCGCAGTCTCGCTTCGCTGGCCGAAGCGCTGCTGACGCCGCACGGGATGGACCGCTACCTGGAGCTCGTCGACCCGATGCTGGTCCGCCGCGAGATCCGCGGGCTGGTCACGGCCGTGCGGAAGCAGACGCCGGACACCGTCACCCTCACCGTCAAGCCCAGCCGCGCGTGGCCCGGCTTCACCGCCGGGCAGTACGTCCGCGTGCAGGTGGAGATCGACGGCGTCCGGCGCACGCGCTGCTATTCGCCGTGCGGTTCGCAGTACGACGGCGAACTGGAGTTCACCGTCAAGGAGCAGGGCCTCGTCTCGGGGCACCTGAACCGCGCGGTCGGCGTCGGCTCGGTGGTCGGTCTGTCCACTCCGGACGGTGGGTTCACGCTGCCCGCCACCCGGCCGGACCGCGTCCTGCTGATCGCGGGCGGCAGCGGCATCACGCCGGTGCTCGCCATGGCCCGCACGCTGGTGGCCGAGGGCCACACCGGCGAGATCGTGTTCGTGCAGTACTCGAACGGGCCGGCCGACGCGCTGTACCGCACCGAACTGGCCGAGCTCGCCGCCCGCCACCCCGGGTTGCGGGTCGTGCACGCCTACACCCATTCGAAGGGCGGCGATCTGAACGGCTTCTTCGCGCCGGAGCACCTCGCGCGGGTCGCCCCCTGGTACCGCGACGCGGAGGCGTTCGTCTGCGGCCCGAAGCCGCTGATGGACGCGGTCCGCGAGGAGTTGGGTGAACGCGTGCACACCGAAGAGTTCACGCCGCCGGCGTTGACCTTCGACACGGCCGCCGCGGAAGGCCGGGTGCGCTTCAAGCGCAGCGGGCGGGAGTGCGCCAACTCCGGGAAGCCGTTGCTGGAGCAGGCCGAAGAGGCGGGCCTGTCGCCGGAGCATGGCTGCCGGATGGGCATCTGCTTCTCCTGCACCCAGCTCAAGACCGCCGGGCGCGTCCGCAACGCCCGTACCGGCGAGGTGTCCGGCGACGAAGACGAAGAAATCCAGCTCTGCATCTCCGTCCCCGTCGGGGACGTCGAGATCGACGTGTGAGGAGAGTGCCATGACCGGTCTGCAGGACCGCCTGACCCCGGAACAGGTCGAGGAGTTCGGCCGCGAGCTCGACGCGCTGCGCCAGCGGATCGTCGACGACCTCGGCCAGGAGGACGTCGACTACATCCACACCATCATCAAGACCCAGCGCGGGCTGGAGGTGGCCGGCCGGGCGCTGCTGTTCGCCGGGTTCTTCCCGCCCGCGTGGCTCGCCGGCGTCGGCGCGCTGTCGGTGGCCAAGATCCTGGACAACATGGAGATCGGCCACAACGTCATGCACGGCCAGTACGACTGGACGCGCGACCCGGCGCTGAGCTCGCAGCGCTTCGAGTGGGACACGGTGGCGCCGGCCGAGAACTGGCGGCACTCGCACAACTACATCCACCACACGTACACCAACATCGTCGACAAGGACCGCGACGTCGGCTACGGCATCCTGCGGATGGACACCGCCCAGAAGTGGCACCCGTACTACCTGGGCAACCCGGTGTACGCGACGCTGCTGGCGCTGTTCTTCCAGTGGGGCGTGATGCTGCACGACCTCGAGGTCGAGAACGTCGTCAAGGGTTCGCGGACCTGGGCCGACAACGTGCCGATCCTGAAGAAGATCGTGCGGAAGGCGTCGCGGCAGATCGGCAAGGACTACGTCCTGTTCCCGCTGCTGACCGGCCCGCTGGCCCCGCTGACGTTCCTCGGCAACGCGACGGCGAACCTGACCCGCAACCTGTGGGCGTTCGCGATCATCTTCTGCGGCCACTTCCCGGCGGACGTCGAGAGCTTCACGGAGGAGGAGACGGCTTCGGAATCGCGGGGGCAGTGGTACCTGCGCCAGATCCTCGGTTCGGCGAACATCACGGGCGGCCCGCTGTTCCACATCATGAGCGGCAACCTGTCCCACCAGATCGAGCACCACCTGTTCCCGGACATCCCGGCCCGCCGGTACCCGCAGATCGCCGGCGAGGTGCGCGCGATCTGCGAGAAGTACGGGCTGCCGTACCACACGGGACCGCTGCGCAAGCAGCTCTGGTCGGTGGCGAAGAAGATCGTGAAGCTGGCCCTGCCTGACCCGCAGTCCCCGGCTACCGTGGAACCCGACCGGCAGCTCCGAGCAGCGTGAGGGTGACATGGTGGGCCAGTTCGAGCGCGAGAAGGACACCCTGCAGGTGATCACCGAATCAGCGGCGACGCACGTCGGCAACATAGCGTCGATCATCACGGGCGCGATCCGCGACATCGCCCGCGAGACGGGCGACTGGCTCACCGACGTGATCGAGATGCGCGAAGCGGCGCAGCGGGCCCGGGAGGACGACCCGGACGCCCCGTGAGCCTGGGTTGGTGACGGCCACTTCGAGGAGTTTCGGAGTGGCCGTCACTCGTTCCGGGGGTTTCGGCGGCAGGCTGCGACGTCATGAAAGAGTCGTTCATGGCGCCGGACGACATGAACGACTCTTTCATGACATCCGGGGCGGGCCGGCGCGGACTTTCGGCCGCCGGAATTGTCGGTGCCTCCCGGTAGCGCGGAAAACGGGGGGCGCCCCCGCGCCCGGTGGATCCCGGGGCCGGGACCGGGGGAAAACCGGATGGGCACCCGACCCCGCCCCAGCCAGACTGGATCCGTGACCAGCACCGACCACCCCCTGCGCCGCGTCTTCGGGCCGCTCGCCACACGGGACTTCTGGGCCGAGTACCTCTGGCTCTGGCTCTCCGCGCCGCTCACCGTCTTCGCCCTGGTCAGCTTCCTGGCCCTCCTCGCGCTCGGCGTCTGGCTCACCCCCGTCCTCCTCGGGTTCCTCGTCCTCGCCGGCGCGATCCTCTACGCCCGCGGCCTCGGCACCGCCCACCGGAAACTCGCCCGAGCCCTCCTCGGCGTCAGCGTCCCCGCCCCACGGCGGCCCGAGCTGAAGCCCGGCCTCTGGGCCTGGGTCAAGGCCCGCGTCGGCGACCCCGCCGGCTGGCGCGCCGCCGGCTATCTCCTCCTGCGCCTGCCCCTCACCCTCGCCGGGCTGTTCGCGACCATCGCCGGGACGCTCTACGCCGTGGCCGCGACCCCCTTCGCCGTCTTCTGGTTCCCGCTCGGCGAGCGGGCCCTGCCGGTCTTCGAAATCCGGGCCGAGCACTGGCCCGGCGCGCTCGCCTGGTCCGCGTCCGGGCTGCTGGTGCTCGTCGCCCTCCCGTGGGTCACGCACGCCTTCGTCTCGCTCGACCGGCTGCTGGTCGTCGGCCTGCTCGGCACGCGGGAGCTGTCCGAACGCGTCCGCGACCTCGAGGCCAGCCGCGCCACCGCCGTCGAAGACGCCGCGCTGCGGCTGCGGCGCATCGAGCGCGACCTGCACGACGGCGCCCAGGCCCAGCTCGTCGCGCTGGCGATGAAGCTCGGGCTGGCCAAGGACGAACTCGAGAACGCCGATCTGCCGCAGGTCAAGCAGCTGGTCACCGCGGCCCACGCCAACGCCAAGCAGGCGCTGACCGAGCTGCGCGACCTCGCCCGCGGCATCCACCCCGCCGCCCTCGACGCCGGGCTCGACGTCGCCCTCGCCACCCTCGTCGCGACGTCCGGCATGGACGCGCGGGTCACCGTCGACCTGACGCGCCGCCCGCCGCCGTCGCTCGAGACGATCGTCTACTTCAGTGCCGCCGAACTGCTCACGAACGCCGCGAAGCACGGCGGGACCACGCACGTCGAGGTCACCGAGGAGCGGGACGTCCTCTGGCTGCGGGTGCGCGACCGCGGCCCCGGCGGCGCCCGGCTCCTCCCGGGCGGCGGGCTGGCCGGGGTCGCCGAACGGCTGCGGACCGTCGACGGCGAACTGGCCGTCACCAGCCCGCCGGGTGGTCCGACCGAAGTGACCGCGCGGGTCCCGCTGCCCCGCTAGGGTCGCGGCATGCGGATCGTCATCGCGGAGGACTCCACCATCCTGCGCCAGGGTCTCGTGGAGCTGCTGACCTTCCGCGGCCACGAGGTCGTCGCCGCGGTGAAGGACGCCGACGCGCTGCGGGCCGCCGTCGGGGAGCACACCCCCGATGTGTCCATTGTGGACATCCGGATGCCGCCGACGCACACCGACGAGGGCCTGCGAGCGGCGATCGCGCTGCGCCGCGAGTCACCGAGCCACGCGATCCTGCTGTTCTCCCAGTACGTCGAGACGAAGTACGCGGCCCAGCTGCTGGCCGACCGCGCGGGCGGCGTCGGCTACCTGCTCAAGGACCGCGTCGCCGAGGTCTCGGACTTCCTCGACGCGCTGCGCCGGGTCGCCGACGGCGAGACGGTCCTCGACCCCGAAGTCGTCAGCCAGCTCTTCTCGGCGACGCGCCAGACCGACGCGCTCAGCGGCCTGACCCCGCGGGAACGCGAAGTCCTGGGCCTGATGGCCGAGGGCCGGTCGAACTCCGCGATCGCCGCGGAACTGTTCCTCTCGGCCGGATCCGTCGAGAAGTACGTGACGTCGATCTTCGGCAAGCTCGGCCTGCCACCGTCCGAAGGGGACAATCGCCGGGTCCTCGCGGTGCTGCGCTACCTGGAAACCTGAGCCTAGGCTGGAACCCATGTACTCCACCGAGATCGAAGTCCGCACCGGCGCCGAAGCCGTCGTCCACGACCTCACCCACGAGGCCGAGGAGTTCCTGCGCGACGCCGACGCGGCGGACGGCCTGCTGCACGTCTGGGTCCCGCACGCCACCGCCGGCCTGGCGATCCTCGAAACCGGCGCGGGCAGCGACGAGGACCTGCTGACCGCGCTCGACGAGCTGCTCCCCCGCGACGGCCGCTGGCGGCACCGGCACGGCAGCCCGGGCCACGGCCGTGACCACGTGCTCCCCGCGCTGGTGCCGCCCTACGCGACGATCCCGGTGCTCGGCGGTGTCCTCGCGCTGGGCACCTGGCAGTCGATCTGCCTAGTGGACACCAACCTCGACAACCCGGTCCGCAAGGTGCGGTTCAGCCTGCTCGCGGGCTGAGGGCCACAGCGCCACCAGCAGGCCCGCGGCCAGCAGCGCGCCGAGCACCCAGACGCCGGTCGTGACGTCGGGCGCGTCCGGCACGCCCTGCAGCAGGCTTCGCAGGCCCTCGGTCGAGAAGCGGAACGGCGTCCAGGACCACAGCAGCGTGCGGTAGGCCGGGTTCAGCAGCTCGGGCACCTGCCCGGCGACCGCGGGCGCCACCAGGTACAGCGGGCCGAGCACGACCATCGCGCGCAGGCCCAGCACGCGCAGCAGACCCGCTTGCAGGGCCGCGAACGCCGTCGCCGCGAGGAAGACGAACCCCAGGACACTCGCGTCGAGCGGCAGCGCGGAGTCCCAGAGCGCGAAGAACCCCGCCACGGCCGCCGTCACCAGCACACCGGCGCCGACGACCTGCAGGAACCGCGCGCCGGCACCGATCGTGCGGCCGCTGCGCTTGGCCAGCTGCGTCAGCGCGAGCCCCGCGACGAGCGCGCCGATCCACGCGAGCGCGGACGCGGCCAGCGGCGCGGTCCGGCCGGCGACGCTCACGGGGTGCAGCACCTCCTGCTTCGGCGCGCCGCCCAGCGCGGCCGCCCCGGCGGTGAGCGCCTGCTGCGCGACCTGCGTACCGGCCGGGTTGACCGCCCCCGACGTCACGACGGTCGCGGGCGAGCCGAGTTCGAGCACGCCGTAGACCTTCTTGTCCTCCAGCAGCCGGCGGGCCTCGGCCGGGGTCGTGACGGTCCAGGCGAGCTGGCCGCCACCATGCGCCGCGATGCGCTGGGCGAGCTCCGGCGGGCCGGCGACCGCCACCGGGACGCCGTCCGGCGCGGCGGTGGCCTGCGCGCCGAAGGTGAGGAACCCGAGCACCACGGCGACCAGCGCGCCGGCCACGGCGGCGACCAAGGCGAGCGCCCCGGCGGGGCGCCGGACGGGACCGGTCATGACAACCTCCAGTTATTCGT
This sequence comes from Amycolatopsis sp. MEPSY49, assembly GCF_051337345.1. Classification (NCBI taxonomy): domain Bacteria; kingdom Bacillati; phylum Actinomycetota; class Actinomycetes; order Pseudonocardiales; family Pseudonocardiaceae; genus Amycolatopsis; species Amycolatopsis sp. MEPSY49. The sequence goes on along the minus strand of NZ_JBDLYJ010000024.1, from coordinate 40,564 downwards.
CATGTGTTGAATTACTGGCCAAGGTACGACCACGACCCAGGAAAGTCAACGCGTGTTGAATTGAGTCACCGGTAGCCTCGGCAGCGTGACGAAGACACGGCTGGTGCTCTGGGACATCGACCACACGCTGGTGGACTTCACCGGCCTCGGCTCCGCCTGGTACGCGGCGGCGCTCGCCGCGACGACCGGGACCGAGCTGGTCTCCTACCCCGACTTCGGCGGCCGCACCGAGCGGGCGATCAGCACCGACCTGCTCACCGCCCACGGCATCGAACCGACCGAGGAGCTGCTCCAGGCGCTCTGGCTGGCGCTGATCGCGGAGTCCGAACGCGCCGTCGAGCACCTCCCGACGTCCGGCCGCGCGCTGCCGGGCGCCGCCGAAGCGCTGAAGGCGTTCGCCGGGCACGACGGCGTCGTCCAGTCGCTCGTCACCGGCAACCTGCCGGAGATCTCGCGGCACAAGCTCGCCGCGTTCGGCCTGCACGAGCACCTCGACCTCGACATCGGCGGCTACGGCACGCTGTCGGCGCACCGCCCCGACCTCGTGCCGCACGCGGTGTCGCTCGCCGCGGCCAAGCACGGCACGGAGTTCGCCGCCGGCGCGGTGGTCGTCATCGGCGACACCCCGAACGACGTCGACGCCGCCCTGCACCACGGCGCGGTTTCGATCGCGGTGGCGACCGGGCACTACACCGCCGAGGAACTGCGGGCGGCGGGCGCGCACACCGTGCTGCCGGATCTCGCCGACACCGACGCCGTCCGGACGGCCGTTTTCGGCTGAGAGTCGTCCTTCAGAGGGGGTCAACCCTCATTCGAAGGGACGACCCCTTAGGGGTCAATCTCCTTCGTTTGCCCGATGTGGGTAGGGGCCGGCACTCGCCATGCTGTCCCGCATGACTGAAGCAGCGTCGGCGGCCGTGACCGCCGGAGGGGGACGCATCCGGGGCGCGGCCGCGGTGCTCAGACAGCGTCTGCCGTTCACGAGCACCGTCGTGCTCGCCATGCTCGTGCTGGCCGTCGCGACCGGGGCGCTGTGGAACGCCGCCGAGGACCGCGCGGCCTACCCGTTCATCGCCTACGGGCTGCCGTCGCTGGAGGCGGGCCGGTGGTGGACGATGCTCACCGGGCCGTTCTTCGCCGTCGTCCCGTGGTTCTACCTCCCGATGGTCGGCAGCTTCGCGCTCTTCGCCGGCTTCGCCGAGTGGCAGCTGGGAACGCGGCGCGCGATGGCCGTGACCATCGGCGGCCAGTTCGTCTCGGTCCTCGTCGCGACGCAGTTCCTCGCGCTGTGCCGCAATTCCGGCTGGCTGTGGGCCGAACGCATGGGCGGCAGCCTCGACGTCGGGTTCTCCGGCGGCGCGCTGGCCGCGGTCGCCGTCGCCAGCGCGACGCTGCGGCCGCCGTGGGCGCTGCGGCTGCGGGCCGGGCTCTGCGTGTACGCCGGGGTCGCGATCGTCTACGTCGGCACGCTCGCCGACCTCGTCCACTTCTTCGCGCTGCTGCTGGCGATCCCGCTCGGCAACCGGCTCGTCGGCTCCCGCCGGGTGCCGTCGGCGGGCCCGAACGCGCGGGAGTGGCGGCTGCTGACCGTCGCCGGCCTGCTGCTGCTCACCATCGCCGAGATCGTCATGTTCCTGGTTCCCGGCGACGGCCCGTTCGGCTCCGACGAAGGGGTTTCGCTGTCGGCGCCGGAGCTCGCGCTCCTCGTGCTGGTCGTGGTGCCGATGCTCAACGGGCTGCGCAAGGGCGGCCGCGTCGCGTGGCGCTGGGCGGTCGCGCTGTCGGTCTTCGTCACCGTGCAGGGGCTCGCCGCGGCCACGGTCTACGGGCTGGCCGAGGTCTTCGGGTCGGAGTACGACACCACCGGCCTGCCGCTGTTCTTCGTGGACAATCTCTTGTGGACGGTCGAGCTGGGCGTGCTGATCGCCGCGCAGCACGCGTTCCGCGTCCCGTCGAAGCGACGGCTGCGCCGCCACGCGCAAGGACCCGGGCCGGCGCTGGCCCGGACGCTGCTCGACCGGCACGGCGGCAGCACGCTGTCGTGGATGACGACCTGGCCGCGCAACACGTACTTCGTCCGCGAGGACGGCCGGTCCTACCTCGCCTACCGCAAGCACGCGGGCGTCGCCGTCGCGCTCGGCGACCCGATCGCGCCGGACGGCACGGCGGCGGCGACCGTCACCGAGTTCGCCTCGATGTGCGAGAACACCGGCCTGGTGCCGTGCGTGTTCTCCGCGACGGAGGAGACGGTCGCGGCCACGCGCGAGCTGGGCTGGCAGCACGTCCAGGTCGCCGAGGACAACGTGCTCGACCTGGAGGGCCTGGAGTTCCGCGGCAAGGCGTGGCAGGACGTCCGGTCGGCGCTGAACAAGGCCGGCAAGCAGGACATCGAGTTCCGGCTGGTCCGCTTGGCCGACCAGCCGGAGCCGATCCTGGCCCAGGTCCGCGCGCTGTCGGAAGAGTGGATGGCGGACAAGGGCATGCCGGAGATGGGCTTCACCCTCGGCGGGCTCGACGAGGCGATGGACCCGGCGACGCGGGTCGGCCTGGCGGTGGACGCCGAGGGCACGGTCCACGGCGTGACGTCGTGGCTGCCGGTGTACACGGGCGCGGGCCAGGTCGGCGGCTGGACGCTGGACGTCATGCGCCGCAGCGCCCACGGTTTCCGGCCGGTGATGGAGTTCCTGATCGCGTCGGCGTGCATGGCGTTCCGTGCGGAAGGGGCGCGGTTCGTGTCGCTGTCGGGGGCGCCCTTGGCGCGCAGCGCTTCTCCGGCGTGCACGCTGGACCGGGCGCTGGAATCGCTGGGCCGGGTCATGGAGCCGTACTACGGGTTCCGGTCGCTGCACGCGTTCAAGGCGAAGTTCCAGCCCCGGCGCGTGCCGCTGTACCTGGCGTACCGGGACGTGGCCGACCTGCCGCGGATCGGGCTGGCGCTCGGCCGGGCCTACCTGCCGGACGTCCGGCTGCGGGAGCTGGCGAAGCTGGTCAGTAGCTCTCGGGCACGCTGATCCGCTGCGGAAACCGGATCTTCCGGCGGCTGACGACGTTCTGGTCCTTCTCGATCAGCCTGCCGTCGGTCAGCCGGAGCCAGTGGCCGTTCCGCGAATCGGTGAAGGCGAGCATCACGCCGGGCGTCATGTCCGGGCGCTGCCACCCTTCGCGGATCGGCATCCGCCACTTCCCGGGCGGGAGGATGGCGTAGAGGTACTCGTCGTCCTCGATGACCGGCCCGCGGTGCAGGGTGGACCCGGTCATCGGCAGGTGCCGCACGAGGTCGAACGAGACGACGACGTGGTTGACGGCTTCGGCGTTCGCGTTGGAGACGACCATGTCGACGCCGCCGCCCTCGGTGGTTTCGATCCACGCGGTGACTTTGGCGGCCTGCTCCTGGCGTTCCCGCTGGTCGCGTTTGACCCGCTCCGCGCGCGCCACCCGGTTGTCCCGGATGGCGATCCACAGCGCGACGACGACCGCGCCGATCGTCCCGACGCCACCCACCCACTGCCCACCGGCGGCCCACCAGTCCGGATTCCGCGGCTCGACGAGCCAGATCCACGCTTTCGCCAGCAGAGGTCCGAAGAGGAGCAGGAACCCGCTGACGGCCAGCACGCCGAACGCGCCGGTCCGGATCCGGTCCAGCCGTCTGTCCGCATCACCGGTCATGGCACCACAGCCTGCCGAAGTTCGGCGGTCAGCGGTAGGTGGTCGGCGGCGGAGTGGTCGTGCCGCGGCCGGCCGCCGGCACGAACCGGTAGCTCTCCACGATCTTGACGAGGTCCTCGCGGATCGTCGGTCCGGAACGATCGCTGTCCGCGTACGCCACCATCACGCCGGACGCGCCCGAGCCGGTCCCGAAGCCCATCGCCACCACCAAAGCGTGCTTCGCCGCGCACTCGCCCGTTGCCGCCGGAGCCACTTTCGCGACGACCACCCGGGCCGTGGCCTTCGTGCCGTCGGCCTTCGTGAGCTCGGCGTCCGAGCCCGGGCTCACCTGGGACGTCCCGCCGTACGCTCCCACCGCCAGGTCCGTCGCGGCCTTGCGCGCCGCCGCCTCAGGATCGGCGAGGGGTTCGGTGGTGACGCCCGCGCCGCCCAGGGTGTCGCGACCGCAGAAGTCCTTGCCCAGGAACGCGCTCGTGATCAGCCGGATCGACGGCGAGTCCCAGCCGTGCTGCGTGGTCGGGGCCGGCTCCCAGTTCGGCGGGACGTCGTAGGCGTACGAACCGTCCCGGCCCGCTACCGACTGCCAGCCGCTCGTCAACGCGGGCACTGTCACCCGCGGCGAAGGCGTCACGACCAGCGGCGCGGGTGGCGACGACGCCGCCGGCCGCGGCTTGCCGACACCCAGCGCGTTCAGCACGCCGGCGATCAACGCGATGAACACCAGCCCGAACCACGGCGCCCGCCGCCACTTCAACGGCTTCGCGGCCGGGCGGATCCGCTTCGGCCGCGCGCGCGGCGGCGTCGGCGCGTCCGCGGGTTCGTACCCGCCGAACCCGCGGAGCGCCGCGTTGTCCTCGTACCCCGGCGTCGGGTCGTCCGGGTGCCGGGCCATCAGGAGCGGACGAGTTTGACCAGGTGCTCGACGACGGCGTCGACCGCGATCTCCTCGCGCTCGCCCGACCGCCGGTCCTTGACCTCGACGACGCCGTTGGCCAGGCCGCGCCCGACCACCAGAATCGTCGGCACGCCGACCAGCTCGGCGTCGGCGAACTTGACGCCCGGGGTGGCCTTGCGGTCGTCGAGGATGACCTCGATGCCCGCCGCGTCCAGCTCGGCGGCGATCTTCTCGGCGCCGGCCGCGACGGCCTCGTCCTTGCCCGCGATGACGATGTGCACGTCGAACGGCGACACCTCGCGCGGCCAAATCAGGCCGAGGTCGTCGTGGTTCTGCTCGGCGAGGACGCCGACCAGCCGCGAGACGCCGACGCCGTACGAACCCATCGTGATCCGGATCGGCTTGGAGTCGGGGCCGAGCGCGTCGAGCTCGAACGCGTCCGCGTACTTGCGGCCGAGCTGGAAGATGTGGCCGATCTCGATGCCGCGCGCGGCGACCAGGGTGCCCTGCCCGTCCGGCGACGCGTCGCCCTCGCGGACCTCGGCGGCCTCGATCGTGCCGTCCGGGGTGAAGTCGCGGCCGGCCAGCAGGTCGACGACGTGGTGGTCGACCTTGTCGGCCCCGGTGACCCAGGCGGTGCCCGGGACGATCCGGGGGTCGGCGAGGTAGCGCACGCCGTTGTCCTGCAGCGCCTTCGGGCCGATGTAGCCCTTGACCAGGAACGGGTTCTTCGCGAAGTCGGCCTCGTCGAGCAGCGCGACCTCGGCGGGCTCCAGCGACGCCTCGAGGCGCTTCATGTCCACTTCGCGGTCGCCCGGGAGCGCGACGCAGACCAGCTCCCACTCCTTCGCGCCCGGCTGACGCGTCTTGAGCATGACGTTCTTCAGCGTGTCGGCCGCGGTGAACGTGCGGCCCAGGTTCGCGTCGTTGAGGAAGTTGACCAGCGTCTCGATGGTCGGCGTGTTCGGCGTGTGGTGCACCTGCGCCTCGGGGCGGCCCTCGATCGGCTGCGCGGGGGGCGCGGGCGTGACGACGGCTTCGACGTTCGCCGCGTAGCCCGACTCCGTGCTGCGGACGTAGGTGTCTTCGCCCGTCTCGGCGACGGCGAGGAACTCCTCGGACGCCGACCCGCCCATCGCGCCCGACGTCGCCTTCACGACGACGTACTCGAGGCCGAGCCGGTCGAACAGCTTCGTGTAGGCCTCGCGGTGGGCCTGGTAGGAGCGCTCCAGGCCCTCGTCGTCGAGGTCGAAGGAGTAGGAGTCCTTCATGACGAACTCGCGGCCGCGCAGGATGCCGGCGCGGGGGCGCGCTTCGTCGCGGTACTTGGTCTGGATCTGGTACAGCGTGACCGGGTAGTCGCGGTACGAGCTGTACTCGCCCTTCACCGTCAGCGTGAAGAGCTCCTCGTGCGTCGGGCCGAGGAGGTAGTCGGCGCCCTTGCGGTCCTTGAGGCGGAAGAGGCTGTCGCCGTACTCCGTCCAGCGGCCGGTGGCCTCGTAGGGCTCCTTCGGCAGCAGCGCGGGGAACTGGATCTCCTGCGCGCCGATCTTGTTCATCTCGTCGCGCACGACGTTCTCGATGCGGCGCAGCACGCGCAGGCCCAGCGGCAGCCACGAGTACCCGCCCGGGGCGACCCGGCGGACGTAGCCGGCGCGTACCAGGAGCCGGTGGCTCGGTACCTCGGCGTCCGCCGGATCCTCGCGCAAGGTGCGAAGGAACAACGACGAAGTCCTGGTGATCACTGCGGGGCTCCCTGCTCCGGGCGGGTGTGAAAGTCCCGCTCAGGGTAGTCACTCCCCCGGCCGTGACTCCAACGGGTTACTCGGCCGCCCGTTTTTGTCGGTGGTGGCCGCTAGCTTCGAGGGCATGGCGATTCACATGGGCATGATCACGATCGACTGCGCGGACCCGCGCGGTCTGGCGGAGTTCTGGACGGCGGCGCTGGGCACCACGGTCGCCCAGGACTACGGCGGCGAGTTCCTGGTGCTCGCGCCGCCCGAGGGCGGGCTGCCGCTGGGGCTGCAACGGGTGCCGGAGCCCCGCGCGGGCAAGAACAGAGTGCACGTCGACTTCGGCGGCGACGATCGCGGGGCGGAGGTGAAACGGCTGGTCGGGCTGGGTGCGAAGGAAGTGGCGGAGCATTCGGTGCCGGGGCTGGCGTGGACGGTGCTGACCGATCCGGAGGGCAACGAGTTCTGCGTATCCGGGTGAGGTAGCTCGGGGAAAGGGCATGAGGAGGTGGTGTAGCTTCCGCCGGAGGGTGTCGGAGCCGTCTGGGGGAACAGTGTGGCGAAACCTCGGGAAGAACGACGATTCGCGGGTCTTTTCGTGAGCCGACCTTGCGGCACAGCCCCCGGGTCACGCCCGTGACGGCAGCCGGCTTGCCGATGCCCGAACGGGTGCGCCGAGTCCTGGCGATCCGTCCGTTCCGGCGGCTCTGGGGCGTCACGTTCCTGTGCAGCACCGCGGATTGGCTCGCCTTGCTCGCGGTGGCCGACCTGGTTTCGAACGCGGCCGGCACCGACGCGGTCAAGAATTTCGCGTTCTCCGGTGTGGTCTTCAGCAACCTGCTCCCCGGGTTGTTCTTCGCACCGCTGGGAGGCCTGCTCGCCGACCGGTTCGACCGGCGCGTGGTGATGGCGGTCGGTGACGTGCTCCGCTGTCTGCTGCTGCTGTCCGTCGTCGTGGTCGACCTGCCGTGGTGGCCGTTCGTCGGCAGCTTCCTGACCAGCAGCGTGGCGATGCTGTGGATCCCGGCCAAGGACGCCGCGGCACCGAATCTGCTGCACCGCCCGGACCAGGTGGAGACCGCGAACCAGCTCGGCCTGGCGATGACCTACGGCATCTCGGTGGTCGCGGCCGGCGGGCTGTACGCCCTCACCGGCATCGGCCCGTCGCTGCGGCTGCCCGACGACCTCCTCGGCGCGAACGGTCCCGTGAAGCTGGCCATCGTCCTCGCCGCCGCGCTGTACCTGGGCAGTGCCGTGGTCATCGCCCGCCGGATCCCCGAGCTGTCCGGCTCGGCCGGACCCGGCCGGGCGGCGGCTCCTGATGAGCCCGGTTCCGGCGGCTTCGTCGCCATGCTGCGCGACGCCGGCCGCTTCGTCCGGACGACGCCCCTGGTCCGCGGCCTGCTCATCGGCGCGGTCGGGGCGTTCGCCGCCGGCGGGGCGGTCGTCGGTACGGCCCAGTCGTACGCCAAAAGCGTGCTGGCCGGCCAAGCGGGCTTCGGGCTGCTGTTCGCCGCCGTGTTCGTCGGCCTCGGCCTGGGCATCGTCTTCGCCCCCAAGCTGGCCGCCCGGCTCGCCCACGAACGGCTCTTCGGCGTCACGATCATGCTGGCCGGGTTCTCCCTCGTCCTGGTGGCGCTGTCCCCGCACCTCCTCGTCTCGATGGTCGCCGTCCTGCTCGTCGGCGCGAGCGCGGGCGCCACGTTCCTCACCGGGGTGACGGTCATCGGCTCCCGCATCGACGACGACGTCCGGGGCCGGGTCAACGCGATCTACCAGGCTCTGCTGAAGATCGTCCTCGGCTGCACCGTCGCCGTCGTCCCCCTCCTGGTGGGGCTGGTCCAGGAGCGCACGATCTCCGTCTTCGGCGGCGAGCTGCGGATCGACGCGACCCGGCCGGTCTTGTTCGGAGCCGCGCTCCTGGCCTGTCTGGCCGGCCTGCTCGCCTACCGCCGGATGAACGCCGGCCGGCCGGTCCGCATCCGCGGCGACCTGCGCGCCCTCGCGCGGCGGTACCCGCGGCGCAAGACCGGGTTCGTCGTCGCGGTGGAGGGCAGATCCTCGGCGGACACCGCCGTGCACGCGGCCGCCCTCGCCGGCTGGCTCGGCCGGGCCGGCGTCCGCACGGTCGTCTTCGCCCCCGATCCCGGCGAAGACGACCCCCGGTTCCAGGCGCTGGTCTCCGGCGCGGCACTGACCTCCGCGCGAGCCCGGCTCCTCGCGGCAGCAGCGGTCCGCGCCGACAGCGTCCACCGCGACATCCTCCCGGCGCTCGAAGCCGGCGCCGTCGTGGTCGTCGAGCGCTTGATCGACTCGCCGTCGGACCGGCTGACGGAGTCCGCCGGGATCAGCGCGGACGACCTGGCGGAAGTGGCGGACTGGGCGGCCGGCCGGCTCCGCCCGGACTTCGCCGTCCTCCTCGACAACGGCGCGCGGAGCGACGTCCCGGCGACGGAAGCCCGGCCCCCGCGGATCCAGGAGATCATCGGCGGGCTGTCACGCGCTTCCCGCTGCGTTCTCGTCGAGGCCGCCGACCGGACGAGCAGCCAGGACCAGATCCGCGCCGCAGTCGCCGAAGCACTGTCCCGGTCGTCCCGCGAATGGGCCGATCGCCTGCGGGAATCCACCGAGCGGGTAGCCCCGGCCGGCGCGGGGTAGAAAGGCGGCATGAGCGCTCGCGTACTGCTGCCGTGGACCGACATCGACGTGCCGGAAGGGGTCGAGGCCGCCTACTACGACGGTGTCGCGCCGCCGCCGGACGGGCTGGACGGCGTCGAGTTCTACGTGCTGCCCTACGACCGCGGGCCCGAGCCGCCGAAGCTGATCAAGGAGCTGCCGGCGTTGCGCGTGGTGCAATCGCTGTCGGCCGGGGTCGAGGCGATCGTGCCGTTGCTGCCCGACGACGTCCGGTTGGCGAACGGGCGGGGACTCCATGATCTAAGCGTCGCGGAGCACGCGCTCGCGCTGATCCACGCGGCGCAGCGGGACCTGCCGCGGTGGTTCGCGCAGCAGACGCGCGGTGAGTGGACGCGTGAGCACACGCGCTCGCTGGCCGACAGCCGGGTGCTCCTGGTCGGGTACGGCTCGATCGGGCAGGCCATCGAGCGTCAGCTCGTGGCGGCGGAGGCCGTGGTGACGCGGGTGGCGAGCCACGCGCGTCCGGGCGTCCACGCCGTCGACGAGCTGCCGGGGCTGCTGCCGGACGCCGACATCGTGGTGCTGATCCTCCCGGACACCCCGGCGACGCGTGGGTTGTTCGACGCGAAGGCCCTCGCGGCGCTGCCGGACGACGCGCTGGTGGTGAACGTCGGCCGCGGCACGGCCATCGACACGGACGCCCTCCTGGCCGAGACCCGGTCCGGGAGGTTGCGCGCGGGCCTGGACGTCGTCGATCCGGAGCCGCTGCCCGCCGACCATCCACTGTGGACGGTGCCGGGCGTGGTCATCACTCCGCACATCGCCGGTGGGTCGGCATCGTTTTATCCCCGCGCGAAGAAGCTGGCGGCGGAGCAGCTGCGGCGGTACGTGGCGGGTGAGGAGCTGCTCAACCTCGTAGAGAGCTGAGGACGGCGGTCCACGCGGCCGGGGTGACGGTCAATTGCCCCTGCTCGCGGGCCTTCGTGTCCCGGATGCCGATCGCGCGGTCGAGCCTCACCTCGACGCAGTCCGATTGGCCGCCACTGTAGCTCGCCTTGCGCCACCCGACCTCGACGCAGTTGGACTCGGCACCGCTGTAGCTCGCCTTGCGCCAAACCATGTCGCTCACGCCGAGGCCTCCCGGGTTATCGGGCGACCTCCCGGAGCAAGTCTCGGGTGTCGCCTTCACTCAATGCCTTGCCAGCCAGCATCTTAGCTTGTTTCCGGTACCTGCCGACGACATCATCCTCGTGGAGGAACGCAGTCGCGTGCGAGTTCTCCAGGTGCACGATCGGCGGCAGACCAACGAACTCGTACAAGATGAACGAGCCGATCAACCCGGGGTGATAGCCGATGTTCGCGGGCACAATCCGCAGGGAAACGTTCGGCAGCGCCATCATCGCGAGCAGGTGATCAACCTGGTCCGACATGATGTCGGCGCTGCCGATCCTCTCACGGATCGCGACCTCGCCGACGAGTGCGGCGAACCGAACCGGATCGGCCCTCGTGAGAATGCGCTGCCGCTTCAGCCGCGCGATGAGCATCGCGTCGGCCTGCTCCAGGCCGATCTCCGAATTGCTCAGAATCGCGCGAGCGTAGTCGGCGGTCTGCAGAAGTCCCGGCACGATCGCGTGGTACCAGTTCGAGATGTGGCTGGCGGTGCGCTCGTACTCGACGATGCCGCTCAGCGCGGGCGGGAGATCCGACGGGTTGGAATCGAGCCAGTTGTCGTCCTTGGCGCGCCTGGCCAGGCGCATCATGCGGTCGTAGGTCGCGTCGTCGACTTGGAGGGCGCCCAGCAACCGGGCCACGTCCTCCGGGGACGCCACCCGCTGCCCCTTTTCCCACGCCGACAGCAGCTGCGGGAGAATCCGCACCATCCGGGCCAGTTCGCGCAGACCTTTGCCCCGCGCCATGCGCAATTCCCGCAGCGACGCGGCCAATGCTCTCGCACCCGGGGAAGCGGAATTCGGCTTCATAGGGCGATGGTACGAACAGCGTCCATTCCCCGATCGGCGGTGGGGCGTCCCATTTCCCGGACAGTGCAGGACAGTTCAGGACAGCACGTACACATGCCATTCGTCGTCGACGCGGAATCCACACCGTTCGTAAACGCCCAGGGCGCGGTGCGCGTTGTCGACGTCGACGTTCAGGGCCGACCGGTCGAATCCCGCCGCCTTCGCCGCCAGGAGCGTGTGCCCGAGCAGCCCCGACGCCACGCCGCGGCCGCGCAGCGCCTCGCGCGTTCCCACCCAGGTGGCGTAGTGCTCGCGGATGCCCGTCGCCGCGGCTTCGGACTCGTAGAAGTGGCTCAGCACGAACGCGAGGACCTTGTCGTCGTCGAGGACGAGGAACGACAGGTCCGGGCGGAAGTCCTTGGAGCCGGTGACCAGGTGGTGCCAGGCGTCCGGCCCGTAGACGGTGCTGCCCCAGTGGCCGGCGAAGGCGTCGTTGCGGGCGTCGAGCGCGGCGAGGTCGTGCTTGAAGTCGAACGGCTCCGCCGTGATGCCGTCCGGAAGCGGCGGCTGCGGCGGCAGGTCGGCGAGGCCGACGCGCATGTTGACCATCGTCCGCTGGTGCGTGAAGCCCGCGCCGGCGAGGACGCCGGCGATCCACCGCTCGTTCTGGTGCTGGCCGTGGTGCAGCTCCATCGGCGCGCCCGGGAAGGCGCGCTCGTGGACGTCGCGGCTCGTGCGCGTCAGCCACTCGACCAGGTGAGCGCCGACGGCGTCGGTGCGGTGGTCCGGGTGCACGACCGACTGCAGCCGGATCATGTGCACCGGGTTCGCGGCGTCGCGGCGGCGGATCAGGCCGTAGCCGACGAGGGCGTCGCCCGCCCAGGCGCCGATGGTGGCGCGGGGCAGGTCGACGTTGGGCGCGACCAGCTCGTCGCGGAGGTCTTCGTCGCTGAAGTGGTCACCCGTCCGGTCGATCTCCTCGGCGGCGGCGTACAGGCGGGTGAGCGCGGGGACGTCGTCGAGGGTCAGCGGGCGCCAGGTCAGGTCCATGCCCGGAGGCTAGGCCGGACGGCGGCGTCCCCGCATCCCGATTTGTCGATCCGGCCAAAAGCAGGCCGCCCCTCGGCGGCACGCGACCTTTGCCGACGAGCCATTCGGCCGTGGCTGTGGCCGGATCGACAAACAGCGGCGCAGTAGGCTCGCTGCGTGCTGGTGCTCCTCCCCCCATCCGAGACCAAGGCCGACGGCGGCCGCGGCGGCCCGCTCGACCTCGGCGCGCTGTCGTTCCCCGAGCTGAACCCGGCGCGCGCGAAGCTCGCCGACGCGCTCGCCGAGCTGGCCGCCGACGTCCCGGCGAGCATCGCGGCCCTGGGCATCACCGAGCGCCAGGCCGGCGAGGTGACGCGCAACGCGGAGCTGTGGACGTCCCCGACGATGCCGGCGCTGCGCCGCTACACGGGCGTCCTGTACGACGCGCTCGACGTCAAGAGCTTCACGAAGGCGGGCCTCGAGAAAGCGCACCGTCGGCTGGCGGTGACGTCGTCGCTGTTCGGCGTGGTGTCGGCGACCGACCCGATCCCGGCGTATCGGCTTTCGGGCGAGAACTCGCTGCCGTCGGTCGGGACGATCCGCGGGCACTGGAAGCCGGTCCTCGAGCCGGTGTTGCAGCAGGTCGAGGGCCTGGTGGTGGACCTGCGGTCGGGCACGTACTCGGCGTTCGCGAAGCTGCGCCCGGACGCGGTGACGGTCCGCGTGGTGACGGAGAACGCCCGCGGCGAGCGCGTGACGGTCAGCCACTTCAACAAGGCGTACAAGGGCCGCCTGGCGCGGGCGCTGGCGGAGACGCGCGCGGAACCGTCCACAGTGGACCAGCTGGTCAAGGTGATCGCGAAGGCGGGAATGACGGTCGAGCGCACCGGCGACCACGCGCTGGAGCTGGTCACGGAGGGCTGACGGGCCGTTCGAAGAGGGCGCCGGAGGTGTCGTCTTCGAAGCGCACGAGCCGGAAGCCTTGGCTGCGGTAGTAGTCGTGCAGCCGGGTGTTGCTGGTCCAGGCATCGAGCCGGAGGTATCGCTTCCCGCGCCGCCCGGCTTCCGCGGCGGCTTGGTCGAGCAGCCAGGCGCCGATGCGTCGCCCGGCGAAGGCGCGGCCGACGGCGAGGTGGTGGAGGTAGAGCGCGGAGCCGGGATCGTCGGCGGGGTGCCAGAGATCGGCGGGGTGGGCGTCCCGCAGAACCATGGTGCCGACGGCGACCGGTCCCGGGGACACGGCCACCCGGAACCCACCGGCGGGGGCAACAGCGAGCGCGGCACCGGTCGCCGCGGCCGCCGACGCGGCCACCCCGGCCTCAGCCACGCGAAGCCCACCCTCCGGCGAAGCACCAGTCCCCGCAACTTCCGCCACAGCCGCCGACGCGGCCACCCCGGCCTCAGCCACGCGAAGCCCACCCGCCGGCGAAGCACTGGTCGCCGCTTCTGTCGCCGGCCCGGCCGCTTCTGCGCGAAGGCCACCCGCCGGCGAGGTGTCCGGGCAGATCTCCGCCACCCGGAGGCCACCCGTCGCGAGGTCCGGGCTCAACTCCTCCGCGCGCCACCTCGCTCCCTGCCACTGGTCCGTTCCTTGCCCACCCAGCCACTCGATCGCGCCGTCGAGAATGGCCAGCAAGCTCGGCAGATCTTCCTCCGTCGCCGGGCGGAGGCGGTACTCGCTCAAAACCGCTCCGGTGAGAACGGCGTCAAATCGAAGCCCGGGTCCTCCCCCAGCGCGACCGCCGCCACGAGCTTCCCCGCGAAGGGCGCGTTCGTCAGCCCACCCGCGCCGAACCCCGTCGAGACCGCCAGGCCCGGCCGGATCGCTCCCAGGATCGGCAGCCCGTCCGGCGTGCCCGGGCGGAAGCCGACCCGGGTCTCCGCCAACGTCGCGTTCGCCAGGCCGGGCGCCACCGTCAGCGCGTTGTCCAGCACCTCGCGCTGGCCCGCCGCCGTCACGCGGTAGTCGAAGCCAGCCTCCGCCTCGCGCGTCGCGCCCGCCACCACGCGGCCGCCCGCGAACGCCAGCAGGTAGTGGCTCGTGCGGGGCAGCACCACCGGCCACGCCGCCGTCTCGGTGTCCGGCAGGTCGAAGTGGCTGATCTGGCCTCGATGCGGCGTCACCGGCAGGTCGATCCCCAGCGGCGCCAGCAGTTCACGGCTCCACGCGCCCGCCGCGACCACCACGCTGTCCGCTTCCAGGGGGCCGTCCGGGCTCGCCACCGTCCCGTCGGCGCGGAAAGCCACCTCGCCTTCGACGAACTTCGCGCCCCGGCGTTCGGCGTCGAGCAGGAGGGCTCGGCGCAGCTGGTGGCCGTCGACGCGGCCTGCGCCGGTCAGGTGCACCGCGCCCAGCCCCGGCGCCAACGCCGGGAACAGCTCGCGCGCCTGGGCCGGGTCGAGCCGGCTGACCTCGCCCATCTCGGGCGCGTCCGCCGCCCGCGCCGTCAGCCGGTCGTGTGCCTCGGCCAGCTCGGCGTCGTCGGCCGAGACGACCATCCCGCCGACCACTTCGAACGACGAGTCCGCCAGCGAAGCCGTGAACTCCCGGTAGTACCGGCCCGCCGCCGAGGCGAGCGGGTACAGCGCGTCCTCCCAGCGCGACGTCCACGGGCTGACGATCCCGGCGCCGGCTTCGGTCGCCGTCCCCGGGCGGGCCGCGTCCGCGACGACCACCTCCGCGCCGCGGCCCGCCAGGTGCCACGCCGTTGCCGCGCCGCCGATTCCGCTTCCGATCACGAGCACTCGCATGTCCCCCACCCTGCCCGAAAGTGCCGCGCCCGGGCCAACGGGCTTCCCCCGCACCGCGCGGCGCCCGGTCGTATGCTGCGCGCCATGCCGAGCCGTGCCGAGCGGTATGTCGCCCATCTCGACACCCTGACCGGGGACGTCGAGCCCCGGCTGCAGCCGATCCCGTCGACCCACGCCGGGCTCGACGACGTCATCGCGTTCGTCTTCGCCGACGAACCCGAGCCCAGATACCTGACCGGCGCGACCTACGGTCTCTCGCTCGCCGACCACGCCGAGTGGCACGGCGTGAAACCGGAGCTGTGGATCAGCGTCCGGTCCGACGACCCGGTGTGGGCGCTGGCCATCGGCTACCTCGCCGAGCAGCTGCGGGGCACGTGCCCGTTCGTCTACGGCGACACCATCGACTTCGGCCAGCCGATCGCCCCGGAGTCCGCGATGACGGCGTTCGCCGTGTCGGCGCCCGCGGGCCTCGACGCCCACCAGTACACGCTGATCGACATCGGCGGCCCGCCGGTCAGCATCGCCGGCTGCTACCCGGTGCACGACACCGAGCGCAAGTACATCCGCGAGCACGGCATCGACGCGTTCTGGCAGCTGGACTGGGACCTCTACGACGTCCGCCGGCCGCCGGTCGTCTGATAGGCGGCCGTCGCGAGCTCGGCGAACGACCGCACGAGCGGGCCGGCGTCCTTCCACGCGACGACCACCGGGTTCGGCGCCAGGTCGGTGAGCGGCACGACCGTCAGGTCGCCCGGCGGCTGGTGGCCGAGCGGCATCAGGCCGACGGTCCCGTTCCACAGCACGGCCTGCAGGCACTCCTGGACGCCGCGCACCACCGGTCCGTCGCGCGGTTCGCCGCCGTGCCAGTACGCCTGCCAGACCGGGTCGGTGCCGTCCGGGAACCGGAACCACCGCCGGTCGGCCAGGTCCGCGAGCACCAGGTGGTCGCGGCGGGCCAGCGGATCGTCGGCGCGCAGGACCGCGCCCACCGGGTCCTCGCGCAGCCGGTGCACGGTCAGGCCGGCGTCGTCGAACGGTCCGCGCGTCAGCGCGACGTCGACGAGGCCGGCGCGCAGCCCGCACGTCGGGTCGGTCAGGTCCGTGTCGCGAACCCGGACCTCGACGCCGGGGTGCCGCCGCCGGTACGCGTCGGCCAGCCGGGTCGCGTCGGGGTCGGCGCTGTCGGCGAGGATGCCGACGGTGATCGCCGCGGCCCCGGCAGCCGACGCCACGCGCACGCGCGCCTGGTCGGCCTGCTCGAGCAGGGCGCGGGCCTCGTCGAGCAGCGCCGCTCCGGCGGGCGTGAGCGCGACGCCCGCGGCCGAGCGCACCAGCAGGACGGCGCCGACGTCGGCCTCCAGCTGCTTGACGGCGCGGCTCAGCGGCGGCTGGCTCATGTGCAGCCGCGCGGCGGCCCGGCCGAAGTGGAGCTCTTCGGCGACCGCCACGAAGTACCGCAGCGTGCGCAGCTCCATCAACGCCCGGCTTCGTAGGGCCAGACGTCGTCGGGGAAGACGCGCGCGAACCAGTGCGGCTGGACGTCCCGCAGCCGCAGCGCCCGCCACCGGCGCGGGTCCGCGGGCTCGGGGACGGCGACCTCGACGTCCGCGCCGTGGGCGAAGAGCCGTTCCTGGCAGACCCCGCAGGGCGCCAGGATCCAGTAGCCGCGCTCCTCGTCCGCGGCGGTCACGCAGACCGAGCCGGTCACGCGCCGCCCGAGCTTGAAGGCTTCGCAGATCGCGCCGGTTTCGTGGCACAGGCTGACGGCCTGGTTCGGGAAGTCCGGCGCGGTGCTCGTCAGCACGGTGCCGTCGTCGAGGCGCAGGGCCGCCGCCCCGGACCACGCCGTGCCGCCGAAGCGGTCGCGCGCCAGCGCGATCGCCGCGTCCACCAGTTCCTGATCGACTGCCATGCGCCGACAGTAGCGCTGACCGGCGACGATGTTCTCCTGGTATCGGCACCTCCCGATCGGTCTTGGACGGCCGGCCCGGTCCGGCGGTGGAATCGGGTCATGACCGACATGACCGATCCCGCCGTGCGGGTGGCCGACGCCGTCGAACTCGCGCCGGACCTGCTGGTGATCCCCAACCACGGCGTCGACCTCGTGCCCAACATCGGCGTCGTGGGCGGCACCGAGGCCGTCCTCGTCGTCGACACGGGCCTCGGCGTCGCGAACGCGGCGGAGGTGCTCGCGTTCGCGACGTCGGTGGCAGCGGGCCGCCGCCTGTTCCTGACGACGACCCACTTCCACCCCGAGCACGCCTACGGTTCGCAGGTGTTCGCCGGCGCGGCGACGTACCTGGCCAACCGCGCCCAGGCCGACGACCTCGCCACGAAGGGCGCCGGCTACCTCGAGATGTTTCGCGGCCTCGACCCGGTGGTGGCCGCCCGGCTCGAGGACGTCCGGGTGCCCGTGCCCGACGAGGTGTACGACGTCGCGCGGGAGCTCGACCTCGGCGGCCGGACCGTCCGGCTGCGGCCGACGGGCCGGGGGCACACGACCGGTGACCAGGTGGTCGAGGTACCGGACGCCGGTGTCCTGTTCACCGGCGACCTGGCCGAGACCGGGCAGTTCGCGATCCTCCCGTGGTTCCCGCCGCACGACACGGACGTCACGGCCGTGGGCTGGATTTCGGTGCTGGACCGGCTGGTTTCGGGCGGACCGCGAACTGTGGTGCCCGGGCACGGAGAGGTCGGCGGCGTGGCGGTGCTCACCGACGTCCGTGCCTACCTGCGCGAGCTGCGGGACGAGACCTGGCACCGGCGCCGCTCCGGGCTCGACGTGGAGGCGATCGCCGCCGAGGTGCGTTCGGTGCTCGTCGAACGCCATCCGGAGTGGGCCGGCCGCGAGTGGATCGACCCGGGGGTCGGCTGTCTGTGCGCCGAGCACGACGCACAGACAGCCGTCCAGAGGTGATCACCGGTGGCGACGGGCTCGCCGCCGGGCGGTGGGCCCGCCCCCGAGCAGGGTTCGCTGCCCGGGTTCGCCGCGGAAGTCCGCCATCGGAGTAGGCCCCTGCGCGGGCCGACCCACCCCGGGATGGGTCAGCTCGCGCAGGCGCCTGGCTGACGGTCGCCTTCCTTGCGGGAAAAAAGCCTTCCGCTCAGCCGCCCAGGATCGCCATTGCCGCGTTGTGGCCGGGGATGCCGCTCACACCACCTCCCCTCATGGCTCCCGCACCGCACAGCAGCACCCGCTCGTGCTCGGTCTCCACGCCCCACTTGCCTTGCTGCGCCGGGTCTTCCGCGTACGGCCACGCCAGGTCGCGGTGGAAGATGTGGCCGGCCGGCAACCCCAGTTCGGCCTCCAGGTCGAGCGGGGTCTTCGCTTCCACGCACGGCCTGCCGTCCGGGCCCACCAGCAGGCAGTCCTCGATGGGCTCGGCCAGCACGCTGTTCAGCGAAGCCAGCGTCGCGCGCAACGCCGCTTCGCGTGCCTCTTCGTTGTGCCCCTCGAAGAGGCGGGCCGGCATGTGCAGGCCGAACAGCGTCAGCGTCTGGGCTCCCGCCGCTTGCTCGGCCGGGCCGAGGATCGACGGGTCCGTCAGCGAGTGGCAGTAGATCTCGCAAGGCGGAAGCGAGGGGATCCTCCCCGCCGCCGCCTCGCGATAGGCCGCCTCCAGCTGGGAGTAGCTCTCGTTGACGTGAAACGTGCCGCCGAACGCCTCAGCCGGGTCGACCCGCGGATCGCTCAGCTTCGGCAGCCGGGACAGCACCATGTTCACCTTCAGCTGCGCTCCCTCCGGCCGGTCCGGCGGCTCCTCGCCCAGCAGCCTCGCGAGCGTCGCCGGCGCGACGTTCGCCAGGACGTGCCCGCCGCGTACGACGTGCTCCGCGTCGTCGCGGCGGTAGCGCACCTCGCCGTCCGGGGCGACGGACAGCACTTCCGCACCCGTCACGAGACGCGCTCCCGCGGCGGCCGCCACCGCCGCGAGCGAACCGGTGACCGCGCCCATGCCGCCGACCGGGACGTCCCAGTCGCCGGTGCCGTTGCCGATCACGTGGTAGAGCAGGCACCGGTTCTGCCGCAGGTCCTCGTCACCCGCCGCAGCGAACGTGCCGATCAGCGCGTCGGTGAGCACGACGCCGCGGACCGTGTCGTCGCCGAACCACGACGTCAGCGTCTCGCCGATCGGCCGTTCGAACAACGCCGACCACGCCTCGGCGTCGTTCACCCTCGACCGGAAGTCCACTTCGGACAGCAGTGGCTCGGTGAGGGTGCCGAAGACGCGCTCGGCCACACCGGCGGCCAGCGCGTAGAACCGTTGCCACGCAGCGAAGTCCGCTGCGGAGCCGGTGACCGCGCGAAACGACGACGCCGTCCGGTCGTCGTCGCCCGTGTCGACAAGGAGACCCGTGTCGCCCCTCGGCGTGTAGGACGACATCCGGCGCCGCAGCAGCCGGACCTCGAGACCCAGGTCGGCCACGATCTTCTTCGGCAGCAGGCTGACCAGGTAGGAGTAGCGCGAGAGCCGGACGTCCACGCCGTCGAACGCGCGGAACGACACGGCGGCGCCACCGGTCTCCCCGCGCCGTTCGAGCACGAGCACCGACCGGCCCGCCCGCGCCAGGTACGCGGCCGCCACCAGACCGTTGTGCCCGCCGCCGACGACCACGACGTCGTAGGAATCCATCCGCCCCTCCTCGGGTGCTGCCTGCCCGTTCATCGTGGCCACGCCCGACGAAGGAATTCAAGGAAACGTCGCGAACGGTCCTTTCGCGCTATTCGGTTGCGCGGAGGGTGACCGAACCGGCAAGCTGAAGCGCAACCGGCAGGGAGCCGGGGTGAAGAGCGGGGAGGTGCCGTCGTGATGGATGTCCGGGCCCTTTCGCGCCCTCACCCACCCGCCCCCCGGAGCTGACCACGCGCCCGGTGGGGCATCCCTGACCAAGGAGAACCCCACCAGTGCGCCAGCACGACTTCGAAGACTTCGACTCGTTCGACGAACAACCCACCCGTCGCCGTCAGGCGCGGTCGCGCCGCCGCGGGCGGTTCGAGGAACCCGAGCCCACCCGCAGCGGGCGGCTCACCGAAGGCGAACGCGTCCGGCTCGCCAAGCTGCGCGACGACGCCTACACCGAAAACCAGCTCCCGGACGGCGCCGACCGCTGGTCCACCTGGGACGACGCCGAACACGGCCCGCTGCCCCGGCCGGACTGGGTCGTCACCGAGCTCGCCGCGGTCGACACCGACCTCGGCGTCCTCAAGACGGGCAAGGAGGCCGACGTCCACCTGCTGCGGCGCGGCCTGCCCGGTACGCCCGGCACGTTGCTCGCCGCGAAGCGCTACCGCAGCGACGAACACAAGCTGTTCCACCGCGACGCGGGCTACCTCGAAGGACGGCGGATGCGCCGGTCCCGCGAGATGCGCGCGATCGAGCACCGCACCGCGTTCGGCCGCAACCTCATCGCCGAACAGTGGGCCGTCGCGGAGTTCGCCGCGTTGAGTCGCTTGTGGACGCTCGGCGCGCCCGTGCCGTACCCGGTGCAGCGCGACGGCACCGAACTCCTGCTGGAGTTCCTCGGCGAGGACGACGGGACGGCCGCGCCGCGGCTGGCCCAGGTGCGGCCCGGCCCGGACGAGCTGAAGGACCTGTGGTTCCAGGCGACGGCGGCGCTCGAGCTGCTCGCCGCGGAAGGGCTCGCGCACGGCGACCTCTCGGCGTACAACCTGCTGGTGCACCGCGGCCGGCTGATCGTGATCGACCTGCCCCAGGTCGTCGACGTCGTCGCCAACCCCGGCGGCGCCGAGTTCCTCGCCCGGGACGTGCGCAACCTCGCCGGCTGGTTCCACGGCCGCGGGCTCGGCGAGCACGTCACGAACACCGACGGGCTGCTGGCGGACCTCGTTTCCGCGGCCGGGCTCGGGTAGCCGCGCGGCGGCGTCGCGGGTGTGGCACGGAACACGTCTGCGACGCCGCCCACAACGGGTCACCTCCATGCGGAGGACCAGGACTCCCTCAGGTACTATCGATACAGACCGCAACCGGCGGCGTGGATGTAGTTGGTGTCCGTCGCCTCCAGAGCCACCGAAAGCACAGCCACCGAATGGCTCGCGGTGATCCGTAACCCCCAAGCGGCGCGCAGTGTCGGAAAGCGCAAGACACAGTGTGCCGGGTCCGTCCCTGTGAACGCCCACCGCACACCATCTTGCCCTGCCTGCGCGCGGGGAGCCCGGGCCTCCTTGTGACGAACCATGTCCGAGAGGCATTTGTGACCGTCACGTTCAACTCCGGCCCTTCCTCGACGTCCGCTCACGCGGGCCGTCCCGACCGCAAGCCGCGCACCCGCCCGGCCGGTGGGGACATGCTCCGCGACGACGCCGTCGAGCTCGTGGCCACCAAGACCTTCGCCGAGCTGGGCCTGCCGGAGCCGCTGCTCCGCGCGCTCGCCGACGCGGGCATCACCACCCCGTTCCCGATCCAGTCCGCGACCATCCCGGACGCCCTGGCCGGCCGCGACGTGCTGGGCCGCGCCCAGACCGGCTCCGGCAAGACGCTCGCCTTCGGCCTGGCCATGCTGGCCCGGCTCAACGGCGGCAAGGCCCGGCCGAAGCGCCCCCGCGCGCTGATCCTGGTCCCGACCCGCGAGCTGGCCATGCAGGTCGCCGACTCGCTGACCCCGCTGGCCAAGTCCCTGGGCCTGTGGTGCCGCACGGCCGTCGGCGGGATGGCCTTCGCCCGCCAGGCGGACGCGCTCTCCCGCGGCGTCGACCTGCTGATCGCCACGCCGGGCCGGCTGTCCGACCACGTCCGCCAGGGCACCGCTTCGCTGGGCGACTGCAACTTCATCGCCCTCGACGAGGCCGACCAGATGGCCGACATGGGCTTCATGCCGCAGGTCCGCGAGATCCTCGACCTCACCCCGCCGGGTGGGCAGCGCCTGCTGTTCTCGGCGACGCTCGACGGTGACGTCAACCGCCTGGTCCGGCAGTACCTGACCGACCCGGTGACGCACTCGGTGGCGCCGTCGACCGCGAGCGTCACGACCATGGACCACCACGTGCTCCAGGTCTCGCACCAGGACAAGCAGGACGTCATCACGCAGATCGGCGCCCGCGAGGGCCGCACGATCATGTTCGTGCGCACCAAGCACCACGTCGACCGCCTCGCCGAGCGCCTGCGCGAGCAGGGCGTGAACGCGGCGGCGCTGCACGGTGGCAAGACGCAGGGGCAGCGCAACCGCGTCCTGGCCGACTTCAAGGAAGGCCACACCCCGGTGCTCGTCGCCACGGACGTCGCCGCGCGCGGCATCCACGTCGACGACATCTCGCTGGTGCTGCACGTCGACCCGGCGGCCGACCACAAGGACTACCTGCACCGCGCCGGCCGCACGGCCCGCGCCGGGGCGTCCGGCGTGGTCGTCACGGTGGCGACGCACGACCAGCGCCGGATGGTCCGTCGCCTGACCGACCGCGCCGGCGTGCGCGCGGAGTCGACGACGGTCCGCCCGGGCGACCCCGAGCTGTCCCGCATCACCGGCGCCCGCGAGCCCAGCGGCGAGCCGGTCGTCGAGCGGCGGCGCGAAAGCCCGCGTCGCGGCGGTGGCGGCGGCTTCCGCGGCGACCGCGGCCGCGGCGGCGAGCGTGGCGGCTACCGCGGCGAGCGCAGCTACGGCGACCGTGACCGCGGCAGCAGCTTCGGCGGCGACCGCGACCGCGGCGGCGAGCGTGGCGGCTACCGCGGTGGCGACCGCGAGGGTCGTCCCGGCGGCTTCGGCGGCCGCGGCCGTCAGCCCCGCTCGGGCAACGGCGGTGGCTACGGCCGCCCGAGCCGTGGCCCGCGTCGCGGCTACGACAGCTGATTCCCCCTGGAAGCCCCGGACCGCGGTCCGGGGCTTCCGGCGTTTCCGGGCCCTGGTTCACGGCCCGGCGAACAGCGGATGGGAGACTGCGGGACGTGACTACGCCGCCGACGCTCCCGCCCGATGAGGTTTTCGACTGGCTCGACGTCGAGGCGGAGAAGCGGGCGAACGCGGGGCTCGTGCGGCAGCTGCGACCGCGTCCGGCGCAGGCGGACGAGCTGGACCTGGCCGGGAACGACTACCTCGGGCTGGCCCGCGACAAGCGCGTCGCCGGGGCCGCCGCGGCCGCCGCGCTGCGCTGGGGCGCCGGGTCGACCGGGTCCCGGCTGGTCACCGGGTCGACCGAGCTGCACACCGAGCTGGAGCTGGAGCTCGCCCGGTTCTGCGGCGCGCAGGCGGCGCTGGTGTTCTCCTCCGGTTTCGCCGCGAACCTCGGCGCGGTGACGGCGCTGTCGGGCGCCGAATCGGCGATCGTCACCGACAAGTACATCCACGCTTCCCTGATCGAAGGCTGCCGGCTGTCCCGCGCCGACGTCGCCGCGGTCGCGCACTCGACGCCGTCGGCGATCAAGCACGCGCTCTCGACCCGGCGGAAACCGCGCGCGCTGGTGGTGACCGACTCGGTGTTCTCGGTCGACGGCGACCTGGCCCCGCTCGGCGAGCTGGTCGGGATCTGCCGTGAGCACGGCGCGGCACTGCTCGTCGATGACGCGCACGGCTTCGGCGTCCTGGGTGAGGGCGGTCGAGGCGCGGTGCACGCGGCCGGGCTGTCGGGCGCGCCCGACGTCGTCACGACGTTGACGCTGTCGAAGTCGCTCGGCGCCCAGGGCGGGGCCGTCGTCGGGCCGCGGCGCGTGATCAAGCACCTCGTCGACACCGCGCGCAGCTTCATCTTCGACACCGCGCTGGCGCCGGCGAGCGCCGCGGCCGCGCTGGCCGCGTTGCACGCGCTGAAGGAAGAGCCGGGGCTGGCCGAGAAGGTCGTCGAGAACGCCGGCAACCTGGCGATGTCGCTGAAGGCGGCCGGGCTGAAGGCGAGCGTGCCGGACGCCGCCGTGATCTCGGTGCAGGCACCGTCGGCGGAGACAGCGGTCGCCTGGGCGGCGGCGTGCGCGGAGCACG
The DNA here is from genome assembly GCF_051337345.1 of Amycolatopsis sp. MEPSY49. NCBI lineage: Bacteria > Bacillati > Actinomycetota > Actinomycetes > Pseudonocardiales > Pseudonocardiaceae > Amycolatopsis > Amycolatopsis sp. MEPSY49. The sequence continues at coordinate 16,970 of NZ_JBDLYJ010000024.1, read as the reverse complement.
GGATCCGGGTCGGGTGCTTCCGGCCGCCGTCGGTGCCGGACGGCATCTCGCGGCTGCGGCTGACCGCGCGGGCCGACCTCACGGAGGCCGACGTGGACCGCGCGGTGAAGGTGATCACGGCGACCGCGCCGCGGGGCGCTACGGCTTGAGCGGCTCGCGGCCGAGGATTTCGCCCAGGCGGGGACCGGTTTCCGCGAAGTCGCCCCGCCTCGCAGCGGTGAACAACGTCAGCAGCATGCGGGCCACGGGTTCGGGCGTGCCGGCCGCGATCCGGTCGGCGACCCATTGCTCGTCGTCGACGACCACGCGCTTGACGCCGCGATCGGCTGCGAGGTCGTCGAAGGTGACGGCGGCGGGCGCGGTGAGGGTGACCGGGCCGTCGATGGTGTGCCCGGCGAGGATCACCGCGGCCGCCTCGGCAACGTCCGCGCGGTGGGTCCACGAAACCGGGCCGTCTTCGGGCGCGGCGATCTCGCCGGTCTCCCGCCACGGGCCGAGCAGCCAGCCGAGGCTGTGGGCGTAGAACCCGTTGCGCAACGACGTCCAGGCGACGCCGGAGCCGGCGAGGATCTCCTCGGTGGCCGCGTGGTCGCGAGCCGGGGCGAATGCGCTGTCGGGACGCACGTTTTGGTGGCTGGTGTAGAGGATCCGCCGGACGCCCGCCGCCACGGCGGCCTCGATCGCGGTGCGGTGCAGGGCGACGGCGTCTGCGACCGGGTCGTTGGACGACACCAGCAGCACCTGGTCGGCGCCTTCGAACGATGCGCTCAGCGCGGCAGGATCTTCGTAGGAGCCGGGCCGCACCCGCACGCCGCGATCGGCGAAGGATTGGGCCTTCGCGACGTCTCGCACGCTGACGCCGATCTCCTCGGCCGGCATGCGGGTGAGCAAGTGTTCGACGGTGGCGCCGTTCAGGGCGCCGGTCGCACCGGTGATCACGATCATCGCGGGGGTTCCTCTTTCAGCAGGGGCAGCAGGATGTCGTCGACGAGGTGCTCGACGAAGGGCTGGTCGCACGGCTCGCCGGTGACGACCAGCCGGTGGACGAGCAGCGCGGGGACGATCTCGGCGAAGAGCGCGGCGCCACGCGGGTCCAGGACCCGGGTCATCGCGGCGTGGTCGCGGTGCAGGATCCGCCGCATCGCCGCGGCGAGGTCGGGGTCGCCGCGCATCCCGGCGAAGAGCGCGCCGAGCAAGCCGACTTCCTGCTCGGCGATTTCGCGCGCGAGCCAGCCCGCGGTTTCCAGGAGTGCGCCGCGGAGGTCGTCGGCCGCGGGATCAGGCGGCGTCCCGCCAGCCCGGTGGTCGACGGCCGCGGCGACCAGCGCGGCCTTGCCGGCGTAGCGGCGGTAGATCGTCGCCTTCCCCACCCCGGCCGCGGCCGCGACGGCTTCGATCGACATCCGGTCGTAGCCGACGTCGATCAGCAGTTTGAGCGTCGCGTCGAAGATGACGACGTCACGACCGGCGTCCCGTGGTCTTCCCGGCACGACGTCTCCTTTCGATACGGAACGGCTCCGTATCGAATATAGACTAGCGGCGGCGCATGCGAATGTGCGGGATCCCGTCGTCGTCGGTGTACTCCGCGCCTTCCGCGACGAAGCCGTAGCGCGCGTAGAAGCCCTGGACGTACGTCTGCGCGTCCAGGACGTACTCGCCCGGGACCGTGAGGGCCGCGTCCATCAGCTGGGCCGCGAGGCCCTGGCCGCGGGCGGACGCGGCCGTGACCACGCGGCCGATGCGGCGGACGCCGTCCGGATCGGTGAGCACGCGCAGGTAGGACGTGACGCCGTCGCCGTCCGAAAACCACAGGTGGCGGGTGTCCGGCCGGAGGTCACGGCCGTCCAGCTCCGGGTACGCGGCCTTTTGCTCCACCACGAACACGTCCACGCGCAGGCGGAGGATGTCGTGGAGCTGGGCAGCGGTCAGTTCGGGCCCGGTCGCGTCGTGCAGGGTCGGCATGTCCCCTGCTTAGCACGCTCAGCCGAAGAGGCGCGGCTTGGCCTGGGCCTCGATGTCGGCCGTGTACGCCGAGACGCGCGTGTAGACGCCCGGCTTGCCCGGCTTGCCGCAGCCGTCACCGAAGGACACGATCCCGATCAGCGTGTCGCCCACGACGAGCGGGCCGCCCGAGTCGCCCTGGCAGGCGTCGATGCCGCCCTTCTCGTAGCCCGCGCAGACCATCGTCTTCTGGTCGTACACGGAGTAGTCGGAGCGGCAGGCGCTGTCCGAGACCACCGGGACCTGAGCGCTGCGCAGGTAGTCGGACCGGTCGCCGCCGTCGGCGACGCGGCCCCAGCCGAGCACCGTCGCCTGGGTGCCTTCGCGGTACGCCGGGTCACTGCTCTCGGGCAGCTGGGCGGGCCGGTAGCCGAGCTGGCCGCGGACGGTCAGCACGGCGATGTCGTCGCCCCGCGTCGGGTCGCTGTAGCCCTTGCTGATCCAGACCTTCGAGACGCCCAGGACGTCACCCTCGTCGGTGCGCTTGTCCTCGCGGCCCGCCACCACGCGGACGTCCTGCTTCGCGACCGCCTTGGCGCAGTGCGCCGCCGTCGCGACCGCCGTCGAGCTGACGATCACCGCGCCGCAGAACTGGTTGCCGCCCGCGTCGGTCAGGTACACCGCGTAGGGGTGGTCCGACAGCGAAGCCTTGTCGCCACCCACGATCCGCGGCTGGTTGGCCGAAGACGGGTCCGCCGACGCCGTGCCGACCACCACCGGGACGGCCACCGCGGCGACCGCGAGGAGCGCGCCGCTCGCGAGCAGCAGGGATCGGCGGGACTTCACGGACATGGGACTTTCCCCTCTTCGGAACAGCACAAGACGGCGCACTCGGGGCACCCGGACGACTCCGGTGCGTGAACGACGTGCGCTCAATACCCTAATCCGAGGGGGCCCAAAACGGTGTCACTGGAACGGGTGGACTCCGGGCCGAACAGACGCCTCTGTCAAGCTGACCGGATGCGCGGGAGAGCGACGGCGGCACTCGGGGCGGTCCTGGCCCTGACGACGGCCTCGTGCTCGGCGGAGGTGCCCGCGACGCCGCAACCTGCGCCTTCTCCGACCGCGTCGACCAAAGCCCGGCCGACGCCGGCCCCGGCGCCGGGCCCGCCCGCCGTCCCCTGGCAGGTGGGCGCCCACCCGCTCCCCCTCCGAGCCGACGGCTTCGGCGAGATCGAGCCGACACCACCCGAACTGGTGAACCGGGCACTTCCGACAAAAGACGTCCTCCCGCCCCCGCCCGGCGACCGGTACGCCTCGACGATCAGCGCCGTCCCACCGGACGTCCTCGCGCGCAGCACCTGGCAGGCCGCCTGCCCGGTGAAGCCGGTCGACCTGCGCTACCTGACCATGTCGTTCTGGGGGTTCGACGGCCGCGCGCACACCGGCGAAATGCTGGTCAACGCGAAGGGCGCGGCCGGGATCACCAAGGTCTTCGGGCAGCTCTTCGCGGCGCGCTTCCCGCTCGAAGAAATGCGTGTGACCGCTCCCGCCGAGCTGACCGCGCCGCCGACCGGCGACGGCAACAGCACCAGCGCGTTCGTCTGCCGCCCGGCGCGCGGCCAGACGACCTGGTCGGCGCACGCGTACGGGCTCGCGGTCGACGTCAACCCGTTCTGCAACCCCTACACCCAGGGCGACCTCGTGCTGCCGGAGCTGGCCTCGGCCTACCTCGACCGCGCGGACCGCCGGCCGGGCATGGTTCTGGCCGGCGACGCGACCGTGCGCGCGTTCGCCGCGATCGGGTGGACGTGGGGCGGCGCCTGGACCAGCCCGAAGGACCGGATGCACTTCACCGCGACCGGCCACTGACCACGTAATACGACGTTAAGCACAAGCGGGAACACCCACTTCGCGCAGGCGGTTGGCTAGGGTGAATCGACCGGACCGAACCCCCGCGGAGGATGCAGTGCCCCACTACGACCTGGTGATCGTCGGGACGGGATCGGGGAACTCCATCCTCGGCCCGGACTTCGCCGGCAAGAAGACGGCGATCGTGGAGAAGGGCACCTTCGGCGGCACCTGCCTGAACGTCGGCTGCATCCCGACCAAGATGTTCGTGTACGCCGCCGATGTCGCGTACACGCCTTCGCACAGCGCGAAGTACGGCGTCGACGAAGAGCTGAAGGGCGTCCGCTGGCGCGACATCCGCGACCGGATCTTCGGCCGGATCGACCCGATCGCCGCCGGTGGCGCGGAGTACCGCCGCAGCCACGAGGACAACAAGGACGTCGACGTCTACGAGGGCACCGGCCGGTTCACCGGGCACAAGGAGCTGCGCGTCAGCTTCGCCGACGGCAGTCCAGACGAGGTGCTGACCGCCGACAAGTTCGTGCTCGCCGCGGGCGGGCGCCCGGTGATCCCGGACATCCCGGGCCTGGACGCCGTCGAGTACCACACGTCCGACACCGTGATGCGGCTCGACGAGCTGCCCCAGCGGATCGTCGTCCTCGGCGGCGGGTACATCGCGGCCGAGTTCGCGCACGTCTTCGCGTCGTTCGGCGTGCACGTCACGCTGGTCAACCGGTCCGGGCGCCTGCTGCGCTCGGAGGACGAGGACGTCAGCGCGCGGTTCACCGAGCTGGCTTCGGAACGCTTCGACGTCCGCCTGGACCGCAAGACCGTCCGGGCGCGCAGGACCGAGACGGGGGTGGCGCTGGACCTCGAAGGCCCGCAGGGCGCCGAGACCGTCGAGGCCGACCTGCTGCTGATCGCCACCGGCCGCCGGCCGAACTCCGACCTGCTGGACGTCGCGGCCACCGGGGTGACCACAATGGACAGTGGACACGTCGTCGTCGACGACTACCAGGAGACCGTGGTCGAGGGCATTTACGCGCTCGGCGACCTGTCGTCGCCGCACGAGCTGAAGCACGTCGCGAACCACGAAGCCCGCGTGGTGCAGCACAACCTGGTGCACCCGGACGAGCGGATCACCGCCGACCACCGGTTCGTGCCGCACGCGGTGTTCACCCACCCGCAGGTCGCGTCGGTCGGGCTCACCGAGCAGAAGGCCCGCGACCTCGGTGTGTCCTATGTGGTCTCGAAGCAGGACTACGCCGGGATCGCCTACGGCTGGGCGATGGAGGACACGACGGGCTTCGCGAAGCTCCTGGCCGACCCGGCGACCGGCAAGCTGCTGGGCGCGCACATCATCGGACCGCAGGCGTCGTCGGTGATCCAGCCGCTGATCCAGGCGATGAGCTTCGGCCTGGACGCGCGGTCGATGGCGCGTGGCCAGTACTGGATCCACCCGGCGATGCCGGAGCTCGTCGAGAACGCCCTGCTCAACCTGCCTCTGGACTGAGTCACCGCGGGCCGGGCGGGGTAACCGCCCGGCCCGCGGGAGTCCTTACAGCGTGATCGACCAGGTGTCGAGGGTGCCGGTGTCGCCGGGGCCGTAGTCCGTGACGCGCAGCTGCCACTTGCCGGCGGCCGGGGAGGACGCGGGGACGCTGAACGTCCGGGTGCCGTTCCACGCCGTGCACGTGCTGCCGCCGCTGTACTTCAGCGCGTAGCCCCGGCCGTTCGGGTCCAGCAGGGTGACGCCGAGGTCTTCGGCGCACGTGTGGCGGATCGTCACCGCGACCGACAGCGGGGTCGCCGCCTGGCCGGTCAAGCCGGACGTGACCGGGCTGAACACCTGCTGGTAGTCGCGGATCGCGTAGTCCGCGTCATTGGTCAGCGTCCGGCCGCCCGGCGCCGGGCCGCTGCCGGTCACGAGGGTGAGCTGCCACTTGCCCAGCGCCTCGGCCACCGGCTGGAACAGGGACAGGTCCCCGTCGGACGGGTTGTCCACGCACTGCGACGGGCCGCCGTCGTGCAGGCCGGTCGCCTTGTCGCCGAGCAGCCAGCCACCGCCCGAGTCGCCGCCGAGGGAGCACGCCGTCGTCCAGGTCAGGTCGTCGATGACGAGGCTGCCGCCGTAGTCGACGGACTTGTGCGTGTACTTCACTTCGCCGCACTGCCAGTGCGAGGTGGTGCCGGAGTGGCACACGCGGTCGCCGACCATCGCCTCGGCCGCGCCGGTCAGCGTGACCGCCGGCTGGCCCCAGGTGTTCACCGACGCCGACAGGTTCCACCCTGCCTCCGTCACCGCGACGACGCCCATGTCGCCTTCGCGGGCGTTGACGCTGTGGGTGCCGCCGACGTTCGACGTCCCGATCCGGTTCTGCTGCCCCGAAGCGCCGTACGCGGCCTGGTCGCGGTCGTTCGTGCAGTGGCCGGCGGTGAGGAAGTGCTTGGCACCGCGGGAATCCGTCACCGGGAAGCCGACCGAGCAGTTGCTCTCGCTGCCCGGCCACCACGGGTTGCCGGTCTGGATCGTGCCCGACTGCTGCCGCGGCGACGTCGAGGTTTCGGTGATCCGGACGCCCAGATCCCGCACGCGCGAAAGGAAACTCTCGGTCGCCGCGGTCTTCTTCGTCCGGTCGACGTCGACGCCGACCTCGTTGCCGCGGACGTCGACGCCCCAGCCGTAGACGCCCGGCACGCCCGTCCCGATCAGTGCCCGGACGGCCGAGTCCGTGCGGTCCAGGTCGGCCCGGCTCCGGGCGACGACCTGCGCCGCCGCCCCCACCGCACGCGCCTGACCAGCGGCTTCGGCGGTGGTGACGGCAACGGTCAACCGGCCGGTGGCCGCGTCGAACCACTGCCCGGCGGCGTGCGCGCGGACCGCTTCGGGCAGGGTCTCGGCCAGCCGGTGCGCCCGGTCCTGCGCGGCGAGCTGGGCCCGGGCCTGGTCGGTGGTGAGCCCGAACGCCGTGGCGACGCCCGCGACCTCGGCGTCCGGGTGGCCCGGCGCCGCTTCGGCGGGCGCGACACCCAGTCCCAGCGCGGCCAACGCGGCCACGACGGCGACGGAAACGAATCTGCGCATCGGTTTTCTCCTCGGATCGGCGAGTGGAGTGCGCAGACGGTAAGCCGCCGGAAAGCCGGTTCTGAAGATCCGCGAGTCTTTAACAGTTAACTGGCCAGTCCCACTCGAAGCCGTAACGGCCCGGCCCGAAGTTCAGCGCGACCCCGTGCACCGCAGCGGATTCCGGCACGACGTCGGCGTGTTCGCCGGGCTCGGCGAACCGGCGGCACACCGCCGGAACCGCCTCCGGGGAGAACCGGATCTCGAGCACGTATTCGCGGACCGGCAGCCGGAACTTGCGTTCGTAGTTCGTCGCGAGCGGATGCGGCAGGCGATTCACGAGCGTGTGCTCGGTGAGCACCGTTTCGCCGCGCAGCAGCGGCCTGCCGAAGAGCAGTTCGACCACGAGGAGACCGTCCTCCGGCCAGTGGACGCTGCGGCCCGCGTGGCAGCCGCGCAGCGAACGCAGCTCCGGCAGCGGCCGGTCGTGCTCGTCGAGGTGCATGATCACCACCCAGCGGTCCGGGCCGTCGGCCTCGGCGCGCAGCACCTGCCGCGAGCGGATCTCCAGCTCTTCCCGGCCGGGGCCGACGAGGACGACGTCGTGCTGGCTCAGCCGGGTCAGCCGCTCGTCCCAGCGAGTGTCCACATCGGACACCGCGGCGTCGATGCGACGGCCGTCCGGCCAGAACCGGCCGATCTCCGCGGGCGCGGCCCGGCGCACCCGCGGCGGCCCGAGCAACGCGACGAGGGAACCGGCCGGCACCTCGAGGACGGCTTCGAGCTGACGCAGCCCGCGCACCGAATCCCGCCGTTCGGGCCGGCTGCGGCCGGACTGCCAGTAGCTCAACGTCGCCGTCGTGACCGTGACCCCGCGGGCCCGCAGGTGTTCGCGGAGCCGGCCGAGGCTCAGCCCGCGGGCGCGGATGGCCGCGCGCAGGGCGGCGTCGAACGGGCCCTCGCGCAGCAACGTCCCGAGGTCCGGCGACGGCACGGCCACCCGGTGATCTTAAGCCGCGCGCAGCCGGGCGAAGCGCGTTAACAGTTAAGAATCAGACGAACCGGCGGCGGCCGGCGAGCGCGCCGAACACGACCTGGACGACGAGCAGGCCGAGCAGCATCGCCAGCGGCACGGTCCAGCCGGCCGCGAGGTCGTGCAGCAGGCCGAAGAGGAACGGCCCGAGCGCGGCGAACAGGTAGCCGAAGCCCTGCGCCATCCCGGACAGCCGGGCGGTGTCGGCGCCGGTCCGCGCGCGCAGCGCGATCACCGTCAGGGCCAGCGAGAACACGCTCATGCCGAGCCCGACGAGGATGCTCCACAGCAGCGGCGACCACGACGGCGCGAGCATCAGCCCGGTCGTCCCGGCGAAGCCGAACACGCCGAGGCCGACGATCCACGGGCCCTGGCCGCCGCGGGCGCGGGCCGCCATCGGCGCGATGAAGAGGCTGATCGGCACCGCGATCAGCGAGACCAGGCCGAACAGCAGGCCGGCCTGGTCGCGGGACACGCCCGCGTCCATCAGCACCTGCGGGAACCAGCCCATGGCCGCGTAGGCGTAGAAGGCCTGCAGGCCGAAGAACACCGTGACGATCCAGGCGAGCCGGTTGCGCAGCAGCGAGCGGCCACCGGCGGCGTCGGCGGCGGGCCGCGGCGCCCGGCCGGTGCCGCGGGCTGCGAGAATCCACGCCAGCAGCGCCACGGCGGCCACCACCACCCAGCTCCCCAGCGCCGGGCGCCAGCCGCCGAACGCGTCGCCGAGCTGCGGGGTCACCGCCGACCCGAGGGCGCCGCCGCCCTGCAGGGCCGCGGTGTAGACGCCGGTCATGACGCCGATGCGGGCCGGGAAGGAGTCCTTGATGACGACCGGGATGAGCACGTTGATCAGGGCGATCCCGGCGGTCGCGACGAGCGTCCCGCCGAGCACCACGGCCGGGCCGTCGACCACGCGCAGCACGAGCCCGGCGCCGAGCGCGGTCAACGCGATCGCGATGGCGGCGCCGATCCCGGCCCGGCGCGCGAGCAGCGGCGCGGCCAGCCCGGCGCCGGCGAAGCAGAGCGTCGGCAACGTCGTGAGCACGCCCGCCCAGACCCCGGACGTCCCCAGGTCCGCGCGCATTTCGGCGAGCATCGGCCCGACGCCGGTGATGGCCGGGCGCAGGTTGAGGGCGGTGAGCACCACCGCGACCGCGAGCAGCGCGCCGGCGGCGACCACGCCCGGCGTCCGGACCTCCACGGCGCCGTCCAGTTCGAGTTCGCGGTTTTCGACGCTCATGACGGCTACTATCGCATACGTAGGATGATTGGATGAAGGGATGACTCCTGTGCCTCTGGCCACCACCCGGCGGGCCGGCCTGGTCGACCAGGTCATCGAGCAGCTGCGGACCGCGGTCGCGCAGGGCGACTGGCCCCTCGGCACGCGCATCCCCACCGAGGTCGAGCTGGGCGAACAGCTCGGCGTCGGGCGCAACACCGTCCGCGAAGCCGTGCGCGCACTCGCCCACACGGGCTTGCTCGAAGTACGCCAGGGCGACGGCACCTACGTGCGCGCGACCAGTGAGGTGTCCGGGGCGATCCGCCGCCTCTGCGGCGACGAGCTGCGCGAGGTCCTGCAGGTCCGGCGCACGCTGGAAGCCGAAGGCGCCCGGCTCGCCGCGTTGTCGCGCACCAAGGAGGAAGTCGCGGAGCTGTGGTCGCTGCTGGCCCGCCGCGAGACCGAGCTGCGCGAACGGCGTTGGGAGGACTTCGCGCACACCGACGCCGAGTTCCACATGGCGGTCGTGCGCGCCGGGCACAACGGGCTGCTCACGGAGCTCTACCGCGGGCTGACGGAGGTCATCACGGCGAGCGTCGCGGCGACGTCGAGCATCACGCCGGGCGTGGACCACGCACCCGAAATCGGCCACGAAGGGCTCGCCGACGCCATCGCCGAGCGCGATCCCGACCGGGCCGCGGCCGAGGCCTGCGGGTTCCTGGACGAGCTCCTGGAGCGCGTCGAACGCGCCTGACCTGCGCATTCACTGATTTTGGCACCACTTCTGACCCTTAAGGGTGCCATTTCAGGGTTGTGGTGGTGCCACCGTGGCGCCATAGTTGTGCCATGGACCTGACACCACTCGTGGACAGCCTCCGCCGCGAATTCGCGGTAGCCGCCGAGGCGGCCGGCGAGGACGCTGTCGCCCTGGCCGAACGGCTGGCCTCCCCGCTGGAGGCCGCCATCCGGCTGACCCTGCTCGACACCCTCTCGGCCGCGGCCGACGAGATCACCCGCGACCTCGCGCCCGGTTCCGTCGAAGTCCGCCTTCGCCGCCGGGACGCCGAGTTCGCCGTCACGCTACCGCCGTCACCGGTCGCCGAGCCGGCGGCCCCGGAGCCCGTCGCGCCGCCGCCGGAAGCCGACGACGGTGCCGTCTCCCGGATCAACCTGCGGCTGCCCGAGCAGCTGAAGCAGCGGGTCGAGGAGGCGGCGAGCCGCGAGCGGCTCTCCACGAACGCCTGGCTCGTCCGCGCCGCGACCGCCGCGCTCGGCCCCGACCGCGCCCGCCCCACCCAGCGCCGGTCGGTCTTCGGCGAGAAGTACACCGGCTGGGTTCAGTAACCCCCTTTCGCTTTTTCCTTCACGTCTCCGACCTGCGGAGACGCCACTCGAGCACCCCAGGAGGGCGCAGCCATGCCCGTTTTCCCCACCCCCGAGCCGATCACGGCGACCATCGACCTCAGCGTCGCGGACGTCCGGATCGTCGCCGGCGACCGGGCGGAGACGACCGTCGAGGTCACCCCGGCCGACCCGGGCGACAGCGAGGACGTCAAGGCCGTCGCGAAGACCCGCGTCGAGTTCGCCGGCGGTGAACTGCTGGTCAAGGGCCCGAAGTACGTCACCAAGCTCTGGGGCAAGGCCGGTGCCCTGCACGTCACCGTCGAACTGCCCGCCGGTTCGCAGATCACCGGCACCGCCGCGATGGGCGACTTCCGCGTCACCGGCCGGGTCGGCACCAGCCGCTTCAAGACGTCCGTCGGCGACATCCACCTGGACGAAGCCGCCCGGCTCGAGGCGAGCACGGCGACCGGCGACGTCACCATCGAGCGCGTCACCGGGCACGCCGAGGTCGGCACCGGCTCCGGCGAGCTGCGGATCCGCGAGATCGACGGCACCGCCGTGCTGAAGAACTCCAACGGCGAGACCCGCGTCGGCGAAGTGACCGGCGACCTGCGGGTGAGCGTCGCCAACGGCGACATCCTCGTCGACCTCGCCCACGCCGGCGTGCACGCCAAGACCGCCTCCGGCGACATCCGGCTCGGCGAGGTCATCCGCGACCGGGTCGTGCTCGAGACCGCGGTCGGCGAGATCGAGGTCGGCGTCCGCGAGGGCACGGCCGCCTGGCTGGAGCTGAACTCGCTGACCGGCTCGGTGCGCAACACGCTCAGCGCCGCCGACGGTCCCGCCGCCAACGCCGAGACCGTCGAGGTCAAGGCCCACACCTACACCGGCGACATCGTCATCCGCCGGGCCTGAGACTCCACGAGAAAAGGGGAAAATCCATGCCAGACGCCATCGTGGCCGAGGGACTGGTCAAGAAGTACGGGAAGGTCGCCGCGCTCGACGGGATGACCTTGTCGGTGCCCGAAGGCACCGTGCTCGGCGTGCTCGGGCCCAACGGCGCCGGGAAGACCACCACCGTCCAGATCCTCACGACCCTGCAGAAGCCGGACGCGGGCCGCGCGACGGTCGCCGGGTTCGACGTCGTGAAGGACGCGCCCGAGCTGCGTTCGCACATCGGCGCGTCGGGGCAGTACGCGGCCGTCGACCCCGAGCTGACCGGGGCCGAGAACCTCGAGATGGTCGGCAGGCTGTACCACCTGGGCACCAAGCGGGCCAAGGCGCGCGGCCGGGAGCTGCTGGCCCGGTTCAGCCTGGCCGACGCCGCCGACCGCCCGGTCAAGGGCTACTCCGGCGGCATGCGGCGCCGGCTCGACCTGGCCGGCGCGCTGGTCGCGAACCCGCCGGTGCTGTTCCTCGACGAGCCCACCACCGGGCTCGACCCGCGGGCCCGCACCGAGCTGTGGGACGTCATCACCGAGCTGGTCGCGAACGGCACCACGCTGCTGCTCACCACCCAGTACCTGGAAGAGGCCGACCGGCTGGCCGACAGCATCGCCGTCGTCGACCACGGGCGCGTGATCGCCCGCGGCACCGCCGACGAGCTCAAGGACCTCGTCGGCGGCGAGCGGATCGAGCTGACCGTCGGCACGCACGACGACGTCGTCGTCGCGCAGCGGGCGCTGGCCCGGCTGGCCAGTGGCGAGCCGAAGGCCGAGGGCTTCCGGCTCACCGTGCCCGTGTCCCACGGCGCGAAAGCGCTTACCGAAGCGCTGGCGCTGCTGGCCGTCGACGGCGTCGACGTCCGCGACGTCGGTGTCCGCCGACCCACCCTCGACGACGTTTTCCTGTCTCTCACCGGTCACGAGGTGGCCGAAACCGCGAAGGAGGCCGTGTGATGAACGCGGTGCAGATGGCCGTGACCGACGGCGTGACGGTCGCCAAGCGCAATTCGATCAAGATCTTCCGGTCGCTGGACCTGCTCGGATCCCTCGTGTTCACGCCGGTGATGTTCGTGCTGCTCTTCGGGTACGTGTTCGGCAGCGTGATCGACATCCCGGGCTTGTCCTACCGCGAGTTCATGCTGCCGGGGATCTTCACCCTGGCGGTGGCGATGGGCGGCATCGTCACCGGCTACGGGCTGACCGACGACCTGCAGAAGGGCATCATCGACCGGTTCCGCTCGCTGCCCATGTCACCGGCCGCGGTGCTGATCGGGCGGACCACCGCCGACCTCATCCTCAGCACGGCGAGCCTGCTCATCATGGGCCTGGTCGGCCTGCTGGTCGGCTGGCGCATCCACACGAGCGTGCTCGAGGCGCTGGGCGGGATCGTCCTGCTGCTGGCGTTCTCCTACGCGCTGTCGTGGGTGATGGGCGCGCTGGGCCTGGCCGTGCGCAAGCCCGAGGTGTTCAACAACGTCTCGATGGTGGTCGTCTTCCCGCTGACGTTCCTGGCCAACACGTTCGTCGACAGCGGCCGGCTGCCCGGCCCGCTGCGGGCGATCGCGGACTGGAACCCGGTCTCGGCGGTCACGCAGGCGGCGCGGGAGCTGTTCGGCAACACGAGCGCGGCGCTCCCGCCGCGTGATGTCTGGCCGATGCAGCACGCGCTCCTGGCGTCGGTGCTGTGGATCGCGCTGCTGCTGGTGGTCTTCGTGCCGCTTTCGGTGCGCTGCTACAAGAAGGCCACGAGCCACTGACGCTCAGGGCAGCGTGAGGATCTCGCTGCCGTCGGCCGTCACCACGAGGGTGTGCTCGAACTGGGCCGTCCACTTCTTGTCCTTCGTGGTGACGGTCCAGTCGTCGGCCCAGATGTCGTAGTCGATGGTGCCCAGCGTGATCATCGGCTCGATCGTGAAGGTCATGCCCTCCTCGATGATCGTGTCGACGGAGGGCTCTTCGTAGTGCAGGACCGTCGGGGGCGTGTGGAACGCCGGGCCGACGCCGTGGCCGGTGAAGTCGCGGACCACGCCGTAGCCGAAGCGCTTCGCGTAGGACTCGATGACCCGGCCGATCACGTTGAGCTGACGGCCCGGCCGGACCGCCTTGATCGCCCGCATCGTCGCCTCGCGGGTGCGCTCCACCAGCAGGCGGGCCTCCTCCGAGACGTCGCCGGCCAGGAACGTCGCGTTCGTGTCGCCGTGGACGCCGCCGATGTAGGCGGTGACGTCGATGTTGCAGATGTCGCCGTCCTCGATCACCGTCGAGTCCGGGATGCCGTGGCAGATGACCTCGTTGAGCGAGGTGCAGCACGACTTCGGGAACCGGCGGTAGCCCAGCGTCGAGGGGTAGGCGTGGTGGTCGAGCAGGAACTCGTGCACCACCTGGTCGATGTCGTCCGTGGTGGCGCCCGGCTTGACCGCCTTGCCGCCCTCTTCCAGGGCCTGCGCCGCGATCCGGCTCGCGACCCGCATCGCCTCGATCACCTCGGGCGTGCGCACGCCATTGCCGGTGTCCCGCTTCGGCGCCGGCTTGTCCACGTATTCGGGACGGGCGATGGAACTGGGGACGTCACGGCGCGGCGTCTGGACGCCGGGTACGAGCGGGGCACGAACGGACATGCCCCCACCTTACGACGGTCCGCTCAGCCGATCCCCGCCAGGAACCGGTGCGCGGCCTGCACCGCCGGTTTCGACGACCCGGCCTCGGTGAGCAGCACGGCGAACGCCAGGTCGCCGCGGTAGCCGACGAACCAGCCGTGCGACTGCGAGCCGTCGCCGAACTGGGCGGTGCCGGTCTTGCCGGCGACGTCGGGGAGATCCCGCAGCCCGGTGGCGGTGCCGTTCGTGACGACCTCGCGCATCATCCCGCGCAGCGCGTCGAGCACGTCCTGGGAAGGCGCGTCGCCGACGTTCTTCGTGGTCGCGGGCATGCCCCGGACGATCGACGGCGTCGGCACCTTCCCCGCCTGGACGGTGGCCGCGGCCAGCGCCAGGCCGAACGGGCTGGTCACCACCGTGCCCTGGCCGAAGCCGTTCTCCGCGCGCTGGACGGCCGAGTCGCTGGCCGGGACGGCACCGGTGACCGTGGTCAGACCCGGGACGACGAAGTCCGCGCCGATGCCGAACGAGCGGGCGGTGTCGGTGAGCGCCGAGGCCGGCAGCCCGGCGGCGAGCCGGGCGAAGGTCGTGTTGCACGAACGCGCGAACGCCGTCTTCAGCGGGACGCGCTCGAGGTCGAACCGGCCCTCGTTCGGGATCACGCGGTTCTCGATCGTCGTCGTGCCGGGGCAGTCGACCGCGCTGCCGGCCTCGACGTCGCCCGCCGACAGCGCGGCGGCCGCCGTGACGATCTTGAACGTCGACCCCGGCGGGAAGCGCCCGGCCAGCGCCAGCGAGCCTTCGTCGTCCGCGGCGTCGTTTTGCGCGACGGCGAGGATGTCGCCGGTCGACGGCTGGATCGCCACCAGCGCGGCCGGGTACTGCTCGGTTTCGAGGGCCTTCTCGGCAGCGGCCTGGACCTTCGCGCTGAGCGTGCTGGTGACCGCGGGCGACGGGCGCGGCGGCTCGGCCTTCAGCTCGGAGACCTCGCCGCCGGTGACGTCCCGGGTGACGATCCGCCAGCCTGCCGCCCCGGCCAGCTGCTGCTCGACCAGGGCGCGGATGCCGGGCAGGACCTGCTGCCCGGACCCGCGCGTGACCGGCAGCAGCCGTTCCTGGCTGGCGAACCGGACGCCGGGCAGGTCGTAGATCACCGGCTTGACGCGCTGGTAGTCGCCCGCGCGCAGGGTGATCACCGAGTAGGCGTCTCCGGGTTTGGTCTTGCTCATGCCGTCGAGCACCGAGCGTCCGGTGACCGACGGCTCGTAGCGGTGAAGCGCCTTCGCGAGCGAACCCGCGACGGCGCTCGCGTTGCCCGTCTTCTGCGGGTCGACGACCACGCCGATGACGGTCTGCGGGCGCATCAGCGGCACGCCGTCGCGGTCGAGGACCGGCGCGGTCTCGGGCAGCTGCGGCAGCAGGCCGAGCGTCTGGCCGACGGCCAGCTGCGGGTGCACGACCGTCGGCTGCCAGTGCACCTGCCAGCCGTTCTCGGCCGCGCGCAGCTGGGCGTCGGCGCGGTAGGTCCACGTGCGGCCCTGGGCGAGGTGCCAGGTGAGCTGGTAGCTCGCCGTGACGGTGTCGCCGTTCGCCGGCTCCCTCACCTCTTCGTCGTCGACGTCGAGGGCCTCGGGTTCGAGCACGCCGCGGACCTGGGTGAGCACGGTCGTGGCCGCGTCGGGCGAGTCGGTGTTCGCGGCCGCGGCGGCGACGTCCCCGGCCGCGACGGCGTCGAGGAAGGCGGACAAGGCGTCCTCGGGACCGTCGCCCGAGCACCCGGCCGTGGTCGCGGCGACGAGCAGCAGCAGCGCCGCGAGGGCACGGTGTCGACGTGCACTCATGGCCGGATGATGCCTGGTCAGCGGCTTGCGGCGGGCTCGAAACACCGCCACGGAAGAGTGGTTAGAACAGCACCGTCGCGTACTGGCCGACCTGCTTGAAGCCGATCTTGCGGTAGGCGGCGAGGGCAGGGCTGTTGAAGGCGTTGACGTACAGGCTGGCGGTGCGGCCCAGGCCGCGGACGAGCCGGTTGACGACGGCGGCGGTGCCGGCGGTGCCGAGGCCGTCACCGCGGCGGTCGGGGTGCACCCAGACGCCCTGGATCTGCCCGACGGTCGCCGACATGGCGCCGATCTCGGCTTTGAAGACGACTTCGCCGTTCTCGAAGCGGGCGAAGGCGCGCCCGGCGCCGATGAGCTCGGTGACGCGGGCGCGGTAGCTGGCGCCGCCGTCGCCGCTGCGCGGGTCGACGCCGACCTCCTCGATGAACATCGCGACGGCCGCCGGCAGGTAGCGCTCGAGCTCGTCCGGCCGGACCGGGCGGACCAGCGGGTCGGCCTTGACCAGCGGCTGGGTGTCCAGCGCCATGAGCGGCTGGTCGTCGCGGACCTCGCGGGCCGGGCCCCACTCGCCTTCGAGCTCGTCCCACAGGCCGAGGACCTGCTCGGCCGGGCCGACGAGCGAGGAGCAGGTGCGTTGTCTCCTCAGTGCGCGGTCGGCGAAGGAGCGCAACGCGGGGGCGTTGCCCCTCAGCGGGATGAGGTTGGGCCCGGAGAAGCACAGCCCTTGGAGCCGCCCGGCGCGAACCGGCCGGCTGTCGGCGGCCCAGAGTTCGCCACCGAGCCGCCACGGGTCGAGGCCCGCGGCCTCGACCCGGGCGCTGACCATGCAGCTGCCCACCGGGTCGGCGGCGAGCGCGGCACGGACCGCCGGATAGTCCCGATCATCGAGCAGCCGTGCACCTGCAAGCCGCAACACGGGCTCCAGGGTGCCAGATCCGGCCGGTAAACGGAACGCGAGGCCGTCGACACGGTGAGATGAACAGCCTGAACGACCACGCGGCCGAGGTGACGTGAATGACTCATTCCTGTCGCCTGGTGACAGGAATGAGATGCTCCTATGGATGTCAAGTGGTGGGTTCGGGGTCGTTTTTGATGATGGTCCGGTAGAGCTCGCGGGCGATGTAGCGTTTGAGGCA
>NZ_JBDLYJ010000023.1:0-102184 GCF_051337345.1 Amycolatopsis sp. MEPSY49 | reverse complement strand
CAGGATTTTGAGCAGCCAGCGGGAGGAGATGCCCTGCATCTGGGGGACCGACTTGGTCGTGGTCGCCAGGGTGCGGGCGGCGGCCCGGCCGAGGCTCAGTGGTGCCTGGTCGGTGTCCACCGGGTCGGTGACGGTCACAGCGAAAACCACCCCATCATTCGGAAAACCGGGTTGCGACGAAGAATCAACATAGCAACGGCGCCCGCCCGCACAATGACACGATCGGGTCCCCCGGGAGAACCACCTGTTCGACCTTCGACGATTTCGGAGACCGCGTTCGCCTTGATCGTCACCCGCCGTCCGCGGGCGTCACCCGGTCGAGAAGATGCCCAGTTCATAAGGGGATCGACGGTCGCTGCGGGGAGCGAGCGGGCCGCCGGATCACCGGTGAACTGCGCCGAACCGGCGATAACCGCGGCCCGGGTGAGGCCACTCGGATGAATCGAACAATACCCGGTTGTCCGTCCGGAAATGGGTGCACTAACTTGACCATCCTGGCGTGAATGCGCCGGTGCGGAAAGGACGTGGATGAACATCTTCGTGGCCGGCGGGCTCTGGGTGGCCGGCGCGGCCCTCGTCGGGGGCGTGATCGCGTACCTGGTCCGCCGGTTCGGCTGGGACGAGGGGCGGCCCGACAACAACGACGCGGCGGGTCAGGTGTTCACCATCGTCGGCGGGCTGCACGCCGTGCTCGTCGCATTCGTGCTCATTTCGCTGTTCGACTCGGTCGGCTCGGCGAGCCAGGACGCGCAGACCGAAGCGGACAGCCTGGTCGCGGCGACCTGGGCGGCCGACGCGCTGCCGGCCGAGACGAAGGACCGCGTGCACCAGCTCGCCGTCGCCTACGCGCGGACGGTCGAGGAGCAGGAGTGGCCGCGGCTGGCCGACGGCGGCGAGGTCGCCGCCACGGGCTGGACGCAGCTGGACCAGATGCGCCAGGCCGTCGCGGCCGCCGACGTCGACGGCGACTGGGCGATCGACCGCAAGACCGAGGCGAGCAACCAGCTCTGGTCGGTCTACCAGGCCCGCACGCAGCGGCTGAACAACGCGGGCGGCGGCGGGGTCGGCGCGGTCGTCTGGTTCGCCCTGATCCTCGGCAGCCTGATCACCGCGATCCTGCTGCCCAACCTGTTCGGCGGTACGCGGCTGGCGGCGCACGTCATCATCGTCTCGACGCTGGCCGGCACGATCACGTTACTGCTGTTCGCGATCTACCAGCTGCAGAACCCGTTCAGCGGGGGCGCGAAGATCCCGGCGGAGGCGTTCACCGGCGCGCTGGACCGGCTGGCTTGACCGGCACGCGGGCCCGCTGGGCGGCGATGCTCGGCGTGGCGGCGGCGGTTTCGGCGGTGCTGGCCGCGACGGGCTGGCTCGCGCCGGCGTCGTCCTCGAAGCGCCCGGCGGCGCAGGACCCGGACACCTGCACGATCCTGCAGGCGGAGAACGAACGCGACGGCGCGCCGACGACGTTGCGGCTGCTGTCCCTGCCCGACGGGACCACGAAACGCCTGACCCAGGCCCCGTACTGGATCAACGCGATGGGGTACTCGGCCGCGCAGGACGTGGTGTACGGCGTCGCGGACGGAACGCGCCGAGGCCGCTACGACCACGGCGCGCACGCGGTGCGGATCGACGCGTCGGGGGCGGTGACGGACCTCGGGGTGGTCGGCCGGGCGGGCGCCCAGCGTCCGGTGTGGAGCCAGGTCACCGGCGCTACCGCGGGCGCGATCGCCGGAAACCGCTGGTACGTGAGGCAGGACAGCGACCTGTACACAGTGGACGTCGACCCGGCGTCGCCGGACTACGTGCGGGTGGTCCACCGGACCCCGCTGCGGCCGGTGTCGCTCGCGGTGGGTGTCGACGACTTCGCGTACGACTCGGCTTCCGGCTTGCTGTACGGGGTGTCGACGACTTCGCGCGGCGACAGCTCGGTGGTGACGTTGGACCCGGCGACGGGGAAGGTCGTGGTGGTGCCGGATCTGCGCTTCCCGCGCGGGGGAGCGTACGGGTCGGTGGTGCTGGCGCCGGACGCGATCTACGCGACGGCCAACCGGGCGGGCCGCCGGAGCGTGACCTACCGGCTGCCCCGGGACGGCTCGGGTGCGGCGGTCGAGGTGTCGACGGGGCCGGCGTTGGTGAGCGGGGACGCCGCGGGGTGCTTCGCCGAGGCGGCTCCTCCGCCACCTCCGCCTCCTCCTACCAGTTCGGAGTCGCCGACTCCTTCGTCTCCACCACCGACTTCCTCGACCCCGCCGGAGCCGCCACCGCCGTCGCAGCCGCCGCCGGTGGAGCAACCGGCGGCGGTGACCCCGACTCCGACGCCCGCCCCGACCCCGGTGGCCACTACGGCGCCGAAGGCCGTGGAGCCGCCGCCTCCGCCTCCGCCACCGCCGTCGAAGCGGCACGCGCAGCCGAAGGAGGAACCGGAGCCGGTGGTCCAGGACACGGGAGTGCGGACGCAGGAGAAGCGCCGCTGGGGTTTGACGGCCCTGATCCTGGTCCTGGGCGGCGGCGCGGCAGTGGCCCACGGCCGCCGGCACCGCTGAGCCAGACTCGTTAACGTCCTGGACTTCTCGAAGCCGGCCACCGTCCACTTCGGGCACGGAGACTCCTCCTCCGGCGCGGTCCACGCGCCGGAAGAGGAGAAACGGGATGAAGCGGGTAACGATCGCCCTGGTTGCCGGGGTACTGGCCCTGCCGTTGGCCGCCGGGCCGGCCGAAGCGCGGGACCACGGTCCCCGGGCGAAGGACGACCACCTCAGGACCCACGCCGGGCGGACCCTGACCGCGGACCTGCTCCGCAACGACCGCGGCACCGCTGTCGTCCGGCACGCCGGCGCCGCGCACGGGACCGTCGACCTCAACGCCGACGGCACCCTCCGCTACACCCCTGCCCCGGGGTTCACCGGCCGGGATTCCTTCACCTACACCGTTTCCGACGCCGTGAAGCTCTACCCGACCGACCTGAAGCCGCTCGCCACCATCGGCGGTGTGCCGATCAAGGGCGGCGCGTACGGCTCCGCGCTCACCCCGGTCCCCGGCGAGGAGGACGAGTTCTACGGCCTCACCGACCGCGGCCCCAACGTCGACGCGCCCGACGGCGGCAAAATCGAACCCCTGCCCGCCTTCACCCCGGCCATCGGGAAGTTCCGGTTCCGCGGCGGGAAAGCCGTGCTGGAAAAGACCATCCCGCTGCGCGCCGCGGACGGCACCCCCTACAACGGCCAGGTCAGCCCGCTCGCCGACACCGGTGAGAAGATCGTCGACCTGAACGGGAACGTCCTGCCGAAGTCCGCGAACGGCTACGACTCCGAAGGCCTGGTCGCGCAGAAAGACGGCAGCTTCTGGGTTTCCGACGAGTACGGCCCCTTCATCACCCACTTCGGCCGTGACGGCCGCGCGATCGAGCGGCTCTCGCCGTTCGACGGCTCGCTGCCGGCCGAGCTCAGGTACCGCGTGCCGAACAAGGGCATGGAAGGCCTCGCGCTGACCCCGGACGGCCGGACGCTCGTCGGCGTCCTGCAGTCCGCGCTGCAGCAGCCGGACCTGACGAAGAAGCCGGGGAACGTCACCACGCTGCGGATCGTCACCGTCGACCTGCGCACGCGCGCCACCCACGAGTACCTCTACCTGCTCGACGACCCGGACACCACGGGCACCGCGGTCAGCGAGATCACCGCGCTCTCGGCGACGCGCTTCCTCGTCGACGAACGCGACGGCAAGGTGGAACCGGGCGCGTACAAGAAGCTGTTCGAGATCGACCTGACCGGCGCCACCGACGTCGGCCCGCGGGCCGCGGGCTACGACGCCGTCAAGGGTGGCGTGCTGATCGGCGGCAAGAGCATCGACGCCTACGTCGGCAAGGACACCACCGCCGAGGCGACGAAGGACCTCGCCGCCGCCGGGATCACGCCGGTGCGCAAGAAGCTGTACCTGGACCTCGGCGCCCTGGTCACCGGCCTGGACCCGAGCGGCGGCTTCTTCGGCCACGACAAGGTCGAGGGCGTCGCGACGACCGACGGCGGCCGCACGCTCGTCATCGGCAACGACAACGACTTCGGCATCGACGGCGTCACGAACGCGGCCCCGCCGTACGCGCTGCACCCGAAGACGCTGCCGGACGGCCGCCAGGACGACGGCGAATACCTGGCCGTCGACACGACCAGGCTCCCGGCGGCGACGAGCACCGCGACGGTGACGATCGACGTGCGCTAGTACTTGAACTGGTCGACGTTGTCGGCGGTGATGAGCAGCGGATCGCCCAGCAGGACGGTCTTCGACGTGGCGTCGTACTTCACCGCCGGCAACTCCAGGCTCACCTTGTTGACCGGCTGGAGCGGCTTGCCGTCGGCGACCTGCTTCGCCGTCCACGCGGTCAGGTAGCCCAGCGACTCGACGTTCCACAGCACCGACTGCGAGCACGAGCCGTCGAGCAGGTACGGCTTGATCGCCTGCGGCGTCCCGACGCCGACGGTGAACACCTGCCCGATCTTCTGCTGCTCGCGCACGGCCTTCGCGACGCCGGGCGCGGACGTCGTGCACTCGCCGACCAGGCCGGTGAGGGCCGGGTGGCGGACCATCAGTTCCTTGGCGAGTTCCGTCGCGGTGTCCTGGTCCTCGCCCGCGTACAGCGTCTCGACGAGCTGCGCCTTCGGGTAGTGCTCGGCCGCGTACTCCTTCTGGACCGAGATCCAGGTGTTGAGGTTCGCCGCGGCCGGCCCGCACGAGACGATCGCGTACTCGCCGGTGCCGCCGGTCCGCTTCATCAGCGCGTCCGTGAGCGCGGTGCCGATGCCCTGGGCGCTGGCCTGGTTGACGAACACCTCACGCTGCGTGCCCGGCGCGTCGGTGTCCGAGGTGAGCACGTGGATGCCCTTCGTCCGGGCCTCGGCGATCACCGGCGCGAGCGCGGCCGGGTCGTTCGGCGCGACGACGATGACGTCGACCTTCTTGGCGATCAGGTCGCGCACGATGCTCACCTGGGCGTCGGGGTCGACGGTCTTCGGGCCGACCGAGGACCACTCCACGCCCAGTTGCTTCGCCGCTTCGAGGCCGCCGGTGTTCATGGCCTGGAAGTACGGGATGCCGTCGACCTTCGGCAC
The DNA here is from genome assembly GCF_051337345.1 of Amycolatopsis sp. MEPSY49. NCBI lineage: Bacteria > Bacillati > Actinomycetota > Actinomycetes > Pseudonocardiales > Pseudonocardiaceae > Amycolatopsis > Amycolatopsis sp. MEPSY49. Next base: position 97,082 of record NZ_JBDLYJ010000023.1, on the reverse strand, counting down.
GAACGCGATCCGCGTCGGCGCCGACCCGGGCGCGCTGCCCAGCTGTTCCGAGCAGCCCCCGAGCGCGAGCGCCGCACCCAGCAGCAGCGTCGCGACCAGCCGGAACGTCTTCGTCGGCCTCCGCATCCCCACCCATTCCTCAGGACTTTCGATCGGTCTGCGCACGGTGGAGACCAAGGGGGAAGGTAGGGCCCCGCGTAACGCTGGTCAACGGGATGTGCGCAAAGGGTTACGGAAGTGAGTTCTACCTTGTGGATTTCTGGCGGCGGTTCGCCGGTCCGGCGGTATCGGCTACCGTGGGCGACGATGGCGCCCGGACCGTGTGCGCGGCCGCGCTCCCCGGCGCGAATGCCTGGCCGTGCCGGCGGCGGTTGTAGTCCTCCTGCCGGTCCGGCAAGCCGTCGAAATGGCGGCGCTCGTCCCGCGACGCACCCGGATCGCGCAGGCCATCGCCCTCGCCGACGGCATCGCAAAGGGTCGGCGGCCGGCTCACGGCGTGGCTCGGGATCCGGGGTGTACCGGCGACGGCAGGCCGCTACTCGAAGTCCGGCACGGTCGACCCCGATGCCGGCGCCAAGGCGATGGCCGGCGGATCAGCGATACCCGGCAGGCCGAGGCCGACCGGATGACCGCCTCCTCGCCACCCGATCCCGGCGCGGCCCCTGGCAGCAATCGCCAGGGGCCGCGCTGTGGCGCGCGAGACACTGGCGCAGATACCCCCAAGGGGTATAATCACCGGTATGAACGAACAGCGCGGAGCTTCGTGGGCGACAGCGATCCAGGCGACCCTGCACTGCCTGACCGGCTGTGCGATCGGTGAAGTGCTCGGCATGGTGCTCGGCACGGCGTTCGGCCTGCACAACGCGGCGACCGTCGTCCTGTCGATCGTGCTCGCGTTCGTCTTCGGCTACGGCCTGACCATGCGGGGCGTGCTGAAGTCGGGGCTGTCCGCGGCGGCCGCGTTCAAGGTCGCGCTGGCCGCGGACACCGTGTCGATCGCCGTCATGGAACTGATCGACAACACGGTCGTCGTGGCGATCCCGGGGGCGATGGACGCCGGCCTCGCCAGTTTCCTCTTCTGGCTGGCGCTGGCGCTTTCCCTGGCGGTCGCGTTCGTCGTCACCGTGCCGGTGAACAAGTGGATGATCGGGCGCGGCCTCGGCCACGCGAAGGTGCACGCGCACCACCACTAGGGGAGGTGGCGGCCTCCCCCAGTGGGTCAGACGCTCGACAGGTCGACGGCCCGGTCGACCTTCGGCCGGTCGAGCACCCGCAGGACGCCTTCCAGCAGGTAGTAGTCGGCGTAGGGGAGCGACACCTCGATGCCGTCCTCGGCCGGCCGGTTGCGGGTGCAGCGCGCGACGCTCGCTTCGGCCCGCGCCGACTTGGTCGTCAGGCACGTCTGCGAGATCGCCGACAGGATCCGCAGCGCGGCGTCGCGGTACTGCGCGCGGTGCGTGATCTCCGCGAGGTCGAGCAGGCCGCACGCCATGATCACCCCGGCGGACGCGTCCTTGATGTCGTTCGGGGCCTGCGGCGCGAGGTAGTCCCACACCGGCACGTGGTCCGGCGTCAGGTGCGACAACGCGAAGTCCGCCAGGCGCCGGGCCGTGGTCAGGAAATCCTTGTCCCCGGTGCGGCGGTGGATGGTCGTGAAGCCGTAGATCCCCCACGCCTGCCCGCGCGACCAGCACGACGCGGGGCTGTAGCCCTGCACCGTGTTCGGCCCGATCGGCGCGCCGGTGACCGGGTCGAAGTCGAAGACGTGCGGGGTCGAGCCGTCCGGCCGCAGGAAGTTGCGCTGCGCGGTCTTCGCGTGTGCGACCGCGATCTCGAGGTACTGCGGATCCCCGGTCTGCTTGCTCGCGAACGCCAGCAGATCGAGGTTCATCATCGTGTCCATGATGACGCGGCCCGCGTTGTTCGGGTCGGTCAGCGCGCCCCAGGCGCGGATGAACTTCCCGGCCGGGTTGTACCGCTTGATCAGCGACGACGCGGCCTGCACCGCGCCCGCTCGCCACTTTTCGTCGCCGGTGAGCCGGTACGCGGTCACCCACGACGGGTAGAAGAGGAAACCGAGGTCGTGCGTGCTCGTGTCGTTCTGGCGCGGCGCGAGTTTCTCCGCGGACGCCAGCGCGAGGGTCTTGAATTGTTCGTCACCGCTGTGCAGCCAGGCCAGCCACAACTGGCCGGGCCAGAATCCGCCGACCCAGTCGCCATTCTGCGAATAGGTCCATTTCTCGAACTTCGTGCCGACCGGAAACGCGGTGACGCCGGGCGCCACCGCGCGGAGCTTGGCGACCGCGTAATCGGCCGCTTGGCGGAGCGTCCGGGCGACCGATGCCTGGTCGGAGGCATCGAGGGAGGCCGCCGCGGCGACCGTCGGGGTGCTGGCGCTCGCCGCCACCGCGGCACCGGCCGCGGTGGTCAGCAGGGTTCTCCGGGTAACGCTCACAGGTGACCGCCATTCCGTGTGGGGAAATGCTCCGGGTTCCCGGAAGTTTTCCACAACGGACTGGCGCTTGTACACCCGGCGGATAGTCGTTCAAGGTTGTGAATTCATGTCCCGATGGACGGGATATTCGCATTGTGGTGGAACACGTTTCCGGGGTCGTACGCGGTCTTGATCCGCCGCAGCCGCGCGTACTTCCCCGCGCCGTACGACGTCCGGACGCGGTCCACGCCCGGTCCGCGGCGTGCAGCTCCGCGGTCGGCGCGACCGCCGCGGAGAACGCGCCTCGGACCGGGAACACCGGCACCAGCGACAGCGGCGACGACTTCCCGGGCAGGTGCGCGGCGACGACGTCGAGCACGTCGTCGGAGAGTTCGGTGAGGTACAAGGACTTCTCGTAGGCGAAGAGCCCGCGTGGCGCACCGCCGTCGAGCATCTTCTGCAGCTCGGTGTACGGGATCGGCGTGACCAGCTCGAAGAGCGCGGGCAGCCCGTCCCGGATCCGCGCGACGAGCTCGGCGTGCCGCTCCGGGCCGTCGAACCCGGCGACGATCAGCGCCACCCCGGGCGCGCCGTGGTGCGCCATCGGCACGAAGGGCACCGGCGGAGCGTTCAGGCCGGCGAGCATCGCCCCGGTGCCGTCGGGCAGCGAGGCCAGGACGTCGCGCGCGAACCGCAGAGTGTCACCGAGTGCGGCGGCCGCCGGCGCGGCCTTCGGGGCGGCACCGGCCGCGCGAAAAGGGCGAAGGCCCGGCGGGGGACACCGGGCCTTCGCGTCATCGCGGGTTGAGGGCAGTCAGCCACGCGACGTTCGGGGGCTCGCTCGAGCCGCGGTTCAGCAGTGCGGCGCGACCGGTGCGTCGGAGCCGGTCAGCAGGTAGGTGTCCGACACGTAGTGGCCGGGGCCGATCCGGTCCCAGATGGTGCTGGTGCCGAACGTGCCGGTGACACTGTCACCCTCGACGTAGCACTCGATGGTCACCTTGGCGTAGTTCGCCGCGAGCCCCTTGATGGTGGCCGAAGTGCTCGCGCTCGCCCGGACGTTCATCGGGTCGCCGGCGGTCTTCACCGTGCCGGTCGGGCCGGTGCCGGTCCACAGGTAGGTGACGTTCACGTAGCCGTTGTCGGACATGCCGAGGCCGTCCCAGAACACGCCGTCGGCGAGGTCGATGCCCGCCGGGTTCTGCACCGTGCGGCCGGAGTCGTCCTTCTTGTTGTTGTAGCCCTGCAGGTACGCGGCCTGCGCTTCGGGCGTGCCCTGCGGCAGGTCCTTGAACTCCGAGCGGACCGACGCCGGGTTCCAGTAGTCGTCCCGCTCGTTCCACGGGCCGATTTCCCAGACCGGCGCGTACTCGCAGCGGCTGCCGTCGGTGCGGCAGACGCGGGCGGTGTAGTTGCCGGTTCCCTTGGGGGACACCGACTTCCCGGAGGGGAAGGAGACGAAGTGGTCGTGGCTGGTGATGACGTGGCCGTTGGCCGTGGTGCCGCCGACGAGGCCTTCGCGGGTCCCGTAGACCTTGTAGGTCAACGCGGCGGTGGCGGCGAGCGCGTTCACCTGCGGGGTGCTGGCAGCGCTCAGCGAGACACCGCTGACGGACGGGCGGACGCCGTCGGTGTCGCTGTGCAGGCCGACGCGCACCTGCACGGAGCTGACGCTGGTCTTGAACGCCGTCCCGGCGGGTGTCCACTCGGTCCAGTCGTCGGCGCCGGTGCGGCCGCGGACGTCGACCTCGACCGAGGTGCCCTTCGGCGTGTCGGCGGTCAGCTGCGCGTCGACGCGGTTGGCGGGCGTGCCGAGCGCGTGCTCGGCGGTGATGAGGCTGCCTTCGCTGCCCGCGAAGACCCGCGCGGTTCTGTGCCACGCGGCGTCGGCCAGGGTCAGCGTCCCGCCCGCGCCGGTGACGTTGACATCGTCGCTGTCCACAGTGGACAGGTTGGCGGTCCAGCTGGTGCTGGTCGCGGCCTGGGCGGGGGCTCCGGCCAGCGCCGTCACCGCCCCGGCGGCCAGAACCGCCGCGGTCACGCGGCCGGCCTTCTTGATCCGGATCATCCCCGGTTCTCCTCTCGCACTCGTTCACTCGAACGTGGCGAAAGGTTGCCGGGGCGGCGTACATGATCCGTACAAGCAGGTTGTGCGTCAGGCCGAAACTATGTGCGGCGGCTCCTCGGCCGAGCCCACGGCCTCCGGCGGCCGCGACGAAAGTTCCCGCCAAATGGCCAACGCCCGCTCCGAGTAGTCCCGAGACCGCTCCGGCTGCGAAAGCGCCCGGTGCAGCTCACCGAGCAACTGGGAAACCTCGGCCTCCGACCGCCGGTCGCCGTTGCGCCGGTGCACCGACAGCGAGTTCACCAGCAACAGCTGCGCGTGCGCGAAGTCGCCGCTGTGCAGGCACAGCTCGCCGAGGTTTTGGTTGGCGTACCCCACGCAGTGGTCGTCGCCCAGTTCGGTGAAGATCGCGATCGCCTGGTCGACGTGCTCGCGGGCCGCCGCCAGGTTGCCCTGGTGCTGGAACAGCAACCCCAGCCGCTTGTACGCGTGGGCCTCGCGGTGGCGGTCGCCGATCGCCGCCGACAGCTCCAGCGCGTCGGTGAACCAGCGCTTCGCCGCCGCGTAGCAGCCTCGCGACATCCAGACCGCGCCCGCGCCCAGCCGCGCCACCGCTTCGCCGTTCGGGTCGCCTTCCTCCGCGAACAGCTTCAACGCCTCGTGGCAGTGATCGAGCGCCAGGCCGTCCTCGCCGTCGATGCGCAGGATCGTGGCCAGCCCGGTCAGCGCGATCGCCACGCCCTGCGCGTCGCCGACCCGCTCGAACAGCGCCTTCGACTCCTCGAACGCCACTCGCGATTCGGCGTATTCGTCCTGGTAGAGCAGGTACTGCCCGAGGTTGCGCTGCACGATCGCCTCCGCGCGCGACGACCCCGTCCGGCGGGCCGCCGCCAAAGCGATCGTGTGCGTGCTGTGCCAGTCGTCCTGGTGACCACGGAGATCGAAGTACGGCGTCAACGCCGACGCCAGCTGCCACGCCAGGTCGTCGAAGCCGTGCGAAGCGGCCAGCGAAACCGCCTGGACGCTCGTGTGCCGCTCGGCCGCGAACCACGCCGCCGGGTCGTCCGGCAGCACGTCCGCGGGCACCTCCGGCCGCGGGAGTTCCTCGTCGCGGTACATGCCGAAGAAGTGCAACGGCATTCGCCGAGCGGCTTCCAAAGCCAGTGCGAGGTACCCCTCCAGAACCCGCCGAAGCCCGGCACGCGTCTTCGCCGCGTCACTCTGCTCCGCCAGCTCCACCGCGTACACGCGCAACAAGTCGTGAAGGCGATAGCGCGGCTGCCCGGCCGAATCCGAGCCGACGAGCTCGACGAGGTGGCCGTCGACCAAGACGTCCAGGACGTCTTCCGCGTCCCGGCGGCCCAGCACCGCCGCGACCGCCCACGCCGGGAACTGGACCGGCCCGAGCAAACCGAGCCCGCGGAACGCCGTCGCCGCCGACATCGGCAGCAGGTCGTACGAAAGCGTCACGCTCGCGCGGACGGCGAGGTCGCCGACGCGGAGCTCGTCGAGCCGCCGGTGCTCGTCGCGCAGGCGGTCGGCCAGCAGCCGCAGCGTCCAGCCCGGCCGGTGCGTCAGCTTCGCGCCCGCCACCCGGATCGCCAGCGGCAGGTGCCCGCACTGGCGCAGGATCGCCGCCGCGCTCTCCGGTTCGGCGGCCACCCGCTCGGCGCCGACGATGCCCTGCAGCAGGCGCGCGCCTTCCGCCTCGGGCAGCAGGTCGACGTCGACCGGCTTCGCCCCGGCCAGCCCGGGCAGCCGGATCCGGCTCGTCACCAGCACCGCGCACGCTCCGGCGCCCGGCAGCAGCGGACGCACCTGGGCGGCGCTGCCCGCGTCGTCGAGCACGACGCACATCCGCCGCCCGGCCAGCCGCGACCGCAGCAGCGCCGAGCGTTCCGCCGGTTCGCGCGGCAGGCCGGCGTCCGGGATGCCCAGCGCGCGCAGCAGCTCGCCGAGCACGCCCATCGGCGCGCGCGGCGACGACGACGTGCCGGCCAGGTCGACGTGCAGCTGCCCGTCGGGGAAGTCGTCGCGGACCGCGTGCGCGACCCGCACGGCGAGCGCCGACTTGCCGACGCCGGGCGCGCCGGAGAGCACGACGACGGCCGGCGTGCCCGAGTCCGCGCGTTCGCGCAGCAGGCCGACGACCTCGCGGAGCACGTCGTCGCGGCCGGTGAAGTCGGGCAGGTCCAGCGGCAGCTGGCAGACCGGGACGAACTCCGCCGCGCGCACGGCGGGAGCGGTTTCGGAGACGAGCGTCGCGCGCAGTTCGCGCAGCCGCGCGCCGGGTTCGGCGGCGAGCTCTTCGCGCAGGACGCGCTCGGCGGATTCGTACGCTTCGATGGCGTCCGAGGTCCGCCCGGCCGCGCGCAACGCGACGATCAGCTGAGCCCACAGCTCTTCGCGCAGCGGGTGCTCGGTGACCAGCCCGCGCAGCTCGGCGACGGCCTCGCCGCAGCGGCCGAGGTCGATCCGCGCGCGCAGGCGCTGTTCCTGGACGGACAGGCGGAGTTCGGCGAGCCGGGCGACGGTCGCGCCCCAGCTGTGGTCGTGCGGCAGTCCTTCGAGGACTTCGCCGCGCCACAGCGCGTCGGCCCGGTCGAGGAGCTTGAGAGCGCTTTCGGCGTCGGCGCGGTCGAGCGCTTCCTGCGCTTCGCCCGCCAAGGTCGTGAAGGCGAGGTGGTCCAGTTCTTCCGGGGACGCGGTCAGCAGGTAGCCGGAGGCGCGGCTGCTGATCCGTTCGCCCAGGTCGGGGTCGATTTCGGCGAACCGTCTTCGGAGCGAATGGACGTACGTCCGGATGTTCGCCGCGGCCGACCGCGGGGCCGATTCCGGCCACAGCACCTCGACCAGCACGTCGGCGGACACGACGACGTTCGGCTGCAGCGCCAGCGCGGCGAGCAGCAGCCGGGGCTTCGGCCCGCCGAGCGGGATCACCCGCCCGGAAGCGGTGACCTCCAGCGGTCCGAGGACGCGGATGGTAAGCGAGGTGGCCTCAACCTGCCCGATGAGTTCCCCCATAACCGGATGCTATGGCCCGTTCGACCCCACGGGCTAGATCCATTCGGAGTGTCTGCGCAGGCCCGTGGGCGCTTTGTACGAGTCGTGTACGAGCCCCGGTCACGCTCCCGCCATGAAGCGTTCGAACCTCCGGCGTACGGCCGGCTTAGGGGTTGTGCTCGCGACGGTCGGCGCGCTCGCGGTGGGCGGCGCGCTCGAGGCGTCGGCGGCCGCGACCGGCACCGTCAAGACCGCGGGCGACCCCCTCAACGTCCGCCGGGCGCCCACCGCGAGCGCGACGGCCGTCAAGACCGTCGCGAACGGCGCGTCCGTGACCATCGACTGCCAGATCACCGGTACTTCGGTGACCGGGACCTACGGCACGAGCGCCTTGTGGGACTACGTGCCCGCGCTCGGCGGGTACATCTCGGACACCTACGTCTACACCGGCTCCGACCTGCGGATCGCGCCCGACTGCGGGGTCGGCTCGGGCAGCGGCCAGTGCGCCGACGCCTGCGCGGGGGAGGCGACGTACCGCTCGTCCGACTCGCACTTCGTCGTCTACGACAAGAACGCCGACGGCTACTCGGCCGTCGTCGCGTATTGGCTCAAGGGCGGCGCCGGGCCGTTCTACGTCTGGAACTCCGGCGGCGAGGGCTCCTCGGTGGACAAGGCCGTGAGCGTCCCGCACGGCGGCTGGGTCTTCTACAAGGTCTGCGTCGCCAACTACACGACCGCCAAACCCGCGCTGCTGTCCTGCAGCGACGGCATCACCGACTTCGCGGCCTGACCGCGGCTCCCCTCCCCGAAAGGCTTTCCGACATGGTTGACCTCAACCGGCGCAAGGTGCTGCTCGGCGGGCTCGCCGCGGTCACCGCCACCGCGGCGTCGGCCGCGCTGCCGTCCTGGGCGAACGCCCGCACCACCGCGGCCGCCCCCACCATCCACGACCCCTTCCAGCTCGGCGTCGCCTCGGGCGATCCGCTGCCCGACAGCGTGGTGCTGTGGACGAGACTCGCGCCGGCGCCGCTCAACCCGGACGGCTTCGGCGGCATGCCGGACGCGACCTACGCGGTCGACTGGGAGATCGCGAACGACGAGGCGTTCACCTCGATCGTGCAGAGCGGTTCGGCGGACGCGGTCCGCGCGGCCGGGCACAGCGTCCACATCGAACCCGTCGGCCTGCAGCCGGCGCGCGAGTACTTCTACCGCTTCAAGAGCGCGGGCTACATCTCGCCGGTCGGCCGGACGCGCACCGCGCCCGCCGCCGGGGCCGCGGTCAACCAGCTCAAGTACTGCTTCAGTTCCTGCCAGCACTGGGAGGAGGGCTACTACCACGCGTACAAGGGCATCGTCGCCGACGACCCGGACCTGGTGCTGTTCCTCGGCGACTACATCTACGAGAAGAAGTCGGGCCGCACCGCGCAGGAGCGCAACCCGCGCAGCCTGGCCTTCACCGAGGACGTGACGACGCTCGCGCAGTACCGCGCCCGGCACGCCCAGCACAAGACCGACGCCGACCTGCAGGCCGCGCACGCGATCGCGCCGTGGATCGTGGTGTTCGACGACCACGAAGTGATGAACAACTGGAACGGCACCACTTCACCGGCTTCGGCCGCGCGCAAGGCCGCCGGGTTCCAGGCCTTCTACGAGAACACCCCGATCCGCTCCACGGCCAAGCCGAACGGCTCGTCGATCCAGCTGTACCGCCAGTTCGTCTGGGGCAATCTGGCCCGCTTCCACATGCTCGACACTCGCCAGTACCGCAGCGCGCAAGTGACCGATCCGTCGGGTGACGCGGGCCCGGCCTGCACGGACATGCGCAGCACCTCGCGCAGCATCCTCGGCGGCACCGAGGAAGCCTGGCTGCTCAAGCAGTTCGAGTCGCACCCGACCACGTGGGACTTCCTCGGCCAGCAGGTCTTCTTCGCCACGCGGGACGGCGACGGCAACAAGGCCACCTGCGAAAGCCCGGATTCCTGGCAGGGCTACGAGGCCTCCCGGAACCGGATCCAGCAGGGCTGGGTCGACCGCAAGGTCGCCAACCCGGTCGTGCTCACCGGCGACGTCCACCGGCACTGGGCGGCCGACCTGCGGCTGGACTACTTCGACCACAGCGACCCGGTCATCGGCTCCGAGCTGGTCACGACGTCGGTCACTAGCAACAGCGACACCGCGTCCGCACCGAGCTCGACCTGGTACGCGAACAACCCGCACGTCAAGTACTGCAAGGGCGAGCGCGGGTACGTCCGCGTCACGACCACGCCGTCGCAGACGCGGGCGGACTTCATGACGACGTCCGACACCAGCGTGTACGACCCGGCGTCGGTCGTGATCAAAAACGACCGCAGCTACGTAGTGCAAGCGGGGAAGCCCGGACTCCAGCAGGTCTGAGCCCTGGGCGCTACGCTGCGTGACGTGACTGAAGAACTGGGCCTGCGGGAGCGCAAGAAGCTCCGCACGCGGGCGGCGATCTCGGCGGCGGCGATCGGGCTCTTCCTCGAGCGCGGGTTCGACGCCGTCGGGGTCGCCGAGGTGGCGCGGGTGGCCGAGGTGTCCAAGCGGACCCTATTCGCCTATTTCCCGTCGAAGGAGGACCTGGTGCTGCACCGGTTCGCCGACCACGAGACGGACGCGGCGGACGTCGTCCGCGCGCGCCGGCCCGGGCAGGGCGCGCTCTCGGCCCTGCGGGAGGCGTTCCTGCGCGGGCTCGAAGAGCGTTCGCCGGTCACCGGCCTGTGCGACGAGCCCGCGGTGCTCGCGGTGTTCCGGCTGGTCACCGGCACGCCGGCGCTGGTGGCCCGGCTGGCGGAGTTCGCGTCCGCCGGGGAGGCGGCGCTGGCCGCCGCGCTCGCCGAGGCCGGCGTCCCGCCGCTCGATTCCGCACTGGCCGCGGCGCAGATCGCGGCGGTCCGCCGGACCCTCGCCACGGCGAACATGGACGCGGTCGCGGCCGGCGTCCCGGCGGCGCGGCGGCACCCGGAGGCCGTCGCGGCGGCCGAACGGGCGTTCCACCTGCTGACGTCCGGGCNGCGTCCCGCCGCTCGATTCCGCACTGGCCGCGGCGCAGATCGCGGCGGTCCGCCGGACCCTCGCCACGGCGAACATGGACGCGGTCGCGGCCGGCGTCCCGGCGGCGCGGCGGCACCCGGAGGCCGTCGCGGCGGCCGAACGGGCGTTCCACCTGCTGACGTCCGGGCTAGGGTTCGCCTGAGCCACCCGGATCATGCCGAATTCATGGTCCGGACCATGACGAACGCACGGTTTCGCCGGGCCCGGCGAAGGTAGACTGCGAAAATCCTGAAAGGACACCGGAGCCGGCCCGGTGTCCCCACCGCTTTCCGGCCTCACGAACACCGGGGGGACCCGCGTCCGACTGGGGGTGGCGCGGGTCCCCCGGGCCTCACGTGATCGGTTTTCGGGTGATCTTGACACCCCGCTCGCGGCGCTCGTAGGCTGAGTGCTCCGCCGTCATGCCGAGTTTTTCCCGAATCCATGACAAGGCGGTTCCCCGTGAAAAGATTCCTGCTGATTTCGTGCGCGGTGGCGGGACTGGTGGTGGCCGGAGCCGGCGTCACCACCGCCGCGCCCGGCGGCGTTTACGACGTCAAGGACTACGGCGCCAAGGGAAACGGGTCGACGAACGATTCCGGTGCCATCGACAAGGCGATCACGGCCGCGAACGCGGCGGGCGGCGGCACGGTCCGGTTCACCTCCGGCACCTACAAGTCCGCCAACACCGTCCACCTGAAGAGCAACGTGACGATCCAGCTCGACGCCGGCGCGACGATCTCCGGGTCGAGCGCGGACAGTTACGACAAGCCCGAGTCCAACCCGAACGACGACTACCAGGACTACGGCCACAGCCACTTCCACAACGCGATGTTCTACGGCGACAAGCTGACGAACATCGGGTTCACCGGCGCCGGCACGATCGACGGCGGCGGCAACCTCATCACCGGCAACCCGAAGTCCGGCGAGGCCGACAAGATCATTTCGCTCACCCGCTGTGACGGGCTCACGCTGTCCGGGATCAAGCTGCGCCGCGGCGGGCACTTCGCGGCGCTGATCAACGGCTGCACGAACGTCGTCTCCGACCACCTGACGATCGACACGGCGAGCGACCGCGACGGCTGGAACATCATCAGCACGACGAACGTCACGATCACCAACGCGACCATCGCGGCGAACGACGACGCACTCGTGTTCAAGAGCGACTACGCGCTCGGCGCGAAACTGCCGAACGGGAACGTGACGGTGAACAACGCGAAACTGTCGGCCGTTTGCTGCAACGCGCTGATGTTCGGGTCCGAGACGTGCGGCGACTTCACCGGTTACCAGTTCTCGGACATCACGATCACCGGCGCGCACAAATCGGGCCTCGGCATCGTTTCGATGGACGGCGCGAAGATTTTCGACGTGCACTACCGCAACATCACGATGTCCGGCACGTACTCGCCGATCATGATGAAGATCGGCACGCGCAAGCGGTGCGGGAACAAGCCCGGCGTCGGCTCGATCAGCGGCATCACCTTCGACAACGTCACCGGCACGCACACGGGCACGAACTTCAGCCCGACGATCTGGGGCGCGGACGGTTCCCACCGCGTCTCCGACGTGACGTTCACCGGCGTCCACCTGAACGTCCCGGGTGGCAACGGCACCATGGGCACGGGCGTGCCGAGCAACGAGGCGACCGACTACAACCCGAAGAGCATCGGGACGCGGCCCTCGTACGGCTGGTACGTGCACTACGCGTCGGGCATCAGGTTCGTGGACAGCTCGGTCGAGTTCGCCAAGGACGACGGCCGCCCGGCGAGCATCGTGAACAACAGCTCCGACGTGATGTTCGACCACTTCACGGCGGAGAAGGGCAGCAAGAGCCCGTTCGACGTCGGCTTCCAGACAGTGACGGGGTACTGCCTCAAGGACTCGGCGACGACGTCGGGTTCGGCCCTGCGGGTGAACACCTCGGGCTCCAGCTCGAACTGCTGACACGAAGGGGCCCCGGCTCGAGAGCCGGGGCCCCTCCTGCGGCGCGCCTGCGTGGTCAGTGCGAGTACTGCTCGTTCATGATCAGGAACGCGCCCAGGCCGTGGAAGTCGTTCGTCTTGCGGGCCCGGGCGTAGTAGTAGGACAGGTCGCCGACGTTCGTGCCCTCGCAGATGTCGGTGATGTTCGTCAGCCCGTCCGAGCCGACGGACACCTTCTTCAGCACGCCGGCGTAGCCGCGGTCCGCCACCGCCTGGTACGACGACGGCAGGTAGCCGCGCTGGACGCCGCGAGCCATCGTGAACGTGTACATCGACGACGCCGACGTCTCCAGCCAGTTCTTCGAGTCGCCGCCGCGGTCGACGACCTGGTACCAGCGGCCGGTCGAGGCGTCCTGGTAGCGCTGGTAGCCCGCCGCCAGGAACTGGACGATCTCGATCAGCGCGGGCCGCCGCGGGTGGTTCGCCGGGAGCACTTCGAGGATGTCGATCGCCGCCATCCCGAACCAGCCGATCGCGCGGGCCCAGTGGTACTTCGAGTGGTGGCCGGCGCCGGACGCCCACGACTCGGAGCCGTCCTCGTCGTAGGCGTGGTACAGCAGGCCCTTCGCCGGTTCGCGCAGGTGGCTGAAGTAGGCGACGAGGTTCTTCGCCGCCTCCTCGAAGCAGTAGCCGCCGTCGCCGAACGCCGCGCCGTAGAGCGCGAGGAACGGCTGGGCCATGTAGACGCCGTCGCCCCACAGCTGGCCGACCTTGCTGGTGGCGTGGAACATGCCGCCGTCGGACGTGCGGGGGTAGGAGGGGAACCGCTTGCGCAGCTGGTCGGCCGCCGTCTTGTACTTCTTGCGGCCCGTTTCGGCGAACAGCAGCGGCAGCATCTGGCACGAGCGCATCGAGTCCAGGTTGCTGAAGCTGTTCGAGATCCCGCTGTCGGTGATGAAGCGGTCGTACCACACGACGATGTAGTCGAGGTACTTCTTCTCGCCGGTGCGCTTGTAGAAGAGGTACTGGCCGTAGAGGTACAGCCCGAGGGTGTAGCCCCAGCCGCCGATCTTGTCCGGCGTGTAGCGCTTCATCGTCGAGTCGATGACGGCGCGAGACCAGTCCGTCGGTGCATTCGCGCCGCCGATCGGGGGAAGCCGGTCCGCCGCGCGCGCGACGGGACCCGTCGCGGCCAGGGCGCCCAGCGCGCCCAGGGTGCCGGCCAGGACCGCGCGCCGGGTCGGGCGAAGGGGGTGCTCGGACATTCGACGTCCTTTCGTGCACGGGCCCCGGTGAGCGGGCAGTTCCCCGAGGGGGCACCTCCTCGAAGGTGCCCCCTCGTGAAGAAGGTGGCCGGGATGCCGATCCGCCGTCCGTCGGCATCCCGACCGGCTCTGGGGTGGGGGCGCGGCGTGCTGCCCTGGTCGCCGGAGCGGTGGGGGAGAGCGAAAGCGCTCTCTGGGGAAACATCTACTCGCCCCCGGGACGTCGAGTCAAGAGAGATCGGATCTCTCGTGTCATATATCAGATATTTAACCCGAACGGCCGTAGTCGCGATGTACCGGCCGCTGGGACTGCGTGAAAAGGTCGGATCTCAGTATTGACCGCGCCTTCGAACCAGGAGTACACCACCGAGTGGACCAGACCACTGGGAGGTCGTTCATGTCAGCCAAGTTCCTGCGCCGGGTCTTCGCCGCGTGCGCTTCGCTGCTGGTAGTGGCCGGGCTCGCCGCGGCGCCGGCGGCGGCCGACCTGCAGAAGCCGTCCCAGCAGTGGCTGCGCGACAGCCAGGCGGGCCTGTTCCTGCACTGGGGCATGCGCACGTCACCCGGCTACACCAGTTGCAGCGCCTGGGAAAAGGCGATCACCGACGGCGGGTGGAGTCCCGCCTACTGGGTCACCGAAGCCAAGAAGCTGCACGCGTCGTACCTCGTGCTGGCGTCGTTCCACAGCCGGCTCGGCTACTCGCGGGCCTGGCCGTCGAAGATCCCGGGCAGCTGCACCACCAAGCGGGACTTCCTCGGCGAGCTGATCGCGGCGGCGAAACCCCAGGGCCTGAAGGTCATCCTGTACATGACCAACGACGCCCAGTGGCACGACGAGGGCGGCCACGAGTGGCTCGACTCGGCCGGCTACTCGAAGTACAAGGGCAAGACCGTCAACCTCGACAGCCAGGACGGCTTCGGCCAGTTCAGCTACGACAACTTCTTCGAGGTGATGAAGAACTACCCCGACCTCGCCGGGTTCTGGATCGACAACGACAACGCGTACTGGGAGTCGCACGACCTCTACCGGCAGATCTACCAGCAGCGACCCGACTACCTGCTGAGCAACAACAACGAAGACACGCCGATCATGGACACGATCAGCAACGAGCAGAAGACCGGCATGTCGCCGGCGTACGACTACCCGCAGGCGACCTACACGGCGATGCCGCGGCTCACCGAGGCGTGCTTCAAGCTGCCCGACACCGGCTCGTGGTGGTACGGCGGTTCGAACTCGGCGGTGAACAAGGCGCTCAACATCGGCCGGCTGGTGACGAACTCGGGGTCGTCGATCAAGTCCCTGATGGCCGAGACGGCGATGGTGAACGGGAAGTTCCCGTCGAACCAGGAGGCGTTCAACAACTTCGCCGCCGGATTCCTCGACGGGATCTGGGAATCGCTCGGTGGCACCGAAGGTGCCGGGTACATGTACGGCGGCATGCAGCCGGGCTTCTGGAACGACGGCGCCCACGGCGTCATCACCATCAAGGGCGCGACGCAGTACGTGCACGTCCTGACCAAGCCGTCGGGCAGCACCCTGAAGATCCGCGACAACGGCTACCGCGTCTCGAAGGTGACGAACCTCCGCACCGGCGCGGCGATCTCCTTCGGCCAGGGCGGCGGCAGCCTGACCCTGACGGGACTGTCCGGATGGGACACCTACGACACGGTGTTCAAGGTCGAGACGGCCGGCCGCACGGGCACGTACGACCCGAAGACCGTGACGCTCAAGGCGAGCGCGTCCGCGAGCGGACACAGTGGACAGTCGGCGAGCGACGGCGACTACCTGACGTACTTCGACAACAACAAGACCCTGCCGGTGAACCTCGACTACGACCTCGGGTCGGCGAAGAAGGTCCAGTACCTCGGCGTCAACCAGCGCGAGGATTCGGTCAGCTACGCGCGGTCGGACAGCGAGCAGTCGGCGCGGATCAAGGCGTACAAGGTGTACGTGTCGGACGACGGCAAGAACTGGGGGAGCGCGGTGAAGTCCGGAACGCTCCCGAGCCACCGCGGCGTCCAGTTCGTCGACCTGACCGCGGTGACGGCGAGGTACGTCCGCCTGCAGGTGACGAGCACGTACGCGGCGTCGAGCGACAGCACGCGGTACAAGCGCCTGCGGATCGACGAGACCTGGCTGGGTTCGGACTACGCGACCGCGGCGGGCTGAGCCACCAGGTCCAGGGTCAGCGCGGCGGTCCAGCCGAACGACCGGGCCCCGTGCCCGGCGCCGGTCAACGGGTCCACGTACTCGGCGAAGTCCGTCCGCAGCGCGGTTTCGACGAGGTCGGCTCCCAGCCGCGAGGCCAAGGCGTGCTCGCCGTGGTGCAGCAGTCCCTGCCGGACCAGCCAGCCGACGTTCGCCCACGACGGGCCGCGCCAGTAGCGGCCCGGGTCGAACGTCGGCGCGGTCAGGTCGTGGCTCGGGACGCCGTGCACGCGCCCGAGCCGGAACCGCGGCCCGGTGGCCGTCGCCAGCAGTGCCGGGGCGACGGCCAGGTCGGGCAGCAGCAGCGGCAGCAGGCCCGCGCACGTGTATTCGGGCAGCCGCAGGCCGGTGCGGACGTCACGGGCGAAGAAGAAGTCGTTGTCCCACAGCGTTTCCTGCATGGCCTTCGCGACGCGCGCGGCGGACTCGCGGTGCGTGGCGGCGGCCGCGGGCAGGCCCAGCTCGCCGGCGATCTCGGCCAGCGCCAGCTCGGCGTCGGCCAGCAGCGCGTTGAAGCCCGGGTCTTCGACGACGAACTCGCCGAACCCTTCGTAGCCGTGGTCCCGGTAGTCCGCCGCGAGCCGGACGTACCGGCCGTAGTCCTCGTCGCTCGGGCGGTCGGCGGCGGCGCCGTGCTCCAGGTCGCGGCGGACGAACCCGGTCGACGGCGTGACGCGCGAGAGCGGGCCGTCCCAGGCCGGGCTGTTGTCCATCCCGGACTCCCACGGGTGCACGATCGCCGCCAGCCCGCGCCCGCCGGCGTCCCGGTGGGTTCGGAGGTACTCGTGCCAGGCCCGCAGCTTCGGGTACAGCGTGGCGAGGAACGTGCGGTCGGGCTCGGCCTGGTGCACCGCGAGCACGGCCCGCGCGTGCACCGGCGGCTGGACCAGCCCCGACGTCCGCCCGGCGCGCCAGAACGCCGGGCCGGGGAAGTACGCCTCGGCCGGGGTGTCCGGGTTGAAGAGGATGTGCGGGACGCGGCCGTCGCGCCACTGCGCGGAGAACAGCGTCAGCAGCTCGCGGCGGGCCCGCGCGGGTGCGGAGTGGCGCAGGCCGATGGCGATGAAGGCCGAGTCCCAGCTCCACTGGTGCGGGTAGAGCGAGCGCGAGGGCACGGTCGACGAGCCGAGCCAGTTGCCGTCCAGGACCGCCGCGGCTCGTGTTACATCCATATGTCCAATCTATCTCCGACTTGTGTATTGTCAATGGACAAAAGTTCGGGAGGGGCGTGATGTCGGCGAGTGCCGGGGAGCTGCTGCAACTGGTCCGGAGTGAGCGGGCGACGACCCGGAAAGCGCTCCTGACCAGCACAGGGCTGTCGCGCACGACGCTCACGGCCCGGCTGGACCAGCTCCTCGGCGCGGGCTTGCTGGCCGAGGGGGGCCACGAGGACTCGACCGGCGGCCGCCCGGCGCGGCAGCTGCGGTTCGACGACGAGCACGCGGTGGTCCTCGCGGCGAGCATCGACACGATGCACGCCGAAGCAGCGGTGACCGACCTGGCGGGACGGCGGCTGGCTCACCGTGAGGGCGAGTTGCGTGTCGCCGACGGGCCGGAGGCCGTGCTCGACCGGATCGCGGAGTGGTTCGAGTCGATGCTGGCGGAACTGGGATCGCTTCAGGGCGACCATCGCGGGCACCCGCCCGCCGGACCGCGGCCGCCGGGGCAGTCGCCCGGCCGGCCGGGTGGCGCGGCGGAGGCCGTACCGGGCTCAGTCGGCCAACCGCGCGACACTGCGGCAGCCAACCCCGGCCCGGCCGGCCGGCCGCGCGACACCGCGGCAGCCAACCCCGGCCCGGCGGCCCGGCCGGGCGGCGCAGCCGCGGCCGAACCCGGCTCAACCGGCAGGCTGCGCGGCACTGCGGCAGCCAAGCCCGGCCAGGCCGGCGGCCCTCCGGTGTGCGGCATCGGCATCTCCGTACCCGGCCCGGTCGAGCCAGGCCGCACCAGCGTCACCCAGCCGCCGATCATGCCCGGCTGGGACGGCTACCCCATCGACACCCACCTGGGCCCGCGGTTCGGCGCCCCGGTGCTGGTCGACAACGACGCCAACCTGATGGCCCTGGGCGAGCACCGCGCCCGCTACCCGGACTCCGAAGCCCTCGTGGTCGTCAAGGTGTCCACCGGCATCGGCGCGGGGCTGGTGATCGGCGGCGAGGTCTACCGCGGCATCGACGGCGGCGCCGGCGACATCGGGCACGTCCGCCTGCCGGGCCACCCGGACGCGCGCTGCCTGTGCGGCTCGACGGGCTGCCTCGCGGCGGTCGCCGGCGGCGGCGCGCTCGCCGCGCGGCTGACCGGACTCGGCCTGCCGACGACGTCGGGCTCGGGCGTCCGCGAGCGGATCCTGGCCGGCGAACCGGCCGCCGTGCGCCTGGCCGAAGAGGCCGGCCGACAGGTGGGCGAGGTCCTGGCGACGCTGGTCTGCGTGGTCAACCCGGGCGTCCTGGTGGTGGCGGGCGACCTCGCCGAGCCGCATTTCGTCGCCGGCGTCCGGGAAGTGCTCTACCGGCGGGCGCTGCCGCGCTCGACGCGGAACCTGCGCGTCGAAATCGGCGGGCGCGGCGAGGCGCTCGGCGGCGCGGTGGCGATGGTCGTCGAGTCGGTGTTTTCCCCGGCCGCGGTGGACCAACGGCTGGCAGCGCGCGCCTGACGGCCGAACTACCGCCGTCCCCGGACTGTCCGGTGTGGACGGAGCACCCTACTTTGGTAGGTGGCAGAGGGCGAACCCGCGTGTTCCGCGGTACGGCCACGAACCGGACGTACCTCGCATACAAACTCATTCCTCGCGTTTTCCGGCCGACAAATCGGATTTCCGTACCACGCGCCGAGGCGAGTGAATTCGCGACCAGATAACGGTTCCGCAAGCACTTCCCCGCGAGCGGAACACCGATCTAGTCTCGTCCGGTGTTCCAGGCCCATTTCTGGGGGCCGCTTTCGAAGAGGGAGATTTCTGTGCGAAGAAGCTCCACCCTGCTCCTTTCGCTCGCGGTGGTGGGTGGCCTGACCGGCGCCCTGCCGGCCACGGCGTCCGCGCAGGGGCGTCAGGACATTCCGCAGTCGCACCCGTTGTGGGCGAACGCGCAGGCGAAGGTCGCCGACACGGCGCCCGCGTCGAAGCTGAGCTTCCGGGTTTACCTGAACCAGCGCGACAACGCCGGTGCCGAAGCGCTGGCCCAGGCCGTGTCCGATCCGGACAGCAGGACCTACCGCCAGTACCTCAGCCCGGACCAGGTGCGCGACCGCTTCGCCGCCAGCGACGCGACGGTGAACGCCGTCAAGGCGTGGCTGACCGGCAGCGGGTTCAGCATCGGCGACATCCCGTCGAACCGCGCCTACGTCGAGGCCACCGGCACCGCCGACCAGACGCAGAAGGCGTTCGACGTCAAGCTGGCCAAGTACAAGGTCAAGGGCCAGACCCTCCGGGCCGCCGACAAGAACCTGTCGGTGCCGGCCAACCTGGCGAACGACGTCCTCGGCGTCGTCGGTGTCGACCAGGCGACCAACCTGTTCAAGCCGGACCACGCGACCGGTGCCGCGACGCCGGCCGACGTCCCGCCCGGCCCCGGCTTCCGCAACGCGCGGCCCTGCAGCGCCTACTACGGCGAGAAGATCGACACCACCGATCCCGCCTACAACGGCCAGCACCTGCCGTACGCGCCCTGCGGCTACACCCCCGCGCAGCTGCGGTCGGCCTACGGCGTCGACAAGGTCGGCGCGGACGGCAAGGGCACCACGATCGCCATTGTGGACGCGTTCGCCTCGCCGACCATCTATTCCGACGCCAGCACGTACGCCAAGAAGAACGACCCGGCGCACCCGCTGAAGGCGAGCCAGTTCAAGCAGCACGTCTTCCCGGCGAACCCGGTCCTCGAGCCGCCGGACCAGTGCGACGCGGCGGGCTGGTACGGCGAGGAGACCCTCGACGTCGAGGCCGCCCACGGTCTCGCGCCGGGCGCCGACATCCTGTACGTCGGCGGCGAGTCTTGTGAGGACAACGCCCTCGACGTGGCGCTGAACTACGTGATCGCCGGCCACAAGGCCGACATCGTGTCGAACTCCTACGGCGACACCGGCGAGGACATCCCGGCCGACGAGGTCAAGGTGTTCAACCAGATCTCGCTGCAGGCGGTGCTCGAGGGCATCGGCGTCTACTTCTCCTCGGGCGACAACGGTGACGAGGTCGCGCGTCTCGGCACGCCGTCGCCGGACTTCTCCGCCTCGGCGCCGTGGATCACCGCGGTCGGCGGTACGTCCATCGCGATCGGCAAGGACGGCAAGCGGATCTTCGAGACCGGCTGGGAGACCAGCAAGTCGACGCTGACCAACGGCGTCTACGGCCCCGCCGCCTACACCAGCGGTTCCGGCGGCGGCACCAGCCGCCTGTTCGAGCAGCCCTTCTACCAGAAGGGCGTCGTGCCGGACGCGCTGTCGACGAAGAACCAGGTCGGCCACAAGAAGGGCCGGGTCGTCCCGGACATCTCCGCGGTCGGCGACCCGAACACCGGCTTCCTGGTCGGCCAGACGCAGACCTTCCCGGACGGCGCCTACTACGACCAGTACCGGATCGGCGGCACGAGCCTCGCGTCGCCGGTGTTCGCCGGCATCATGGCCGTGGCCGACAGCTTCGACCACTTCCACCACGGCTTCATCAACCCCGTGATCTACAAGCTGACCTCCCGCACCGCGGCGATCAGCGACGTGAAGCACGTGGACGCCGCGGTGGAGCGCGTCGACTACGCGAACTCGGTCGACGCTTCGGACGGTCTGCTCACCTCGGTGCGCACGCTCGACTACCAGGGCCTGACCATCCACACCACCCCCGGCTACGACGACGTGACGGGTCTCGGCACGCCCAACGGGCTGCTGTTCCTGCTGCTCGTCTAGTTCGAAGTCCGTGAAGGCCTCCTTACCGGCGTTTTCGTCCGGTAAGGAGGCCTTCACGGCTTTTCGCCGACCAGGGGGATGACCGCGCTCACCGCGGTGCCGCCGTCGTCGCTGACCACGGAGAGTTCGCCGCCGAGCGCCTGGACGCGGTCCCGCAGGCCCGCCAGGCCCGTGCCGCCCTCGATGTCCGCGCCGCCGACGCCGATGTCGGTGACGGCCACCCGCAGTTCGTCGCCCTCGACCGCGATCCGCACGTTCACGTGGTCGGTCTGCGCGTGCTTCATCGCGTTCGTCAACGCCTCCGACGTCACGAAGTACGCCGTCGCCTCGACCGCCGAGTCCAGCCGGGGCACCGTGCCGACCGTCAGGGCCACCTCCATCGGGATGCGGTCGGCCAGCGACCGGACCGCCGCGACCAGCCCCGCCTCCGTCAGGATCGCCGGGCGGATGCCGCGGGCGAGCTCGCGCAGCTCGGTGATCGCCGTCTGCAGTTCGTCGACCGTGCCGGACAGCAGTGCCCGGACCTCGGCCGGCAGCGACGCGCCGTACCGGCGGCCGGCCATCCGCAGCAGCAGCACGACGCTCACGAGCCGCTGCTGGGCGCCGTCGTGCAGGTCGCGCTCCAGGCGGCGGCGCTCCTCGTCGCCGGCCGCGACGAGCCGCGCGCGCGACGCCCGCACCTCGGCCAGCCGCTGCTCCAGCTCGGCGGTGAGCCGCTGGTTGTCGAGCACGAGCCCGGCGGCCGCGTTGAGCGCGTCGATCGAGCGGCTGTCCTTCCACACCTCGTCGTCCTGCACCAGCGCCGCCAGCCCGGTGCCGTCGCGCTCCAGCAGCAGCCGGATCATCTCGGCGTTCCCGACGCGGGCGCGCAGCACACCGGCCAGGAAAGCCAGCGGCCACAGGCAGAACAGGACCCGGTAGACCTGCAACAGCGGGTCGGACAGCGGATGGCCGTCGCCGAGCGCGGTCCCGGCGCCGGACGCGAGCGCGCCGAACAACGCGATCGCGATCACCGGGGAGAGCAGCCGCCGCTGCGGCAGCTGCCCGGTCAGCCACCGGTAGAGGAGCACGACGATCACGCCGGCGCTGATGGCCGTGGCCGCGAGCTCCAGCACGCGGTCGGCGAACACGCCGCTCGCCGGGTCGGCCGAGACCGCCAGCAGGTCGCGCGGGTCGTCGCTGACCAGGAGCCCGAGCACGCCCAGCGCGAACACCACGAGGTAGGCCGACGCGACGAGCAGCCGTTCCCACCGCGACCGGAGCCTGCCGTGCGGGAACGCGAGCACGAGGTGCGCGATCACCGGGCTGGACGCGGCGCGCAGCGGCACGGCGATCGTGTACAGCACCGGACTGCGCGTGAACTGCAGGTCTTCGAGGAAGACCGCGACCCCGGCGAGCGCGATGAGCACGCCGATCGGGTTGGCCGGGCGCCGCACGTGCGCGACGGCGCCGGCGAGCAGGAACAGGAACCCGGTCGCGGTGCTGAGCGCCGTGTCGAGCGCGGAGTGGCTGCCTTCGCCCGCCTTCAGGGTCAACGCCGTGACGCCGAGCGCGAAACCGGCGGCCAGCAGGCCGGTCATCGCCAGTGTCCGCGGATGCTGCACCACGCAACCCTCCCGGTGTGCCTCGCCGGGCAATCCTGGCGGCTATGAGGAGCGGTCCGGCAGCGGCTAACCGTGATTCGCCCGTTCGGGCCGTCGCGTTACACCACGCGGGCGCGCTTTAGGGTGATCCGCGGACAGGAGGCAGCACATGAGCGGACTGGGTGCCGAGGTCTTCGGCGGGCGGATGCCCACCGGCGGCCGTGACCTGGCGATCGAAACCCACGGCATCAAACCGGTGCCGGAGGGCAACCGGTTCGGGCGGCCGTGGCGGCTGTTCAGCGTGTGGTTCGCGCCGAACCTGACGATGACGGCGGTGTTCACCGGCACGCTCGCCGCGTCGCTCGGCCTCGGGTTCTGGACCGGCCTGGCCGCGATGCTCGCCGGCACCGTGCTGGGGTCGCTGCCGGTGGCGTACCTGTCGACGTGGGGGCCGCGCACCGGCACCGGCCAGCTGCCCCTGGCCCGGCTGCCCTTCGGCGGCGGAGTCGTGCTGCCGGGACTCGTCCAGTGGCTCGGCTCGATCGCCTGGGACGCGCTGGTCGGCCTGTTCGGCGGCGAGGCGCTTTCCGAGCTGACCGGGCTGCCGTTCTGGGCCGCGGTGCTGATCGTGCTGGTGCTGCAGTGCGCCCTCGGCGTGTTCGGCTACGCGCTGATCCACCGCGTGCAGGCGGTGATGAGCGTGCTGCTGGTGCTCGCGTTCGCCGCGCTGGCCGTGAAAGTCCTTTCCGGACACCCGATCGCGTTGGCTGACACGGCTTCGGGCGCCGACCTGGCCGGCGGGGTCGTCCTGTTCACGACGATCACCCTGTCGCTGGCGATCTCCTGGGCGCCGTACGCGTCGGACTTCAGCCGGTACCTGCCGGTTTCGACGTCGTCGCGCAGCGTCTTTTGGGCGACGCTGCTCGGCCTGGTCGCTTCGTACGCGATCGGCGAGAGCCTCGGGCTGGCGCTGGGGTCGTCGCTGGGCGACCAGACGGCGGCCGGCGTCGCGCACCTGCTCGGCGGCGGGTTCCTGGGCGCGCTGGCGCTGGCGGTGATCGCGCTCGCGGCGGTGTCGTCGAACGCGATGAACGACTACAGCGGCTCGCTCGCCCTCCAGACGGTCGGCGTCCGGCTGCGGCGCCCGGTGTCGGCGGTGGTCGTCACGGTGCTGGCGTTCGGGCTGATCCTTTGGATGCACAGCGGCGACCTGTCGGCGAAGTTCGAGAACGTCCTGCTGTTCGTGAGCTACTGGATCCCGCCGTTCCTCGGCGTCGTCGTCCCGGACTGGCTGGCGCGCACCCGCGGCGGGCATCGGGTGGACGTCCTGGCGTCGACGTCCGCGCGGCCGTGGGCGGCGCTGGTGGCGTTCGTGGTGGGCTTCGGCGCGGCGGTGCCGTTCATGAACACGTCCCTCTACACGGGACCGGTCGCGGCGGCGCTGCACGGCGCGGACCTCGCGTACTACGTCGGGCTGGTCGTTTCGCTGGCAGCGTATTTCCTGCTCCGCCGCCGCGTTGACCTCAAGTAATGTAGAGGGTTGACGATGGTGTGGTACCCCTCGAAGGAGGAACCATGCCAACCGCACTCGTCACCGGAGCATCCGCGGGCCTGGGCCGCGCCCTCGCCGCCGCCCTGGTGAGTCGCAAGTGGACGGTCATCGGCGACGGCCGGGACGCGGCCGCGCTTTCGGCTGCCGCCGGGGAGATCGGCTTCACGGCCGTTCCCGGCGACGTCGCCGACCCGGCCCACCGCGCGTCGCTCGCCGCCGCTTGTCCGTCACTCGACCTGCTCGTCAACAACGCCAGTTCCCTGGGTGTCAGCCCGCTGCCGCCGCTTTCGCGCTATCCCTTGGCGGAACTGGAAAACGTCTACCGCGTCAACGTGTTCGCGCCGTTGGCGTTGGCGCAGTTGCTGCTGCCCGCATTGACGGCGGCGCGCGGCACGGTCATCGACATCAGCTCGGACGCGGCGGTCGAAGCGTACGAGGGCTGGGGAGGTTACGGCTCGGCGAAGGCGGCGCTCGACCAGCTGACGGCGGTGCTGGGCGTGGAGAACCCGGAGCTGGCGGTGTACGCGGTCGACCCGGGCGACCTGCGCACGGAGATGCACCAGCGAGCGTTCCCGGGCGAGGACATCTCGGACCGGCCGCTGCCGTCGACGGCGGTCCCGGCGTTCCTGCGGCTGCTGGACGAGCGCCCGCCGAGCGGCCGCTACCGCGCGGCGGACCTGCTGGTGCCGGCATGAACATCCGGTTCGACCTGCCCTCGGAGCTGTCGGCATCGGCGCCACCGGAGTCCCGCGGCCTCGCGCGCGACGGGGTCCGCTTGCTGGTGGCCTCGCCGGCGGGCGTCCACCATTCGGTGTTCTCGTCGTTGGGCTCGTTCTTGCGGCCGGGCGACTTGCTGGTGGTGAACACCTCGGGAACCCTCCCGGCGGCGGTGGACGCCGTCCGCGACGGACGTCCGATAGCGGTCCACTTCTCGACGTCGCTCGACGACGGTTCCTGGATCGTCGAGCTGCGCGCTCCGCATGGCCCGTTGCTGGACGGTCGCGCGGGAGAGCGGGTGTCGTTGCCCGGCGGCGCGTCGCTGACTTTGGTGGCCCCGTTCGCCCCGGATTCCCGGCGGCTGTGGCAGGCGACAGTGTCGGTGCCGGTCCCGGGCCTCCTGGCGGAGCTGGGCCGGCCGATCCGCTACGGGTACGTGCCGGGCGAGTGGCCGCTGTCGGATTACCAGACGGTGTTCGCCCGCGAGCCGGGAAGCGCGGAGATGCCCTCGGCGGCGCGGCCGTTCACGTCGTCGTTGGTGACGCGGCTGGTCACGGACGGGGTGCTGTTCGCGCCGCTGGTGCTGCACACGGGGGTGTCGTCACCGGAAGCGGGCGAGCCACCACAGGCGGAGAGGTACCGGGTGCCGGCTCCGACGTCGGCTTTGGTGTCCTGGGTCCGATCACAAGGGGGCCGGGTGATCGCGGTGGGAACGACGGCGGCGCGGGCGTTGGAGTCTTCGGTCCAGCTCGGTGCGGCTTCGGGGTGGACGAATCTGGTGCTGGGCCCGGACCGTCCGGCCAGGGTGGTGGACGGCATCGTGACGGGCCTGCACGCGCCGGACGCGTCGCATTTGCTGCTGCTGGAGGCGGTGGCGGGCCGCGAGCTGGTCCAGCGCGCGTACGACGCGGCGGTGCAGCGCCGGTACCTGTGGCACGAGTTCGGCGACGTGTCGTTGCTCCTGCGCCGCTGACCCGCCGCCCCCACAAGACCCACACAAGACCCCGCCCTCCCTGGGGGCCTGCCCGCTTCCAGCGTATCGGGGTGGTCCGACAGAAACAGGGCTGAAACCACAGCCCGGGCGGGCTCATCCACATCACGCCCGGGCTGTGGACAACTCGACAGCCAGCCAGCCAGCCAGCCAGCCAGCCAGCTAGTTCCGGGCCTCAGTACGCCGCCGCGAGCGCAGCAACCCCGCGACCGCCACGACAGCGATCCCGAACCCGACCCCGGTAACCACCGAAGCCACCAAACTCGCGCTGGCGGTGGCCAACCCGAAAGCCCCACCCAGGTAAACCGGGATACTCACCGCCACCGGCAGCCAGTTCCGCAATGCGAAAGCGCGGTCCGACGCCACCCAAAGCACCAGCGTCACCGCCGCCCCGGTCAGCACCGGGATCGCCCACACCACCAGGCTCGTCACCGCGTCCATGCCGAGTGACCCGAACCACTCGAACGTCGCCTGGCCCATCCCGATGAACAGCACGACCAGCGCCACGCGGACGCCGGTGGCTCCCTGGCCCCGTCGGCTCGTCATGTCCCCTCCCGAATCCGTCGTCACTCCTATCACGTTCGGGTGACAGGGGAGGTTGCCTCCGTGCGCCGGACGGTACGCCACCGCACCGCGGCGACCAGCAGGAAGATCGCCAGCGGAACTGCCATGAAGACGAGCACGAAAGTGTGACCCCGGGACGCCGACCCGGTGACCAGGCCGGACAGCCCGAGGACGGCGGCCGGGGCCGTCGCGCCGAGCAGCGGAACCTCCCGGCCGGCCGGGCGCTTCCCCGTGCGCCACCAGTACAGGACGCCGCCGGCCAGGCCGAGCAGGCCCAGGCCGGCGACCAGCACCACGGCCGGCCACTCGCCCACGCCGAGCGTGGTCAGCCAGTCGGCGCCGATCGGCCCGAGGGCGCAGCCCGCCCACACCGCGAGCGACACCATGACCGTGAGCCGGATGTCCGCGACCGTCTTCATCCATTCCCCCTGAGAGTCGTCGAGGGCATCACGCGCGAGCGGGCCGGATGGTTGCCCATAGGCGCACTCCGAGACCGATGTCAAGGAATCTCAGCCGATTTCCCGGGATGCGGATGGCTATGCGCCTTAGTGGGTGACCGTGCGAACCTCGCCCCGACACCGACCCCGAAAGGCGACGCCGACGTGCGCACCCACCGCAGAACCCCCCGCTTCCTGGCCTCGGCGCTGGCCGTCCTGACCGTCGTGGGCGTGCTCGCGGGCTGTTCCCGTGCCGACAGCACCACCGGCCCGGCCGCGAACCAGGGGACCGCCGCCGAAGTGCGGCTCGGCTTCTTCCCGAACGTCACGCACGCGCCCGCACTGATCGGCGTCAAGAAGGACTTCTTCAAGCAGGAGCTGGGCTCGACCAAGCTCACCACCCAGACCTTCAACGCCGGCCCCGAAGAGGTCAACGCGCTGCTCGGCGGCTCGCTCGACATCGCCTTCATCGGCTCCGGACCGGCGATCAACGCCTTCACCAAGTCCAAGGGCACCATCCAGCTGGTCTCGGGCGCCGTCTCGGGCGGCGCGCAGCTCGTCGTCAAGCCGGACATCACCAGCGTCGAGGGGCTCAAGGGCAAGACCATCGCGACGCCGCAGCTGGCCAACACCCAGGACGTCGCGCTCAAGAAGTTCCTCGCCGGCAAGCAGCTGACCGACCAGGTGAAGATCACCAACCTGGACAACTCGAAGACGCTCGACGCCTTCAAGAAGGGCGAGCTCGACGGCGGCTGGCTGCCGGAGCCGTGGTCGTCGCGGCTGGTGCTCGACGCCGGCGCGAAGGTCCTCGTCGACGAGAAGACCCTGTGGCCGGACGGCCGCTTCCCGACCACCGTCGTCATCGTGCGCAGCGAGTTCCTGCAGCAGCACCCGGACACCGTCAAGGCGGTCCTGCAGGGCCAGCTGGCCGCGATCGACTGGGCGAAGGCCAACCCCGCGGACGCGAAAACCGTGGTCAACGGCGCCCTCAAGGAGCTCGCCGGCAGTACGCTCAGCCCGGCGGTCCTGGACCGCGCGTTCTCCGGCATCGAGCTGACCACGGACCCCGTCGCGAACGAGTTCCCGCAGCTCGCGCAGGACTCGGTGACCGCCGGCGTGGTGAAGTCGGCCGTGGCGCTGAAGGGCTTCGCCGACTTCGGCCCGCTGAACGAGGTGCTCAAGGCCAAGAACCTGCCGGCCGTCGAAGCCCCCGAACTGACCAAGTGATCCGGAGAGGCAGCCAGCGATGACCACGACCCTCCCGACCGGCCGGAGCAGCTTCACCGGCGCGACCGCGGTCCGGCTCGACGGCGTCCGCAAGACGTTCGGCCCGGCCGGCCGGGCGGTCGTCGCGCTCGACGGCGTCGACCTCACCGTCGCGCCCGGCGAGTTCGTCTGCCTCCTCGGCGCGTCCGGCTGCGGCAAGAGCACGCTGCTGAACCTGGTCGCGGGGCTCGACGCGCCGTCGGCGGGGGAGATCACGCTGAACACGTCGCGGCCCGCGGTCATGTTCCAGGAGGCCGCGCTGATGCCGTGGCTGACGGCGGCCCGCAACGTCGAGCTGCCGCTGCGGCTGGCCGGTTTCGGGCGCGCCGAGCGCCGCGAAAAGGCCGCCGAGCTGCTGGACCTGGTCCGGTTGAACGGCGCGGGCGGCAAGCGGCCGCACGAGCTGTCCGGCGGGATGCGCCAGCGCGTCGCGCTGGCCCGCGCGCTGGCCGCGACCCTGCGCGTCGGCGGCGACCCGGAGCAGGCGCTGCTGCTGATGGACGAGCCGTTCGCCGCCCTCGACGCCATCACCCGCGACGTCCTGCAGGGCGAGCTGCTGCGCGTCTACCGCAGCACCGGCACGTCGGTGCTGTTCGTGACCCACGACGTGCGGGAGGCCGTGCGGCTCGGGCAGCGCGTCGTGCTCCTGTCGTCGCGGCCGGGCCGGGTCGTGCGCGAGTGGACGGACGTGCCGCTGGCCGACGCCGAGGAGCTCACCGAGGAAATCACCGGGCACCTGCGAGAGGTGATCAGCACCCATGCCGCAGCTTGACCAGTCCGCCGAAGACGACCTCGACGCGGTCGGCGCCGGACTGGACTCGCTCGACGCCCCGATCGGCGAGCGCCGTCCGAGCTTCTGGAAACGCTTCGCCTGGGGCTTCCTGCCGCCGCTCGCCGCCCTGGTCCTGTTGATCGTCGTCTGGCAGATCCTCTGGGCGGCGGCGTTCTGGTCGGAAGCACAGCTGCCCGCGCCGATCGCGGTGTGGAACGAGTTCTGGGGCATCGTCGTCGACGGCCAGGTGTTCGGGTTCGTCTGGACGTCGGTCCACCGCGCGGCGCTCGGCTTCGTCGCCGGGGTGCTGATCGGCACCCCGCTGGGCCTGATCGTGGCGAAGGTCCGCGTGGTGCGGGCGGCGATCGGGCCGCTGCTGACGGGGCTGCAGAGCCTGCCGTCGGTGGCGTGGGTGCCGGCGGCGATCCTGTGGTTCGGCATCAACGACGCGGCGATCTACTTCGTGGTGCTGCTGGGCTCGGTGCCGTCGATCGCGAACGGCCTGGTGTCCGGCATCGACCAGATCCCCCCGATCCTGCCGAGGGTGGGCCAGGTGATGGGCGCGAACCGCCTGTCCTCGGCCCGCCACATCCTGCTGCCGGCGGCGCTGCCGGGGTTCTTGGCGGGGTTGAAGCAGGGCTGGGCGTTCTCGTGGCGCTCGCTGATGGCGGCGGAGCTGATCGCGTTGTCGCCGCAGCTCGGGGTCGGGCTCGGCGCGTACCTGAACCAGGGGTCGTCGCTGAACAGCATCGAGACGGTGATCGCGGCGATCTTCTTGATTCTGCTGGTCGGGATCGGGATCGAGTTGCTGGTGTTCCGTCCGTTGGAGCGGGCGGTGCTGCGGGCTCGCGGGCTGACTTCGTCGCTCTAGCGGTCGCCCGGGACGTTGCGGCGGCGTGGCCGGCGTCACGTCCCGAGCTGTCACGGGTTCCCGGCCCCCGGTGTCTTGTGGTCGATCGGATGCCACGAGCAGAACGGGGAACAGCATGAGCAAGGTCTGGTTCGTCACGGGTTCGTCGCGCGGCTTGGGCCGCTGCTTCATCGAGGCCGCCCTCGGCCGCGGCGATCGGGTCGCCGCCACCGCTCGGTCCACCGAAAGCTTCGACGCGCTCGTCGCCACCTACGGCGACGCAATCCTGCCGCTGGTGCTGGACGTGACCGACAAGGCCGCCGTCTTCGAGACCGTGAAGCGGGCCGCCGAGCACTTCGGCCGCTTGGACGTCGTCGTGAACAACGCCGGCTACGCGCAGATCGGCGCCATCGAGGAGCTGACCGAGGCCGACCTGCGCGCCCAGCTGGAGACCAACGTGTTCGGCCCGGTGTGGGTCGTCCAGGCCGCCCTGCCTTTCCTGCGCGAGCAGCGCGCCGGCCACTTCATCCAGCTGTCTTCGGCCGCCGGGCTCATCGCGATGCCGCTCGGCGGGGCTTACCAGGCGTCCCGGTGGGCGATCGAAGCGCTGAGCGAAACCCTGGCCAAGGAGGTCGCCGGCTTCGGTGTCAAGGTCACGATCATCGAACCGGGCGGGTTCGCCACCCGAGACGGCAAGAACCCGGACCCGCTCGCCAACGGGCACGTCGCCGAGGCCAGCCCGGTCTACGACGGCCTGCGCCGCCGGCTCGCCGAAGTCGCGGGCAAGCAGCCCGCCGGCGACCCGGCCGCCGCGGCACAGGCGCTGCTCAAGATCGTCGACTCGGCCAACCCGCCCCTGCGAGTGCTCTTCGGGCAGGGCTTCCACTCGATGATCAAGCAGGCCTACGCGGACCGGCTCGCGACGTGGGACGAGTGGCAGGACCTGTCCGCCGAAGCCCAGGGCGCCTCCGCCGAAATCGTCGGTGCCTCTCGGTAGCGTGGAAGACGGGGGGGCGCCCCCGCGGCCGAGTGAGTTCAGGCCGCCGGGTCCGGGCGTGGCGCTGCCGGTCCGGGCCGGCCGGTTCCGTGCTGATGCGGCGGTGACGTCGCTCACGGAACGATGCCCGGGCGGTGTTCGTTGACGG
This sequence comes from Amycolatopsis sp. MEPSY49, assembly GCF_051337345.1. Lineage (NCBI taxonomy): Bacteria > Bacillati > Actinomycetota > Actinomycetes > Pseudonocardiales > Pseudonocardiaceae > Amycolatopsis > Amycolatopsis sp. MEPSY49. Next base: position 66,369 of record NZ_JBDLYJ010000023.1, on the reverse strand, counting down.
TACCTACGGCACCGTAACTTACGGTCGCGTAACCCCGATCCCCGGAAGGACGTGCGCATGACCGTCTCCGAGAGCACCGCGCTGATGTACGAGCTCGAGGGGACGGTCGAGGAGAACCTCAACCGTCACCTCGCCGCCGCCCAGGAGTGGATGCCGCACGAGTACGTGCCGTGGAGCGAAGGCCGCAACTTCGCCGACCTGGGCGGTGAGGCCTGGGACCCGGAGCAGTCGCGGGTCTCGCCCATCGCGCGGACCGCGCTCGAGGTCAACCTGCTGACCGAGGACAACCTGCCGAGCTACCACCGGGAGATCGAGCGCGCCTTCGGCCGCGACGGCGCCTGGGGCACCTGGGTGCACCGCTGGACGGCGGAGGAGGGCCGGCACGGCATCTGCATCCGCGACTACCTGCTCGTGACGCGGGCGGTCGACCCGGTGGAGCTCGAGCGGATGCGCATGGAGACCATGCAGGCCGGCTACGAGACCGGTGACAAGCCGCTGCTGCGGGTCTGCGCGTACGTGTCGTTCCAGGAGCTCGCGACGCGGCTGTCGCACCGCAACACCGGCCGCTACACGCAGGACCCGCTGGCCGAGAAGCTGCTGACCCGCGTGTCCACGGACGAGAACCTGCACATGGTCTTCTACCGCAACCTGGTGAAGGCGGCGTTCGAGATCGCCCCGGACGCGACGATGCGCGCGATCACCGACGAGGTCCTCGACTTCGCGATGCCCGGCGCGGTCATCCCTAGCTTCGCCCGCAAGGCGGCGCTGATCGCCAAGGCCGGCATCTACGACCTGCGCATCCACCACGACGACGTCGTGCAGCCGCTGCTGCGGTACTGGAAGGTGTTCGACCGGACCGGCTTCGGCCAGGTCGGCGAGACGGCCCGCGAAGAGCTCGACGCGTTCCTCAAGACCCTGAACACCCAGGCCGCGCGCTTCGAGGAGCGCCGCGACGCCGCGGCCGCCCGCGCCGCCGCCCGGGGCCTCCCGGCGGTCTGAGGCCCGGCGCGACCGCCTGGCCGGACAGGCCCGGACACGGCGAAGGCCGCCCCGGAGAATCCGAGGCGGCCTTCGCGAACCCTCTGGCTCAGCGCCCGTTACGCCGCGACCCCGCCCGGGTGCCGGACGAGAACGCCGCCGCACCGCCGGAGCCGGAGCGCCGCGGCACCCCACCGGAAGCGGCCGGAGCACCCGAGCGGCGCGAGCCACCCGAAGCCTGACCACCGGAACGCCGTGCCCCGCCCGAAGCAGCCGGAGCACCGGAGCGACGCGCGCCACCCGAAGCGGCCGGAGCGCCGGAACGCTGCGAACCACCCGAAGCGCCGCCGGAACGGCCGGCACGCGGCTGGTCTTCGCGCCGCGTCCGGGCCTGCTGCCCGCCGCGGTTCTCCTTCGGCGCCGCGCCCCGGCGGCCGCGGCCCGCACCCGGCGCCGCGCCCGAAGCCGTCACCTTCTTCGGCCGGTTGTCCACCGCGGGCGCCTTGGAGAACGTCCGCTCGCCCGGCGCCAGCTCCGCCAGCAGCGGGTGCCCCGGGCCGAGCTGGGTGGTCGTCGGCTTGATGCCGGCCTTGCGCGTGAGGTCGCGCACGTCGCGGACCTGCGCGTCCGTCATCAGCGTCACCACCGTGCCCGACGCCCCCGCGCGCGCCGTGCGGCCCGAGCGGTGCAGGTACGCCTTGTGCTCCACCGGCGGGTCCGCGTGGATGACCAGCCGGACGTCGTCGACGTGGATGCCGCGTGCCGCGATGTCCGTCGCGACCAGCGTCTTCGCGGTGCCGGAAGAGAACGCCTCGAGGTTGCGCGTCCGCGCGTTCTGGCCCAGGTTGCCGTGCAGCTCGACCGCCGGCACGCCGGACGCCACGAGCTTGCGCGTCAGCGCCTTCGCGCGGCTCTTCGTCCGCGTGAACACGAGTGTGCGGCCCGGCGCCGCGGTCAGGTCGACCAGTACCGGCAACCGGTGGGTCTCCTCGAGGTGCAGGACGTGGTGCTCCATCGTCGACACCGGCGACTGCGCCGAGTCGACGCTGTGCGTGACCGGGTCGCTCATGAAGCGCTTGACCAGCACGTCGACGCCGTTGTCCAGCGTCGCCGAGAACAGCAGCCGCTGCCCGCGCGAGGGCGTCTGGTCCATGATCCGCCGCACCTCGGGCAGGAAGCCCAGGTCGGCCATGTGGTCGGCTTCGTCCAGCACGGTGATCTCGATCGCGTCGAGCTTCACGTGCCCGGAGCGCATGTGGTCGGCGAGCCGGCCGGGGCAGGCGACGACGATGTCGACGCCGTCACGCAGCTTCGTGATCTGCGGGTTCGCCGAGACGCCGCCGAAGATGGTCGTCGTGCGCAGGCCCAGCGGCTTGGCGAGCGGCAGGATCGACGCTTCGATCTGCGTCGCGAGTTCGCGGGTCGGCGCCAGGATCAGCGCGCGGGGGCGCCCGGGCTTGCGCCGCGTCGGGCCCGCGGCGAGGCGGGCCAGCACGGGCAGCACGAAACCGTACGTCTTGCCGGAGCCGGTGCGGCCGCGCCCCAGCACGTCGCGGCCGGCGAGGGTGTGCGGCAGGGTCGCCGCCTGGATCGGGAAGGGCTCGGTGACGCCCTGGGTGGCCAGCGCGGCCACGAGCGGGGTCGGCAGGCCGAGTTCAGCGAAAGTGCTCATAGGTGCTTGCGGGCACGCGGGTGCCCTGGTCTCCATAACCTGAGAAGGGTTGTCCTGCCCGGCGCAGACCGGTCAACGGCCGCGGCGCGTGGTAGTCGACAACAGCAGCGGGCCGAGGCAGAACTGAGCGGCCCGCAAGATCAGTGTACCGAACGGGGGTGACATGACCCCAGTGAGATTGCCCGCACCTAGGGGGCTTGCTAAGTTACCGGTCGGTAATCGAGGAGGACGACCATGCTGCTGAACCCGCGCGAATACGACCCGGCGCACTTCGACGCCGAGACTCGGCGCCTGCTGCGCGCCACCATCGACTGGTTCGAACAGCGCGGCAAGGCGAAGCTGACCGAGGACTACCACAACCGCGTCTTCTACGCGGACTTCCTCGAGTTCGCGGGCAAGGAAGGCCTGTTCTCGACGTTCCTGACCCCGGCCGCGAACGCGGGCGGCAACCCCGACAAGCGCTGGGACACCAGCCGCGTCGCCGCGCTGTCGGAAATCCTCGGGTTCTACGGCCTGAATTATTGGTACCCGTGGCAGGTCACGATCCTCGGCCTCGGCCCGGTGTGGCAGAGCGGCAACGACGTCGCCCGCAAGCGCGCGGCGGACGCCCTGGACGCCGGCGGCGTCGGCGCGTTCGGACTGTCCGAAAAGGACCACGGCGCCGACATCTACTCGTCCGACCTGGTGCTCACCAAGGACGGCGACGGCTACCGCGCCACCGGGTCGAAGTACTACATCGGCAACGGCAACTGCGCGCGCACGGTGTCCGTCTTCGGCCGGATCGACGGCGTCGAAGGCCCCGACCAGTACGTCTTCTTCTACGCCGACTCCGAGCACCCGAACTATCACGTCGTGAAGAACGTGGTGCCGTCGCAGATGTACGTCGCGGAGTTCCGGCTCGAGGACTACCCGGTGCGCGCCGAGGACATCCTGCACGTCGGCGCCGAAGCCTTCAGCGCCGCGCTGAACACCGTCAACATCGGCAAGTTCAACCTCTGCTTCGGCGGCATCGGCATGGCGACGCACTCGCTGTACGAAGCCGTCACGCACGCGCACAACCGCGTCCTGTACGGCAAGCCCGTCACGGATTTCCCGCACGTGCGCCGCGAGTTCGTCGAGGCCTACGCGCGGCTGACGGCGATGAAGCTGTTCTCCGACCGCGCCGTCGACTACTTCCGCAGCGCGAACCCGGACGACCGGCGCTACCTGCTGTTCAACCCGATCACCAAGATGAAGGTGACGACCGAGGCGCAGAAGGTGATCGGCCTGGTCGCCGACGTCGTGGCGGCGAAGGGCTTCGAGGCCGACACGTACCTCGCGATGTCCAAGAACGACATCGACGGCCTGCCGAAGCTCGAGGGCACCGTGGCGGTGAACCTCGCGCTGATCGCGAAGTTCATGCCCGCGTACCTGTTCGCGCCGCAGGAGTACCCGCCGGTCGGCACGCGCACCGACGCCGCGGACGACGAGTTCCTGTTCCGCCAGGGCCCGGCGCGCGGCCTGTCGAAGATCCGGTTCCACGACTGGAAGACCGCGTACGCGCAAGGACAGCACATCCCGAACGTCGCGCTGTTCACCGAGCAGGCAGGGTACCTGGTCAAGCTGCTCACCGAGGCGGCGCCGGACGAGACCCAGCAGGCCGACCTCGACTTCGGGCTGGCGCTGACCGAGCTGTTCACGCTCATCGTGTACGGCCAGCTGGTGCTGGAGCAGGCGCGGATCACCGGCCTGGACGACGAGGTCGTCGACCAGATCTTCGCGGTGCTGGTCCAGGACTTCAGCGCGGCGGCGGTGGACCTGAACGGCAAGGCGAGCTCGACCGACGCCCAGCAGGCGATCGCCCTGGCGGCGGTGCGCAAGCCGGTGGTGGACGCCGAGCGCTTCGAGAACGTCTGGGCGCGGGTCCGGGCGCTTTCCGGGGTCTACGCGATGAACCCGTAAGCCGATCGACACCCGGTCTTCCGGTTGGCAAGATCACGGGCGTGAACCGAGAGCGGGCGGCGGAGCTGATCTGGGACGCGTGGCAGACCGGGAAACGCCTCGACGGACTGCCCGAAGACGCCCGCCCGCGCGACGCCGCCGAGGGCATGGCCGCCCAGGCCGCGCTCGCCGAGCTGGCCGGGCCGGTGTCCGGCTGGAAGATCGCCGCGACCACCGCGTACGCGCGGCAGTACCTCGACGTCCCCGGTCCGCTGCCCGGCGTGATGTTCGAGCGGTTCCACCACGTCGAGGGCTCGCTCGTGCCGGCCGACACGATGACCATGGGCGTCGCCGAACCCGAGTTCGCCTTCCGGCTCAAGGCCGATCCGGGGTTGTCGCCGTCGCTGACCTCGGTGCTCGACGCCGTCGACACGATGTTCCTCGCGCTCGAAATGCCGGACAGCCGCTACACCGACCACCAGCACGCGGGCGGCCCGCAGCTGCTGGCCGACGTCGCGTGCGCGGGCCGGTTCGTCGAAGGGCGGCCGGTGCCGGGCTGGCGCGACCTCGACCTGCCGCGGCAGCCGGTCGTCCTGCACGCCGACGGCGAGGAGTTCTCGCGCGGCAGCGGCAGCCTGGTGCTCGGCGACCCGCGGCTGGCGCTGCACTGGCTGGCGATGGACCTGAGCCGCCACGGCCGGGCCCTGCGCCCGGGCGACGTCGTGACGACCGGGACGGCGACCCCGCCGTGCCCGATCCACGCCGGCGGCCACGTCGTCGCGGACTTCGGCGCCCTGGGCAGCGTCGAGGTGCGGTTCGCCGGGGGAGGGTAATCCGGCGGTCGCGGGGCTATCGTCGACGCGGTCCGCCACGGCCTGACCGGGCGCGCGGAGCTGCGCGCGTGGCGCGGCGCCCCGGCGGACAGCGCGCTCGGCCGGGCTTTTCGAGGAGGAATCGATGCTGGGACCGATCGGGCAGGTTTCGCGGACCGTCGCGGACCTGGACCGCGCGAAGGAGTTCTACGGCGAGGTCCTCGGCCTCCCGCACTTGTACACGTTCGGGGACTTGGCGTTCTTCGACTGCGACGGCGTCCGGTTGTTCCTGACGGCCGGCGAGCCGAAGGGCGCGGAGTCGGTGCTCTACTTCCGCGTCCCGGACATCGACGCGGCGTACGACGCGCTGCGCGCCCGGGGTGTCGAGTTCCTCGGCGCGCCGCACCTGATCTTCCGCCACGAGTCCGGGGTGGAGGAGTGGATGGCGTTCTTCACCGACCCCGACGGCCACGCCACCGCGATCATGAGCCAGGTCTCGCTAGGGTGATCGGGTGCTGACGTTCCGTGCCGGGTTCCTGGCGCTCGCCGTGATCGTCCTGCTGCTCGACGCGGGGTTCTGGTGGTTCGCCCACGCCCAGCACCGGACGACCGCGCGGATCGGCTTCCTGGTGGCGTTCGTGCTGCTGCTGGCCCTGCTCGCGGCGGCCGCGGGCGTGGTGCGGTGGGAGATAGCGGCCCCGCTCGCGGCAGCGTCGACGTCGGGCCTGTTCTTCGTCGGCGCGGCGGCGATCTTCAGCGTCGGCCTGGGGTTCCTGCTGACGGCGGTGGTGGAGGCGGCACTGGTGCGGCGGCTGGTGCTGGACGCGTCCCCGGTGGGCTGGCGCGGCGGAACGGGCGTGATCAGCTCGGCCGCGGCGGTTGTCCCGATGGCCTTGTTCGCCATCGGCCTCGTCGCGCTCCGCTGAATTTTGTCGGTGCTCCCTGCCACGATGTCGCCGTGACGTCTTGGAGAGATCGACTCAGCGCCCTCGCCCGCGAGCGGCTGCCCGCCGAGCTGGCTTCCGCGTGGGCGGCGTTGTTCCGGCCGGGCATCCGCCTGGTCTCCGCCGGCGAAGGGCCGCGCGTGGGCCGGCTCGGCGGGGCTCCGATGCTGCCCGCGGAAGCGGAGTGGCCCGAGTGGCCGGGGCGGGGTCCGCTCGACTTCCTGGCCGCGGTGGACTGCGCCGCGCTGCCGCGGGAGTTCTTGAGCATCCCGCTGCCGGAGGCGGGCACGCTGCTCTTCTTCTACTTCGACGGCGATCGCCGGGAGGCTGACGACACCCCGCTGCTCGAAGACGTCGAGGGCAGCCGGGTGGTCTTCGTGCCGGCGGGGGTCCCGGTCGCCGAACGGGCGGCCCCCGACGGCGTCGTCCCTTACCCCGGGCGGGATCTGTTCGGCGAGGTCGTGGCCACGGCTCCCGAGCGGGAGCACCTCCTGCTCGAGCAGACCGTGACCGCGAGCGGGGTTTCCTTGGCCGAAGCGGCGGAGGAGGCGGATCTCCCGCCCGACTACCCGGGCACCGACGTGTTCGGCGAACTCGTCTGGCAGCAGCACGGGAAGGGCCCGCACCACCAGGTCGGCGGGTTCGCCGCCCCCGTGCAGGGCGCGGTGGAGAAGGAGATCGCGGCGGCGGTGCTCGGGGGCTACCGGGACCCCCGGCTGGCCGAAGAAGCGGCCCGCTGGGTGTTGCTCGCCCAGATCGACAGCGACGACGAAGCCGGGATGATCTGGGGCGACGCCGGAATGCTGTACTGGGTCATCCGCACCGACGACCTCGATGCGGGCCGCTTCGACCGGGCGAGGTGCACGTTGCAGTGCGGGTGACTCGGCGCTGGTGGTGAAGCCTCGGCCCAGTTCGAATCCCGAACGCCGTGAAGGCCTCCTTACCGGCCGAAAGAGCCGGTAAGGAGGCCTCCACGGACACGTCCTACTTGCCGAACCCGGCCCGCCGCAAGGCCTCCGCCATGGACCCGCTCGCCGCGGAGTTGCCCCCACGGTCCCGGCCCCCACCGCCACGCCGGTCGCCGCCACCGGAGCCGCCGCGACGCTGACCGCCGCCGCCCTGACCGCCACCGCCCTGACCCCGGTCACGACCGCCACCGCCGCCGCGGTTGCCCGACGGGGCACCGGGCTCGTCGTCCAGGCGCAGAGTCAGCGAAATCCGCTTCCGCGGCACGTCGACATCGAGAACCTTCACCTTCACGATGTCCCCGGGCTTCACGACCTCCCGCGGATCCTTCACGAAGTTCTTCGACAGAGCCGAAACGTGCGCCAGCCCGTCCTGGTGCACGCCGACGTCGATGAACGCCCCGAACGCCGCCACGTTCGTCACGACACCCTCGAGCCGCATGCCCGGCTTCAGGTCGCCGATCTTGTCCACGCCCTCGGCGAACGTCGCCGTCTTGAAGGCCGGACGCGGGTCGCGGCCCGGCTTCTCCAGCTCGGCCAGGATGTCCGTGACAGTCGGGAGACCGAACGTCTCGTCGACGAACTCGGCCGGCTTCAAGGCCGACAACGTCCGCGTGTTGCCGATCAGCGAGCGGAGGTCCGTGCCCGTCTTCGAGAGGATCCGCCGGACCACCGGGTACGCCTCCGGGTGCACCGACGACGAGTCCAGCGGGTCGTCGCCGTCCGGGATGCGCAGGAAGCCCGCGCACTGCTCGAACGCCTTCGGGCCCAGGCGCGCGACCTCCTTGAGCGCCGTCCGGGATCGGAACGGCCCGTTCGTGTCGCGGTGCGCCACGATGTTCTCCGCCAGCCCCGTCGTGATGCCCGAAACCCGGGTCAGCAGGGGAGCGGACGCCGTGTTGACGTCCACGCCGACCGCGTTCACGCAGTCCTCGACCACCGCGTCCAGCGAGCGCGACAGCGACACCTCGGACAGGTCGTGCTGGTACTGCCCGACGCCGATCGACTTCGGGTCGATCTTCACCAGCTCGGCCAGCGGGTCCTGCAGCCGGCGCGCGATCGAGACCGCGCCGCGCAGGGAGACGTCCATGTTCGGCAGTTCCTGCGAAGCGAACGCTGACGCCGAGTACACCGAAGCGCCCGCCTCGGACACCACGGCCTTCGTCAGCTTCAGCTCGGGGTGCTTCTTGATCAGCTCCTGGGCGAGCTTGTCCGTCTCGCGCGACGCCGTCCCGTTGCCGATCGAGATCAGGTCCACCTTGTGCCGCGCGCACAGCGCCGCGAGCTCGGCGATCGACTGGTCCCACTTGTTCGCCGGCTGGTGCGGGTAGATGACGTGGGTGTCGACGACCTTGCCGGTCGCGTCCACGACGGCCACCTTCACGCCGGTGCGGAAGCCCGGGTCGAGGCCCATCGTCGCGCGGGTGCCGGCCGGCGCCGCGAGCAGCAGGTCGCGCAGGTTGGCCGCGAACACGCGCACGGCGTCGTCCTCGGCCGCCTGGCGCAGCCGCATCCGCAGGTCGATGCCCAGGTGCAGGAGGATCTTGGTGCGCCACGCCCAGCGCACGGTGTCGCCGAGCCACTTGTCGCCCGGGCGCCCCTGCTGGGCGATGCCGAACTTCGCGGCGATGCGCGCCTCGTAGTCGGTCGGGCCGACCTGCGGCTCGTCGGTGGGCTCGTCCGGCGACATCGTGAGGTCGAGGACCTCCTCCTTCTCACCGCGCAGCATCGCGAGGATCCGGTGCGAGGGGAGCTTGGTGTACGGCTCGGAGAAGTCGAAGTAGTCGGAGAACTTCGCGCCTTCCTCCTCCTTGCCCGCCCGGACCTTGGCGACCAGGTGGCCCTGGCCCCACATCTTCTCCCGCAGGTCACCGATGAGGTCGGCGTCCTCGGCGAAGCGCTCGACGAGGATCGCGCGGGCGCCGTCGAGCGCCGCCTGCGCGTCCGCGACGCCCTTGTCCGCGTCGACGAACACCGCCGCGGCGGCCTGCGGATCCGTGTTCGGGTCGTTCAGCAGGCCGTCGGCCAGCGGCTCGAGACCCGCTTCGCGCGCGATCATGGCCTTCGTGCGGCGCTTCGGCTTGTAGGGGAGGTAGATGTCCTCCAGCCGCGACTTCGTGTCCGCGGCGAGGATCGACGCCTCGAGGGCGTCGTCGAGCTTGCCCTGGCTCCGGATGGACTCGAGGACGGCGAGCCGCCGCTCGTCGAGTTCCCGCAGGTAGCGCAGCCGCTCCTCGAGCGTGCGCAGCTGCGCGTCGTCGAGCATGCCGGTGACTTCCTTGCGGTAGCGCGCGATGAACGGCACGGTCGACCCGCCGTCGAGCAGCTCGACGGCGGCCTTGACCTGTCCTTCGCGCACGCCCAGTTCTTCGGCGATCTTTTGCTCGACCGACACGCTCACTGCAACACGCTCCTGCTTCGCCTGGTTCCGATCGTCTCATTCTGCCGTTTCCGCCACCCCGACTTTCGGATGGGGCTCCTTGACAATCAGATTGGTCTAGTCCATTTTGTGGTGACCTGCCTCACCACCTTCGTGGAGGTCGCCCGTGGTCCCCAAGATCCGGCTAGCCCTGCTTTCGTTGCTTTCCGTGGTCGCGCTGAGTCTCGGCGTGACGTTCGTCCTCGCCGGCAACGCCGCGGCGGCGAACATCCTGGCCAATCCGGGCTTCGAGTCCGGCACCTCGGGCTGGACGTGCACCGCCACGCCGACGGCGGTGAGCACCCCGGTCCACAGCGGCAGCCGCGCGCTGAGCGCGTCGCCGACGTCGTCGGACAACGCGCAGTGCTCGCAGACGCTGACCGTCTCGGCGAACACGGCGTACAAGCTGTCGGCGTGGGTCCAGGGCAGCTACGTCTACCTGGGCGTTTCCGGCTCGGCGACGACCAGCACGTGGACGCCGGGCACGAGCGGCTACCAGCAGCTGTCGCTGAGCTTCACGACGGGCGCGAGCACGTCGCTGACGGTGTACCTGCACGGCTGGTACGGCCAGCCGACGTACTACGCCGACGACGTCAACCTCGACGGGCCGGGCACCCCGCCGCCGACGACGCCGACCACGCCCACCACCCCTCCGACCACGACCACCCCGCCGACGACGACCACGCCGCCGCCCACGCAGGGTGACCTGCCGAAGCACGTCCTGACCGGCTACTGGCAGAACTTCTACAACGGCGCCAAGGCGCTGAAGCTGGCGGACGTCCCGACGAAGTACAACATCATCGCGGTGTCGTTCGCGGACGCGACGGGCACGCCGGGCGCGGTGAGCTTCACGCTCGACTCGGGGCTGTCGTCGCAGCTCGGCGGCTACACGGACGCGCAGTTCAAGGCGGACGTCAAGACGGTCCAGGCGCGCGGCCAGAAGGTCATCATCTCGGTCGGCGGCCAGAACGGCACGATCAGTGTCGGCGACTCGACGTCGGCGAACAACTTCGCGAACAGCGTGAAGTCGCTGATCGCGAACTACGGCTTCGACGGCGTCGACATCGACCTCGAGAACGGCATCAACGCGACGTACATGGGTCAGGCGCTGCGCAGCATCTACAACGGCGGCGGCAAGGTCATCACGATGGCGCCGCAGACGATCGACATGCAGTCCACGCAGGGTGGCTACTTCCAGCTGGCGCTGGGCATCAAGGACATCCTGACGGTCGTCAACATGCAGTACTACAACTCGGGCACGATGCTCGGCTGCAACGGCAGCGTGTACGCCCAGGGCACGGTCGACTTCCTGACGGCCCTGGCGTGCATCCAGCTCCAGGGCGGCTTGCGAGCGGACCAGGTGGGCCTGGGCCTCCCGGCGTCGTCCCAGGCGGCCGGCGGGGGTTACCAGGCGCCGTCGAACACGGTGTCGGCGCTGAACTGCTTGGCGCGCGGAACGTCGTGCGGATCGTTCAAGCCATCGACGACGTACCCGTCGATCCGCGGCGCGATGACGTGGTCGATCAACTGGGACGCGTCGAACGGCTACGCGTTCGCCAACACGGTCTCGGCGGGGCTCGCGGGCCTGCCGTGACCGTGCGCTGAGGAAGGCCCTCCCGGAAGCGCGGCCGGGAGGGCCTCTTCACGCGTTCAGCAACGCGAAACTCCGGCATAATGGCCGCATGACGGCTCGGCGATCGCGAGTCCTCGTCACCATTGGTATGGCGTGCTCGGCTGGCGCCCAGGTTGCGGCCGGCATGGTCGGCAACACGATGTGGCAGGCGGGGTTCCTTTTGGCCACCGTCTTGACCATGGCTGCCGGAACCTGGACGGGCACACCTGTCCTCGAAAAAAGTACGTAACTTGACTCCGGCCACTGGCCCGAGTCAAGTTTCGCGCTCAGGCCGACGCGAGCCCATTCACACCGGCGTGATCGGCAGCCTCAGCGCTCCCGGCGCCTCCGACGGGACCACCGGGTTCTTCGGCGCCACCGGCGCCACCCGCTGATACGGCGACCCCAACGCCGGCCGCGGGTCCGTCTCACCCCGATTGGGCCAAAACGCCATCGCCCGCTCGGCCTGCGCCGTGATCGTCAGCGACGGGTTCACCCCGAGGTTCGCCGTGATCGCCGATCCATCCACGACGTGCAGTCCCGGATACCCGTACACCCGCTGATAAGGATCGATCACTCCCGACGAAGCCGAATCCCCGATCGTGCAGCCGCCGATGAAGTGGCCCGTGATCGGGATGTTCGCCATGTCCGTCCACGCGCCCTGCGGGAGACCGCCGATCTTCGCCGCCACCCGGCGCGTCACCTCGTGGCCCACCGGGATCCACGATGGGGACGGTGCTCCCGCTCCCTGGCGCGTCGTCATCCGGCGGCCGAACAGACCCCGCTTCGTGTACGTCGTCACGGAATTGTCCAGCGTCTGCATCACCAGCAGCCCGATCATCCGTTCCGACCACCGGCGCGGGTTGTGGATCCGCAGCAAGTTGCGCCGGGCACGCCACAACTCACGCAACCCCAGCACCCACCGGCGGCGGCCCGGCGAACCGTCCACCAGCACCGTCGCCAGCAGCCCCATCACGTTGCTGCCGCGCCCGTACCGCACCGGCTCCACGTGCGTCACGGAGTCCGGGTGGATCGACGACGTGATCGCGACCCCGCGCGTGTAGTCCGTGTCCGACCGCAACGACCGCGCCGCCAGCACCGCTTCCGAGTTCGTCCGGGCCAGCAGTCCCAAGCGAGGGGACAACGCAGGCAGCGTCCCGTTGTCGCGCATCCGGTGCAGCAACCGCTGGGTGCCCAGAGCCGCCGCGGAAAACACCACCTGCGACGCGGTGAACGTCCGGCGGGAAACGCCGCCGGTCCGCCGCGTGTCCACCGCGTACCCGCCGGAGATCGGCCGGACGGACACCGCGGTGGTCAAGGGATGAACGACCGCGCCCGCCCGCTCGGCCAGGTACAGGTAGTTCTTCACGGTCGTGTTCTTCGCCCCGACCCGGCACCCGGTCATGCACTCGCCGCACAGCGTGCAGGAGGACCGCAGGGGACCGGCGCCGCCGAAGAACGGGTCCACTCCGGACTGTCCGAAATAGACGCCGACCGGCGTGCGGCGGTACGTGTGCCCGATACCCATGTCGTCGGCCACTTCGGACAGCACCCGGTCCGCGGCCGTCGTCGCCGGGTTCTCGACCACGCCCAGCATTCGCTTCGCCTGGTCGTAGTACGGCGCCAGCTCGTCCTTCCAGTCCGTGATGTGCGCCCACTGCGGGTCCGCGTAGAACTTGTCCGGGGGCTCGTACAGCGTGTTCGCGTACACCAGCGAACCGCCGCCGACGCCGGAGCCGCTCATCACGAACGTGTTCTTGAGCAGCGTCAGCCGCTGGATGCCGAAACAGCCCAGCGCGGGCGCCCACATGTACTTGCGCAGCCGCCACGACGTCTTCGCGAACTCGTCGTCGGCGAACCGGCGGCCGGACTCCAGCACGCCGACGCGGTAGCCCTTCTCGGTCAGCCGCAACGCCGTGACGCTGCCGCCGAACCCGGACCCGATCACCAAGACGTCGTAGTCCATCACGCCACCACCCGGTAGTCGCCCACGTCGAGCCGCCGGGTGCGGCGGTCGTACTCGGTGACCAGGCCCGGCCAGTTGGTCGTCACCCGGCCGTCGGCCTGGCGGTACCAGCTGGTGCACGCGCTCCAGACGCTCCGGCCCAGCCGCTGCTGGACTTCCCGGTCGTAGCGTTCTTCGACGTCCGGCCGGACGTCCACATAGGACACGCCGGGCCGGGTGAGCTGTTCCACCGCCTGGCGGATGTACCGCGCCTGGCGCTCGATCATGTAGATGATGGACCCGGCGCCGAGGTTGGTGTTGGGCCCGTAGACGCAGAACATGTTCGGGAACCCGGGCACGACCATGCCGAGGTAGGCCCGTGCGCCGCCGGCCCACTCGTCCTGCAGCGACCGGCCGCCGAGGCCGGTCACCTTCATCCGGCCGAGGAACTCCGTCGCGGCGAACCCGGTGCCGTAGACGATGACGTCCGCGTCGAGCTCGGTCCCGTCTTCGACGCGCACGCCGCGCGGGGTGATCGACGAGATCCGCCGCGTTTCGACGTCGACGTTCGGCTGCGCCAGCGCCGGCAGGTACTCGTTGGTGAACAGGATCCGCTTGCAGCCCAGGGGATAGGCCGGCTTCAGCTTCGCGCGCAGCTCCGGGTCCTTGATGTGCCGGCGCCGCAGCTGCGCGGTCCGCAGCTCGAACATCTTCGCCAGCACGGGGTGCTTCGTCATCGCGTAGGTCGCGTACTCGGCGAGCAGGAAGATCCGCAGCCGGCCGAGCAGCTGCGTGGGCGGCAGGTGCTCGAACAGCCAGTGCTGCCACCGCCGGTAGGACGGGTCGGACTTCGCCATGACGTACGGCGGCGTGCGCTGGAAGACCGTGACGTGCTTCGCGCGCTTGCGCAGCTCGGGAACGAACTGGACGGCGCTGGCCCCGGTGCCGATGACGGCGACGCGCTTGCCGGTCAGCTCGACGTCGTGGTCCCAGCGCGCGGAATGGAACGCGTCGCCGGCGAAGCTCTCGCGGCCGGGGAGGTCCGGCAGCACCGGCCGGGACAGCTGGCCGACGGCGGGCACGAAGACGGTGGCCTCGTAGGTCCGGTCCGGCGTTTCGACGCGCCAGACGCCGCGGGCTTCGTCGAACGTGGCCCCGGTGACCTCGGTGTTGTACCGGATGTGCGGCTCGAGGCCGTATTTGGCGATGACGCCGCGCAGGTAGGCCAGGATGTCCGGCTGGTGCGAGAACCGCTTCGGCCACCGCGGGTTCGGCTCGAAGGAGTACGAGTACAGCGGCGACGGGATGTCGCACGCGGCGCCGGGGTAGGTGTTGTCCCGCCAGACGCCGCCGGCCTCGGCCGCGCTCTCCAGGATCGTGAAGTCGGTGAACCCGGCGCGCTTCAGCTCGACCGCCGTCCCGATGCCGCCGAACCCGGTGCCCACGATCAGCGCCGATGGGCCCTTCGCCGAACTACTCATGAAGGAAAAGCTACGCAGCGGGGGCCTGTGACAACAGGCCACGAACGGTCACCCGATCGAGAATTCCGGCCAGCCTCACTCGGGAGCCAGGATCCGCACCTCCCGCGTCTCGGCGGCCGGCTCCGCCCACTCCACGAGCCGCCCGGCCGCGCTCTCCAGCATCCCGAGATCGCGCTTGGGCAGCTTCTCGAACGGCGACAGCTCGACCACCGCCGCCTTCCGCTCCTTCCGCAGCTCCCAGAGCCCCCGCACCTGGCCGCCGACCAGCAGCGTGCCCTTGACCAGGCCGTTCTGGGTGATCACGCGCTTGCGGTACTCGTCGGAGATCACCCGCGTCCGGTCCGCGAACGACAGGATCATCTGGTCGAACGGCCCGAGCAGCCGCGGCGGCGCCGGGACGTCCTCGTCCGGCACCGTCAGCTCCGGCAGGTCCAGCAGCTCGCGGCCGTCCGGGTCGCGGTAGCGCCGCAGGTCCATCGACGCGGCCACCTCGCCCAGCCGGGTGATGCCCGCCCACGCCTGCACGTCCGCCACCGACGCCGGCCCGAACGCGCGCAGGTACCGCGCGATGAGCGAAGCGGGCGAAGGCGCCGGAAGCGGCGCGCCCACCCACTCGTCGAGGCACGCGTACGTCGTCTGCCCGGCCTTGCCCCAGATCGCCCGGGGCGGAGTCTGGACCAGCGGCAGCCGGCCGCGTGCCAAGTGGGTCAAGGACGCCGCGGGGACGTCCCAGCGTTTCGCCAGTTCAGCGCCGAGTGCCGTGCCGGTCAGTGCCGAAGTGGCCAGCAGTTCACGCGCGGCCGAGGCGATCTCGTCGTGGTCGAGGCCGGCCAGCGCCGAGGCGTGCTGGGTGTTCGTCTTCAGGTCACGCTCGTAGAGCACCTGGACGACGGGCCGCCACGCCAGCGCGTCCGCCGCCGTCACCAGGTGGACCGTGCCGCGCATCAGCGCGATCCGCACCACCTGCCGGCTCTCCAGCAGCTCCGAGAGCTCCGCCGGCCGGAACCCGTGCAGCCGCGACCACAGCGCGAAGTACGGCGGGAACGGCGCCTGTGCCTGCAGCCCGGCCAGGTGCTCCACCGCGGCCAGCGCGGACATCTTCACGCGGCGCAGCAGCAGCTGGCGCTCCAGCGTCGCGCGGTTAAGGGCCCGCCTGCTCAAGGTCTCCACGCCGTCACCCTAACGATCACCCCGGACAGTTCCGGTCCTCGATTCGACGCGCGAGCGGCCGTCATCCATAATTCCGGCCATGGCCGAGCTCGCCGCGCCCGCCGTCGGGGACTGGGACTTCCCGCGCGGCACCGCGAGCATCGAGCTGATGACCCGGTTCGCCGCCGACCGCGGCCTGCCCGCCGGGCAGCTCCTGGCCGCGACGACGCTCTCGCCGGAGCTGCTCGCCGACCCGTCGGTGCAGGTCGACGCGCGGCAGGAGCTGGCCGTCGTCCGCGCGCTGGCCGAGCTGGACGGCTCCGACGCGACGGCCCTCGAGCTCGGGCGCCGCTACCGCGTCAGCACCTTCGGCATCTTCGGGTTCGCCTGCATCAGCAGCCCGACGCTGCGCGACGCGATGCTGTTCGCGCTGCGCTACTTCGACCTCAGCTTCGCCTTCTGCATCCCGCACGTCGAACTGGCGGGCGGGAAGCTCACGCTGGAGCTCGACGACAGCCGCGTGCCCGCCGACGTCGCCCGGTTCCTCGTGCTGCGCGACCTGGCCGCGATCTTCTCGGTCATGCACGACCTGCTGCCGGAGATCACCCTGGAGGACCTGAGCTTCCGGCACGAGCCGTCCACAGTGGACCCGTACCGGGCCGCGTTCGGGCTGGCCCCGCGGTTCGGCGCCGACGCCTGCCGCGCGACGCTCGACCCGGCGCTGCTCGCGCTTCCGTTGCCGCAGGCCAACGAGCAGACCGTCGCCCTGTGCGCCGCGCAGTGCGAGGCGCTCGTCGCGCGCAAACGCCGGCGTTCGGGCATTTCGCAACAGGTCCGCGAGCGCCTGGTGCGGCTCGGCGGCGTCGACGCGGGGATGGACGAGATCGCCCGCCAGCTGACGCTCAGCACGCGCACGCTGCGGCGTCGCCTGACCGAGGCCGGCACCAGCTACCGCGCGCTCGTCGACGAGGTCCGTCAGACGCTGGCCGAGGAGCTGCTCGACACCGGCGTGCTGTCCGTCGAGGACGTCGCGTACCGGCTCGGGTACGCCGAGGCGTCGAGCTTCATCTACGCGTTCAAGCGGTGGACCGGGATGACCCCGGCGGCGTTCGCCCGGCGCTTCCGGGCCGCTCGGCAAGCACCGCCGGGTAGGTGAGCTTCAGCAGGTTGAGGATCGAATCGGTGAGGAAGGTGCGCAGCGCAGCGCGGTCGAGCGTGCCGCGGATCAGCCATTCGCGCGACGCGGCCCGCAGCAACCCGCCGAACGACCGGATCATCGCGCGCAGCTCGTCGCGCCCTTCGGTGACGTCGGTCATCAGCGCGGCTTCCAGGACGCGGTCGGCGGCGACCTCGTCGGCCTCCAGCATGATCCGCTCGATCTCGGGGTCGCGGCCCGCCGACTCGGGGCCGATGACGGTCAGCCAGGCGTCGCGGTTGCGGTCCACGACGTCGATCCAGCGTTCGACGCCGATCGCCAGCCGTTCCTCCATCGTGGTGTCCGGCAGCGCTTCGGTGACCGGCGCCGGCACGATCATCAGCTGCCGCACCACTTCCAGGTAGAGCTCGCGCTTGCCGCCGAAGTAGTGGTTGATGAGCGGGCGCGCGACCCCGGCGGCCTCGGCGATGTCCGAAGTGGACACCGACGCGTAGCTGCCGGCGCCGAACAGGTGCCGCGCGGCGGCGAGGATCTCCGCCCGCCGTTCGGCCGGTTCGAGGCGGCGCCGCCGCGGCCGGGTCCCACTGGTCATCCGCTCAGCCTCGCCGGGGATCGGCATGCTGTCAACAAGTAGTTGACCCTACGTCAAAAGGTTCGTTTCGCGGGGGACGCCGTCGTTACGCAACCGGAACAACCGGCCGGTAACTCCGCGGCGCCCGGATGCGACGAGACGGCAGGGACCCGCGACCGGGGCAGGAGCAGATGACCGAAGAAGACGCGCCGATCCGGCCGGCCGGACGCTGGGTGAGCGTCCGCCTGCAGCATCGCCACGTCAGCTTCGACGAGGGTTTCGAACCGGACGAACCCCTCCCGGACGGCGACTGCGCGGACGAGGGATCGCTGTCGTACTCCGGAATCGTGATCACGGGCTACGACGATGGGGCGAAGGTTTCCGAGCGCTGGATCCCGCTGGGGGTGGACCCGTCCGAAGCGGACGACGAGCGGTTGATCGGCCAGCTGCGCGACGCCCTGCTTTGGCAAGCGGGGCGCCCGCCCCAGACAGACCCGTCGTGAGTGGTGACCAGGTTCTGCCCCGAAATACCACTCACGACGTGGTGCGCAGGCCCTCGAAAGCCACCTTGCACACCGCGTCCGCCACCTCGGTCGCCGCCGAGCCACGCCGCGGCTTGTACCACTCGATCAGCGAGTTCACCATGCCGAAGATCAGCCGCGCGGTCACCGACGGGTCGACGTCGGGCCGGATGTCGCCCTCCGCCTCCGCCTGCTTCACCAGGTCCGTCACCAGCCGGTCGAACTCGCGCCGCCGGGCCAGCGCCGCCCGCTCCACCTTCGTGTTGCCGCGCACGCGCAGCAGCAGCGTCACGAACGGCAGGCGGTCGGCGAGGACCAGCACGCTGCCGCGCACCAGGTGCTCCAGCCGGTCGATCGCGCGGCCGTCCAGCTGGTCGGTCGACGCGGCGACCTCGAACAACCCGTCCAGCGCCCGGTCGACCGACAGCCGCAGCAGTTCCTCCTTGCTCGGCACGTGGTGGTAGATCGCGGACTTCGTGATGCCGAGCTTGCGGGAGAGGTCCTCCATGCTCGTGCCGTCGTAGCCGCGCTCGTTGAACAGCTTCACCGCCACCTGCAGCAGCGATTCCAGGTCGTAGCCCGGGCGCCCGCGGCGCGGGGTCGTCACGGCTTCTCCCGCTGGTCGACGATCCGGCGCATCTTGCCCATGGACCGCTCCAGGGTGTCCGGTTCGACGACCTCCACCGACACGGTCACGCCAACGCCGTCCTTCACCTGCGAAACCAGCGAAGCGGCGGCGTCCTCGCGGGTAGCGGAAGAAGCGTCGTGGCGCGCCTCCACCCGGACGGTCAGGTGGTCGAGCCGCCCGCGCGTGGACCGGACGAGCTGAAAGTGCGGGCTCAGGCCGTCCGTCCGCAGCACGATCTCCTCGATCTGCGTCGGGAAGACGTTGACCCCGCGCAGGATGATCAGGTCGTCGGTGCGCCCGGTCACCTTCGCCATCCGCCGGAACGCCGGCCGCGCGGTTCCCGGCGAAAGCGCGGTGAGATCCCGGGTGCGGTAGCGGATGATCGGCAGCGCCTGCTTGGTCAGGGACGTGAACACCAGCTCGCCGGTCTCGCCGCTGCCGAGGACCTTCTCGGAGTACGGGTCGATCACCTCGGGGTAGAAGTGGTCCTCCCAGATGTGCAGGCCGTCCTTCGTCTCGACGCACTCCTGCGCGACGCCCGGGCCCATCACCTCGGACAGCCCGTAGATGTCGACGGCGTCGAGCGCGAACCGCTCCTCGATCTCGGCGCGCATCCGCTCGGTCCACGGCTCGGCGCCGAAGATGCCCACCTTCAGGGACGACGAACGCGGGTCGACGCCCTGGCGCTCGAACTCGTCGAGCAGCGTCAACATGTACGACGGCGTGACCATGATGATCTCGGGCTTGAAGTCGGTGATCAGCTGGACCTGCCGCGCGGTCATGCCGCCGGACGCCGGGATCACCGTGCAGCCCAGCTTCTCCGCGCCGTAGTGCGCGCCGAGCCCGCCGGTGAACAGCCCGTATCCGTAGGCGACGTGCACCTTGTGGCCCGGCCGCCCGCCGGCCGCGTGGATCGACCGGGCCATCACCGTCGCCCAGGTGTCGATGTCCTGCTCGGTGTACCCGACGACGGTGGCCTTGCCGGTCGTGCCGCTCGAGGCGTGGATGCGCCGCACCTGGTCCTGCGGGACGGCGAACATCCCGAACGGGTAGTTCTCCCGCAGGTCCTGCTTGGTGGTGAACGGGAACTTCGCCAGGTCGGCGAGCTCCTTGCAGTCGTCCGGGTGGACGCCGGCCTCGTCGAACTTCCGTGTGTAGGCGGGCACGTTCGCGTACGCGTGCCGGAGCGTCCACTGCAGACGTTCCAGCTGGAGCGCGGCCAGCTGGTCCGCGCCGATGTTCGCCTCGATCATGGTCAGTCCCGTTTCGCGGAGATGGCGCGGCTGCGGCCGCGGAATTCGGCGACGACCTCGGGCCCGCCGGGGGTCTCCCGGTGCACCGTGACGTCGTAGATGCCGTTGCGGCCGTAGCGGGTGCGCTCGGTGGCCGTGGCGACCAGGCGGTCGCCGAGCCGGCCGGCCGCGACGAAGGAGATCTCGGCGCCCGCGGCGACCGTCACCGGGCCGTGCGTGTTGCACGCGCAGGCGAACGCGGTGTCGGCGAGCAGGAAGACGTAGCCGCCGTGCGCGATGTCGTGGCCGTTGACCATCTCGCGCGTGATCGTCATGGTCGCCACGGCCCGGCCGTCGCTCGCCTCCGCCAGCTCGATGCCCAGCGCGCGCGACGCCTCGTCGGCGGCGAACATGGTGTGCGCGGCGTTGGTCATGCGCTGCCTCCTGATTCAGCTCTGCGGCGCGAAGCGCCTCCGTTGAGGGTGGTGGCGGGGGCATGGATGGACTGACCGAATGGACGGTCACCTCGCGGTGTCGCTCAGTAAAGGCAGTGGCCGGGGCGGTGTCAAGCGTCCGGCCTTCCGATCTTCGCCCGCAGCGGATACCATGCGATTAACTGAACGTCCGGTAGGTAATTCGGCGAGAGGGACCTGATGGCATTGCTGCGCAGCTACGTCTCGGGGGAGTGGCACACGGCGGCGGACGAGGGCGTCCCGCTGCACGACGCGGCCACGGGCGAGGAGGTCGCCCGGATCTCGTCGAAGGGCGTCGACTTCGCGGGCGCCCTGGAGTACGGCCGCCGGGTGGGTGGGCCGGCGCTGCGGGAGCTGACGTTCCACCAGCGCGCGGCCCTGCTGAAGGCGTTGGCCTCCCACCTGCGCGAACACCGCGAGGAGCTGTACGCGCTCTCCGCTCGCACCGGTGCCACGCTCGGTGACTCGAAGTTCGACATCGACGGCGGCATCGGCGTGCTGTTCAGCTACGCCTCGAAGGGCAAGCGCGAGCTGCCCAACGACACCGTCTACGTCGAGGGCAACGTCGAGCCGCTGTCGCGCGGGGGCACGTTCGTCGCCCAGCACATCGCGACCCCGCTGCGGGGCGTTGCCGTCCAGATCAACGCGTTCAACTTCCCGGTGTGGGGACCGCTGGAGAAGTTCGCGCCCGCGTTCCTCGCCGGGGTCCCGAGCCTGGTCAAGCCGGCCAGCTCGACGGCGTACCTGACCGCGCGGCTGGTCGAGCTGATCGTCGAGTCGGGGATCCTGCCCGAGGGCTCGCTGCAGTTCGTCGCCGGCAGCGTCGGCGACCTGCTGGACCACGTCACCGCCCAGGACCTGGTGTCCTTCACCGGCTCGGCGTCGACGGCGCAGAAGCTGCGCGCGCATCCGGCGATCATCCGCAACGCCGTCCGCTTCAACGCCGAGGCCGACTCGCTGAACTGCTCGATCCTCGGCCCGGACGCCGTGCCGGGGACGACCGAGTTCGACCTGTTCGTCAAGCAGCTGACCACCGAGATGACGGTCAAGGCGGGCCAGAAGTGCACCGCGATCCGCCGCGCGTTCGTCCCGGCCGCGCTGCTGGACGACGTCGCCGCGGCCGCGTCCGCGCGGCTCGCGAAGGTGACCGTCGGCAACCCGGCGTCCGAAGGCGTCCGGATGGGCGCGCTGGCCAGCCTGGAGCAGCGCGAGGAGGTCCGGCGGTCGCTGAAGGCGCTGCTGGACGCCGGCAGCGTCGTCTTCGGCGACCCGGAGCAGGTCGACGTGGTGGACGCCGACGCCGAGCGCGGCGCGTTCATCTCCCCGGTGCTGCTCAAGGCCGACCCCGAGCGCACCGAGCCGCACGAGGTCGAAGCGTTCGGCCCGGTCTCGACGCTGCTGCCGTACACGTCCACCGAGCAGGTCGTCGACTTCGCCGCGCGCGGCGGCGGCAGCCTGGCCGGGTCGATCGTGTCCGCGGACAAGGAGTTCGTCCGCGAGGTCGTCCTCGGCGCGGCGCCGTTCCACGGCCGCCTGCTCGTCTTGGACGCCGAGGACGCGAAGGAGTCCACCGGCCACGGCTCGCCGATGCCGCAGCTGGTCCACGGCGGCCCCGGCCGCGCGGGCGGCGGGGAGGAGATGGGCGGCGTCCGCGGCGTGCTGCACCACATGCAGCGCACCGCCGTGCAGGGCTCGCCCGCGGTGCTGTCCGCGGTGACCGGCCGCTGGGTCACCGGCGCGCCGCGCACCGAAAGTGACGTCCACCCGTTCCGGAAGTCCCTGGCCGAGCTGAAGATCGGTGACTCGGTGGTGGCGGGGCCGCGGGTTGTTTCGCAGGCCGATATCGACCACTTCGCCGAGTTCACCGGCGACACGTTCTACGCCCACACCGACCCCGAAGCGGCGGCCGCGAACCCGCTGTTCGGCGGCATCGTCGCGCACGGCTACCTGGTCGTCTCGTTCGCGGCGGGGCTGTTCGTCTCGCCGGAGCCCGGCCCGGTGCTGGCCAACTACGGCCTGGAGAACCTGCGCTTCCTGACCCCGGTCAAGGTCGGCGACTCGCTGACGGTGACGTTGACCGCCAAGCAGATCACCCCGCGGATCGACCAGGAGTACGGCGAGGTCCGCTGGGACGCCGACGTCACCAACGCCGAGGGGGAGTCGGTCGCGAAGTACGACGTCCTGACCCTGGTTTCGAAGGAGCAGCCGTGACGGCCACTGTGTCACTGGAAGAACACTTCGAGCACACCATCGAGCGCGACCAGCGCATCGAGCCGCGCGACTGGGTGCCCGAGGGCTACCGCAAGACGATGATCCGGCAGATCGCGCAGCACGCGCACTCGGAGATCATCGGCATGCAGCCCGAAGGCAACTGGATCACGCGGGCACCGTCGTTGCGGCGCAAGGCGATCCTGCTGGCCAAGGTCCAGGACGAGGCCGGCCACGGGCTCTACCTGTACTCCGCGGCGGCGACGCTGGGCGCGGACCGAGCGGACCTCACCGACAAGCTGATCACCGGCAAGCAGAAGTACTCGTCGATCTTCAACTACCCGACGCTGACCTTCGCCGACGTCGGCGTGATCGGCTGGCTGGTGGACGGCGCGGCGATCTGCAACCAGGTGCCGCTGTGCCGGTCGTCGTACGGGCCGTACGCGCGGGCGATGATCCGGATCTGCAAGGAGGAGTCCTTCCACCAGCGGCAGGGCTACGAGCTGCTGATGACGATGATGAAGGGCACCGACCAGCAGCGGGAGATGGTCCAGGAGGCCGTCAACCGCTGGTGGTGGCCGTCGCTGATGATGTTCGGGCCGCCGGACGCCGATTCGCCGAACACCGCGCAGTCGATGGCGTGGAAGGTCAAGCGGCACACCAACGACGAGCTGCGGCAGCGGTTCGTGGACATGTCGGTGCCGCAGGCCGAAGCGTTGGGTGTCACGTTCCCGGATCCCGACCTTCGCTGGAACTCCGAGCGGGGGCACTACGACTTCGGCGCGGTCGACTGGGACGAGTTCAAGAACGTGCTGAAGGGCAACGGCCCGTGCAACGCGTCGCGGATCGAGCACCGGCGTCGCGCGCACGAAGACGGCGCGTGGGTGCGTGAGGCCGCGGTGGCGCACGCGAGGAAGAACGAGGAGCGCAAGTGAGCGACCTGACTGCCGAAGGCGGCCACGGCGCCGTCCCGCTGGAGGGCGTCCCGGCCGCGCCCGGTCCGGTCAAGCACGACTGGCCGCTGTACGAGGTGTTCGTGCGCGGGAAGCGCGGGCTGAACCATGTCCACGTCGGATCGCTGCACGCGGCCGACGACCAGATGGCGCTGCACCACGCGCGTGACCTCTACACCCGCCGCAACGAGGGCGTGTCCATTTGGGTCGTTCGCGCCTCCGACATCACGGCGTCGTCGCCGGACGAGAAGGACCCGTTCTTCGCGCCGAGCGGCGACAAGGTCTACCGGCACCCGACGTTCTACGACATCCCCGAGGAGGTGCCGCACATATGAGTTTCGACAACGTCTACGAGTCGCTGACCGAGGAGAACGACGCCCGCTGGGCGTTCGGCACCGGCTTCGAGGACCCGCTGTCCGGAGTGGACACGTCGGTACCGTCCGGTGTGGACGGTGCCACGCTGGCCGCCTACTGCCTGATGCTGGGCGACGACGCGCTGATCTTCTCCCACCGGCTGCAGGAGTGGTGCACGAACGCGCCCGAGCTGGAGGACGAGGTCGCGATCGCCAACATCGCCCTGGACCTGCTCGGCCAGGCGCGGTTGCTGCTGGCGCGAGCCGGGAAGGCCGACGGCTCCGAGCGTACCGAGGACTCGTTCGCCTTCCTGCGCGCGGAGAACGAGTTCCGCAACGTCCGGCTCGCGGAGCTGGGCGGCGGGCACTTCGGGCACCTGATCGCGCGGCTGTTCGTGTTCTCGACGTGGCGGCTGGCGCTGCTGCAGCGGCTGGTGTCGTCGGTGGACCCGGTGCTGGCGGCCATCGCGGACAAGGGCGTCAAGGAGGTGACCTACCACCGCGACTACGCGGCGCAGTGGCTGGTCCGCCTCGGTGACGGGACGCCGTTGTCGCACTCGCGGATGCAGGAGGGGCTGGACGCGGTCTGGCCGTACGTCGGGGAGCTGTTCCGCACGCACCCGCTCGAGCTGGTGGACGCGGCTTCGCTGCGGCCCGAATTCGACGCGGTGCTGGACCAGGCGTTGTCCGCGGCTACTTTGTCTCGTCCTGCTGCCGGCGAGCTGGCGGGGGTCTCGGGCCGCACGGGCCGCGACGGCGTGCACACCGAGTCTTTCGGGTACTTGCTGGCGGAGCTGCAGAGCGTCGCCCGCGCGATGCCGGACGCGAAATGGTGACGGCGGAGGCGGTCGCGGCGACGGTCACCGACCCCGAGCTGCCGATGCTGACCCTGGCCGACCTGGGCGTGCTGCGCTCGGTGTCCGAAGAGGACGGTCGGGTGGTCGTGGCGATCACCCCGACGTACACGGGGTGCCCGGCGATGGACACCATGCGCGACGACCTGGAGCACGCGCTGGTGTCGGCGGGCTACGCGGACGTCGAGATCCGGACGCAGCTGACACCGGCGTGGACGTCGGACTGGATTTCTTCCGCGGGCCGCGAAAAGCTGGCCGCGGCCGGCATCGCGCCCCCGGGTGCGGCGCCGCGGCGGTCGGGTCCGATCCCGCTGACGCTGTCGGCGCCGGTCTCGCGGGTTTCCTGTCCGCTGTGCGGCTCTTTCGACACGGAGGAGCAATCCCGCTTCGGCGCGACGGCGTGCAAGGCGCTGCGGCGCTGCCGTTCGTGTTCCGAGCCGTTCGAGCACGTCAAGGAGATCTGAGGTGGCGTTCCATCCCCTGAAGGTCGCGGGCGTCACGCGGTTGTGCGACGACGCGGTCGCGGTGACGTTCGACGTGCCTTCGTCGCTGGCGGCGGAGTACGACTTCAAGCCGGGCCAGTCGCTGACGTTGCGGCGGTCGATCGAGGGCCGCGACGAGCGCCGGTCGTACTCGATCTGCGCCCCGGCGGGAGCGGCGCCGCGGGTGGGCGTCCGCCTGGTCCCGGACGGCTTGTTCTCGTCGTGGCTGGTCAACGAGGTCCGCCCGGGCGACACGATCGAGGTGGCGACACCGACGGGATCGTTCACCCCGGACTTGTCCGCGGGTGGTCACCACGTGCTGATCGCGGCGGGCTCGGGCATCACACCGGTGCTGTCGATCGTGTCGTCGCTGCTGCGCTTTTCCGAGGCCACAGTTACTGTGCTGTATGGAAACCGCCGCACGGACACGGTGATGTTCGCGGACGAGCTGGCGGACCTGAAGGACCGCGCGCCCTCGCGCCTGGAGCTGATCCACGTGCTGTCGCGCGAGCCCCGCGAGGCGGAGCTGTTCACGGGGCGCTTGGACGTGCCGAAGCTGCGTTCGTTGTTCTCGTCCCTGGTGCCGGTGTCCTCAGTGGACCATTGGTGGCTGTGCGGCCCGTTCGAGATGGTCTCGGGCGCACAGGAGCTGCTGACTTCGCTTTCGGTGCCCCGGGCACGAATCCACCAGGAGCTGTTCTACGTCGACACGCCCCCTTCACCGGTTGCGCATCTCGACCCGGCGGTGGCGGGAGAGTCGTCCGAGGTGAAGGTGGTCTTGGATGGCCGCTCGTCGACGATGACGTTGCCGCGGACGTCTTCGGTGCTGGACGGGGCGCAGAAGTTCCGGCCGGATCTGCCGTTCGCGTGCAAGGGCGGAGTGTGCGGGACGTGCCGGGCGCGGGTGACGGAGGGGAAGGTGGACCTGCGGCGGAACTTCGCGCTGGAGGAGTCGGAGGTGGCGGCGGGGTTCGTGCTGACGTGCCAGTCGTACCCGGTCTCGGAGGAGATCACGGTCGACTTCGACGCCTGATCAACGGACGCTCTTCCGTCGCGGCCTTGCCGCATGGGTGAAGTCCGCCAGGGCACGGATGATCGCCGGACGCTCGCTGGGTTTCGTGCCGCGCAGAGCTATGGCGAGGATCAGTACTTGCCGCACGATCATTCCTGCTGTCGCGAGCGCACCGACAACGCCGACGCTCTCGAGCATGATCGCCTCCGGGTGTCGTTGGCCAAACGTTGTACACCGGATGAACTGTCACCCGCTCACCTGAACCGATGTATGGCCGGAAATGAACGGAAGGTGAACTTAGCCGAGCCTGTGCTCCACAGCACACCCGCCTTTACCGTCCTCAGGCCAGCCAGTGCCCAGGTGCGCGCCTCAGTGCCGACAATGTCGTGAGGCATCGGCCCCGGCGACCTGGCTTCACTCGGAGCGCCGGACAGCCGGCGAGCCGAGATTCAGCGAATGCGTCCTCGCCGCCCACGGCGAGGACGTGCCTCGCCCCGGGTCGACGGCTCGGCCGCTGGGTCCGTCAACCCCAGCATCTCCGCCGCCAGTTGCTGCGAACTCGCGAACATCCCCGTCGGTGCCTCACTCGCCCGCCGCAGCGCTGTCGGCGGAGGTGGTTGTAGGCCCTGGACTTGGCAGCAACCAGCTGCGCAGCGGTGCATGCCCAGGCAAGTGGCGAGGAATCAGAGGATGCGCCGCCGGCGTCGGCGGCGGGGAGAGGGTGGCTCGGTTACCTCGTCCTCGGGCGCGGTCTCCCGTTCCGCCGGCACCCGAGCCGCCGGGTCCGTGAGACCCAGCATCTCCGCCGCCAGCTGTTGCGAACTCGCGAACATCCCCGTCGGTGCCTCACTCGCCCGCCGCAGCGCTGCCGGGCGGAGGCGGTTGTACCCGCGGACCGTCACCGGCCGGCGCATCCGGAGCTCGTACGCCTTCTCCTCCGAAAGCTCCGAAGCCAGCTCACGATCCACCAAGATCGTCCCCGGGCGGGCCACCGACGTCAGGCGGGCCGCCAAGTTGACCACCGAGCCGTACACGTCCCCGAAGCGCGACAAGATCCGGCCCGATGCCATCCCCGCGCGGACCGCCGGCAGGCTCTCGTCCGCTGAGGTGCGTTCGGTCAAGGCCAAGGCGATCTCCGCCGCGTCGACCGCCGCGTCCGCGACGAACAGGACCTCGTCGCCGATCATCTTCACCACTCGGCCGTGGTGCTCGGCGATCACCTCCGTTGCCAGCGTCTCGAACGCGTCCAAGACCCGGCTCAGCTCTTCTTCGTCGATCTGGCGCGTCAGGCGCGTGTAGCCCACCATGTCGACGAAGCCGACCACCTCGGTGCGCGTCTCCACGTTGTCGCCCGCGGCCGCGAACGCCCGGCCCGCGTACGCCGCCAGGTGGCGGCGCCAGACGAAGTTCTGGACCCGCTCCAGCTCCGGGAGCAGCCGGTCGACCAACCGCGCCACCTGACGCTCGTTGCGGCCCAGCTCCGGCTGGTCGCGGATCAGCTCCCACAGCATGTCGACCTGCCACTCGGCCAGCCGCGACAGGTGCTGGCCGAGCGCGCGCGTCACCGACACCTCGATGCTC
This sequence comes from Amycolatopsis sp. MEPSY49, assembly GCF_051337345.1. Classification (NCBI taxonomy): domain Bacteria; kingdom Bacillati; phylum Actinomycetota; class Actinomycetes; order Pseudonocardiales; family Pseudonocardiaceae; genus Amycolatopsis; species Amycolatopsis sp. MEPSY49. The sequence continues at coordinate 38,448 of NZ_JBDLYJ010000023.1, read as the reverse complement.
GGGTCGATCAGTCCCGACTGGACCAGCTGGTCCGCCGTGCGCATCGCCTCGACGTCGGCGTCGGTGAAGACGACCTCGTCGTCGCGGACCGTCGCGAACCCCAGCGCACGCCAGAGCCGGCGTGACCGCTCGTCGGGCACGCCGGCCTTTTCGGCCACTTCGAGCCGGGTGTACTTCCGCCTGCCGCCGAGCAGGACGCGCTCGAGCCGCTGCTGGAGCTCCTCGCTCGGGTCGGTCACCGGCTCAGGTCGTGTGGACGATCAGCACGTCCACGCCGGACTTTCGCGCCACCTCCGACGGCACCGAGCCCAGGATGCGGCCGGCGATCGTGTTCAGCCCTCGGTTGCCGACCACCAGCAGGTCGGCCTCGCGCTCGTGCACGACCTTGCGCAGCGAGTCGACCGGGTCGCCCTTCACCGCGACCGTGTCGATCTTCTCCGCACCCGCGCGCGTCGCGCGGTCACGCGCCGACTGCAGCGTGTCCTCGGCCGGCGCCGAGCCGACGACCTGGTACGCCTCGTCGCCGAGGACGTCCTGGGCCTTGTCGACGTCGGACTTGCTGGCCGGGTAGTACGCGCACGCGATGACGAGCGTGGCGCCCGCGTCGCCGGCCACCGCCGCCGCGCGGTCCACCGCCGCGAACGAGGACTCCGAGCCGTCCGTGCCCACCACCACGGTCCGATATGCCGCACCCATGCGCAAAACCTCCAGGTGATCCCGCGTGAGCAGGGACGATAGCCGGTCGGTACCGACCGCGCAGGCTCGTCCGCGCCCGTGTCGGGTGGAAGGTTACTCGCCAGTCGCTTTCTGCGCTCCGCTCGCCCGCGGAGCGGGCTTCGGCGCGGGCTTGGGAGCCGGTTTGGGGGTCTGCTTCGGCTTCGGGACGTCGGACGCCTTGATGCGGATCGTCTCCTCGACGTCGCCCACCGGCGCCGTCTTCCCGGTGTCGGCCTTCAGGTCCTCCGCCTTCAGGTCGGCCGTGACGTCCGCGGGGACCTTGACCTCGTCGCCGAGGACGGTGTGCGCCTCGGCCAGCACCGCCCGCGCCGCGCGGACCTGCTCGGCGAGCCCGCCGCGCACCTTCCGCAGCGCGTCGACGCGCTCGTTGGCCTGGGTGATCCGCCGGTTCGACTCCTCGGTCGCCGTCGTCACGCGGCGCCGCGCCTCGTCGGCGGCCTCCGCGAGCCGGGCGTTCGCCTCGGTGATCGAGTCCTGACGGCGCTTGTTCGCCTCCGCGACGGACTCGCGCTGACGGCGTTCGATGTCCGCCTTCGCGGCCTTCTCCTCTTCGAGGACCTTCGCGCGGATGTCGGCGGCGTCCTGCGTCGCCTCCTGGACGCGGCGGGCGGCCTCGGCCTTGCTCGCGGCCTCCTGCTCGGCCAGTACCCGCATCGCCTCGGTGCGGCGCGAGGCCATCGCGATCTCGAAGTCCTCTTCGACCTTCGTGCGGCGGTCCGACGACTCGGTGTCGAGCCGGTTGCGCTCGGCTTCGGCCTCGTCGGTGATCTTCTTGGCCTCCGCGCGGGCGTCTTCGAGCACCTTGCGGTGCTCCGCCTCCATCTCCTTGCGGCGCAGGTCGAGCTCGGTGAGCAGCTGCTCGTAACGGGCGCGCATGGCGCTCGCGTCCGTCTCGGCCTTGGCCCGGATGTGCCCGGCCTCGGCCTCGGCGCGGGCCCGCGTGTCGGCGGACTCGTCCTGCGCGAGGCGCAGCATCCGCTGAAGCCGTTCGGAGAGACCTTCGACGCTCGTCGGCGGCTGGGCGAGGCGGTCGACCTGCCCGCGCAGGTCCGCGATCTCGCCGCGCGCGATCTCCAGCTGCCGGGCCAGGTCGCCGGCCTGCGCGATGGCCGCGTCCCGGTCGGCGGTGAGCATCTTGAGGTCGGCGTCCAGCCGTTCGAGGTGCTCGTCGACCTGCGCTCGGCTGTACCCGCGCTTCGCCACGTCGAAGCCGGCTCCCAGCGGCACAAGCTCCCGTTCATCGCCAAGGCTCATGGGCCTACCGTAGTCGCAGCCGGGTCACGGAAGGGTGAGCACCCGTGCGGTGCGCCGAACGTGCCGTGTGACGCGGCGGGAGGAACTGGCCCGATCGGGCCGGACCCCGGCGGTTTCCGCCACCGGGGCCCCGGCCCGCCGGCGCGGCTCAGGCGCCGCGGAACGCGTTGATCCCCTCGATGTGCTTCGCGCGCTTCTCCTCGTCGCGGACGCCGAGGCCCTCCTGCGGGGCGAGCGCGAGCACGCCGACCTTGCCCTGGTGGGCGTTGCGGTGGACGTCGAGCGCGGCCTGCCCGGTGTCTTCGAGCGCGTACGTCTTCGACAGCGTCGGGTGGATCAGGCCCTTCGCGATCAGCCGGTTGGCCTCCCAGGACTCGCGGTAGTTCGCGAAGTGGGAGCCGATGATCCGCTTGAGGTTCATCCACAGGTAGCGGTTGTCGTACTGGTGCATGTACCCCGAGGTCGACGCGCACGTGACGATCGTGCCGCCCTTGCGCGCGGCGTAGACCGACGCGCCGAACGTCTCCCGGCCCGGGTGCTCGAACACGATGTCCGGGTCGTCGCCGCCGGTCAGCTCGCGGATCTTCGCGCCGAAGCGCTGCCACTCCTTCGGGTCCTGCTCGGTGTCGCTCTTCCAGAACTTGTAGTCCTCGGCGCTGCGGTCGATGATCAGCTCGGCGCCGAGCTTGCGGCAGATCGCCGCCTTTTCCGGGCTGGAGACGACGCAGACGGGGATCGCGCCGCCGTTCAGCGCGTACTGCGTCGCGTAGGAGCCGAGGCCGCCGGACGCGCCCCAGATCAGGACGACGTCACCCTGCTTCATGTCCGCGCCGTTGCGCGAGACGAGCTGGCGGTAGGCGGTGGAGTTGACCAGGCCGGGGGAGGCGGCTTCCTCCCAGGTCAGGTGGTCCGGCTTCGGCATCAGCTGGTTGGCCTTGACCAGCGCGACCTCGGCGAGGCCGCCGAAGTTCGTCTCGAAGCCCCAGATCCGCTGCTCGGTGTCGAGCATCGTGTCGTTGTGCCCGTCCGGGCCTTCGAGCTCGACGTTCAGGCAGTGCGCGACGACCTCGTCGCCCGGCTTCCAGTTGTGCACGCCGACGCCGGTCCGCAGCACGACGCCGGACAGGTCCGAGCCGACGACGTGGTAGGGCAGGTCGTGCCGCTTGGCCAGCGGCGAGAGCTTCCCGTACTTCTTGAGGAACTTGAACGTGGGGATCGGTTCGAAGATCGACGTCCACACGGTGTTGTAGTTGATGGCGCTGGCCATCACGGCGACCAGCGCCTCGCCCGGGCCCAGCTCGGGGACGGGGACGTCGTCGACGTGCAGCGACTTGCGCGGGTCCTTGTCCCGGCTCTCGAGGCCCTCGAACATGTCGACCTCGTCGGCGTGCACGGTCACCCCGCGGTAGCTCTCGGGCACGGGCAAGGACCCGACCGCGGCGGACTCGCCGTTCAGGATGGCCTGCTGGATCTCGCCGAGCTGCGTCATCGGTTCCTCCGCGGAGATGGGGGTCAACGGCGTTGGCGGCAGAAATTACTCGCCGGTAACTCGCGGACACAACTGTACGAGACGGAGGGCACGATTACACGTCGAACTGTGACCGGTCAGTCTTGACCGGCTGGCCAGTCAAGCGGATGATCGGCTTTGGGTACACCCACCCGACCAGCAGTTTCACCGACGGAGGTGAGCACGAATGAGTGAAGTCTCTACGCGCGCCTGGGCCCGGCCGCACGATTGGGCCGAGGTCGTCATCGGGGTGGTCGCCGCTCTTTCACCCCTTTGGCTGAGCACGGACACGACCGCGATGTGGACGATGGTCATCTTGGGCGCCTTGATCGCACTCGACGGCCTGGTCTCACTGGCGATGCCGGGCATGGTCTACGGCGAAGGCATCCAGATCGCGCTCGGCGTGCTGCTGTTCATCGCGCCGTGGGTGATGGGGTACACCGAGTTCAACGGCGCTTCCTGGACGTCCTGGATCGCCGGGGTGCTGACGGTCATCGCCGGCGCGGCAGCCATGCCGGTCGCGAACGCCGCGCACCGCACCGCCGGCCAGCACTGACGCCGCAGGAGGCACGCATGACCGAGGATTCGGCGAAGGAGCGCATCCTCTGCGCCGCCGAGGCGCTCTTCGCCGAGTCCGGCTTCGACGCCACCCCGACTTCCCGCATCGCGGAGCAGGCCGGGGTGCCGAAGGGGCTGGTGCACTACTACTTCCGGCACAAGGCGGACCTGCTCACGGCGCTCGTCGAGCGGCTGCCCGACGAGCGCATCGAGCCGGCCGTGGTCGTCGTCCCCGGCGACCTGGCGGGCAGCCTGCGGCGGCTCGTCCGCGAACTCGACCACCGCTTCAGCCGGTCGCTCGGGCTCTCGCACCTGCTGTGGCGCGAAGCCGACACCCACCACGTCGTCCGCGACGCCCTCCACGAGCGCTTCCAGGTGCTCGTGCGGCAGGTCCGCGCGGTGATCGTGGCGGCGACGGGCGGCGTCCTGCCCACGGCGGACGTCGACCGCGCGTCGGGCCTGCTGGCCCGCGCGGTCAGCCACCGGCACGCGACGGCCCGCCATTCGGACGACGACCTGCCCGCCGAGTTCGACGGCGAGCTGACGTTCATCGCCGACGCCCTCGTTTCGAAGACGGCGCCGGCTTAGCGTGCCCGTCGCGCTTTGTCACCGGCGCGCGGTTCGCACGGGCCGGAGTTGTTGTGCCCGGACGGGTTCGCGTCAGTGCGCGGCGGCGTCCTTCGCCGGCTCCACCAGCTCCACCAGGACGCCGCCCGCGTCCTTCGGGTGGACGAAGTTCACGCGGCTGTTGGACGTGCCGCGCTTGGCCGCCTCGTACAGCAGGCGCAGGCCCTGCTCGCGCAGGGCGGCCGCCGCCGCGTCCACATCGGACACGCGGTACGCCAGCTGCTGCAGGCCCGGGCCGCTCTTGGCCAGGAACTTGCCGATCGCCGAGTCGTCGCGCAGTGGGGCCAGCAGCTGGATCTGCGTCTCCGTGCCCGCCGTGCCGGGCGCGCGCAGCATCGCCTCGCGCACCCCCTGCTCTTCGTTCACCTCCTCGTGCGCCACTTCCAGGCCGAAGTGCGCGCGGTGGAACTCGATGGCCGCGTCCAGGTCCGGGACCGCGATGCCGACGTGGTCGATGGCCGTCACGAACGGCCGCAGGGCGTCATTCATGGACGCAGGATAGGGCGCCCCCGACCGGCGTCGACCCCGATTCTTCGCGTGCCCCGCCTCACACTGGCTCCATCAAGAAGCCCACCCTCCGGGTATGGTCGGAAAAACTGCCCATGCGCCGATGCTTGGAGGACGCCGTGTCCGGTTCCGTGATCCTGGGTGCCGCCCGTACGCCGATCGGGCGCCTGCTCGGATCCCTCAAGGACTTCACGGGGGCACAGCTGGGCGGGGTCGCGATCAAGGCGGCCCTCGAACGCGCCGGGGTCGCCCCGGACGCGGTGCAGTACACGATCATGGGCCAGGTGCTGACCGCCGGCGCCGGCCAGATCCCGGCCCGCCAGGCCGCGGTCGCCGCGGGCATCCCGATGAGCGTGCCCGCGCTGACGATCAACAAGGTCTGCCTCTCCGGCCTCGACGCCATCGCGCTCGCCGACCAGCTCATCCGGGCCGGCGAGTTCGACCTCGTCGTCGCCGGCGGCCAGGAGTCGATGACCCAGGCGCCGCACCTGCTGCCGAAGTCCCGCTCCGGCTTCAAGTACGGCGACACCACGCTCGTCGACCACATGGCCTACGACGGCCTCTTCTGCGCCTTCGACCAGGTCGCCATGGGCGCCTCGACGGAGAAGTACAACTCCCGCTACGGCGTCACCCGCGAGCAGCAGGACGCGTTCTCCGCCCGCTCCCACCAGCGCGCCGCCGAGGCGATCAAGAACGGCTACTTCGCCGACGAGATCGCGCCGGTCTCCATCCCGCAGCGCAAGGGCGACCCGGTCGTCTTCGACACCGACGAGGGCGTCCGCGCCGACACCACCGCCGAAGGCCTCGCCAAGCTGCGCCCCGCCTTCGCCTCGGACGGCACCATCACCGCGGGCTCGGCGTCGCAGATCTCGGACGGCGCCGCCGCGATCGTCGTGGCCAGCAAGGCGAAGGCCGAGGAGCTCGGCCTGACGCCGATCGCCGAGATCGGCGCGCACGGCGTCGTTTCCGGGCCGGACGCGAGCCTGCACGAGCAGCCGTCGAACGCCATCCTCGCCGCGCTGGCGAAGGCGAAGCTCGGCGCCGACGCGCTCGACCTCGTCGAGATCAACGAGGCCTTCGCCGCCGTCGGCTTGGTTTCGACCGAGAAGCTCGGCCTCGACCCGGAGAAGGTCAACGTCAACGGCGGCGCCATCGCCCTCGGCCACCCGATCGGCGCCTCCGGTGCCCGCCTCGCCGTGCACCTGATCCACGAGCTGCGCCGCCGCGGTGGCGGGCTCGGCGCGGCCGCTCTCTGCGGTGGCGGCGGCCAGGGCGACGCCCTCCTGCTGCGGGTGCCGTCCGCGTAAGTGGCCGGTGCACTCGACCTCGACGACCTGGTCGGCCGCGCGCGGGACGGGCAGCACCGTGCCGTCGCGCGGCTGCTGTCGCTCGTCGAGGACGCCCACCCCCGCGTCGCCGAGATCGCGCGGGCACTGACCCCGCACACCGGGCGGGCCCGGGTCGTCGGGCTCACCGGCCCGCCCGGCGTCGGCAAGTCGACCTCGACGTCGGCACTGCTCACCGCGCTGCGAGCGGAGGGCAAGCGGGTCGGGGTGCTCGCGATCGACCCGTCTTCGCCGTTTTCGGGCGGTGCGCTGCTCGGGGACCGGATCCGGATGACCGAGCACGCCACCGACCCCGGCGTCTTCATCCGCTCGATGGCCACGCGCGGGCACCTCGGCGGGCTGTCGTGGGCGACCCCGCAGGCGGTGCGCGTGCTCGACGCCGCCGGCTTCGACGTGGTGCTGATCGAGACCGTCGGCGTCGGACAGTCCGAAGTGGACGTCGTGAAGCTGGCCGACACCACGGTGGTGCTGCTCGCGCCGGGGATGGGCGACGGCATCCAGGCGGCGAAGGCCGGGGTGCTGGAGATCGCCGACGTGTTCGTCGTGAACAAGGCCGACCGCGAGGGCGCCGACGCGACGGTGCACGACCTCAAGCAGATGATTTCGCTGGCGCGCCGCGAGCTCCGGGGCGCGAGCTGGCGCCAGCCGATCGTGCGGACCGTCGCGGCGAAGGGTGAAGGCGTCGACGAGGTGGTGGCGGCGCTGGCCGCGCACCACGACTGGCTGGTGGCGCACGACGAGCTGGGCCGGCGCCGGATCGCGCGGGCGCGTGACGAGGTCGAGGCCATCGCCGTGCGGCGGTTGCGGGCCGAGCTGGCGGACCTGCGGGGCGGGGGACGGCTGGCGGGGGTGGCTGAGCGGGTGGTGGCGCGGGAGATCGATCCGTTCGCTGCCGCGGATGAGCTGATCGCGGATCTGCGGGGCTGAGGCTTCGCCGCGCGGGGGCTGGTTGGTGAAGTGGTCGTGGGGCTGAGGTCGCGCCGCGCAGGGTTGATTGGTGGGACGGCCGCGGGTCTGTGGGGCTGAGGTTTCGCCGTGCGGGGGCTGGTTGGTGGAGCAGCGGTCGCGGGTCTGCGGCGTTGCCGCCCCGGCGTGCGGGAGCCGAACGGATGAGCGGTCGCGGATTCGCGGCGCTGATGCGTCGGTGCGCGGAGACAGCCGGCTGCGGATTCGCAGGGCCGATGCCGCGCCGCTGGGGAGTCTGAGACTGCGCTGCAAGGCAGGGTGGCCCTTCCTGATCGTCAGTGTGATCCCGATCAGCAGCGAAAACGCCGTCGCCGCAATGGTTCTTCGACGGTTTGCCATGACTTCCCCCTTCGCGGTGCGGCGGGTCTGCCGCGTGATCCACATCGTGCGCCGGGGGTCCGACAATTTCCGGGGTTCCGGCCCTGCGATTCACCCGATGGGCTGACAGGGGCGACTTTCGCCGGTTATTCCTGTCGGTGGCGGGCCCTAGACTGCGGGGCGCTCCGGAACCGGGCGATCACTGGGAGGGCGTGCAGGATGAAGAAGACACTCGTCACCGCGCTGGCGGCCGGCGCGTTGTTCGTGGCGGGCAACGGCGTCGCGACCGCGGCCGACGCGGCGCCGCCGAAGACGACGCACGGGCCGTGCCAGTACACCGAAACGCCGGATGAGCCGGCCGCGCGGCCGGTGCCGCTGCCGCCCGACCCGCGGCACACGCCGAGCCGCGGGAAGGTGGACGTCGCGGTCCCGACCAGCCAGGGCGCGCTGCCGCTGACGCTCGACCGCGCGAAGGCGCCGTGCACGGTGCAGAGCTTCCTGCACCTGGCGCGGCACCGGTTCTACGACCACACGGTGTGCCACCGGCTGACCGCGTACCCGACGTTGAAGGTCCTGCAGTGCGGCGACCCGAGCGCGACCGGCGAGGGCGGGCCGGGGTACAAGTACAAGGACGAGCTGCCGGTGGACCTGCCGCCGGCGCCGACCGATCCGACCGGTACGCGCCGGGTGTACGCGCGCGGGCTGCTGGCGATGGCCAACGCCGGCCCGGACACGAACGGTTCGCAGTTCTTCGTCGTGTACGGCGATTCCGCGCTGCGACCGAACTACACGGTGTTCGGCACGGTCGGAGCCGAGGGGTTGAGGACGCTGGACAAGGTGGCTGCCGGGGGAATCCAGCCGACCGCGGAGGATCCCGCGCCGGTCGATGGGACGCCGGTGCTGCGGACGGAACTGATCCGGGTTCGGCCCGGCTGCTGGTTCTGACGGTTGTCGCGGGCCGCCCCGGTGGGGTGGCCCGCGGACGGCCGGGCGGCGGGGGCGGCTTGGTGGGGGAGGTGGTCGGCGACGGCAGTGGCGAGCGCGGGTAGGGCAGCCGAGGAGGTGGTCGGCGCTGGAGTGGGATGTGTGGCGGCTTGGCGGTGGGAGCCTTGAGTGGCGGGGGAGGCGCGGGTGGCAAGTGCGGCCAGGACGGTAGGGAGGTGGCCGTGACGGAAGTGTCATGTGCGGCCGCTGGCCGCGGCGGCCTCGTGGTGGGGGAGCCTTGAGTGGCGGGCGAGGCGCGGGTGGCAAGTGCGGCCAGGACGGTAGGGAGGTGGCCGTGACGGAAGTGTCATGTGCGGCCGCTGGCCGCGGCGGCCTCGTGGTGGGGGAGCCTTGAGTGGCGGGCGAGGCGCGGGTGGCAAGTGCGGCCAGGACGGTAGGGAGGTGGCCGTGACGGAAGTGTCATGTGCGGCCGCTGGCCGCGGCGGCCTCGTGGTGGCGGCAGCTTGAGTGGTGGGCGAGGCGAGTGTCGGCGAAAGCGGGCCGGGCAGTGGCGGAAGTGGCGCGCGGTAAGTAAGTGCGCGGTCAGGCGGTGATCTCCCACAGCGCTTCCACCAGCGTCTGGGTCGCGCCCGCGAACGCGTGCTTCGGTGCTGCCGCGTAGCCGACTATCAAGCCTCCCGGGCGCTCGTCGCCCATCCAATACCCGTCCAGCCCCTCGATGCCGATCGCTCGCCGACGGCAGGCTGCCAATGCCGTTGCCTCCGATGGGCCGTCCGGGGGAAGCATCAACAGCAAGTGCAACCCCGCCGCGATGCCCTGGGGGCGGACCGTTTCCGGCAACGCCGCCAGCAGCCGGACCCGCCGCGAGCGGTACTCCGCCCGGCTGCGGCGCACATGCTGGTCGTACGCGCCCGAGTCGATCAGCTCCGCCAGGGCCAGCTGGTTCAGCAGTGCCGGTCGGGAACCACTGTCGGCCATCGCCGCGCGGACCGGCTCCACCAGCTTCCGAGGCAGCACCAGCCACGCGAGGCGCAAGGCGGGCGCGAGGGTCTTGCTCGCCGTGCCCGCGTACACCACCCGCTCCGGGGCCAGCGCCTGCAGCGCACCGACCTGCTGGTGGTCGAAGCGGAATTCGCCGTCGTAGTCGTCCTCCAGGACGATCGCGCCGGAGCGGGTCAGGGCCGCGCGGCGGTGCGGGGCCAGCGTCACGCCCGTCGGGTACTGGTGCGCCGCCGTCACCACCACCGCTGGACTGTCCAAAGCGGACACATCCAAGCCGTCCTCGTCCACCGGGACGCCGACCACCCGCGGGCCTTGCGCCGCCGCGATCGAGCGGTACATGCCCAACGACGGGTTCTCGAACGCCATTTCGCCGACACCCAAAGAGAACAACGCCCGGGACAGCACCGCGATCGCGTGCGAATACCCGTGGCACACCACGATCCGCGCCGGGTCGGCGACCACCCCGCGGGCCCGGGCGAGATATCCCGCCAAGGTGTCCCGCAGCTCGGGCGCGCCCAGCTCCGACTCGTAGCCGAACGCCGACGCCGGGGTCCGCAGCAGGGCCCGCCGGGTCGCGGTGATCCACGCCTGGCGCGGGAACGCCGTCAGATCCGGCCGCCCCGGTCGCAGGTCCCAGCGCGGTGCCGGATCTCGGGGCGCCTGCCTCGGCGCGGACTGCGGAAGCGAGCCCGCCGTCGCCACGCGGGTCGGCGCGCCCTGGGCCGTGCGCAGGTAGCCCTCGGCGGCCAGGTCGGCGTACACCCGCGTCACCGTGCCGCGCGCGATGCCCAGGTCGGAAGCCAGCGCGCGGGTCGACGGCACCGCCGCGTCCGGCTGCCACCGGCCCTCCCGGATCGCCGTCCGGATCGCGTCGGCGAGACCGCTCCGGCCGGTCGACGGCTCCCAGCCGAGGTGGACGTCGAGGCCGGAACTGGACCACGAATCTGCCATGTCACTGGACCATACTCGTGGACCAGTTCGGGCTAGCGTGGACGTCATGACGAAGCGAATCGGTCTCGGGCACGCGCCCGAGCTCTACCAGGCGATGGCGAACCTGCAGGCCGCGGTCAACAAGGCCGGGGCGAACGCCGGCCTCGACCCCAAGCTGCTCGAACTGGTGAAGACCCGCGCGTCCCAGATCAACGGCTGCGCGTACTGCCTCGACATGCATTCCCGCGACGCCCTGGAGCTGGGCGAGTCGCCGCGGCGGCTGTTCGTGCTCGACGGCTGGCGCGAGACGGACCTCTTCACCGAGCAGGAGCAGGCCGCCCTCGCCCTCACCGAGGCGATGACCAAGCTGTCCGCGACCCAGAGCGTCCCCGACGACGTCTGCGAAGAGGCCGCGCGGGTGTTCACCGAGGAGCAGTACCAGGCGGTCGCGTGGGAGGTCATCGCGATCAACAGCTGGAACCGGATGACGATCACCAGCCACACGCCGCTCCCGAAGCGCGACTCGTGACGGCCGCCGCGCTCAAGGCGCTGCACGTTCCCGGCAAGCCCCTGGTCCTGCCGAACGCGTGGGACGCCGACACGGCCAAGCTCGTCGAGGCCGCCGGGTTCGCGGCCGTCGCGACCAGCTCGGTCGCCGTGGCCGCCGCGCTCGGGTTCGCCGACGGCGAGCAGGCGCCCGCGGACGAAATGTTCGCCGCGGCGAGACGTATCGCGAACGCCGTGAGCGTGCCGGTGACCGTCGACGCCGAGTCGGGCTACGGCCTCTCCGGCGCCGAGCTGGCCGGACGGCTGGCCGACGCCGGCGCGGTCGGCTGCAACTTCGAGGACACCGACCACGCCACCGGCGGGGTGCGGCCGGTCGCCGAGCAGGCGGAGCGGATCGCCGCCCTGCGCGACGCGGCGGGTGACGGCCTGGTGATCAACGCCCGCGTCGACTCGTTCCGCGGTGTCGACCCGAAGGACCACCTCGCCGACGGCATCGCCCGGGCGCGGGCGTACCTCGAGGCGGGCGCGGACTGCGTCTACCCGATCCACCTGCGCACCCCCGAGGTGCTCGCGGCGTTCGTGCAGGGCGTCGGCGGCGCCGTCAACGCGCCCGCGTGGCCGGGCAGCCCGGGGCTCGGCGGCCTCGCCGAACTGGGGGTGGCGAGGATCTCGCTGGGTGGCGGGCTCTGGCAGTACGTCCGGAAGCAGCTCGAAGCGACGCTCGCGGGGGTCGCCGAAGGAAAACTGCCGTACTGATGGCCGAAGGCCGCCGCGAGGGGATCGGGAACACCCTCGCGACGGCCTTCGGGGTCGGTGGAATCAGTGAACGACCGCTTTTTCGGCGCCCGCGCCGGTCAGGGAGCGGACCTCCATCTCGGCGTACTTCTTCTCGTCGTGCTCCTTGGACAGGACCGTGCCCAGCCAGCCCAGGATGAACGCGGCCGGGATCGAGACGATGCCGGGGTTGCTCAGCGGGAACCAGGCGAAGTCCACGGTCTTGATCATCGACGTGCTCTTGCCGGACACCGCCGGCGAGAACACGATCAGCACGATCGTGATGGCCAGGCCGCCGTAGATCGACCACAGCGCGCCCTGGGTGTTGAACCGCTTCCAGAACAGCGAGTAGAGGATCGTCGGCAGGTTGGCCGACGCCGCGACCGCGAAGGCCAGCGCCACCAGGAACGCGACGTTCTGCCCGTTGGCCAGGATGCCGCCGCCGATGGCGAGGGCGCCGATCACCACCGCGGTGATCCGGGCGACCTTGACCTCGGAGTCCGGCGACGTCTTGCCGCGCTTGACGACGTTCGCGTAGACGTCGTGGGCGAAGGACGCCGACGCCGTGATCGTCAGGCCCGCCACCACCGCGAGGATCGTCGCGAAGGCGACCGCGGAGATCAGGCCCAGCAGCACCGGCCCGCCGAGCTCCAAAGCCAGCAGCGGGGCCGCGGAGTTGACCCCGCCCGGTGCCTTCTTGATCGTGTCCGGTCCGACCAGCGCACCGGCGCCGTAGCCCAGCACCAGCGTGAACAGGTAGAACACGCCGATCAGCACGATCGCCCAGACCACCGAGCGCCGCGCGTCGCGGGCCGTCGGCACCGTGTAGAAGCGCATCAGGACGTGCGGGAGTCCGGCGGTGCCCAGCACCAGCGCGATGCCGAGGGAGAAGAAGTCCAGTTTGGACGTTCCGGTCGCGCCGTACTGCTTGCCCGGGCCGAGCAGCGTCTCGCCGGCCTTGCCCGCCTTGTCGACGGCGGCCTGCAGCAGGGTGGAGAAGTTGAAGTTGTACTTGCCCAGCACCCACAGGGTGATCACGAGCGCGCCGACGATCAGCAGCGCGGCCTTGATGATCTGCACCCAGGTGGTGCCCTTCATGCCGCCGATCAGGACGTAGGCGATCATGATGATGCCGACCACGGCGATCACGATGGCCTGCGCGCCACCGCCTTCGACGCCGAGCAGCAGCGCGACGAGACCGCCCGCGCCGGCCATCTGGGCCAGCAGGTAGAAGAACGACACGGCCAGCGTCGACGTCGCGGCCGCGGCCCGCACCGGGCGCTGCTTCATCCGGAACGCCAGCACGTCGCCCATCGTGAACTTGCCGGTGTTGCGCAGCAGTTCCGCGACCAGCAGCAGCGCGACGAGACCGCCCGCGCCGGCCATCTGGGCCAGCAGGTAGAAGAACGACACGGCCAGCGTCGACGTCGCGGCCGCGGCCCGCACCGGGCGCTGCTTCATCCGGAACGCCAGCACGTCGCCCATCGTGAACTTGCCGGTGTTGCGCAGCAGTTCCGCGACCAGCAGCAGCGCGACGAGCCACGCCACGAGGAAGCCGATGGAGTAGAGGAAGCCGTCGTAGCCGTTGATCGCGATGGCGCCCGCGATGCCGAGGAACGACGCGGCCGACAGGTAGTCGCCCGAGATCGCGATGCCGTTCTGCGGGCCGGTGAAGGCGCGGCCGGCGGCGTAGTAGTCCGACGCCGTCTTCGTGTTGCGGCTGGCCCGGAACACGATCACCAGCGTGACGACCACGAAGGCGGCGAAGATGAGGATGTTGAGGAGCGGGTTGCTGCCTTCCACACCCGCGGCGATGTTCGTCATGCCTGCTCCTTCGGAGAGTCACCCTCGATGTCCTCGCGGATCTTCTCCGCGACCGGGTCGAGCTTCCGGTTGGCGTACCGGACGTAGAGGCCGGTGATGACGAACGTCGAGACGAACTGCAGCAGGCCGAAGATCAAGCCGACGTTGATGTTGCCGAAGACCTTCGTGCTCATGAAGCCGTGCGCGTAGTCCGCGAGCAGCACGTACAGCAGGTACCAGAGGAGGAAGACCGCCGTCATCGGGAAGACGAACCGGCGCAGGCGGCTGCGCAGCTCCCGGAACTCGGTGCTTTCGTGGGCGCGTTCCCAGACGGTCTCTGACGTGTCCGGGGGCCCGCCGCCGGTGTCCGTCGTGCTCATCGCTGCTCCCTGCGACGTTGCGGAAAGTGACGTGCGACACCGTAGGGACGCGTGAGTCTCGCGTGAAGATTCAGCGGCTCAACAGCCGGGCCAGACGACGAACGGTTGACGAACGGTCGCGTGGTCCCGTCGAACGGGGTTCGTCCAGGTGCAGGCGCAGCATCGCCGCCGTCGACCAGGCGGGTGGCCGGCCCCGCAGCGAGACCAACGCCATTACGCCGAATGCCAGCGGTACCGACCAGGGTGCCGGTTGCTGCACCAAGATCGCCACCCAGCCGTGCAGGTCCGGGCCGGCGAGGGCGAACAGGATCGAGCCGGACGACGCGACGAGCCCGGTCAGCACCCCGGCGATCCCGCCGGCCGCCGTCAGCCGCGGCCACCAGATGCCGAGCACGAGCAGCGGGCAGAACGTCGACGCGGCGACGGTGAAGCCCCACGTGACGAGCACCCCGGCGTCGAGCTCGGCCGAGCGCAGCGCGAGCAGCACCATGATCGCGGCGACGCCGAACACCGCGATCCGCAGCCGGCGCAGCCCGCCGGGCACGAGGTCGTGCGCGATCGCGCCGGACATCACCAGCAGCAGCCCGAGCGACGTCGCCAGGAACGCGGCGAACGCGCCCGCCGTCAGCAGCGCCGTGAAGAGGCCGCCGGCCCAGCCACTGTCCACTTGGTACGGAAGCGCGACGACGACGGTGTCCGTCGCACCGGACAGGTAGAGGCCGGGCACGAGGACGCGGCCGAGGACGCCGTAGACGCCGGGGAAGAGGTAGAAGACGCCGAGCAGCGCGACGGTGATCGCGGCGGTGCGGCGCGCGGCGCGGCCGTCGGGGCTGGTGTGGAAGCGCATGAGCACGTGCGGCAGGCCCATCGTGCCGAGCATGGTCGCGATGAG
Organism: Amycolatopsis sp. MEPSY49; assembly: GCF_051337345.1. Taxonomy (NCBI): domain Bacteria; kingdom Bacillati; phylum Actinomycetota; class Actinomycetes; order Pseudonocardiales; family Pseudonocardiaceae; genus Amycolatopsis; species Amycolatopsis sp. MEPSY49. Next base: position 23,394 of record NZ_JBDLYJ010000023.1, on the reverse strand, counting down.
CACGGCCCACGTCCCGAGCAGCGGGTAGCCCTCGTCGCCGAGGTCGAGCAGCGGCCGCTGCCAGTCGTGCCCGCCGAGCGGGGCGCCGCCGCGGACGGCCGGGACCGCGGTGCCTTCGCCGAACACGACGTCGTCCTGGCTGTGCGCGGTGAACTCGCCCGGGGGCAGGGTCCGCGGGACGCCGTTGACGCGCACGGCGGTCGGCTCGCGGATCTCCATGGTGACGTCGACTTCGAAGCGCACCGGCGTCTCGCGGGTGAAGTGGGTGAACTCGACGGGGTGCAGGGCGTCGGCCCGGTTGACCGCGCCGGCCTGCAGCACCAGCCAGATCGCCGGGATGAGGAACAGCAGCAGCTTCAGCACGAACTGGAACGCCTGCACGTACGTCGCCGCGCGCATCCCGCCGAGCGCGAGGGTGACGCTGACCGCGGCGCCCGCCAGCACCACGCCGACCCAGTACGGCGTGCCACCGACCGCAGTGAGCACCAGGCCCGCGGTGCGGAACTGCGGGACGACGTAGATGGTGCCGATGACCAGGACGACCACCGCGGCCAGGCGGCGCAGGGCGGGGGAGTTGAGGCGCGCTTCGGCGAAGTCGGGAACGGTCAGCGCGCCCGACCGGCGCATGGGCGCGGCCACCAGGACGAGCATCGCGATGTAGCCGGCGGTGAAGCCGACCGGGTACCAGAGGGCGCCGATGCCGTCCTTGACGACGAGCCCGGCGACGCCGAGAAACGACGCGGCGGACAGGTATTCGCCCGAGACGGCGGCCGAGTTGACCAGCGGCGAGATCCGGCGGGAGGCGACGAGGAAGTCCGATGTCGTGCGCATGGCGGCGACCCCGCGGACGCCGATGAGCAGCGTCACCAGCACGACGGGGGCGACGGCGAGCGCGACACCCACTACCCGGCCCCGCTCTCGAGCGCCCCAATGCGGCCTTGGTTGCGTCTGACGCACCGAAGGCCGCCTTGGGTGCGTGTGACGCACCGAAGGCCACATTGGGGCGCTGGGGTCACTGGTCGTCCTCGAGGCGCTCGGCGCGGCGCAGCTGCCAGCGGGCCAGGACGGCCATCACGGGGTAGGGGAGGACCGCGATCATCAGCCAGGACACCGGGATTCCCAGCAGCCGCACGGTGTCCAGGCCCGGGAAGATCGCGAAGAGGCCGGGCAGGCCGAGCAACAACGCGAACATCAGGACAAGAGCGGGGATGCCGCGACGGCGTTGCGCGCGGTACAACGCGGTGGCGCGCTGGGTGTCGCTCGCCGGGAGCCGGGGCTGGCGCCAGCGGTGGCGCGACCGGCGGCGCGCGTGGGCGAGGCGGGTCTGCGGGCTCGTGACGGCGACCCGGCGGATCCTGCTCATCGCGCGCCCGGCCCGAGCTGACCGCGTTGCGCCGCTTCCAGCAGCCGGTCGCGCAGGTCGCGCGCGTGCCGGCGGCTGACCGGGACGTCGCCCGCCTCCGTGTGCGCCAAGAGCCCGCCCGCGCTGTCGCTGCGCAGCTCCAGCACCGCGCCCACCGACAGCAGGAACCCGCGGTGGACCCGGCTGAACCCCGTGCCCTCCCAGTACTCCTCGAGCCGCGAGATCGGCATCCGCACCAAGTGGACGCCACCCCGCGTGTGCAGCCGGACGTAGTCGCCGTGGGCTTCCACGAACAGCACGTCGTCGCGGCGGACGTACCGCGTCCGGCCGCCCGACTCCACCGGCAGCGCGGCCATCGCGTCCGGGGTCGGCCGCGACGCCGGGGTCGCCATCCGCAGCACCTTCGCCAGCGCCGCCGACAGCCGTTCCGCGCGGACCGGCTTGAGCAGGTAGTCGACCGCGCCGATGCCGTACGCCGTCACGGCGTGGCCGTCGTGCGCGGTGACGAACACGATCACCGGCGGCTCGCTCAGCTTCGCCAGAAGCGACGCGAGCTCGAGCCCGTCGAGGCCGGGCATCGAAATGTCCAGGAACACCGCGTCGAAGCGATCCGCCTGAAGCAGCTTCAACGCCTTCAGCGCGTCACCCGCGCCGACGACTTCGCCGACTTCGGGCGCTTCGCGCAGCATGCGGCACAGCTCGTCGAGCGCGGGCGCCAGGTCGTCGACGGCCAGTACCCGAAGCGAAGTCACGGCAGCACCCCCGGCTGGAACCGCGGCACCCGCACGATCACCCGGGTCCCGGCGCCGACCTCGGTTTCGACGGTCAGGCCGTACCAGGCGCCGTAGACGTCCCGCAGGCGTCTGTCCACATTGGCCAGCCCAAGACCCGCGGGGTCGTCCTCGCCGGTGCGCCCGGCCAGGATGTCCGCCGCGCGTTTCGGGTCCATGCCGACCCCGTCGTCTTCGACGAAGATCACGCAGTCGTTCCCTTCCGCCTGGCCGTGCACCTGGACCAGGCCGGTGCCCGAGCGCGGCTCGATGCCGTGCCGGATCGCGTTCTCCACCAACGGCTCCAGCACGAGGTACGGCACCGCGACGGCGAGGATCTCCGGCGCGACCCGCACCTGGACCCGCAGCCGTTCGCCGAGCACCGCCCGCTGCAGCGCCAGGTACGTCTCGATCGCGCGGAACTCTTCGGCGACCACTGTGTACTCGCCGTGGCGAGCGAGGCTGTAGCGCGTGTAGTCGGCGAAGTCGAGCATCAGGTCGCGAGCGCGGTCGGGGTCCGAACGCACCAGCGACGCGATGACGGTCAGCGCGTTGTAGACGAAGTGCGGCGACATCTCGGCCCGCAGTGCCCGCAGCTCGGCCTGCGCCGCCTGGTCCGCCGACGCCTCGAGCCGCCCGCGCTCGAGGGCCTGCACGACCAGATCCGCGGCCTGGGCCGCGACCGCCTCCCGGACGTCGCCGACGACCAGCAGCGCCCCGGCCAGCTCGTCGCGGACGTGCAGCGGCAGCACCAGAACGTCCGGCGCGGAGCCGGGTTCCTCGGTGTGGAGCACGCCGTCGAGCACCGTCGCGACGACCGCGTCCGGCCCGGGCCGTCCCGACCACAGCAGCGACCCGGACAGGTCGGTGAGCCCGAGCCCGGGGAAGCCGAACAGGCGCCGCAGACCGTGCGCGGCGCGGCGCGCGCGGGTGCCCGAGAGGCCGTCGCGCAGGTCGTCGGTGATCCGGCGGGCGGCGGCGAGCACCGGCAGCGGGTCGGCGCGGGACGCCGCGCGCAGGTGCACGGTCAACGGGCCTCCCCTCGGCGACGGTGTCCAGGGCAGTAGATCCTACGGCTACGCGGGGCCCTCCCGGTCGGCCAGCACCTGGGCGTGGCGGCGGAAGCGGCGCCAGGTCCGGTAGTCGTCCAGCGCCGTGACGTCGCCGAGCAGGCTCGTGTTCGCCGGGTACGGCCGGTCGGGCAGCGCGATCCAGCCGGTCGTCCGGGTCTCCTTGACCGCGACCGGCACCGGCCGGAACGTCGTCGGGTCGAGGCCGTCGCTGTGCCGGACGACCTCCTCGAAGAACCACGACGACGTGATCAGCCCCAGCACGCCGGGCGACGCCTTGAGCGCCTTCTTCAGCGGCGCCGCGTCCAGGAGCCGGAACGCGTGGTTGATCGCCGGGGCGGTCACGCCGTGGTCGTCGAAGGCGACTTCACCCGCGTGCAGCGCCATCCGGAGCCGGATCCGGGCGCCGGCGTGGTGGGTCAGGTTGTGCCGGTGCAGCGCCACGGCGAGCGCGTTGGGCAAGAACTCGACGAAGAGCCCCTTCGGGATCTGCGGCGGGGCGAGGACGAAGACGCCGTCCCCGCAGTCGTCGCTCCGGCAGGCCGCCCAGGGGACGCCCGCGTCGTCGAACGCCCGGCCGAGCGCGCGGTAAAGCCCTTCGCGCATCGCCAGGCGGTCCGGTGTGGTCCTGCGCTGATCGCCGTAGCCCTCGACGTCCACGGCGAAGATCGTCCGGTGGATGGCCGGCCGCTCGTAGTTCATCGCACCCTCCCTGCGATCATGCATGTGTAAATGCATGTGCAGATGAGTGTGACGGGGGACACCCGGGCGGGGGAACGGCTCGTGCGGTGAGCGGTGCTCCCGCCGCGGTGACCGGCGGTGACCGATCACCGGCGGTGAAACACCTGGTCAGAACCCTGCGGGCGGTGCGCACACCACCCGCAGGGATCTGACGGACAGGTCAGCAGGACTGCTTGTAGAAGTACTGCGAGTTGGCGTCCATGTCCGCCTTGGTGATCGAGTGCAGTTCCGCGGTGAGGTTCCGCGTCACCGGCTTGCCCTCGATGGCCGCGACGGCCTGCTGGACGCCCTGGGTGCCGATCGAGGCCGGGTCCTGGGCGATGAGCGCCTGGTACTGGCCGTTCTTCAGGCCCTCGACCTCCGACGGGCTGGCGTCGAAGCCGATCAGGTTGACCGCGCCGACCTTGCCCGCGTTGCGCAGGCCGGTCGCCGCGCCCTCACCGGTGTTGAGGTTGGTCGCGAAGACGCCGATGAGGTCCGGCGTGGACGACAGGGCCGCCGTCACCTTGGCCGCGGCCTGCTCCGGCTCGTTCTGGGTGAACTGGATGCCGATCGACTTCAGGTTCGGGGTGTTCTTCAGCTCGTCCTCGAAGCCCTTCGCGCGCGCGGCGGTCGTGGACGTGCCGGCGATCGTGTCGAGGACCAGCACCGAGCCGCTCTTGCCGGCGGCCAGCTTCGCCATCGTCTGGGCGGCGAGCTTGCCGCCGGCGGCGTTGTCCGACGAGATCGACGACACGGCCACGCCGGTGTCCTTCAGCGCGGTGTCGACCTCGACGATCTTCGAGCCGCGGGCCTTCACCTGCTGGATCGGAGCCAGCATCGCGGTGTCGTCGGTGGGGGCGATGAGCAGCGCCGCCGGCGGGTTCGAGCCGAGGGCGTTGACCAGCTGGGTCTGCAGGGGCGCGTCGAACTTCTGCGGCGCCTGCGTGGTCAGCTCGTAGCCGAGCTTCTTCGCCTCGGCCTCCGCGCCACACTGCAGCGAGATGTAGAACGGCTCGGCCTGCACACCCGGGATCAGCGCCAGCTTCTTGCCGCCGACCGGCTGGGCCGAGTCACCGGACCCGGTTTGCCCGACCGTGCCGGAGCCACAGGCGGTGAGCAGGGCGGCGGCGGAGACCACGGCACCCATGGCGGTGAGGGTCTTGGTCAGTTTCATAAGCACCTCGTTGTACTTGGGGGACTGTACTTGTGGGGGTTCAGCGGGAGTTGCGGCGACGGCGGCGGCGCTGGTCGAACCAGACCGCGGCGACCAGGACCCAGCTGACGATGAACATCTGCCAGAAGTCCTGGACGTGGATGATGTTGAAGCCCTTGCGCAGCACCGCCGGGATGAAGACCCCGATCACCGTGCCCAGGATCGTGCCGACCCCGCCGAACAGGCTGGTCCCGCCCATCACGACCGCGGCGATGGCGTTGAGGTTGTCGGTGGTGTGCCCGGAGATGGTGGTCGAGTTGTAGTAGGCCAGCGACAGGAACCCGGCGATCCCGGCCAGGAAACCGGTGAGCGTGTAGACCTTCAGCAGGTGCGCGGTGACGCCGATGCCGACCCGCCGCGCGCCCTCGGCGTTGGAGCCCACCGCGAACGTGTACCGGCCGAACTTCGTCGTCCGCAGCAGCCAGGCCCCGATCACGGTGATCACGATCGCGACGATCACCAGGTTGGGCACCACGCCGAAGGAGGTGCCGTAGCCGAGGGTCTGGGTGAGCGCGGCCGGCACGGTACGCAGGTCCGAACCGCCGTTGAGCAGGTACGCCGTGGCCAGCGCCGCCCCCATCGTGCCGAGGGTGACGATCAACGGCGGGAGCTTCGCCAGTGCGACGAGAGCGCCGTTGATCAGGCCCCAGATCGTGCCGGTGACCACGGCGACGACGAGCCCGACGACGATCACGCCCCAGCCCGCCTTCGACGCGTCGCCGCCGGACAGCGCCTCCATCGTCTTGCCCCCGACCATGCCGGAGAGGATCAGCACCGAGCCGACCGAGAGGTCGATGCCCGAGGTGATGATCACGAACGTCATGCCGACCGACAGGATCAGCAGGACCGAGGACTCGATGAACAGCGTCTGGAAGGTGAACAGCGTCGGGAAGGTGTCCGGGGCGATCACGCTGAACATCACGATCAGGAGCAGCAGGACCAGGCCGATCCAGAACGTGTTGGCCTCCACCAGGCGCTTGCCCAGCGGGCGCTTGCCGAAGCCTGCTTCCGGCGACTCCTGGATGTCCTTCTGAGCCGGGGTCGACACGGTCACGCGGCCTCCTCCTGCACGAGTGCGCCGGTCATCGCGGCGACGAGGTCTTCGAGTTTCGTGTCCGGCCCGGTGAACCGGGCGACGCGCTTGCCGAGCCGCAGCACCTCGACGCGGTCGGCGACCGACAGCACCTCGGGCATGTTGTGGCTGATCAGCACGACGGCGATGCCCTTGTCGCGCACCTTCTTGATGACGTCGAGCACGCGCTCGCGCTGCACGACGCCCAGCGCCGCGGTCGGCTCGTCCATGAACACGACCTTCGACGCCCACACGACCGACCGCGCGACCGCGACGCTCTGCCGCTGCCCGCCGGACAGCGAGCCGATCGGGACGTCGGTGCTCTGCAGCGTCACGCCGAGGCGTTGGAACTCCTCGACGGCCTGGCGCCGCATCTCGGCCTTGTCGAGCATGCCGAGCTTGCCGAGGATGCCCTTGCGGTGGATCTCGCGGCCGAGGAAGAGGTTGGCCGCCGGGTCCAGCTCGGGGGCGACGGCCAGGTCCTGGTACACGGTCTCGATGCCCAGCCGCCGCGCCGTCGTCGGCGAGTCGAAGTGCACCGGCTTGCCGTCGAGGAGGATCTTCCCCGACGTCGGCTGCTCCGCGCCGGAGAGGCACTTGACCAGGGTGGACTTGCCGGCGCCGTTGTCGCCGATCAGCGCCGTCACCTCGCCCGCGCGCGCCTGGAACGACGCGCCGCGCAGGGCTTCGACGGATCCGTAGTGCTTGGTCAGCTCGACCGCGTCCAGGAGGATTTCGCTCATCCGTGCCTCTCTTCCGGCGCCGGCGGCCGGCAGCGGATCACCGTCGCCGTGCCGGACAGCTCGGTCTGGCCGGCGTCGAACGGGACGACGTAGGTGTCGCCCTTCGCCAGCGCGTGCTCGCCGCCGTGCTCGGTGCGAAGGGTGCCTTCCCCCTCGAGGACGACGAGCACCGCGAACGACGGGTCGAGTGACAACGTTGTCACCTTGTCCGTGCGAAGCTGCTCGGCTCGGAAGAACCGCTCCGATCCGCCGGCCAGCAGGTCCACAGTGGACGCGTGATCGCCCGCCGTGCGCTTGATGATCGTCTCGAGGCGCTCGGGGTCCCAGCCGGACGTGTCCAGCGCCTGGATCGCGGTGTCGAAGCCGATCCCGAGGTGACCCTTCTCCGGGGACGCGAGGAAGTCCCGCCACTCGATCGTCAGGGAGAAGTCCGTCGGCTGCTGCAGTTCGACGACGAAGACGCCTTCGCCGATCGCGTGCGGCAGGCCGGCCGGGATGTAGACGGTGTCGCCGGCGGTCACCGGGACGCTGTTCAGCGCGCCCAGCATCGACGGCACGTCCTGCTCCCGCGTCCACTCGGAGACGGTGTCCTTCGCCAGCGTCTCCTTGAAGCCCGGGTACACGCGCGGGTCGTCGCCGTACGTGCCGACCACGATCCACGCCTCGGTCTTGCCGAAGTGCGAGTCGAAGTGCTGCTTCGCGAACGCGTCGTCCGGGTGGAAGTGCACGGGCAGCCGCTGGCCCGCGTCGAGCAGCTTGACCAGCAGCCCGGTCGACGTCCCGAGCGCCTCGACGTGCTTCGCGCCGAGCCAGCCGTTCGGGTTCGCCACGACGGCGTCGCGCAGCCAGGCGCCGTCCGGGAGCCGGGTCAGGCCGTTGGTGTCCTGGCCGAACATGGTGGTCGCCGAGGCGACCCAGTCCTCGGGGCCGAACTTCTTGCCTGGAGTGTTGCTCGACGCGCCGCGCAGCGCCGCGATGGCGTCGCCCCCGCGGTAGAACTGCGGCGGCTGGTTGGCCGGGAGCCGGATGGGTTCGAGGGTCACGGGGCGACCTCACCGGAACCGCGGGCGACGAGATGCACGGGCAGGACTACCTTTCTGGGCGGGGACTGATCTCCTTGGACGCGCGCGAAGAGCAGCTCGGCCGCGGCGTGGCCGAGCGCGCTCACGTCGTGCGCGACGACGGTGACCGGCGGGTCGAGCAGGTCCGCCAGCTCGAAGTCGTCGAAGCCGACCATCGCCGGGCGGTACTCGGCGTGGGCCAGCGCGCGCAGCAGGTGCACGGCGACCCGGTTGTTGCCCGCGATCACGGCGGTGGCCGCGTCCGGGCCGTGCAGCAGCCGCTTCACGGCGTCGCCGATGCCCTCCTGCGTCGGCGTCCGCATGGAGACCAGCGACTCGTCGTAGGAGATGCCGTTGCGGACGCACCCCTCGCGGAACCCGCGCAGGCGCTCGGCCGCGGTGAAGATGTCGGGGCTGTCGCCGAGGAACGCGATCCGCCGGTGGCCGTGCTTCGCCAGGTGGGTGACCGCCTCGATGGTGCCGCCGAGGTTGTCGACCAGCACGGTGTCGGCCACGATGTCGCCGGCCGGCCGGTCGATGAACACCACCGGCGTGCCCGCGCGCATCTCCGGCACCAGGTAGCCGTGCTGCAGGCCGGCCGGGACGACGAGGATGCCGTCCACCCGCCGCGCGCAGAACTCCAGCACGAGCTCGCGCTCGCGGTCGGAGTTCTCCTCGGACGAGCCGGTGAGCACCTGGCGGCCGAACGACGTCGCGATGCGTTCCACCGCGCGGTTCAGCTCGGAATAGAAGGGGTTGCCGACGTCCTCGACGATCAGCCCGATGGTGCCGGTCGTCGACCCGCGGCGCAGGTTGCGCGCGCCCAGGTTGCGCCGGAACCCCAGCTGCTCGATGGCCGCCATCACCCGCTCGGCGGTGTCCGGGTGCACCGCCGGTTCGTCGTTGACCACGCGCGAGACGGTCTTGATGCTCACGCCCGCGAGCCGCGCCACGTCGCTCATGGTGGCGCGTCTGCTCGCGGTGCGCGGGGCACCGTCCCGGTCCCGGCCGGGAGGAGACAACGTTGTCATAGTGCACGGGATTGAACGCCACAGGCCAGTGGGTTGTCAACGGTCTGTGCGTGGATTGTGCCGATTCGGCTACCGACGTCGTAGGGCAGACGGCTGATCATGGTGTCCTGAAGTGGACAGGTCTTGACGAGACCTCTTGACGATCCGGTGAGCCGCTGCCCAAGGTGACCCGGTTCGACCGACTGCGCGACAAGGTTGTCATCCCACCGTTTCTGGTCGCGCTGACGAGGTGAAAGGCGATGGCCATGGCGCGATTGCGCTTAAGAGCCGGTTTGACCTTTTTGACACTGGCGGTGACGGCAGCGGTGGCTCCCGCTGTCCCCGCCGCGGCGGCCACGACCACGGATTTCGCGAAGTGGGTCAACCCCTTCGTCGGCACCCGTCCGGGTGGCGCCGACCACGGCACCGGGGGCGGTGCCGGCAACACGTTCCCGGGTGCGGTCGCGCCGTTCGGCATGGTCCAGTGGAGCCCGGACACGGTGAAATCCCAGCCGGGCGGGTACTTCTACGACGACAACGCCCTCACCGGCTTCAGCCTGACGCACCTTTCGGGCGCGGGCTGTTCGACCTATGAGGACATCCCGTTCATCCCTTATGTCGGTGAAGTGACGACTTCCCCGGCCACCGACCCCGCGCACTACACGTCGAAGTTCTCGCACGCCAACGAACACGCGACCGCGGGCGCCTACGACGTCACCCTCGACAGTGGAGCGAAGGTCGAGCTGAGCGCCACCCAGCGCACCGGTTCCGCGCGGCTGACCTACCCGGCCGGCGCGTCCTCGACGCTGCTGGTCAACACCTCCGGCTCGGTCAACGGCACCGACGACGCGTCGATCACCATCGGCAAGGACACCATCAGCGGCTGGGCCACGAGCGGCCGCTTCTGCGGGGCGCAGAACAGCTACCGCGTCTACTTCTCGGCCAAGTTCGACACGCCGTTCGCGTCCATCGGCACCTGGAAGAACGGGGCCGTCACGCCGAACAAGGCCGCGGAAACCGGTGGCGCCAAGGCGAAGGTGGCGCAGCCCAACGGCGTGAACGCGTCGATCGCGCGCACCACCACGGCCAAGCAGCAGAACACCACCGTGTCCGGCCCGGGCAGCGGCGGGTACGTCACCTTCGCCAACCTCAACGGCGCCCAGGTGAACGTCCAGGTCGGACTGTCCTTTGTGTCCGTCGACGGCGCGAAGGCCAACTTGAAGGCCGAGAACACCGGCAAGTCCTTCGACACCGTCGCGGCGGGCGCGCGCAAGGCGTGGAACGCGCAGCTGGGCAAGATCGCCGTCACCGGCGGCTCGGACGCCGACCTGACGACGTTCTACACCTCGCTGTACCACTCGCTGATCCAGCCGAACGTCTTCTCCGACGTCAACGGGCAGTACATCGGCTTCGACGGCCGGATCCACACGGCCGACAAGGGCCACGCGATGTACACCAACTTCTCCGGCTGGGACATCTACCGCTCGGAAATCCCGTTGCTGGCGACGATCGCGCCGCACGAGACGTCCGACATCGTCCGGTCGATGATGGCCTACGCCGAGCAGGGTGGGTCGTGGGACCGCTGGACGGTCGCCAACGACTACACCGGCGTCATGAACGGCGACCCTTACCACATCATCGTCTCCAGCGCGTACGCGTTCGGGGCCCGTGACTTCGACGCCCAGAAGGCGTTGCTGCTCATGATCAAGGGCGCCACCCAGCCGACCCAGGGCTACACCGAGCGGCCGGGCCTGGACGACTACCAGAAGCTCGGGTACGTGCCGGGCGCCGGCGCGGACACCCTCGAATACACCAGCGCCGACTTCTCCATCGCCCAGTTCGCGAAGCGGCTCGGCGACAGCGCGACGTACACGACGTTCATGAAGCGCGCGCAGAACTGGCAGAACCTCTACAACCCGGGTACCGGGCACCTGCAGCCGCGCAACGCCGACGGCTCGTTCGCCGGCACCTACGACCCCGCCAGCTCGCAGGGCTGGGTCGAGGGCAACGGCGCGCAGTACGAGTGGATGGTGCCCTACGACCTCGGCGGCGTCGTGACGGCGTTCGGCGGGAACACCGCGACGCAGTCCCGGTTGGACACCTTCTTCACCCAGCTGAACGCGGGCACGCAGGAGCCGTACGCCTTCATGGGCAACGAGCCGAACTCCAACGCGCCGTACGTGTATTCGTACGCGGGCGCGCCGGCCAAGACCCAGGGGATCGTGCACCGCTCGATGGACGAGCTGTACAACCCGCGTCCCGAAGGCCTGATCGGCAACGACGACCTCGGCCAGATGTCGGCCTGGTACGTCTGGTCGGCGCTCGGCATCTACCCGGAGATCCCGGGCCGCGCCGAGACGCTGCTCGTCACCCCGCGCTTCGAGCACGCCGTGCTCACCACCGGCGCGGGCAAGAAGATCACGATCAACGCGCCGGGCACCGGCGACTACGTGGGCAGCCTCAAGGTCAACGGCGGCGCGGCGGCGAAGGCGTGGCTGCCGGAGGCGCTGATCTCCAGCGGTGGCACGCTCGACTACACCCGGTCCGCCACGGCGACCTCGTGGGGCAGCGCGACGGCCGACGCGCCGCCGTCGTTCCGCGAGCAGGAGAAGCCGAGCCTGTCCTTTGTGGACCCGGCCCGCGCGGTGACGCCCGCGGGGTCGACGTCCCAGGCGTCCGTGGGTGTCCAGGACCTCTCCGGCGTCGCCCGGACCTGGACCTACAACGCGGGCAGCGTCGACGGGATCACGCTGACCCCGGCGACGGGCAGCATCGCGGTGCCCGCCGCGGGCAAGGCCCAGGCCGAGCTCACGGTCAGCGTCCCGGCCGGCCTGGCCGACGGCGCGCGGCGCATCCCGGTGACGTTCACCGCGCCCGGAGTCGCGTCCTCGCAAGCCGTCCTGACGGTGCTCGTGGCGCAGCCGAACAGCTGGCTGGCCACAGTGAACAACGCCGGCATCTCCCCGGATTCGAACTCGGGCGCGGCCAACTTCGACGGCGGCGGCTGGAGCTACTCGGCCGACGCGCTGGCCGCGGCCGGCGCCACCCCGGGCGGGACGGTCACCAGTGACGGCATCAAGTTCACCTGGCCGTCGTTCCCGGCGGGCGACCCGGACAACGTGGTCGCCGGTGGTCAGACGGTCAACGTGAGTGGCTCGGGCCGGCTCGCGCTGCTCGGCTCGGCGTCCAACGGCAACGCGTCCGGCACGCTGACGATCACCTACACCGACGGCACGACGTCCACGGCCACCATCGGGTTCTCCGACTGGACCCTCGGTGGCGGCGGCGCCCAGCCGGCGTTCGGCAACCGGATCGTGCTGTCCACGCCGTACCGCAACGCTTCGGGCGGCGACCCGCAGCAGATCCGCACGATGGTGTTCGGCACCAACCCGATCACGTTGGCCGCGGGCAAGACCGTTGCCAGCGTGACGCTGCCGGGCAACGTCAGCGGCGGCGCACTCCACGTGTTCGCCATCGGCATCGGCGCCTGACCCACGAAGACGACGGCCCCCTCCCGCACGGGAGGGGGCCGTTCCCATGTCCGGATCCGGCCACTGCCGTCGCCCGTTCGGCCCCTTACTCGCGATGATCTCTGCGTTACGTTGGTCCGGCCCAAGGGGAGTGGGGAGGTGGGGTCGCGCGTGCCGGTTTCACCGGAACCGTTGGTGTTCCCGGACGTCGAGCAGGCTGTCGCGGAGTTCCTCCGCGCCCGGCCCGAGCTGTCCGGCGTCCCGGTGGGATCGTCGGTCCCGCCGGGCTTCGACGGCACCCAGCGCGCCGTCGTGCTCACCCGGCTCGGCGGCGTCTACCTCGACGACGACCGGCTCGACAACGCGGAAGTGCGGCTGGACTCCTACGGACCCGGCAAGACCGACGCGCAGGCCGTCGCGCTCGCCGTGCGGGGCGTCCTGTGGCTGCTCGCCGAACCCGGCGGCGGCACGGTGTTCTCCGACGTGACCGAGCTCCAAGGGCCGTGCTTCGTGCTCGACCGAAGGCATTCCGACGCGAACCGGTACGTCATGCGGTACCGGTTCGTCGCGCGGGTCCAATCCAGACCGGCCTGAGCGGGCCGGGTGCTGCAGTGGGAGGGCTGTCCATGCCAGGACTGAACGCCAGCGAGATCCGGGTCGCGGGAACCGGGGCCGTCTACGTGGCGCCGGCGCACACGTCGCCCCCGGCGGACTTCACCAAGAAGTGGGAGTCGCCGTGGACCGACCTCGGCTACACGACCGCGGACGGGGTCAAGTTCGTCAAGAAGGACAAGCTCGACCCGGTGGACACGTGGCAGTCGGTCGCCGCGATCCGGTACGTCTTCAGCGATCGCGACTTCTCGGTGAAGTTCTCGCTGCTGCAGATCAACAGCGACACCCTGCAGTTCTTCTTCAGCTCGCCCGCGCCGACGGCGGCCGGCGTGTACGACATCGCCGCCGCGCCGAAGGTCGAAGAGCGCGCGCTCGGCATCGAATTCTCCGACGGGGACGTCAAGAACCGCTTCTACATCCCGCGCGGCGTGGTCACCGAGACCGACGAAACCGCGATCACGCGGACGTCGGCGATCAAGCTGGGCGTGACGTTCACGGCGATGACGCCGATCAACAGCGCGTCGGAGCCGCTGGCGCGGTGGTCCATCAGCGAGGCGGCCGCCGCGGCCGCCGGGACGTCCGAGTAACGGGGGAACGCACCACATGGCGAAGTACGACGTCAACGCCGCGCGGGCGCAGCGCCTGGAAGCGCTGGGGGAGCGTTGGGAGTTCGAGCTCGACGGCGATACCTTCAGCCTGCCGACCGAGCTGCCGAGGGACGCGGTGAGCAAGCTGGCGGCGCTCGATCCGTCCGATCTGGACGGTCTGCTGCAGGTCCTGCTCGGCGACGAGCAGTTCAAGCGGCTGGACGACCACTCGCTCAGCGTCCAGGACGTCCAGGCGCTGCTGGAGGCCTACGGTCGCGACACCGGTATGGCGCTGGGGGAATCCTCGGCCTCGACGCGCTCCTGAACGAGCACGGCGAGGCCGTCGAAGCCGACCTGCTCCGGTTCTACCGGGTCGACCTGCTCGACTACTACCGCGGCCGGCTCTCGCCGCGGCGGCTGCGGGTGCTCATCCGCCACCTGCCCCGGGAGTCCGCGCTGGTGCGCGCGCTGCACGGGGACGCGGCCGAGTGGGGCCTGACCGAGCACCTGCTCGCCGGCGCCGTCGACGAGCTGGCCGTCGGCAACTGGCTGTTCGTCACGGCGAACTCCGGCGAGCAGGCCGATCCGCCACCGCGCCCGCGGCCGGTGCCCCGGCCCGGCGCCGAACCGGAGCCGGACCCCGCGGCCACCCCGGCCGAGATCGCCGCGTTCTTCGGCGCGCCCGCACGAGGAGGTGACTGATGCCCGAAGCAACTTCCGCCGTCGCGGGCGCGCAGGCGCAGACGAACGCCTTGGTGGCCGCCATCCAGAAGTCGATCACCGACGCCGTCGCCGGCGCCGCGAACAAGATATCCACGAAGTTCGCCGAGCGTGTCGACAAAGAGCTCGCCGAGATGACGACGAGCTTCAAGGCAACGCACCCGGCGGTCACCCAGGCCGTCACCGACGTCGTCGGCTACACGGACGCGGTCAAGACCACGTCGGTCGCGATCCGGGACAGCGCCAAGCAGCTCAAGGAGACGAGCGCCGCGGTCAAGCAGCTGCCGGCGTCCATCCGGGACGTCCGGACCGGCCTGCGCGACAGCGCGACGGAGGCGGCGAAGCTCGGCCGCGACCTGAAGCAGATGATCGCCGGCGTGCCCGGCATGGTGCGGGACCTCGCGACCGCCATGAAGACGAACCTGATCCAGGGCTTCAACGCCGTGCGCCAAGGGGCGGTGCAGGGCGCGAAGGCCGTGCTCGACTTCGCCAAGTCGACGTTCACCTTCTCGAACATCCAGAAGGCCGCGACGGCCATCACCGTGATCTTCAAGACCGCCGTGAAAGGGCTCGGCGACGCGTTCCGGGCCAACCCGATCGGGTTCGTCGTCACGATCATCACCTTGCTCGTCGGGGCGCTGATCCTCGCCTACCAGCGGAGTACGACGTTCCGGAACATCGTCAACGCGGCCTTCGCCGCGGTGCGGTCGGTCGTGACCGCCGCGATGGGCAAGGTCCGCGAGATCATCAACGCGGTCTGGCCGGCGGTGTCCAAAGTGGTCCAGGTCGCGGCCAAACTGGTCCGCGACTACGTGAGCACCTACTTCGGCGCGGCCCGCAAGGTGGCCGAAACGGTGTGGAGCGCGGTGAAGAAGGTCGTCACCGGCGCGGTGAACACCGTGGTCGCCACGGTCAAGGGCGTCGACAAGGTGGCCGGCATCGTCAAGGGCGCGTTCGACCAGGCGAAGACGGCGGTGAGCGGCGCGCTGTCCGGCATCGTCGGATTCGTGAAGGGGCTGCCGGGCCAGATCGTCAAGGCGCTCGGCAACCTGGGCCGGACGCTCTACGACACCGGCCGGTCGCTGATCGACGGTTTCCTCAACGGCATCCGCGACATGGCGGGCAGCATCGTCTCGACGCTGCAGAACTCCGTGATCGACAAGATCCCCGGCCCGATCCGGAAGGCGCTCGGGATCAGCTCGCCGTCGCGGGTGATGGCGCGGATCGGCACCGACATCGGCGCCGGGCTCACCACCGGCATCGACTCCACTCGCGACCGGGTGGCCGAGGCGATGACGAAGCTGGTGCCGCTGCCCAAGTCGGCGACCATCGCCCCCGCGCTCGCCACCCTGCGCACCAGCCTGGCCGCCCACGTGACCGGCCCGCTGGCCCGCGCGGCTCCGGCGGCCGCCGCCGGCGCGGTCACGGTGAACGTGCACCCCCGCGCCGGGCAGTCGGAGTACGAGATCGGGCGCATCGCGGCCAGGGAGGTGGCATGGGCGGCGAAGCGGTGACCCTGGTGCTGCCGGTGTACGAAGTGGACGGCTGGGCGGGCAACACGATCGACCCGGACGGCGTCGAATGGTGGGTGACCAAGGAGGACGGCTGGTCCGGCGGCCCGGGGGTGCGGCTGGAGCTGTCCGACCGACCGCAGCGCGACGGCGGCTTCGACGCGCCTTCGTTCCGGTCGGCGCGGGTGATCACCCTGGAGGGGACGGCGATCGCGCCGGACGGGCCGGCCCGTGAGCGGGCCAAGGACCGCCTGGCCGCCCTGCTCGCGGACGGCTCCCGGTTGACGCCGCTCGTGGTCGCCGAGCGCACGGTACGCCGGAGTGCCCAGGTGCGGCTGTCGTCGGCGATCAAGATCGTGGACACGACGCCGGTGAGCTTCGACTGGTCGGTGCAGGTCACCGCCCCCGACCCGCTCCGCTACGGAGATCGGCACCAGCTGACCTGCGGGCTCCCGCGGCCGGGGCCCGGCGTCGTGTTCCCCGTGCGGTTCCCGGTCCGGTTCGGCGATCCCTCGGACGGCCGGCTCGTGCTGGTCAACCAGGGTACGGCGACGGCGTGGCCACTGTGGACGATCACCGGCCCCTGCGTGCGGCCGGTGCTCCGGAACACCGCCACGGGGGACCGGCTCGAGTTTTCGCTTTCCCTGGTCGAAGGGGACGAGCTGACCGTCGACACCGCGGCCCGGACGGTGACCTACAACCAGGCGTCCCGCCGGGCCGCCCTGGTCCCCGGATCACGCTGGTTCGGGCTGAAACCGGGGGCCACCACGGTCACCTTCGGCGCGTTCGACGAAACCGCGTCCGCCACGCTCACCGCGAGCTGGCACGACGCCTGGATCTAGAGGGGGACGGAGAACCATGGTGGAACGGAAACCGGTCTGGGTGGACGGCGTCCAGGCGAGCGAAGCGCGGCTCGCCAACGCCGTATTCCTCCAGGGTGAAGGCGCGGGCGACGCCCTGGACGCGGTGCGCGTGCGGCCGGGGGTGCGCCCGGCGGGGGCGAACCCGGGACAGGTGACGGCGAGCTCGAACACCGTGACCGTGCAGCCGTTCCAGGCGGTGGTCGCCGATTCCGCGAACCCGGCGAGCGGGCCGTACGTGGTCACCCTCGAAGCCGTGCAGACGTTGCCGCTCCCGGCCGCGCACGCGTCGCTGGCGAGGATCGACCTGGTGGCGGCCGAGGTCGCCGACGACGGTTTCTCGGTGAATCTCCACGTGGGTGAGCCGGCGAGCAGCCCGGTGCCGCCGGCGCTTTCGACCACTTACCTGCCCCTGGCCCAGATCTCGGTCAAACCGGGGCAGCAGCCGGCGATCACCGATCTCCGCCGGTTCACCGCCGCCGCGGGCGGCATCCTGCCGGTCCGGGCGGCCGCCGAACTGCCGACGGTGGCCCAGGCGAGCCCGGGCCAGTTCGCCTACCGGCTGGACTCCGGGGAGTTGCAGGTCTTCCGCGCGGGCGGCTGGCAACGGTTCAAGCAGCCCCGCAACCGGTGGCAGTCGCTGCAGCTGAGCTCCGGCTGGTCGCCGTACACCGCCGGCGGGGTGTCCTACCACCCACCGGGCTGCCTGGTCGGTGAGGACGGCTGGGTGCACTTGCGGGGCATGCTCAAGCGGCCGGATGGCACCATCACGGCCACATCGATCCAGATCGCCGCGCTGCCCGCGGCCGGGCCCGCGACTCCGGTCAGCGTGCCCGCGGCGCAGGCGGTGCTCATCGCCATGGGGGGCGGTGCGGCTTTTCGAGTGGAGGTGTCCACCGAAGGAAAGGTGGTCCTGTACTCGTCCACCGCGTCGCCGGTCACGTATCCCAGCTGGCTTTCCCTGGACGGACTGTCCTTCCCGAACTCGACGATCTTCGACTAGGCGAACCGGATGGGCGCGACCTACACCTACCTCATCGCCGATCTGCGGACCGGCACGATCCTCGACGAGCTGCCGTTGTCCGGGGTCTCCTTCGACAAGAAGCTCAACGACGCCGGCTCGTTCCGCGGCCGCCTGCGGGTCGACGACCCCGAAATCCGCCTCCGCGAACCCCGGGTGCTCGCCGAACCCGGGCGCTGCGCCCTCTACGTCGACCGGGACGGCGACCTCCTCTGGGGCGGCATCGTCTGGACCAGCCGCTACAGCGCGGCCGGCGGGGTGCTGGAGCTCGGCGCCGCCGACTTCCTTTCCTACTTCGACCACCGGCTCGTGCTCGATCCGGCGGACCTCACGGCGACCGTTCCGCTCGGCGGCGACCAGCTCGGCGTCGCCCGCCGGCTGGCCGGTCTCGTGCAGTCCCATGTGGACGGTGACCTGGCCGTGCGCGTGACCGGGCCGGCCACCTCGGGGGTGACCCGCGCGCTGAGCTACGCGCCCGCCGACCTCAAGGTGGCCGGTGAGGTCCTGCGCGACCTGGCCAACACCGACGACGGTCTCGACTTCGCCTTCGACGTCCGCTACGACGCCGGCGGAATTCCCGAACGCCTGCTGAACCTCGGCTACCCCCGGCTGGGGTCCGCGGCCGGGGCGGACGCCTACGTCTGGGAGTACGGCGCGAACCTGGTCGACTTCGTCTGGCCGAGCGACGCGGCGAACATGGCCACGCGCGTGCTGGGGACCGGTACCGGCGGCGTGGTCGTGCGGGCCGATCCGGCCGCGCACGACGCCGGCTGGCCGTTGCTGGAAGCGGCGGCCGCTCCGGTGGACACGGCGGACGCGGCGATGCTGACCGCGCACGTCGCCGGGGAGCTCGCCGCCCGGCGGCGGCCGGTCGTGCTGCCCGAGCTGACCGTGCGCGCCGACCTCGATCCCGTCGTGGGCTCGTACTCGGTCGGCGACGACGTGCGGGTGGTCGTCGACGACCCGTTCTTCGCCGGCGACCAGCTCGACGTGACCGTCCGGCTGCTCGGCTTGGCGGTGACCCCCGGCGACGACGCCGGGCAGGAAGAGGTCGTGCTGACCGTCGCGCCCCTGCTGGCGCCTTCGTGAGCCGCGTCAACCAGCCCGACACGCTGGTTTCGGTGCTGCGGGAGATCCAGCGGCGGCTTCGCGTGCTCGAAAGCACGCGCCGCACCACGACGTTCGCCGCCGCCCGCGCCCCGGCGCCGGTGACGGCGTTCCAGCCCGCGCGGCCGCAGGAGTGGCCCGGTACGGAAGCCACCGAGTGGGCGCCGCTGGTCCGGCTGCTCACCCGGCCCGGCGAGGTCCTGGTCGTCCTGGACGTCGTGGCGGACACCGCGGGCGAGGCCCGGGTGCTGGTGGACGGGGAAGTGGCGGCCACCGTCGAGGTGGGCCGGCACGAGGTCACCGTCACCGCGGGTGCCGCGCTGACCGAGCTGGTGGTCGAAGCGCGGCGGACCGGGGCCGCGGGGACGGTGCGGGTGACGGCCTTCGCGCTCGCGGGCTGACGGCTGTCCGGAACGAGACAGGTATTCACCGCCCTCTTGACCGGTTCGTCGGGCGTTGCCGAAGGTGTCCTCGGGGATGACATCGTTGGCAGGAGGAAGATCGGTGAAGAGCAAGGTCCTGGCGGGCGCGCTGGCGCTCGCCGTGGTGGCGACGGGGGTGAGTCCCGTCGTCGCGGAAGCTTCGGGTGGCGACGCCCTCGACGCCGTCAACACGTTCATCGGCACGCAGGACGAGGGCAACACCTTCCCGGGCGCCTCGGCGCCGTTCGGGATGACGCAGGTCAGCCCGATCACCTCGCACTACGCCGGCTACCGCTACACCGACACCGCGATCCGCGGCTTCGGGCACTTCTTCCTGTCCGGCGCGGGCTGCTGGGAACAGGGCGGTCTCGTCTCGACGCTGCCGACGACCGGGGAAGTCGGCCCCGGCAAGGCGTTCGACACGACGAAAGCGTCCACTTTCGACCAGAAGCTCTACGCGGCGCCGTTCACCCACGACGGCGAGATCGGCAAGCCCGGCTACTACAAGGTCCACCTGACCGGCTACGGCGGCGTCGACGTCGAGACGACCGCGGCGACCCGCGCCGGCGTCGAGCGGTACACCTTCACGAAACCCGGTGACGCCAACGTCTTCGTCAACGTCGGGCAGGCCAACGACAAGGAACCGGTGACGGGCAGCAGCATCCGGGTCGTCGACGACCGGACCGTCGAAGGAACCGTGGAGTCGCAGGCGTTCTGCGGCGGCAAGGCCTACACGACGTACTTCACGACGAAGTTCGACAAGCCGTTCAAGTCCTCGGGCACGTGGTCGCCGGACGGCGGCACCCCGGGCAGCCGCGAGTCGAAGGGCGGCGCGGGCCTGCGCGGCGCGTGGCTGACGTTCGCGGGTGGCGGGCAGGTCACCGCGACCACCGCGATCTCCCAGGTGGACGCGCAGGGCGCGCGGGTCAACCTGGCGGCGGAGAAGATCCGGTCGTTCGACGCGGCCAAGGACGCGGTCCAGCGCACCTGGCGCCACGAGTTGTCCACTGTGGACATCAAGGGCGGCTCGACCGACGACCGCACGGTGTTCTACACCTCGCTCTACCACGCGTTGCTGCAGCCGCTGACGGCGAACGACGCCGACGGCCGCTACTACGGCTTCGACAAGAAGATCCACCGCGCGGTCGGCTGGACCTACTACGACTTCTTCTCGCTGTGGGACACCTACCGCTCCCAGAACCAGCTCCTGGCGCTGCTGCGGCCCAGCCGCGCCAAGGACATCGCCAAGAGCATCCTCGCCATCCACGACCAGGGCGGCTGGCTGCCGCGGTGGGCGTACGCGAGCCAGGAGACGAACACGATGACCGGCGACCCGGTCACGCCGTTCCTGGTGGACCTCTGGCGGTTCGGCGCGCTGTCGGGCGAGGAAGCGCACGCCTACCAGGCGCTCCTGCAGAACTCGCGGGAGATCCCGCCCGCGTCGTCGCCGTTCCAGGGCCGCTCCGGCAACGCCAGCTACCAGGCGGACGGGTTCGTCCAGTACGACCCGAACTTCCCCAAGAAGGGGCAGGACACCGACCCGAACCACGGCGCGTCGGCCACCTTGGAGTACGCGCTCGGTGACTGTTCGCTGTCGGTCATGGCGGCCGCGCTCGGCAAGAAGGACGACGCCGCCGCGCTCGAGGAGAAGGGCCGGACCTACCGGACGCTGTGGGACGAAACGCAGACCGACCGCGGCTTCACCGGCTTCTTCCGGCCGAAGGTCCTCGGCGGCGACTGGTTCTCGCCCGCCGACAAGCCCTACAGCCCGCAGAGCCAGGACGGCTTCCACGAGGGCACGGCCTGGCAGTACCAGTGGCTCGTCCAGCAGGACGTCCCCGGGCTCGTCGACCGCATGGGCGGCCCGGCGGCCACCGGCAAGCGCCTCGACGACTTCTTCGCCTACGACGAGCTGCTGAAGAACCCGGCGACGGCGGTGCGCGAGAACTGGGTCGTCGGCCCGTACGACTACTACGACCAGTTCCGCTACAACCCGAACAACGAGCCCGACCTGCACTCGCCGTGGATGTACGCGCTCACCGGGCAGCCGGCGAAGACGTCGGCGGTCGTGCGGGCCGCGCACACGCTGTTCACCAACGCGCCCAACGGCGTCACCGGGAACGACGACCTCGGCACCATGTCGGCCTGGTACGTCTTCAGCGCCCTTGGTCTTTATCCCGCTGTCCCGGGTACCGGGAACTTCGTGCTGAACGCGCCGCGGTTCGCCAAGTCCGTGCTGCACCTGGAGAACGGGCGCGACGTCACGATCAAGGCGCCCGGCGCGGACGGCTCGGAGCTGCAGTACGTCTCGGGCCTCAAGGTCGAGTCGCGCGCCAGTGACCGCGTGTACGTCAACGTGGACCAGCTGAAGCGGGGCGCGACGCTCGACTTCCGCCTGACCGCCGACGCCGCCACGGCGACGTGGGGGACGTCACCCGCGTCCGCCCCGGTTTCGCCCTGCGCGGAGTAGACAAAGGACGCTCACGGCCGTGGTCCAGACCACAATGGACCACGGTCGTGAGCAGGGTCACGGGCCCCGGTGTTCCCGTGAGGGCCGTCACGCCTCACACTGGTACCAACACGTCCGACAGCGCCGTTGACGTACAAGGCAAGTCCGCCTTGGACGGTGTGTCGGGCGTTTTCGTGTGTTCGAACGTGGTGAGACCCCACAGGAGGAAGAAGTGTCCAGCAAGGCCGCTCTAGTTTTCCGCGTGGCCGCAGTCGCCGAAGCCCTTTCCTGGGCGGCACTGCTTGTCGGGATGTTCCTCAAGTACGTCGTCCACTCCTCCGGCGAGGGCGGCGTGCCCGTCATCGGCATGGTGCACGGCGTGATCTTCGTCCTCTACGTGGTCGTCTCCCTGTCCGTGGCGAAGCCGCTCGGCTGGCGCCCGAAGACGCTGGTCCTCGCGCTGCTCGCCGGCATCCCGCCGCTGTTCACGTGGCTGTTCGAGAAGTGGGCGCTGCGCAACGGCAAGCTCGACGGCCCGCAGCGGCTGTCCCACGGCGGTGTCGGCCTGTTCCAGGCGCAGGAACCCGTCGCCGCCTGATCCCGGTGCATGAGAAAGGCCCGCGCTCGACGAGCGCGGGCCTTTCCGCTTATTCGGTGAAGTCGCCGGCGGCGCGGCGGACCTTCGTCAGCAGGTCGGTGAGCTGTTCGGTCTGCCGGTCGGTCAGCCCGTTGAGGCCGAAGTCGATCTCCGTCACCGCGGCCGTCGCGGTCTCGCGGCGCTTGCGGCCTTCGTCGGTGATCTCGACGAGCGTCGTGCGCCGGTCCGTCGGGTGCGGGACGCGCTTGACGAGCCCGTCGCGCTCCAGCCGGTCGACTATGTTGGTGACACTGGTGGGGTGCAGCTGGAGCCGTTCGCCCATCACCCGCATCGGCAGGCTGGCGCTGCGGGCGAAGGTGAGCAGCACCAGTGCTTCGTACCGGGCGAAGGTCAGGCCGTGCGGCTTGAGCGCGCCGTCCACCGCGGACTGGATGATCTGCTGGACGCGCATCACGCCGGTGACCGCGGCCATGGTGCCGGCGGGCCCGATCCGGGCCTCCCAGAGCTGTGCCGCACGGGCGATCGGGTCGAACGGCAGCGGACGGTTCATGACACGCGAAGTTACCAGCGGGTACCGGCGGGTGTCGCACGACCGGCGGAAAGAACACCGAAGAAGGGACTTCCGAGCATGATCGTCGCGTTCAGCGTGAGCCCGTCCGGGGGAGAGCCCGACGGCGGGGTGAGCGAGGCCGTCGCCCGCGCCGTCAAGGTGGTCCGGGAATCGGGCCTGCCCAACTCGACCAACGCGATGTTCACGAACATCGAAGGCGAGTGGGACGAGGTGATGGACGTCGTGAAGCGCGCGGTCGAGGCGGCGGGCGAAGGCTCGGCGCGGGTCGGCCTGGTGCTGAAAGCGGACATCCGCCCCGGCTTCACCGACCAGCTCGAGGCCAAGGTGGACCGCATCGAAGCCCACCTGCGCGAGTCCTGAGCCCCAAGCGCCCCAATGGGGTTGTTTCATCCTGGTTGTGGCTGGTCAGGGTGCTGGGGTCCTGGTGGTTGCCTGTGGTGG
>NZ_JBDLYJ010000022.1:0-132474 GCF_051337345.1 Amycolatopsis sp. MEPSY49 | reverse complement strand
GTGGTCGGCCGACCCGGCCGGAGGGCTTGACTGCGCCGGTCGCGTCGGCATCCCACGTCGTCGCGACCGGCGGCCGCGTGCCCGGTGCCGTCAGGTGCCGAACCGGTGCGTCACCGGGTCGGATGTCGTGTGCGCCGGCCAGCCCGGATTGCCTGTCGTCGCGAATTCGATCCAGGCGCCGTGCATGCGCCTCGCGAGGTCTTCCGGTGCCGGGGTGGGGCCGAGCAGGCCGGTTTCGCCGTGCAGCCACGGTTCGTCGGCCACGTCGAAGACGAACGGCAGCTCGACCGTGTGCGCGGCGCCGAGGCGACCGTCGAAAGCGGTGGAGCGGTGGCCGAACGAGTAGACGTGCGTACGGCCCGGGGCGAGGCGCGCGTGGGCGTCGGCCATGCGCGCCGTCCCGGTCCCGAACAGCGCGTCGCCGAGCACCTCGGCCTCGGTCGTGCGGTCCGACTTTCCCTGGGGCACAAGGTAAAGAAGCCCTTCTTCGGTGTTGGTGCCGACCAGCAGGTCGACCTGATCCGGCGTGAGAGCGTCGGCGGGCTGCGTGGACAGGACGAGGCTGAACGGGCTCAAGCCCACCAGGGGGTCCGTCGCGGTGTCCGTGCGGAGGTCCAAACCGGACAGTGCGGGGAGGACCTCCAGGAAACGCTCGTCCGGAATGTCGGCGAAGCCTTCGACCGTCGGCGCGGTGCCGAGCGCGGCGGCCGCCGCGGTGGTGACCCGATGGGCCTGCTCGGGGGTGAACGCGCCGGTGCCGCTGCCGCTCTGCATGATCGCGCGCCGGAACAGGCCCTTCGCCTGGGGAGTGGCGAGGAGACCGCCGATGAGCGTGGCGCCGGCGGACTGGCCGAACACCGTGACGTTGCCGGGGTCGCCACCGAACGAGGGGATGGCTTCCTGGACCCACCGCAGCGCCAGGAGGACATCGAGCAGGCCTCGGTTGTCCGGGGCGCCTTCGAGCGCCAGGAATCCGGCGACGCCGAGCCGGTACTGGACGGTCACGATGACGACGCCGTCGCGGGCGAACGCCCGGCCGTCGTAGAGGGCGGCCCGGGCGGATCCGGTGACGAACCCGCCGCCGTGCACGAAGACCATGACCGGACGCTGCCCGCGGCCGGCCGCGGGGGTGCGGACGTCGACGGTGAGGTAGTCCGCGCCGCGAACCCAGCCGGGCCCGAAGTACGGGGTCATGTCGAGGCGGCCGAAGTCCCGGGCCGGCTGGGGCGCGGTCGGTCCCGGGCCGGTCCCGTCGCGGACGCCGGACCACCCCGGATGCGGTGCCGGCTCGCCGAAACGGCCCGCGCCGCCGGGCGCCAGTGCGTACGGGATGGCGCGGTAGCGCTCTCCGAAGGCGTCACGGACGCCGCGGACGGCACCCGCCGGCGTCCGCACGACGGGATTCTGCTGGGCTGGCAAGGCGATTCCTTTCAGACACTGCGGGGGAAGCCGGCCCAGTCCGCGATCGCGAACCGGGTGCCGTCGCGTTTCACCTGGGCGGCGCCGTGGCCGCCGAAGTGGGCGGGGAAGACGAGCGCGCCGGTGTCGGCGGCCTGGCCGAGCAGGTCGCGTCGGGTGGCTCGGGCGGCGGCGGGGTCTTCGCAGAAGCAGGAATTGGTTTCCGGCTCGGCGATCTGCAGGGCGGTGTGCACGAGGTCGCCGACGAACAGCGCGCGGTCGCCGCCGGACTCCAGGCGCAGCACGGACGATCCCGGGGTGTGGCCGGGCGCGAGGTCCAGCCGCAGGTTGGCGTCGATTCGGTGCGAGCCGTCCCACAGCTGCGTCAGCCCGGCTTCGTGCACGGGAGCGACGCTGTCTTCGAAGACGTTCTGGTTGCCGCGGCCGAGGCGGGGCCGGTGGTCGTTGGCGGGGTTCCAGAAGTCGAAGTCGCGGCGGGGCATCAGGTAGGTCGCGTTGGGGAAGGTCGGCACCCAGGTGCGCCCGTCCAACCGGGTGTTCCACCCGACGTGGTCGACGTGCAGGTGCGTGTTGACGACGAGGTCGACGTCTTCGGGTCGCACGCCGGCGGCGGCGAGAGCGCCGAGGAAGCCGGTGTCGAGGTGGCTCCAGACGGGGGAGTAGGGCCGCTCCTTGTGGTTGCCGACGCCGGTGTCGACGAGGATCGTGCGGCCGCCGCTGCGCAGCAGCCACGTCTGGATCGCCGACCGGCATTCGTTCGTTTCGGGATCCCAGAAGTCCGGGGCCAGCCAGTCGCGGCGGTCCTGCCAGGACGCTTCGGAGCTGTCGGGGAAGAACTCGGCGGGGGTCATCTCGACCGAGCCGTAGTACTCGGTGATCCGGGTGACGGTGACGTCGCCCAGGGTGATCTGGTCGGTCATGGCGATCCTTCGGGTTCGGGGGGACTTCGGTTCACACCGCGGCGGTGCGTTCGTGGAGCCAGCGGGCCAGCCCGAGCAGGGTGGTCTCGGCGCTGAGGGCCATTTCGTCGCGTAACCGCGCGACTTCCCGGTGGCTGGTCCCGAGCACGGGGTCCATCCGCAGCAGCCGCCATTCCTGCGCGACGATCGTTCCGGGGTGGTCGTCGCGCAGGAGCCAGCGCCAGCGCACGATCCCGTCGTCGATCCCGCCGACGACGAACGAGAACTCGCCGGGCGGGTCGGCGGTGAGGACCTGCGAGCGGCTGTCCCACTCGCGGTCACCGCGGCGGTTGTGGCCGCCGAACCACGCTCCGGGCACCGGTCCGGCGCCGTCGTCGTAGCGCACCCGGGACGCGGTAGGGCTCCACAGCCCGATTCGTGCGACGTCGCTGACGAGGTCGTAGACCTCCTGCGGCGAAGCCGGCACCCAAACCCGGCGGGTGAAGGTGAACGCCGCCGGGTCGAGAACGCTCGTGGTCATGGTGGGGGATCTCCTGGACTTCTCTCGTGAGCCGCCCCGCGGCGGCTTCGTCCAGGTTCACCGGCCCGGTCCGGGCCGAGCCAGACCCGGGGTTTCCTACCCCCGGCAGGGTCAGGTTGCGGGCACCGCCCGTGACGCATACTGGGGCCATGGCTGATCAAGGGCAGCTGGCCGAATACCTGCAGGCGATGCGCGCGCGGGTGCGGCCGGACGACATCGGGCTGGAGACCTACGGCGAGCGCCGGCGGGTGCCCGGGCTGCGCCGGGAAGAGGTCGCGAGCCTGGCCGGCGTCAGCGCGTCCTACTACATCCGGCTCGAGCAGGGCCAGTCGGCGAACGCCTCCGACGAGGTGCTCGACAACATCGCCCGGGCGCTGCGCCTGGACACCGACGAGCACGAACACCTGCGGGTGCTCGCCCGGCCCGGGCGCCGCCGAAGCGTGAAGCGCCCTCCGGCCGAGCGGGTGCACGAGGCGACGAAGCAGCTGCTGGCCGGGCTGGGCGACGTCCCGGCGATCGTGCTGGGGCGGCGGACCGACGTCCTCGCGTGGAACCGGCTGGGCCACGCGTTCTTCGCCGGCCACCTCGACTTCGACGCGCCCGCCCGGCCCGCCGACCGGCCCAACATGACACGCCTGGTCTTCCTCGACGCGCACACCCGCGATCTCTATCCACAGTGGACCGCGAAGGCGAAGGCGGTCGTCGGCAACCTGCGCCTGACCGCCGGCCGCCACGGCGACGATCAGCTGCTCAACGCGTTGATCGGGGAACTCGTCACGAAGAGCCCCGAATTCGCCGCGCTGTGGGCCGACCACCGGGTCAAGGCCTGCACAGCCACCGAGTACGCCATGCGGCATCCCCTGGTCGGCGACGTCGTGGTCCACCAGCAGGCCATGACTCCCGCGCACGCGGCCGAGCAGACGCTCGTCGTCGCCACCAGTGAACCCGGATCGCCGTCGCAGTCGGCTCTCGTCCTGCTCGCCCGCGCCGTGCGCGACACCCGGTGACCCGCTACGCGCGCCTGCGGGGTGGGACCGCTGTACACAGCAGTCCCACCCCGCAGGGATCCCGGCCTCAGGAGCGCTGAGCGACCTCCGCGTCCGTCAACGCCTTGCCGACCACGCCGACCTCGTCGACCGCGCCGCTCCAGAAGTCGACGTTGCGGCCGTCGTACTTGGCGCGCCCGACCGTGAACGCGCCGGTGCCGGCGAGCGCCGGTCCGGCTGGGGCCGTCGCGACCTTCACGCCGTCCACGTAGAGCCGGATCTCGTTGCCGGCGCGCACACCCGTGAGTTCGTACCAGCGGCCGATTTCCGGCACGACCTCGTACCGGGCCCGGTTGCCGCCGGGTGTGCTGAACGCGAACGCGCCCTGCCCGTACTGCAGGTAGAACGGGCTCTCCCGCTCCCGGCCGTCCTGGCTCACCGCGGTCGCGTAGTTGCCGGGCAGCGCGTCGAGCCGCACCTTCGCGGACACGGTGTAGTCACCGGTCGTGTCGACGACCGGGCCGTAGGTGTCGGCGGAGCCACCGGAGAACTGCAGCGCGCCGTCCTTGAACGCCACACCGGTCGGGGTCAGCGTCAGCGGGTTGTGACCGCCGCTCGAGTCCTTCGCGGTCGTTCCCCCGCGCTCGTCGAGGTTCCACTCGCCCTTGCCCGCGTACGGGTAAGGCTTGCCCGCGTTGGCCCCGGCCTCGATCACGCGCCGGTTGATCTCGCGGACGGGACCCGGATCGACCTTGATGCGCTTGCGGTCGTAGGTCCAGAGCCCGTTGAGCTCGCCTTCCAGGTCGGTGACCTGCGTGTAGACCGACGCCGACAGCTCAGCTCGGGCTTGCCCGAGGTAGAACGTGCGGGTGTTGTCCACGTACTTCGCCGTCAGCGCCGCTTTGTCCTGCACGCCGCTGTAGATCGCGATCGGCGCACCCGGCCACTGGTGACCCGGTGTGCGCAGCGTGAAGCCGCCGTGCTCGCCGTCCATCGCGACACGCTTGCCGTCCGAGCGGGCCGGGTCGGTGTTGTTGTAGTCGTGGTGGTCGATGACGTCGCCCGCGCCCGAGTCACCCTTGGAGGCGCAGCAGTTCACCCCGCTGTGGGCGTTGACGATCCGGCTCGGGTCGGCGGCCTTGACCTGGTCGGTGATCCGGCCGGTCGCGGCCTTGTCCCACTCGCCCCAGCCCTCGTTGAACACGATCCAGGCGTAGACGGACGGGTAGTTCTGCAGCTGGTGCATCTCTTCCAGGCCCTGGCTGAGCCACGCCTGCTGCGCCGCGGGGTTGTTGCCGTCCTCGACGGACACGAAGTCCTGCCACACCAGCAATCCGAGCTGGTCCGCGTGGTAGTACCAGCGGGCGGGCTCGACCTTGATGTGCTTGCGGACGGCGTTGAAGCCGAGGTCCTTCTGCGCCTTCAGGTCGAAGACGAGGGCGTCGTCGCTCGGCGCGGTGTTCAGGCCGTCCGGGTAGAAGCCCTGGTCCAGCTGCATCAGCGAGAAGAACGGCTTGCCGTTGAGCGTCAGTTTCGGCGTGCCGTTGACGTTCGTGATGCCGGTGGACCGCATGCCGAAGTAGCTCTTGACCTTGTCGCCGCCCAGCTTGATCTCCAGCTGGTACAGGTACGGGTCGTCCGGCGTCCACAGGTGCGGGTTCGGCACCGGCAGCTTGAGGTTCGCGTTCGCCGGTCCGGTGACCGTGCCGACCTGCCGGCCGCGCGCGTCCTTGGCGACCGCCGTCACGGTGGCGTTGCCCGCGGACTTGACGGTGAGCGCCAGCGAGCTGGTGGTGAGGTCGGGCGTCGTCTTGATCTCGTCGATGCCCTTGTCCGCCACGGGTTCCAGCCACACCGTCTGCCAGATGCCCGACGACGGGGTGTAGAAGATGCCGCCGGGGTTGGCGGACTGCTTGCCCTTGGGCTGGTACGGGCCGGTCGTGTCGGTGACGGCGACGACGATCTCCTGCTCGCCGGCGCGCTTGAGCGCGTCGGTGATGTCGGCGCCGAACGCCGTGTAGCCGCCGGTGTGCTCCGCGACGAGCTTGCCGTTCACCCAGACCTTGGCCTGGTAGTCGACCGCGCCGAAGTTGAGCTTGAGGCGCTGCCCGCCGCCGATCTTCCAGTCGTGCGGCACGGTGACCGTGCGGCGGTAGAACATGTGGTCCTCGTGCCGTTCGAGCCCGGAGAGCTGCGACTCGATCGGGTAGGGCACGATCACCTTTTCGGGCAGCCGCTTGCCGAACGCCGGCTGCTGACCTTCCTTGGCGGCCGAGAACTCCCACGGGCCGTTGAGGTTGACCCACTTGTCGCGCTCGAGCTGCGGCCGCGGGTACTCCGGCAACGGGTGGCGCGTGTCGACGTTCTCGCCCCACGGCGTCCGGAGGCGTTCGGTCGAGGCGTTCGCGACCGTGCGTCCGGTCTTGCCGATCTTCGTGCCGTTCACCGCGAGCGAGCCCGCGCCGTCGTAGTAGAGGGTGACTCGCTGGCCCTGCAACACTCTTTCGGCCAGCTGGATCGTGGCCCGGGTGCGGGTCGCCGTGATGAGCGAGATCGGCATCGGCGTCGCGTCGACCTCGATGCGCAGGTGGTCCTTCAGGTCGCTCGTCCCCGAGACCCGGCCGTCGAAGTCGGCCGTGAGGGTGCGGCCGTCCTTGGCGACGTCCGCCGTGCGCGGCACGACCTGGTAGCCGGCGGGCGGCGTGAACGCCGAGAGCGGCACGATCTGTTTCGCGATGGTCGCGCTCGACCAGCGCAGGAACATGTTGGCGCCGCCGGTGTCCTGGAACATCTCCAGTTTGAAGTCGTACTGCTTGCCGGCGGTCAGCGTGACCGGCGCGCTGGTCTGTTCGGAGTCCCAGTCGCCGACCCAGTGGTCGATCACCGGCGCGCCGTCGAGGAACAGCCGGAACCCGTTGTCGCCGATGGCGTAGAACGTGTAGTCGCCGGTCTGCGGCACGGCGAGCTGTCCGGTCCAGCGGGCGGTCGTGTGCTCCGTGCGCCCGGTGACCAACCCGAAGACCGAGGTCAGGTCCGGATGGTCGACCTCTTCGTCGAGCGCGGTGCCGGCCAGGTTCGCGAAGTCGTGCGCGTCCGGTGCCGACGGCGTGAAGTACTCGGCCTTCAAGCCGTGGACGGGCTCCGCGGCACCTGCGGGTGGCGTGCCGGATGCCACGCCCAGCGCCACCAGCGCGGCGACGAGGACGGAAGCGGCTCTTCTCATCGGCGGGTCCTTTTCACTTTTACAACGTTGTAAAACGCTCCGAGGCGATCCAATCAGACAAGTTGGACTCCGAGATACCGCCGAATGTCGGTATCTCGGCGGCCGACTGCCGAAGGTCAGCCGCCGGTGACGAGGGCGGCGGCCTCGGGACTGTGGAGCCACTGGGCGTAGCTCGGCCCCAGGATGGTCGCGCCCGGCTGGGGGAGGAGGCCGTTCTCGGCGATGCCGGTCACCGTGTGGTCGTCGGTCCGCAGCTCCAGCCTCAGGTCGAAGTGGTCGACGAAGGCGCGGGCGAGGTCGACCACTTCGGCCGGCTCGGGGCCGGCGATATCCGGTGTGCGGCCCCGCGCGGGGCCCTCGGCGACCTCGACGAGCGCCGCGGCCACCGTCGTCGCGGCGACCGGCTGCACGCGCAGGTCGAACACCGTGGCGTGGCCGCCGTCGCGGGTGCGGCCCACCAGCTGCCCGGGGAACTCGTGGAAATGGGTCGCGCGCACGATCGTCGCGGGGACCGGCCCCGAACCCGCCGTGCGCTCGTGGTCCACCTTCGCGCGGAAATAGCCGAAACCGGTGTCGTCGATCCCCACGACCGAGAGGGTCACGATGTGCCGCACCCCGCGCTCGGCGCCGAGGCGCTGCAGGTTGGCCGCGGCACCGGTGAAGAACCTCCTGGCCGAATCCTCGTCCAGGGACGGGGAATTGCTGACGTCGACCACGACGTCGACGCCGTCCAGAGCGGCGCTCAACCCGGCTCCGGTCGCGAGGTCGACGCCG
Source organism: Amycolatopsis sp. MEPSY49 (assembly GCF_051337345.1). Lineage (NCBI taxonomy): Bacteria > Bacillati > Actinomycetota > Actinomycetes > Pseudonocardiales > Pseudonocardiaceae > Amycolatopsis > Amycolatopsis sp. MEPSY49. The sequence goes on along the minus strand of NZ_JBDLYJ010000022.1, from coordinate 124,632 downwards.
GTCGAGGGGGCCAGCGCCACCACCGGGTGGCCGCGCCCGCGAGCTGCCTCGATGACGTGCGGGCCGACCAGCTCGTCCGCTCCGGCCACGGCGATGCGCACTCTCTCTCCTCCCGCCACCGCGCGGACTGCGCGGCCTCGACCCTGGACAGCGGCGCCGAACGGCAGCCACCGCTCCAGCGTGCGGGAGCGCGGCCGGTCGCGCACGATGGGATCAAGACCCGTTTGGGGGGGACTCATGGAACGCTTGCTCGACCACTTCGCGGCCAGGGTCGCCGAGACCCCTGACGCCACCGCTCTCGTCCACGCCGGCGAGCGCATGTCCTTCGCGCAGCTCGACCGCGAGGCGAACCGGGTCGCCCAGTACGTCGCCGGGCGGGGCCTGCGACCCGAAGACCTGGTGGGACTGCGGATGGACCGCGGGTTCGAGATGGCGGTCGGCGCGCTCGGCGTCCTCAAGTCCGGGGCGGCCTGCCTGCCGCTCGATCCGGTGTACCCGGCCGACCTCGTGGCCTGGATGGACGCGGACGCGGGCGTCTCGCTCGTGCTCACCAACACCACGGAGGTCTCGGACGACGTACCGATCCGCGACGCCGTGGCCGGGCAGCCCGGCCACGCCCCGGACGTCGAGCTCCGGCCCGAGAATCTCGCCTACGTCATGTACACCTCGGGTTCGTCCGGCAAGCCCAAGCCGGTGGGCGTCGAGCACCGCCACCTCGAGCACGTCTTCGCGGCGTGGGACGAGCTGTTCCGGCTGCGCGAGGAACCGCTGACCTTCGTTTCCGTCATCGGGATCGGCGTCGACCTCTTCTTCGCCGACTTGCTGCGCTCGGTGTTCGCCGGCGGGACGATGGTCATCGCGACCCGCGAGGCGGTGGCCGATCCGGTCGAGCTGCTCGCCGAGTTCCGCCGCCACGGCGGCGACGCGACCGAACTGGTCCCCGCCCAGGCGAAGGCCCTCGGCCGCGCGGGTGAGCTGCCCGCCATGCGGCTGATGTCGGTCGGCTCGGAGGGGTGGCCCGCGGCCGACTTCCGCGAGCTCGCCGGGCGGCTGCACCCGGACTCGGTGGTGCTCAACGCCTACGGTCTCACCGAGACCACTGTGGACTCCCTCCTGCTGCGCCCGGACGTCGACGTGCTCGGCGACACCGCGATCGTGCCGCTCGGCACGCCGATACCCCGCGTCCACGCCTACGTTCTCGACGATCGGCTCCGGCCGGTCGAGCCGGGCGGGATCGGCGAGCTCTACATCGGCGGCGCGGGCGTGGCCCGCGGNTCCCTCCTGCTGCGCCCGGACGTCGACGTGCTCGGCGACACCGCGATCGTGCCGCTCGGCACGCCGATACCCCGCGTCCACGCCTACGTTCTCGACGATCGGCTCCGGCCGGTCGAGCCGGGCGGGATCGGCGAGCTCTACATCGGCGGCGCGGGCGTGGCCCGCGGGTACCGCGAGCGGCCCGCCTTGACCGCGTCGCTGTTCGTCGCCGACCCGTTCGTCGCCGGTGCGCGGATGTACCGCACCGGCGACGTCGTGCGGGCCCGCGCCGACGGCAACCTCGACTACCTGGGGCGCGGCACCGACCAGATCGAGCAGCGGGGCCGGCGGGTGGAGCTCGGCGCGATCGAGGACGCGCTGCTGCGGGAGCCGGGGGTCGTGCGCGCCGCCGCCGCGCTGCGCGACGGGCGGGTGATCGGCTACGTCGTGGGTCCCGCCGACGCCGGGCACCTGCGGTCCGCGCTCGCCGGGCGGTTGCCGGCGCACCTGGTCCCGCACCGGGTGCTCGTCCTCGACCGGATGCCGTTGCTGCCCAACGGGAAGCTCAACCGCCGCGAGCTGCCTACGCCCGGCGGGTGACGTCGTCGTCCGGCTCTGCTAGCGCAGCGTCCACTGCTGGTTCGCCTGCCCGCTGCACGTCCACAGGACCAACTGGGTTCCGTTGGCCGTGCCCTGGCCGTACGCGTCGAGGCACAGTCCTGATTGGACCCCGACGATCGTGCCGTTCGCCGAAACCGTCCACTGCTGGTTGGTCTGGCCGTGGCAGTCCCAGACGATCACCGGGGTTCCGTTGGCCGTTCCGTGGCCCGATGCGTCCAGGCACTTCGTCCCGCCGACCGTCAGCTGCTGGCCCGTGCGGGTCCACGCCTGGCCGGCCTGGCCGCCGCAGTCCTGCAGCCGCACCTGGGTGCCGTTGGCCGCGCTCGCCGCGTCCACGCACCGGCCCGACTGCGCGCCGACGATCTGCTGTGCCGTGGATGTCCCCGGGGTGCCGATGCTCCCCGGTACCGACTGCAGCGCGCGGAACCAGGTGGCGGCCATCTTGTCGTAGCCCGTGGCCGTGGGGTGGACGCCGTCGATCAGGTCGGCGGTGGTCAGCGCCGAGTGCATGTCCACCAGGTGCACGTGCTTTCCCGCGTTCTGGTTGCTCTGCACGATGCCGGGGATCGCGGAGTTGAACGTGCGGGCCGCGGACTCCTGGCCGGAGTTGGCGAGCGGGATGATCGTCGCGACGAAGACCTCGGCGTCCGGTGCCGTCGCGGTGATGTGGTCGATCAGCCCGGACAGCCGGGCCGGCGCGCGGCCGACGTCGTAGTTCTGCAGGACGTCGTTCGTGCCGATGTGCAGCAGGACGGTGTGCGAGCCGGTGTTCCGCAGCCAGGTGACGATGTTCGCGTCGATCTGGTCGATGCGCCAGCCCGGGTGGCCCTCGTGGTCGTGGTCGCCGAGGGCGGCCGGGCCGTTGTACTGCGAGCCGGTGAAGTCGACCCGGTAGCCGCCCGCGCTCAGGCGTTGCCACAGCCCGATCCGGTACCCGCCGGGGACTTGCGTGCCTTCGGTGATGGAGTCGCCCAGCGGCATGACCCGGACCCCGCCGTTGGAATCGGCGGCCGCCGGGGTGCCCGGGAGCAACGCGCTCAGGAACAGGGCCGTGGCGGCCGCGATGAGCCGGATTCTCATGGTTCTCCCCTGAGGACGCGATGTGTGTGACTCATGCCAGGCCATGGTCCCCGCCACGCCGGATGATGCGTACCGGCTTCGCGTCGCTCGACTTTCCACCTGCGGGAACGCATGTAAGTTTCATCCCGGCTCCGCGGCTGTTGACTCGGTAACGGGGTCGCGAGGTACAGTCACTGGCCGGCGCCACTGAGTCATACTCATCGGGTGACCAGCGACGAGGAGACCGCACCGCCGGCCCCGTACCGGCCCGGCTACGAACTGGTGGCCGAGCAGCTCCTGCGGCTCATCGCCGAACTGGAGCTGCGACCCGGCGACCGGATGCCGACCGAGGTCGAGCTGGCGGCGCGGATGGGGACCAGCCGGACCGTGGTGCGGGAGGCCGTCAAGATCCTCTCGGCGATCGGCCGGGTACGCGCGCACAAGGGACGTGGGCTGTATGTGTCCGACGACGAGGGCATGCTCGGCGCTTCCCGCTGGGGCGGGTTCTTCCTGCCCGCCGACCTCGACCACGTCTACATGCTCTTCGAGTTCCGCCGGGTGCAGGAGACCGCCGCCGGCCGGCTGGCGGCGGTCAACGCCACTCCGTCGCAGCTGCGCGCGATCGAGGCCGCCGCCGAGACGTGCCGCGACGGGCACCTGACCGGCCGGACCGCGCTGTTCGAGCGCGGTGACGACGACTTCCACCTCGGGATCGCCACCGCGTCGCACAACCAGTTCCTCGTGGCGGCCGTGCGCGAGGCCCGACGTCTGCAACGCCAGTCGAACATCATCGGGATGTCCGGCACGGTCGGCGGGCACGCGGCGGGCGCGATCGAGGAGCACGCCGCGATCTTCCGGGCGATCCGCGACGGCGACCCGGACGCGGCGGCCGACGCGGTCGCCGTCCACCTCGACAACACCCGGGAGGACTACCGCCGCGAGATCCAGCGCCGCATCTTCGGCTGACGAAACTCGCTGTGCACCACCCGGAAACGACTCCGGGCGGTTCACGGTGAGTTCGTCCTTTGTGGACTCACAGGCTCCGGTGCTGTGCGGGATCCGTTGTGCGTGGGTAATTTTCACGGTGGATTGACCTTTGCCGCCGGCGGCTCCTATCTTGGCTCTTGCCCGTTCGGTCGGTAACCGGGCGGTTTCGCAGCGCGCACCCCGCGCGCTCCTTGCGCTCCTGAAGAGGAGTACCCGTGACGACGCTGTCTCGTACTCTGCGCGCGGCTCTTCTGCTCGCCGTGTTGCTCCTGGGGGTCGCGACACCCGTGTCCGCCGCGCCCGCGGCGGCCTTCAAGGTCCTGGTGTTCTCCAAGACCACCGGTTTCCGGCACGACTCCATCCCGGCCGGGATCGCCGCGATCCGGCAACTGGGGCAGCAGAACGACTTCGCGGTCGACGCCACCGAGGACGACTCGGTGTTCACCGACGCCGGCCTGGCCCCGTACGCCGCCGTGGTCTTCCTGTCCACGACCGGCGACCCGGTCGGTACGCAGGCCGGGAAGGACGCCTTCCGGCGGTACATCGAGCGCGGCGGCGGGTTCGCCGGCATCCACGCCGCCTCCGACAGCGGGTACGACTGGGCCTGGTACGGCCAGCTCGTCGGCGCCTACTTCAAGCAGCACCCCGCGCAGCAGAACGCGCTCGTGAAGGTCGAAGACGCGAACCACCCGTCCACGCAGGGGTTGCCGGCGCAGTACAGCCGGTTCGACGAGTGGTACGACTTCCGGGCGAATCCGCGCCCGGCCGTCCACGTCCTGACCACAGTGGACGAATCCAGCTACTCGGGCGCCACGATGGGCGCGGACCACCCCACGACGTGGTGCCACGACTTCGACGGCGGCCGCGCCTGGTACACCGGCATGGGCCACACCGCCGAAAGCTTCGGCGAACCGAACTTCCTGCACCTGCTGCTGGGCGGGATCCGCACCGCGGCCGGGGCGGTGCCCGCGGACTGCTCGGTCACCGGCACGCCACCGCCGTCGGGCAAGCAGGTCGTGGGCGCGCAGTCGGGCCGGTGCGTGGAGGTGCCGAACGCCTCGACGGCGAACGGGACGCAGGTGCAGCTGCGGGACTGCGTGGCGGGCCAGGCGAACCAGACGTGGACCTACACCGCGGGCAAGCAGCTGACGGTGTACGGGACCAAGTGCCTGGACGCGTCCGGGCGCGGGACGGCCAACGGCACGCCGGTGATCATCTGGGACTGCACCGGACAGCTCAATCAGCAGTGGAATGTTAGCGCGAACACCATCACCGGTGTCCAGTCGAACCTCTGCTTGGACGCGTCCGGCCGCGGCACGGCCAACGGCACGAAGATCATCCTGTGGTCGTGCTCCGGGCAGGCCAACCAGCAGTGGTCCCTGCGCTGAACCGTCCTCGCCACCCCTTCGCCCCGAGGAGAGCCATGTCCGGATTTCCCGCACTGCGCCGCGGCGCACCGGCGGTGGCCGCGGTCCTGGCCGCCGGCCTGGTCCCGGTGCTCACCACGCCCGCGGACCCGGCCGCCGCGGCGGCGCTGCCGCCGGACTCGAAGTTCCAGAAGGTCACGCTGCACACCGAGACCGGCAACCCGATGGCGCTGGACGTCGCGCCGGACGGACGGGTCTTCTACATCGACCGGCTCGGTGACGTCAAAGTCGTCAAACCCAACGGCACCACGGTTCTTTCGACGCACTTGAACGTCTTCACGGCCAACGAGTCCGGCGGCCTGAACATCGCGCTCGACCCGGGGTTCGCCACCAACCAGTGGGTGTACGTCTACTACTCGCCGAACAACGCCGGCAACGTCGACCGGCTGAGCCGGTTCACCGTCGGCGGTGACACGATCGACCAGTCGACCGAGAAGGTCGTGCTGGACGTGCCGGTGCAGCGCGCCGAATGCTGCCACCACGGCGCCGGCCTGGTCATCGACAAGAAGAACGGGAACCTGTGGTTGTCGCTGGGGGACAACACGAACCCGTTCGCCTCGGACGGCTACAGCCCGCTCGACCAGCGCTCCGGGCGCGCGTACTGGGACGCCGAACGCACCGCGGGCAACACGAACAGCCTGTCCGGCAAGGTCCTGCGGATCCACCCCGAGGCCAACGGGACCTACACGATCCCCTCGGGCAACCTGTTCGCGCCCGGCACGGCGAACACCCGCCCGGAGATCTACACGATGGGTGAACGCAACCCGTTCCGGATGGGCCTCGACCCGAAGACCGGCTACCCCCTGGTCGCCAACTACGGCCCGGACGCGCCGAACGCCAGCTCGACCCGCGGCCCGCAGAACACCGTGGAGTGGGACGTCGTCAGCAAGCCCGGCAACGCCGGCTGGCCGTTCTGCGTCGGCCCGAACCTGGCCTACAACCGGTACGACTTCGCCACCGGCGCGTCCGGGGCGCAGTTCGACTGCGCCGGCGGCCCCACCAACAGCTCGCCCAACAACACCGGGCTGACGAAGCTGCCCCCGGCCATCCCGGCCCAGGTGTACTACCACTACACCGCCGACCCGGCGCACTTCCCGCAGCTGTCCGGCGGCGCGCCGATGGCCGGGCCGGTCTACCGGTTCGACCCGAACCTCGCCTCCACCCGCAAGTGGCCGGTGGACTTCGACGGCCGCGCGGTCTTCGCCGAGTGGAACACCAGCTCGATGTTCACCTTCCAGCTCGACAGCGGCGGTACGAACGTCACGTCGATCGACTCGCTGCTGCCATCGATGAAGTTCAACCGGCCCATGGACTTCGAGTTCGGCCCGGACGGCGCGCTCTACGTCGTCGAGTGGGGCACCGGGTACGGCGGCGGCAACAGCGACGCGGCCATCGTCCGGGTCGACCACCTCGGCGGCGGCTCGGCCGCGCCGGTCGCGAAGGCCGCCGCGGACCGCACCAGCGGGCCCGCCCCGCTGACCGTGAACTTCTCCAGCGCCGGTTCGACCGACCCGGGCGGCTCGGCGTTGCGGTACAGCTGGAACTTCGGGGACGGCACCACGTCGACCGCGGCGAACCCGAGCCACACCTACGCCGCCGGCAACTACACCGCCGTGCTCACCGTGACCAACTCGGCCGGGGCCACCGGGACCGCGAGCGTCGCCGTCACCGCGGGCAACACGGCGCCGGCCGTCACCATCACCACCCCACCGGCCGGCGGGCTGTTCGACTGGGGCGACACGGTGGACTTCGCCGTCACGGTCACCGATCCGGAAGACGGGACGATCGACTGCTCGCAGGTGACCGTCCAGGCCTACCTCGGTCACGACGAGCACGGGCACCCGCTCGACCAGTACCACGGCTGCACCGCCCGGGTGCGGACCACGCTTTCCTCGGGGCACAGCGAAAACGACAACATCTTCTACGTCGTCGAAGCGTCCTACACCGACAAGGGCGGAGCCGGGGGAGCCGGCCCGCTCACCGGCCGCGCGCAGGTGGTCCTGCAGCCCAAGATGAAGCAGGCCGAGTTCTTCACCGCCACCGGCCGGACCGCCGACGGGAAGGGCACGGACACCGCGGGCGTCACCGTGGAAACGGCCACCGACCCGCTGGGCGGCGGCAGCAGCGCGGCGTTCGTCCAGGACGGCGACTGGTGGTCGGTCGACCCGATCGCCCTGGACAACACCACCGGCCTGCACGTCCGGGCGTCCTCGGGCGGCTCCGGCGGGACGCTCGAGGTGCGCCGCAACGCGCCGGACGGTGTCCTGGTCGCCTCGGTGCCGATCACCGGCACCGGCGGCTGGCAGAACTGGCAGGACTTCGCGGTCAGCCTGACGAACCCGCCCACCGGCACCGGGAAGCTCTACTTCGTGGCCCGCAACCCCGCCGGCCAGAGCGGGGCCGCCTACCTGTTCAACGTCAACTGGGTCCACTTCACCGGCTCCGGCGTCGGTCAGCCCGGCACGACGCCGTCGGGCAAGCAGATCGTGGGGACGCCCTCCGGCCGGTGCGTGGAGGTACCGAACTCCTCGACGGCCAACGGGACCCAGGTGCAGCTGCGGGACTGCGGCCAGGCCGCCAACCAGCAGTGGACGTACTCCAGCACGAAGCAGCTGGTGGTCTACGGGAACAAGTGCCTGGACGCGTCCGGCCAGGGCACGGCCAACGGCACGCAGGTGATCATCTGGGACTGCCACAACCAGGTGAACCAGCAGTGGAACGTCAACAGCAACGGCACGATCACCGGCGTCCAGTCCGGGCTGTGCGTCGACGCGAACGCCCAAGGCACGGCCAACGGCACGAAGATCATCCTCTGGTCCTGCGGGGGCCAGGCCAACCAGCAATGGAGCCTGCGGTGAAACGTCTGCTCGCCTTCCTCCTCCTCTTGCCGCTCGCGGTGGTGTTCGCGGTCGCCCCGCCGGCCGCGGCCGCCGCGTTGACCCGCGTCACCGGGTTCGGCGCCAACCCCACCAACCTCGGCATGTACCTGTACGTGCCGGACAACGTGGCGCCCAAGCCGGCCCTGCTCGTGCTGGTGCACTACTGCAGCGGGTCGGCGAGCGCGATCTTCAACGGCAACGGGCACGACTACGCGACGGCGGCCGACCGCTACGGCTACCTCATCCTCGTGCCCGAGGCGACCCGGGACGGCCACTGCTTCGACGTGTCCACGAAAGCGGGCCTGACCCGCGACGGCGGCAGCGACACCACCGGCATCATGGCGATGGTGGCCTGGACCCGCCAGCACTACGACGTGGACCCGGGCCGGATCGTCGTCAGCGGCTTCTCCTCCGGCGCCATGATGACGAACGTCCTGGCCGCGGAGTACCCCGACGTCTTCTCCGCCGGTGCCGCGTTCTCCGGCGTGCCCGCCGGGTGCTTCGCGACCACCGACGGCTCGCTCTGGAACAGCCAGTGCGCGGGCGGGAACGTCGTCAAGTCCGCGCAGCAGTGGGCCGACCAGGCGCACGCCATGTACCCCGGCTACACCGGCACCTACCCGCGGATGCAGCTGTGGCACGGCAACCAGGACACCACCTTGGCCTACCCGAACTACGGCGAAGAGATCAAGCAGTGGACCGCGCTGCGCGGGCTGGGCCAGACGCCGTCCGCCACCGACCACCCGCAGTCGTCGTGGACGCGGAACCGCTACGGCGGTACCGGTACCCAGGCACCCGTCGAGGGCATCACGATCGCCGGCACCGGCCATACCCTGCCGCAGCCGGGAATGCTCGCGTACGCCATTTCCTTCCTGGGGCTGGATAGCGGCGGGAGCGGGACCACCGGTGCGCCGGTGCGTTCGGCGGCCGCGGGCCGGTGCCTGGACGTGCCGGGCCAGTCGACCACCCAGGGCACGCGCTTGCAGGTCTGGGACTGCCACGGCGGCGCGAACCAGACGTGGACGGCCACGGCGGCCGGCGAGCTGACCGTCTATTCCGGTGGCTCGCTGCGCTGCCTGGACGCCGAGGGCGCCGGGACCACGCCCGGCACCGCCGCGATCATCTGGGCGTGCCACGGCGGGGCCAACCAGAAGTGGCGGATCGGCTCCGACGGCTCGATCACCGCGACGCAGTCGGGGCTCTGCCTGGAACTCGCGGGCGCGACCGGGAACGGCACCGCCGTCCGGCTCGGGACCTGCACCCACGCCACCACCCAGCAATGGACCCGGAACTGACCACTGGAAGGAGCTCCCATGATGAGGTTCAGACGTCTGTTCGCGTCCGCCGGGATCGGGGTGCTGCTGGCGACGGCCGGGATCGGCACCGCGCAAGCCGCCGTGCCGGCGCCGTCGGTGGCCGCTGCCGGAACGGCGGGCTGTGGCCAGGCCCCCGGGCTGGCCAGCGGCAGCCACACGATCTCCAGCGGCGGCCAGAACCGCAGTTACATCCTGCGGGTGCCGGCGAACTACGACAACACCCACCCGTACCGGCTGTTCGTCGGGCTGCACTGGCGCGGCGGCACGGCCAACGACGTCGACTCCGGCGGCACCGACGGCTACAACTGGTCCTACTACGGGCTCCGGCGGCTCGCGGACAGCGCGGGCAACAACACGATCTTCGTGGCGCCCCAGGGCAACGGCAACGGCTGGGCCAACCCCGGCGGCCAGGACGTCACCTTCATCGACGACCTGCTGAGGCAGCTCGAGGCGGCGTTGTGCGTCGACACGTCGCAGGTCTTCGCGGGCGGGTTCAGCTACGGCGGCGCGATGAGCTACGCGCTCGCGTGCGCCCGGCCGACGGTCTTCCGCGCGGTCGCCGTCTACTCGGGGGCCAACCTCAGCGGGTGCAGCGGCGGCACCCAGCCCGTCGCCTACATCGGGATGCACGGCATCGGGGACAACGTCCTGCCCATCGCGTCCGGGCGTTCGCTGCGCGACCAGTTCGTCCGGAACAACGGGTGCACCCCGCAGAACCCGCCGGAGCCCTCGAGCGGCAGCCGGACCCACATCGTCACCGCCTACTCGGGCTGCCGGGCCGGCTACCCCGTGGTCTGGGCCGCGTTCGACGGCGGCCACGACCCCGGCCCGCGCGACGGGTGCGCCTGCAGCGGCTGGCAGACCTGGACCTCGGGCGAGGTGTGGAAGTTCCTCACGCAGTTCGACTCGTCGACCCCGCCGTCCGGGGCGCCGGTGCAGGTCGGGGTGAACTACACCCTGGCGGCCGAGCACAGCGGCAAGCTCCTGGACATCAGCGGTGTCTCCACCGCCGCCGGCGCCGCGCTGCAGCAGTGGACGGCCACCGGCGGGCAGAACCAGCAGTTCGACTTCCTCGACTCCGGTGACGGCTACTACCGCGCCCGGGCCCGGCACAGCGGCCTGGTGCTCCAGGTGGCCGGGTCCGCCACCGGCGCGGTCATCAGCCAGCAACCCGACTCCGGTGCCGCGGCGCAGCAGTGGCGGGTCGCCGACCTGGGTGGCGGCGTGGTCAGCCTGACCAACCGGCTGAGCGGCCTGGCGATGGACGTCTGGGAAGCCTCGGCCGCCGACGGCGCACGGGTGTCCCAATGGACGTACACCGGTGCCGCCAATCAGCGGTTCCGGATCCAGCGCGCCTGAGGGGGGCCATATCCTCGAGTGAGCCCATGGAGACAACGACGTCTTGGGAGAGCGAACGTGTCCATCGCCGAGTCACCCGAACTCCGTCCGACCCTGGCCGATGTCGCGCGGGCGGCCGGGGTGTCGACCGCGACCGCGTCCCGCGTGCTCAACGGGTTTCCGCGGGTGCGGCCGAAAACGCGCAAGCAGGTCGAGTCGGCGATGTCGGCTCTGGGCTACGCGCGTCAGCGGGCCGCGCGGGCGGCGGCCGGGCCGACCGGTTCGGTCGCGCTGGTGGTGTGCGAGGAGGTGCCGCGGTTGTTCGGCGATCCGTACTTCGCCCGCGTCGCGGCCGGGGCGGGGAAGGCGTTGAGCGGGGTCGGGTTGCAGCTGGTGCTGCTGACGGTGCCGGCGACGGAGAACTACCAGGCTCCGGTGGTGCGGTACCTCGACGGCGGGCACGTGGACGGCGCGCTGGTGATCGGGATGCACGGCCGTCGTCCGCTCGATCTGGGCTGGCTCGGTATTCCGGTGGTGTTCGGCGGCCGGCCGGTCTGCGCGGGGGAGCCGGGCCGGTTTTCCTACGTGGACGTGGACAACCGGGGCGGTGCCCGGCGGGCCACCCAGCGGCTGCTCGACGCGGGGCGGCGGACGGTGGCGACGATCGCCGGGCCGCAGGACATGACCGCCGGGGTGGATCGGCTGCTCGGTTACCGGCAGGCGGTGGCGGGCGCCGGTCACGGTGACCGGGGGCTGGTGGTGTTCGGGGATTTCGGGCAGGCCTCCGGTGAGCACGCCACCGCGCGTCTGCTGGACCGCCGGCCGAACGTCGATGCCATCTTCGCCGCGTCGGACATGATGGCGGTGGGCGCGCTGCGGGCGTTGCGCCGGGCGGGGCGGCGGGTGCCCGGTGACGTGGCGGTGATCGGGTTCGACGACCTGCCGGTCGGGCGGCGCACGGATCCGCCGTTGACGACGGTGCGGCAGCCGATCGAGGAGATGGGTACCCGGATGACGGCCGAGCTGCTGGCGCTGCTCGGCGGCTCGGCCGTGCCCCGCTGCGCGGTGCTCGACACCGAGCTGGTCGTGCGTGCTTCCGCGTGACTGTGTTAGCGCTAACAATCGCGCTGCGGGGAGTTCCGCGGTGCCCGAAGGAGGATTCGTGACCACTCGAGTCAACCCGGCGCGGGCCGTTCTGGTCCTGGCCGTGCTGGTGGCGGCCGCGCTGGCGGGCGCGATACCGGCGGCCGCGGCGACGACCTCGCTCACGAGCGCGGCGTCGGGGCGGTGCCTGAACGTCGCGGGCGGCGCCGACGCACCGGGCACGGCGCTGGAGATCCGGGACTGCACCGGCCAGGCGAGCCAGGCGTTCGAGTTCACCGGCGCCGGTGAGCTGCGGGCGCTGGCCGGGACGCGGTGCGTGGACGCGTACGGCAACCGGACGGCGCCCGGGACGGCGGTGATCATCTGGTCCTGCACCGGCGGGGCGAACCAGCAGTGGCGGCAGAACTCCGACGGGACGATCACCGGCGTCCAGTCCGGGCTGTGCCTCGACGTCAACGGCGCCGGGACGGCCAACGGCACCGCGGTCATCCTGTGGACGTGCCACGGCCAGAGCAACCAGCGGTGGACCACCGGAACCACCCCGCCCGCCGGCGCGGGCCCGTGCGACATCTACGCGTCGGGGGGCACACCGTGCATCGCCGCGCACAGCACGGTGCGTGCGCTGTACGGGTCCTACGGCGGGAAGCTGTACCAGGTCCGGCGCGCGTCCGACAACGGGACCCGCGACGTCGGGGCCCTGGCGGCGGGCGGTGCCGCCGACGCCGCGGCCCAGGATTCCTTCTGCAGTGGCACCTCCTGCGTCATCACGGTGGTCTACGACCAGTCCGGGCGGGGGAACGACCTGTGGTACCAGGGGTCGAGCGTGGTGCCGGGCTCCAGCCAGAGCAGCCCCGCGAAGGCGACCACGGAGTCGCTCACGGTCGGCGGCAGCAAGGCCTATTCGCTGTACATCAACCCGGGCAACAGCTACTGGCGTGACGGTCACCTGACCGGCGTGCCCACCGGCAGCGCGCCCGAGGGCATGTACATGGTCACCAGCGGGACCCACGTCAACAGCGGCTGCTGCTTCGACTACGGCAACAGCGAAACGACCCGCAAGGCCGATGCGGCCGGGGCGATGGACGCGCTCAACTTCGGCAAGCAGTGCTGGTTCGGCGGCTGCTCCGGAACCGGCCCGTGGGTGCAGGCCGACCTCGAGTGGGGGTTGTACCCCGGCGGCAGCCAGACGTGGAACCCGAACCAGCGGGCGTTCGGCAGCAAGTTCGTCACGGCGGTGCTGAAGAACAACGGAACGTCCCGGTTCGCGATCAAGGGCAGCGACGCGCAGTCCGGCGGCCTCACGACGTTGTGGGACGGCGGGCTCCCGAGCGGGTACAGCCCGATGAAGAAGCAGGGGGCGATCGTGCTGGGCAGTGGCGGTGACTGCTGCAAGCCGGGCGGCGGCGCCAACTTGAGTGCGGGGACGTTCTACGAAGGGGCGATGGTCGCCGGTTATCCGTCCGATGCGACGGAGAACGCGGTGCAGGCGAACATCGTCGCCGCCGGTTATCGCTGAGGCCACCTTCCGGGGAGAACCGGACGCCCGAGCCGTGGTGGACGGCTCGGGCGTCCGGCTCACCGGATCAGCGGAGGTGACTGCCGGCCGGGCGGGGTGCGAACAGCGCTCCGGGAAAGTCCGGTCGGCACGGCCGGGACCTGCACCGCCTCGCCACACAACCGATGGCGCTGCGGCGGTGAACGAGCCGCCGCACTACTCAAGACCCGCTGGTCAGCGCTGCGACGAGTCACCCTCTGCCCGAAACGCATCGGCGCCATCGTCCAAGCGGCCCTGGTACTCACTCACCACGAACACCAGGGCCGCTACTGAGAAAACCTCAATGTGGCGTTGGGTGCGTTGAGCGCACCGAACGCCACATCGGGTGCGTCCGGCACCTGCCCGAACTTGAGCGGGGGACGTTCTGCGAAGGGTCAGGGAACGGAACAGGCAGTGCCGTTGAGTGCGAAGGCCGTCGGCGCCGCCGGGTCGCCGGTGTGGGTGGCCTGGAAGCCGAACGTGGTCGAGGTGTTCGGTGCGAGGACCGGGTTGTAGGCGGCGTTGCGTGCCGTCACCTGGCCCGAGGCGGGGGAGTAGGTGGCGCCCCAGCCCGACGTGATCCGCTGACCGGCCGGCAGGGTGAAGGCGATGGACCAGCCGTCGATCGGCGCGCTGCCGGTGTTCGTGATGGTGATGTTCTCCGTCAAGCCGGTGTTCCAGGCGGACACCGTGGCCCTGACCGCGCACGAGCCGGCCGGGTCCGTGACTGTCCCGGTCAGCCCGAAGAACGCGATGGCCTGGGCGGCCATGCCGGTGGCGGGCAGGCTGTGTCCGGCGCCCTCGATGCTGTACGCCTCCACGGTGTCGCCGTACCGGCGGCGCTGCCAGCCGGGCTGCGGGGTGTCGGTGGCGGTCGGTGCCTGGCTCAGCCCGAACACGTCCGTCCACTGCTCGATCTCCTCCTGGAGCAGCGAGTAGGGCACCAGGGTGTCGGCGGTGCCGTGCCACAGCTGGACGCGCGGACGGGGGCCGCTGTAGCCCGGGTAGGCCTGGCGGACGGCGTCGCCCCACTGCTGCGGAGTCCGGTTCATGCTGCCGCCGGTGCACTTGCTGGTTCCCGGTGGGTAGTCCGCGGCGCCGGCGAAGCAGTCGAAGGGCACGCCCATGAAGGCCGCGCCGGCGCGGAACACGTCGGGGTAGAGGGCGAGCAGCTCGTTGGTCATCATGCCCCCGGAGGAGGATCCGGTGGCGAAGACCCGGTCCGGGTCGGCGCCGTAGTGCTGTTCGGCGTAGGTCACCATCGAAACGATCGAGACCGGGTCACTGCCGCCGCCGCGGTGCTTGGCCGCGTCGGACCACGTGTCGAAGCACTTCCCGAAACCGGCCTCCTGCTGGGCGCTGGGGTAGATGACGAGGAACCCGTACCGATCGGCCAGCGACGCGAATTCGCTGCTCGAGTGGAAGCCGGGGCCCGAGCCGCCGCAACCGTGCATGGCGACCACGACGGCCGGCCGGGCGGGGTGCGAGTCCGGTACGTAGACGTGCATGCGCATCCCGCCGGGGTTGGCGCCGAAGCCGGTCACCTCCACCAGGGACGCGGCCGCCGCCGGCGGAGCGGCGAGCCCCGTGACGGCGAGCAGCAGAACGGCGGCGAGCGTCGTTTTCAGTCCGGCCATCGTGGTCGTCCTTTCGGGTGGGTTCAGACGCGGCTCCAGCGCTGGTTCGCCTGGCCGTTGCAGCTCCACAGGATCGCGTGCGTCCCGTTGGCGGTGGCCGCCCCCTCGGCGTCCAGGCACAGTCCGGAATGGACGTTGCGGATCGAGCCGTCCGTGCCGAACGTCCACTTCTGGTTGTCCTGCCCGGAGCACGGCCAGCTGATCACCCGGGTGCCGTTGGTCGTGCCCTGGTGGTCGGCGTCGAGGCACTTGTCGCCGAACACGCGGACTTCGCCGTTCGCCCAGGTGGTCCACAGCTGGTTCGCCGCCGTCTGGCAGTCCCAGACCAGCGTGCCCGCGCCGGCGGCCGTCGAGGCGTTGTCGACGTCGAGGCAACGCCCTGAACCCGCTCCGCGCAGCCGTGACGTCGTGGCCGCCAGCGGGGAACCGCCGGACACCCGGTACGCCGCGACGCCGTGGGCGGGCACGCTCGCGCTGATCGGGCCGCCGGTCGTCGACGTCGCGCCCGTCCACAGGTCGGTCAGCGTGAACGCCGTGCCGGAAAGCCCTGCCTGCGCCGCGGTCGTGCTCACGGTGGCCGTGGCACCGCCGCGGTTGAGCAGCCCGACCGCCACCGAGCCGTCGGCCAGCGGCTTGGCGAAGACCTCGACGTTGCCGTCGTCGCGGACTCGGCGGCCACCCGCGCCGAGCCGGTCCTGGTCGACCGCCAGCAAGCGCGGGTTCCGCAGCACCGCGCTGATGTCGGCGGACATCGTGCGGATGTCGTTGCCCGCCATCAGCGGCGCGGCCATGAGCGCCCACAGGGCGAAGTGGGCCCGTGACTCGGTCAGCGACAACCCGGGCCGCCCGACCACGAGCATGTCCGGGTCGTTCCAGTGCCCCGGCCCCGCCTGCGCGGCCAGCGGGGCGGTGACGTCGAGGACGTTGCCCACGCCCATCGGGTAGCTGTTGGTGTTGCCGTTCTGCCAGATGTCGAGGAGGTCCTCGGTGGTGCGCCAGAGGTCGGCGACCTGGCCCCAGTCGTACTTGTCGCCGGTGATGGCGTGGTAGCTGTTGGGGTTGATGCTGTAGACGATCGGGCGGCCGGTGGCGCGCAGCGCGTCGCGCATCACCGTGAACCGGGCGACCTGCTCGTCGCGGGTGCCGGCGGGGGAGCACCAGTCGTACTTGAGGTAGTCCACGCCCCAGGACGCGAACGTGCCGGCGTCCTGGACCTCGTGCCCCGCGCTGCCGGTGGACCCGGGGTAGGTGCCGGTGCGCTGGGCGCAGGTGCGGTCGGTCGGCACCTGGTAGATGCCGAACTTCAGGCCCCGGCTGTGGATATAGTCGCCCAGGGCTTTCATGCCGCTCGGGAACTTCGACGCGTTGGCGCGCAAGGCGCCCTGGGAGTCGCGTTGCGGGTCGAACCAGCAGTCGTCGACGACGACGTACTGGTAGCCCGCGTCCTTCATCCCGGACGAGACCATCGCGTCGGCCGCTTGGCGGATCGCCGTTTCGGTGACGCCGCAGCCGAAGCTGTTCCAGCTGTTCCAGCCCAGCGGCGGGGTGAGCGCCGGGCTGCCGGGCGCGGCCGCGGCGGCCGCCGGCGCGGTGGTCACGGCCAGTGCGGTGGCCGCGGCGGTGAGCAGGTGACGCAGTCGAACGGGCATCATCGCCCCTTTCCAGGAGTCGTCAAGCCGCGAACTGCCACCAGTTCAGGTTGAACAGGTAGCCGCTGCCGCCGGTGAACCGGAGGTACAGGTCGTGGGTCCCGGAGGCGCCGGTCACCGGGCAGGACACGCTCGTCCAGGTCTGCCAGCCACCGGTGCCGCCGACGGTGCAGGTGCCGGCCAGGGTGCCGCCGGTGCTGTCCAGCCGCAGCTCGATCCGCCCGCCGGCCGCCGCGGACGCGACTCGCGCGGTGAAGGACCGGGCACCGGAACCGAAAGCGGCGCCCTTGACCTTGATCCAGTCGCCGTTCTCGAGGTAGCCGACGTTCATCCCGCCTTCGGCGGACGGCTCGGTCTCGACGCCGGACTCCCAGGCGATCGTCTCCGCCTCTTGCCGCGTGTACGGGTTCAGCGTGCCGACCTGCGGCGCACCGCTGGTGGTCATATTGATCGTCGGGATGGAGCCATCGGCGTTGTAGGCGAACTTCTCCACGGCCACCGAGCGCGTGTAGCCACCGCCGCCCGGCAGGGCGCCGTTGTGGTAGAAGAAGTACGAACCGCCGTTGAAGTCGATCACACCCGGGTGGTTGGTGAAGCTGCTGCCCTGGGTGGGCATGACCGTCCCGCGGTAGGTCCACGGCCCGGTGGGGCCGGGCGCGGTCGAGTAGCCGATGAACTCGGAGCAGCACTTCGCCGCGAACACGTTGTAGTACAAGCCGTTGCGCTTGTAGACCCAGGGGCCTTCCTCGAACAGGGTCGGGCGGCTCGTGTTCCCCGTGCGCGTGCCGAACCCGGCGGTGGTGAGCGGGATCTGGTTCACGCCACCGGAATAGGAGATCATGTCGGCGTTGAGCTTCACGTACCACAGGTGCGGGTTTCCCCAGTACAGGTAGGCCTGCCCGTCGTCGTCGATGAAGACCGTCGGGTCGAACTCGCCGTTGGCGACGAGCGGGTGTCCGAGCGCGTCGCGGAACGGCCCGGTGGGGCTGTCCGCCACGGCCACGCCGATGGCCATCGCGCCGGTCGCGCGGACCGTCATCGGGACGTACCAGTAGAACTTGCCGTTGCGGTAGACGGTCTGGCCCGCCCAGGCGTTGGCGCTCGCCCAGCTGAAACCGGCCAGGTTCAACGGCGATCCGTGGTCGGTCCAGTTCACCATGTCCGCCGACGACCACACCCGCCATTCCTTCATGGTGAAGTTCGTCGAGCCGTCTTCGTCGTGGCCGGTGTAGAGGTAGACGCGGCCGTTGTAGACCAGCGGTGCGGGATCGGCGGTGTAGATCGTCTGGACGATCGGGTTGTCCGCGGCGGCGACGGCCGGGAACAGCCCGAGAGCGCAGAGCAGCGCGACGACGAGGGTGACGACTTTCACGGGTGCTCCTTCGATTTGTGGTCACCGTTGCTCGCGCTCCGAGGCCAGGCGGAGAGCAGTCTGGCACGCTGATGTTCACGCTCACAAGCATTCGTCGCAACGCATGAAAGTTTCACGTCGTCCGAGCGGTTCACGCTGGGAGTTCGCCGTGGTCATCGTTTTCGGGCGCGAGCAGAGCTTGACCACCGGTGTCGGCTGAGCCTAGACAGAGCGTGTTAGCGCTAACTCAATCCGGCGCCGAGGAGGCTTCCCGCCATGCCCGAGTTCAGCCGCCGCGCCATGCTGGGTCTGATCACCGTGAGCGGCGCGGCGACGGCCGGGCTCCTGCGCGCCGGGATCGCGTCGGCGACCGCCGGGCCGGGCAGCTACACGCCCACCTGGTCGTCGGTCGACCAGCACCCGCCCGCCGCGGAGTGGTTCCAGGACGCCAAGTTCGGCATCTACTTCCACTGGGGCGTCTTCAGCGTCCCGGCGTTCGGCAACGAGTGGTACCCGCGGAACATGTACGTCAGCGGGTCCAGCGAGAACAACCACCACAAGGCCGTGTACGGCGACCCGTCGGCGTGGCCCTACCACAACTTCGTCAACGGGGCCCGCGACAAGGCCGGCAACTGGGTGCAGTTCGCGCCGAAGCTCAAGTCCGCGGGCGGGAACTTCGACCCGGCCGAGTGGGCGCAGCTGTTCGCCGACGCCGGCGCGAAGTTCGCCGGGCCGGTCGCCGAGCACCACGACGGCTTCTCCATGTGGAACAGCGCCGTCAACGAATGGAACTCCGTCGCCAAGGGGCCGCGGCTGGACCTGGTGCGGCTGCACGCCGACGCGATCCGCGCCCGGGGCCTGAAGTTCATGGTGTCGCTGCACCACGCCTACCACTTCACCGGCTACTACGACCACGTGCCGGCGCAGTCGGACGCGAGCTTGCGCAAGCTGTACGGCCAGCTGGGCTCGGCGGCGGAAAACCAGCTCTGGTACGACAAGCTGGCCGAGGTGATCGACGGCTACCAGCCGGACCTGCTGTGGCAGGACTTCAACCTGCCCCGCGTCGACGAGTCCCGCCGGCTGAATTTCCTTTCGTACTACTACAACAAGGCCGTCGCGTGGAACAAGGACGTCGTCGCGACCTACAAGGACGGCTTCAACAACCGGGGCGAAGTCTTCGACTTCGAGCGCGGCGGGCCGGGGGACATCCAGAACCCGTACTGGCTGACCGACGACAGCATCTCCAGCTCGAGCTGGTGCTACACGACCGGCATCGGCTACTACTCGATGAAGGCGATGCTGCATTCGCTGATCGACCGCGTCAGCAAGAACGGCACCATGCTGCTCAACATCGCGCCGATGGCCGACGGCACCATCCCGTCGGGACAGCGGACGATCCTGCTGGGCATCGGTGACTACCTCGGCCGCTTCGGGGAGTCGATCTACGCCACCCGCGCCTGGTCGGCCTACGGCGAGGGCCCGACGCAGATGGGCGGCGGCTCCTTCACGACACCTCGCGAGGGCACCAACCGCGACATCCGGTTCACCCGCAGCAAGGACAACACCGTCCTCTACGCCACGGTCATGGGCTGGCCGGGCGGCACGCTGGACATCACGACGCTCGGCTCGGGCCGGATCAACCTCGGCTCGCTGAAGTCCGTGCAGCTGCTCGGCTCCAGCCCCGGGTCCTACACCGACCTGCCCGACCGCACCCAGGACGGTTCCGGGCTGCACGTCCGGCTGCCGTCGACGCCGTTCAGCGCCCCGGCGTGCGTGGTGAAGCTGACGTTCTCCGGCCAGATCCCGGCGTTGGGCTCCGGTCCGCTCCCCACGAGCTGGGTGCGCATCGCCAACGTCACCACCGGTCTCGTGCTCGACAGCGGCGGGAACGTCGCGGCCGGGTCGATGCTCAAGCAGTGGTCCTACGACGGTTCCACCAACCTGCACTGGCAGCTGGTCGACCTGGGCACCGGTTACCACCGGATCGTCAACCGCACCAACGGCATGGTCGCCGACAGCGGCGGCCGGACCGGCAACGGCGTCAACGCCGTGCAGGCCGCGTGGACCGGGAGCGACAACCAGCAGTGGCGGCTGGCCGGTTTGGGCAACGGCCGCTACCAGATCGTCAACCGGGCCACCGGCACCGCGCTCGACGGCGCGGGCAGCACGACGGCCGGCTCGGCGGTGGTCCTGTGGGCCCCGAACGGCAGCACCAACAACCAGTGGACCGTCACGGCCGTCTGATCCCTTCGTCGGAAGAGAGCTGCCATGTCCCGAACCCTGCTGCGGATGGTGGTCGCCACCGTCGTCCTGGCCGCCGGCGTGGTGGCCGCCACCGCGCCGGCCGAAGCCGCCACCTCGATCACGATCAACGGCGGCTCGGCCGGGCGCACGTTCGACGGCGTCGGCGCGGTCAGCGGCGGGGGTGGCAACAGCCGCCTGCTGATCGACTACCCCGAGCCCCAGCGCGGCCAGATCCTCGACTACCTCTTCAAGCCGGGCTACGGAGCCGCGCTCCAGATCCTCAAGGTGGAGATGGGCGGGGACACCAACTCCACCAGTGGCGCGGAACCCAGCCACGCGCACTTCCGCGGCGACCTCGACTGCAACCGCGGCTACGAGTGGTGGATCATGGAGCAGGCCAAGGCGCGCAACCCCGGTATCAAGCTCGTGGGCCTGCCGTGGGGCGCGCCGGGCTGGATCGGCAACGGCACCTTCTTCTCGAACGACCTGACCGACTACTACCTTTCGTGGCTCGGGTGCGCCAAGCAGCACGGGCTGACCATCGACTACCTCACCAGCGTCCAGAACGAGAAGCAGTGGAGCGCCGACTGGACCGTGACCCTCCGCAACGCGCTCAACGCCAACGGGTACAGCGCGGTCAAGGTCATCTCCGGCGACTCGTGGCCGGGGGACTGGGGACCCGCGAGCGCGATCTCGACCAACACGGCCTACCGCAACGCGACCGACGTGCTGAGCGCCCACTACACCTGCGGCTACCTCAGCGCGCAGACGTCGTGCAGTGTCCCCTCCAGCGTCACCGGCACCGGCAAGACGCTGTGGTCGAGCGAGAACGGCTCCCAGGACTACAACGACGGCGCCAAGCCGCTGGCCCGCGGCATCAACCGCGTCTACCTCGACGGCAAGATGACCGCCTACCTCAACTGGGACCTCATCGCCGCCACCACGCCGAACATCCCCTGGCCGACCGTGGGGCTGATCCTCGCCAACCAGCCGTGGTCGGGCTACTACTCGGTCGGCAAGGACGCCTGGGCGCTGGCGCACACCACGCAATTCACCGCGCCCGGCTGGAAGTACCTCGACACTGCCAGCGGGTACCTCGGCGGCAACCGCGCCAACGGCAGCTACGTCTCGCTGCGGTCCCCGAGCACCGGTGACTACAGCACGGTCGTCGAGACGATGGACGCCACTTCGGCCCAGACGCTGAACCTGAACGTCACCGGCGGGCTGTCGACCGGCCAGGTGCACGTGTGGGCGACCAACCTCAACTCGAACAACCCCGGGGACTTCTTCAGGCACACGGCCGACATCACGCCGTCCGGGGGAGCGTTCTCGCTGACCGCCCAGCCCGGTTACCTGTACACGATCACGACCACCACCGGGCAGGGCAAGGGCACGGCGAGCAGCCCGTCGCAGGGTTCGCTGAACCTGCCCTACAGCGACGACTTCGACGGGTACGCGACCGGCAAGGAAGCCAAGTACCTGATGGACATGGAGGGCGCCTTCGAGACGTCCGCCTGCGGTGCCGGCCGCTCCGGCACGTGCGTGCGCCAGGCCGCGCCGCAGAAGACGATCCCCTGGAAGAAGTTCGTCGATCCCTACGCGCTGCTGGGCAACGTGGCCTGGAGCAACTACACGGTCAACGCGGACGTGCTGCTGGAGAAGTCCGGGTCGGTCCAGCTGCTCGGCCGGGTCGGCTCGCAGGACACGGGCAACCAGGGCGCGGTCAACGCCTACTACCTGCGGATCAGTGACACCGGCGCCTGGTCGATCCAGCGCAACAACACCAGCCAGCAGGTCACGACGCTGCGCAGCGGCACGACGACCGCGCTGGGCACGAACCGCTGGCACAAGCTGTCCCTGGGCTTCTCCGGCAGCACCATCACCGCTTCGCTCGACGGCGCCGTGCTCGGCACGGTCGCCGACAGCACCTTCCCGGCCGGCCAGGCCGGGATCGGCACGAGCACGGGGGAGACCGCCCAGTTCGACAACCTCGCCGTGACCGGCTCGGGTGGCGGGTCGACCTCGGTGCTGCGCAACACCGGCTCCGGCCGCTGCCTCGACGTCCCCAACGTGTCCCAGACCAACGGCACCCAGGTCACGCTGTGGGACTGCAACGGCGGCGGCAACCAGCAGTGGACGCTCACCTCCGGGAAGCAGCTGCTGGTGTACGGCGCCAAGTGCCTCGACGCCGAGGGCGCGAGCACGACGGCCGGCACCCGGGCGATCATCTGGGACTGCACGGGCGGCACGAACCAGCAGTGGAACGCGAACGCCGACGGCACGATCACCGGTGTCCAATCAGGACTGTGCCTCGCCCCGAACGGCGGCACCGCGAACAGCACGCCGGTGACCCTGCAGGCCTGTACGGGCAGTGACGCCCAGAAGTGGGCCAGGAGCTGACAGTGTTTCGTCCGGACAAAGGAGTTCGATGAAAGCACGATGGAGAAGGTCACTGCAGACCACGGGAGCCGCGGTGGCGCTCGCCGCGGGCGCGCTGGCCGGCCCGGCCGCACCGGCGCAGGCCGCCACGCAAGGACCGTGCGACCTCTACGCCGCCGGCGGCACGCCGTGCGTGGCCGCGCATTCCACCACCCGGGCCCTGTACGGCGCGTACAACGGTGTTCTGTACCAAGTCCGGCGAGCGTCGGACAACGCGACGCGGGACATCGGCCTGCTGAGCGCGGGCGGCGTCGCGAACGCGGCGGCCCAGGATTCCTTCTGCGCCGGCACGACGTGCCTGATCACCGTCATCTACGACCAGTCCGGCCGCGGCAACCACCTCACGCAGGCCCCACCGGGCGGGTTCCAAGGGCCGGCCCCCGGCGGGTACGACAACCTCGCCAACGCGG
Source organism: Amycolatopsis sp. MEPSY49 (assembly GCF_051337345.1). Taxonomy (NCBI): domain Bacteria; kingdom Bacillati; phylum Actinomycetota; class Actinomycetes; order Pseudonocardiales; family Pseudonocardiaceae; genus Amycolatopsis; species Amycolatopsis sp. MEPSY49. Next base: position 101,383 of record NZ_JBDLYJ010000022.1, on the reverse strand, counting down.
CAGCCGCCCCGATCACCGTCGGCGGGCAGAAGGCGTACGGCGTGTTCGTGGCGCCCGGGACCGGGTACCGGAACAACAACGCCACCGGCACCGCGACCGGTGACCAGCCGGAGGGCATGTACGCGATCTTCGACGGCACGCACTACAACGGCGGCTGCTGCTTCGACTACGGCAACGCCGAGCGCAACAGCCGGGACAACGGCAACGGCACGATGGAGGCCATCTACTTCGGCAACATCAAGGTCTGGGGCTACGGCGCCGGGAACGGCCCGTGGATCATGGCCGACCTCGAGAACGGCCTGTTCTCCGGGATCAACCAGCGCTACAACGCCAACGACCCCACCATCAGCCACCGCTACCTGACCGCGATCATCAAGGGCGGCCCCAACCACTGGGCCATCCGCGGCGGCAACGCGCAGTCCGGCGGCCTGTCGACCTTCTACGACGGTGCCCGTCCCAACGTCTCCGGGTACAACCCGATGCGCAAGGAAGGCGCGATCATCCTCGGCACCGGCGGCGACAACAGCATCGGCTCCGCGGGGACGTTCTACGAAGGCGTGATGACGTCCGGTTATCCGTCGGACGCGACCGAGAACGCCGTGCAGGCCAACATCACCGCGGCCGGGTACGGCACCGGCGGCAGCGGCACCACCACCGGGCCGCTGCACGCCGTCGGCGCCGGCAAGTGCCTCGACGTCCCGGGATCCACCACCACGCCCGGCACCCAGCTGCAGATCTACAGCTGCTCCGGCCAGGCGAACCAGACCTGGACCCGCACGTCGTCGAACCAGCTGACGGTGTCCGTCGGCGGGCAGACGCTCTGCCTGGACGCCTCGGGCAACGGGACCAGCGCCGGGACGAAGGTGGTGACCTGGTCGTGCAACGGCGGAGCCAACCAGCAGTGGACCGTCAACTCCAACGGCACGGTCACCGGCGCGCAGTCCGGGCTGTGCCTGGACGTGACGAGCGCGTCCACGGCCAACGGCGCGCCGGTGGAGCTGTGGACCTGCAACGGCGGCAGCAACCAGCAGTGGACGCTCGGTTGAGCACCTTCGACGAAGGAACGAGGTTGTGATGACCACCAGTCCGACCCGGCGGCGGACCGCGCTCGCCGCCGCCGGCCTCACAGTGGCTTCCTTGGTGCTGTTCCCCGGCACCGCGGGCGCAGCGAGCACGCTCGGCGCCGCGGCGGCGCAGAGCGGGAGGTACTTCGGTGCCGCGATCTCCACGAGCCACCTCGGCGAATCGGCCTACGTGAACACGTGGACGGCGGAACACAACGGCGTCACCCCGGAAAACGAGATGAAGTGGGCCACGGTCGAGCCGAACCGGAACCAGTTCAACTTCGGCCCGGGCGAGCAGATCGTCAGCCAGGGCCGGAGCAAGGGGATGAAGATCCGCGGGCACACGCTGGTGTGGCACGGGCAGCTGGCCGGGTGGGTGAGCGGCCTGGACGCGAGCAACCTGCGGTCGGCGATGCAGAACCACATCAGCCAGGTGGCCGGCCACTGGAAGGGCCAGCTCTACGCGTGGGACGTCGTCAACGAGGCGTTCGAGGAGAACGGCAGCCGCCGGCAGTCGGTGTTCCAGCAGAAGCTCGGTGACGGCTACATCGAGGAGGCGTTCCGCGCCGCCCGCACGGCCGACCCGAACGCCAAGCTCTGCTACAACGACTACAACACCGACGGCGTCAACGCGAAGAGCACCGGGATCTACAACATGGTCCGGGACTTCAAGAGCCGGGGCGTGCCGATCGACTGCGTCGGCTTCCAGAGCCACCTCGGCTCGACGTCCAACTTGAGCAGTTACCAGGCGAACCTGCAGCGCTTCGCCGACCTCGGGGTCGACGTGCAGATCACCGAGCTGGACGTCGGCGGTTCGGGTTCGGGCCAGGCCAACGTGTACCGGCAGGTCACCCAGGCGTGCCTGGCGGTCTCCCGCTGCACCGGCATCACGGCGTGGGGTGTCACGGACAAGTACTCGTGGCGCTCGGGCGACACGCCGCTGCTGTTCGACGGCAACTACGGCAAGAAGCAGGCCTACACCGCCGTCCTCGACGCGCTCAACGGCGGCGGAGGTGGTGGAGGTGACGCCGCGCTGCGTGCGGTGGCCGCGAACCGCTGCCTCGACGTGCCGAGCTCGTCGACCACCGCGGGCACCGCGCTGCAGATCTGGGACTGCCACGGCGGGACGAACCAGCAGTGGACCCGCACGAGCTCGGGGACGCTGACGGTCTACTCCGGGAGCACGCAGCGGTGCCTGGACACCGCCGGCGGCGGGCCGGCGGCCGGCACCGCGGCGGTGATCGCGAACTGCACCGGCGGAACCGGCCAGAAGTGGACGTTCCCCGGGAACGGCACGATCACGAACGCCCAGTCGGGCCTGTGCCTGGACGTGACGGGCGCGGCGACCGCCAACGGGACCGCCGTGATCGTCTGGACCTGCAACGGCGGGTCGAACCAGCGGTGGACCGGGCCGGCGAGTTGATGGTGCGCGGGCTGCTTCGCCCCTCGGTTCCGGCGGGGGGCGTGCAGCCCGACGCTCACGCGGATCGTGACCGGCCCGCCGCACGGCAACGTCAAGGTCATGGCCGGGAACTGGTCTTCCGCCGCGCGGGGCGTGACGCGTGAAGCGGGCAGCACGCCGGCGCGGCGGGAGCAGATCAGTCGCGGGCGCGGAGTTCGGTGTTGAGGCGCTGGGCTTCGTGGAGCTGGTCCTCGAGGCTGACGATGCGGCAGGCGGCGTCGATGGCGGTGCCCTGGTCGACCAGTTCCCGCACCCGGGCGGCCAAGCGCAGCTGCTGACGTGAGTAGCGACGGTGCCCGCCGGCGGAGCGCTGCGGTGTGATCAGCCCGGCTTCGTCGAGGCTGCGCAGAAAACCCTGGGTGGTGCCGAGCATGTCCGCGGCGCGGCCCATGGTGTAAGCGGGGTAGTGCTCGTCGTCGAACTTGTCGGCCGCGCCCGACGCGGCCGGTCCTGCTTGGTCAGGAATCATTCCACCTCCACATCACGAAGGACCCCGGGTGCCGTGCACGGCACCCGGGGTCCTCAAAGGGTTGGGTTTCACCATTGTCAACCGGCGCGACCGCCGGCTTCCCGCACCCGCGTCCGGCCGAAAGCCGGGTGTCGCGGGGATCGCTCATTCGTGACCGAGCACCACCTCCGAACTCGATGGGACTACGGCACCCGCGCGGCCCTGCTACCCGGCCGCCGCGGGCGATCCAATGATGCTCCCGATCCCTTCTCTCCGGTGTTTTCCACTTACTGGGTACTGCTGTTACTGCGGGTACTGCCACTTCACTTGCTGCTGCGCACGTCACCGCGGGAACCCTTCCACTGATCGGTCCCAGCACGCTGACGCCGCTGGTCACTGCCCGGAGCCCTGTTCACCGATCGGCTCCGGCCACCTGACCGGTCCTGCCACTGCTCGCGGGTAGTTACGTCCTCTCCCGCGCCTGCTCGACGTTGTCTCTCTCGCTACGAGAAGAAGATTACACACATCCGCCAACCAATGTCTACCCCGGCTGGCATAGATTTTCTGACGCGGACCCGGCTGAGCCCTCAGCGGCTCGCGAGCACCCGCCGTACCTCGTCCGCGCCCAGCACCACGGGGGAACGCAGGGATCCGACCTCGCCGATCTCGATCTCGACGGCGTCTCCCGGCCGCAGCCCCTGATCGAGCCCCGGCACGACCGACGTGCCCGTCGAGAGCACGGCGCCGTCGGGAAAGTCGTTGTCCCGCCACAGGTATTCGACCAGCCCGGCCGGTTCGCGGTTCAGCTGCGCGGTACTGGACTCACCGGCGAACACCTCGTGACCGTCGCGCAGGACGCGCATGCGGAGGCTCAGCGACAGCGGGTCCGGCACCTCCCACGCCGGCCGGACCCGCGCCGACACCGCGCACGATCCGGTGTAGATCTTGGCCTGCGGGAGGTACAACGGGTTCTCGCCTTCGATGCTGCGGGAGCTGACGTCGTCGACCACCACGTACCCGGCGACCTCCCCGCCGCGGGTCAGCACCAGGCCGAGTTCCGGCTCCGGCACGTTGTTGGCGGAATCGGCGCGGACGGCGATCGGCTCGTCGTCGGTGACCACGCGCCACGCGGCCGACTTGAAGAACAGCTCCGGCCGGTCCGCGCGGTAAACGCGCGCGTAGACGTCCTGGTCGGCGCTCTCCTCGCGGCGGGCCTCCTCGGACCGCAGGTAGGTGACCCCGGCGGCCCACACCTCCATCCGCCCGTCGAGCGGCGGCAGCAGGCGCGTCCCGTCGGTGGGGACGGGCTCCCCGGCGGCGTCGGCCAGCTCGCGGATCTCCGCCAGGGGCCGGCGCAGCAGGTCGCTCATCGACGCCACCGCGAGCGGCCGCAGCTGCTCCTCGGCGAGCAGGCCGACGCGGACGGTGCCGGTTCCGTCGGCGAATCGCACCAGGTGACTCAACCCGGACCTCCTCGGTTCGGGGTCGAACCTACGGAGTGCGGAGCGCGGCGGTCAACGAGTGTCGAACAGCTTTCGGGTCAGCCGAGCCGATCGGCGAGCCACTGCGCGATGGCGGTCAGCAGATCGTCTTCGACGGGCCGGCGGAGCAGCTTGCGGTAGCCGAACACGGTGCCGGGGCCGTCGGTGCGCCGCAGGACGTGGGTCAGGTCCGGCACTCGCCGGATCCGGGCGCCGGGCACCAGGTTCGCGATCACGTCGAGGTCGGCCGGGTCGACCTGGACGTCCTTCTCGCCGGTGATCGCCAAGACGGGAACCCGGATGCGGCTCAGGTCGGCCCGCGGGTCGTAGGCCAGCTGCTCCCGCCACCACTTGGCGTTGACCCGGATGCCGCCGAGGCGCGTCGCGTCGGTCGTCGTCGCCGACACCCGGGCCAGCTGCTTCGCAGCCACGCGCCGCAGAACGCCCAGCAGCGGGCGTGGCACCGCCTCGGCGAGCCGGTCACCCTGCCACCGCACGGCCGCCTCGCCGGAGCGGGCGTACCCGGCCAGCAGTACCGCGGCCGCGGGGGATGCGTGGGCGGCCAGCCACATCGCGTGCACCGCGCCTTCGCTGTGGCCCAGCACGCCGACCGTGCGCACCTCGGGATGCGTGCGCAACGCCTGCAACGCGGCCGCGGCGTCGGCGCGGTTGTCGAGGAAACCGACCGTGTGCCAGTCGCCGGGCGTCGCCCCCACGCCACGGCGGTCGTAGCGCAGCGAGGCGATGCCGTGCCGCGCCAGCGTCGCGGCCAGCGGGCGCCCCAGGTCCATCCGCAGCTTGCCGGCGTTGGAGTCGCGGTCGAGCTTGCCCGAGCCGGGCAGGTACAGCACCGCGGGGTGCGGTCCCGGTCCGGCGGGCAGGGTGAGCGTGCCCGCGAGCGCCACGCCGTCCGCGGCCGGCGTGGCCAGCTCGATCTCCGTCGCCGCCGCGGTCTCCGCCTCGATCATGTCCGACCTCCATCGTTATCAGTTTTGATAAAGGTATCAGTACGGGTAATGATGTGTCCATGACGACGCTCGACCTGCTGCTGCACCCGGTCCGCCTCCGGATCCTGCGCACGTTCCTGGACGGCCACCCCGCCACGACCGCGCAGCTGCGCGAGCGGCTGCCGGACATCCCGCCGGCCACGATGTACCGGCACGTCGCGGCGCTGGCGGCCGCCGGAGTGCTCGAGGTCCTCGACGAGAAACGCGTCCGCGGCGCCGTCGAGCGCACCTACCGGGTGTCGTGGCAGCACACCGAAATCGCGCCCGAGGTCCGCGCCACGATGACCACCGAAGAACACCGGCGGGCGTTCACCGCGTTCGTCGGCGGCCTGCTGGCCGACTTCGACCGGTACCTCGCCACCGGCTCACCCGACCCGGCCGCCGACGGCGTCACCTACCAGCAGGCCGCGCTGTGGCTGACCGACCCGGAGATGGCCGACCTCGTGGCCGAGATCCACGCGGCCGTCACGGCGAGGATCGGCCGCGACGCCGGCGGCGGCCGCACCCGCCGGATGATCAGCCTGATCGGCGTGCCCGCCGAGGCCTGAGCCCACTGTCCGAAATGGACCGGACGCGGCGCGCGGTCAGCCCGCGGCGCTGACCAGCCCGGTCCGGTAGGCCAGCACCACGGCCTGCACCCGGTCCCGCAGGTCCAGCTTGGTGAGGATGCGCGAGACGTACGTCTTGACCGTCTCCACGCCCAGCACCAGCTCGGCCGCGATCTCGGCGTTCGACAGGCCGCCGGCGATCAGCTTCAGCACCTCCAGCTCCCGCGGGGCGAGCCGGTCCAAGGGGCCGTCGGCGGGAGTCACCGGCTGGATCCGGTCGGCGTAGCGGCCGATCAGCGTCCGGGTCACTGCGGGGGAAAGCAGTGATTCGCCGCGCGCGACCGTACGTACGCCCGCGGCCAGCTCGTCGAGTGGCGCGTCCTTGAGCAGGAACCCGCTCGCCCCGGCCCGCAGCGCGTCGTAGACGTACTGGCCGACGTTGAACGTCGTGACCACCAGGACTTTCGCCGGCTTCGCCGTGTGGGGACCGGAAACCCGGCGGGTCACCTCGATCCCGTCGAGCAGCGGCAGCTGGATGTCCATCACGACGACGTCGGGTCGCAGCCGGCCGATCTCGGTGAGCGCGTCGCGGCCGTTCCCGGCTTGCCCCACCACCTCCATGTCCGGCTGGGCGCCGAGCACGGCCACGTACCCCGCGCGGATGAGCTGCTGGTCTTCGCAGATCAGCACGCGGATCGGGGCGTCGGTCATCGGTCGCTCCGCACCGGGGTGCCGGCGACGGGGAACTGCGCGCTGACGCGGAACCCGTCCGCCGAGGGCCCGGCGGCGAACCGGCCGCCGAGCGCGTCGACCCGGTCGCGCAGCCCGGCCAGCCCGCGGCCGCCGGAGCCGAGCGCGCCGGGCGCGGTCGCCGGGCCCCGGGTGATCACCTCGATTTCGAGGAGGTCCGCGCCGTAGCCGACGCGCACCGTCGCGGGCCGGCCGGCGGCGTGCTTGGCGGCGTTGGTCAGCGCTTCCTGCACGATCCGGTAGGCGGTGAGCTCGGTCTCCGGGGGCAGCTCGGGGCGTTCGCCCGCTTCGACGAGGTCGACCACGCGGCCCGGCTGCTCGGCGAGCCCGCGCAAGGCGCTCAGCCCCGGCGTGCGGGCGCCGGTCGCTTCGAGCACGCCGAGCAGGAACCGCAGCTCGGTGAGGGCGTCGCGGCCCGAGCCGGTGATGGCGGCGAACACTTCGGGGGCGTTCTCCGGCGGGAGGTACCGGGCGGCGTCGGCCTGGACCACCATGGCCGTCACGTGGTGGGTGACGACGTCGTGCAGTTCGCGGGCGAGCCGCGCCCGTTCGTCCGCCGCCGCGGCGCGGGCGGTGAGCCGTCGTCGTTCGGCCTCCTCCCGCCGTCGTTGCCGCACCAGGGCACCCAGCGACCAGAACAGGACCAGCACCACGTAGTAGACGACGTAGGTCGGCAGATCCGTCGGCGACCCGCGCAAGACGACCACGACCGCGAAGGCGGCGTACCCCGCGGACATCGCCGCCGGCAGCGCGCGGCGGAACCGTTCCTCCCGCGCCCCGGCCGAGTAGAGCGCGAAGTACAACGCGAGGCTGCCGAACGTGGGGGAGTACGCGAGCACTTCGTGCGCCCCGAAACAGATCGCGATGACCGCGAGGGTGGCCGCGGGCCACCGGCTGCGCACCGCCAGCGGGAGCGTCTGCCCGAGCACCAGCAGCGCCGCCGCGAACCCGCCGTCGTGCCTCGGCAGATCACCGAACTGGGCGCCGACCATCGCGAGCTGCGGCACGAACGCGGCGGCGGTGACGACCGCGGCGAGCGCCCCGTCCCGGACGTCCGGGGTGACGTCCGGGGTGAGGGCCGCCCAGCGGTCGCGGAGACGTCCCGGCTTCGGCATGGCCGGGAGCCTAGCGATTCACGGCATCCGGTCAGTGCCGGGTGACGTCGGTGCAGTCGAGGTCCTTGTCCGGCAGCCGGCCGGTGTCCAGGAAGCTCACGGTGGCGTTGTCGGCGCAGGCCGAACCTTCGTGGTAGACGTAGTGCCCGCCGTTGTCGACGCCGACGAAAGCGGCGCGGTCGCCCAGGGCGCGGCGCAGTCCCGTGCCGGAGTCCCACGTGGTGGCGTGGTCGCGGCGGTTCTGCAGGATCAGCGTGTTGCGCGGGCCGGTGCCGGTCACGGTGACCGGCTTTTCGACCGGCCGCGGCCAGAACGCGCACGGCCAGATGTTCGCCGGCATGCCCGCGGTCAGCGGCCAGGCCTCGCGGTCGGCCGCGGTGGCCCGCGCGTAGCCGCCGACGTCGTGGGACCACTCGGCGTCACCGCAGGTGAGGGCCAGGAACATGGTCACCTGGTTGTCCGCGGGAACCCCCGGCGTGGGCGGGGTTTCGGCGAACACCTGCTTGAGCACCTGGCCGTCGGCTTCGGTGAGCCGGCCGTCGGCGAGGTCCGCGGCGGCCTTCCAGACCTGGGTGAGCACCGGCAGGGTGTCGTTGTGCAGCAGCAAAGCGTAGGTGATGCTGCGCAGCATCGCCCCGTTCACCGACTGCGGCGTTCCCGGAACCGGCGCCGGTTGGCGGTCGAGCCGGCCGGCGAGCGCGAGGTAGGTCCGGGTGACTTCTTCGGGGGTGGCGCCGAGCCCGAGGGCGGCGTTCTGCGCGGCGGCGACGGCGGCCGCGTCGGGGAAGCGTTCGGCCATGCCCTTTCCCCAGCTTTCCGCCTCACCGGCCCAGACGTGCGCGGGATCGACGTTGCCTTCGAGGATCACGCGGTCGGCGCGGTCCGGGTAGAGCGCGTTGTAGACGGCGCCGAGGTAGGTGCCGTAGGACTGGCCCCAGTACGAAATCTTGGCTTCGCCGAGGGCCTCGCGGACGCGGTCGAGGTCGCGAGCGGTGTTGGCGGTGGTGAAGTAGCGCAGGTTCTCCCCGCCCTTGGCGGCGCACTTCCCGGCGGTGTCGCGGGCGGCCTGGACGTTCGCGTCGATCGAGCCGTCGGCGGCGGGATAGGGGAAGAGGCCGGCGACGCTGGGGTTGTCGAGGCCGCAGCTCTGCGGGGCGCTCGTCCCGACGCCGCGCGGGTCGAAGCCGATCAGGTCGTAGCCGTCGAGGACTTGTTTGGGCAGTGTCGGCGCCATCGCGCCGGGCGTGTCGAGTCCCGGTAGCGCGGGACCTCCCGGGTTCAGCAGCAGGACGCCGTGGCGCTTCGCCGGGTCGGTGGCGCCCAAGCGGGAGATCACGACCTCGATGGACGTGCCCTCCGGCCGGCCGTAGTCGAGCGGGACTTCGACCTTCGCGCAGGTGAGCCGCGGATCCCGCGTCGTGCCGGGCGCCGCCGCCGGGCACGGCCCCCAAGCGAGGGCCGCCGGCGACGCGGTGTCTTCGTCGTCCGTGCTGTCGCAGGCGGCCACCCCGAGAACGGCCAAAGTGGTGACCGCCAGGGCCGCGCCGAACCGGCGCCCCCGTGTCTTGCTCATGCTGCTCGCCCTCCGATTTTCCGGCGGTGGCAAGCCCTTCCGGCCCGCCGCCCGTGTTGACGGCGCCGAAGTTATCGGGATGAGGACGGCGAAAGCGTCACCCCGGAGCGAGCAGGTGCGGTAGCTCCCGAGAGGGACAACGGGAACTTCTCACCCGGCTCACGAGCGTGCCCGGTGGGCGGCCTCCGCGGGGTCCGGGGGAGTGGTCCGGTAGACGTCGGCATCGAAGAACCGGGCGAACGGCAGGGTCGCCAGCGTCTCCGCGACCTGTCCCTCGTCGGCCGCGATGACCTCGATGAACGTCGCCCGGCGGGCGGGGGAAACGTAGTGGGCGCCGATCCGCCCCTCCGAGCGCAGCACCTCCAGCTGCTTCTGCTCGTCCTCGCGCAACGCGGCGAATTCCGCGAGATCGGTGTCGTCGCGGAGGGTCGCGAACACCATGAAAGTCGGTGTGGGTGCCATGGGTGGTCCTTTCGAGTACGGTGATGTCAGCTGATGACATCACCGTACCACGCCGATGTCATCAGCTGACATCACTGGCGGACCGCACTAAGCTCGAGAGATGGGACGATGGGAGCCGGGGGCCGGTGGCCGGCTGCGCGAGGCCGCGCTGAACCTGTACCTCGAACGCGGCTTCGACCAGACCATGGTGAACGACATCGCCGAACGGGCCGGCGTCACCGCCCGTACCTTCTTCCGCTACTTCGCCGACAAACGCGAGGTCCTCTTCGACGCCGCGGCCGAGCTGCAGGAGAAGTCGCTGGCCGCGTTGGCGGGGGCGCCCGCCACGGCGTCGGCGCTGGATCTCGTCGCGGCCGCGCTCGAGGCGGTGGCCGGCGTCATCGGACACGACCGTGAGCTCGCCCGGAAGCGGCACACGGTGATCATGGCCAACGCCGATCTCCGGGAACGCGAATTGATCAAGCACGCCCAGCTGACGGCCGCACTCGCCGACGGGCTTCGCCGGCGGGGCATCGGCGACGCCGAGGCCGAGCTGGCCGCCGAAACCGGCTCCGCGGTGTACCGGGTCGCCTTCGGCCGGTGGGTTGACGCCGCCGGCGACCTGGAGCTGCGCGATGCCATCGACCAGTCGTTCGCCCGGCTGCGAAGCCTGACCGCGGCCGACTGATCCCCCTGTCCGCCGACGTCCGGATGGACAACAGGGCCGTCCCCCTCGAACCGAGGGAGACGGCCCGTTGCGGGAACCGGAGCTCAGCCGCGGGCGGCAGCCACCGCGGCGGCCGGCTGATCGGCGGGCGGCATCAGCTTCGGGTATACCTTCTGGAACTTCTCGATCATCGTGGCGGTCGGGACGATCCGGTTCGGGTTGCCCTGGCTCGTCGCCTGTTTCTCGCCCCACGCGCCCGCGGCTTTGCGCTGGTCGGGAGTGCCGTGGCTGTGGTAGCAGTCGCCGATCGAGGCGTCCAGGTAGGTGACTTCCTGCTGGGTGCGGGCGTTCCACGCGTAGCCCTTGGCGTGCGCGACGAAGTAGCCGCCGTAGGCGTCGGGGCCCATTTCGGAGGACTCGTTGCGCGGGTAGTTCTCGTGCGCGAAGTCGACCTGGTGGCCGTACTCGTGGCCGACCACGGACTCCACCGAGACGTCGTCGAACCCGAGGACGTTGACCGTGTCGAGCAGGCCGTCACCGAGTGCCACGCGCTTGCCGCCGAGGCTGTCGGCCGGGGCGGAGAACGCGTTGAGGGTGAGCAGCGGGTGGCGGCCGCCCTGCAGCGCCGGGACTTCGTAGAGCACCTTGGTGGCGAGCGCGGCGGCGTCCTTCACCTTCGCCGGCGCGAGGCCGAGGCTGAAGGTCTGCGCCATCTTCGCCTGGCTGCCGAGGTCGGTGCCCTTCCAGGCGACGAGCTGGATGTTCCAGCTTTCGATGTCCCAGAAGGCGCGCAGCCGGTCGATCGTGTCGGTGGCCCGCGGGGTGTACTGGCCGTCGGTGCCGAAGACCTGCGGGGTCTTGTCGGACGCGACGCCCTGGACGTAGAGCTGGCTGAGCCCCGACAGCGCGTTGAACGCCTGGTTCTCGAGCGGGGTGAGCTGGGCCGCGAGCTTGTTGGCGTAGGTCAGCAGCGAACCCTCGGTGCAGCCGGGGATCGGGCCCTGCGCGGCCCGGCTCCGGGGGCCGATCCGCGGGATGGGCGACTCGATGAGCCGGTCGACGCCGCGCAGTGCGTTCGCGGGCAGGCCGTCGTAGAGGTCGGTGACGTACTGGTACAGCTGCGCGACGTCCTGCTCGACGGTGGTCGGCGCGGCGTCCGCGGGAACGGCGGTGGCGAGCACGAGTGCTGCCGCGGTGCCCGCCGCCGCGAGTGTTTTGCCGAGGAATCTGGTCAAGGCGGTCCCCTCTTCGGTTTCGTTTCAAGATCACGAAGCACCGCCACAGTAGGGCGGTGATCGACGGTGGAACCGGTGCGGAATCAAGAACCCCGGGATGGCTCACGTCTTTCGGAGGGTTTTCGCCGTGCGGACCTCGGCCGAAAGTACTAGGTGTGACCGCGTCGGATGATCTGTCACGCTGTTCCGGAAAGACCGGATCGGTGCGCAACTTCGGGGTCGGTGGAACGTCTGATGGACCGTGAGAGTGATCCGTATCGCCGGGCTCGGTTTGACGGCCCTGCTGCTGGCTGCCTGTAGTGGACCGACCGAGACCGCGGGGGTGGCGCAAGCGGCCGGCGCCGCCGGAGCGACCGGGACGGCGGCCGGGCCCGGGGTGCCGGCCGCGACGGTGGCGTTCGAGGGCGGGGACCAGCTGAGCCCGAAGGACCCGATCGTCGTCAAGGCATCGGGTGGCACGCTCCAGGCGGTCACGGTCACGAACCCGCAGACCGGCAATGCCGTCAAGGGCGACCTCTCGCCGGACAAGACGACGTGGACCAGCAACGATCACCTCCGGTACGGGGCCACCTACCTCGCGGTCGCCACCGCGGTGAACCAGGCGGGCGCGGCGACCGAGCAGCGCGGCGAGGTGCACACGCTCAAGCCGGCCGGGGTCGCGACTCCCGCGCTCTTCCAGCCGGCGGCGGGCGATTTCGGCGTCGGCCTGATCATCGGCCTGAAGTTCGACCACGACATCACCGACAAGGCGGTGGTGGAGAAGTCGTTCAAGGTGACGTCCTCGCCCGCCCAGGACGGTGGCTGGTACTGGGTGGGCAAGCGCGAAGTGCACTTCCGGCCCAAGGAGTACTGGAAGGCCGGCTCGACCGTGAAGCTCGAGACGACGACCTTCGGCATGCCGATCGGGGGCGGCGTGTACGGCGGGCAGGACGTCTCGGCCACCTACAAGGTGCACGACTCCTGGGTCGCCAAGGCGGACGGCAAGACGCACCAGATCAAGGCGTTCCACAACGGACAGCTGGTGAAGACCGCGCCGATCAGCATGGGCAAGACCGCCGACACCCCACCGCGCGGCCCGACGCCGACCTTCACCGGCACGCACACGGTGCTGTCGAAGGAAGACCACAAGATCATGGATTCCTGCAGCTACGGCGTGTGCGAAGGCGACCCGGGCTACTACAAGGCGCCGGAGAACTGGAACGTCCGGATCTCCAACGACGGCGAGTACCTGCACGAGAACCTGAAGACGGTCGGCGTGCAGGGCCGGGACAACGTCTCCAACGGCTGCCTCAACATGAACACCGAGAACGCGAAGTGGTTCTTCGACACGTTCAACGTCGGCGACGTCGTGGAGATCACCAACTCGGGCGGCCCGCAGTTGTCGATCAACAACGGCCACGGGGACTGGGCGATCAGCTGGAGCGCGTGGCAGGCGGGCAGCGCCCTGCGCGGCTGAGCCCGGCCGGGGACCGTCAGCCGGCCGGGATGCGCCGGAATTCGACGACCTTCGTGTTGTAGTGGGCGCCGTTCACGACCGTGGTCTCGACGAGCGCCTCGAAGTGCTTCCGCTTCCTCGACTTGCGAAGGAACTTCCGCTCGCCGAGCTTCTCCGCCGCGGCCGCGGTGCCGTGTTCGAAGCAGCCCGCCACGATGACGATTTCCGACGTGTCCGGCGCCAACGGGTTAGGTGTCCGGATGATCAGAGCGTAGTCACTGACCGGGAAACCCGGCTCCTCGTACCGGGGCGCCAGCGCACGACCCGACTTCAGGTCTCGCACGACGGCGGCCGCGTGCTCCGGATCTTCGGCGAAGTCGTAGGAGATCACCCCGCTCAGCTTGGCCAGCATCGTCGCCGTCACGGCGTTCGCCAGCGGGCCACCGATCAGGACGAGGTCCGAGCTCAGGTCACGCGGCGGCAATTGCCGGGACTCGACGATCTTCCCGGTGCTGCCCAGCTTGCGGAGCTGGGCTTCGATTTCGACCAGGGCCCCGATGTCGCCCATGCCGACCACACCGGCTCTCGCCCAGCGCCGGTGCGGGCCGAAGTCGTAGGCCCCCAGGACGATCAACGGGTGCCGGCCGCCCAGCGCCCGCCAGAACCTGCGCGCGCCGGCCAGCCCGAGGCGTCGTCTCGCGCTCGTCGTCGTCCAGACCAGCACGCCCCCGATGGCCGCCGCGATCAGGTTGGTGGAGATGTCGGGCAAGGCTTGGACCAACCAGCCGCCCACGCCACCGACCGCCAGCCCCATGAACAGCCACCCCTCGTCGACGACGATCCTTCTTCCGCAGTCGCGCTCGGCCCGCATCCCGTTACCGCTGTTTTCGGCAACGATCGTCCCGCTGAGCGGGCTGCCTCTTCCGCACGTGCCCGAGCGGCACATCGGGGAGATCGCGGAGGCGGCCCCGTTCGAGCCGGCGGACCTGGGAACGTTCGCCGGGCGCAGTCCGACTGCACACGGGGGACAGTTACCGCGCCGAGGTCGAGGCGGTCGCCGACGTGCAGCCGGCGCTGGATCTGTTCGCGATGGTGCTGCGGATGGCCGGGAAAAACCGTGGTGGGCGGGATCGGAACCTGCGATCATCGCATCGTCTCCTCAACAGGCGTCGCCGGGGCGCCCGAGGTCCGCGTGACCGAACCGGTGGGAGTAAGAGGGGATGCGGGAGGCAGTCCCACGCGTGGCGCGCGATCGGCGCCCTGAGCGGTCCCCACCGGGCCCGGCACCGGATTGAACGTTGTACCGCCCGTGCCGCGGGTGCTATACCGGCAGCTGCCCGGTGTCGCGACGACGCGACGCCACGAGCGAGCGGAGTGTCCGTGGCAAACCGTGCTTTCGTCGTGGCCGCCCTGACCGTTCCGGTTCTCCTGCTGGGGACCGCGACCGCCGTGGCCGCTCCCGACACCGGGCGGCGGCTGACGATCGAAACGGTGTCGAACCCGCGGCCCGCGCTCGTCAGCGGGGGACAGGTCCTGGTCAAGGTCGTCGCGCCGGGGAGAACGCGGGTCAGCGCCAACGGCCACGACGTCACCTCGAGCTTCCACCCCCAGCCGGACGGCAGCCTGCTGGGCCTGGTGACCGGCCTGCGCGACGGCGTCAACGACTTGAGCGCCAGGACGAGCGGCCACGGCCCGGACCAGCGGGCGAACCTGCGCGTCACCAACCACCCGAGCACCGGCCCCGTCTTCTCCGGCGCGCAGCAGCGCCCGTTCTACTGCGAGACCCAGGCGTTCGGCCTGCCGCCGGCGGCGCAGCCGTTCTGCAGCGCGCCGACCCAGGTGAGCTATCAGTACCGGACCACCGCCGGGGCGTTCGCGCCGCTGGCGGACCCGGCGACCCGGCCCGCGGACCTCGCGACGGCCACGGTGAACGGGCGCGCGGTGCCGTACGTGGTCCGCGTCGAGCGCGGCACGATCGACCGCGCCGTCTACGAGATGGCGGCGCTCTACGACGGCACTCCGTCGCCCGTCGCGCCGGACGCCGGCTGGAACGGGAAGCTGGTCTACACCTTCGGCGGCGGCTGCAACGCGGGCTACCACCAGGGCACCTCGACCGGTGGCGTCGTCAACGACCTGTTCCTGGCCCGGGGCTTCGCGGTCGCGTCGTCGAGCCTGAACGTGCTGGACACCAACTGCAGCCCGATCATCTCGGCCGAAGCGGCGATGATGGTCAAGGAGCACTTCGTCGAGACCTACGGCCCGGTGGCCCACACCATCGGCTGGGGTGGCTCGGGCGGGGCGATCCAGCAGTACGACATCGCGGAGAACTACCCCGGCATCGTCGACGGCATCATCCCCGGCGTCTCGTTCCCGGACCCGCTGAGCACGGGCGGCCCGGTGTCGGACTGCCGCTTGCTGGAGCGGTACTTCGCCGGGCCGGGCGCGTCGTTCACCGCGGCGCAGAAGCAGGCCGTCGCGGGCTTCGCCAGTTACGACACCTGCGTCTCCTGGGACAAGACCTTCGCCAGCCGCGCCACCGCGACCGGCAGCTGCAACGCGGCCATCCCGGTGCCGGCGCGGTGGGATCCGGTCACCAACCCGCGCGGGGTGAAGTGCAACTCGAACGAGCAGCTGGTCAACCAGCTCGGGCGGGACCCGCGGACGGGGTTCGTCCGCAGTCCGCTCGACACCACGGGTGTGCAGTACGGCTTGGCCGCGCTGAAGTCCGGGACGATCACCGCGGCCCAGTTCGTCGACCTCAACGCGACCATCGGCGGCCTCGACTACACCGGAACGCCGGTGGCGCAACGGATCGCCGCCGATCCGAAGGCCCTCCAGACGGTGTACGCCGAGGACATCGTGAACTCCGGGTCGCAGGGTCTGCGGGAAACGCCGATCATCGACCAGCGGACCGATCTCGACCTCGCCGGGTTCGGCAACGACATCCACACCACCGAGTGGTCTTACGTGATGCGGCAACGGCTTCTGCGCGCCAACGGCACCGCGGCCAACCAGGTCATCATCGAAAACCACCTCACCGCCGGCGAAGTGGCGGCCGCCAGTGTCTACGAGCTCGACGCGATGGACCGCTGGCTGACCGCGATCGATGCCGACAGCTCACACCGGAGCCGCCAGCAGAAGGTATTGGCGAACCGGCCGGCCGACCTCGGCGACGGTTGCTACCTGTCCGCCGCGTCGCGAATCACCGAGAAGCTGACGTACCCGGCGAGCGGCCAGTGCGGCGCGCAGTACCCGGTGGCGGCCAACACGCGGATGGTCGCGGGGGAGAGTCTGTCCCTCGACGTGCTGAAGTGCCGGCTGAAGCCGGTGAACTTCCGCGACTACCCGGTCACGTTCACGGCGGCGGAACGGAAGCGCCTGAGTGAGACGTTCCCCGGCGGCGTGTGCGATTACAGCCGCCCGGGCGTCGGCCGGCACGCCCCGATCGGCACGTGGCTGAGCTACGGCGACGAACGGACCGGCACCACGCCGCCGACCAAGCTGCGGTGACGGATCCGTAAGTAGTGCTTCAGCCCTCCGTGGCGCGCGTCCACATCCGTTCGAATTCCGCGGCGTCGATCACGGCCGGGGTGAGCGCGCGCTGGCCGGCGATTTCCTCGAACGACGGGAGCGGCACCTCGCTGAGCCCCGTCTTGCCGGTCGACCGCCAGTCGTCCGCGTAGTGCAGGGTGCCGTCGGGGAAGACCTCGACCTTGCGGACCTCCCAGCGGTCGTCGTCGAGTTCGCTGTAGATGTCCACCGGAGCGTCGGCGGCGTCGTGCCGCCAGTGCACGTGCAGGTAGTCCATGTCGGGTCTCCGGTTCAGCGTTGCCGCGGCGGTCGCGGGCGGGCCGCGTCGCCCCAGTCTTCCTGGCCCATGCTGCTGCCGAGGTGGGGCCCCGGCGGGTTCGGGCCGTGGCTGACGTGCGCGTCGCCGATCTCGACCGGCCGGGGGTTCGGGTGGTTCGTCGGCTGGTCGTTGTGGTGCACCACGTAGACGTCCGGCCGGTGGTCGGACTGCGAGATCGTGTACCCCTGGCTCTCCAGCGCGGACGGGCTGACCTCGATGTGGTGCGTGAAACTGGCACCGGAGCCCGGGTTGAGCACCAGGGCCTGGGACAGCCCTTCCTGCGACAGCTGCCCGGGCGCGATGTTGGTGAAGTAGCCGCCCGAGCCGTACCGGGCGTGCGAGCCGACCAGCGGGTTGTCGGGCGTGCCGTGCGTCCACGCCGACGGCCGCACGTGACCGCTGCCCATGATGCCGTTCATGCCGGCTTCGTTGGTGTAGTGGTAAAGGCTCCCGTTGGGGTTGTCCGGCGTGTGCGGCACCGTCGCGTGCGGGGTCGTCGGCAGCGGGTTGTCGTAGTACGGCGGGGGCGGCCGGTTGTTGGTCCGGGGTGGCCGGCTCGGCCCGCTCGTGTTTCCGTTGCCGCCACGGCCGTTGCCGCGGTTGTTCCCGCCCCCACTCCGGTTGCCGCCGCCACCGCGGCTGCCGCCGCTGCCGGACGCGGCGGCCGCGTCGGAACACGGCGTCAGGCCGGACGGGTCGATCCACGCCAGCGGGTTGGCGACGTACGCCTGCGGGTTGGCCCCGCCCGCCAGCCCCAGCGGGTCGACGCTGAGGAAGCGCGCGGTGCCCGGGTCGTAGTAGCGGTGGTAGTTGTAGTGCAGGCCCGTTTCGGCGTCGAAGTACTGCCCGGGGAACCGCAGCGGGGTGATCGCCGGGGCGTTGTCCAGCGCCCGGCCCCAGATCGTCTGCGGCTGCTGGCGGGCGACCGCGCCGTCGAGCCCGACCAGCTCCGTCGGGGTGCCGACGACGTCGGTCACGATCGCGAAGAAGCGCTGGTCGAGCACCCGCTGGAAGCCCTCCGGCCCGAGCAGCCGCTCGCACTGCAGCAGCGGCAGTTCGGTGCCGGGTTCGACTTCCCAGCTCAGCAGCCGCCGTTGCCCCGACGCGGTCAGCCGGTGCTCCTCGGCCAGTGCCGGGCCGTCCCAGGTGAAGTCGATCTGCTCGGCCACCCCGCCGCCGGGCGCGAGCCGCTGCTTCGCGACCCGCCTGCCCAGCGGGTCGTAGCGGTAGCGCCAGCGCTGCCCGTCGGGCGTCGTGACGCCGGTGAGCCGGTCCTCGGCGTTCCAGGTGAAGCGCCAGACCTGCAGCCGCCCGTCGAGCCCGGGCGCGGTGCGTTCGACGAGCCTGCCCTGCCGGTCGTGGGTGTAGCGAGCGGCGCCGGCACCGGTGAGCCGGCCGCCGGTGTAGGCCCGGGGCCCGGCGAGCGCGTCCGGGACGGCGCCCGCCTGGACGCCGGTCACGTTGCCCGTGCTGTCGTAGCTGTAGCGCTCGGCGGGCGCGGCGCCGGTGACCGCGCTGACCCGGCCCAGCGCGTCGAGCTCGAACGTCCGCGTCCCGGCGGCGTCGTGCGTCGCGACCAACAGGCCGTCTTCGCGGTAGTCGTAGGCCCGCCGGTGCACCAGCGCGCCGCCGGGGCCCGCCACGGTCTGCGCGGCGAGCCGGCCCGCGGAGTCCCAGTGCCGGCGCAGGTCCGCGACGCCCCATTCGCGCTGGACCTCACGGCCGGCCGGGTCGCGTCGCAGGCTCATCGTGTGGCCGCCGACCCGCACCGCGACCGGCGCGTCGGCCCCGTCGTAGGCCCACTCGCTGACCAGCCCCGATGGCAGCGTGCGCCGCGTCCGGCGGCCGAGGACGTCGTACTCCGACCGCACGGTGCGGCCGTTGCAGGATTCGGACAGCACCCGGCCGAGCGCGTCGTAGGTGAACGTGACGTCGGCGTCGGCGTTGACCGCGCGCAGGAGCCGGCCCGCCGCGTCGTAGGTCCAGCGGGTCACCTCGGCGCCGGCGCGCTGCTCGACCACGCGGCCCAGCGCGTCGCGGGTGAACTCCAGCGTCTCGCCCGCGCCGTTCGTGCGGCTGGTCAGGTTCCCCGCCGCGTCGTAGCCGTAGCGCAGCACGCGCCCGTCGAAGTCGGTCTCCTCGACCAGGTTCCCCGCCGCGTCGTGGCGGTACTCCCACCGGCGTCCCTGCTCGTTCCGGACCGCGACGAGCCGCAGCTCGGTGTCGTGCGTGAACTCCATCCGGCTGCCGTCCGGCGCGATCCGCGCGGCCGGCAGGTCGAACCCGCCGACCTCGTGCAGGGTCCGCGCGCCGGTGGCGTCCCGGTGCTCGCGGAGGTTGCCCTCGCCGTCGTAGGCCCAGTGCTCGGTGCCGCCGCCGGGAAGGGTCCGGCGCAGCGGGCGGCCTTCGACGGTCCACGCGTAGCGGGTGGTCTCGCCGGCCGGGCCGGTCTCCGCGACCAGGCGGCCGAAGGCGTCGTACTCGAACGTGCGCACCGCGCCGGTGGGCCCGGTGATCGACTCGGTCAGGCCACGCGGGTCGGAGACGATGGTGGTCCGCCCGCCGGCCGGGTCGACGATCGTGGCGAGGTTCCCCGCGCTGTCGTAGCCGTAGGTCGTGCGGGCGCCCGCCGGGTCGACCGCCGCGACGAGCTCACCGCGTTCGCCGTACTCGCGCGTCGTGCGCGCGCCGTCGACGTCCACGGTGACGACCGGCCGGTGCCGCTCGTCGTACTGCGCCGAGTCCGCGGTGCCGTCGGGGTAGCCGACCGCGACCAGGTCGCCGGCTTCGTCGTAGGTGTAGGTGGTGGTGCCGCCGAGTTCGTCGGTGCGGGCCAGCAGCCGGTGGTGCCGGTCCCACTCGTAGCGGACTTCGTGGCCGAGCGGGTCGATCTCGCGGCTGACCTGGCCCCACTCGGTGAAGTGGTAGGTGATGACCGCGCCGAGCGAGTTCGTCGCCCGCGTGACGCGCGCGGCGGTGTCGTAGGCGAAGGTGTAGTCGAGGTCCCCGCGGTCGCCTTCGGTGCGGACGCAGCGGCCGGCGCCGTCGTAGTGGTAGCGGTAGGAGACGCCGTTGCGGTCCTCCCAGCTCGTGATCCGCCCGTCGGCGTCGTAGCCGAAGCGCAGTGGCCGCCCGGAGGAGTTGACCACCTCGACGAGGCGGCGGGCGTCGTCGTACCGGTAGCGGACCAGCGGGAGGTCGGCCGGGGTGCCGTCCGGCAGCCGGGCGCCGCCGGCCAGGCCGATCCCGGTGACCAGGCCGCCGGCGGACTCGACGGCGAGCAGGTACCCGCCGGAGTGGCCGATGGTCCGCAGGACGCCGTCGGAGTCGCGGTGGAAGTCGATGCGGGGGCCGGAGCCGCGCAGCACGGCGGTCACCGGCAGCTCCGGACCGCCCGTCGGGGCGAAGAGCAGGGTCTGCGACAGCTCGGGCATGGTGACGGTGAAGCCGCCGTCCGCGGTGCGGGCCAGCGGCCAGCGCGGCCCGAACTCGGGCAGCACCGAGCCGGTGGCCCCGGGCAGCGGGTAGGTCATCAGCGCGCCGTCTTCGGCGGCGAAGCTGACTCCCTCGTCGTCGACCTCCAGCCGCTGGTCCAGGGTGGACGCCCAGGTGGGGCCGAACGACCGGCCGCAGCGGTAGTCCGACAGGTGCGTGCGGGAGACGATCAGCGGGAGGGCCGCGCGCAGCTCGACGTCGGTTTGGGGGAGGAACATCCGCCCGCTCGCGACGTCGATCGGGTCACCGCAGTCGGGCAGGTCGCGGGTGGGGGTGGAGTTGTGCGGCGGGTTGCCGTTGCCGCCCCGGATGCCGCCGTTCGCGCCCGACGTCGTGGTGGTGTCGGCCCCCTTGCCCGGCGGCGGCGTGCTTCCCGGGGTGCCGTCCGGCGTGCTGTCCGGTGTCTTCGGCGGGGTGTGGTCGCCGGAGGGAGTGGTGGAATCGCCGCTCTTCGGGGGCGGCGAGTGGTCGCCGGACGGCGTCGTCGAGTCACCGCCGTGGGGCTTCGGGGCCTTCGGCGTGCCGTCGATGGGCCCGACCTTCGGCGGCGCGGACACCTTGCCGCCGGTCTTGAGGTTCTTCAGCGCCTTCGCCGCGTCGCCGAACAGGTCGCCGGCGCGCTTGAGCAGCGGGATCAGCGCTTTGAGGGCCGTGACCAGCCGCTTGACCAGGTCGGCGATCTTCGACGCGGTCTTCGCGACGGCGCCGATCACCTGCGGCACCACCCAGGTGAGCCCGATGCCGAGGGTGAACACGACCTGCAGCGCCCAGCTGATCAGGTGCCCGATCAGTTCCGCGATGATGTCGCGCACCAGGGCGCGCACCGCGGCCACGACCTCGCCCGCGGTCTTCACGCCGCTGGAGGCCCCTTCGCTGCCTTTCTGCGCGGACTCCAGCAGCGCCACCGCGTCCTGCGTCCGCTGCCGGTACGTGTCGGCCGCCGGCCCGGTCCAGGACCGCAGGTCCGTCTTCACCATGTCGCCCAGATCAGTGCCGACGGCCTGCAGCTCGCCCGCGACGTTCTTCCAGGTCTCGGCCTGGGCGGCGATCTCGTCCGCGTTGCCGGTCAGGCCGTCGAGTGCCTGCTTCAGCGGCCCGACGTGCTCCATCAGCCACGCCACCCCGGCGGCCAGGATCGCGCCGAACGGGTCCATCGCCATGGACAGGGCGTCCAGCGCGGTCCCCACCGCGCCCATGGCGACCGACGCCCAGTCCCCGCTTTCGATGGCCGACTTCAGGTCGTTCGCGCTCTCCAGCAGGGAGATGCCCGTGTAGGGCTTGGTGGAGTCCTGGGCTTGCGCAACGAGGGGGTTGGTCACTCGATCATGCTAACCGGCGGCCCTCCGGGCGATTCCCGTGCCGGCCGGAACCCGGTTCGCGGCAAGGGATCTTCGGTCCAAATCGGACAGAGTTACCGAGACCGGCCGGTGCCCTGATCGAGAGGGGCCCGGCGCTCAGGACCGCCCCCTGCGAAGCTGGACCGATGGATCTGTACCTCAAGGGGAAGCGCGCGCTGGTCACCGGCGCCTCGAAGGGCATCGGCGCGGCCATCGCCGAGACCCTGGCCACCGAAGGGTGCGACCTGCACCTGGCCGCCCGCAACGGCGAAGCGCTGGAGAACCACGCCCGGAAGCTGCGGGAGAACCACGGCGTGGCGGTGACCACGCACGCCGTCGACCTCCGGGTCACCGCCGATCTCGAGAAGCTCGCCGAGGCGGCCGGCGACGCCGACATCCTCGTCAACAACGCCGGCGACATCCCCGCCGGCACCCTGGACGACGTCGGGCCCGAGCTCTGGCGGCACGCGTGGGACCTGAAGGTCTTCGGCTACATCGACCTCGTCCGGCTCGTGTACCCGCGGCTGCGCACCCGCGGGCACGGCGTGATCGTCAACGTCATCGGCAGCGGCGGCGAACGGCCGACCGCCGGGTACATCGCCGGCGGCGCGGGCAACGCGGCCTTGATGGCGTTCACCACGGCCCTCGGCGGCGAAGGCCCGCGCCACGGCGTGCGCGTGGTCGGCGTGAACCCCGGCCCGGTCGCCACCGAGCGGGTCGCCACCATGCGGGCCGCCAACGCCGATGTCGACGCCAGTTTCGCTTCGCTGCCCTCGGGACGCATCGCCGAGACCCGCGAGGTCGCGGACCTGGTGGCTTTCCTGGCCTCCGAACGCGCCGGCTACATCAGCGGCACCATCGTCACCATCGACGGCGGCATGACGGCCGCGCGCTGAAGACCGGTCACGCGCATTGGCTCCGGCCGGGGCAGCTGCGCAGGTAGCGCACCACCGGCGCTTCCGGGATGACCTGGTTCGCGCCCGGCAGGCCTTTCGGCCATTCGATCGACACGGCGACCGCGGAGGAGTTGTTGCGGTAGTTCGTCTCGGCCAGCGTCCGGTCGCCGTTCACGGTGTTGACCAGGTCGTACTTTCCCGCGGGCACGTGGGTGATGTCCAGCCACTGGAAGTCGACTTCGTACTTGTAGTCGTCGCCGGAGCCGACCGAGATGCCCTCGACCACGTCGAGCGCCGCCGGTTCGTGGTGTCGGCAGTTGTTGGCGCGCAGCCGTTCCGCGAGCTCGGCGTCGGCGCCGGTCGCCCCCGGCACGTGGGGCAACCCGCCGGCGTCGGCCACGGGGAAGCGGTCGCCGAGGCAGAAGCCGTTCTTCCGGTCGGTGACGATCGTCCTGCCCTGCGGGGAAACCAGCGCGAAGTTCTCGAAGTTCATCAGGTGCCAGTGCTGGTGGGCGAGCGCGGGCTCGTAGTAGGTGTACGCGCGGGTGGCGCGTTGCGCGGAACCGTAGTCACCCGGGATCGAGCCGTCGCCGCCGTTGCGCAGTGCCTGGCGCACGGTCATCTTCTCCTGCTTCGCGTTGTCGCGACGCCCGTACAGCAACAACGGCCCGTCGCCGACGTTCTCCTCCGAACTGGTGAAGCGCAACCGGACGGCTTTCGCGACGGCGGCCGGGACGCAGCGGCCGTTGGGTGCCGCGGGGTCGATCACCGGGCACACGTCCCAGGCCCCGCAGTGCGCGAGGTCCGTGGAGTAGCCACCGGTGCAGCCCGGCGGGACCTGGCGGAGGTCGGGGAGCAGGAGGTCGGGCGCCGCGTCGGCGCGCGGCGCCGACGCGGGGGCCGCGGCCAGGATCGCCGCCAGCACCAGGGCCGCGTACTTCTTGGACAAGGGGTCACCCTCCTCGGGGTTCCGGCTCGCGTGCGTCACACGATGGGCTGAGCCGGGTCGCTTGTGGACGTCAGATCAGTAGCGTGCGGGCGAACTGCCGCCGTCGAAAAGGAAAAGCATGCCGACCACCGCCGGTTTCCGGGCCGCCGCCGAGAGTTCTCCCGAGGTCGTGCTCGCGGCCGTCGGGGGCGCGACCCTGGTCTGCGGGACCCGCCCCGAGCTCATCAAGCTGGCGCCGCTGATGCGCTTGTTCGGCGGCGAGTGCTCGATCGTCTACACCGGACAGCACTACGACGGGCCGCTCTACTCGCGCATCCGCGCGGATCTCCCGCCCTCGGACCGGTTTCTCGAGCTCGGCGTCGGCGGCGGCCGCCGCGGGGACCAGCTGGGCCGGACGATCAGCGCGGTCGACGAAGTCCTCGCCACCCACCCGGGCCGGGTCGTGCTCGTGCAGGGCGACACGACGTCCGCGCTCGCCGGCGCGCTGGCGGCCAACGCGCACGGCCTCCCGCTGGTGCACGTCGAAGCCGGGCTGCGCAGCCACGACCGGGCGATGCCGGAAGAGCACAACCGGGTCCTGATCGACCACCTGGCCGACCTCTGCTGCGCGCCGACCGAGCTCAACCGCGGCAACCTGCTCGCCGAAAACGTGCCCGCCGAACGGATCGCCGTCACCGGCAACACCGTCGTGGAGGCCCTGGAAACCGCGCTCCCGCCGGCTGACGAACGCGCGGACGTCCTCGCCGCGCACGGGCTGACGCGCGACAAGTACGTCCTGGCCACCATCCACCGGCCGGAGAACGTCGACGACCGGGCCCGGCTGGCGGTCGTCCTCGGCGAACTCGGCCGCCTGCCGGCCCCGGTCGTGTTCCCGCTGCACCCCCGCACGGCCAAGAGCATCGACCGGTTCGGGCTGCGCGGGCTCCTGGCGCCGCTGGTCGTGCTGGAACCCCAGGCCTACCCGGCGTTCCTCGCGCTCGCCGCGGAAGCCGCCGTGCTCGTGTCCGATTCCGGGGGTATCCAAGAGGAAGCGAGTGTCCTCAAGCGACCGGTGGTCGTCGTGCGGCGCAGCACCGAGCGCCCCGAGATCGCGGGGACGTTCGGCGTGCGCGTCCCCGCGGGACCGCGGATCGGCGAGGAAACCGCACGGTGGCTGGACGACGTCGCCGGCCACCGCGAGCGGCTCCGGTGCCTCCCGTCGCCCTACGGTGACGGGTCCGCCTCGGCACGGATCGTGGCCGCGCTCGGCTCCGCGCTCGTTCACCGGGCCGGCTCCGCGATCGCGGGCTGATCCCGGCCGGCCGGGATGCGGTCGGTGACGTCGTTCGCGAGTGCGACGCTCGAGTTCCAGCTCGTCACTTCCGGGTAGACGTGCGCGGTCGTGGCCAGGAGCAGGTTCGTGTCCTCGACCTCGACGCCGGGCCGCTGGGCGAGATAACCCAGCGGGTACACGGGTTCGACGAACGGCGCCTTGAACACCCGCACCTCATCGATGTCGTCCGGGCCCAACTCCGGGTACAGCCCCCGGAGCTGGGCCGTCCACCGCGCGGCGATCGCGGCGTCGTCGTCGAGGTAGAGCTGCGAGTCGCGGTCGGTGTAGCGCATGACGTAACCGAGGTGGTGGCCGCCGTTGGCCTCGGTTCCGGCGAGCTCGGACATCGCGACGACGCCGTCGAACTCGGTGC
This sequence comes from Amycolatopsis sp. MEPSY49, assembly GCF_051337345.1. Lineage (NCBI taxonomy): Bacteria > Bacillati > Actinomycetota > Actinomycetes > Pseudonocardiales > Pseudonocardiaceae > Amycolatopsis > Amycolatopsis sp. MEPSY49. Next base: position 75,945 of record NZ_JBDLYJ010000022.1, on the reverse strand, counting down.
CCGAGTGCAGCACCGGCGTCCAGTAGTGCTCGGTGAGCGCCCGGCGCAGGAAGAACACACCGGTCACGACGCCCTGGTAGGGCAGGTCGGTCCGGGGGAGCCGGGCGGCGAGGGCGTCGTCGGAGATGCGCCGCAGCAAGGGAAGCGGCACGGTCGACACGACGTGATCCGCGCCGAGCACCTCGCCGCCGGTCAGGGTGAGGATCGCGCTCTCGCCCGCGCTGTGCAGCCGCCGGACCGGGGCCGACGTGCGCACGGTTCCGCCGGCCCGCTCGATCGACTCCCGCAGCGCGTCGATGACGGCGCGGTAGCCGCCCACCGGATAGCCGCGGGTGGCGACGTTGCGCTCCCGGCCGAGCCGCTGCCACAGGTACAGCGCGGGGACGTCGCCGAAGGACGGGCCGAACTTCGAGCCGAACATCGGCGCGAAGAGCCGCTCCCAGACGACGTCGCCGTAGAGCCCGCGCAGCCAGTCCTCGGTGCGCAGGTGGTCGAGGTCGCGACCCCGGCCCAAGCGCCGCAGCAGCACCGAAACCACCCCGAACCGGATCCGGTCGTGCGGCCGCAACGCGGAAAACCGCAGCAGGTCGAGCGGGGAGTTGAACGGGTACCGGCGGCCGTCGACGACCATGCCCATCGTGGTTTCCCGCCACCGGACGGCGTCGCGCAGGCCCAGCTCGCCCAGCAGGCCGAGCAGCGCGTCGTCGGTGGGCATGACGCAGTGGTAGAACCGCTCCACCCAGTGGTCGCCGTGGCGGAAGAACGTCCCGAGGCCGCCGAGCTGGTCGCCGGCTTCGAGCAGGGTCACTTGCGCGCCGCGGCGCGCGAGGCGGTGGGCGGCGGCGAGGCCGCAGATGCCGCCGCCGATCACGGCGACGTGCGGGGCGGTGGTCGAGTCGGACACCGGTGGCATCACAGCTTCCGGAAGGGCGCCGGGCTCAGCCGGTCGCGGGCGAGGAGTTTCAGGTACTGCGCCATGGTGCGGCGCAGCTTCAGTTTGCTCGGCCCGCGTTTGCGGTCGTACTGCAGGGCCAGCGGGACCTCGGTGATCACCGGACGGCAGTGGCGGAGCTTGAGCAGCAGCTCCACCATGCACGCGAACCCCTGCTCTTCGATGAGCCGCTCACCCCAGTGCGCGGACGCGCGCTTCAGCAAGGAGACCCGGTAGGCGCGGTAGCCGCTGGTGAAGTCCCGGACGCCGTCGACGTCGAGCGCCCGGTGGAACAGCTTCGCCGCGCCGCGCGAAAGCAGCCGGCGCCCGAGCGGGGCGGTCCGGTCGTCGCCGCCGGGGACGAACCGCGAGCAGATGGCGACGTCCGCGCCGCCGGCGATTTCCGCCTGCAGCGCGCGGATCAGCACCGGGTCGTGCGTGTCGTCGGCGTCCATCACGACGACCGAGTCGTCGGGCCCGGCTTCCGCCAGCGCCGCCCGGAGACCGGACAGCACCGCCCGGCCGAGCCCGAGGTTCACCGCGTGGCGCACCACGCGCACGTCGAGGCCGGCGCACCCCGACTCGGCCACCGCCGCCGTGGCGTCGGCGGAACCGTCGTCGACGACCCAGACGGTGATCCGTTCGGTGCGGGCCACGTCGGCGAGCCGCCGCAGCAGGGGCGGCAACGACGCTTCTTCGTTGAACGCGGGCAGCACGACGTGCGCCCGCCCGTCGGTCGTCTGCTCGGCGGGTTCCGGTTCCGCCAGGGTGGCCAGAGGTGATTCTTCGCGCACCACGTTCCCTTTGTTCGATCGGGTTGTCACTCGACCGGCATCGCTCTCCGAGCGGTCGACGGGACGTATTCGGCTATGTTGTTGGGTTTCTTTAGCGGCCTGAAAAGTCCCCCGAAAGGATGGGCGTCATCGGAACTACACGCTGTTCCCTCCGGTCACCGGTTCGGGTTTTCCGCGTTGCCCGAACGGGTGGGAAATCGTGTGGGAAGACGAGGAAATGGCCGTCCCCGACAACCGTTTCGACCGAGGCAGACACCAGTGACTGAACTGAGAGACGCGATCTTCACCGAAGCGCTGCCGCTACAGCGCCGCGTCCGGCCGCGCACCCGGCCGAAAAAACACCGGGCGCGGTCCCGCCCGTTCCTGACCCGGGTCAACGCGGTGGCGTCGCTGCTGATCGCCGTCGACGTCGCAGCCTGGGCCACCGCGGTCCTGCGGACCGGACCCGGCCCGGTGGGCGCGGCGGTGACCGGCGTCGCGCTGCTGCTGGCCCGGACGGCCGGGCGGGTCCACCGCCGCCGGCTGTGGCTTTCGTGGCTGCAGGACCTCCCGCGCTCGGTCACCGCCACCGCGCTGGCGTTCGCGCTCGTCACCGCGGCCGGGCTGGTGGCCGGGATGGACGGTGCGAGCACCGCGGAGCTGCAGGAGGTCGTGCTGGTCTTCGCGGTGCTCGGGGAAGCGGTCCGCCCGTTCGTCTTCGCCTTCGGCCGGTGGGGCCGCCGCCGGCTGCGCCGGTGCGACCGCGCCGTCGTCGTCGGCTCCGGCCGGATCGGCGCCGAGCTGGTCCGCACCATGCTCGAACACCCCGAGTTCGGGCTGCTGCCGGTCGGGCTCGCCGCCTCCGGACCGGCCCCGGCCGGCCTGCCCGTCGAGCCGATCGACGACGACCTCGCCGAGGCCATCACCCGGCTGCGCGCGGGCACTGTTGTTCTCGCGCCCGCCGCCGAGGGCGAGGACGACGGCGCGATCGTCGACGCCGCCATCAGCGCCCACCGGCTCGGGTGCGTGACGCTGGTGCTGCCGCACCTGTTCGAGCTGTGCCCGGACGGCCCGGGCGTCGACCGGCTCCGCAGTTATCCGCTGGTGTGGCTGGGCGGCGCGCCGACCCGGCGGCCCGGCTGGTGGGTCAAGCGGGTCGTCGAGACGGCGCTGGCCGCGGTCGCGCTCGTGGTCCTCGCGCCGGTGATCGCCTGCTGCGCGCTGGCCGTCGCGGTGGAGAGCGGCTTCCCGGTCTTCTTCCGCCAGGTGCGGGTCGGCATGGACGGGCGCACCTTCCTGCTCTACAAGCTGCGCAGCGTCCGCCAGTCCGATGTGGACGATTCGCAGGTCCGCTGGTCCGTCGTCGGCGACAGCCGGGTGGGCCCGGTCGGGCGGCTCCTGCGCCGGACGTCCCTGGACGAGCTCCCGCAGCTGTGGAACGTCGTGCGCGGCGACATGGCGCTCGTCGGCCCGCGCCCGGAACGGCCGGTGTTCGTGCACGAGTTCTCCGCCGTGCACGACCTCTACTGGGCGCGGCACCGGGTGCCGACCGGGCTGACCGGCCTGGCCCAGGTGCACGGCCTGCGCGGGGACACCTCCATCGCGGACCGGGCGCGCTACGACAACTACTACATCGCGAACTGGTCGCTCTGGCTGGACGTGAAGATCGTCATCCTGACCGTGGGAGAGCTCCTGTGCCGAAGGCAACGCTGATGCGCCGATTCCGGGCCGCCGCGGCCCTGCTGGTCCTGGTGGCGAGCTGCCTCTCCGGCTGTCTCTCCGGGTGCTCGGCGAGCTCGGCGCAGGAGACGTCGGTGCCGCCGCCGAAGCCGCTGGCGCCGTGCGCGTGGTGGTACGGAATCGGGCAGCCGCCGACGGCGAAGGAGATCGAGCTGGCCGCCAAGCGCTACCAGGTCGTCGTGCTCAACGCCGACCAGGGCGCGGCCATGCGCCGGCTGCACGAGCTCAACCCGCGGGTGAAGGTCCTGGTGTACAAGGACTTGTCCAGCACCCGAAACTACCCGGGCGCGGTCGACGGCGGTCGCGACGCCGCCTTCCTGCCCAGCGGCATCGGGTACGTGGCCGCGCAGGACGCCCACCCGGGCTGGTTCGCGGTGGACGACCGCGGCCGCCGCATCGAGTGGCAGGGCTACCCGAAGCACTGGCAGATGACGGTCTGGGACCCCGCCTACCAGCAGGCCTGGACGGACGCGGTCGTCGCGGAGACCACTCGCGAGGGTTGGGACGGCGTCCTGGCGGACAACGACTTCAACTCGCTGAGCCACTACTCGCCCGCGGTGCTCGCCGGCACCGCGAACGTGGCGGAGACCGACCGCAAGCTCCGCGACGGCCTCGACGCGTTCCTGTCCAAAGTGGGCGAGGCCTTCACCAAGGCGGGAAAGCTGCTGGTGCCCAACGTGTCCGAGACGCACCTGGTGCCGGGGCGGTGGACCGCGCACTCGCGCTTCGGCGGCGCGATGGAGGAGAACTTCGGGTTCCGCGAGGACGGCGGCACGGGCGGCCTGCTGACCTTCCGCGGCAACGAGTTCCAGGAGCTGCGCGCCCAGGCCGCGCTGGGGGAGTCGTTGCTGCTGCTGGTGACCCGCACGAGGAACGCGCAGCAGGAGCGGGCGGGGTACGCGAGCGCGGCGCTGCTGGCCGGCCCCCGCACGTGCTGGACCCGCGCGACCACCGACGACTACCGCGACCCGGAGTGGTCGGCGTTGCAGGACAGCGGGTTGGGCGAAGCGGTGGACGCGGCGGGCCGCCTCCCGAACGGCGTCTGGACGCGGACGTTCACCAACGGCTGGGTCGCGGTCAACACGACCGCGGCGACGCAGACGGTGACCCCGCCGGAGGGGCTGGCCGAGCCGGGTGCACCGTCGGCGTCGGTCGCCGAGCCGCCCGAGCCGATTTCACTGGAGGCGGCCGATGGGCTGGTGCTGGTCAAGCCGGCGAAGCCGGCTCGGGCGGTGGGGTGTGCCGGAGTGGGGTCGGGGCCGTTGATGCGGGCTTGCCGGTGAGCGGCGGTGGTCAGGACCGGTCGCCGGCCGGTGGCCTGGCCCGGACCAGCCGTTCGTAGAGGGCCAGGTGCCGCCGGGCGCAGGTTTCCGGGTGGTAGCGCGCGTGGGCGCGCTCGGCGAGCCGCCGCCCGATCCGGCCGGGGTCCGGTTCGGCGAACAGCGCCCGGAGCCCGCCGGCCAGCGCGTCGACGTCACCGGGCGGCACCAGGAAGGACCGGTCGCCGACCATGTCGGGGACGCCGCCGGTGGCGGTGGCCAGCACGGGCTTCCCGGCGGCCATCGCCTCGGCCACCACGAGCGGCTGCTGCTCCATCGAAGACGGCAGCACGAGCGCGTCCGCGGCGGCCAGCTGCGCGGGGACGTCCGGGCGGAACCCGAGGAACGTCACGCGCCCGGCGAGCGGCGGCGCCTGCGCGGCTCGTTCCGCCTCGGCACGCTGCGGGCCGTCACCGACGACGGTCAGCCGGGCGTCCGGCGGCAGCACCCCGGGGCGGGCGAGCGCGGCCAGCAGGTCGAGGATTCCCTTGCGTTCCACCAGAAGCCCGGCGAAGACGAGGTGCCGCACCGGTCCGCGCGGCGGGTCGGGCAGGGCCGGTTCGACGCAGTTGCCGACCTGCACGACCCGCGTCGCCGGCACCTTGAGGCGGCGGCGCAGGAACTCACCCATCGCTTCGGCGGGCACGATCGTGCGGTCGAGCACCCGCGCGACGACGGCGTCGGCCGCGAGCACGGTCCGCGTGTAGGGAGACGGCCCGGCGGCGCGGTGGTCGCCGCGGAACCACGGTTCGGCGACGTCGTCGGGCACCCCGTGGTAGGTCTGCACGAGCGCCGGCCGCGCACCGCCGCGCAGCCCGGCGATCACCAGCCCGGCGCGCCGGTCCTGGGCGTGCACGACGTCGGGCCGCCACGCCCGGAGCACGGCCCGTGCCCGTCGAGCCGCGCCGAGGTCTTCCTTGCCGGCCACCCGCAGGCAGTGGTGGAGGCCGTCGAGCAGATCGGCGTCGCGGGCGGGTGGAGGTCCGAAGACGCGCACGTCGGCACCACCGCGGGCGAGGGTGGCGGCCAGCCGGACGGTGACGTCGACGGGGCCGCCGCGGTCCTGGGTGAGCAGGTAGGCGATGCGGGTCATGTGGCGCGCTCCGATGCGGTGAGTTTCTCGACGAGAACAGCGATCTGGTCGGTCATCCGCCCGCGGTCGAAGGACAGCTCCACGCGCCGCCGCCCCCGTTCCCCCTCACGGGCCGCCGACACCGGGGCAGCCAGCCGGGCGGCGACCGCGTCCGCCAAGCCGCCGACGTCACCCGGGGGCAGCACCGCCCCCGCGTCGGCGACGCTCTGGCGGACGCCCCCCACATCGAACGCCACCACCGGGCGCGCGCACGCCATCGCTTCCAGCGGGACCAGCGCCATGCCCTCCGCGCGGGACGGGAGGACCACCACGTCCGCGGCGGTGTACCAGGCCGCGGGGTCGTCCGTGTGCCCCTCCCACCGCACCGACGCTCCCGGGTACCGCGCCCGCCACGACGCGCCCATCGGCCCGTCGCCGGCCAGGACGAGGTGCGCGTCCGGAACTCGCCGCAGCACCGCGGGCCACGCCGCCAGCAATTGGTCCTGGCCCTTCAGCTCGGCGAGCCGGCCCACGCAGACCGCCAGCGGGACGTGCTCCGGCACGCCGAGCCGCCGTCGCGCCGCGAACCGGTCGCCGGGGAAGAACCGGGTCGTGTCGACGCCGTTGCAGACCACTTCCGCCGCGGCCGTCACCCCGGCGGCCCGGCCGGCGGCGAGTTCGTCGTCGCTCACGCACACGACGAGGTCCGTCCACCGCGAGGCGAAGCGCTCCCACGCCGTCGTCGCGGGCCGCAACGAGCCGTTCGCGGTCTCGAACGACCACAAGTGCGGCTGGAAGACCGTCGGCCGGGCGCCCCGCAACGCCAGCCGCCCGGCCAAGCCGGCCTTCGAACTGTGCAGGTGCACGACGTCCGGCGCCAGCTCGGCCAGGAGCCGGCGAAGCCGAAGCGCTTCGGCGGCAACGGCCGGACCGGGGGAGCGGGTCGCCACCCAGCCGCGGACGTCGATGCCGAGCTCCCGGGCGCGCTCGGGGAGCCGGCCCGACGACGGGCAGACCACGGTCACCGCCCACCCCCGATCCCGTTGCGCCGCGGCCAGTTCCAGCACGACCGCGGCCACCCCGGCCGTCACCGGCTGGGAAACGTGCACGACCTTCACCGGAGGCCACCCCGGCGTAGTTCCGCGATGGCGTTGCGCTGCAACAGAAGCGTCGCACCCGCATAGCCGGCGACGAAGACGGCAGCCGGAAAACCGGCCGAGAGCCAGGAATCCCCGTGGGGCACCACGAGCGCGGGCACCGTTCCGGCGGCGCAGGCGAGCAGAACCCGCAACCCCGTCCCGGCCAGCCGCAGCGGCACGCCGACTCCGGCCAGCACGCGCCAGGCAAGGGGGACCACCAGCCACGCCGCGGCGAGCTGGACGGCGGCGACGGCTTCGATCCCGGCGTGCGTGAACAGCACGAGCCCGGCCGCCAGCAGCGCGAGGTGCGTCGTCTCGAGCGCGAGGTACCGGCGGACGTGCCCGGTCGCCTTGACCGCCTGGTACCAGATCTGCAGGAGGCAGATCCCCACGCCGTAGCCGGACAGCAGCACGAGCGGGCCCGCCGCGCCGGCCCACCGGTCACCCAGCAGCACGACGCGGTCGGCGAGGACGGCGAGCCCGGCGTACAGCCCGCCGGTGACCACGAGCACCGCCCGGGTGAACCGGACGACGGCCGGGGTCAGCGGCCGGCCTTCGCGTCGCAACCGCGTGAACACCGGGAACGCGACGGCGCCGAGCACCACCGCCACCATGATGTACGGCACCCAGGCGAGCCGATAGGCCAGCGAATAGACGCCCACCGCGGCCGGCCCGAGGGAATGGCCCACCGCCAGGTAGTCGAGGTTGACCAGCAGCGCGCCCACGACCGCGGCCGGGCCCACCACCGCCACCCAGCGCAGGGTTTCCCGGGCCGCGCCGGCGTCCCAGCACGGCCGGACCCCGCCGCGCGCCAGCACACCCAGCAGCGGCTGCGCCACCGCCGTCGCCAGCAGGCCGAGCACCAGCGAGAGCGGACCGGCGCCGCAGACGGCGAGCACCACCGTCAGCCCGGCGCCCAGGACCGCGCCGCCGCCGTCGGGGAGCAGCCGGCGGCGGAAGTCCAGTTCCCGGTGCATCAGGCCCAGCTGGACGCCGCCCGCGGCCGAGAACGGCAGGCCGAGCGCGGCCAGCCGGACCAGGCCGGCGGCGCCCGGGGTGCCGAGCAGGACGGTGAGCGGGCCGGCGGCGGCCACCAGCACGACGGCCAGCACGAGCCCGGCGCCGACACTCAGTGTCAGCACGGTGCCCGCCATCCGCCGCGGGTCCCCCGCGGTGCGGCCGATGACGTCGTAGACGCCGATCGACTGCACCACCTGCCCGAGGTTGACCAGCGCCACGGCCAGGGCCACGGCGCCGAGCTGGCCCTCGGTCAGCAGGGCGGCCAGCACCAGCGTGACGAGCATCTGGCTGCTCTTGCTGACGAGGTTGACCGCGCCGAGCCACAGCGATCCCCGGACCGCGCGGGTCCCGAGCGTCATCCGGCCACCACCGGCCGGGTGGCCCGGACCCGCGTCGAGCGGACGACCAGCAGGCACCACGCGACGACGACCGCCACCCCGTCCACGGTGACCGCGGCCCGCGGCCCGAGAGCCGAGACCACCGCGGAGTCCACTGTGTACAGATGGGCGAAGGGGACGGCCAGCGCCAGCACGGCGGCGGTGACCAGTCTTTCGCGCCACCAGCAGAGCGCCACCAGCGCGGGCACGGCCAGCAGTACGTCGCCGGGCTGGTGCACCACACAGACCACGACGGTCAGGCACGTCAGCAGGTCGGCGACCGGCGTTTCACCGTCCCGGTCGAGCCGCCGGACCAGCCAGACGGTCGTCGCCAGCACCACGGCCAGCACCACCAGCTCGATGCCGGAGGGCGCCCAGCCGGTGAGGCGGAACAGCACCGCGGCGACGTCGATCCGTTGCGCCGTCACGGAATCCACCGCGCCGTAGTCGGTGGCCCGCGCGTGGGTGAGGTTCGCGGCGACGACGTCGAGGAACGGGCCGACCCCGCCGCCGCGCACCACCAGCAGCGCGACGACCGGCAGGCTGGCGGCGGCCGCGATGGCGGTGCCCGTCAACGCCACCCGCCGCGAACCGCGGGCGTACAGCAAGATGGCCAACGGAAACCCGTACTGCGGCTTCAACCACGCGAGCGCCAACGCGACCGCGGCCCACCCCGGCCGGTCGCGACGGGCCAGCAGCGCGCCCGCCGCGCCGAGCGCGATCAGCGGGTTGACCTGGCCGACGTAGAGCTGGGCCTTGCCGACCTGGCTGGTCACCAGCAGCGCCGCGACCACGGCCGTGGTGACCGCGAAGGGCGCGAACCGCCGGACCGCGTGGGCCGCCAGCGCGGCGAGTGCGACGAGCAGCAGCAGCGAGCACACCGAGAACGCGATCGCGCCGGTCCGGTAGCCCAGGAGCGCGAACGGCGCGTGCAGCAGCAGGTGGTAGGGCTGGTAGAGGTTGAAGTCCTGACGCACCGGCCATTGCGCGAACATGGCGGCGGGGTCGTAGGGGTTGCCGCCGGCGAGGAACTCGCGGATCGGGAAGTACAGGGCGTCGCGGAAGTCCTGGAGGCGTTCTTCGGGCCGGTTGGCCCACGTCGGCAGCGGGACCTGCCACGACGGCGCGAGCGCGTGCCAGGCGCTCACCCCGCCGACGAGCACCGCCACGACGAACACCGTGCGCTGCCGCGGGGTCATGCCAGGACCACCGCCACGAGCACGGCGTCCGCGGGCAGCACGCTCACGGCGGCGGTGAGTTCGTCCTGGCGACGGCCGGCCGTCACGGCCACCACGGACACGCCGTCGCGGTCCCCCTCCGGCAGACCGGCCGCCAGTTTCGCCGCGGTCTCGGCGAGCTCCGGGCGCACCGGAACCACCCGCACGGGCCGGCCGCCCGCGTCGCCGAGCACGGCCAGCCGGTCGGCCACTTCGGGGTCGTCGGCGCGCAGGACCGCGACCGGGCGGTGGATCCCCGCCGCGGCCAGGGCCCGGCGCACCGGGCGCGGCCCGCCGCCCGGGGCCAGCCGGCGGCCCACCGCCGCCGCGAGCCCGGCCGCGACCGCGCCGACCAGCGCCAGCCCGAGCACCAATGGCGTGTCCGGGGCGATCGGGACGATTTCGGGCCGCGGATCCAGCGTCCGCAGCTTCCCGGCCGGGGCCAGCAGGTCCGCGTCGATCATCGCCTTGCCCAGCGCGGTGGCCGCGGCGCCGGCCTGCTCCGCCGAGGACGCCCGCACCGACAGGCGCGCGAGCCCGGACGCCGGGACCAGCTCGACGGACACGTGCTCGCCGAGTTCTCCGGGCGAGTAGCCGGACACCGGGGCCGCGGCCTGCAGCACCGACGGGCTGCGGGCCAGCTCGACCAAGGCGGGCAACGTCAGGGAGACGACTTCGCCGTACTGAGCGGCGTCGGCCGCCGGGGTGGCCAGCAGGCTCACGCGGCCTTGGTACTCGTCGCCGCGCGCCAGCCCGATGACGAGCACGAGCGCACCGGTCAGCAGCGCCACGGCCACGCTCAGCGCGGCGGTGCGGGTCGCGAGGTCTTTCACCGGACTCCTCGGAGCAGCTCGTCGTAGGACTTCATCAACGGGTGCGGGTCGAACTCCCGCTGGATCGTGCGCAAGCCGAGAGCGGCGGCCGATTCGCGCGCGGCCTCGTCGAACAACAGCGTGGTCAGGGCAGCGGCCGTCGCCGCCGGATCGCCCGGCGGCACCACGAGCCCGCCGCCGTCCGCCAGGACGTCGCCGACGCCGCCCACGTCGGTCGCGACCACCGGCCGACCGGCGGCGAGGGACTCCAGCACCGCCAGCGGCAGGCCCTCCCAGTCGCTGGTGAGGACCGTGACGTCGGCGGCCGCGAGCAGGTCGGCGACGTCGGTGCGGGTGCCGAGGAACTCGACCCGGCGCCCCAGCGCTTCGGCCCGGCGTTCCAGCCCGGCGCGCAGGCTGCCGTCGCCGGCCAGCCACAGCACCGCGTCGCCGTCGACCGCCGCCCAGGCGTCGAGGAGGACGTCGTGGCGCTTCTGCGGCTCCAGCCGGGCGAGGCAGAGCGCCACCGGCGTCCGTGCGGGGACGCCGAGCGACGCGCGCACCTCGGCGCGGCCGAACACCGGCGGCCGGGCGAAGACGGCGTTGCGGATCACCACGGGATCGGGGAGACCGGCGCCGGTCAGCCGGCCGGCGGTCGCCGGGGAGACCGCGACGACCTGGCGGGACGTGCGCCGCAGGATGCGGACGGCGGCCGGGACGTCGTCGTCGGCGACGCCGTGGAAGACGGTCACCACCGGCCGCCGGGTGGCGAGCCGGGCGACCAGGCTCGCGCCGACGTTGTGCGCGAGCACTACGTCGGGCCGGAACCGCGTCACCGCGCGGCGGACCGCCCAGGCCGCCTTCAGCACGCCCGTCTTGCTGCGGCGCGCGAGCGGGACGGCGAACGTCGGCGTCCCCGCGGCGGCCAGCTCGTCGGCGCGGAAGCCACCGCCGCTTGCGACCGCGGACTCCCAGCCGTACTCCTCGCCGCGGGCCACCATCCCGGCCACGAGCGTCTCCGCCCCGCCGGCGCCCAGCTCACTGATGACGTGCAGCACCCGCATCGGCGCTTCCCTCTCCTTCTCGGCGAACCCGGGTTTCGGCCGCGACGGCGAGCGCGGCCAGCGACCACAGCGGCAGGTAGTACTGCTCGGACAGGAACGTCGAGGTGACCAGCACCGCGAGCAGCGACGCCTGGATCGCGACCGCCTCCGTCCGCCGCGGGCCCGGGCCGGCCCGCCGGACGGCCCGTTCGCTCGCCACCGCGGCGACCCCGACCACCCCGGCGAACAGCGCGAACCCGGGCAGGCCGAGTTCGGCGGCGACTTCGAGGTACATGTTGTGCGCCACCGGGGTCTGCTCGTCGATCTCCGCGTTGTGCGACTCGGCGGCGTACTGCTCGCGGAAGCCGCCCGGACCGACGCCGAGCACCGGGTGCGCGGTCACCATCCGGGCCGCCGCCTGCCAGCGCAGCTCCCGGGTGTCCACATTGGACGCGGCGATGAAACTCTTCTCCTGCACCGCTCGCGCCAGGTGCGGCCCGGCGACCAGGAGCGTCCCCAGGCCGAGCGCGACGACCGCGGCGGCCGTCGCGGCGACCAGCCGCCACGGCAGCACCCGGCGGGCCAGCAGCCAGCCGGCCGCGGCGGCCAGCCCGAGCGCGCCGCCGCGCGAGAACGTCGCCGCCGCGCCTGCCACCAGGACCACGCCCGCGATCGCCGTCGCGAAGGTCCGGGCGCGGACCGCCACGAGCAGGGGAACGGCCGCGACGAGGAAGTACGCCAGGTCGTTGGGGTCCGGCTGGGGACCGCTCGCCCGGGCCTGGCCGTCGGCGATCAGGCTGACCAGGGCGCCCGCGCCGGCGACGGTGGCCCCCGCGGCCGCGGCCAGCAGCAGCCACCGGATCGGCACCTCCCGGCCCGCGACGTCCGCGAGCACGGCGGTGACCACCAGGAACGGCAGCCAGCGCACGGTGTACTCCGCGGTGAACGGCCCCGCGGAGTGCCACGCCGCCGTCGCGGCCAGCACCACGGCGAGCAGCGCCAGCGCGGCGTGCAACGGCGTCGCCCGGGGGAACTTCCGCTGCCCGACGCGCACCGCGAGCCAGGCCACCGTGAGCAGCGCCGGGGCGAGCTTGCCGAGCTGGCCCTGCACGGCCGTCAGGTAGCCCTCGACCGGCGCCAGCGCGACGGTGGCGCAGGCGAGCACCGGCAGCGGCGCCGGCGCCCGGAACGTGGGCCGGGTGAGGGCGAACGCGGTCATCTCCCGCCGTCCAGCCGGGTGACCGGGCGGGTGCGCCGCACCTCGGACCGCCGGACGTACTCGCCGGTGCCGACGACGTCGAAGTGCTCGCGCAGGGCGGCGAGCACCCAGCCCAGCCACGCCACCTTCCGCGTGCCCGGGGCCGCCATGCCGGGGAAGAACTCCAGCCCGGGCGCCTCGGCGCCGCCGAGGACGTCGGTGGGGTGCAGCAGGAGAGAGGGCGCGACCCCACGGGCGAGGCAGAGCCGCAGCGCCGTCCGGAAGTACGCGCGGGCCAGCCGCGGTGACGCTTCGTGCAGCTGCAGCAGGTACGAGCCGTGGATCGGCGTGCGCAGCAGCGGCATCGTCGTCACCGGGAGCTCCACGAGCGCGCCGCCCCCGCACGTCCGCCAGCGGTAGGCGTGCACCGGTGCCAGCACGCGGGAGAAGCCGCCGAACAGTTCGCCGAGGCCCTCGCCGCCGGCTCCCGCGCGGACGGTCCGGTTGTGGTAGGCCCGGGCCAGCGGGCCGATCCAGGTCGGCAACGTGCTGGCGTCGTAGGCGTAACCGCGTTCGGCGAGCAGTTCGACCAGGTCGCGCGTGACGCTGTAGCCGGGCCCGCGGAAGCCGGTGGGCCGGGGCACGCCGGCGGCGACGATCGCTTCCTCGGTCCGGCTCAGCTCGTCCTCGAGCCGGTCGCGGGAGTACCGGTGCAGCCAGGGTTCGTGGCCGAAGGAGTGGTTCGCGACCTCGTGCCCCGCCGCGGCGATCGCGGCGACCGCCTTGGCGCCGTCTTCGCGGACCGCGTCGGCGCCGACCACGAAGAACGTGAGCCGCTGCCCGCCGAGGACGTCGAGCAGCCGGGGGACCGCGGTGCCTAGGTAGCTCGGGTGGTCCCGCCAGGCGGGGTCGCCGTGGGTCTTGAGGTAGGCCCAGAGGTTGTCGAGGTCGACCGACACGCTGGCAAGGGGCCGCGGGCTCACGCGGCCTCCCGGACGACGGCGGTGGCGGTCCGGGACCGCGCGCCGAGCAGCAGCACGCCGGTCACGACGACGGCGAGGCCCGCGGCGATCCACGGCCCGTGCCCGTCGGCGACGCGGTCGCCGAGGACGGTGAGGCCGGAGACCGAAGCGAGCACGATCGTGGTGGCGTCCGCCGTCGCCACGACGGCGGGTGCCCGGCCGCGCTGGAGGGCCACCGCCATCGACGCCTGCCCGAGCACGGCGGCGACCAGCATCAGCCACGTCAGCGGCTTTCCCGGCAGCGCGGCGAGGTCGAGGTGGGCCAGCGCGCGGCTCGCGACCGCCACTACGGCGAACGCCACCCCGGACAGCACCGCGGCGGGCAGGAACGTGTCCGCCCGGCCGGCGAAGACCATGGCGAGCCCGATCCCGAGCACCACGACGGCGAGCGCGGCCACGCCCGCCGCCGGGAGGTCCGCGGCGACGGAGGCCGACGACGACCCGGCGAGGACCACGAGCCCGGCCGCCAGCAGCATCAGCGTCAGCGCTTCCCCCGCACGGATCTCCCAGCCCAGCACGAGCACCCCGAACACCGTGGCCAGGCCGATGGCCGACGACGAAGCGGTCTGGACGAGGTAGAGCGGCAACGACGCGCGGGCGGCGAACGCGAGCGCGAAGCCGCCGGCCTGACCGGCGAAGCCCAGGAGGTAGACCGGGTCGGCGGTCAGCCGGGCCAGCAGGCCGAGCCCGGCACCACGCCGGTCACCGGCTCGGCGGGCGGCGACGCTCTGCGCGACGATGCCCACCGCGTAGAGCACCGCGGACGCGGCGAGCACTGCGTAATCCATCGCGGGCGAATCCTTCGGTCGGGAGTACGGCGAAGCCTAGGAAAAGCGGCGGCGCTTCTCTTTCGGAGGATCGAATTGACGAGCGAGTGACGGAATGGAGTGCGATCGGCTCCCGTCGTTGCCCGGAAGTGTGATGTGGTCAGGGATTCCGGCCGTGGTGGCACGGTGCGTGACGAATTACCGAGAAAACGTCAAGGTAGAGCGAGTGCTTCTTTCTCGATTCGTGGATATGCCCTCCGAAACGTGCACCGTTTCGGGTCGTGAACCGGCGGTCAGCGGATCGCGCGTGTCACACGATCGGTGTTCCGGCTGGACACGAGCGCGCCCGGCCGGCCGCGACGGCGTGTCCGGCCCCGGCTGCTCCGACCGGGTGTGCGGCCGTGTCAGACTGCCTGGCGATGCTCACCCCAGCCGATCTCGCCGACCTGCTCGAATGCGAACACCGCAGCGTCTTGAACCAGGCGTCGGCCGCGGGCCTGCCGGGTGCGCCGCGGCCCGTTCCGGACCCCGCCGCCGGCCGGCGCGGGCGGGCCGCCGCCCAAGCGATGCTCGCCCGCCTGCGCGGCGAAGGTCACGACGTCTTCGAGATCGACACCGCGGACCTCGTCGCGGCCGCCGAGACCACCGCGGCGGCCCTGTGGTCGGGTGCGGCCGTGATCCACCAGGCCGTCCTCCACGACGAGGACTTCTCCGGCGTGGCCGACTTCTTGATCCAAGACGGCGAAGGCCGCTACGAGGTCTACGACGCGGAGCCGGCCCGGCAGGCGAAGCCCGCGGCGGTCGTCCGGCTGGTCGCGTTCGCGGACGCGCTGCGCCGCGCCGGGTGGCCGACCGGTCCGCACGTGCACCTGCGCCTGGGTGACGGCGGCACGCGGACGTTGCGCGGCGAGGACTTCCGGCCCCTGGTGGACCGGCTGGGAGCCCGGCTGCGCGGCCGTGCGCCGGTGCTGCCGACGCCGTTGTGGGCCGACGAACGCCCGGCCTGTGCCGGCTGCGGGTACGCCCGCCACTGCGCGTCGGCGCGCGAAGCCGACCGTGACCTGCTGCTGGTCGCCGGGATGCGCGGCGACCAGCGCCGCAAGCTGGCCGCCGCCGGGCTGGGCTCCATCGACGCGCTCGCCGCGGCGACACCGGGCGCCCGGCCGCGCGACCTGTCCGCCACCGCGTTCGCCACCCTGCGCGCGCAGGCCGCGCTGCAGGTGCGGCAGGACGCCACCGGCGAGGTCAGCTACGAGGTCGTCGACCCGGACGTCTTGGCCGCGCTGCCGACGCCCGCGCCCGGTGACGTCTTCGCCGATCTCGCGGGCGATCCGCACGCGCTGGCGGGCGAAGGGCTGGAGTTCCTCTTCGGCGCCCTCACCCCGGGCGGCGAGCAGCGGTTCACGCCGTTCTGGGCGCACAACCGCGCCCAGGAGAAGCGCGCCTTCGAGGAGTTCGTGGACTTCGCCGCCGCGCGGGTCGCCGAGTACCCCGGCTCGCACGTCTACCACTACGGGCCGTACGAGGTGACCGCGATCAAGCGGCTCGCCGCCGTGCACGGGACCCGCGAGGAGACCGTCGACCAGCTGCTGCGCGGCGGCGCGCTGGTGGACCTGCACACCGTGGTTCGCAAGGCGTTGCGGGTCTCGCAACGGTCGTACTCGATCCGGCACCTCGAGCCGCTCTACCGGCCCGGCACGCGAGAAGGTGACGTGAAGACCGCAATGTCGGACGTCGAGGCGTACGAGGAGTACCTGGTGCTCGCGCGGTCGGCCGAGCCGGGCCGCGCGGACGAGGTCCTGCGCGGCATCGCCGGCGACAGCGAGGAGGACTGCGTCTCCGCGCTGCGGTTGTTCGAGTTCCTCCACCAGGTCCGCGCCGACTCGGGCATCGAGCTCGCGGCCCCGCCGGAGGAGTCGCCGGAGGACGCGCTGCTGCGTCAGGCCGAAGAGGACGTCGCCGCCGAGCGCCGGGCCGAACGCGCCGCGCGGCTGGCCGCCTTGGTCGACCCGCTGCTCGACGGGCTGCCGGACGACCCCGCCGAGTTCACCGGCGACGAACGGGCCCGCGCGCTGCTGGCGGCAGCCGTCGGCTACCACCGCCGGGAGACCAACCCCGCGTGGTGGGAGTACTTCCGCCAGCTGGCGGCCCCGCTCGGCGACCTCGAGGTCGACACGTCGTGCACGGTGCCGGTGTCGCTGGAGGTGGGGGAGTGGGTCCCGCCGGCCGGGCGCGTCCGCACCGCGAAGCGGACCCTGGTCCTGGCGTGCGACCCGGACCGGCCGCACCCGTTCGCGCCGGGCGACGAGGTGCGGCTGCGCTACGACGGCGGCACCCGCGACGCCAAGGTCGCGGCGGCGTCGGCGGTGGAGCTGACGCTGGAGGAGAGCTGCCCGCCCGACGCCACCACCGCCGACCGGCCGACCGCGGTGCTGCCCGGCAGCCCGGTGCGGCCCTCGCCGAAGGACGAGGCGGTCGCCGACCTCGCGCAGCTGGTCGTCGACGCGCTCCCGGTGCTGCCGCGGCACCCGGGCGTCGACCTGCTCCGGCGGACCCCGCCACGGCTGCGTGGCGGAGCGGCGTTGCCGGAGCCGGGGACGGACCTGATCGCGGCGGTGATCGACGCGGTCGAAACCCTCGACGGCTCGACGCTGGCGGTGCAGGGACCGCCGGGCGCGGGCAAGACGTTCCTGGCCGGGAAGCTGATCGCGCGTCTGGTCCGGGCCGGGCGCACGGTCGCCGTCACCTCCACCAGCCACAAGGCCGTGGAGAACGTGCTGAGCGCGGCGCTGAAGAGCGCGCCGGGCCTGGCGTGCGCCAAGCGCGCGAAGCGGACGCCGGACCCGTCCGTGCCGTGGGAGCAGCCGAAGAGCAACCCGGCGCTGGTGAAGTGGCGCGCCGAGCACGACACCGGGTACCTGGTCGGCGGCACGGCGTGGACGTTCGCCAACGCCGCGGTCCGCGAGGAGCCGTTCGACCTGCTGATCATCGACGAGGCGGGCCAGTTCGCCCTGGCCGACGCGCTGGCGGTGTCGACGTGCGCGAAGAACCTGCTGCTGCTGGGCGACCCGCAGCAGCTCCCGCAGGTGGTGCAGGGGACGCACCCGGCGGGCGCGGAGGCGTCGGCGCTGGGGCACCTGATCGGCGAGGCCGACATCATCCCGCCGGAGCTGGGCTACTTCCTCGACGAGACGCGGCGCATGCACCCGGCGGTGTGCGAGCCGGTGTCGAAGCTGTCCTACGCCGGCCGCTTGCGAGCGCATCCGTCAGCGGCCGAGCGCGCCCTCGCGGACCTCCCGGCCGGGCTGTACCTGGCCGAGGTCGACCACCACGGCAACACGACCCGTTCGGTGGAGGAGGCCGCGGCGGTCGTCGACATCGTGACGGCGCTGATCGGTCGCCCGTGGACGGACCACGGCCCGGCGCGTCCGCTGGCCGACACGGACATCGTGGTGGTGGCCCCGTACAACTTGCAGGCGCGCACGGTGACGCGGGCGCTGGCGGACGCCGGGTTCCCGGGCGTGCGGGTGGGGACGGTCGACCGCTTCCAGGGCCAGGAGGCCCCGGTGGTGATCACGACGATGACGTCGTCATCGGCGGTCGACCTGCCCCGTGGGTTGGATTTCCTGTTGTCCCGCAACCGGTTGAACGTCGCGCTCTCGCGGGCGCAGGTCCTGGCGGTGCTGGTGTGCTCGGCCAAGCTGGTGGAGGCGGACATCCGCACGGTGGACCAGATGAGGCTGGTGGCGGGCATGATCGGCTTGCTGGGGGAGGCCCGGCCCTGGCCGGCGGTCACGGCCACGGCCACGGGAACGCCTTGACCAGCGCCCAGGCCCCGGTGCCGCGCCGACCCGGGTGACCCGCGAGGCCCGCGGAGCTGAACCCGACTTCGACGGAGCCGCCGCCGACGCGCCGCCGCGACGTCGCCGGGACCGGGACGCCCGGCGCCCACCGTCCCAGCGGCGTCCCACAGGCATGGCGTTCCCGCTGGTCCGGCGGGGTGGGACTGTCCCGGCATCCCGAATCGGGCGCCGACCGGTGATCGGCGGGGGTGGCCGCTGACAACCTCCTCGCCATGCAAAGACTCGCTCTGGCCGTCGCGGTGCTGCTGGTGGTCCCCGCCGCGGCCGCGGTCGCCGCCGAACCCGCTGCGGAACCCGCCGCCGAAGCCGTCGCCGTGTGCGGGCACACCACCGCCCAGCCCACCCTGGCCCAAGGGGCGACCGGCGCCGCGGTCGCCGAAGCCCAGTGCGAACTCAACCTCGCGACGAAGGCGAGCCGGTACTCGCCCATCGGCGCGGACGGCTCCTTCGGCGCGGCGACCGACGCCCGCGTGCGCGTGTTCCAGAAGTGCGCGGCCCTGAGCGTGGACGGCCGGGTCGGGCCGAACACGTGGGCCGCCTTGAACTCGTGGTCCGCGCGGCCGCGCAAGTGCGCCACCCCGGGCACGGCGGGCACCGCGCAGAGCGTCGTGTGCGGCCACTCCACCGCCCGCCCGACCTTGCAGAGCGGTTCCACCGGCACCGACGTCAAGGAACTCCAGTGCCGGCTGAACCTCGCGATGGAACCGGGCCACTACCCGCCGCTGACGGTGGACGGCAACTTCGGTGACGGCACCCGCAACCGCGTGATCCAGTTCCAGCACTGCGTCAACGCCAGTGCCGACGGCGTCGCCGGGCCCACCACCTGGGCAAAGGTCACCGACTGGTCCGGCCGCAACACCTACTGCACGCCGCCGAAGCCCGCCGGGCACCCGATCGACGGCGTCGACACGGCGAAGTACCAGCACCCCGGTGGCGCGCCGATCGACTGGGGCGCGGTGAAGGCGTCCGGCGTCGAGTTCGCGACCGTCAAGGCGACCCGCGGCCTGAACGTCACCGACGACTACCTCGCCACCGACCTGCCCGCCGCGCGCAGCGCCGGCCTGGCCGTGGGTCCGTACCACTTCTACACCGGCACGGCGGCCGGCACCGGCGGCGCGCAGGCGGACCGGTTCATCGCCGCGGTGAAGGCCACCGGGTACACCGGCAAGCGCGCCGGCGACCTGCCGCCCGTGTTCAACCTGGAGTGGAAGGACGACGGCTCCGGCGGCTGTCCGCCGTACGTCACCGTCGCCGACGCCAAGGCGTGGCTCGACAAGGTCCAGGCGGCGTTCGGCCGGACGCCCATCATCTACACCCAGAAGTCGTTCCTCGACGCGTGCCTGGGCGGCACCACGGCGTTCGCCGCGTACCCGATGCAGCTCGCGGACTACCGGCAGTCCGTCACGCAGCCGGCGCTGCCCGCCGGGTCGAAGACCTGGCTGATGTGGCAGTACACCGACGCGGCCATCCCCGACGGCATCCCCGCGCCGGCGACCGGCGACGTCTTCAACGGCACCCAGGCCGAGCTCGACCAGCTCGCCAACCGGTGAATCCCCGCTAGGAAAGGACGAGAATGACCCTCCCCCTCAGCCGCCGCACGGTGCTCCGCGGCGCGGTGGTGCTCGGCGCGGCCGCGGCGGTCAGCCCGCTGCTGCTTTCCGGCACGGCCCAGGCGTACTCGTGGTCCCGCACCCTCGTGCAGGGCAACACGGGCGCCGACGTCACCGAACTCCAGATCCGCGTCGCCGGCTGGGCGGCCGACCGGGCCGGCCAGACCCGGGTGTCGATCGACGGCGAATTCGGGCCGGGCACCGCAGCCGCGGTCCGCAGATTCCAGACCGCCTACGGCCTGGGCGCGGACGCCCAGGTCGGGCCGGCCACCCAGGCCGCGCTCAACGCGCTGGAGCAGAGCGACGGCTCGACCGCGCACTTCAACTTCAGCGAGTTCACCGACCGGGTGAGCGGCACCTTCAACGGCGGCAAGGTCAGCGCGGCCACCGCGAAGGAGAACGCCCGCCGCTGCATGTACAAGCTGGAGGCGCTGCGCAAGAAGCTCGGGAACACGCCGATCACGGTGAACTCCGGGTTCCGCAGCATCGCGCACAACGCGGAGATCGGCGGTGCCGGCGACAGCATGCACCTGTACGGCACCGCGGCCGACCTGGACGTGCCGGGCGTGGCCAACAAGACCGTCTACCAGAAGGCCGAGACCTGCGGGTTCTCCGGCCTGGAGACCTACAACACCGACCACCAGCACGTGGACAGCCGAGCCGACCTCGGCCGCTCGTGGTGGTGGGAGAACGGCACGGTCTGATCCGGCCACTGGGGGTCTGACGCCGGAAATCCCGCTACCGCGCGGGTTTCCGGCGTCAGCGTGCCGCGAAGCCCGTGCCCTCCAGGCCCTCTCCCAGGGGCCGCCCCTCGCGGAGGGCGCGGGCTTCGCCCTTCTCGGGGCTCAGTGCGACAGCGGGTTCTGCAGGGCCGCCGAGCAGGCCGGCCAGTCGTGGAAGTCGCGGCGCGCGCTCCACAGGCGGTGCGCCGCGTCGATGTTCCAGGCCGGGTCGAACGCCTGCCGCGGTGTGCCGCCGAGGTCCAGCAGGCGGGCGTCGGAGATCTGGAAGATCCCCCAGTTGCGGCTGCCGTTCGTGTTCGGCAGCACCCACAGCGGATCGAGGAACGAGGCACAGCGGGCGATCGCGACGGCGGTGTCCGGCGCTTCGGTGAACACGGCCCGGATCCGCTGCTCCACCATGGCCGGCGACCACCCCGCCAGGCTGGTCCGGTGGTCGTAGAGCGCGTTCTTGGTGGCGTCGTCGACCACCCCGCGGGCGGGCAGGCCGGCCAGCACCTGGAACGCGGTGACCCGGCGCAGCGTCTCCGGGCCGAACGAGCCGTCGACCGAGAGCCGTCCCTGGGCCGAGACCAGCAGGTTCTGCACCTCGGTGACGCACTCGTCGTGCTGGCCCATGCTCACGGGCGGCCGGCAGGCGGGGGAGAACAGCACGCGGTCGGCGTACCGGCCGGGAGGTGCCCCGGACCCGTCGGCGGTGACCCAGAACAGGCCGCCGGCCACCAGGACCACGACGGCGATGGCCACCGCGGCGTACCAGCGCCGACGCGGCGGCGCCGGGGTCTCGACGCGCTCCGCCGGCACCTCCTCGACCCGCCCGGCGTCGGCGAGGGCCCACAGCTGGTGCAGTTCGCGCAGTTCGTCGGCGGAGGCGCCGCAGACCTTGGCGAACGAGTGGACGACCCGGTAGTCGGCGGGGACGCTCTTGCCGGAGCAGTACCGGTGCAGGCTCGAGCCGCTGGCGCCGGCCAGCCTGCCGAGCCGTTCGTAGCCCTGACCGCTGCGCTCCTTCAACATGCGCAGGTAGGCGGCGAACTTGTCCGTGTGCACTGTCACGGTGACGGGAACACCTCGCTCGGGCCAGCGGATGACGGACGGAAGTTAACACCGTCCTGCCGCTTGCCGGGCGGAAACTGGCGGATTGCTCCACTTGGCGGACCGGGGGAACGGCCCGGCCACCGCCGGTTCGCCGGGCGAGAACGCTCGAATCCCGGCAAAGGTTGCCGTACCGCTTGCGCGGAACGTTCCGGTCTCCACGCACACCGGGGCCGGTCCTAGATTTTCCCCTACAACCCGAAGGGGGAACAAAACCATGCCCATCGGCAGATTCACGCGGTCAGCGTCCGTGCTGGCCGCGGCTCTTCTCATCACCGGATCGGCCGCCGCGCCCGCGTACGCCGACTCCGGGCCGAACCTCAAGGTCAGCGTCGTCGCCCAGCAGGGGCACTGGCTCCTGGGCGAGTACGTCGGGCTCGACGTGACCGTGAGCAACATCGGGGACTCCGTCGTCTTCGGCGCCTTCGGCACCGCCTACTCGGAATCCGGGACGGACTTCTGGGTCGATCAGCACCAGTGGGGCGACCTGGACGACAGCGGCACCGGCGCCACCATCGCGCAGGGGGAGACCCGGACCCTCCACCTCACCGGGCAGCTCGGGTCGACGTACTACGGCGACTCCGTCGTGCACGTCGAGGTGTACGGCGCGGGCGACACCGACTACAGCGACAACGTCCAGCGGGTCACCGTGCCGCTCGCGACCGGCACCGAGCGGGTCGCCGGTGTGCTGTACGGGGACGCCAACGGCGACGGCAAGCCCTCGCCCGGAGAAGCCCTGGCCGGGGCCCGGGTGCGTTTCTTCGGCGTCGGCACGACGCTCGAGATGTACACCACCACCGACGCGACCGGCCACTTCGCCTACGACGGCCTCCCGCTGACCCGGACCGGCTACCTGAGCTTCGACCAGCTGCCCGGCGGCTGGGTCGCCCCGGCCCTGCCGGACCTGCGGCTCGACGGCCGCGGCGCCTACACAGCGCTGGAGGTCGCGGCCACCCGCCCGCTGTCCGACGTGCTGCACGAAACCCTCACGCTGGACAAGACGAGCTACGCCGCCGGCGACACCGGCAAGGCGACGGTCACGCTCACCAACTCCGGCACCAAGCCGCTGACCGGCTTGTTCCTCAGCTGCGACGCGGGCGGCTTCGGCTCGGAGCTGACGGTGACCGACGACCAGTGGGGCGCGTTCAGCAACCAGCGCCGCGAAGGCGCGCTCGCCGCGGGGCAGCGGATCGTGCTGACGGCGACGGGCAAGGTGCCCGACAAGGCGGCCTACACCGGCGTCACCGGGCTCGACTGCACCGCCTACGACGGCCACACCGACGGCGCTCCGCACGTCTCCGTGACCGCCAAGGTGCCCGGCAAGGTGGGCGACTCCCACGGCCGGGTCTGGCTCGACAAGAACGGCGACAACCAGCCGGGCGCCGACGAGGGCATGGCGTACCGGAACCTGGTGCTGCTCGAGAACGGCACCATCCGCGCGTACGCCCGGACCGACGCCAACGGCTACGCGACGTTCAAGGGCGTGCCGGTCGGCAACTACCAGCTGCGGGTGCTCGGCCCGTGGAAGGCGGCGGCCCCGGACAACGGCGAGCTGAACGTCTCCGCGCCGCCATACGGTGGCGGTGAGTGGCTCATGCAGTTCGTCGCGAACTGAGCGGCGGGTGTCCCGGGCGGTGGCGAGCCGCTCGGGACACCGCCGCGCGGCGGCGCGGGTCCGGTGGGAAGCTCGGTGCGCGCCCCCGTTCCGAGGAGAAGGCCCATGGATGACGTCGAGCAGGCCATTGTGGACACCGTCCGCGACTTCGTCGACCGCGACGTCCGGCCGGTCGTGCGCGAGCTGGAACACGCCGACACCTACCCCGAAGAGCTCATCGAGCAGATGAAGCGGCTCGGGATCTACGGGCTGGCCATCCCGGAGCCTTACGGCGATCTGCGGGTCTCCACCGAGTGCTACGCGCTGGTGACCGAGGAACTCGCGCGCGGCTGGATGAGCCTCGCCGGTGCCATGGGCGGCCACACGGTCGTCGCGAAGCTGATCCTCACCTTCGGCACCGAGGAACAGAAGCAGCGGTACCTGCCGCGGATGGCGACGGGCGAGCTGCGCGCGACGATGGCGTTGACCGAGCCCGGCGGCGGCTCCGACCTGCAGGCGCTGCGCACGATCGCGCGCAAGGACGGCGGTGAGTACGTCGTCGACGGCACCAAGACCTGGATCAGCAACGCCCGCCGGTCCGGCCTGGTCGCGCTGCTGTGCAAGACCGACCCGAAAGCCCAACCCGCGCACCAGGGCATCAGCATCCTGCTGGTGGAGAAGGTGCCCGGGTTCACCGTCTCCAAGGACCTGCCGAAGCTCGGCTACAAAGGCGTCGAAAGCTGCGAAATCACCTTCGACGACTGTCGCGTGCCGGCGGACGCGCTGCTCGGCGCGACCGAGGGGGAGGGGTTCGCGCAGATGATGCGCGGGCTGGAGATCGGCCGCATCCAGGTCGCCGCCCGCGCCACCGGCGTCGCGCGGGCCGCGTTCGACGACGCCCTGAGGTACGCCCAGGAACGCGAGTCGTTCGGCAAGCCGATCTGGCAGCACCAGGCGGTCGGCAACCACCTCGCGACGATGGCGGCCAAGCTGACCGCCGCCCGCCAGCTGCTGCTGCACGCCGCGCGCCGGTACGACGCGGGTGAGCGCGCCGACCTGGAAGCCGGGATGGCGAAGCTGTTCTGCTCGGAGACGGCGATGGAGGTCGCGCTCACCGCGATCCGCGTCCACGGCGGTTACGGGTATTCCACGGAGTTCGACGTCGAGCGGTACTTCCGGGACGCGCCCCTGATGATCGTCGGCGAGGGGACCAACGAGATCCAGCAGAACGTCATCGCCCGTCAGCTCGTCGCTCGCGGCGGCCTGCGGTGAACCTCGCGGACGCGGTCGCCGGCTGGCAGCCGGACGCCGTCGAGACGTCCGAGGTGATCGGTGCGTGGCCGGCCGCGGCGTTCGCGGCGCTGCTCGACCAACCCGCGCCGGCCGGGCCGTTGCCGCCGTTGTGGCACTGGTTCCACTTCCTCGAGCCGACCCCGCAGGCCGCGCTCGGCGACGACGGCCACCCGGCGCACGGGCGGTTCCTGCCGCCGATCCCGGACCGGCGCCGGATGATCGCCGGCGGCCGGCTGGCCGTCCGGTCGCCGATCCGCGTCGGCGACCGGATCGACCGTCGCAGTGAACTGGCCGGTGTCACCGTGAAGGAGGGCCGCAGCGGGCAGCTGGCGTTCGTGACCGTCCGCCACGAATACCGGCGCGGCGGCGAACTGCTGCTCACCGAGCACCAGGACGTCGTCTACCGGTCCCAGCCCGCCGGACACCGGCGGCAGCTCGCCGAGCCGGAGCGGGCCGCCGAGCCGCCGCACGACTGGAAGATCAGCACGCCGACCGGGCCGCAGCTGCTCTTCCGGTTCAGCGCGCTGACCTACAACACCCACCGCATCCACTACGACCAGCCGTACGTGACCGACGTCGAGGGGTATCCCGGGCTGGTCGTGCACGGCCCGCTGCTTGCGTTGCTGTTGCTGGAGATTCCCCGCCGGCACGGTGACCGGCCGGTGACGTCGTTCGACTACCGGTTGTCCAGCCCGGTGTTCGCCGGTGCGACCGTGCTGACCCACGGGCGCCGGGAGGGCGGAAAGCTTGCCCTGTCCGGCATGGTCGAGGGCGGCGCCACCGCGATCACCGGCACCGCGACCTAGGTTCGCTTGCGCGCCATCCACTGCCAGACGTGGGTGCCGCCGGCGCTGGGGTCGTTGCGGGCCACGTAGATCCACGACCAGTGGCCGGGGAACTGGTGGCCGTTCCAGACGACGTGGTCGTAGAGCGTCAGGGTCGAGCGGGGGATGAGCTCGTGCGCGTGGACGGAGTTGGCCCGCGGGTCCACCGTGTCGTCGTCGCGGGAGGCGACCAGCCAGGTGGGCGTGCGGATCGCGGTCAGCTCGGCGTCGGGGATCAGCGGCGGGTTGCCCTCCTGCCGCGCCTCGACGACGCCGCAGATCGGGACCGACGCCGCGAACGTGGCCGGGTAGACCGTGGTCATCTTCAGGCTCATGTAGCCGCCGTTGCTGCAGCCCACGACGTAGACGCGACGGGGATCGACGGGCCGAGTGCGGAGCACGTCCCGGATGATCTCCTGGATGAGCGGGGCGAAGCGGGGGCCGTCGTCCATCCACGCGGCCGTGCACTGCGGGGCGACCACGTAGGCGCCGTCGAAGATCTTCTGCGCTTCCGGGGTCGCGAAACCCAGCGCGCCGCGGTTGGCGCGCAACGTCGTCTCGTTGTCGTAGTAGCCGTCGGGCAGGGAAGCGCCTTCGCCGCCGCCGTGCAGCCAGACGATCAGGGGACGGCGGCCGTGTCGCGACGCGGGGGAGTACAGCCGGTACTTCATGCCGGAGCGCGAGGCGTGGTAGGTGAACGCGTCGACTTCGGGGTTGGCCAGCCGGCCCTGGGTGAACCGGGTGAAGGTGATCGGGCGGCCGTGCCGCCGGAGCGGGGCGTGCTGCGTGATGGCGTAGACCAGGTCGAGCCGGACGTTGCGGCTCTTGCTGTTGAGGTAGCCGAGGGTGCCGCCGCCGGTCTGGCCCTCGCCGTGGCTCAGCTCGAGCACGATGTTCCCGCGGCGGTCGAGCCGCGCGGCCGTCACCGGCCGGTCGAGGTCGTAGCCGATGTCCTGGCCGCCGGTGTCGATCGGGCTGATGGCCTTCGCGTGCACGGTGAACGTGGTGGTGGTCAGGCTCGCCGGGTCGATCGGCCCGAGCCGGGCCGTGTCGAGGGTGAGCGAGGTGATCTGTTCGCCGCCGTCGAGCGTTTCGGCGTCGAGGGTGAAGCCCACGCCGCGGGTCGGGGCGGCGAGGGCGGTGTTCGGCAACGCGAGGCCGGCGGTGACGCCCGCGCCGGTGATCAGGACGCGGCGGCGGCTGAACGCGGTGACCATGCGAACTCCTTTGTCCGTGGTGCGGATTCAGGTGGAGCGGTGCCGGTCAGGCACGTCAGTCTAGCGCCCCGCCGGTCGCGGGAAAGCGTTTTCCAGTCGCCGGGTGCAGGGCCCGCACGGGTGGGACCGGGCCGTCGAAGCGTTCGACGTCGGCGGCCGCGTGCTGGCCCGCGCAGCCCTGCGACAGCCGCGACGACGGGATGTCGGCGGTCAGGACGTTGGGGTTGCCGTGCGCGCACAGCGGGCCGGTGGGGTGGTCGTCGACCGGGTCGAACCACGCGCCGGTCGCGAGCTGGACGACGCCTGGCCGGAGCGCGTCGTCCAGGACGGCGCCGGCCAGGCAGGCGCCGCGGGTGTTGAACACCCGGACGACGTCGCGGTCGGCGATACCGCGGGCGGCCGCGTCGGCCGGGTTGAGCCGGATCGGTTCCCGCCCGGCCACCTTGCCCGCTTGGCTGACCTCTCCGGCGTCGAGCTGGCTGTGCAGGCGGGTGTGCGGCTGGTTCGCGATCAGCCACAGCGGTCCGGTTTCGGTGGGTGGGAGCCAGACCGGGTGGCCGGGGCAGTCGGGGTAGCCGAACCCGGCGATGGTCGCCGAGGTGATTTCGATGCGGCCGCTCGGGGTCTTCAACGGGTGCGCGTCCGGGTTCGCGCGGAAGTCCGCGAACAGCGTGTGGTGCTCGCGGCCGGGCGGGAGCCGCAGTTCGCCCGGCGGCCCAGAACTGGTCGAACGTCGGTTCGTCGCGCCGGCCGTTGTAGAGGTGTTGCAGCCACTGCCTCGGGGTTCGGCCTTCGGTGAATGCGTCCGCGACGCCGAGCCGGTGTGCGAGCCCGGTGAAGATCGCGTAGTCGTCGCGTGCTTCGCCGGCGGGTTCGGCGATCCGGTGCATCGCGATCAGGTGGGTGTCGCGGCGGCCGGAGCCGAGGTCCTCGCGTTCGAGGGCGGTGGTGGCGGGCAGGACGATGTCGGCGTGGCGTGCGGTGGCGGTCCAGTGGGGTTCGTGGACGACGACGGTGTCCGGCCGGGTGAAGGCGCGGCGCAGGCGGTTGAGGTCTTGGTGGTGGTGGAACGGGTTGCCGCCGGCCCAGTAGACGAGCCGGGTGTCGGGGTAGCGGCGGACTTCGCCGTCGTAGTCGTAGGTTTCGCCGGGGTGCAGGAGCAGGTCGGCGATCCGGGCGACCGGGATGAACTCGCCGACCGGGTTGGTGCCTTGGGGCAGGGAGGGGATGCGTATTTCGGGTCCGGTGTCGCCGACGTCGCCCATCGAGCCGTACCCGTGGCCGAATCCGCCGCCTGGCAGGCCGATCTGGCCGAGCATGGCGGCGAGGGCGATGCCGGCCCAGACCGGTTGTTCGCCGTGTTCGGTGCGTTGCAGTGACCACGTGACGGTGATCAGGGTGCGTTTCGAGGCCATCTCGCGGGCGAGTGCGACGATGTCGGCGGGGCGGGATACCGGTGATCTCGGCGGCCCAGTGCGGGTTTTTGTCGCGTAGGTAGCGCTCGAACTCGGGGTAGCCGATGCAGTAGCGGTCGAGGAATTCTTTGTCGTGCAGGTCTTCGGCGACGAGTGTGTGGGCGAGTGCGAGCATCAGGGCGGTGTCGGTGGCGGGCCGGATGGGGTACCAGCGTGCGTCCACTGTGGACGATATGTCGTCGCGCAGCGGACTGATCAAAGCGACTTCGCCGGTGTAGCGCGCGAGGTGCCCGGGTGTGCCGTGGATGGTGACCCCGCCGGGCGTGACGAAGACGTTCTTTTCCGGGACTCCGCCGAAGGCGATGATCAGCTCGGTGTGCTCGGCGATCGTGGGCCAGGTCGAGGCCTGGCGCAGCACCGCGTGGGTGTCGCCGACGACGTGCGGCAGCAGCACCGATGAGGTTCCGTTGCTGTAGGTGTTGCGGGATGCGGTGAAGCCGCCGATGGTGTTGAGGAACCGGTGCAGCTGGCTTTGGGCGTGGTGGAAGCGGCCGGCGCTGGCCCAGCCGTAGGAGCCGCCGAAGATGGCCTGGTTGCCGTGTTCGGTCCGGACGCGGTCGAGTTCGGTGGCGAGGCGGTCGAGGACGTCGTCCCAGGGGACCTGGACGAACTCGTCGCGGCCGCGGCGGTCGTCGGGGCCGGGGCCGTCGTGGAGCCAGCCGCGGCGGACCGCCGGCCGGGTGACGCGGCTGGGGTGGTCCAGCGCGGCGGCCAGGTTGCCGAGTAGGGGTGAGGGTGCCGGGTCGGCCGGGTGCGGCTGGACGCGCAGCCGGCCGTCGGCGTCGACTTCGGCGGAGAAGGCTCCCGAGTGCGATGTGCTCGGCTTCATGCCCCGACGGTAACCGCGCCGGCCACCCGGTATGGACCACGTCCTGGTGATGGGACGAGCGGGGGCCGCGCTCGCCGAGTCTGCGACGACGCCAGCCTTCTCTCGGCTCGGGCCCGGGCCCGGCCCGGCCCCGCCCGGCCCCGCCCGGCCCCGCCCGGCTCGGCTGGTCCGGCTTGGCCCGGCCGGTCCGGCTTGGCTTGGCTCGGCTGGTCCGGCTTGGCCCGGCCGGTCCAGCTTGGGTTGGCAAGACCGGCCGGCCCGGCCCGGCCCGGCTCGGCTCCGCCCGGCCCGGCCCGGCTCGGCCCGGCTTGGCAAGACCGGCCGACCCGGCCCGGCAAACCGGCCGAGGCCACCAGGCCGCGGAACCACGTCCCGCGGCCGGGCCGCGCGGCTCCACCTCAGCGCCGCCGCCGTCTCACCGCCCGCAGTGACGCTGCCGACGAGCGCGGCGCCGCCGGCCGGTCAGTCCAGCGCGGCCGCCTTCCGCACCAGCACCGAGCGTTCGCGCTGGTTGGCGCACAGCCGGGCGGCCAGCTCCAGCTCGGCGCGCGCCTCCCGGCGGCGGCCGAGGCGGGTCAGCAGCTCGCCGCGTACCGTCGGGACCAGGTGCGATCCCGGCAACCGGTCCGTCGCGACCAGCTCGTCCACGATCGCCAGACCCTCCGCCGGGCCTGACGCCATCGCCACCGCGACCGCCCGGTTGAGCTCCACCACCGGCGACGGCGCGACCCGGCCCAACGCCTCGTACAGCACCACGATCCGGTCCCAGTCGGTCGCCTCGACCGAAGCCGCCGACGCGTGGGTGGCGGCGATCGCGGCCTGCAGGCCGTACGGGCCGAGGCCGCGGACGGACGCCTTGGCCAGCGCGGCCAGCCCGCGCTTGATCGCCGAGAAGTCCCACCGCCGCCGGTCCTGGTCCTCGAGCAGGATCGGCGCACCGTCCGCGCCCGTCCGGGCCGGGAAGCGCGCGGCCGTCAGCTCGCACAACGCGAGCAGGCCGTGCACCTCCGGCTCGTCCGGCAGCAGCGCGGCCAGCGTCCGGGCCAACCGGATTGCCTCGTAGGCGACGTCGGGGCGCAGCAGCCGGTCGCCCGACGTGGCCGTCGAGCCCTCGGTGAAGATCACGTACAGGACGCTGAGCACGCCTCCCAGCCGTTCGCGGCGCTCGGCGGGCGGCGGCAGCTCGAACGGGACCCCGGCCGCGGCGATCGTCTTCTTGCCCCGGGTGATGCGGGCCTGCACGGTCGGCACCGGGACGAGGAACGCGCGGGCGATCTCCTCGCTGGTCAGGCCGCCGACCACGCGCAGGGTCAGCGCCACCCGGGCCTCGGGGGAGAGCACCGGGTGGCAGCTGACGAACATCAGCGCGAGGACGTCGTCGTCGATCCGGTCGGGGTCGGCCTCGTCCTCGGCTTCCGCGTCGGCCGCCAGCAGGGCGTACCGGTCCCGCAGTGCGGTCCGGCGGCGGATCGCGTCGATCGCCCGCCGCCGGGCCGTGGCCTTGAGCCAGCCCGCCGGATTGGCCGGCGGGTCGAGCGGCCACGCCACGAGCGCCTCGGCGACCGCCTCCTGGGCGGCGTCCTCGGCCAGCCCGAAGTCGCCGGTGAACCGGGTCAGCGCGGAGACGATCCGCGCCGACTCGATCCGCCAGACGGCCTCGACGTCGGCCGGGCCCATCAGTTCCGGCCGCCGGAGTCCGGCGTCTCGTCGCCGCCGGGCACCCGCCGGACCTCGACCTTGGCCCCGCGCGCCGCCGGGACCCGCTTGGCCCACTCGACCGCCTCTTCCTTCGAGGCGACGTCGATCAGGAAGAAGCCCCCGAACAGCTCCTTCGTCTCGCCGTACGGCCCGTCGGTGACCACGGGGGTCTCGCCGCCGAAGTCGACCACGACGCCCAGGCTCGGGTCGTCGAGCCCCTCGGCCGCGACGTAGACCCCGGCCTTGACCAGGTCTTCGATGAACTGGCGGCTGGTGGCCATCATCTCGTCGATGTTCGCCATCATCGCCGCGTTCGACTCGTCGGTGCCCCGCATGATCAGCATGTACTGCGGCATCGTGCTCTCCTCGTCCGCGGGACCGCCTCTCGGCCCTCGCCCCCTCTTGTCGAACGGGCGACGCGCGGATCAACACGGCCGAGGAAAAACTTTTCGACGCCCGGTCCCGGGTGCGGATCGTATCGCCGCGCGGACGAGGTGGGGCCGGGTCATCTCCCCGCTTGCGGGCCGATCATCGAGTTCACGTCGATCGGCTTCGGGATGGCCCCGAGCTGCAGCAACAGGTCCGGCACCCGCTGCAGGCGCCGCGAGTCCAGGATCGAGCCGTAGCCCGGCAGGGTGAGCAGCTTGGCCGTGTCCTCGTCGATCTTGGCGAACCGCACCAGCAGCGGCTCGACCTTGGCGCGGTCGATCAAGGCCTCGTGGGTGGCCTTCTGCATCGCGCGCTGGAACGCGGCCAGCGTCTTCGGGTTCTCCCGGACCCACTTCCGTGTCGCTCCGTAACCGGTCAGCGGGAAGTCCTGGGTCGCGCCGGTGTTGATGTCGATCACCGGAATCGCGCCCGCCGTCTTGGCGGCCTGGGTGATGTACGGTTCCGGCAGGTAAGCCGCGTCGGCCTCGCCCTGCTGCAACGCGGCGGCGATGTTCGGCAGCGGGATCAGCACCCATTTCACCTTGCCGAAATCGACGTTGTGGTCTTGCATCACCGAGCGCGTGAGCAGATCCGACGCGGTGTTCTTGGCCGTGATGGCGATCTTGCTGCCGGCCAGGTCGAAGATTGTTTTCACCGGCGAATTCGGTACCGTGACGATCGCATTGCTCTTGGCGTTGACCGACGTCGCGTCGGCGACGAGCTGCATGTCGGCGGTACCGGTGCCGGTCGCGGTGAAGAACGGCGGGTAGGTCGAGAACGCGATGTCGGCCTCGCCCGAGATCGCCTTCGTCAGCGAGGCCTGGCCGCTGGCGGCGATGACGGAGTCGACGGTGAGCCCCTCGGCCTTGAAGAAGCCTTCGTCCTGGGCCAGCCAAAACGGCCCGAGGTCGGTGGTGGGCAAGATCGAGACCTTGAGCGTCGACTTCTCCACGTCGCTGCTCGCCGCGGCGTTCGGCTCGGCCGATCCGAGTGCCCCGCAGCCGGTGAGAACCATGGCGGCCGCGAGGGCGAGCGCGGCGCGAACCCGGCCACTGCTCCTGACGATTCCAAACAAGGCCTGCTCCTCGAAGGAGGTGAGTTGGTGTACCGAATCCAGGGGAGTCGTGTGAATCATTCCCCGGCGTCAGGCAGGTCACTGTAGGAGCCGGTTCAACGCTTGACAACGCGGGATGCGGGCGAAAACGGGATTTCACCAGAATGGCCGCAGGCATTCTTGATCGACGATCTTGCGGGTGTCCGGTAAATGGTGAGGAATGCTACGAATCACTGTGGCGAAAAGGTGGCGTGCCGCTGTTTTTGCGGGCGGATGGCCGCTGGAAGCGCGGATTCGGGGTCGCTCGTCGGGGTTTGCCGAACGTGATTGCGTGACCGGGATCGGTGGTATCGATGGGCCATTGGGGTTAACCGATGATCGTCGGGGAAGAGGGTGGCTCGGCTGCGGAAAACGTGGTCCGATGGCGGCGTCCGGAGCGGAAAACAACAGATCCTCGATGGCCGGCGACGGCTGGCCCGGTCGGGGTGCGCTTTTGGAAACCCGGCGGCTGCCGGGCGCCGTCCGCACGGGGGTTCGGTGTGCCGGAATAATCGCGAAGCCGCTCGCGGGAAGATCGTGCGGCCGGGTCGAAATCGTCGAATGCCGGCCTTGGTGGGCGCGGAGCGGTCGCGGACGAGAAATCCCGAACGCGGTGTCGATCCCGGAAGTGTCCCGGCATTCGTCGGCCGAACGGTGGTCGCACCGCACTTTCACCGGTTCGGTCGCGTTTCGCCCCCGGTGGCGTACACTGCGGGCGCGTCCGGAGCGCCCGCAGTGAGAATGGTCGACATTCGCCATTCCGCCGCGACGGCCCGGCGGTTGGTGATCCCGCGTTCTCCACCAGCGGAAATCACGGCCGGATCACGAGTCGGCGAATTTCCCGGAATTGATGTTTACCCGGTCGATCGGGGTTGTCCCGGCAAACCTCTTGTTGGGGAACAACTTTTACTTCTATTATTCCCGGTGTGCGACCGCTCACGGACGGTACCGAACTGCTGGTCGGACGGGACAGCGAGCTGTCCTGGCTGGTCGGCTGGATCCGTGATGTCGCGGCCGGTCGCGGCCACGCCGTGCTGGTGGACGGCGAGCCGGGCGTCGGCAAGTCCGCGCTGGTGCGGGCCGCCTGCGCCACGGCCGCGGACGCGGGCTGCCAGGTGTACTGGGGAGCCGGCGACGAGCTCGGCCAGGCCCTCCCGCTGCTCCCGCTCCTGGAAGCCCTGGGCGTCACGCAGGGTGCGCGGGATCCTCGCCGGGAGGCCATTTCCGAGCTGCTGCGGGGCGGCGCCGTCGCGGGCCGGGGCGCCGATCTCGCCGCCGCGGCCGCCGAGCAGCTGATCGCGCTGGTGGACGAGCTCTGCCAGGCCGGGCCGGCCGTGCTGGTCGTCGACGAGCTGCAGTGGGCCGACCGCACGACGGTGGCGGTGTGGAGCCGGCTCGCCCGGGCGGTCCGGCAGCTCCCGCTGCTCCTGATCGGCGTGCTGCGCCCGGTGCCGCGCCGCGACGACCTGCGGTCGCTCTTCCGGATCGTCGGACCCGCCCAGCGGCTGCGGCTGGGCAGGCTCGCCGAACCGGCCGTGCTCGAGCTGGTGGCGGCGCTGGCCGGCGGCAAACCGGGCGCCGAGCTGGCGCAGCTGGCCGACGGCGCCGCCGGGAACCCGTTGTACCTCACCGAACTGGTCGACGCGCTGAGCCGGAGCTCGTGCCTGGAGGTCGACACCGCGGGCATCGTGGAGCTGACCGGCGCGGCGACGCCGGACTCGCTGCCGGAGGCGATCGCGGACCGGCTGGGCTTCCTCGGGGAGCAGGCGCAGGGCGTGCTGCGCGCGGCGGCGCTGCTCGGCGTCGGCTTCTCGGTCGCGGACCTGGTGGCCGTGACGGACACCCCGCTCGCCGACCTGCTGCCCGCCCTCGACGAGGCCCGCGCCGCCGGGGTGCTCGTGGCGGCGGGCGACGACCTGGCGTTCCGGCACCCGTTGATCCGCACGGCGTTGTACGACGAGATGCCGACGGCGGTCCGGATCGCCTGGCACCAGGCCGCCGCGTGGGCACTGGCCGAGGCGAGCGCCCCGGTCGAGCGGGTCGCGCGGCAGCTGCTGCCCATGGTCTCCACCACCGACAGCCGGGTGCCGGTGCCGGCCTGGGCCGTGCGGTGGCTGCTCGAAGTGTCCACGCTGCTGATCGGGCAGGCGCCGGTGGTCGCCGTCGCGCTGCTGCGCCGGGCGGTGCGCGACGCGCCGCTCGACGACGCCGTGACCGGCGCGCTGGCGTGCCGGCTGGCCGACGCGTACTACCAGGTGGACAACGTGGCCCAGGCCGAGCGGATCGCCTGCCGCGCCCTGGATCGCGTCCGCGACCCCGACGTGCGCGTCGACCTGCACACCACGGTCGTCCAGTGCCGCGGGACAACCGGCCGCGCCGCCGAATCCCTCGCCGCGCTGAACGAGGCTTTGACCCAGCCCGGGCTGGAGGCCCGGCACCGGGCGAAGCTCCTGGTGCTCATCGCGCGGACGCACCGCGACCTCGGGGACGTCGAAACCGCGGGCGAGGTCGCCACGGCGGCGCTGGTGGAGCTCGGCCCGGCCGAAGACCGCTGGGCGACCGGGTGGGCGCTGCACCTGCTGAGCCTGGCCGCGATGTCGCGGGGCGACTGGGCCGGCGCGCTGCCGCTGTTCGAGCGCGCGATGGCGATCGTGCGGGGCGACCCCGCGTTGATCGACCTCACCCTGCTGCTGCGCATCAACCAGTCGGTCACCCTCGGCGCGCTCGACCGCCTCAGCGACGCGCTCGCCGCCGCCGCCCAGGCGCGGGAACTGGCCGACCGCACCGGTAGCGTCGTGCGCCTGGCGCAGTCCCAGAGCGCGATCGGGTACGTGCTGCTGGGGGCGGGCCGGTGGGACGACGCGCTGGCCGAGGTGGACGTCGTCCCGGACGACCGCAAGGAGCCGGCCGTGGTGTGCGCCGACCACGGGGTCGCCGCGATCATCTGCTACCACCGCGGCGAGACGGCCGACGCCCGCCGCCACCTCGACGTCGCGGCGCTGCACGCGGAACGCATCGGCGACCGGGTCGTGGATCCGCTGGCGCGGGCGCGTGGCCTCGCGTTCGAGCACGCGGGCGCGCCGGAGCGGGCGCTGGCCGTGCTGACCGCGGCGATGACCAGCGAGGACGCGAGCCAGGAACTGCTGGCCGAGGCGGCCCGCCTCGCCACGGCGACCGGCGACGACCGGACGGTCGCGCAGATCGAGGCCCGGGTGAGCGCGCTCGCCGCCGAGTCGCCCATCCCGCACCGCCGCGCCCTTTCGTTGTACTGCCGTGGTTTGCTGGAACAGGACGGGACGATGCTGCTGCGCGCGGCCGACGCCTACGACGAGGCCGGCCGGCCGCTGTCCCGGGCGAGGGCGCTCGAAGCCGCCGCGATCGCGTTCGCCAAGGCCCGCGAGGAAGACCGCGGTTCGGCGCGGGCGGCCTTCACCCACGCGACCGACGTGTACGCGGAGCTGGACGCCCAGTGGGACGTGGCCAGGCTGCGCGCGATGTTCCGGGCCTTGGGCATCCGCCGCGGCCCGACGGTGAAGCACCGCCAGACCACGCACGGCTGGGACAGCCTCACCCCGACCGAGGGCCGGATCGCGGCGCTGGTGGTCGAGGGGCTGTCGAACCCGCAGATCGCGGCCCGGCTGTACCTGTCCCCGCGCACGGTCGGCACGCACGTTTCGCACATCCTGAACAAGCTGGGCGTGCACTCGCGGATCGACATCGCCCGGGAGGCGGCCAAGCACCAGCCCGCGTCGGGCTGAGCGGGCGGCGAGGTGGCCGGCCGGGATCGGCCGCGTCACCCGGCTTGCCGGGGCCCGGGCTTGGCCAGGGTGGGGCCGCCGTAGGCGGTCGGGTGCGGGTGGGCCGCTCGCCACCGGCCCGCGTCGGGCTGAGCGGCGGCGGTGACCTCCGCCGCGGCCGGTTTGGTGCGGCTTCCCGCGCGTCGGCATCGCGCGGGAAGCCGCTGCTCGGCAACCCGCCTCGGGCTGAAGTCAGACTCCGACCTCCGGAGCGTTCCCCTGCGGGCGCACGGTGAGGGTGCGTTTGACCGGAGCCGCCGGGGTGCGGCGCGTCACGGCCACGTGCCCGCTGGTGATCTGGCCCAGCAGGATCGCCAGCACCAGCAGCAGCGGCGTCTGCCACGTGCCGGTGTGCGTGTGCAGCCAGCCGCACGCCAGCACGCCGAAGCCCGCGATGACGTACCCCACGCCCTGGACCACCGCGGACAGCGACAGCGAGCTGTCCTTGCTGCGCAACGAGATGGTCGTCAGCGCGAACGCGAGCGAGCCCATGCCCGCGCCGGTCGCCACGGCCCACAGCCAGGGCGCCGCCGCAGGGGCGAGGAGCAGGCCGGTCACGCCGATGACGTTGGGCGTGGCCAGGACGACGACGAGCAGGGTCTGGTTGCGCCACCGGCGGGTCCAGCCGGGGACCAGCAGCATCATCGGCAACCCCATGGCCATCGACACCGCGAGGCACGTGCCGGCGGTCGTCGGCGAGACTCCCGCGTCGCGCAGGATGCCGGGGAGCCAGCCCATGACCAGGAACGTCACCGTCGAAATCAGTCCGAAGTGGATGGTCAGGGCGGCGGCCGGGGTCGTCCCGGCGGCCCTTCGGGGCGCCACGAGGGCTTCGTCCGGAGTGCGTTGCCACATCTGCATGGTCAGCAGCGCCACGATCGCCCACAACCCCAGGGCGTACCGCCACGAAGACGACATGACCACGGCCGGCGTGACCAGCGCGCCGGCCGTGCTGCCGAGCCCGAGCCCGAAGGTGAAGGCGGCGGAACCCCCGGCCAGCAGCGGCAGCATGGTGCCGAGCACGGCGATGGACAGGCACGCCAGCGCCGTGCCGACCAGCAGCTGTGACGAGCCCCCGAGAACCCGGCCGGCTAACGAAAGCACCAGCCCGGCGAGGCCCACGGTGACGGTCCGGTGGGCGCCCACCCGGCCGCACAGCCACGGCGTCGCCCAGCCGCCGAGCCCGATCGCCCACAGGGGCAACGCGACGAGTACCGCGGCGACGAGGCTTCCGGCGACGGAGATGTCCGGCAGGGCCGCACCCAGGCTCGTGACGGCGGGCCGCAGGTTGACGGCCAAGAGGAAGATCACAACGGTGGAGGCGGTGGTGGTAGCACGAGACATCGCTCCTCCTCGGCGTCGAGGTCGGAGCGGCGGGCCCCGTGGAACAATGCTTCGCGGAACGCGTGGATCAGACATCCGTCACCTGACGGATGGCCGGAAGGGCCGTTGTGCCTCAACGGTTCTACGTCGTCCCCCGGACCTGCGAATGGGCGTGCATCGGCACGACCGGCCGGTTCGCGGTGACGCTGGGGAGCCGGCTCGCGCGCAAGCGCCCATCCGGGCGACCGCCGACCGGCCGGGTGGTGTCAGTGCGTCAGCAAGTCCAGCACCAGTGCCAGCGGAGGCCACGCGGCGCGGCCCCGGCGGGTGCACGCGAAGGCCCGTTGCCGGACAGCCGGATCGGCGAGCGGCAGCACCGCGACCCCCGGCCGGGTGGGCCGCCGCGCCGGGAGCAGGCCGACGCCGCGGCCGGGGGCGGTGATGAGGTCTTCGACCAGCTCGAGGCTGTCCGCGCGGTGCGCGACCCGCGGCGTGAACCCCGCCATGGACGCGAGCGTGCGGAGCACGTCCTCGTCGGCGCTGTTGCGGGAATTGCCGATCCAGTCGTGGTCGCGGAAGGCGTCGAAGACCGCGAGGGTGCCTTCGCCCCGCACTCGGCGCGCGTCGGCCGCGGGGACACCGAGGCCCCACGCGGCGGTCCACAGTGGACTCACGGCGACCGCGGGGTCCACGGTGGCGGGCGCGAGGTCGTAGTCGTAGACGAGCGCGAGGTCGAGGTCGTCCGCGAGCAGTGCCGCCAGTGCTTCGGTGGGCTCGAATTCGCTGACGAGCACCCGCACGCCGGGGTGGTCCTCGGCGAGCCGGGCCACGGCGGGCAGCACCGAGCGCCGGACGGCGGTGGCGAACCCGGCGACGCGGACGGTGCCCACCGGTTCGGCGTGCGGGTCGAGGTCGGCGTGCGCGGCCTCGACGGCGGCCAGGATCGCCACGGCGTGGTCGGCCAGCCGCCGCCCGGCCGGGGTCAGGCGCACGCGGCGGCCGTCGGGTTCGAGCAGCGGCGTGCCGACCTCCCGGGCCAGGACGGCGATCTGCTGGGAGACCGTCGACGTCGTCGTGCCGAGCACGTCCGCCACGGCCCGCATCGACCCGTGCCGGGACAGCTCCAGGAGGTACTCCAGCCGACGCGTGTCCATGGCGCGATTGTCCATGATTCCTGAATGGACTGTCCAGCATCGGCAAGTGGACGTGAACGGTGTGTCGGGTATTTCCTGGAGCCGTGCCATCCACGACCCGTTCCGGAGCGACCCTCGCGGTCGCGGCCATGCTGTGCGTCCAGCTCGGTCTCGCCGTGTCCGTCGGCCTGTTCGACCGCATCGGCCCCGAAGGAGCCGCCTGGCTGCGGCTCGCGTGGGCCGGCGTGCTGCTCGTCGTGCTCGTGCGCCCGCGGCCGTCGTCGTTCCGGCGGACGACGTTCGCGGCCTGCGCGGCGCTCGGGGTGGTCACGGCCGGGATGACCATGCTGTTCATGGAGGCGGTGGCGCGGCTGCCGCTGGGCACGGCGAGCGCGCTGGAGTTCCTCGGGCCGTTGACCGTGGCGATCACGCGCGGTCATGGGGGAAAGAAGGTGTGGCCGGCCTTCGCCGCGGTCGGCGTGGTGCTGCTGACGCAGCCGTGGCAGGGCGGCGCGGACCTGGCCGGCGTGGCTTTCGCGCTGGCCGCGGCGGTGTGCTGGGCCGGCTACATCCTGCTGACGCAGCGGGTCGGCGACGAGGTGGCGGGCGTGCGCGGGCTGGCGGTGTCGATGCCGGTGGCCGGGCTGGTGGCGACGCTGGTGTACGGGCCCGCGGTGCTCGGGCACTTGACGTGGCAGCTTCTGCTGACCGGGCTCGGGCTGGCGATCCTGCTGCCGGTGGTGCCGTTCAGCCTGGAGATGCTCGCGCTGCGGCGGTTGACGACGTCGGCGTTCGGGACGCTCATGAGCCTCGAGCCGGCGATCGCGCTGGTGATCGGTTTGGTGGTGCTGCACCAGGTCCCGGACGCGGCCGCGGTGGCCGGGGTGGCGTTCGTCGTGGTGGCGGGGGTGGGTGCCGAGCGGACCGGTGCCCGGGAGCCGGTGAGACAGCCGGCTTGAGTCAGGCCGAGCTGGCGGACCGGCCCCGGCTTCCCGGTCCGGCCGCACAAGACGCCGGCGGCCGGGCCGCGCGACTTGCCGGGCCCTCGCCGGCGACCGGGCCGCGTAACCTCGCTGGGCCCTCGCCGGCGGCCGGCCCCGCGATCTCGCCGGCGGCCGGGCCGCGCGACCGTGCCAGGCCCTCTCCGGCTCAACCCAGGGCGTCGAGCAGCCGGCGCGCGGCCACCGCCGCTCCATCGGTGCGCATCTCGGCACCCAAAGCCGCCGCCCGCACGCGCGTCTCGGGTGCCAGCGCCGTGTCGAACGCGGCGCTCAGCGACTCGAACGTGGCCGTCGCGCCGTCGAGGGCCGCGCCGACCTGGCACGCCGCCACCTGCCCGGCCCAGTACGGGTTGTCCGCCAACCGGATCGGGACCACCACCTGCGGCACGCCCGCCCGCGCGGCCGTCTGCGTCGTGCCCGCGCCGCCGTGGTGGACCACCGCCGCCAGCTCGCCGAACAGGCGCTGGTGGTTCACGTCGCCGATCGTGAAGCAGTCGCCCACGGCCAAGTCCGCCCAGCCGCGGGACACCAGCACCCGGTACCCCCGCGCGCGGCTCGCCTCGACCGACCAGCGGGCGATGTCCGGCGCCGGGCCGATGCTGCCGAAACCCACGTAGACCGGCGGCTCGCCCGCCGCCAGGAACTCCACCAGCGACGGCGGCAGCGGACGCTCGTCCACCCGCGTCCACGCCCCGTCCTGGACCACCTCGAGCCCCGGGACCGCCGGCCCCAGGACCGGGTCCGCCGCCAGCCACGGCCGGTCGGAGTAGACGTGGTCGCGCACGTTGTCCACCGGGGCCAGGCCGAGCGCGGCCCGGTGGCGGTTGAGCGGCTCGCGGAACTGCGCGTCCACCCGCTGGGCGTCCACCGCCCACAACGCCGTGTTGTCGCCTTGCTCCTCCGGCCAACCCGGCCGCGGCGGCGGGGTGTGGTGTGGCGACGGCAGGTTCACCACCGAGTAAGTCACGTACACGTACGGGATGCCGGCGGCCTCGGCCACCGACCGCGCCGCGACCTGCGCCAGACCGGCGACAACCATTGCGTCGCATCCTTCAACAGCCGAAGGGAAGACCTCGAACTGCGTTTCGACGAGTTCGGCCCGGTACCGCGTCAGCTCGGCCGGGGTCGTTCCGCGCATCAGCGCCCGCACCGGCGGTCCGACCGGCACCCCCTCGATCCCGAGCCCGGCGATCCGGTCCACGAGGTCCGGCGGTACGCACATCCGCACGTCGACGCCGAGGGCCCGCAGCCGCACCGCCAGGGCCACCAGCGGTTCGACGTCCCCGAGCGTTCCGTACGTGGACAGCAGGACCCGCGTCACCGCGGTGCCCCGGCGTAGAAGCCGACCGGCATCGTGACGTCCGCGCTCGAAGCCCCGCACTCCAGCATCCACAACGCGGCGGCCGGGCCGAGCTCCCGGCCCAGCACCCCGAGCGCCGCCGGGTCCGGCGCCACCGCCCGCGCCTGCGCCACCCCGCGCGCGAACGCGTCCGGGTCCCAGCCGCTCGCGTCGCCGTCACCGAGGGAACGCGCTCCACCGGCCAGCGCCGCGACGGGTAGCGCCTCGGGTACGCCGAGCAGGCCGTGGGTGCGTTCGCCCACCAGGACCCCCATCCAGCGCGAGGTTTCCGGGGTGGGCCGCGGCCCGGTCCACCGGGGCCGCCCGTCGAGGTCCGGCAGCTTCGCCGGCGCGCCGGACACCGCCCAGCGGCCCGCGTACTCCACGGCCAGGCCCGGGGCGCTGCGGGTGGCGGGGTTGTGGAACCGGGCCATGTCCCACCGGGTGCCGACCGCCACCGCGGCCAGGTCGCGGTGCGGCCAGACCCGTGCCTCCCACCAGAACCCCCACGGGAACGCCGCGGTGTGCCCCCACCACCAGTCCTCGCCCAGGTCCGGGTCCGCGAGTTCGAGCGTCAACCCGGAGAACGACCGCACGCCGTGCGGACTCGGCCGCTCCACCCGCGGGGTCGCCATCGCCGCGAGCGAGTCCGGGGCGACCAGGCCGCGGTCGCCGCGCAGCAAGGATTGCAGCAGCCGCGCGAAGTCCGCCGCGCTGGTGTACATCCCGACGCCCGGGTAGGCCGCGGTGCGCAGGGGCGGGCTCGGCACGCACCAGTCGCCGAACGCCAGATAGCCGGTCGCGCCACCGGTTCTGCCCGTGCCGTCGTCGATGCCGGAGGCCGTCATGCCGGCCGGGGCGAACACCTCGCGTTCGACGCGGGCCGCGTACGGTTCGCCGGTCACGTGCTCGACCACGCCGCCCAGCACACCGACGCCGAAGCTCGAGTACGAGTACGGCCCGGGCGCCGTCACCAGCGGCAGCGCCCCGCCGTACTCCACCGAGCGCCCGGCCTCGTGGCGCCGCCGGACGTAGCCGAGGATCGGCTCGGCCGGGGCTCCGCACGCCGTCGCGGTGACGATGTCGCTGTAGTAGCCGCCCTGGTGCGAGGCCAGCATGGCGGTGGTGACCGGCGGCGCGTCGCCACGCAGACCCGCGGGCAGCACGTCGTCGACCGGCGTGTCCAAGCCGACGGCACCCGCCTCGGCCAGCTGCATGAAGGCCAAGCCCGTGACGGGTTTGGTGAGCGAGCCCGCCGGGGCGGGCGTCTCCGCGGTCATCGGCGTGCCCGCGGCCAGGTCGGCGAACCCGGTCGCGGCCGTCCGCAGGTCGTCGCTGGTCGCCACCGCGACGGCGACCCCGGGCGTGCCGGTGACCGCGGCCAGCCGGGGCAGGACGGCGTCGAGCGCCCCCATCACGTCGTCGAGCACGCTCACCCCTCGGTGGTGTTGTAGTTGACGATCCGCTCCACCATGACGGCGCGCGCCCCGGTCAACGGGCTGTCCGCGTCGCGCCGCGCCACGTCCGGCAACCGGTGGGCCTCGTCCTCGGCGACCACCACCGTGCCCCACAGCGCGTTGAACCCCGAAGGGTCGACGGGCTTCTCCGCGGCGGCCTCGACGGTCACGACGCCGTCCCCGCCGGAAACGGTGAGCGCGCCCATCTGCCGCAGCACCACGGGGTCGCTTTCCTTCGCCGCCACCACGCTCCAGCCCGGCAGCCGCAGGGCGGCGAGCAGGCTGCCGGCGTCGCTGACGACGATGTCCGGGAGCACGAGGCCCACCGGCCCGCGCGTCATCGGCAGGGCGCAGCGGATCGCGCCGTCGAGGCCCGGCGCGGCCACGTCGTCCTGGAGGACGAAGACCAGCTGGAAGATCCCGGCGTAGCGCGCCAGGTACTTCACCGTGTCGAGCTTGTGCGTCCCGAACACGACGACCACGCGCACAACGAGGCCGCTCTTCACCAGCTCGACCGCGGGCTCCAGGCTGCGGTCCAGCACGGTGACCCCGGGCGCCAGGCAGTGCAGCTCCTTCGCGTAGGGCGCTCCGAAGCGCGTCCCGAAACCGGCGCAGGGCAGGATGACCGAAACGTCGGGGTCGCTCACCGCAGCCGCACCTCCAGCGCGACCCGGTGCCGTCCGCGGGGGAGCGGCACCCACGCCGGTTCGCCCACCGGCGCCACCGCCGGAAAGCGGTCGAACAAGCTGCGCAGCGCGACCTCCGCCTCCACCTTCGCCAGGGCCACGCCGAGGCAGAAGTGCGGCCCCCAGCCGAAGCCGACGCTGCCCTCGCGGCCGCCGTGCTCGGCCTGCCAGCGCACGTCGGGCGCGTGCGGGTGGGCGAACCGCGCCGGGTCGCGGTTGGCGGCGCCGAGCACGGCCTGCACCGCGTCGCCCGCTTTGATCGCCACCCCGGCCACCTCCAGATCCGTTGCGGCGTACCGCAACCGGGCCAGCTGGACCGGGCCGTCGGTGCGGACCAGCTCGCGCACCGCGGCCGGCCACAGCCCGGGCTCGGTGCGCAGCAGCTCCCGCTGGGCGGGGTCGCGCATCAGCGCGAGCGCCGCGTTGGACAGCAGGTGCGCCATCGTTTCGTGCCCGGCGAGCACCAGGAACACGACGAGCGCCACGACGTCGACGTCGGTCAGGTCGTCCTGGGCGACGACCTCGCTGAGCAGGTCCGCCCGCGGCTCGGTCCGGCGCCGGTCGACCAGGGCGTGGCAGTAGGCGAACATCTCGCCCAGCGTCGGCGTGATCCGCGCCGGGTCG
The DNA here is from genome assembly GCF_051337345.1 of Amycolatopsis sp. MEPSY49. Taxonomy (NCBI): domain Bacteria; kingdom Bacillati; phylum Actinomycetota; class Actinomycetes; order Pseudonocardiales; family Pseudonocardiaceae; genus Amycolatopsis; species Amycolatopsis sp. MEPSY49. The sequence goes on along the minus strand of NZ_JBDLYJ010000022.1, from coordinate 32,395 downwards.
CCGTCGACCAGTACCTTGCCCCAGCGCCACCAGTCCGCCCAGTCCGTCTCGGGAACGCCGACCAGTTCGCAGACCACGGCCATGGCCAGGGGATAGGCGTACTCGTCGAGCAGGTTCGCCGTCGTGCCCAGGCCGTCGAGCAGCTCGTCGACGATCTGCTGCACCCGCGGGCGCAGCGTGGCGACCCGCGACGCGCTGAACGCGTGGCTGATGCAGCGGCGCAGCCTCGCGTGCTCGGCGCCGTCGAGGCTGAGCAGGCTCGCGCGCAGGTAGGGCAGGTGCTCCGGGGGCGTGCCCAGCGCGAGGAACGCCTCCTCCTGCGTCTGCGCGCCCTGCCCCGGCAGGCCGGTGGGATCGTTGCGCACGGCCGGGTCCGACAGCACCGCGCGGACGGCGTCGCTGCCGGTGACCAGCCAGCCTTCCCCGCCGTTCGGCAGCCGGGCCCAGCAGACCGGTGACTCGGCGAGGACGCGGTCGTACCCGCCCATCGGGTCGTCGAGGACGGCCGGATCGCGGACGTCCACCACGGGTTCGGTCGACATGGGTCTCCTGTCAGCCTTTGAGCGGGCCGCCGTTGATGGCGACGCGGTGACCGAAGCGGGTGTGCGGGTAGTAGTCGTAGGTCGCGTGGTGCTGGACGCAGCGGTTGTCCCAGAACACCAGCGTGTTCGGCTCCCAGCGCACGCGGCACGCGAGCATCGGCCGGTTCGGCACGACCGAGAACAGCAGGTCGAGCACCGCCTGGCTTTCGTCGGCCGACAGCTGCGGGATGCGCGAGGTGTAGGCCGGGTTGACGTACAGCAGCGGCCGGTCGGTCTCCGGGTGCCGCACGACCACCGGGTGCTCGCTGACCGGGGGCTCGTAGCCGTCCGGGATCTTGTGGCCGCGGAAGGCGTGCGCGCCGTCGTGGATCGCGGTGAGCCCGGTCAGGAACTCCTTCAGCTTGGGCGAAAGCATGTCGTACGCGAGGTGCATGTTCGCGAAGAGCGTGTCGCCGCCGCTGCCCGGCGCCGGCATCTCCGTGATGTGCAGCATCGAACCGAGCGACGGCTCCTCGTCGGCGGTGCCGTCGGCGTGCCAGCCGTTGCCGAACACGGTGGCCGCCTCCGGGGCGGTCGCGACCTCGAGGATGTAGGGGTTCCCGTGCTCGGGCGGCGGGTTCACCGGCCGCAGCTCGCCGAAATTCGCGGCCAGGCGCTGGTGGTCGTCCGGTGTGATGTCCTGGTCGCGGAACACCAGCACGTGGTGGTCCAGGAACGCCGTCTTGAGCTCGGTCAGCTGCTCGTCGGTCAGCTCCCGGGTCAGGTCGAGGCCGGTGACTTCGGCGCCGATGACCGGGGTCAGGCCGCGCACGTCCAGGGTCCGGTAGTCGCGTGCCGGCCGCGTCGTGATCCGCTTGACGGCGTCGAGTTCGTACTGCTCCATGGTTTCCTTTCCGTCTGTGGGTCTCACAGTCCGATGGCGGCGGCCACCGCGGTGACGTGCGGGGCGCGCACGATGCCGTAGTGGGTGGCGGGCAGGTCGTGCCAGTGGCTCGGTTCGGGCAGCAGGGGGCGCCAGCCGGCGCGGTCGGCCACCGGCAGGCCGGGTTCGGGTTCGGCGGCCAGCCAGACGTGGCTGGGTGTCGCGGTCAGGCGGGGCAGTTCGTGCCCGGTCATGCTGCGCAGGTTGGCCCGGCACGCGCGGGCGAGCTTCTGCGCGTGCTCGCCGGCGGTGCCGCCGGAAGCGCCCAGCTCGCGCTCGAAGACCGTCTCCAGCTGGGCGTCGCTGTAGTCCGCCGCGCTCGCGCCGGGCGGTGGCGGGTCGATGAGGTGCAGTGCCCGCACGGGCTGTCCGGCCGCCTCGGCTTCGGCGGCCATGCCGGCCGCGACCCAGGCGCCGAACGACCACCCGGCCAGCTGCTTTTCCTTGCCGGGGAAGCGTTTTTCCAGCGCCGCGTGGTAGCGGCGGGCGCGGTCCGTGATGGACCAACCCGGTGGTTCGGGGCGGCTCAACGCGGGGTCGGCGATCACGCAGACACCGAGCTCCGGCGGCAGGGCGTCGACGAGCGGGCGGTAGGCGTGGACGTCCCCGCCGACCGGGTGCACGAGGCAGACGACCTCCGCGGTCGTCCCTTCGCGCCAGACCTGCACCTCGACGTCGCCGGTGCCGGCGGCTTCGGAGAGCTTGGCCAGCAACGCGGCCATCGTCACCTCCGGGCCGAGCCACGCGAGGTCGAGGTCGACGCCGTAGAGGCGCTTCACCGAGTCGACGACGTCCAGCAGGGTCAGGGAGTCGGCGCCGAGGTCGTAGAGCGGCACGTCCGGATCGAGTTCGGCGACACCCAGGAGGGCGCGGACTTCCTCGGTCAGGTCCGCTTCGGCCGGTTTCGCCGCCTTTGGTGGAGCTTCGCGGTCGTGGAACGCCCGGGCGTTGTCGAGGCCGGTCGTCGCGACCAGGAGCTGCGGGAGGCCCGTCGCCAAAGCGCGGGCGAAGGTGCGGCGGCCCTCGTCGTCGGTCAGGCCGACCGCCAGGTGGGCTTGGTGCCGGGCGTCGGTTTCCAGGGCCGTGACGGCCATGCCGCTGTCGCGCCAGACGTCCCAGGCGATCGAGAGCCGGACGGTCGGGCCGTCGCGGTGGGCGAGGGCGTCGAGGAACCCGTTGGCGGCGGCGTAGTCCAGCTGACCGGTGCCGCCGAACTGCGCGGACAGCGACGAGCAGTAGACGGCGAATTCCGGCTGGTGGCGTTCGATGAGCTCTTCCACGAGGAGGGCGCCGGCGAGTTTGACGTCTTGGGTGCCTTCGCCCCGGGTGGCGATCAGGCCGCCGGCCGGTGCCCCGGCCGCGTGCACGATCCCGGTGAGCGGACCGGGGACCTCGTCGGCGGTGATCTTCGTGAGGTCGGCGGCGAGCAGGTCGACGCGGTCCGCCCACGGCTTGAGCGCTTCGGGTAGTCGCGGGTGGCGGGCCAGCAGGATGACGCGGCCGGTGGTGCGGGTCAGCAGCTCTTCGGCGACGGCGGTCCCGATGCCGCCCGTGCCGCCGAGGACGAGGTAGGTCCCGTCGGCCGCCGGTTCGGGCTCTCCGAACGTGACCGGTGCGGTGTCCTGCGTCCACCAGAACCCGTTGCGGCGGGCGACCCGCTGCGGCGGGGTGGGGCCGGTGAGCAGGTCGGCGGTTTCGTCCAGGTCGGGGTGTTCGAGGTCGACCCAGTGACCGGGCAGGCCGGCTTCCTGAGGGCCGACGGCGGTGATCCCGGCGAGCAGCCCGGCTTCGGGGCGCGTGACGGCGGTGTTCGCGGGCGCGGCCCCGGTGGAGAGCCACCACGTCCTCAGTGGACGGTCATGGGCGGCTCGCAGGAGGGCGGCGGGGGTGTCGAGGCACGCCCATTTCGCTCGGTTCAGGGACTTTTCGCCGACGGGTCCGGTGATGCCGAGGGGGAGGGCGTGGAGCCAGTCGATTTCGGTGTCCGGCAGGGCTTCCAGGACCTGACGGAGGTGAGTGGTGTCGGCCGGGTCGGCTTCGAAGGTGTCGGGGCTTCGGCGGGCGAAGTGGTCTGCGGCGTGGACTCGGACGACGCGCGGGTAGGCGGCGTCGAGAGCGGGGGCGGTGAGCTGGCCTTCGCCGGAGATGACGAGGATGCGATTCGCTTTGTGGTTGACGGTTGTCGCCCGGCGGAGGCGGACCCAGGTGGGTTGGTGCAGCCACTCGCCCTCGGGGCGTCGGGTGACGGCGGCTTTTCGGGGGAAGTCGAAGTCGCGCGCGTCGAAGGCAGGCGGGGGAAAGTCCCACGGTGCGGGAGCGGGGGATTGGCCCCAGTCGACGGAAGTGCCGGCCAGCCAAGCGGCCACCAACTCGGCCGGGTCTGGTGAAGGCGCGGTGGTCGGCTCGGCAGGAGGCAGCGGCGCTGGTGTAGTGAATGACTCATTCATGTCGCCTGGCGACATGAATGAGTCATTCACGTCATCGACGGAGCCGCGGCCACCCCGCCCGACCCCCCGCGGTCCGGCAGCGTCGGGCACCTCTCGGGGCTCGGCCGTGCGGAGCCACTCGAATGCCGCCGCTGCGTCCTCGCAGGCCGCCGCCAGGCGCCAACGACCCTCCGGCCTGCCCGACTGCAAGTGCCGCAGCACGTCCACATAGGACTCCGGGTGCGCCGTCAAATACGCCGCCACCCGGCCCGCTTCCAGCCGCAACGCCTCAGCACTACGAGCCGAAAGCACCAGGCACCGCACCGGATCCAGGCGTGCCGGCGGCACCGGGCGGACCGACTCCAGCACCACGTGGGCGTTCGTCCCCCCGATGCCGAAGCTGCTCACCCCCGCCACCCGCGGGCCCGCCGGCCACGGCTCGGCGGACGTCGGCACCCGGAACGGCCCCAGCTCCAGCGCCGGGTTCGCGGCCCGGAAATCCACCGTCGGCGGCACCACCCCGTGGTGCACCGCCAACGTCGCGCGGATCAGCCCCACCACACCCGCCGCCGCGCCGAGGTGGCCGATTTGGCTCTTCACCGAAGAAAGCGCGCACGCGGAGACGTCGGGCATCGCCTCGCGCAGGGCCGCCACCTCGATCGGGTCGCCGAGGCGGGTTCCCGTTCCGTGCGTCTCCACGTACCCGACGTCCGCACCCGACCGCCCGGCCCGCCGAAGCGCCGCGCGGATGGCCGCGCGCTGCCCGGCCGGGGACGGGGCGCTGTAGCCCTGCTTCACCGCGCCGTCGTTGGTCAGCGCCGAGCCCGTGATCACCGAGTACACCGTGTCGCCGTCCCGGCGAGCCGCCGAAAGCGGCTTCAGCACCACCACGCCGACGCCGCTGCCGCCCACCGTGCCGTCCGCGTCGTCGCTGAACGGCCGGCAGTGCCCGTCCGCCGAGAAGATGTGCTGCGGCCGGTACCGGTACCCCTCGGCGAGGGTGACGTCGACGAGCACGCCGCCCGCCAGCATCACCTCCGCCTCGCCGCCGCGCAGCATCGCCGCCGCCTGGTGGACGGCCACCAGCGAGCTGGAGCACGCCGTCTGGGTCGTCAGCGCGGGGCCGGTCAGGTCGAGGTGGTAGGCCACCTTCGTCGCCAGGAAGTCCTTCTCGTGGTGCAGGGCCAGCTGGAAGCCGTCCGGCAGCGCGGCCGGGTCGGCTTCGCGCAGCAGCTGCTGGAAGTACGTGTTCTCCCCGCAGCCCGCGATCAGCCCGACGCCGGTGCCCGAGGTGATCCCGGCGTGGGAGAGGGCCTCCACGCACGCCATCAGCAACTGCCGCTGCTGCGGGTCCATCAGCGCCGCGTCCCGGTCGCTGACGCCGAAATACGACGGGTCGAACGCCAGCGGATCGTCCAGGAGGCTGCGCGCGCCGACCAGGCCCTCGGCGGCCGGGAACTCCTCGATGCCCCGGCGGCCGGAAACGACCAGATCCCAGAACGCCGCCAGGTCCCGCGCGCCGGGCAGCCGCACCGCCATGCCGACGACGGCCACCGGCTCGTCGGCCGCGAGCCGGGAAGACGACGTCGCCGCGGCCGGGCCGCTCTCGAGGTGTCGCGTCAGGTCCCGGAGGGTGACGTGCTCGAAGAGGTCCGCCACGGTGAACCGGTAGCCCGCTTCCGCGCAACGCAGGTGGAACCGCATCAGTGACAGCGAACTGGCGCCGGCGGCGAAGAACGTCTCGTCGGGACCGATCGGCGCGCCGGTCACCTCCTCGAACAGGCCCGCCAGCTCGCTCGACGGCTGGGTGGCCGCCCGATGCAGGTCCGTCCCCGGCGTCCGGGACGCCGCGTCCCGATCGAGCTTCCCGCTGGGTGTGCGCGGCAGCGCGGCCACGACGCGGAAGCGGTCGACCCGCGCGTGCGGCGGCAGCAGCGGCACCAGGAAATCCGCCAGCTCCGCCGCGGAAGGCGTCCGGCGGCACTCCAGGAACGCGGCCAGCCGGTCACCCTGGACCGTGACGACCGCGTTGACGACGTCGGGATGCCGCAGCAGCGCCGCTTCGACCTGCCCGAGTTCGAGGCGGTGCCCGCTGAGCTTGACCTGCCGGTCGGCGCGGCCGTCGAAGTGCAGCAGCCCGGTGCGGTCGAAGTGCACGAGGTCGCCGGTGCGGTAGTACAGCTCCGGCAGTTCGGCGAACTTCTCCGGAGCAGCTTCGCCGAGGTAGCAGCGGTTCGCCGCGAGACCCCCGATGAGCAGCTCGCCGACCTGCCCCGGCGGCAGCGGCGCGCCCGCCGCGTCGGCGACGCGCAGGACCGCGTTCGCCACCGGACGGCCGATGGCGGGCCGCTCGGGCCACGAAGCCGGATCGCCGTCGAGGGTCAGCGCGCTGACGACGTGCGTTTCGGTCGGCCCGTAGTGGTTGTGCAGCCGCGCTCCGGACAGCCCGGCGAACCAGCGTCGGATCGCGGGGGTGCACACCAGCTGTTCGCCGGCGGTGATCACGTCCCGCAGCCGCGCGGGGTGGCGTCCGAGGCGGACGCCGTGCTCGGCCAGCAGCTGCAAAGCCACGTACGGCAGGAAGATCCGTTCGATTCCGGCCGTGTCCAGCTGCGCCAGCAGCGCCGGGACGTCGTGCCGCCATTCCGGGCGGATCAGGTGCAGCCGGCCGCCGCCGCAGAGGGTCGTGAAGATCTCTTGGAACGACACGTCGAACGACAGCATCGAGAACTGCTGCGTCGCCGCGGGTGGTGCGTCCTGCCACTGCAGCAGGTTGGCCAGGGTGCGGTCCGGGACGCGCACGCCCTTCGGCACGCCGGTCGAGCCCGAAGTGAACAGCGTGTAGAGCGGACGTCCGGCGTGCCGGGCCGGGACGTCCGGCACCGGCCCGCCGGTGAGCGTCACGAACCGCTGCTCGACGTCGGTCTCGAACGTTTCCCCCGGGGCGAGCAGCACGCAGCGCGGCCGCACCCGGTCGAGCATGGCGCGCAGCAGGTCCGGCGGGTACGCGGGATCCAGGGGCACGGCGGTGATGTTCAGCCGGGCGAGCGCGAGCAGCGCGACGACGTGCTCGGCCGACGGCCGGAAGTACAGCGCGATGTCGGTCGCGTCGGCGGGCAGGGTGGCCGCGAGCCGGGCCGCGTGCGCGTCCAGTTCGGCGTAGGTCAGCGTCGTGTCGCCGGTCAGCGCCGGGGCGTCGGGCGTGCGGGCGACTTGCCGCGCGAAGCCGTCCGCCACGGTTTCCCACGTCAGCTCCGCCACAGCACCACGGCCGTGGTCGCGACGGTCCGGAGTCCGGGCGTCGCCGTGCAAGGCCCGGTCGAAGATCTCTCCGAGGGCCGTCGCCTCGGCTTCGGTGAAGTAACCTTCGCCGTACTCCCACAGGCAGTCGAAGCCGTCCGGCCGTTCCACGACCGACAGCGTGAGCGCGCACTTGGCCTCGGCCGCCTCGATCCACTGTGGACTGACCGAGCAACCGGGGAGCCGCAGTGCGCCGAAGTCGGTGTTCTCCAGGACGAACAGGTAGTCGAAGGCCGCATACCCGGGGTCGAGGTCGGCGAACGCGACGTCCTGGTGGTCCAGCGCCGCGCCGGACGCCGCGCCGAGCCGGCGCACCTGGGTGTCCAGGTCCTCGTCCGGATCCACGGAAAGCGGCAGCCGAACAGTGTTGGCGAACATGCCGACACCGTCCTCGAACTCCCGCACCGGCCGGTTGGCCACCGGGGCGGCGATCCGCGGCCGGGTCCGCCCGGTCACCGCGTAGAGGCTCCAAGCGAACACGCCGAGCAGGAGCTGGAACCGCGTCAGGCCCAGCTCGCCGGCCCACTCGTCGACGCGCTCGCGGTCGATGCGGGTCGTGTGCAGCCGGCCGGCCAGGGACGCCGCACCGAGCGGCTCGGCGTCGTCGGACCGGTCGGTCAGCCGGGCGCGGTAGCCGGGGGAGGCGAACCAGCGGGACTGCCACGCGGCGAAGTCGAACGGCGTGTGCGCGCCGGGCCGCGGCGGTGCGCCGGACAGCTCGCGGAAGAGGATGTTCAGCGACCAGCCGTCGACCGCGATGTGGTGCAGGCACAGCAAAAGCGTGCCGTCCGGTCGCCAGGCCGCGCGCAGCAGCCGGCCGGACGCGAGATCGAAAGGCGCGGTGAAGAAGTCGTCGGCAGGCTCGGTCCACGGGTCGTACGGGGCCCTCGCGACCTGCCGCAGGCCGTCGGGAGCCGCCTCGAACGCCGTCCGCAGCGCCGGGTGCCGGTCCACGAGCGCCCGTACGTTCCGGCGCAGCGCGTCGACGTCAGGGGAGCCGGTGACGCGGAAGGCGAGCGGCACGTGGTACGCCGTGGACGCCGGATTCCGTTGCTGCAGCAGCCAAAGCCGTTGCTGCTCGCTGGTGGCCGGCGCCGTGGCCGCGCTCGTCGGCGGGCCCGGTTCCGGGTACGCCGCCCGCTCGGCGGCCGCGACGGCGGCGGCGAGGTCGGCGAAGGTCCCGCGTTGCACGACGGAAGGCGGGAGGTCCGCACCCCAGCGTTCCCGGATGGCGAACCGCAGCCGCAACGCCTTCAGCGAGTCGCCGCCGGACCGCAGCCACGTGTCGCCGGGGTGGAGATCCGGGACGTCGAGGGTCTCGGTGACGACGTCCAGCACCTCCTGCTCCCACGCGGTCGCCGCACCGCCGGTGTCCGGCCGCCACGGCGAGAAGCCACCAGCCAGCAACGCGGTTTCGTCGACCTTGCCGTTGGCGTTCCGGGGCAGCTCGCCGACGCGGAACACGTGGTGGGGCCGCATGTAGGCCGGCACGGTCTCGGCCAGGTGTGCTTCGAACGCGTCGAAGGACAGCTCGCCGGCCACGACGAAGGCGAGCAGTTCGGCCGTCGCCACGCGGCGCACGGCCACGTGGACCTGCCGGATCTCCGGGTGCGCGAGGAGCCGCTGCTCCAGCTCGCCCGGCTCGATCCGGAAGCCGCGGACCTTGACCTGCCGGTCGGTGCGCCCGACGTAGGCGTACCGCCCGCCCGGCAGCACGCGGACCAGGTCGCCGGTGCGGTAGAAGCGCGCGCGGCCCTCGTCCAGCCACGGCAGCCGGACGAACCGCTGCCCGGTTTCCGCGGGCAGGCCGCGGTAGCCGAGCGCGACGCCGGCCCCCGAGAGGTACAGCTCGGCGACTTCGCCTTCGGTGGCCACGCGCTCGTCCGGCGTCACCGCGACCGCGCCGGTGCCCGGTAACGGGCGGCCGATCGGCACGACGTCGCCGTCGAAGCCGCGCGGGATCGCGTAGCTGAGCGCGAACGTCGTCGTTTCCGTTGGGCCGTAACCGTTTTGGAGCCGCGTCGGCGAATCCGGGTTGGCGCGGTACCAGCGGCGGATCAGCGGGGCGTTCAGCTGTTCGCCCCCGATGACGACCCGGCGCACGGTCGCGAAGCTGCCCGGCACGGTCTCGGCGACCGCGTTGAACAGCGTCGCGGTCACGAACATCGTGTCGATGCGTTCGCGCACCAGGGCATCGGCGAACGCCCGCGGGTCGCGGACGGTGTCGTCGTCGAGGATCACGCACGTGCCGCCGGTCAGCAGCGGGACCCACACCTCGAAGCTGATGGCGTCGAACGCGGGGTTGGCCAGGCAGGCGAACCGCGTGCCGATGTCGAGCCAGCCGGGTTCGGCCAGGCGCAGGACCCCGGCGTCGCGCACCTCGACGCCCTTCGGCCGGCCGGTCGTGCCGGAGGTGGAGAAGAGGAACGACGCCGGGGCGGGCTCGGCGGGCACGCCGGCCTCGGCCGGCGTCAAGCCGGGCAGCTCGTCGCAGACGAGGACCGCGCCCGCGTCGGCGAGGATGACGTCGCGGCGCGCGGGCGGGCTTTGCCGATCCAGCGGCACGACCTGAGCGCCCAAGCGCAGCACGCCCAGCATCACGAGGATGAGGTCCGCCGAACGCGGGAGGCTGACGGCGACGGCGTCACCCGGGCGGGCTCCCTGGCGCGCCAACGACTCCGCGACCGCCGCGGCACCGGAGTTCAGCTCGGCGTAGGTGAGCCGGCGCGAACCGTCGGACACCGCGATGGCGTCCGGATGCCGCAGCGCGCGGTCGTGGACGCGGCGGGCGATCGACGTCATCGGGCCGCCAGCTCGGCCGAAATGATCTTGGCGACCAGTGGCAACGCGTCACTCTCGAGCATGTCCCAGTGCCCGCAGTCCGCGGGGACCACGTCGAACTCGCCGCGGACGCGGCGGCGCCAGAACTCGGCGCTGCCGGGGATCGTGTCCTCGCCGACGGCCTGCACGAACACCACTCGCGCCGCGGTCTCGCCGGGGTCGTACTCGCGTGCGGTCAGCCGGTTGTGGTTGTACGTGCGGTGGTAGCGCTCGATCTGCGCGTCCTCGATCCCCGGGTACATCCCGTTGAAGCGGACCAGTTTGTCGCGGAACTCGGCCGCGGGCACCGGTTCGATCGCGGCCTTCGCGGCCGGGTCGTCGGTGGCGTTCGTGTCGAGCAGGACGACGCTGACGCGCCCGGCGAGCCTGCGACCCATCTCGTAGGCGACCAGACCGCCGTAGGAAAGTCCACAAAGGACCAGAGTCTCGCCCGGTCGCGGGTCGACCAGCCGCAGGTACTCCTCGGCCATCGCCTCGACGCTCGGCAGCGGCTCCTCACCGGCGTTCAGCCCGGGGGACTGGATCCCGAGCACCCCGGCCTCCGCGGGCAAGGCGGCGCTGAGCGGCAGGTAGCAGAACGCCGTGCCGCCGGCCGGGTGCACGCAGACGACGCGGGCCGCGCCGTCGCCGCGGCGGAACTCGATCAGGCTGCCGGTCTCATGTGGACGGTCGGCGCGCAGCAGTGCGGCCTGCGCCTCGATGGTCGGGTGCAGGATGACGTCCCGGATCGGCAGCTCGCGGCCGAACTCCGCGCCGATGGCGTGGGCCAGCTTGATCGCCGAGATCGACGTGCCGCCGACGTCGAAGAAGCCGTCCGAGACGCCGATCGCGGGGTGCAGCAGCAGGTCGCGCCAGATGGTCAGCAGCGCCAGCTCGACGTGGTCGCGCGGGGCCGTGGTGTTGACCGCGGCCGGGGCGCTCGTCCGAGCATGCGCCAGGACGGCGTCGCGGTCGAGCTTGCCGCTGCGGCTCAGGGGCAGCCGCTCGAACTCGGCGAACACCGACGGGATCATGTAGTCCGGCAGCCGGCCGGCCAGCGCCGCACGCCACTCGTGCGGGGTCCGGCCGCCGCCGCCCGCGACGCCGGCTACGAGCCGCGGCTCGCCTTCGCGGTCCACCAGCACGGCGGCTTCCTTCACCCCGGGAACGGCGAGCAGCGCGGCCGTGACCTCGCCGGGCTCGATCCGGAAGCCGCGGAGCTTGATCTGGTCGTCCCGGCGGCCGGCGTACTCGGCTTCGCCGCCGGGCAGCCACCGAGCGAGATCTCCGGTGCGGTACATCCTTTCGCCGGGTATGAACGGGTCCGGCACGAACCGTTCGGCGGTCAGCGCCGGCCGGTGCAGGTACCCGCGGGCCAGGCAGTCGCCGGCCAGGAAGACCTCGCCCGCCACGCCCGGTGGCACCGGCCGCAGCCGCTCGTCCAGCAGGTACAACCGCGATCCGGGCAGCGGCCGCCCGATCGGCGCCGGCCGGTCCCGCGGCTGCGGGTCGAAGTGCGCGGTGGCGTAGAGAGTCGCTTCGGTGGGTCCGTAGCCGAAGCAGATCCGAAGGCCGGGCAGGGCGGCGGCGAACCGGGCGAGCGCGGCCTCCGGCAGCGGTTCGACGCCGGTCAGCAGCTGCCGCAACGCGAGCCCGCGGACGCGCGTGGGATCTTCGTCGACCCACCGGACGTAGGCGGGTGGCAGGAAGGCCTGGACCACTCGGTGCTCCCGCAGCCACTCCATCAGCGCCGCCGGATCGGGTCGGACGTCCTCGGGCACGACGTGCAGCACGGCGCCGGTCGTCAGCGGGAGCAGCAGTTCGTGCACCGAGGCGTCGAAGCCGATGCTCGACCACGCCGACGTCGCCTCGCCGGGGGTCGCGCCGAAGCGGTCGAGCCACTGGTCGAACAGGGCGAGAACGCTGTGGTGGGTGACGGCGACCCCCTTGGGCCGCCCGGTGGACCCGGAGGTGTAGATGACGTAGGCCGTCTCGCCGGGGCTGGTCGCGATCGGTCGCCGGGTCTCGTCGCCGTCGGCTTCCAGCGCCGTGACGTCGTCGAGGACCAGCACCGGGCGCGCGTCTTCGACCATCGCGGCCCGCCGGGCGGCCGGCTGGGCCGGGTCGAGCGGGAGGTAGGCGGCGCCGGTCTTCAACACGCCCAGCACGGCGACCACCAGCTCGACCGACCGTCCACTGAGGACGGCCACGACGTCGCCCGGCCCGGCTCCCCGGGCTCGGAGGGCGTTCGCCAGCTTCGTGCTGCGGCGGTCCAGCTCGCCGTAGGTGAGGGTCCGGCCGTCGCAACCGAGCGCGGGCGCGCCCGGGGTGGTGTCGGCGTGGGTGGTGAACCGGTCGACCAGCCCGCCGGGGCGCCGGCGCGGGCTCGGGCCGGTGCTCCAGGTGAGGATTTCCCGGCGTTCGGCGTCGTCCAGCAGTTCGTAGCTCGCGACCGCGGCGCCGGGCCGCGTGGCCAGCTGGTCGAGCAGCCGGACGAGGTAGCGGGCGTACCGCTCGGCGGTGGCGTGGTCGAAGAGGGCGACGGCGTAGTCGAGGTGCCCGGTGACGTCGCCGTCCTCGTCGGCGAGGCCGAGGGCGAGATCGAACTTCGCTGGCGCGTGCTCGACATCGAGCGACTCGACGGTGACGCCCGGCAGCTCGAGGACGTCGCGCAGGGTCGGCACCCAAGCGAACATGGTCTGGAACAGCGGCGTGTGCGCCGGGCTGCGCGGCGGGTTGACCAGTTCGACGACCCGTTCGAACGGCAGCTCGACGTGGTCGATCGCGCCCCGCAGGGCGGCTCGCACCTGCTTGAGCAGCGCGGCACCGGTGGGCGAGCCGGCCAGCTCGGCGCGCACGGCGAGGGTGTTGACGAAGAAGCCGATGGTGTCGGGGTACTCGCCGCCGGCGCCCCGGTTGGCGGTCGGGACGCCGACAACGATGTCAGTCTGCGCGGAAAGCCGGGACAACAGGATGAACCAGCAGGTCAGGATGGTGGAGTAGAGCGTGACGCCGTGCTCGCGCGCCACGGTCTTGAGCCGGGCGGCGAGGTCCGGCCCGAGGGAGACGGGCACCCGCGCGCCTCGGTAGTCCTGCCGGGCCGGGCGCGGCCGGTCGGCGGGCAGGTCCAGCACGGGCGGCACACCGTCGAGCCGTTCACGCCAGTACGCCTCGTGCGGCGCCGGACCGGGGCCGGCCAGCCACTCTTGCTGCGCTTCCGAGTGGGCGCGATAGGGCCGCGCGGGCGGCAGATCCGGTGCCGTACCGCTCAGTTGAGCGGCGTAGAGGAGGCCGAGTTCGCGCAGCAGCAGGGTCCGGGACCAGCCGTCGAAGACGACGTGGTGGACGGTGATCAGCAGAACGTGGTCGCCGGCCGGGAACTGTCGGTGGTCCCCGGTAACGTGGAAACCGGGGGGCGGCGCCCCAACCCCAGCCCCGGCGCCGCTCAGCAGCCGGGCGCGGGCGAGCGGGGCGCGCGTGAGGTCGAACGGCTCGAAGGGATCGGTGCGCCGCAGTTCGGCCGCCACGTCCGGCCGCCCGGCGACGTCCGTGACGGGGCAAGGAAAGCCGTGACCGGCGGGTTCGACGATTTGCACCGGCCGGCCGTCCTCGACGACGATCCGCGTCCGCAGGGCTTCGTGCCGGTCGGCGAGGGCGTCGAAGGCCCGTTGCAGCGCTTCGCAGTCCAGGGGTCCCCGGAGGGCGAAGGCCATGGTCTCGTTGTAGGCGGGCCCGGCGCCGTCCAGCTGGGAGACGGTCCAAAGGCGCTGCTGGCCGGACGACAGCGGGGCGGACACTCGCATCGAGGACGGCCTTTCCTGGCGGGGCGGCGGGCGAACCGGTACGGCGTCGTGCCGTCGCAGCCGAGGTCGGGGAAACGCTCTCTGTCTGTCCGGACAGTTAACACCACACCATCGGGTGATGACGAGGGGTGACGGAAGTTTGCCCGGAAGTGCCTTCCGGGGGTTCCCGGCTGTGCTGGTGGCCGGGCCGGGGCGGCGGACCGGGCGGGGAGTCCACAGTGGACGCGGCGAGCAGGGTGGCCGGCCGCTGTGGGGCGGCGCCAGGCCGGCTCCGTCGGACGCTGTGGCCATGCGCGCCTTGCCCAGGTGAAGCCGAGCGGCGGTCGCGGCGGGGAACGCTACCAGCGGCCGCTGCGGCGCCCGGGAAACGCGCGCACTGGCGGGCGGGTGCGGCGGCGGGAATGTCCGTCGGGACGGGGTGCAGGATGGGAATGCTGCCGCGGGCGGCGAGGAGCCCGTGGCGGGGAGGGATGTCGGCCGGGAGAGGGCGCAGGATGGGAATGCTCCGCCGGCGGCGAGGAGCCCGTGGCGGGGAGGATGCCCGCCAGCCGCGGGCACCCTCCCCACCAGCGGAGGACGGCCGGCTTACCGCCCCGCGACCTCGGCCGCGGTCAGAACCCGGTTCCACACCACGACGTCGTCGACACTCCCGGGCCAGAAGTCGCTCTGCCGGCCACCCGACATCGCGCGCCCGATGGCGAGCGGTCCAGGTGCGGCGTCACCCGTCGGCTGGCTCCACGTCTTGGCCTGCGCCACCCCGTCGACGTACAGCACGTACGTGCCGGCATCGGCGTCGTGCACCCCGACCAGGTGGTACCAGCGCCCGGCCTCCGGAGCCACGTCCGACAACGCCCGCCCCGAGCTGGTCGAGAACGCCAGCCGGTTGTCGGCCGCGGAGTACTGCAAGTAGAACCCGCTGCTCGGATCACCGTCCTGGCTGACCGCCGTCGCCCATGAACCCGTGCGGTCCAGCCGGACCCACGCGCTCACCGAGTAGTTGCCGGTCGTGTCCAGTACCGGCCCGCCCGTCTGCGCGTACTGCCCCGAGCCGTCGAACCGCAACGCCGTGCCGGTCACGCCGGGGACCCACGAGCCGGTCGAGGTGGCGTCGTGGGAGCCGGCCGTGTCGTGGGCGGTCGTGCCCGTGCCCTCGTCGAGGGTCCACGCGCCGACCGGGTCGTGCTGGCCCGCCGCGTGGGCGACTTGGACGTTTTGCCGCTGATGCGTGGATCTCGGGCCGTCGGGGCCCCGGTAGGACGCGGTCGCCGACAATGTCGCCGCGCTGCCCGGCTCGGCGTCCGCCGGGGCCGTCAGCGTGAACGTCCACGTCCGCGACCCGCCGGGCGGGATCGCGGCGGCGGACTGCCCGGCAGGCACGGCCGACCAGCCGGCCGGCACGGCGACCGCCACGCGCGGAGCGACAAGCGGGCTCCGCGTCGTGTTCCGCACTGTCACGGTCACCGGCGTGCTCCCCTTGACCGTGACGACTCCGGTGCCCGGCCCGACGGCGATCCGGGCGTCCGGGCTCGACGGCGTCCACGATTCGAACTCCGTGACCCCGACGAACGCGCCCGGCGGGTTGGTGAACACGAGCCGGATCTTGCTCGTCGTCAAGGTGGGGAACGTGACCCGGTTGACGCCGTTGCCCACCGGGGTCGCCGGGGCGCGGACCTGGCCGGGCACCTCCTGCCACGCCGAGCCCGTCCAGTACTGCAAGCGGTAAGCCGCGGCCGGTCTGACCCCGCCGCCGTCGTCGTAACCGTGCCAGCGGATGTCGGAAACCGGTGTGGGTGCACCGAAATCGACGCCGTAGAAGTCGTTCGCGTTCGGCGACGAATAGTTCGTCCACCGGGTGTTCTCCGGCACCTCGTTGTACCAGACCTTGCCGTCGACGGCGTTCCACGCGTTGTCGTACGTCCACGTGTACGACGTGATCGGCCGCGGGTAGCCGGTGCGCAGCGGGTTCGCGGCGTCGTTCACCAGGTCGTCGGACCGGGGGAGCAGTGTCGGGCCGACGTCGATGGTCGTGTTCCGCAGCGTCGCCGAGCGCTGGACGAGCCGGCCGTCGACGTAGAGCCGCATCCCGGCGCCCTGCCCGTAGTGGCGGCCGTCGCGGTCCCACAGCACCGTCACGTTGTGCCCGTGGTACGGCACGTTCTCGGCGGCGAAGTGGTCCCATGTGGACGGTGTCAGCGGCCGGATGTCCAAAGTGGAACCGGACTGCGGGCGGAGCCCGATCAACCCGGACAGCACGAGATCGGTGTAGGTCGAGTGGTTGTAGTCCTCGCTGTGGTTCTGCCCGTCGTAGATCCAGGCGTCCCGGTCCGGGTCGTGGGCTTCGGCGACGTACGGCTTGCCGTTCTTGGTCTGGGTGCGGGCATACGTGGCCAGCGCCGCGGCGTAGTCCTCTTTGGACATTGCGGACTGACGGGGGTAGTCGTCCAAGAGGTTCGCCAGGCCGGTCAACGTCTGCGAGGTGGCGAAGGGCCAGCTCGGCCCGTCCCAGCGGCAGCAGCTGCCGGCGTCCTTCATGAAGAACGGGCTGCGACGCTCCGTCGTGGTCGGGCCGTAGGCGCTCGCGAAGCCGTTCGGGTCGAGCAGCTGCGACCACGCCCCGGCGTTCCCGGTGCCGGCCGCGCCGAACATCCACGGGACGAACCCGATCTGCTCACGGCTGCCGGACAGCCGGTGGTCCGGGTTGTCGTCGCGGGGCATCGCGTAGTAGAAGCCGCGAGCCGGGTCCCACAGCCACTTCTGCAGCGACGCCTTGAGCCCGGCGGCGCGCTGGGCGTACTCGGCGGCGAGCCGGTGGTCGCCGACGGAGTCCGCGATGCGGCTGATCGCCACGGCATCGCCGTACTGGTAGGAGTTCAGCGTCGGCCGGTACCCGGCACCGCCGTGGTACGGCTCGGGCGACTCGTAGGAGGACGCCGAGAACTCCATGGCGTCCCAGACCGGCACCGACCAGTACAGGCCCAGCTCGGCGTTGAACTGCTTGTCCCAGCCCCGGTACTGGCGCACGAGATCCGGCAGCAAAGCACGCAGCGGCGCGAAGTCGCCGCTCACCTGAGCCTGGCCGTAGGCGGACGTCGCGAGCCAGACGCTGTACTCGTGCGCCCAATCGGTGGTGTCGGCGTTGACGTCGTCGGTGGCCGGCTTCGGGCCGGCACCCGGGCCGGTGAGCCAGAACCGGAGGTAGTCCTGGGCGTAGCCGGGGTCGCGCAGCCAGCGCCCTTCGGTCAGCTGGTGCCCGGCGGCGGCGTTGATCGCCTGGTAGGGCGCCGCGTAACCGCAGCAGTCCAGGAACTCCGTCGAGATCCAGCCGTTGGCGGGGTCGGTGTAGCGCAGGTGCTCCTTCCAGACCCGCCACCGGTAGTAGTAGACGCTCTGCATGGTCGCGTCCGGCAGGTCGACGAACGGGATGTTCGCCTCGTACCAGTCAGGATCGGCGTAGCCGGCGAGGGCGGCGGCGTGGTCGAGGAAGTGCGTCCCGCCATCCGGCGCGGATGGCTTGTCGGCCGCGGTCGCGACACCGGGGAAGCCGAGCAGGGCGGCCGTGGCCAGCCAGGTGATCACGCCTCGGGTGCGTCTCCAGGACCGCCGCATCGCGCCTCCCGTGAGAGATTTACAACGTTGTAAAACGCAGACTCGACCACTATTGCTCAAGAGGCCCCAAAAAGGAACACCCGCGGCGGGGACAAGTCCGGACAAGACCCGGACCCGCCGATAAGTCCGAAATGCCTGGCCGGCGCGCGGTTTCGGGACGCGAGAATGATCACTCCCGGCGTCGGCCGCCCCTTCGGCCACGCATGATGGGCCCGAGATGGTCGAGAACTTCCGCCTGCGCTCGGTCGCCGCGGCGGCGTACGGGCCGGCGGCCCTCTTCGGGCTGTCCGAAGGAGCCGTGCTGCCGGTCATCGCGCTCAGCGCGATCGATCGCGGGGCGAGCACCTCGACGGCCGCGCTGATCGCCGCGATGCTCGGGGTCGGGTCGCTCGCCGCGAACATCCCGGCCGGGGTGCTCGCGACGCGGATCGGGGAGCGGCGGTCGATGCTGCTGGCCGCGGGCGTCATGGTCGCGGGCGTCGTGACCTGCCTGATCGACCTGGGCCGGGGGCCGTGGTCGCTGCTGCTCTACGGCTGCGGCGTCGTACTGATCGGGGCGGCGAGCGCTGTCTACGGCCTGGCCCGCCAGTCGTACCTGACCGAGATCGTCCCGCAGCACATGCGCGCCCGGGCGTTGTCGACGTTGGGCGGGAGCATGCGGATCGGCGTCTTCCTCGGACCGTTCGCCGGGGCCGCGGCGATGCGGGCCGCCGGGCTGCCCGGCGCCTACTACGTCAGCCTGGCCGCGATCGCCGCCGCGGCCGTCCTGGTGCTCCGGGTGCCCGACCTGGCGGTCAGCGCCGGCGACCGGGCCGCCGCGTCCGCCGTCACGACGCGGAAGATGCTGGGACAGCAGTGGCGCGTGTACGCCACACTCGGCGTCGGCGTCCTGTTGCTGTCGGCGATCCGGCAGACCCGCCAGACCGTCGTTCCCTTGTGGGCGGCGCACATCGGGCTGTCGCCGACGACCAGTTCGATCATCTACGGCGTCGCCGGAGCGATCGACGCGCTGACGTTCTACCCGGCCGGCAAGGTCATGGACCGCTACGGCCGGCGCTGGGTGGCCGTGCCCTCGACCCTCGTGCTCGGCACGGCCTTCCTCCTCGTGCCGCTCACCCACGGCGCGGGCCTGCTCACGGTCGCCGCCATGGTGATGGGCTTCGGCAACGGCATCGGCTCGGGCATCGTGATGACGCTCGGCGCCGACGTGTCCCCGGAGGTGGGCCGGCCGACGCACCTCGGGATCTGGAACGAGCTCGCGGACATCGGCACCGGGGTGGGCCCGTTGATCCTGTCCGCGGTGACCGCGCTGGCCGGCCTCGGCGCGGGGATCGTGGCCGGCGGCTTCGTCGGCTTCCTGGCGGCCGGGGCGCTGTGGCGGTGGATTCCGCGCCCCGGCCGGTCCAGGGTGTGACGCTCCCGGGACACGGGAGCCCGGCTGTCAGGCGCCGGGCCGGTTGCCGGTCGGGATCGTGATGGGCGTGGTCGTCGGGGAGGAAACCTTGTTGAGGAACAACATCGCGATCGCGCGGATGAACTGGTCGAACAGGTAGAACCCGGCCGGCGCGATCGGCAGCAGCCCCTCGCGGAACGCGATGTAGGCCGGCCAGCCGGTGCGGACCAGCGCGGCCGCCGCGTAGTCGCGGGGCAGGCCGAGCCAGTCGCCGACCGCGTCGCTGAGCACGTACCGCACGAACTCGTTGAGGAACCCGCGCGTGACGCCCAGGTCGATCTGCGCGGTCAGCCCGAGCAGGTCCGCCGCCAGCTCCCTGCCCTCCGTCGTCGGGGACAGCAGCGGCGTGAGCACCCGCGCCGACTGCGCGTCCGCCTCGGCCCACGTCCGGGGGATGAACTCGTCCCGCACGCCGAGCAGGTGGATGGCGACCTGCCACTGGTGCAGGAAGGCCTCTTCGTCCGCGGCCGACATCGGGACGCGCCATTCGAGCAGCTTCCGGTGCACGTACGTGCCGAGGCTGTGGAAGGTCACCAGGATGTCGCCGTTGCTGATCGGGATCCGCTCGTCGGCGACTGCCCGCCAGTGCGGCGACTGCGGCAGCAGGTGGCGCACCGCGGCGTGCACCAGGCGCGTCTTGTTGGCCGTGACCACGAACTGGCCGCCGGGCTGGAACGCGTTCAGGTCGCTCAGGTCGTAGCCGAAGGTGAACGTCTTGGCCGCGCGGTCCTGCATGTTCGCCCCGCCCGCGGACCAGTAGACCGACTTGGCCTCCCGCGGGATCACCGTGCTCATGATGCCGCTGCCCAGGCCGTAGAGCATGAACAGGTAGGTGTCCTTGCGCCGGTTGAAGTCGGCGGCGCGGCGCAGCTTGCCGGGGTCGGCCCAGGAGGGCAGCCGGTTCGCCTGCTGGAGGTAGCCGGCGAGGCCGGCGGGCAGGCCGGCCGGCAGTGGGTCGCTGTTGTTCACCCACGGCCGCAGCGCGGTGTTGAGCGCGGGCACCCCGGCGGTGTCGAGGACGTCCGCCATCAGGCGGTCGATCTCGTCGTCCCAGACCCACCACGGATCGGTGCCCGCCGCGGTGGCGGCGCCCGCCGACGCCCACGCCGGGACGACGCTCGTCGCGCTCGCCAAACCCAGCGCGACACCGAGCGAAAGGACGTTCCTCCTGCTGAGATTGCTCATTAACTTACCTAGCTTCCTTGATAGGCAGCCTCCCGGCCAAGTAATGGTTCGCCGGGAGGATCACTCATGAGCCGCACATCACCGGGGAGAGATTCTCCATTAACATAGCGAGCCGTGTCGCCGGTCGGCAAGAGGCGTCCGGTCCCCGTCGTGGTTGACTGGCACGCATGGCTCCGTCCGCGCTTCGTCCCGCCCGGTGGCCGCGGTGACCGCCGAGCCGGCCGCGGCCGTCCGGCCGCGCAACCGCAAGCAGCTCATCGTCGAAGCGGGAGCCACGGTCTTCAGCGAGCGCGGCTACCACGCGGCGTCCATGGAGGAGATCGCGGCCGGGGTCGGGATCACCGCGGCCGCGCTGTACCGCCATTTCCCGAACAAGTACGCGTTGTTCGCCGAGTGCGCGAACGTCATGGCCGACCGGCTCGTCGCGGCGCTCGACGAGGTGCCGCCGGACGCGGCGCTGACGGACGTGCTCGCCGCCGTCACCCGGGTCACCGTCGCCCACCGGGCGGCCGGTGGCGTGTACCGGTGGGAGGCCCGGTACCTCGACCGCGCCGACCGCCGGCTGCTGAAGGGCAAGTTCGCGCACGTCGTCGGGCGGGTGGCGGACGTCGTGCGGCGCGAGTACCCGCTGCCCGGCGAGGACCTGCGGGCCGTGGCGGCCCTGGGCGTGATCGGGTCGATCACCATGCACCACAACTCGATCGGCCGGCGCCGGGTCGAAGACCTGCTACGGGCGTCCGCGCTCCGGGTGGTCGCGACCGACGACTTGACAGGGAGGGTCGCGGACGCGGGCCTCGTCGAACTGCCCGCCCGGCCCGTGCCGCGCACCCGGCGCTCGGAGATCCTCGCGGCCGCGATCCCGCTGTTCGAACGCGACGGGTTCGCCGCCGTCACCAACGGCATGATCGCCGAGGCCGTGGGGCTGGTGCCGTCCGGGCTGTACCGGTACTTCCCGGGCAAGGCCGACATCCTCGCGGCGGCGTGCCTGCAGGCCGCGGACCTGCTGGCCCAAGCGGTCGAACACAACCTTCGCGGGGTGACCGATCCCCTCGCCGCCTTGACCGCCCTCACCGCGACCTACGTGGCCTACAGCTTCGAGCACAGCGCCCTCAACAGCGTGGCCAACGCCGAGGTCGTCGGCCTGCCCGCCGGCCTGCGCCGGCCGCTGGTCGCGGCGCAGCGCGAGCACATCGCCGTGTGGGAGGAGCACCTGCGCCACGCCCGGCCGGACCTCGACACGCGCCAGGCCCGGGTGCTGGTGCACGCGGGTTTCGGCGTGGTGGTCGAGGCCGGTCGTCACCTGCGGTGGCGGGACACCCCCGAGCACCGGGCCGCCGTGGCCGCGCTGCTCATGAGCGCCTTGGACCTGTGACCCGCATCGGCGTGGGGCCGTACCCCGGCCAGGTGAGCCGGCCCTGCCCGGCCAGGTACTCGATGTGGGCGACGGTCTCGGCCACCGCCGACAGCCGCATGAACCCGATCTCCGGCCACGGCCGGGACCACGTCAGGTGCGTGGCGATCTCCCACGGCGTCGGCTGCCCGAGCTCCGTGACGACCGCGACGATCTCCGCGCACCGCTGCTCGTGGTGCTCGCGCAGCAGCTCGCTGCGGGCGGCGAGGCCGCGGAAGCGGTACTCGTGCGCGGGCAGCGCGTCGTGGTCGTCGAACGTCGACGTGCGCTCCAGTGAGCGGAGGAACTGGCCCAGCGGCGGTTCGGCGGCGCCCGGCCACGAGCCGATCGCCGGGGTGATCCGGGGCAGCACGTGGTCGCCGGTGAGCAGCAGCCGCGCGTCCGGCTCCCGCAGGCACAGGTGCCCCGGCGTGTGGCCGGGCGTCCACACGGCCCGCAGCCGGCGGCCGCGCACCGGCACGAGGTCGCCGTCCTCCAGCAGGACGTCCGGGTCGGGCAGCTCGGCGGCCGGCCGTGGGGCGGCTTCGAGCGTCTTGAGGAGGTCGGCGATCTCCGCCTCCGGGGCGCCGCAGCCGCGCAGCCACGTCGTGATCTCGGTGCGGGTGTCGCCGTGCTCGTCGCGGCGGCGCTGGGGCAGCGTGGCGCGTTCGGCCGGGTGCATGCCGATCCACGCGCCGGACTCCGCGCGCAGCCGGGCGGACAGGCCGTGGTGGTCGGGGTGGACGTGGGTGGTGACGATCCCGGCCACGTCGGCGGTCGACGCGCCCGCGGTGGCGAGGCCGTCGAGCAGGGCCGTCCAGCCCTCGTCGGTGTCCCAGCCGGGGTCGACGACGACCAGGCCTTCGTCGGCGGGGACGAGGTAGGACAGCGTGTAGCGCAGCGGGTTGTCCGGGATCGGCACCGGCACCGACCACAGCCCGCCAGGCAGCTTCTCGACCGGCGGCCGCCGCCGCGCCCGCCACGCCGCCTGCTGCTCGGTGCCGAGCACCTCGATTCCCGGCATGTCCGCACCTTCCGCGAGATACTGAACAAGGTGCGTCCAGTAATAGCCCGACTCTATAGTGGTCGGATTCCGTGCGGCAACGACCCCGATCACGGGGCGAGGTGAGGCGCATGACGGGCGAGGCCGGGCGGCCCCGCGACCCCGAGGTCGACCGGCGGGTGCTGAGCGCGGCCGCGGAGGTCTTCGGCGAGGACGGCTGGGGCCGGTTCACGGTCGACTCCGTGGCCCGCCGCGCCGGGGTGGGCAAGGCGTCGATCTACCTGCGCTGGCCGAACAAGAAGGAGCTGCTGGCCGGCTGCCTCGAAGCGCGGATCACCCCGGTCGCCGACATCGACACGGGCTCGGTGCGCGAGGACCTGGTCCGCCTCGCCGAGCAGATGCTGACGGCGTTCTTCGGCGAGTCGGGCCGGGCGACGACGAGGCTGCTGCTGGAGGCCGACCGCATCCCCGGCGTCGCGGAGCGGGTGGCCCGGCTGCGGCAGGCGCAGGTGCTGGCGGCCCGCGCGATCGTCCGGCGCGGTATCGCCCGCGGCGAGCTGCACGGCGGAACGAGCGTGACGCTCCTGCTGGACGCGATCGTCGGCGGCTGCCTGAACCACGCGCTGGCGACGCCGGCCCACTTGCGGCCGCAGGTCGCGGCCGGGCTGACCGAGTACGCCGGCGAGCTGGTCGACTTCGTCCTCGGCGCGGTGAGCGCCGGTTAGCCGATCCCGGAGTCCGCGACCGCGAAGGTGTCCATCCAGGTGATCTCCAGCCGCCGGTGCACGATGCGCCACCCTTGTCGCCCTGGTGCGTGGGAGGTGCGGCGTGCGGGCCGTCGCGGTGTCATCGTGGAGTCCACAGTGGACGATCGGCCGGGTCGAACAGCTCAACCCCCCGGCGAACGCAGGTGAGTCAGGCAGAGGTCCAACGCGCTCTCGAGGTGCCGCGCGGACCCGGTCGACATCAGGATCGTGACCCCGCCCTGGATCGCCGCGATGATCGCCATCGCCGTGGCTTCCGGATCGACCTCCGGACGCACGTCGCCGCGATCGCGCATCGCCTCGATCCCGGCGCGGACCCGCGCTTCCCACTGCGCGAGCAGCTCGCGGGTGACTTCCTGCGCCGCCGGGGTGTGCCGCCCGAGCTCGGTGATCAGGACGCCGAGCGGGCAGTGCACCCCCTGGCGCCGGTAGCGCTCGACCACCGCGTCGCGCCAGCTCCGCCAGGCCGGCCACGTGGTCAGCCCGTCCAGGTGCGGCTGCTGGTCTTCCAGGACGCGGTCGGCTTCCCGTCGCGCCACCGCCAGGAGGAGCTGCTCCCGGCCCTCCGGGAAGTAGTGGAAGAGCTGGCTCTTGCCGGTCCCGCTGCGCCGGCAGACGTCGTCCAGTGTGGTGGCGTTGACGCCGCGCTCGCGGATCTCGGCCGCGGCGGCGTCGACGATCCGCAGGCGGGTCGCGGCACCCTTCTTCGTCAGCAACGCGGGCCTCCCGGATTGTACTTGCGGGTACATTTTAGGCGGACGACACTGGCCGGGGCAACGAAGATCACCTTCGGCGGAATCGGAGAAAACCCATGCAGGCCATCATTGTCGACCGGCTCGGCGGACCGGACGTGCTCACCGCGCGGGAGGTCCCGGACCCCGCACCGGGGCCGGGGGAGCTCCTGGTCGACATCGCCGTGGCGGGCGTCAACTTCATGGACACCGGCGCGCGGCAGCGCGGCCCCGCGGGCGGATCGGTTCCGTTCGTGCCCGGCGTCGAGGCGGCCGGGGTGGTCCGGGCGCTCGGGCCCGGCGTCACCGGGTTCGCCGCCGGCGACCGCGTCGCCTGGGTCTACGCCTACGGCAGCTATGCCGGCACGATCGCCGTCCCGGCGGCGTCGGCCGTTCCCGTACCGCCCGGGATCTCCGACGAGGTCGCCGCCGGCGTGCTGATGCAGGGCATCGCCGCCCACCACTTCACCACCGAGGCCTACCCGGTCCGGGCCGGTGACGTCGTCCTCGTCCACGCCGCCGCCGGTGGGCTCGGCCGGTTGATCACCCAGATCGCGAAGCACCGCGGCGCCGAGGTGATCGGCGTGGTTTCGCGGGAGGAGAAGGTGATCGCCGCGAAGGAGGCCGGAGCCGACCACGTGCTGGTCTCGATCGGCGAGGCGTTCGCCGGCGAAGTCCGGCGGCTCACCGGCGGCGAGGGTGTCCACGCCGTGTTCGACGGCAACGGCGAGCCCACCTTCCGGGCCTCCATCCGCGCCTTGCGCCGCAACGGGACTTTGCTCTACTACGGCGCCTTCATCGGCAACGTCCCGACGATCGGCATGCAGGAGCTGCCGCGCAGCGTCAAGATCTGCTACCCGACCTTCCGCGACCACATCGCCACCCGGGCGGAGCTGCTGAGCAACTCGGCGGACCTCTTCGCGCTGATCGCGTCGGGAAAGCTGACCGTGGCGGTGGGCGGACGCTACCCGCTCGCGCGGGCGGCGCAGGCGCACCGCGACCTCGAATCCCGGCGCACCACCGGAAAGCTGCTCCTGCTGACCGGCCACTTCGCGTCCACAAAGGACTAATCTCGCGGCCGCAGGCCCTGCACGAGGCTATGCACCGTGCCGGTCACCACGGCGTCCGGGGACCGGTCGCCGATCAGGCCGCCGGTGATGATCGACGCCAGGCCCTGGAGCGTCGCGAGCACCGCCATCGCCACGCGGTCGGGCTCGCCGGCGACGATTTCGCCGCGCTCCCGTGCCCCGTCGATGAGCGCCACCGGTGCCGCGAACGCCCGCTCGTTCGCTTCCCGCAGCTCCGGCCGGGCCGGGTCGTCCTTGTGCGCGAACACCAGCGCCAGCAGCGCCGGGAACCGCGTGGCGAACCCGACGTAGACCCGCGCGAACGCGGTCAGCCGCTCCTCGAAACCGCCCTGGGCCCGGCCGAGCCCTTCGTCGAGCTCGTCGCCGAGGCGCCGCAACCCCCGCACGGCGAGCGCGTCGAGCAGGGCCTGCTTGTCGGCGAAGTGCTGGCGTGGCGCGTTGTGGCTGACGCCGAGCTCGCGGGCGAGGCCGCGCAGCGACAGCCCCGCGACGCCGCTGCGCTCCACCGTCCGCTCGGCCAGGTCCAGCAGCTCGGAACGCAGGTTGCCGTGGTGGTACGGCGTGGCCTTGTCGTCCATGGCCGCAGTGTAGCCACTGCCCACAATGTGGTCGTTGACAACAATGTGGTCAGTGCCTACATTGATGTCACGAAGGGAGTTCGCCATGTCTTTTCCGGTCCGTTTCCACCACGTCAGCGTCTCGGTCGCCGACCTCGACGCGCAGCGGCGCTGGTACGCCGACGCGCTCGGCTTCACCGAGGTGATCGAGCAGTTCGAGGTGCCCGAAGCCGGGGTACGCACGGCCGTCGTGCAGACCGCCGGCGGGACCAGGATCGAGTTGATCGAACGGGCCGGCTCCACCCGCGCGGAGACGTTCGCCGACCCGATGGACGTCCTGCGTGCCCAGGGCTACGGCCACTGGGCCATCGAAGTCGACGACCTCGACGCCGCCTACACGCGGCTGACCGGTGCGGGCGCGCAGCCGGTATGGCCGCCCGCCGACGCGGTCCAGCCCGGCGCGCGGTTCGGGTACGTCAAAGACCCCGAAGGCAACCTGATCGAGCTGATCCAGCCGGCTCAGCCGTAGACCTCGAAGCGGGCCAGCTGACCGGCCGGCCACCCGGTGTTGCCGGTGCAGGTCAGGCGCAGGAACCGCCGCGCGCCACCGGGAACGGCGATCGTGACGCTGTTGCCCCGCGCCGGATCGAAGACGTACCCCGTCGCCGGGACGAGAGTCTCGAACGAGCCACCGTCGGTCGAACCGGACACGGCGAACGTCTGCGTCCGGGTGCTCCACGCGCTCGCGGGCGGGACCGCCAGCACGATCCGCGTCACCGCGGCCGCTGCGCCGAGGTCGACCTGGAGCCACTGGGGGAACGCGTTGTTCGCGCTTTCCCAGTAGCTGTCCGGGTTTCCGTCGACCGCGTTGCCCGCGCCGTAGTTCTGGGTGTGGCTGCTCTCGCTCGTGGCGCGGCCCCGCGCCAGATCCGTGGAGCCGCCGGTGGTGAGCGTGGGCCGGGTCGGCCGGACCGCCGTCAGCGGGAGTTCTCCCTTGAGCATGCGGCCGCCGTCGGCGGTCAGCCGCAGGTAGTAGTCCGACGAACAGGCCGTTCCGTCCTCGTCGAGGGCGAGCAAGCCGGAGCCCACCGGGGTCATCGACGCGTTTTCCGCCGTCTTCGCGATCTGGTTGCCTTCGCCGTACTCGTCGAACATCGAGATGTAGATGCCCGCCACGCCGGCGCGCACGACGTTGTAGAACTGGCGCCACATGAAGTCGCCGTGGGCGCGTTGCCGCCCGGAGACGTCGCCGGGCAGGACGCACGGCTGGTAGTCGATGCCGTGGACGGCGCAGTCGGCCTGGTCGGGCACGGTCAGGTTCTGGTACGCCCAGTCCGAGCCCGCCGCGTCGCCGATCGCGCCGACCATCCACGGCGAAATCATGTCGAACGAGCGGTAGACGTCACCGAAACCGGGCCGCGAACCGCCGTCGCTCGTCCGCCATTCCCGCGGCACACCGCCGATGACGTAGCAGCCCTGGGCCTTGAACCAGTTCACGACGTCGAGGCAGGTGCCGGCGTCCCACGGGTGGTTGCCGTCGTTGTACCCGAAACCCCAGACGCAGACGACCGGTTTGCCGTTCTGGCGGGCGTACGCCGGTGACGCGGTGTGCGCGGACATCTTGGTCATCCAGTCGGCCTTCAGCTCGGACTGCATGGCCGCCCAGCCGGTGGCGTCGTACATGATGTAGAACTTCCGTCCCTGCGCCTCGGCGGCCGCGCGGACCTTGGCGGCCATCGCGTCGCGCGTGGGACCTTCGCTGCTGTTGGGGTTGAAGCGCTGCAAAGCGGCGGTGTCGCAGCCGTTCTCCCGCATCCACCGGAAGTGCGTGTCGACGGTCTGCTGGTCGTAGGACGAGAAAAGTCCGGCCGCCCGGCCGTTTCCGAGGTTGCCGTAGGCGGTCGGGTAGGTGCGGGTGTACTCGCGCAGGTCCGGCCAGGCCTTGATGACGTTGTTGGCCGGCGACGGCGTCCGGCCCCAGTCCTGGCTCCAGTGCCACCAGCCGCCGATCGGCGCGCCGTCGCCGGCGCAGGCGAACCAGCCCTGGTACCCGACGGTGATCTTGCCGACGACGTCCCCGGGCGGACTGGTCGCGGCGGCACCCGGCGCACCGATGGCGGAAAGCGCGCCCCAGGCCGCGGCCGAACCGAGGAAGACCCTGCGCGAGATCGCCATGCCAGTTCCTCTCGCCACGCTGCTCGAGTACGTGACCGGACTGTAGGCGGCCGGACAGGAACTGGCAATAGTCGAACCAATTGCGGAAATTTTCGTATCAAAGTCCGCAAAAATGACGTCAGTCGACGTCCATGTTGTTCGCCAGGCCTTCCTGCTGCCGTTGCCACAGGGGGTCGTGGTGCGCCTTGAACTTCGCCGCCGCGTCCGAGACCTGCGCGTCGGTCGGGTCCGGCATGTTCTTGAGCTGCGGCGGGTCGAGCTCGCCGCGTTCGAGCTTGGCCCAGTCCTCGGCCGTCGGGTTCTTGTAGAAGCCGCCGTAGCCCGGCCATTCGCCCGTGCGCGCCGCGTCGCGGGCACCGTGCATCTCGGCCGCGTCCCACTTGTCGATCGGCTTCGTGGTCACCGTGCCGTGGTCCGCCGTGTGCCCGCCGGCCGGAACCGCCTGGCCCGCCTGCGGGTTGTACCGCATGCCCTCACCGCTGGAGCGCATGTCGTCGATCATCTTGTGGTACGAGTCGTCCGCGATGGCCATCCGCTTCTGCTCGTCCTCCCAGGCCTTGCGGTCCGGGTGGTTCGGGTCGTTCTTGACGGCGTCCCGCCGGTCCTGCTCCGCCTTCGCCGCGTCCGCCTTGTCCTTGTCGTACAGCGGGTGGTCTTCGTGGTGGACGTGGTTCTTGTCGTTGCCGTGGTAGACCTGGTCGGAAAAGGTGTCGTTGCCCGTCTTGCCGAAACCCTGCTGGTGGCCGTAGCCGAGCTGGTTGAGCTGGACCGCCGTGCTCGGGTCGTTGCCCTCGATGGCGCTGCGCTGGGCGTGCCGGTACGAACCGAGGCGGTCGTCGTACTTGAGGTTCGCGTCCGGCGAGGTGTTCGGAGCGTCCCGGACGTCGCCCTTGGTGAACCCGGACTCGTGGTTCGCGCCGCCCTTGCCCGTGCCGGGGTGGTAGCGGTGGTTGGCGTAGTCCTCGTAGTAGGCGTAAGCGTTGTTCTCCAGTGGCTTGTTGTCTTTGTCCTTCCGCAAGCCCTTCGCGCCGCCGTTGTCGCTCAGGATGTCGTACCCGGCGGCGTGCTCGTTCTGGTGCGTCTTGTCCCCGTCGATCTTGTAGTCGTACTTCTCGTTGAGGCGCTTGCGCTCGGCGTTCCGGTCGCCGTAGGTGCTTTCCGGGTACTTGCGGTTGCTCGTCGACGGTCCGTCGTTCCCGCGGGCGTAGGGGTGGGCCTGGGCCCGGGCGGCCGCCGCCGCGCACGGCGTGGTCCGCTGCGGGCCCAGCCCGAGCGGGTCGGTCATGGCGGTCGGGTTGTCCACATAGGACATGGAGTCCGGCGCCGGGGTCAGGCCCAGCGGATCGTGCGAGAGGAACCGGCCGGTCTCGGGGTCGTAGTAGCGGTGGCGGTTGTAGTGCAGCCCGGTCTCCGGGTCGTGGTACTGGCCGGGGAACCGCAGCGGGGTGTTCGCCGTGCCGCCGGCCGAGACGGCCGGGCCCCACAGCGCCGTGTGCAGGTGGCCGGCCAGCGCGCCGGTGTCGTCGACCAGCTCCGCGGGCGCGCCGACGAGGTCGGGCACGATGGCGTGGAACCGGTCCCCGCCGGCGCCGAGGACGCGCTCGGTCTGGGTGAGCGGGACCGGCGAGCCGGGCGCGTACTCCCACACCGTCGCGACCGGCGGCCGACCCGGTCCACTGTGGACCTGTTCGGCCGGGACCTGACCGTCCCAGGCGAACTCGACCTGCTCGGCGACGGCGCCGCTTCCGTCGAGGCACTGCTTGGCGATCCGGCGGCCGAACGGGTCGTAGAGGTAACGCCACGTCGCGCCGTCCGGCGTGCGCACGCCGGTCAGCCGGTTTTCCGCGCTCCACTCGTAGGTCCACCGCTGCCCGTGGCGTTCGCGGGCGACGACCCGGCCTTCGCCGTCGTAGCTGTAGCGCGTCGGACCGGCCGAGGTGAGCAGGGTGCCGGTGTAGGACCGGGGCCCGCCGGCCTGCGTCCCGCCGGACCAGCCCGCCCCGGTGACGGCGCCGCTCGCGTCGTACTCGTAGTCCTCTTGCCAGCGCGGACCGCGCACGGCGCGGACCCGGCCGCGGGAGTCGACGTCGAGGGTGCGCTGCCCGGAGATCAGGTCGGTCACCCCGGCGAGGTAGCCGTCGGGCAGGTAGCCGTACTCGCGCCGCTGCAGCGTGTCCGGGCCGCGCAGCACCGTCTGCGCGGACAGCTGCCCGGTGGGTGTCCAGTCCTGCCGCAGCTGCGCCACCGGCCCGGTACGGGTGACCAGTTCGCGCACGGTTTCCCGGCCCGCGGCGTTGTACCCGAACCGCAGGGTGCGCCCGGCGGTCGTCAGCGCGACCGGGCGTGCGGCGGCGTCGTAGCCGACGACCGACTCCGCCCCCGAGGGCGTCCGGCGGCCCACGCGGCGGCCGAGGGCGTCGTAGCGGTAGGAGACGGTCCGGCCGTTGATCGACTCCGCCAGCACGCGGCCGAGCGCGTCGTAGGTGTACCGGACCTCGCTGTGCGCGTTGGCCGCCGACAGCATCCGGTCGGCCTCGTCGTAGGTGAACACGGCGACCTCGTCGGCGCTGCTGCGCCGCACCACCCGGCCCACGCTGTCCCGCTCGAGGGTGATGGTCTGCCCGGCGCCGTTGGTGCGCGAAACGAGCCGCCCCGCGGCGTCGTAGCCGTAGCGCAGGACGCGGCCGTTGTAGTCGGTTTCCCCGATCTTCCGGCCGGCGGCGTCGTATTCGTAGCGCCACACCAGGCCGCGTTCGTTGGTGATCGAGGTGAGCCGCAGTTCGGTGTCGTAGCCGTACTTCAGCGTGCCGCCGTCGGGACCCCGCTCGGTGACCGGCAGGTCGAAGTGGGCGTACTCGATACGGGTGACGCCGCCGCGCGGGTCCGTCCGCTCCTCGAAGCTCCCGTGCGCCGTCGCCGCGAACCGCTCGACCGCGCCGTCGGCGTCGCGCCGCTGCACGAGGTGGCCGGCGGCGTCGCTCACGAAGGTGGTGGTGTGACCCAGCGGGTCGGTCTCGCTGGTGGTGTTGCCGAGCGCGTCGTAGCCGTAGCGCCAGACGGCGCCGTCCGGCTCGGTGACGAGCAGGGGGAGCCCGGCGGCGTTGGCCTGGATCCGCGTGACGCCGCCGAGCGCGTCGGTCACCGAGTCGACGGTGCCGGTGAAGGGGTCGTAGGTGTAGGCGGTCGCGGCGCCCGTCGGGTCGACGGTGCGGGCGAGGCTGCCGCCGGCGTCGTACTCGTGGCGCCAGACGGCCCCGTCCGGCCCGGTCACCGCGATCGGCCGGTGCCGGTCGTCGTAGCCGATGACCATGCGGCTGCCGTCGGGCCGCGTGACGGCGGCGAGGTTGCCGACCTCGTCGTAGTCCCAGCGCGTGACGTTGCCGAGCTCGTCGGTCTCGGCGACGACGCGCCCGAAGCGGTCCCGTTCGGCGCTCGTGGTGTTCCCGAGCGGGTCGGTCTGCCCGATCACGCGCAGCCGCTCGTCGAGCCGGTAGCGGGTGACGGCGCCGAGCGAGTCCGTGACGGTCGTGACGCCGGGCTCGAAGGCCAGCGTCGTGTCGAGGTAGCCGTCGGTGCCCTGGGCGCGCACGCAACGGCCCTGGCTGTCGTAGCCGTAGCGGTACCAGCGGCCGTTGACGTCTTCCCAGCGCGTGAGCCTGCCGTCGGCGTCGTAGGTGAACTTCTGCGGGGTGCCGACCGCGTCGACGACTTGGACGAGCCGGCGCGCCGAGTCGTAGGTGTACTCCGCCAGCGGGACCGGGGAACCCGCCGCGCGCACCGCGGTGACCAGGCCGCCGGTGCTGTCGATCTCGACGCGGTAGCCGCCGGAGTGCTCGATCGCCACCGGCACGCCGTCGCGGTAGCGCAGGACGATCCGGTTCCTCTTCCCGTCCACGACCGCGCGCAGCGGCAGCGTGGCGTCGCCGGGACGGCCCGCGAAGTAGCGCATGCGGTCGGACTGCGGGTCGCCGACGACGAACCCGTGCCGCACGCGGCGAAGGGCCAGATACGGGCCGCTGTCCGGGACGACCGCCTCCACGCCTGCCGGGACCGGGTAGCGCAGCAGGGTGCCGTCGGCCAGCGCCAGGTGCAGCCCGTCCGGCTCGACCTCGAGGCGTTCGTCCAGCGTCGAGGCCCAGGTGGGGCCGAACAGCCGGCCGGCCCGGTAGGACGACAGGTGCGTGCGCTCGACCACCAGCGGCAGGGCGCCGGGCAGCGAGACGTCCTCCTGCACGAGCATCACGGCCCCGGTCGCGACGTCGATCGGGTCGCCGCAGTCGGTCTTGTCCTTCGTCCGCGTGGTGTGCTCGTCCGGCTTGGGGTTGTTGTCCTTGATCCGCCCGCCGTCGCCCTTGGGGTTGCCCTTCGGGGTGCTGTTCGTGTCCAGGCCCCTGGACGCCGGGGGCGGCGTCGGGTCCAGGCTTCTCGGCGTCTCGTCGGGGCCCTTCGACGCGGGCGGCGGGTCGCTCTTCGGCGGCGGCGGGGTGTGGTCGCCGGACGGCGTGGTCGAGTCGCCCTTGGCTCCCGACGGCGTCGTGTTCCCGTCGCCGCCCTTCGGGCCGTCGAGACCCTTCGGGTTGCCGTTGATGTCGGCGTGCTTCGGCGGCGGGGCGGCTTTGCCGGGTTTGAT
>NZ_JBDLYJ010000021.1:0-139251 GCF_051337345.1 Amycolatopsis sp. MEPSY49 | reverse complement strand
AATCGGCGCTGCCGACCACCACCAGAAGGCAACCACCAGAACGCCGATTCCCCACGCCCCGGCGAAGCCGTCATCTTGAAACCCGGCCCAAGGGGTAGCGTACGAGCGACACCTCCAATGCACCATACTGCTCGGAACACCGGCAAACGGCGCACGAGAATGCGCGAAGGAGTAACCCCCAATGGCCCGGCACGAACGACTCACCACCCTCCTGGACATGCTGGGCCAGCGGGAAAAGATCGACGTCGAGGACGTCGCGGCCGAACTGGACGTCTCGGCAGCCACGATCCGCCGGGATCTCGACCACCTGGCCGAACAGCAACTCCTCACCCGCACCCGCGGCGGCGCCGTGGCGAACGATCTCGCCTACGACCTTCCCCTCCGCTACAAAACCGCCCGGCACGTCCCGGAAAAGCAGCGGATCAGCACCGCCGCGGCCGCGGAAGTCACCAAAGGCATGGTGGTCGGCCTCAACGGAGGAACGACCACCGCGGGCGTCGCCAGAGCGCTGGCCATGCGGTCCGACCTCAACAGCACTCCCGGCCTCACCGTCGTCACCAACGCCCTCAACATCGCGCACGAGCTCGCCGTGCGGCCGAACGTCAAGATCGTGGTCACCGGCGGGGTTGCCCGGCCGCAGTCGTTCGAACTGAGCGGGCCTCTTGCCACGCGCGTGCTCAGTGAGCTCACCATCGATCTGCTGTTCCTCGGCGTCGACGCCTTCGATGCCGGCGCCGGTGCGTTCGCCCACCACGAAGGCGAGGCCAGCATCAACCGGCTGATGGTGGAACGCGCCGAGCGCGTGGTCGCCGTCGCGGATGGGTCCAAGCTGAGGCGGCGGGCCTTTGCCCGGATCTGCGAGACCACGCAGGTGCACGCCCTCGTCACCGATACCGATGCCGACCCCGAGGCCGTGCGGGCCTTCGAAGCCGCCGGGGTCGAGGTGCGGACCGTCTAACGCGCGAACGCCAGCGCCGCGGCCAGCGCGCGGTGCCCGGCCGCGCTCGGGTGGACGTCGCAGCCGCCCGTCGGGAGCTTCACCAGCAGGCCCGCCGCGCACGGGTCGCCGCCCGTGCGCAGGGAGGCCAGGAGGAACGCCGTGAAGCCGTCCGCGATCTTGCCGTGGTAGCGGCGGGTCACCTGCGTCAGCGCCGCGTCGAGGGCCTTGACCTGCGCCACCTGTGTCGGGTCGCGGTAGTCGAGCGAGTAGTACGACACCAGCACGACGTCGCCGCGGTACTGGGTGCGCACCGCGGAGAGGATCGACGCGAGGTTGCGGCTCACCTGGTTCAGGGCGGCGGTGAACGAGGCGCCCGTGCAGTGGTCCGGGGTCGTGTCCTGGCACCGGAACATGTCGTTCGCGCCGATCGTCAGCGTCACGAGCCGCGTGTCGCGGTGTGATCGCAGGTACTGCACGGCGTAGTCGATCTGGGCGCCCGAATACGAAACGTGCAGCGGATACGCCAGGCGGTAGCCGTTTTCGCAGCCGTTGCTCGGCGCGGTGACCACCAGCAGGCTTCCCGTCGTCTCACCCGGACAGGACGCGTTCGCCAGCCGCAACCCGCGCAGCGCCGCGTACTTCTCCGCGTAGCCGCTGAAGGCGGCCGCGTTCGAGTAGTCCGCGTTGGGCCGGTAACCGAACGCGACGGAATCGCCGAGGGCGAGGTACCCGCCGTGGCGGGACGTCGCTTGCGCCGGCGCCGTCAGGAGCGAACTCGCCGCGATGACCACCGCGGCCAGGACGAGAAATCGGCGAAGCATCGCAAGCTCCTTCCGTCGCGGCCGAAACGATTGTCCTCGCTCCGGCCGCGCGACGGAAGCGTCAGAAGCCGATCGTCGACGGCGGTTTCGGCCCGGCCATCCGGGCTTCGGGCGTCCCCGGCTCGACGGCCGCGCAGTGCGTGCCGCGCGCCGGGAGCTTGCCGGTGATCAGGTAGTCGTCGGTCGCCTTGATCACGCACTGGCTGTTCTTGGAGTACGCGCCGTGGCCCCAGCCGTCGTAGGTGAGCAGCGTGCTGCCGCTCTGCCGGGCCGCGGCCCGCGACCACGCGTACGGTGTCGCCGGGTCGTACTTGCTGCTCAGCATCAGCAGCGGCGGCGCGCCGTGGACCTGCAGCGGGTGCTGCGGGTTGCTGGTCTTGTTCGGCCAGCCGACGCACCCGGTGACCGCCGCCCAGCCCAGTGAGTTGACCTTGACGTCCGGGGCGAGCGCCGCCGCCGTCCGGCGGTACGCCTCGAGCTCGGCGTAGTTGTGCACCGGCAGCTTCCAGTCGTCGCAGAACACGCTCTGGAACACCGTGTTGACCGGGATGTCGTCCTTCAGTCGCACCGACGCGGGCCGCGGGGTGCCGTCCGCCAGCGACTTCAGGACCGTCGCGAGCCTGTCCCAGCTCGGGCCGTAGAAGGAGCCCTGGAACATTCCCGCGAGCGAAAGCGGCGTGATGACTTCGCCGCTCTGCGGATCCTTCAGATCCCCGCGCGCGGCTTTGTCCTGCAGGTCACGCGTCAGCTTCGAGACGTCGCGGCCGTGCAACGCGCAGCTCGGCGTCCGGGCGCACCACGCGACGAACTCGCCGAACTCCGCCTGCACCGACTGGGTTTCGCTGTTCAGGAACTCGAACGCGGTGTACTGCGAGTGGTCCATGTTGCTGTCCAGCACGAGCGCGCGCACCTTGTCCGGGAACAGCTCGGCGTACTGCTGGCCCATCAGCGTGCCGTACGAAACCCCGTAGTACGTCAGCTTTTCGTCGCCGAGCGCGGCGCGGATCGCGTCCATGTCCCGCGCGACGCTCTTGGTGTCCCCGAACTGCCCCAGCGGCCCGGAAAGCCTGTTGCAGCTTTCGCCGAGCTTCCGGTTGTACGCCGCGAGCTGCTCGAATTCGGCCTGGTTGCGCGGAACCTGCGGGTGGTCGGCGATGACTTCGTCGAGCCCGCACTTGATCTGCGTGCTGTCGCCGACGCCGCGCGGGTCGAAGCCGACGGTGTCGAACCGCTTGGTGATCTCCGGTGAGAGCGACCAGCCGGCCTCGACCTCGCCCGCGCCCGCCCCGCCGGGGCCGCCCGGGTCCATCAGGATCGACCCGATGCGCGCCTGCGGGTCGGCGGCTTTGCGCCGCGCCAGCGCGATACTGGCGGTGCCCCGATCCGGGTGTGCCCAGTCGATCGGCACGGTCACGGTGCCGCAGTCGACGGCGGGCGCGTCGGCGCACGGTTTCCAGTCGATCGCTTCGGTGGCCGCCGAAGCCGGCGTTGCCGCCAGCAGGCTCCCCAGTACTGCCGCCGCTGTCAGCAGCTTCGCTACCCCCGCCATGCCAGCCCTTCCCCTTACCGACAGTGGTTGTCCGGCTCCAGGAAATCACCAATCGGGGGTTCGCGCCAGGTTCCCAGGTGGATCAGGCCGTGCCGTCCATTGTGGACGAACGTTCCGCGCGCCGGAGCCACACCGTCGCGGCGGTACCGAGCGCGCACACGGCACCGAGGACGCCGAAAGCCCAGCCGAACCCGGTCGCCGGATCGACGGTGAGGCCGCGCGACAGCACGATTACGCACAACGCGCCCCCGGCCGCGCCGCCCACGCGCATCACGATGTTGACCAACGCCGTCGCGTGCCCGAGTTCGCCGGCCCGGACCGACGCGTACGCCGCCGTCGACGCGGGCATGATCGACAGCCCGAGTCCCGCGCCGCGGACCACGAGCAGTGCCTGGATCAGCCACATCGGCGCGTCCGGGCCGAGCCACGGTAGCGGGACGGTGGCCGCCAGCACCACCACCGACCCGGTGAGCGAGACGGTGCCGCCGCCGTAGCGGTCGGTCAGCCGGCCGGCGACGAGCACGAACACCGTCGTGGCCAGGCCCATCGGCGCGAGCAGTACGCCGGCTTCGGCGGGGCCGGCGCCGAGCCGGACCTGGAACCACAGCGGCAGCACCAGGACCGCGCCGAACATCCCGGCGCCGGCGAGCAGGACCGACGCCAGCGCCGAACCCATGACGGGCCGGGCGGCCAGCCGCAGGTCCAGCACCGGGTGCCGGACGCGCAGCGAGCGCCAGGCGAAGACCGCGAGCGCGAGGGCGCCGACGGCCGCGAACAGCGCGTTCCGCTCGGTGAGCGTGTAGACGAGCAGCGGCAGGCCGAGCGTGATCAGCGCCAGGCCGGGCCAGTCCACCGGCGGCGGCTGCCCGCGGTCGCCGCGCGGGACGTACCGCAGCGCCAGGCCGAACGCGACCAGGCCGATCGGCAGGTTGAGCCAGAACAGCACCGGCCACGAGAAGTGCGCGAGCAGGAACCCGCCGACGCTCGGCCCGACGACCGGCGCCAGCCCGACGACCAGGCCGAGCGTGCCCATGGTGCGGCCGAGCCGTTCCGGGCCGACGGCCAGCCCGATCACGGTCTGCCCGGCCGTGACCATGACGCCGGTGGCCATGCCCTGCAGCGCGCGGAAGGCGATCAGGGTGGCGGCGTCCGGGGCGAGGGCGCAGGCGATCGACGTGAGCAGGAACGCCGCCAGTGCCCAGAGCCAGAGTCTTCCGGCGCCGAGTTTCTTGACGAGCCACGGGGTCAATGGGAGCGCGGCGGAGAGGCCGAGGAGGAAGGCCGTCGCGACCCACTGGATTTCGATGAGGCCGACCCCCAGGCGCAGCCTCATCGACTCCAGACCGACCGCGACGATCGACCCGTCCATGTTGCCCAGGAACCCGCCGAGCGCCATGACGCCGGAGGCGATCCAGACGGTGCGGGGGATGGGTGGGGCAGTGGTCATGGTGCCGACGGTAGAAGTTCGAGGAAGGTTGAGGTCAAGGACCGGCGTCAGCGGTTGCCCCGCGCGTACACCTCGGCGGCGTTGGCCTGCGTGACGAGCTGTGTCGGCAGCATCTGCGTCTTCGCCGGCTTCGCGCAGTCGATGAGGATGCTCTTCGCCGATGCCACCGCTTCGCGGCCGCCCGTCGGGTAGACGAACGTCGCCGCGAGGCGGCCGGCTTCGACCGCCTTGATGCCGCCGGAGGGGATCGGCAGGCCGTCGATGCCGATGAACTTCACCTTCTTGTCCAGGCCCGCGGCCTTCGCGGCGAGGTACGCGCCTTCGGCCATCGGGTCGTTCTGGGCGTAGACGGCCTGGATCTCCGGGTGCGCCTTGAAGATCGCGTCCGCCTGCTGCTGGCCCTTTTCGCGCAGCCAGTCACCGTCCACAGTGGTCACGATGTCGATGCCGCGGCCCTCGATGCCCTTGGCGAAGCCGTCCTGGCGCTCCTTGGCCGGGGTGGACCCGGCGAGCCCGCGGATCTCGGCGATCTTCCCGCCCTGCGGCAGCACCTGGTCCGCCAGGTACTGCCCGGCCTGCCGGCCGATGTCGACGTTGTCGGCGCCGATCCACTGCGTGTACGCGTCGCCGTCGACCTTGCGGTCCAGCACCAGCACCGGGATGCCCTTGTCGTAGGCCTTCTTGACGACGGCGGTCAGCGGGGTCGCCTCGTTGGGGCTGATGATCAGCAGGTCGATCCGCTGCGTCAGGAAGTTTTCGACGTCGGCGACCTGCTTCGCGTTGTCCTGCTGCGCGTCGGCGAAGTTCACGGTGAACTGCGAGACCTCGCGAGCCGCGCGGGCGATGTCGTCGTCCATCTGCTTGCGGTAGGGCTCGCTCAGGTTGGCCTGGCTGACGCCGATCGTGTACTTCCCGCCGGCTCCCCCGCACGCGGCCGCGGACGTCGTGGCGCCCTGCCCCGAGTTCTCGTGCGTGGTGCCGCAGGCGGCCAGGAGCAGGACGAGCGCGGGTAGCGCGAAGTGCTTGCCGGACATCTCTTTTTCCCCTCTACGGTGTCGGACGCAGCCGCTGCAGACCCGCGGCGGCCACGATGACCAGGCCCTTGATCAGGAGTTGCACGTTGGGGTCGACGCTGTTGAGCGCCAGGATGTTGTTGAGCACGCCCAGCAGCAGCGCGCCGGCGACGGTGCCGGACACCGAGCCGCGGCCGCCCGAGAGCGCCGTGCCGCCGATCACGACCGCGGCGATCGCGTCGAGCTCGTAGCCGCTGCCGTCGTTGGGACTGCCCTGGTTCAGCTGGCCGGCGTGGATGATCCCGGCCAGCGCGGCGAGCAGCCCGCTCAGCCCGTAGACCAGCACCTTCACCCGGGTGACGGCGACGCCGGACAGGCGCGCGGCCTTCTCGTTGCCGCCGATCGCGTAGACGTGCCGGGCGAACGCGCTGGTGCGCAGGAAGACGATGGCGGCGACGGCGACCACGGCGAAGATCACCGCGGGGATGGGCACCAGCCCGTTGAACGTCCGCTCGCCGAGCAGGGAGAACGCGACGGGCGCCTCGCCGGGCCCGTCGCCGTACGCGATCGCGACTCCCTGACCACCCGACCAGATCCGCGCCAGCCCGCGCGCGACCTGCAGCCCGGCGAGGGTGACGATGAACGCCTGGATGCCGAACACCGCCGACGCGACGCCCTGCAGCAGGCCGAAGACCAGCCCGGCGGCGAGCACGACCAGCACCGCGGGGAGCACGCCGAAGCCGTCGTTCACCAGCAGCACCGCCGAACCGACCGCGGCCAGCCCGAGCACCGCGCCGACCGACAGGTCGATCCCGCCGACCAGGATCACGAACGTCATGCCGACCGCGATGATGCCGATCTCGGCGATCGCGCGGACGACGTTGAAGAGGTTCTCGCCGCTGAGGAACACGAGGTCGCCGTCGTGGCTCGGCGAGAACACGATCGCCGCGGCGAGCACCAGGACCAGGCCGAAGAGGCTCTGGAAGCGGAACAGCGCGGTCACGACGTCGCGCCGCGGCAGGAACTCGGTGGTGGTCATCGCGTTTCCCCCATCGCCGCGGCGAGCAGTTCGGCTTCGCCGGCGTCGTGCGTGTCCAGTTCGCCGGCGCCGCGGCCGTCGTGCAGGACGACGACCCGGTCGCACAGGCCGACCAGCTCGGCGGGCTCGGAGGACGCGAGCAGGACGCCGATGCCGCGGGCGGCCGCGGCGGCCAGCAGCTGGTAGATCTCGGCCTTCGCGCCGACGTCGACGCCGCGGGTCGGCTCGTCGAGCAGGAGCAGCTTCGGTTCGGTGAGCAACGCGCGGCCCAGCACGACTTTCTGCTGGTTGCCTCCGGAGAGCGTGCCGACGGGATCGGCGAGCGCCCCCTTCACCTTCAGGTCGCCGAGGACCTTCGCGACGGTGTCGTTCTCGCGCCGCCGGGTGAGGAACCCGGCCGTCGCCAGTTTGTCCACAACGGACAGTGCGGTGTTGGCGCGGACGGAATGGGGGAGCGCCAGGCCGGCGATCCGGCGGTCCTCCGGGACCAGCGCCAGCCCGAGCCGGACGGCGTGCCGCGGGCTCCTCGGCCGGATTTCCCGGCCGCCGAGGAAGACGTGGCCGTGCCACCGGCCGGGTGTGCCGGCTCCGAACAGCGTTTCGAGGAGCTCCGTGCGGCCCGAGCCGAGCAGCCCGCCGAGGCCGACGATCTCGCCGGCGCGCACGGTCAGCGTGATTCCGGCGGGTTCCCGGCGGCCGGGCCGGTGCCGCCGCGGGCGCAGCGCGAAGTCGTCGAGGCGGAGCAGCTCGCCGCCGGTATCCCCGTGCTTGACGCGGAACAGCGCCTGGACCGGTCGGCCGATCATCGCTTCGGTGACCCGCTCGACGGTCAGCTCGTGGGCGGTGAATTCGGCGGCGACACGGCCGTTGCGCAGGACGGTCGCGCGGTCGGCGAGCCGGCCGATCTCCTCGAGCCGGTGGGAGATGTAGACGATGCCGGCGCCCGCGTCGCGCAGCTCGTCGATCACCTTGACCATCCGCTCGACTTCGATGCCGGTCAGCGCGGACGTCGGCTCGTCCATGACGAGCACGCGCGCGTCGAGCGCGAGGGCCTTGGCGATGGCGACGAGCTGCTGCTCGCCGGTGCGCAGCTCGCCGACGGCGCGCTTCGGGTCGAGCGCGATCCCGGTGCGGGCCAGCAGTTCGCGCGTTTCGCGGTGCATCCGCTGCCGCGCGACCGTGCCGAGCTTCGTGTGCGGCTCGCGGCCGAGGAAGATGTTGGCGGCGACGGAAAGCCCGGGGACGAGGTCGAGTTCCTGGGGGATCAGCGCGATGCCGCGGCGCTGCGCGTCGGCGGGACCGCCGAACACGACGGGCTCGCCGTCGACCTCGATCGTGCCGCGGTAGCCGGTGATGTCGCCGGAGAGGATGCGCACGAGCGTCGACTTGCCGGCGCCGTTTTCCCCGAGCAGCGCGTGGACTTCGCCGCGGCGCACGGTGAAGTCCACGCCGTCGCACGCGAGCGCGCCGCCGTAGGCCTTGCTGATGCCCGTCAGCGCGACCAGCGGGGTACCCGGCTCTTCCATGACACCCCTCGCGTCGGCGGAAGATGGGAGTAATCGATTACTCGACGCTAGGGGCGATGGGGAGGTGTGTCAAGCGTCACTTCGGGCGGACTAACGGGCGGAGCTGCCCCGGACGATGAGCTGCGCGGCCATCGTCGTGGTGGTCGTCGCGCGGGATCCGTCGCCGATGCGGTCGAGCAGCAAACGCGCGGCCAGCTGGCCCATCGCGTGGGCCGGCTGGGCGACGACGGTGAGCGCGGGGGAGATCAGCGTCGCCCACGGCGCGTCGTCGAACGACACGATCCCGACGTCGCGGCCGGGCCGCAGGCCGAGCTCCGCCAGCGCCTGCAGCACACCGACGGACATGGTGCTGCTGGACACCAGGAG
Organism: Amycolatopsis sp. MEPSY49; assembly: GCF_051337345.1. Taxonomy (NCBI): domain Bacteria; kingdom Bacillati; phylum Actinomycetota; class Actinomycetes; order Pseudonocardiales; family Pseudonocardiaceae; genus Amycolatopsis; species Amycolatopsis sp. MEPSY49. The sequence continues at coordinate 130,550 of NZ_JBDLYJ010000021.1, read as the reverse complement.
CGCGTCCGGCGGGTCGGGCCGGGTCAGCAGCTGGGTCGCGGCTTCGCGGCCGCCGGTTTCGCGGAATTCGCAGCGGCGCACCAGTTTCGCGGAGTACTTCCGGCCTGCCGCGCGGAGTCCGTCGCGGTAACCGTCGAGCCGGTCGTCCGCCGTGGTGACGCCGGGCGGGCCGGCGATGCAGCCGATCCGCTCGTAGCCGTTCCCGGCCAGGTGCGCCACGGCTTCCCGGGCCGCGGCGCGGGAATCGAGGAGCACGGCGTCGCAGTCCGCCGAATCGAGGCGCCGGTCGACCGTCACGATCGGCGTCCGGTGCGTGGTCAGCGCCCGGACGTCGCTGTCGCCGGTGGTCGGCGACATGATCACGCCCGCGAGCCGCTCCTGCGCCGCGACCTCGACGTACCGGCGCTCCTTGGCCGTGTTCTCGTCGGAGTTGCACAGCATCACCGAGTACCCGGCGGCCTGTGCCGCGTCCTCGACGCCGCGCGCGATCGCCGTGAAGAACGGGTTTTCGACGTCGGAGATGATCAGCGCCAGCACCGCGGTCTCGCGGCGGCGCAGGCTGCGCGCGAGGCCGTTCGGCGTGTAGCCGAGCTCCTCGACGGCCCGGGCGACGCGCTCGGCCAGCACCGGGTCCACTGTGGACTTGCCGTTGAGCGCCCTGGACACGGTCGCGGTCGAGACGCCGGCCAGCGCCGCCACGTCGGAGATGGTCGCCACCGCGTCCTCGCCTCGTTCGTTGACAGTCCCCCTGCCACACCATAGCGTGGTGGTAATCGATTTCCCGAGGGGTGAATCCGTGGCGGGGCTGCTGCTCGGCGTGGACATCGGCACGGCCAGTTCGAAGGGCGTGCTGGTGGACCCCGGCGGCACGGTGCTCGCCCGGTCCGTCCGCGAGCACGCCGTCTCGACGCCGCGGCCGGGCTGGTTCGAGCACGACGCCGAAGACGTGTGGTGGGCGGACTTCACCGCGATCGTCGCCGACCTGGTGCGCGCCGCCGAGGGGCGGCCGCTGGCCGGGCTCGGGGTCAGCGGCATCGGGCCGTGCCTGCTGCCGGCTTAGGCCGCGGGCGAGCCGTTGCGGCCGGCGATCCTCTACGGCGTCGACACCCGGGCGGGCGCCGAGATCATGGAGCTGAACTCGGAACTGGGTGCGTCCGAGATCCTCGCGCGCGGGGGTTCGCCGCTGACGAGCCAGGCGGTCGGGCCGAAGGTGCGCTGGCTGGCCCGGCACGAGCCGGACGTCTACGCGCGCACCCGAAAGCTGCTGATGGCGAGCTCCTTCCTGGTGCACCGGCTGACCGGCCGGTACGTCCTGGACCACCATTCGGCGAGCCAGTGCACGCCGATGTACGACCTCGTGGCCGGCGAGTGGGCCGAAGACTGGGCGGAGCGCGTCGCGCCGGGGCTGGAGCTGCCGGAACTGCGGTGGCCGACGGAGGTCGCTGGCGAGGTCACCGCGTCCGCGGCTTCGTTGACCGGGTTGCCCGAGGGACTGCCGGTGACGGCGGGGACGGTCGACGCGTGGGCCGAGGCGGCGAGCGTCGGCGTCCGGGAGCCGGGCGACGTGATGGTGATGTACGGGACGACGATGTTCCTGGTCCAGGTGCTCACCGAACCGCGCCCGCACCCCGGCCTGTGGGGCACGCGCGGGGTGACGCCGGGCAGTTACACGCTCGCGGCGGGCATGGCGACGTCCGGCGCGGTGACCGAGTGGCTGCGCAAGCTGGCCGGCGGGTCCTATGCGGACTTGGTCGCGGAGGCGGCTTCGGTGCCGGTGGGAAGCCGGGGGTTGCTGATGTTGCCGTATTTCGCGGGCGAGCGGACGCCGTTGTTCGACCCGGACGCGCGAGGCGTGCTGGCGGGGCTCACGACGTCGCACGGCCGGGCCGAGATCTACCGCGCCGCCCTGGAGGGGATCGCGTACGGCGTGCGGCACAACTTCGAGGCGATGGCAGCCGCGGGCGGCGCGGCTGGTCGCGGTCGGCGGCGGGACGAAGGGCGGGTTGTGGACGCGGATCGTTTCGGACGTGACCGGTCTGCCGCAGCAGATCCCGGCGGAGACGATCGGGGCCTGCCTGGGTGACGCGCTGCTCGCGGCGGAGGCGGTGGGGATGGAACCGGTGCGGGGCAACCCGATCGCCGCGACGGTGACGCCGGATCCGGAGAACGCCGCGCGGTATGACGAGTTCTACCGGCACTACCGGGCGTTGTACGAGGCCACGGCGGGGACGGCCCACTTCTTGGCGGAGCGGCAGCGCGCGGCGACGCCCTGATTTGCCCCTCGGCTGTGGCCGTGTTATGCATGAGTAATGCATGAGTCCCGGCTGGCGAACCTGCTCGGCGCGACGGTCCTCACGCTGTCCGACCGCATGACCGCCGCGGCGGCGACCGCTGCCGGGGTCAGTCTCAGCGGGACCGCCGCGCTCGTCGTGCTCGCCGAGTTTCCCGGCCTCGGCGGTACCGATCTCGGGCACCGGATCGGGCTGAGCCAGCCCGCCACCGCGCGGATGCTGGACCAGCTCGAAGCCCGGGGGCTCGTCGAACGTCAGGGCAAGCAAGGCCGTGGCGTCGCCGTCGTCCTCACCGAAGACGGGCGAGACGCCGCGAAGCGAGCACTCGATGCCCGGCAAGAAGTCCTGGTCCGGGCCCTGCGGTCCGTCGCCGACCGGGAAGCGCTCGAACCCGTGCTGGAGCAGCTGTTGCGCGGCCTGCACGCGGAAGTGCGCGCGGGCGACCTCATGTGCCGCCTGTGCGACCGCCCCGGCTGCGTCGCCCAGCGCAAGACCTGCCCGGTGGGGGAAGCCGAACGGAGGTCCTGATGGGGAACGTCCTCGCGCTCGTCTCGGCCCTGTGCTTCGGGGTCACGCACTTCGTCAGCGGGCTGGCGTCCCGCCGGGCGCCCGGGATGACCGTCTCGCTGTACGCGCAGGTCGCGGGCACCGTCGTGACCGTCCCGCTCGCCGTCGGCAGCGAGACCAGCGTCGCCGCGCTCGGCTGGGGTGCCCTGTCCGGGCTCGGCACCGGGGTCGGCGTCGCCTTCCTCTACCGCGCCATGGGCAAGGGCGCGATGAGCCTCGTGGTGCCCGCGAGCGACGTCGCCGCCGTGGTGCTTCCGGTCCTCTTCGGACTGCTCCTGCTGGGGCAACGGCTTTCGCCCGTTGCGCTCATCGGCGTCTGCTGCGCGATCCCCGCGTTGGGCCTGATTTCCCGCAGTACGGGGGAAAAGCGAACGGTCGCGGGCATTCCGGACGCCTTCGTCGCCGGGCTCGGGTTCGCCGTGCAGTTCGTCGCGCTGTCGCGGATCCCCGCCGAAGCGGGGTTCTGGCCGGTGGTCGTCAGCCGCGCGGTGTCCGTGGCCGCCATCGCGGGCCTGGTCACGGCCACGCGGGCGCCGTGGCGGCTGCCCGCCCGGCTGCTCGCGCCCGCCGCGTTCGCCGGTGTGTGCGGCAGCGCCGCGATCGTCCTCTACCTGCTCGCCGCGCAGCACCAGCTGCTCGCGGTCGCCACCGTGCTGGCCGCGCTCTACCCCGCCGTGCCGGTGCTGCTCGCGCTGGTCTTCCTGCGGGAACGGCTCAACCGCGCCCAGGTGACCGGCCTGCTCGGGGCCGGCGCGGCGATCGCGCTCGTGTCACTGGGCTGAGCGGCGGCGGTCCGCGACCCGCTCGCGGTAGTGCTCCAGTGCCGCCACGGACTGGGTGACCTGCTCGAAGCTCGGCAGCGCCTGCACGTTGGCCACCAGCGTCATGTCCTTGCGCGGGATGTCCATGAAGCACACGTCGACGCCGAACTCGGCCGCGTGCTCGGCCACCTGCATCCGCCAGGTGGGCAGGTCGTTCTCGTCGCCGAGCCATTCGTGCAGGTAGACGCACCACTTGCCGCGGCTGAGCTCGCCCGCGATGGCGTCCTGCCCGACCAGGTACGGCTCGGTCACGCGGTCGTCCATGACCGTTCCCGGGTACACCAAGGCACTGCTTCCCTCCTGTCCGGCGGCGACCCCTACCTCCGGAAAGCGCTATCTCGGCTTCGGCCTCCCCGCCGCGGCCGAGCAGCGCGAGTCCCGGGAGCCGCTGTCGGCCCGACCGGGACGGCGCCAACATACCGGCGGATTTGGCCCACAGCAACCATTTCGCGCGTGCGCGGCGCACCCGTGACGGCGAGCGTGCACAGCTCGCGTGCGGATGCACGTGCCGATCATCGAGNCTTCGGCCTCCCCGCCGCGGCCGAGCAGCGCGAGTCCCGGGAGCCGCTGTCGGCCCGACCGGGACGGCGCCAACATACCGGCGGATTTGGCCCACAGCAACCATTTCGCGCGTGCGCGGCGCACCCGTGACGGCGAGCGTGCACAGCTCGCGTGCGGATGCACGTGCCGATCATCGAGACTCGGTTGTGCCAGCTGCACAATGCAAATTGCGCTGCGCGGCGCCCGCTCACCGGGAGCGTGCGCCGCGCAGCGGGTGCTACCGGGCGAGCGAGGTCCGGAGGAGGTTCGGCGATCCCCCGAAGTAGGCGCCGTCGGTCACGTACACCGTGTCGCCCCGGACGGCGACCGCCGTCGGGTTGGCGAGTCCGTCCGAAGTGGACAGAATGGTCCGCACCCCGTCGTGGCCGATCGTGACCACGCGGTTCTCCTGGTTGACCGCGGCGACGACCGTGCCGCCGTGGAACGCGAAGTCGTCGACCGGGCCGAGGCCCGACGCGACGACCCGGCCCGGTGCCCCGGTCAGCGGGAATCGGACCAGCGTGCCGCGGTCCAGATTGGACACCCAGACCGCGCCGGCGTGGACCTTGATCCCGTTGGCGCCGAAGCCGGACACCGGCGAGAGCAGCTCACCGTTGGCGAAGGCGGTGACGCGTCCCCGGGAGATCCGCCAGACCGTCGAGCCGAACGAGTCGGCGACGAACAGGTCGCCGGTGGCCGGGTCGCGCGCGACACCGTTCTGGAACCCGGCCGGTGGCAGCGAAGCGATCTTGACCGGGGTGCCGCCGGGCCGGACCCGGTAGAGGCCGGTCGCCGCGGTGCCGGTCGACACGGCGAAGTACAGGTCGCCGCCGGGGGCGCGGACGATGCCGCCGAGGAACAGTTTCCGGTGGACGACCGGGACGTCGCCGTCGTCCGGCACCGGGACGCGGGCGATGACGCTGACCCGGCCGCCGGGCGTGACCCGGCCGATCTCGCCGGTCCAGGCGAAGGTGAGGTCGGCGGAGCCGTCGGGCTCCAGGGCGATGTTCTCCGGCTGCTGCCCGGCCGCGGCGTCGAGCGGGATGATCCTGGACGCCGCCGTCGCGGGGGTGGCCGGCAGGGCGAAGACGGCGGCCGCGGCCAGCACGGCGCCGATCTGCTTGATGCGCAAGGGAAACTCCGGTTTCGTGGACGGAACGGCGAAAAGAACCCCAGATCGCCGTGCCTTCGACGGTAGGCCCGGTGCGCCCCCGGCCACCAATTGCTCAGGCTGGGGTGGCCATCGGAAAACCGATCACAGATCGCGGGCGAAACAACGAGAGAGCGCTTCACCGACGTACGGCCCATAGGCGTCGATGGGTTCGTAGCCTTCGCGTTGGTAGAAGCGGATCGCGTCCGGCTGGCCGGTGCCCGTCTCCAGTAGCAGCCGGCCGATGCCGAGGGCGCGCGCGTGGTCTTCGAGCGCGCGCAGCACCGCGGTCGCGACGCCGGTGCCACGGGCCGACGGCTCGACGTACATCCGCTTGACCTCGCCCGACCCCGGGCCGAGCAGACGCAGCCCGCCGCACGCCACGGCCGTGCCGCCGGCGTCCCGCGCGACGAGGAAGACCGCGACGGTGTCCGCGGTCGGGGCCGCGCCGGGCTCGTGGTCGTCGGTGCCGTAGCGGGCGTCCAGCTCGGCGCGCTGGGCCGCGCGCAACCGGACGGCGTCGGGATCGTCCCAGGTCACCGGCTCGATGGCGAAGGTGCAGTCGATCATCAGGTGGTACCCCCGTTCCGTAACACTTGTTACAGTAGCAGCTGTTACGCTACCTCGGAAGGAGGTTCTCCGTGCCGAAGCAGCGTGACGTCCAGGCGCAGCGGGAGCTGCTGTCCAACGCCGTCTGGCAGGTGCTCGCCGAGGACGGCCTGCCGGGGTTGACGCTGCGGGCGGTCGCCGAGCGCGCCGGCTGCACGACCGGCCTGGTGATGCACGCGTTCCCGGCGAAGAAGGCGTTGCTGCTGCACGCGCGTGACCTGCTCTACGCGCGCACGGCTCTCCGCGCCGACGCTGCCGAAGCTGCGAGCCTCGATGCGTTCGGCGCCCTGGAAGCGGTACTGGGCCTGGCCCTCGATCTGCCGCACGGCCACCACGAGGAATCCCGGGTGTGGGTGGGTTTCCTCGCGGCGGCCCTGGCCGACGAGGACCTGGCCGAACGCCACCGCGTGGCGAACCACTCGTTCCTGGCCCGGATCCGGCGGCTGGTGGCGGCGTGCCGTCCGGAGTGGACGGACGATCGGCTCGAGCTGACGACGAAGAGCCTGGTGGGCCTGGTGGAGGGGTTGAACGTGCTGGCCGCGGCCGACCCGGCGGCCTACCCGGCGCGGTTGCAGCAGGAAGCCTTGGCGAAGGCGCTCGCCGAGTTGGCGTGACGGCTGGGGCGCTCCGGCGCCGGAGGTGGGCGGGCGGCAGCCCGCATCGGTCAGGCTTGCGGCGGAAGTGCTCCGACGTGGGCGGTCGCCCCTAAGCAGCGGGGCCGAACCGGCGGCGGTACGCGCTCGGGCTCAACCCCGTGTGCCGGCGCAGCTGCAACCGGAGATTGGCCGCCGTGCCGAAGCCGCTGGCCGCGGCCACCCGGTCCAGGCGCAGCTCGCCGCGCTCGATCAGGCGGCACGCCAAGGACACCCGCTCCGTTGTCAGCCACGCCAGCGGCGTGGTGCCCAGCTCCGCGCGGAACTTGCGGTGCAGCGTCGCCGGGCTGGCCGCCGCGCGGGTCGCCAGGTCGTTCACCGTCAAGGGCTGATCCAGGCGCCCCAGCGCCCAGGCGAGCACCGGTGCCAGCGACGTGTCCGGGACCGCCGGCATCGGCCGCGCGATGAACTGCTGCTGGCCGCCGTCGCGGTGGCCGGTGAACACCAGGCGGCGGCTCACCGCGTTGACGACCTCGGCGCCGTGGTCGCGCTGGATGATGTGCAGGCCCAGGTCGAGGGACGCCGCGCTGCCCGCCGCCGTCAGTACGTTGCCCTCGTCGACGAACAGCACGTCCGGCTCCCAGCGCACCGCGGGGAACCGCGCGGCGAACTCGGCCGCCCACTGCCAGTGGGTGGTCGCCCGCTTGCCGTCCAGCACGCCGGCTTCGGCGAGCGCGAACGCGCCCGTGCAGAAGCTGACCAGCCGGGCACCGCGAGCGGCGGCCCGGCGGATCGCCGCGATGACCGCCGGGTCCGTCGGCACCCCCGTGTCCGGCCGGGCCGGGGCGATCAGCGTGTCCGCCGTGTCGGCCGCCTCGATGCCGGCGACGCCGGTGAGCGTGAACATGCCGAGGTTCATCCGCACGTCCGGCGTCGCGGCGCAGAGCGTGAAGTCGTACCAGGGCCGGTCCAGCTCCGGGCGTCGCAGCCCGAACAGCTCGGTCGCGACGCCCATTTCGAACGGGTTCGACTCCGCTGTCACGATGGCGACGACCCGATGCGAGAATTCTTGCGGCATGTGCGATTCCTAGCACTCCCGCTCGCGGAACACCAGGACGAGCATGGGACGCATGAACCCGATCGACCTGAACGAAGTCCTGGCGACCTTCGACGCCGCCTGGAGCCCGCGGATCGTCACCCGCGTCAACGACTACGACATCCGGCTCGCCCGGTTCGACGGCGAGCACGTCTGGCACGTCCACACCGACACCGACGAGTTCTTCCTGGTCCTCGACGGCGAGATCGAGATCGGCGTGCGGGACCCGCACGAGCGCGTCGTCACCCTCGGCCGCGGCCAGGTCTTCGTGGTGCCGAAGGGGACGTTCCACAAGCCGTCGTCGAAGGCGGGCGCGAGCGTGCTGCTCGTCGAGCCGGCCGGGACGCTCTCGGTCGGCGACGCGCACGACGAAGTGCCCGAGCACGTCGACGTAACCACCGGGCACCTGGTCTAACGTCGGCGAGATGCTGACTGTCGTACCGGTCGACGAGGCCTCCTGGGCGGACCTGCAGGCGATCTTCGGCGACCGCGGGGACCCGGCCCGCTGCCGGTGCCAGTACTTCAAGGAAACCGCCGCCGAGTGGCGGTCGGGTACCGCGGCGGACCGCGCCGAGCGGTTGCGCGCCCAGACCGCGGACCACGCCACCGGGCTCGTCGCCTTCCTCGACGGCGAGCCCGCCGGCTGGTGCGCGGTCGAACCCCGCACCGCCTACCGGCGCCTCCTCACCAGCCGGCTGGTCTGGGACGGCCGCGACGAAGACAAGGAGGACGACGGCGTCTGGGCGGTGACGTGCTTCGTCACCCGCAAGGGCTTTCGCCGCCGCGGAGTCAGTGCCGCGCTGGCGAAAGCGGCCGCCGAGTTCGCCCGCGAGCGCGGGGCCCGCGCGGTCGAGGGCTACCCGATCGCCGTCGCGCCCGGGCAGAAGGTCGCCTGGCCCGGCGAGCTGTTCGTCGGGACCGTCGGCGTCTTCGCCGACGCCGGCTTCACCGAGGTCAGCCGACCGACCGCGCGCCGGGTGGTCATGCGGCTGACCTGCTGAGTCCTTCTGGAAAACGTTGTACGCTCGGCCGCATGAAACGGACTTCGTTCGCGCAGTGGCCGTGCTCGATCGCGCGCACCATGGACCTGCTCGGCGACTGGTGGACCCCGCTCGTGCTGCGGGACGCCTTCTACGGCGTGCGCCGCTTCGACGAGTTCCAGCAGGCGCTCGGCATCGCGCGCAACACCCTCGCCGACCGGCTCAAGCGGCTGGTCGAGGAGGGGTTGCTGGAGAAGGTCGCCTACCAGAGCGAGCCGGTGCGCTACGACTACGTCCTCACCGAAAAGGGCCGCGACTTCTACCCCGTCCTGCTCGCCATGACGCGGTGGGGCGACAAGTGGCTCGCCGCCGAAGCCGGCCCGCCGATCACCGTGCACCACCTCGCCTGCGGGCACGACACGCACGCCGAAATCGTCTGCGCGGAGTGCCGGGAGCCGATGACGCCGGACGACACGCGGATGCGCCGCGGCCCCGGCTTCCCGCCGCGGCTGGCGCGGCGCCCGGACGTCGAAGCCCGCTTCGCGCGGCAGGAGTGACGTTGACAGGGTAGGTCTATCTACGCAACTATCGTGGTCACAGCTCGATGAGGGGAGTGGCGACCACGATGGAGTGGACCGGCGCGCGGTACGCCGACAAGCCGACGGCGGAGGTCTCGACCTGGATCGACGCTGCCCCCGAAGACGTCTGGCCGGTTGTTTCGGACATCTCGGTGATGGCCGAGCTGAGCCCCGAGCTCCAATCCGTGGAGTGGTGCGAAGAAGGCCGCAAGTTCCTCGGCCGGAGCAAGCACGACGCGTTCGGCGAATGGGAGACGACGTCGTACGTCGTCGAATGCGAGGCCCCGCGCGTGTTCGCCTGGGCCGTCGCGGACCCGGCCGAGCCCAGCGCGATCTGGAAGTTCACCCTCGAGCCCGACAACGGCGGCACGCGGCTGAGCCAGTGGATGCAGCTGGGCCCGGGCCGGTCCGGGCTGTCGTTCGCCATCGACCGGATGCCCGAGAAGGAGCAGAAGATCGTCTTCGTGCGGCTGCGCGAGTTCGAGACGGCGATGATCGGCAACCTCGCCGCGATCAAGGAGCGGGTGGAAAACCCGTGAAAACCGCGACGACCGTCGAATTCTCCAAAGACACGCGTACGACGCTCGACTTCGTGCTGGAGGCGGAAAAGCTCGGTCTCGACGTCTGCTGGGTCGCCGAAGCCTGGGGCTCCGACGCGCCGTCCGCGCTCGGCTACCTCGCCGCCCGCACCGACCGCATCCGGCTCGGTTCCGGGATCGTCCAGCTCGGCACGCGCACGCCGGTCGCGATCGCGCAAGCGGCGCTGACGCTGGCCGACCTGTCCGGCGGCCGGTTCGCCCTGGGGCTGGGGCCGTCCGGGCCGCAGGTGATCGAGGGCCTGCACGGCGTCCCGTTCGCGAAACCGCTGACCCGGATGCGCGAGACGGTCGAGATCATCCGCCAGGCGTTCGCCGGGGAGAAGATCTCGTTCTCCGGCAAGGCGTTCGAGATCCCGCTGCCCGGCGAGGCCCGGCCGATGCGGCTGTCCACCGCGCCGAACCCGGACATCCCGATCTACCTCGCGACGCTGTCGCCGAAGCTCCTCGAACTGACCGGCGAGGTCGCGGACGGCTGGCTCGGCACCAGCTTCGTCCCCGAAGGCGCCGACGCGTACTTCACCCACCTCGACGCCGGGCTCGCGAAGTCGAGCCGCACGCGTCAGGACATCGACGTCTGCCAAGGCGCCGAAGTCGCCTTCGCCGACAACGAAGACGAGCTGCGCGTGCTGGTCGGCAGCCGTAAGAAGGAACTGGCCTTCAGCCTCGGCGGGATGGGCTCGGCCACCACGAACTTCTACAACAACGCCTACAGCCGCCAGGGCTGGGCCGACGTCGCCGCGGAGGTCCGCGAGCGCTGGCAGGCCGGCGACCGCGACGGCGCGACCGCGCTCGTCACCGACGAAATGGTGCTCGGCACCACGCTGATCGGCACCGAAGAAATGGTCCGGGAGCGCCTGCGCGTCTGGCGCGACGCCGGGATCGACACCGTCCGGCTGTACCCGGCCGGCGAAACGCTCGACGCGCGTCTCACGACGCTCGGCCGCGCATTGGAGCTGATATGACCGGCGAGTGGCACCGCACCGCGTGCAGCCTCTGCTACCTCAACTGCGGGCTGGAGGTGCAGCTCGACGGGCGGAAGATCACCCGCGTCCGCGGCGACAAGGCGCACCCGCGCTCGGGCGGCTACCTGTGCCAGAAGGCGCAGCGCCTGACCTGGTACGGCGACCACGACGACCGGCTGACGACGCCACTGCGCCGGCGTCCCGACGGCACCCACGAGCCCATCGACTGGGACACCGCGCTCACCGAGATCGCCGCGAAGCTGCACGAAATCCGGGACGCCGACACCGCGGCGGGCCGGCCCGGCTCCTTCGCGTACGTCGGCGGCGGCGGGCAGGGCAACCACTCCGGCGGCGCGTACGGCGCGTCGCTGCTGAAGTGGATGAACTCGACGCGCCACTTCAACGCGCTGTCGCAGGAGAAGACCGGCGACTTCTGGGTCAACGGGCAGATGTACGGCTCGACGCTCGTGCACACCGCCGAAGACGTCGAGCACTGCGACCTGCTGCTCGTGCTCGGCTGCAACCCCTGGCAGGCGCACGGCTTCAGCAACGCCCGGCACGCGCTCAACACGATCAAGAACGACCCGGCGCGCCGGATGATCGTCATCGATCCGCGGCGCACGGAGACGGCGGAGCTCGCCGACCTGCACCTGCCGCTGCGCCCGGGTACCGACGCCTATCTGCTGGGCGCGATCCTGGCGCTGCTGCTCGAGCGCGGGGGCGCGGATTCCGCATTCCTCGCCGAGCGGACCGAAGGCTTCGACGAAGTCGCGGCGGTGCTGGCGAAGATTCCGGTGGACGAGTGGATCGCGCACGCCGAAGTGTCCCGTGTGGACGTCGAGAAGGCGGTCGAGCTGATCCTTTCCGCGACGGCCATGACCGTGCGCGTCGAACTGGGCATCCAGCAGGGCCGGCACTCGACGCTCAACAGCTACCTCGAGAAACTGTTGTACCTGGTCACCGGCCACTTCGGCAGGCGGGGGACCAACAACCTGCACTCGTGGCTGCTGCCGCTGTGGGGCTCGGGTGGCGGGAAGCGCTCCGAGGTGACCGGGTTCGAGTACATCGGCGGCCTGCTGCCGGCGAACACCCTGGCCGAAGAGATCCTGACCGACCACCCGAACCGCGTCCGCGCGCTGTGGGTCGAGTCGTCGAACCCGGCCAACACCTTCGCGGGCACGCGGGACGTCGAACGCGCGATCCGCGAGACCGAGCTGTCGGTCGTCGTCGACGTCGCCTACACCGAGACGGCCGCGCTGGCGGACTACGTGCTGCCGGCGGCGTCCCAGCACGAGAAGTGGGAGTTCACGCTCTTCACCTTCGAGTGGCCGACGAACTACTTCCAGCTGCGGCCGCCGTTGCTGGACCCGTTGCCGGGCACGCTGGTCGAAGCCGAAATCTATACGCGGCTGTTCGACGCGCTGGGCGTGCTGCCGCCGTCCGACGTCCTCGCGTCCCTGGCGGCCGGGCCGCGTTCGGAGCTGCAGGCCGGGATCGGCGCGTTGGTCCAGGCGATGCCGGAGCGGTCCGCGATCCTGCCGGTACTCCTCTATCGGACGCTGGGGGCGTCGCTGCCCGACGGCGCGGCGTCGATCGCGCCGCTGTGGGCCGGGTGCCACCGCGCGGCGAAGACGATGACCGTGCCGGTGCAGCGGGCTTTGGGCAGCTCCGCTTCCGGTCCGGAACTCGGCGAGGAGCTGTTCGCGCGCGTGCTGGCCGGCCCGACGCCGTTTTCGACGCACGAGCAGGACGAGGTGTGGAGCCTGATGCGCCGCTCGCGGGTCCGGCTGGCGGTACCGGAACTGCTGGACTGGCTCGGGTCTTTGGATCCGGCGGCCGAACGTCCGGATCCCGCTTTCCCCTACTCCCTGATCAACGGCCAGCGCCGGGCGCACAACGCGAACCAGATCCTGCGCGACCCGCGCTGGCGCCGCACGGATCCGGACGGCGCGCTGCGGGCGCGTCCCGAAGAGCTGGCGTCCATCGGCGCTTCGGCGGGCGACTGGGTGGCGGTCGTGACGCCGGCCGGCCGGGTCGTCGTCCGCGCCGAAGTCGATCCGGCACTGCGGCCGGGGCAGCTTTCGCTGCCGCACGGCTACGGGATGGCGCACCCGGACGCCCACGGCCGCCGCGTGGTCAGCGGCCCGCGCATCAACCTGCTGACCGACGCGCTCGACCGCGACCCGATCGCGGGGACGCCGCACCACAAGGACGTCCCGGCGCGGTTGGAGCCGGCGACGGAGGCGGAACGAGAGCGGGCGGAGGCCGACAGCGTGCGCGTTCGTGCGACTGTCGCGAGTGGACGATCCTGACGTTTCCGCGGTTTATAGTGGTACCCCTCAACCGAAGGGTGCCCATGCGCAAGATCGTTTCGAACCTGTTCATCTCGCTCGACGGCGTGGTCGAGGCGCCCGACAAGTGGTCGCTCCGGTACTGGACCGACGAAATCGGCCAGGCGGTCGGTGGCGGGATGGCCGCGGCCGACGCGATGCTGCTCGGGCGCGTCACCTACGAAGGGTTCGCCGAGGCGTGGCCCGGCCGGACCGTCGAGGACGACGAAGGCGCCGAGTTCATGAACAACGTGCGCAAATACGTGCTTTCGGCCACCTTGTCCGAAGTGAGCTGGAACAACTCGACGCTGCTGACCGGCGATCCGGCCACAGCCGTCCGCGCGCTGAAGACCGAGCCCGGCGGCGACATCATGACCAGCGGCAGCACGACCGCGGTGCGGTGGCTGCTGTCCGAAGGCCTGGTCGACGAGCTGAACCTGCTGCTGTACCCGATCGTCGTGGGCCGCGGCAGGCGGCTGTTCCCCGACGAAGGGCCGACGTTTCCGCTGGTGCTCAAGAAGTCGGCGACGTTCGGCAACGGCGTCGTCCAGCTGACCTACGTCCCGGCGTGAAGCCGTTCCGCGTCGAGGTTCCCGAGGCCGACCTCGAGGACCTGCGCGCGCGGTTGCGCCGGACGCGCTGGCCCGAGGCCGGGCCGGACGACTGGAGCCAGGGCACGCCGCTGGGATACCTGCGTTCTCTGTGCGACTACTGGGCTTCCGGCTACGACTGGCGTGCGCTGGAAGCGCGGGTGAACCGGTTTCCGCAGTACCGCACGGAAATCGACGGCCTGGGCATTCACTTCCTGCACGTGCGGTCGCCCGATCCGGCCGCGTTGCCGCTGATCCTGACGCACGGCTGGCCGGGGTCGTTCCTCGAGTTCCTCAAGGTGATTCCCCTGCTGTCGCGGGAGTTCCACCTGGTGATCCCGTCGCTACCGGGGTACGGCTTCAGCGACAAGCCGTCCTCGCCGGGCTGGGGGATCGAACGGATCGCCTCCGCTTGGGCCGACCTGATGGCCCGCTTGGGCTACTCGCGTTATGGCGCCCAGGGCGGCGACTGGGGCACGTCGATCACGACGGCCCTGGCGCAGCAGGACGCGGCGCACCTGGCGGGCATCCACCTGAACCCGCCGATCGCGGCCCCGGACCCGGCGACGTTCGACGACCTGACGTCGTCCGAGCGCGCGTCGCTCGCGGCACTGGAACACGCGCAGCGCTGGGAGGACGGCTATTCGGTGCTGCAGTCGACCCGCCCGCAGACGATCGGCTACAGCTTGCTGGATTCCCCGGCGGGATTGTGCGGCTGGCTGGTGGAGAAGTTCCACGCGTGGTCGGACGGCTTCCCGTTCACGCGCGACGAGCTGCTGGACGACGTGACGCTGTATTGGCTCACCGGCACGGCGGCGTCGTCGGCGCGGTTGTACTGGGAGAGCATCCGCAAGGTGCAGAAGTGGTTCTCGGAAGCCACGGACGACACGGTCGCCGTACCGGTGGGGTGTTCGATCTTCCCGAAGGAGATGCCGCGGCCGTCGCGCCGGTGGGCGGCCAAGCGGTACCCGGACATCCGGCACTGGAACGAACTTGACCGCGGCGGACACTTCGCGGCCTACGAGCAGCCGGAGCTGTTCGCCGACGAGGTGCGGACGTTCTTCCGGCTGGTCTGAGCTCAGCCGATCGGGTTCCGCGGCGGCGCGAGAACCCGGTACTCGCAGGCGCGGTCGTGCGGGAAGTAGTAGTGGACCATCGTCCGGAACCCGGCCGCGGCGAGTACCTCCAGTGCGGCCCGCAGGAGGATTTCGTGCGTCTCGATCGCGTAGGCCAGCAGTTCGGTCCGGTTCTGCGCGAGCAGGTCGTCCCGGTACTCGTCCGTGTTCTCGAACGGGCTGCGCCACGTGAGCGTGATGCCGTAGGGCGGCAGCGTGAGGTTCAAGGCGATGTGGATGCCGGGCGCCGGGTCGAAGAGCCGGGTGTCGATGGTCGCGCCGATGCCCACGCGCGTCAGCTCCGCGTGGACCTTCCCGGCCAGATCGCTCCAGGCCGCGATCGCCTCCGGCGGCGCCAGGGTGACGATCTCGTCGGGATCCGCCAGCCGGTCGACGGCGAGCGGGTCGGTCACGAGCGGCTCGCCGGGCGTGCCACCGCCGTCCGCACGGATCCGCGCGACGAGCGCGGGGTTCCACGGCGGGCTGACGTCGACGGTCATCCACTCGGGAGCGCCGGCGGGCCACGAGGTGAACAGCAGGACGCAGACGCGCCGCAGGCGAAGGCCCAGTGAGGGCCACAGTTCCCGCACCGACTCGAGGTCGAGCGCCGCGCGGAGGAACATGGCGACGACGGTGTGCCGGTCCGGGTCGCCGGTGCCGGCGAGCACCTCGTCGAGCACGGCCAGCACGCGGAGGCGTTCCTCGGTGCCGACGTCCGCGAACGCGCGGCCCAGCGAAATGACCCGGATCCCGCGCGGCAGCTCGCGGTCGGGCGGAAGCTCTTCGTTCGCCGGGACGTCGGGCGCGCAGCGCTCGCGCCGGCTCCGCACCTGCTCGGCGTCGAACGCGGCGAGGTGGTCGCTCGCCGCCAGGAGCGCGCCCCACCACGCCGGAACTCGGTTGGCCGTCACGGGATTCCACCACTCAGTCGAAGGGGAGGGCCGGCGGGCCCAGGACCCGGCAGACGCGCGATCGGCCGTAAAGGAAGTCGTACCGCACTTCGGTCGCGAAGCCGGCCGCGGCGAGCACGTCCAGCGCCGCCCGCGCGAAGAGGTCCCGGACGTCGTCCGCGTAGTCGCTCAGGTACGCATCCCCGGTGAGCGCCCGGTACCGCTCCGACCCGCTGTCGAAGGGATTCCACTCCAGGAAGACGCCGGCTGGTTCTTCGCTGCTCACCGACAGCACGACGCCCGTCGGCACCGGGGGTGCGCCGAGCGGAACCACCGTCGCGGGCAGGCCGCAGCGTTCCAGTTCGTCCCTGGCCTGCTCCGCGAGTCCGGGCCAGGACGCGGGATCCGCGTCGGCGGCCGGTGCGTGCCCGGCGATCAGGTCCAGCTCGTGCCGCACCCGTTCGCCCAGTTCCGAGGGGCGCGGCAGGCCGGCGAGGGGCCACAGGAACGTCAGGGCGATCGCGCGGCGGTGCGGCTCGCTTTCGTCGCCGAGCAGGTCGTCCAGCACCGCCAGCACCCGGCCACGCTCGGCGTCATCGACCCCGGGGTCGGCGGCGAACCCGCGGGCCAGCTCCCCGACCCGCAAATAGAACTGCGCACCGGGCCCGAACCCGTGTTCGTTCGCCTCGAGCGGCTCCACCGCGGCGAGGTGCTCGCTCACCGCCACGACCCGCTGCCACCACCCGGGAACCCCCATGATCGGCAGCCTAGCCGGTCACGTCAGTTGACCTGCCTCGACTGGCCCTGCCAGAACGGCTCCCGCAGCTTGAACTTCTGGATCTTCCCGGTCGCCGTCCGGGGCAGCTCGTCCAGGAACTCCACCCGCTTCGGGCACTTGTACCCGGCCAGGTATTCCCGGCAGTGCTCGATCAGCTCTTCCGCGGTCACCTCCGAGGAGGTCACCACCAAGGCCGTCACCAGCTCGCCCCACTTCTCGTCCGGGATGCCGATCACCGCGGCTTCGCGGACCGCCGGGTGGGAGTTCAGCGCGTCCTCCACCTCGATCGACGACACGTTCTCACCGCCGGAGATGATCACGTCCTTCTTGCGGTCCGCGATCGTCAGGTAGCCGTCTTCGAAGGAACCGCCGTCGCCGGTGTGGAACCAGTTGCCTTCCTGCACCCGCGCGGTCTCGTCGGGGTTCTCCCAGTAGCCGTCCAGGTTGTGGTTCGACTGGGCCAGCACCTCGCCGCCGGTGTCGACGGCGATCCGGACGCCCAGGGCCGGCGTGCCCGCACGGCCCAGCAGGCGGGCCTGCTCGTGCGGGTCGAGATCGGCCCATTCGCTGCGCATCCGGTTGACCGTCAGCAGCGGGGCCGTCTCGGTCAGGCCGTAGATCTGGATGAACTCCCAGCCCAGCTCGGCCCGCACGCGCTCGATCGTGCGTGTCGGCGGCGGGGCGCCGGCCACCACGATCCGGACGCGGTCGCGGCCGGGGATCTCGCCCTCCCACGTCGCCGCGCCGTCGAGCGCCGCCGTGACGACCGCCGGGGCGGCGCACAGGATCGTCACGCCGTGCTCTTCGATGCGCCGCAGGATCTCGGTGCCGTCGACCTTGCGCAGCACGATGTGCCGCCCGCCGAGGCCGGTCACCGCGTACGGCATGCCCCAGCCGTTGCAGTGGAACATCGGCAGGGTGTGCAGCAGGACGTCGTTGTCGCTCAACGTCGTGTGCAGGCCGAACACGGCCGCGTTCAGCCAGATGTTGCGCTGGGTGAGCTGGACGCCCTTCGGCCGCGCCGTCGTGCCGGAGGTGTAGTTGATGGTCGCCGTAGCGGACTCGTCGCCCGCCCACGGTTGCGGCGTCCCCTCGCCGCCCCAGATCGCCTCGTCGTCGCGGCCGAGGACGAAAACGTGCTTCGCCGTCACCTTGTCCAGCAGGTGCTCCAGCTCGGGATCGACGATCAGCACCTCGGCGCCGGAGTGCTCCACGATGTACTTGACCTCGGCCGGCGCGAGCCGGAAGTTCACCGGCACCAGGATCCGGCCCCAGCCGGACACACCGAAGAACGAGACGAGCAGCCGCGCGGCGTTGTGCGACACCATCGCGACGCGCCCGCCGACCGGCACGCCGAGCGCGTCGAGGTTGGCCGCCTGCGCGCGGGCCCGCCGCGCGACCTCGGCGTAGGTGAGCGAACCCCAGCTCGGCGCGGGCTGGTCCGGCTCGTCGACCACCGCGACGCGGTCCGGGTACACCGTTTCCGCGCGGTCGAGGAAGTCCCGGACACCCAGATCGAAGAACATGTCCCCGATGATGACTCGTCGCAGGTGCTCGCACCAGTCCGATGTGGTTCGCTGGAGCGCGATGGACTTCGACACGGTGGCCGGCGAGCTCTACGGGGGTGACCTCGCGGAGTTCGTCAGCGCGCGCAACGCGGCGGCGAAAGCCGCGAAGGCCGAGGGAGACGCCGAGCTCGCGGCCAAGATCCGGGAGCTGCGGAAGCCGACCACGGCCGCCGCGATCGTCAACCGCCTGGCCCGGGACGACCCCGATGAGCTGCGGGAACTCGCCGAGCTGGGCGACGAGCTGCGCGACGCGCACACCCGGCTGGCCGGCGACGACCTGCGCGCGCTGACCCGGCGCCGCGGCGAGCTCGTCCGGCGGATCGTCCACGGCCTGCCGTCGATGAGCGACACCGTCTCCCGCGAGGTCGAGGCGACCCTGGAGGCCGTGGCGGCCGACCCGGACACCGCGGCGCTCGCCCTGGCCGGGCGGCTGACGTCGGTCGCGCACCAGGACACCGACCAGTGGTTCACCCTCGCCGCGACCGCCGCGCCGCCGTCGAAGGCCAAGCGCCCGGCCCGGATGGTGGAAAAGGCCGAACCGGCCAAGCCCAAAAAGGACCACCGGCGCGAGGAAGCGGACCGGGCGGAACGCCAACGCGTCCGCGCCGAACGCGAGCGCCTGCGCAAGGAGGCCGCCGAGCTGGCCAAGGAACGCGCGGTGGCCGAGCGCGACCTCGTCCGCACCGAACGCGCGGCCGAGCAGGCGACGGCCCGCGTCGAGGACCTGCGTGCCCGCCTGGCGGAGGCCGAGGAACGCGCCGAGCGCGCGACGGCGGAGTTCGAACAGGCCGAGGAGGCCTTCGACCAGGCCGACAGAGCCGCCACCGCCGCGCAGAAAGCCGCGGACGCCGCCCGCTGATCCCGTGCTACGGTACGGATGCGCCCCGGATGGGCCTACGCACGGAGGTAGTGGCTACTCAGCCCCCTTGACTCGACACGTTCTGCCGTCCCAGGCAGAAGTGTGCCCTCCGCGCGCTCGTTCCGTGTCGCTTCACGGCCTCCGGCGATCACTTTCGTCGCCAAAGGAGCACCTTGATCCACCTCACCACGACCGGTGCCCGCGCCGCGTTCCGTTGGGAGCCTTGGACATCGACCGCCGCGTTGGCTTCGGCTCATCTGGTGCAGCGAAGGGCCCTTCCTCTCATCACGCGAGGAAGGGCACCTTCAGCACTCGCTGCTCGGTGGATCCAGGTCCGAAGTCCTGAATGCCTCATTCAAGACGTTGGGCGCGCTCGCCGGGCCTCGAGGCCGCGAAAAGCTGGTCAGAGCAGCACTTCGGCCAGCCTCCGGTGGTTCTCGGCCTCCACCTCGGCCGACCGGCCGATCACCTGGACGGCCACGTGGTCGGCTCCGGCGTCCACATGGGACCGCAGCCCCTTCGCGACGTCCTCCGCCGTCCCGTGCAGCGCGAGGTCGTCGATCAGCCGGTCGCTGCCGCCGCCCGCGACGTCGGCGTCGGTGTACCCGTGGCGCAGCAGGTTGTTCACGTAGTTGCGCAGCCCGAGGTAGGGCTCGCGGATGAAGGCGCGGCCGACTTCGCGGGCCTCCTCGGGGTCGCCGAGGACGGCTTTCTGTTCCGGGGCCAGGATCTTGCCCGCGCCGAGGACCGACCGGGCGTGCCGCGTGTGCGCGACCGGCACCAGGTACGGGTGCGCGCCCGCCGTGCGGTCCCGGGCCAGTTCCAGGACCCGGTCGCCGAGCGCGGCGAGCACCCGGGCTTCGGCGGGCACGCCGGCCGCGTCGAGCCGGTCGAGGAAGCCGACGAGCGTCGCGTACGGGCTGTGGTACCCGGTGACGGACTCGGGGTGGCCGACGCCGATCCCCAGCAGCAAGCGCTTTCCGTACCGGTCCGCGAGCCGGTGGTACGACTCGGCCAGCGCCTCCGGCTCGTCGGCCCAGACGTTCACGATCGCCGTCGCCACGGTGATCCGCTCGGTCGAGGCCAGGATGTCTTCGACGAAGGCGAGGTCGCTGATCGACGCGCGCCCGGTGCCGAGCCAGACCGTGCCGTAACCGAGCGCGTCCGCCGCGACGGCGTGCTGCTTGCGCGTCACGTCGTCGCGGTGCGGGGACAGGAAGACGCCGTAGGTGCCGAGGTTCACTACACTTGTCATATGAGCTAATGTAGCAAATGTAGCGCGGTCAGTTCGAGAGGCGGTGCAGCCACTCCCGCAGCATCTGCCGCTCGGTCGGGGTCAACGCGTCGACGTCGTCCGCGAGCTGGGTCGACAAAGCGACCGCGAGCGCGCCGACGGACGAGCCTTCGGCCGGCCGCTCGGCGAGCAGCCCGGCCAGCACCGACTCACGGACCTGCGCGGACATCGCCAGGTCGCGGGTCTCTTCGGGCTGCGCGATCAGGCTGAGCGTGACCCCGCTGTTGGCCGCCGCGAACTGCCGCGCGGCCTCCGCGGCCTCGACGCGCAGCCGGCCGTCGCGCGCCAGCGGCGTGAACAGCTCCAGCAGCATCGCTTCGGCGCTGGAGGTGAGGTTGCACGGCACGCCGGGCTCGATCTGGCCGTAGAGCAGCACGTAGAACTGCGGGTTCTCCAGGCCGTATTCGACGTGCCGGTCCCAGCCGGCGCGGATCCGGTCGACCGGGTCGCCGCCCGGCGCCGGAGCCTGCACGTACTGCGTGAACCCGTAGTTGACGACGGCGTCGAGCAGGCCCTGCTTGCTACCGAAGTGGTGGTACAGCGTGGGGGCCTGGACGCCGGCGCGTTCGCAGATCGCCCGCGTCGACACCGCCCCGCCGTTTGCCTCGTGCAGCAGCTGCCCGGCCGCCAGCAGCAGGCGGTCGCGGGTGCTGGTGGCGTTGCTCGATCGTCCGGCCATGTAGCAATTGTAGCGGCGGTTTGTAGCGTCAGCTCCGGAGCCGCAGCTGCACCCGGCGCAGGCCGGCGAAGGCGTTCAGCACCGCCGGGTCGGTCGTCGCCCCGTCCGGGCGCACCGACCGGTAGCCGTCCAGCAGCGCCTCCCGCAGCTCGGCGCGCTGCGGCAGGTGCTTGAGCTCGTCGAGCGCCACGGCGAGGTCGTAGGCGTAGTGCCCGTACCCGCAGTCGTCGAAGTCGATGGCCCGGACGCGCCCGCGGTGGAACAGGTAGTTCACCTGGCGCAGGTCGCCGTGCACCAGGCCGAAGACGTCGGCGCCGCACCCCAGCCCGGCCCGCACCACGCGGACCCGCTCGACCGCGGCGCGGACCCGTTCGTCCCCGCCGGCCAGCGTCACCGCCCGGTCGAGGGCGGCGTCGGAGAAACCGTCCACCTGGGACCGGCCGAACTCGGTGAGGTCGTCGACGCGCCCTCGGTCGAGGCCGTTCATCCGGGCGCCGTGCAGGTGCAGCCGCGCGGTGAACTCGCCCACCGCGTACAGCTGCGGCGCGCTGAGCCGCTCGTCGACGAACCGGCCGTCGACCCAGTGGCAGAGCACGCAGGTCCGCGGCTCCGGCACGGCCGGGTCGGCGACCACGGTGACCAGGTCCCGCGCCCGCGTCGGCACCGGCCGCGGCACCACGAGGTCGGTTTCCCTGCGCAGCATGGAAAGCCACGCCATCTCCGCGCGCACCTGCGCGGCACCCGGGCCGTCCGCGCGCTCCACCCGCAGCACGTACCGGTGGCCGTCGGCGCCGTCGACGCGGAACGTCGTGTTGAGCCCGCGGCCCAGCGGGGTCAGCCGGGCGACCGGCACGTCGTAGTCGGTCAACGCGGCTTCGGCGAGCCGGCGCAGGCGCCGGGTGCGGCCCGAGCGGTCCAGCTCGGCGAACGGCCGGTCGTTCGCCGTCGAGCCGGCCATGGCCCACGTGCTCAGCTGATCGACCGTTCCGGCTCGCGGGAGTGCGCGACGAGCTCGATCGTCGGCGTGTGGCGCCCGCCGCCACCCAGCCGCTCGACCCCGCGCAGGCCCTCGACCAGCCGCTCGACCTCGGTGTCCGGCCGCACCCCGAAGCGCATGAACTGGCTGGTCATGCCGATCTTGTTGCCGCACTGGCGTACCAGCAGGTGGTGCTCGGCGAGCAGGTAGTCGCACAGCTCGGCGCCGTCCACCGAACCGGGCAGCTTGACGAGCAGGAAGTTCGCCTGCGACGGGAACACCGTCAATTCCTGGAACTGGTTCAGCTGCGAGTTCATCATGAACCGGTCGAGGGCGAGCTTCTTGAGGCTGTCCTCGTACTCCGTGCGGTGCTCGGCGAGCATGAAGATGACCGTTTCGGCCAGCGAGTTCAGGTTCCACTTCGGCAGCGCGCCGGACAGCTTGCGCGTCAACGCCGGGTTCGACACCTGGTAGCCGAACCGGATCCCGTGCAGCCCGAAGTTCTTGCCGAGGCTCTTCAGCACGATGACGTTCGGCCGCACGACGGCTTCGGCGGCCACCGACGGGCTCATCTCGGCCTCGACGAAGTCGATGAACGACTCGTCGATCACCACGAGGTCGAGGTCTTCGAGGGCGTCCATGAACCGGACGACCTCGCGGCGCGGCAGGTAACCGCCGTCGGGGTTGTTCGGGTTGCACAGCACCGCGACCCGGGAGCCGCGGCGCTTGATGAAGTCGACGTAGGAGTCGACGCGGAGCTCGAAGTTGTCGGATTCCTTGAGCAGGAACATGTCGACGCGCTTGCCGGTCTCCAGCGGCTGGTCGGTCCAGCGGCCGAACGTCGGGATCGGCACCGCGATGCTGGCGTCCACCAGCAGCCGGTCGATCCAGGTGATCAGCTCGGTCGAGCCGTTGGCCAGCGAAATCGTCGACGGGTTGAGCCGCAGCACGTGCGCCAGCTGCGCGGTGATCGCGCCGGCGTCGCTCGGGTAGAACTTGAGGATCGTGCGCAGGTTGCGCTCGAGCTCGCCGAACATCTCGTCGGTGGGGAAGTACGGGTTGCAGGGGATGCAGAAGTCCGCGAGGTCGTCCGCGTGCTGGCCCATCGCGCGCGCCACGGAGAAGAACGACGGGCTGTGCGCCGCGCTCTGCTGGAAAAGGCCTCTGGTGGTCATACCGTGCCGCACGCGTGGTCTCCGTCCGCCGCTTTACCGGCCCCTTGCCTTCCCGATGGGGACACGGGTGAATCGGACGGGCGGTTCAATGCCGGACAGCGCGTAGATCCCGGTACCGGCCAGCGCCGCCGCGGCCAGGACGGACAGAGCCAGCACCGGCAGCGGTGCGGCGAACGGTGAGACGCCGGTGAAGGACTCGACACCGATGACCGCCGTGAGTACGGCGTCGGCGGCGACCGCGAGCTTCACGACCAGCAGCCGGTGCGCCTCGGGCCAGCGCGTGAACCGCAGGACCCAGGCCAGCGCGGGCAGGACGAGGATCGCGTGCATCGCGACCGCGTGCAGCGGCTTGAGCGAGCCGGCGGTCGTGTACGCGGCCTGCGGGTCGCCGCCGCGCGCCGCGACGACACCGCGGCCGATCATCACCGCGCCGGTGGCCAGCGCGACCAGTAGTACGACCAGGCCGGCGCGGACGGCCAGGCGCAGGCTCGCCGCTTCCGGCCCGGGTTCGACCAGCGCCGCGGCGGTGAAGCCGATGACGACCAGGACGAGCACGCCGCCACCCGCGGCGAGCGACATCGACACGGCGGTGTCGAACGGCGTCTCGAAGTTGAAGTGCGACGGCACCCCCCGCCAGGCCTGCATGCTGACCAGTACGACCTCGACGACGCTCGCGGTGGTGAACGCGCCGAGCAGGATCGTCCGCGGCCGCGGGCGGAGGGTGAGGAACGACGTCGCCCAGGCGACCGACGCGAGCGTCAGCCCGAACGACAGGCCGAAGGTGACGGCCTTGCGCATCGACAGCGGGCCCAGCCACGAGCCGCCGGAGGCGATGAGCACGATCGCGTGGACGACGCCGCCGACGAACAGCGCCGCGCCGACGGCGTAGGCGATCTTCTCGGCTCGCCTGCCGTCGTGCCGGATCCGGGTCAAAGCGTTCATGGGATGGAGTGTCGCGCCCGGGAGGGTGTCACCGCGTCGGCCCGGTGGCGGCACCGCGGCGTACGACGACGGGCGTACGGCAATGGCGAAGAATATCGAAAAGCGCGGGTAAAGGAATTGCGGTGTTCTTGACCGAATAAGGGGAAAACAAGTGCGGCGCGACACTCGCCAGGCGGATGCGTCCCGGCCGGAAGGGTTCTACCATCGAATCATGTACATCGCCCTGCTGACCTACACGGCACCCGAGACAGAAGTCGACTATGCGCTGCCGGACCATTCGGAATGGTTGCGCAAACAATTCACGAAGGGGGTCTTCCTCGTTTCCGGAAAGGGGAACGGCGCGGCCGACCAGGTGATCCTCACGCGGTCGGTGCTGCGCGGCAAGCTCGACGCGGTGCTCGCCAGCGACCCGTTCGTCGTCCAGCGGCTCGCCCGCTACGAAGTCATCGAATTCACCGCCACGCGCACCGCGCAGGAGCTGCTGGCGATCAACGAGGCCATCGCCTCCTGAGGAGTTCCGCCACGGACGGGTGGCCCGGCGACGAGGCCCCGCCACCTGCCGGCGAAGAATGCTCTCTCCCTGGCTCGCTTATGATCGCGAGGCACGGACGTCCAGCAGGGAGAGCGCGATGAACACCCCCGACCTCGTCTTCCGGGGCCGCCGGTTGAGCAGGGACCGCGCGCTGGTGCTGGCCGCGATCCAGGTGCTCCCGGAGCCCGACGCGGCGCGGGAGGCGGTCGTGAGCGCCGTCGAGGACGGCGCCGACCTCGTGGGTTTCGCCGGATCCGGCGTCGAACCCCTGATCTCGTGGGCGCGGGACAAGTTCCCGGGCCTGTTCCTGGCCGTCGACACCGCGGACGCTTCGGTGGCCGCGGCCGGCTGCGCGGCCGGCGCGGACCTGATCCTCGCGCGGACCGACCTCACCGACGTCGCGGCGCGGTTCGGCGCCGGTTACGCCGGCTCCTCGAAAGCCGACCTACCCGGGTTCGTGCTGGACGTCGGCGTGCTGCGGTCGGCGCCGTCCCTGTCGGAGGACGTCCCGGTGCTGGTGGAAGTGGCCGGTGACGGGACCCCGGCCGGCCTGGCGCTGGCGGCGCTCGCGGCGTCGGCGGGCGCGGCGATCATCCGGACCCGGCACGTGCGCGCGACGCGGCACGTGGCCGAGATGGCGGCGAGCATCGCGGGCACGCGCCCGCCGGCGAAGGCGGTCCGATGGGAGTGATCCGGCAGATCTGGCCGGTCGAGCGCGGCCTCGACGACCACGACCTGGAGCAGCTGTACCGGTACCCGGCCGATCCGCGCTGGGTGGCGGTCAACTTCGTGTCCAGCGCGGACGGCGCGATCACGGTCGAGGGGCGCTCGGCGAGCCTGTCGACCCCGGCCGACCGGATCGTCTACCGGCTCGGCAACGACCTCGCCGACGTCGTGCTGGTGGGCGCGGGCACGGCGATGGCGGAGGGCTTCGAGGGCATGCGCCCCGACGAGCGGACGGCCGAGCGCCGCCGCCGGTTCGGCCTGGCCCCGATCGCGCCGGTCGCGGTGGTGACGACCGGGCGGTCGCTGCCCGCGGACGCCCCGGTGATCACGAAGGCGGCGGTCCCGACGCTGGTGTTCACGTCCGAGGCGGCGCCGCTTTCGCTGCGTGAGGAATGGACGGCGAACGGCGCCCGGGTGTTCGTCGCGGGCTCGACGGGCGTTTCGGCCGCGCGGGTCGTCGAGACGTTGGTGGCCGAAGGACTCGGCCGCATCGACTGCGAGGGCGGGCCCCGGCTGTTCGGTTCGCTGATCGAGGCCGGCGTCGTCGACGAGTTCCGCCTGACCGTGGCGCCTTTCCTGGTGGCGGGAGCGTCGAGCCGGGCGGCGGTCGGCGGGGCGCTCGATCCCGCGTCGCTGGAGCTGGCTTCGGTGCTCACGGACGGCGCGAGCGTGCTGCTGAGGTACCTCAGCCCCCGGTAGGCAGCTGGTCGCGGCGGCGGGTCAGGGACGCGGTCTCGGCCGTGTTGCCCGCCAGCTCGATGGCTTTGTCGTAGGCCGCGCGCGCTTCCGGACCACGGCCCAGCCGGCGCAGCAGGTCGGCGCGCGTGGCGTGGAACGGGTGGTAGCCGGCCAGCTGGGGCTCGAGCTGGTCGACCACCGCCAGCGCCACCTGCGGGCCGTCGAGCTCGGCGACCGCGATGGCCCGGTTGAGCGCGACGATCGGCGAAGCGTCGATGCGGACGAGCTGGTCGTAGAGGGCGAGGACCTGCGACCAGTCGGTGTCGCGCATGTCGGGTGCGGACGTGTGCACGGCGTTGATCGCGGCCAGGATCTGGTAGCGGCCCGGCGCCACGCGAGCGGCCAGGCGTTCGCGCACCAGCCGGTGGCCCTCGGCGATCAGCGCCGCGTCCCAGGCCCCGCGGTCCTGCTCGTCGAGAGCGACCAGTTCGCCGCCGGCCGAGACGCGGGCGGGGCGGCGGGCTTCGGTGAGGAGCATCAGCGCCAGCAGCCCGGTCACCTCGCCGTCGTCCGGCAGCAGGGCGTGGATCAGGCGGGTGAGCCGGATCGCCTCGGCGGTCAGGTCGTGGCGCACCGGATCGGTGTCCGGGCCGGTCGCCAGGTAACCCTCGTTGAACACGAGGAAGAGGACGGTCAGCACGCCGGAGACGCGAGCCGGCAGATCTCCGGCGGACGGCACGCGGTAGGGGATGCGGGCCGCCTTGATCTTGGCCTTCGCGCGGGTGATCCGCTGCCCCATGGTGCTTTCGGCGACCAGGAAGGCGCGGGCGATCTCGGGCACGGTCAGGCCGCCGACCATGCGCAGCGTCAGCGCCACGCGGGCTTCCACCGCCAGGGCCGGGTGGCAGCAGGTGAAGACGAGCCGGAGCCGGTCGTCGTCGATGGCGCCGAGGGGTTC
Organism: Amycolatopsis sp. MEPSY49; assembly: GCF_051337345.1. Lineage (NCBI taxonomy): Bacteria > Bacillati > Actinomycetota > Actinomycetes > Pseudonocardiales > Pseudonocardiaceae > Amycolatopsis > Amycolatopsis sp. MEPSY49. Next base: position 103,674 of record NZ_JBDLYJ010000021.1, on the reverse strand, counting down.
GGGCGGGTCGTCGTCGTACACCAGCCCCGCCTCCTTCTGCTTGTCGTCGCGCTTGCTTTCACGCCGGATCCGGTCGATGGCCTTGCGCTGGGCGGTGGTGGTCAGCCAGGCGCCCGGGTTCGGGGGCACGCCGTCGGCGGGCCACCGTTCGACGGCGATCGCGAACGCCTCGGCAGCCGCCTCTTCGGCGACGTCGAGGTCACCGAAGCGCCTGGTCAGGGCGGCGACCACCCGGGCCCACTCCGCGTGGTGCGCCCGGGTGATCGCCTCTTCGACGTCGGTCACAGGAAGGGCCGCACTTCGATCTTGCGGTCGCAGACCTTCGACGCCTCGGTGGCGAGCTCGAGCGCGACGTCCAGGTCGGGGGCCTCCCACACCCAGACGCCGGCGAGGTACTCCTTGGACTCGAGGAAGGGCCCGTCGGTGACCACCGCCTGCTCGCCGCGGTTGTCGACGACGGTGGCCGCGTCGGTGTCCGCGAGCCCGCCCGCGAAGACCCAGTAGCCATCGGCGATCAGCCGCTCGTTGAACTCGCTGATCAGGGGCTGGCGGTCAGTGCTGCCGGGGTTGCTCTTGTCGTCGATCACGGAAACCAGGTAGCGCATGCTCGTTCTCCCGTCGTGGTCAGGCGGTCGCGTACTGCGGGCGGCCGGCCGGCCGGTGGACCTGGATCGTCACGCCGTGGGCGTCGACCCGCGAGTCAACCAGGTCGAGCGCGAGGTCCGGGCCGGTTTCCGGGAACAGCCGCGTGCCCTGGCCGACGACCACCGGGACCACGATCAGGGTCATTTCGTCGACCAGGTCGTTCGCCAGGAGCCACCGGACCAGGGTGCCGCTGCCGTGCACCTGCAGTTCGCCCCCGGGCGCGGCCTTCAGCTCCCGGATGGCCGCCGCGAGGTCACCGCGGAGCACGGTGGAGTTCGCCCAGCTCGGCTCGGTGAGCGTGGTCGAGGCGACGTACTTGGGGGCGGCGTTCAGGGCGGCGCCGATGGGGTGGGCGTCCTGGGGTCCCCAGGCGCCGGCGAACAGCTCGTAGGTGCGCCGGCCGAAGAGGAACGCGTCGGCGTCCTGGTAGGTCCGGGTGATGAACGCCCGGGTCTCGTCGGCACCCTTCCCCAGGGCCCAGCCGCCGCGTTCGAACCCGTTCCGGCGGTCCTCCGCCGAGGCGCCGCCATTGCCCTGGACGACTCCGTCGAGGGTCAGCTGGGTCATGGTGGTCAGCTTCATCGGGGCTCCCTGTCTTCGGCGCCGCCCCTTTCGGGCGGCCTCACCCCTGCTACGAACGCCCCGGCCCGGATCCGACAGCCTCTTCGGAGAATTTTTCCGGCAGGCCGAGCCGCGGGAACCGGTCGGCGTGGAAGGTGACGATCTCGGTGATCAACCCACCGGTGACGCGCAGGACGTCGATGGTCAGGGGCAGGTAGGCGTCGTGTTCTTCCTGCCACTGGTAGAAGGCGATGGCGGGCTGCCGGTTCACTCCGGTGAGGACGGCGTGCAGGCCGGTCATGCTCTCGAAGCCGCTCTCGACCCAGTCGTTCACGACGGCGTCCCGGCCGACGTGCAGGCCCGGGGTCGGTGGCATCGAGCAGCGGACGTCGTCCCGCAGCAGGGCGGCGAGCGCGTCGACGTCGGTGGCCACGCTGGCCTCGGTGTAGCGGCGCACGAGCTCCCGGGTGCCGGCGTCGTCCGGGCCGCCGGTCCAGTCCTGCCGTTCGGCGGGCAGGTGCGCCCGCAACCCGGCGCGGGCCCGCTGGAGGGCGCTGTTCACGGAGTTGACGGAGTCCCCGAGCAGCTCGGCGACGTCCTTCGCGGGCCAGCCGACGACATCCCGCAGGATGAGCACGGCCCGCGGCCGCGGCGCAAGGTGCTGAACGGCGACGAGGTAGGCGAGTTCGATGGTCTCCCGCGCGAGGGCGGCGTCCTCGGGGGTGAGCAGCTGGTCGGGGTAGGGCTGCAGCCAGCGGACTTCACCCCCGGTGGCGGGCTCGGGGCGGATCTTGGCGAGCAGGTCAAGGCAGGCGTTGGTGGCGATCCGGTAGAGCCAGGCCCGGAAGGTCGACCGGCCTTCGAAGGTGTCCCGGCGGCGCCAGGCCCGGAGCAAGGTCTCCTGGACGGTGTCCTCGGCGTCCTCGAAGGAGCCGAGCATCCGGTAGCAGTGGACGTGCAGTTCCCGCCGGTGTCGTTGGGCCAGTCCGGTGAACTCCGGTTCGTCCACTTCTTGCAGCCGCGTGTCCGCGCTCATCACGTCATCCTTCCGCCTCGGGGTGTCTTGTCCTAAGTGAGACGGGAGCGGGCGCGAGAACTCATCACCGGGCCGCGGTCAGGGGCCTGGCGCCGCGCTACCTTGCCGGGGTGGAGATTCTGGGTGCGTTCGGGGAGTTCGTCGGGCCGCGGGGTGAGCCGGCCTCGTGCGCGCTCGGCTGGACCACCGGGTCGGACCCGCACGTCGCTCGCCTGTGGGGCACCGACCAGGTCATGCGGCGCGGCCGCCGGGCCTGGTGGATCGACGTCCTCGACCTGCCGCCCCGCGGCAGCGTGACCCGGCCGGGCGCCGGAAGTCCCTGGATCGGCCGCTCATAGTGCTGGGAGAAGCCGGCACACGGTTGGTCAGTCGATTCGGTCCCGCGGCCGAGGCGTGGCTCGCGGAGCTTCCGGCCCTCGCCGCGCGGCTGGCTTCCCGCTGGGGGCTCGTGCTCGGCGAGCCTTTCGAGAGCGGAGCGTCCTCCATCGTCCTGCGGTGCCGGTGGCCGGACGGAACGCCGGCGGTGCTCAAGCTCAGCCCGGATCGGGCGCTGCTGACCCAGCAGGGCGAAATGCTGCGCGTGTTCGCGTCGTCGGGCCGGGTGCCGGCCGTGCTGGCCATGGACGCCGAGGCCGGTGCCATGGTGCTCGAAGAGGTCCGGCCCGGCACCGAGGCCGAAGACCTGCCCCAGACGTCGTTGCCGCGGCAGTGGGGAGAGTTGCTCGCCGCGCTGCACGCCGTGGCCCCGCCCGAGGGCTGGCCGTCGCACCTCCGCGGTCGATGTGACGAGGCCTTCACCCGCATCGGCCGGCGGCTGTCCGAACCGGCCATCGGCACCCGGATCAGCCGAGACACCTGGCAGCGGGCGAGGCGGCGCTGCGGCGAATTGCTGGACACCCAGTCCACGCTGGTGTTGCTGCACGGCGATCTGCACCTCGGCAACGTCCTCGACGGCGGCCCCTCGCGTGGCCTGGTCGCGATCGATCCCAAGGCGTGCGTCGGCGATCCGTGCTTCGACGCCGTCGATTACGTCGTGGCAGGCGCCGGGCACGAGGGTGTCGAGACCCGTTGCCAACGGGTAGCGACCGCGTGCGGGCTCGACGGCGACCGGCTCTACACGTGGAGCCAGGTGATCGCCCCCATGTTCGCCATCGCCTACCTCACCTACGACGGTTCCGGGCAGGCGATCGACGAACTGCTCACCCTGGCTCGCTGATCCCGCGCTTCTTGGCGGTGAAGCGCGCTTTCTTCTGCCGGTTCCCGCACGTGTTCATGTCGCACCACCGGCGGGTGCGGCTTTGGCTGGTGTCGAAGAAAGCGGCCTGGCAGGTCGGCGAGGCGCACAAGGCCAGTTTTCCGTCTCGTTCGCCCGCGATGATGCTGATCGCGTCGGCGGCGATCACGCCCAGCGCGTCTTCCACGGCGGAAGGCGAACTGAGCCGCCAGCGCCGTTCGCCTTCGGGCGTCAGGACAGCCGCGGCCCGGCCCTGCGCGCTGCGGTCGTTGATGACCTGGACCGCGGCCGCGGGGAGAGCGTTTTGGGTCGCGGCCGCGGTCGCGGCCGCGTGGATCGCTTCCCGCAGCTCCCGAGCGAGTTCGAGCTGGGCGGTGGTGCAGGACTCCACGGCGAGCCCGCTCACCGCCAGCCACTCGACGAGCCGGTCGGGCGTGGGAATGCGCTCCACCGAGTCGCCGCGACGCTCCGACAGCGTCCCCGTGAAGCTGGTCGCCAGCACGTTGCCGAGACGGAAACCAGGGACCTCGGCGCGCATGGAACCAGCTTAGCAGGTTGCCCCTGAGCGGCGACCCGTGTTAGAACCGTCTTAGCCGGTTCCACGATGGCCAGGAGGTCTCATGCCCGACGTGCAAGCATTCGAAGCCCACGCGACCGACGCCGACCTCGACGACCTGCGCGCACGGCTGGCCGCGGCGCGGCTGCCGGAGGCCGAGACGGTCAAGCGGCGATGGGAACAGGGCGTTCCCCTCGCCGACCTCGTCGAGCTCGTGGACTACTGGCGCACCGGGTACGACTGGCGGTCGTTCGAAGCGCGCCTCGACCGGATCGGGCAGTTCCGCACGACCATCGACGACCTGGGAATCCACTTCCTGCACCGTCGATCCGCGCGTGCGGACGCCACGCCGCTGCTCCTGACGCACGGCTGGCCGGGCAGCGTCGCCGAGTTCGCCGACGTGATGGACGAGCTGGCGAATCCGGAAGAGGTGGCTGCGCCGGCGTTCCACGTCGTGGCGCCGTCGTTGCCGGGCTTCGGTTACAGCGACAAGCCCGCCACCACCGGGTGGGGAACCGAAAAGATCGCGGCCGCCTGGGTCGAACTGATGGAACGGCTTGGCTACCACAAGTTCTTGGCCCACGGCGGCGACTGGGGAGGCGTGATCACCACGATCCTCGGCGGCCGGTTCCCGGAGCACGTTCTCGGCATCCACACGACGACCGCGCAGGCGCCACCAGGGTTGTCCGCGGACGGGCTGACCGCGACCGAGCGCAAGTGGGCAGCGGAAACCCGCGAATTCTGGCTCCACCGCGCGGCATACGCGAAGCAGCAGGCCACCCGGCCGCAGACCATCGGCTACTCGCTCGTCGACTCACCGGTCGGGCTGCTCGCCTGGATCCTGGACAAGTTCGCCGAGTGGACGGACACTTCGGACAGTCCTTTCGAGACGATCTCACGGGACCGCGTCCTCGACGACGTCACGCTGTATTGGCTGACGCGCACCGGCGCGTCGGCGGCCCGGATCTACTACGAGAGCCACAACTCGCTGGACCCCGAACTCCGGGTCGACGTCCCGTCGGCGATCAGCGTGTATCCGCGGGACATCGAGAAGTGCCCGCGTCCCTGGGCGCAGGAGCGGTTCCGGCGGATCGTCCGCTGGGAGGAGCCGGAAGCCGGGGGACATTTCCCGTCGCTGGAGGTTCCCGGCTACTTCGTCAACGATCTGCGAGAGGGCCTCGCGGCGGTGCTGGCCGCCGGCCGTCACCGGACCATGGCCCGGTAGCTGCCGGGCGTCCGGCCCATGGTGCGGGTGAACGTTTCGACGAACGCGCTCGGTGTGGCCCAGCCGCAGCGGTGCGCGGTCTGGGTGACGCCGGCGCCCTCGGCCAGCTGGATCATCGCGTGGAACACGCGGGTCGTGGTGCGCCACTGCGGGTAGGTGGTCCCGAACTCGAGGCGGAACAGCCGGGACAGCGTGCGCTCGCTGGTGCCCGTGTGCCGGGCCAGCCACGCCGTCGTCCGGGGCCGGCTGAGGTCGTCGGTGACGAGGCGGCACGCGTGGGCCAGCCGGGGGTCGCGGGCCTCGGGCAGCGTCAGCGGCTGGTCGTGGGCGCGGCGGAGCCGATCGCGGAGGACGGCGTGGAGCCGGGAAGCTTCGGCGGCGTCGAGGCCGGGATCGGTGCTCGCCAGGAGCAGTTCGCGCAGCAGCGCGCCGACCGCGACGACGGCGGGCGCGCTGCCGTCCAACGGCGCGTCGTCGACGGGGAACATGAGGGTGAGGACCTCGGAGGCGCCGTAGACACGGTGCTCGTGCCAGGTGCCGGCGGGGATCCAGACGGCGCGGCCGGCGCAGGCCACCCACGCGCCGCGGTCGGTCCGGACCGCGAGCACGCCCCGGATGACGTGAACGAGCTGGTGTTCGTCGTGCCGGTGCCGCTCGATGACGTGGCCGGCCGCGTGCCGGTGGCGGTTTTCTGACACAAGTCGACAGATTATCGGAAGTGCCGCCCGGGTGGCTGCTGCGAACGTGAGCGCATGACGACCAACCGCCTCCGCCGCGTCGCGATGGACACGCGACCGCTGGCGGACCCCGTGTTCCGCCGGACGTTCGCCGGCCAAGGTGCCGCGGTGGTCGGGACGGTGGTGACCGAAGTCGCCGTGCCGGTGCAGATCTACGACCTCTCGCACTCGTCGTTCGACGTCGGTCTCGCGGGGCTGGCCGGGCTCGTCCCGATCCTGGTGTTCGGGCTCTACGGCGGCGCGGTCGCCGACGCCGTGGACCGGCGCCGCCTGTACCTGGCGTCGTCGGCGCTCACCTGGACGGTCACGCTCGCGTTGCTCGCCCAGGCGGTGGCCGGACTCGGGTCGGTGCCGCTGATCCTCGCGCTCGTCGCGGTGCAGTCCGGCGGCTTCGCGGTGTCGTCCGCCGTCCGCGGCGCGATCGTCCCGGCCCTCGTCCCGCCCGGCCTGGTGCCCGCGGCCAACTCGCTCACCTACACCGCGTCGACGGTCGGGCAGGTGCTGGGGCCCCTCGTCGCGGGCGTGCTCCTCGTTCTCCCGAACGGGTTCTGCTACGCCTACGGCGCCGACGCGGTGTTGTTCACCGCGGCGCTCTACGCGACTTTCCGGCTCCCGCCCCTGCCCGCGGCGGACCCCCTCGGCCGCCCCGGCCTGCGCTCGGTCCTCGACGGCTTGCGCTTCCTGGCCGGCCGCCGGGTCCTGCTGATGTCGTTCCTGGTCGACGTTTTCGCGATGGTGCTGGCCATGCCGACGGCGTTGTTCCCCGAGGCGGCCGAGACGAAGTGGCACGGCGGTGTGGGCCTGCTGTACGCCGCGATCGCGCTCGGCTCGGTGCTGGCGGGGGTGTCCAGCGGCTGGATCGGCCGGGTGCGCCGCCAAGGAGCCGCCCTCACGGCGGCGGTGGCGGTCTGGGCGGGCGCGGTCGCGCTGGCCGGACTCGCGCCGAGCTTGTGGCTGGCGGTGGTGTTGCTGGTCATCGCGGGCGCGGCCGACTTGGTCAGCGCGGTGTACCGGCAGACGATCCTGCAGACGGCGGTCCCCGACCGGCTGCGCGGGCGGCTGCAGGGGGTGTACACGGTGGTCGTCACCGGCGGTCCCCGGCTCGGTGACCTGCGCGCCGGGATCATGGCTTCGGCGTTGCCGCTCGCGGTGGCCTGGTCGGGAACGGCGTTGGTGTGCATGGTGATCGTGGTGGGCTGTGCGGTGTCGGTGCGGTCGTTTTGGCGCTACACGCCTGCTGACCGGATGTGAGGGAGTCCCGGTGTCGGGTCACCGGGACTCACTCACATCACTGGTGTCAGCGGTCCATCAGAGCGAACACACCCCAGCCGAGGTACTCACGCTGGTACCGCGCGTGGCGTGCCGGAGCGTCGGTGAGTTCCGCGCGCATCTGCTCTGCCAACTCGTCGTCGGGATTCGCGTCCAGCCAGCGGCGGGTGTTGAGCCACTGGGCCGCGACGTAGCGGTCCCAGCTGTCCTGGTCGGCCAGGACCATCTCCACGACGTCACAACCCAGCTCCCCGAACTGTTCCAGCAGTTCCGGGAGGAGGTGGAAGTCGTCCGCGCTGGTGGCGTGACAGCCTTCGACGGTGGCCTGGTCCAGGGGTTCCCGGCGCCAGAACGGTTCGCCGACCAGCATCATGCCGCCCGGTCGCAGGCTGCGGCGGAGCAGGTCCACGGTGCCGGCGACGCCGCCGCCGATCCAGGACGCACCGACACACGACCCGATGTCGACCGGGTCGCCGGCAACGTGGTTCGACGCGTCGCCATGGGTGAAGGTGACCTGGTCGGCGACGTCCAGTTCGATCGCTCGCGCCCGGGCCTTGGCCACGAACGCGGTGCTGATGTCGACGCCCGTTCCGGTGATGCGGTGATCTCGGGCCCAGGTGCACAGCAGCTCGCCCGAGCCACAGGCCAGGTCGAGCATCCGGGTGCCGGGCGCCGGGTTCAGCGCCTCGCCCAGGACGGCCAGTTTCCGGCTGGTGAGCGGGTTGTGGATGCGGTGGCCGCTCTCGCGGATGGTGAAGCTACGGGGTAGATCCACTTCGGGGATTCCTTACGTCCAAAGGGTAGTCGGAGTGGTCAGCGATGAGCCGGCTACCCGGACAGTCATGAAATGCACCTCTTCGGACGGAAGGTCGTACGGTTCGGCGGAAGACTAGGTGGGTCGCCGGTGCCGGTCCACCGGTTATCGCGTCGACCCCGAACGCGCTCTCGTGCCGAGGAGAGTGCGACATGTCCTGTCGCGCTGCTAGCCTCGGCCGAGGCGGCACCGGGTCAACGGGGGTGGGGATGGGTTTGAGCGTCGGCGACCGTCTGGAAATCCACGAGGTGATCGCGCTCCACGGTCACCTCTGTGACGCCGGTAGCTATGACCGGTTCGACGAGGTGTTCACACCCGATCTCGAGGTTGACGTCAGCGATCTCGGTCTGCGACCGGTACCGGCCGACGATTCATCCCGGTCGCGTCTGGACGCGTATATCGCTGTCGCGCATCGACGGGCCCCGGGCACTGTGCTTGCCATCCACGTCACGAACGTCGTCGTCGGTGAAGACGGCGACGGCGCGCGGGCATGGTCGAAAGGCATGACCGTGCACCAAGATGGTTCGGTTGCCAGTTTCACCTACGAGGATCAGTTCGTGCGCACGAGTCAGGGCTGGCGGATCAGGCATCGGAAAGTCTCCCCTCGACGCGAGCCCGGAGGCGGGGTCGAGCCACTCGTGCTGCCCGCCTGAACGTCGAGGGCCGGCCTGCGATCGGGTATGGAACAGCCGCGTGATCCCGCTCAGAACAGCGTCGCGGGCTCGACCGGCTCCGGCTCGGGCAAGGCGTCGAGGCCGGGCACCAGCGCCCGCACCTCCTCGTGGAACCGGCGGGCCAGCGCCGGCGCGTCGACGTTGTCCGGCGTGTGCACGAAAACCGTCGGCGATCGCCCCTCGCGCAGCCAACCGGCGACCACCTCGACCCACGGCCGCCACCCCTTGACCGTCTCCTCGACCGAGTCCCGGCCCAGATAACGCACGATCGGCCGGTCGGTCAGTGCCCGTGTCCGGCGCGGCAGCCGGGGTTTCTTGGCCCACGCGTCCTGCTCGGCCTCGCTGGCCGGCGGGCTCTGGAAGAACACCGTGGTGTCGAACGGAACCCACTCGGCGTCCGCGGCGGCGAGCGCCCCCTCCAGCAGTGACGTCGAGCCGGCGTCGGTGAAGAACCCGGGGTGGCGCACCTCCACCGCGCGCCGGCGGTCGGCGGGGAGCCGGCGCAGGAAGCGGCCGAGGGCGTCGACGTCCGACGGCCCGAACGAGGCGGGCAGCTGCGTCCACAGCACCGCCCGGTCGCCGAGGGGCTCGAGCGCGTCCAGGAACGCGCGCATCTCGATCTCGACCCCGGCGAACCGGCGCTCGTGCGTGACGAGCTTGGGCACCTTGACCACGAACCGGAAATCCGGGCCGGTCTGCTCCGCCCACGTCGCGACGGTGGCGCGGGAGGGGGTGGCGTAGAAGGTGGTGTTGCCTTCGACCGCGTTGCACCAGCCCGCGTAGGCCCGCAGGCGCTCCTTCGCGGGCAGCGACGGCGGCAGGAACCGCCCGGGCCACGCCTTGTGCGTCCACATCGCGCAGCCGACGTGAAGAATGGAAGCTCCCATCAGAGCAGCCGGCGGAAGTGTTGCGCCATCTCCAGCTTCCGCGCCTCTTCCGTGGTCAACCAAGCGAAGTCGTCGTGTTCCTCCGGATTGAGCACGACGTCTCCCGCGCCGTCCTCCTCCACCGTGTACACGAAACCGTGGATCTCCATCGCGCGCCCCGCCACGTCCGGCCAGGCGGTGCGGGAGAGCTCGCCCGTCACCTGGACCTTCAACCCCGTCTCCTCCACCACCTCGCGGATCGCCGCCGCTTCGAAGTCCTCGTCCGGCTCCACCGTTCCGCCCGGCAGCTCCCACCGTCCCGAAAGGAACACGCCCGGCGCGCGCCGGAGGAACAGCACCCGGTCGCCGCGGGCTATCCAGCAGTACGCCAGGTACTTCGTCTCCGTCATGCGGGCGATTCTCGCTCAGTTGGTCTTCGACGTCGGCAGGTGGGCGCCGAGGTACCCGACGTACACCGTGCCCGTGCGGTCGGTGTCGTCGAGGAAGTGCAGCCGCGGTGCCGGTGCCTTGAAGCGTTCCAGGGCGATGTGGGCGCCGAAGTAATCACGGCCCGCCGGGTTCGTCCGCGGGTCGACGCGGAACGTGCGCGCCTGGCGGAGCCGCTCGTTCGTGGTCACCGTGTCCGACTCCGCCAGGGCGATGATGTTGGCGCTGATCAGCGAGCCCGGCTGGCCGGTGCGGGCGAACGCGAGCACGTCCGACAGCTCGGGCCCGGGGTCCTGGCCCGCGTCGAGCAACGTCGTGCGCGCGCACGCGTACGCGTCGAGGGTGCGCAGTGCGTCCCACGCCTTGCGGCGCCACGCCGTGGCTTTCGGGTGGTGGTCGAGGATCGCGGCGGGCGCCGGCTCGGCCGTGATCGCGAGGTGCTTGAGCGTCGCCGACGCGGCGCCGATCAGCTCGGCGAAGCTCGGGAACTCCTCGGGCGGCCGCTCGGCGGCGGCGACCTCGTCGTCGGCGTCGTGGAACCGGGCCAGCGTGCCCGCCAGCAGCCCGTTCACGCGTCTGAGCTCGTCGCGCTCGGCTTCGGTCTCCTCGAACGCGCGCGCGTAGTCGTCCACCGCCCCCTGCAACTGCGCGAGCTGCGTCCGCAGGCACCCGACGTCGACCGCGGACAGCTCGTCGAGACGGCGGCGGAGCGCCTTCGCCTCGCCCGCGTGCCGGTTCCGTTCCTCGGCGTCGGCCTTCGCCTTCTTGCGCAGGATCGTGATCACGCCCCGCGCCTCGGCCAGCTCACGCTCGGCGCGGTCCAGCTTCTCCGTCAGCCCGGCGTCCGGTTCCCGAACCGGTGCGTCGAACGGGTCCGCGGCGTACCAGGCCTGCACGCTCGGCACCTCGGCCCATTCCGCGGGCAACGGCGTCCGGCCGCGCGTCTGGAGCAGCCGCGTGATCGCGCCCTGCAGCGCCTCGCCGGACACCGGGCTCGCGGTCTCGACGTAGTCCGGGAGCTGGTCGCACAGCGGCGCGTACAGCCGCGCGCCCTGCGGCACCTCGTAGCCGAGCGGCACGTGCTGGTTGAGCGTGCGGCGGAAGCGGTCGTCGACGTCGAACACGTTGACCAGACCGGGCCAGCCGTCGACCGGGACCGTCGGCGGTTCGGTGAGCACCAGCACCGCCGACGTCCGCCAGTCCGCCACCAGCGCCTCGCCCAGCAGTTCCGCGACGCGGTCGCACTCCTTGCGAGACCACCCGCGCATCGCGAGAACCGGGGCTTCGATCGGGATCTCGTCACTCCCGCTCGCGCCGAGCTCCTCCAGCCCGATCCGCTGCGCCGGCGCTTCGTGGCAGCTGCGCCACGGCCGCGTGCACGCGGCGGCCAGCAGCCACGCGACGCGGTCCTCGCCGGCGTGGTAGCACAGGGAAAGCAATACCTGAACGGAGTAGCGGCCGCGACCGTCCGTCCAGCCGAACTTGAGGTCGCAGCGGCGCGATCCGCCGTCGTCGGACGAGCCGAGGTCGGCGACCGTGTAGTCGTCGTGCTGCCGCTGGCGGGTGATGAGCCTGCTGCGCAAGGCGTCCAGGGGGCGTTTTCCCTCGGTGGGGACCAGTCCGTGGTGCCAGATCCGGTGCACCCCCACAGGACTCAACTCCGTTCGCCGGAAACAGGACCTCAGCCGAACATAGCGGATCCTGTGACCGGGCGAACGCGGGGCGTCACGTCATTCACGCGTCCAGAGGCAGAAGGGGTGCCCGGCCGGGTCGAAGCAGACGCGGACGTCGTCCTGGGGCTGGAAGTCCGCGACGACGGCGCCCGCGGCGGTCGCTTCCGCCGTAGCCGCGGCGAGGTCGTCGACCTCGATGTCGAGGTGCAGCTGCATCTGCTGGGCGCCGCCGGCCGGCGGCCACACCGGCGCGATGTGGTCGCGCTCCAGCTGGAAGGACAGCCCGGCGCCGCCGTCGTCCGGGCGCAGTGTCACCCATTCCGGCTCGTCGGTCTTGATCGGCCAGCCGAGCAGCTTCGAGTAGAACCCGGCGAGGGCGCGCGGGTCGGGCGCGCCGAGCACGGTGGAGGTCAGCTTCATGGTCCGGTGGTACCCGCCGGCCCGGGACTTCTACCGGGCCGGGCCGTTCTGGGTGTCGAAGTAGGCGACGGGCGGGCCGACGCCGCGCCACGACGTCGTCGCGAACACCGCGGCCCCCGACAACGCGAGCAGCGCGGTGAGGACGGCGAGCGTGGCGCCGATCCGGCCCGGGCCGGGCCGCGTGCGCGCACCGGCGCGGACGCCGAAGACGAGCGCCAGCACGCTGATCGGCAGCAGCGCGAACCACAGCGCGCCGAGCACCAGCACGAAGGCCTGCGCGACCCAGGAGAACGTCCAGGCCGTCACGACCGGCGGGCGGACGATCAGCCAGGCGGCCCACGTCGCGACGGCCAGCGTGAGCCCGGACGCGCCGATCGCGAGCGACGCGATCGCCAGGCCGCGGCCGGGCCGCGTGGTTTCGGTCGGTTCCCCCATACCGAAGACATCCCGGCCGGCCGCCCCGGCGTTACGCGGAATACCGCGGAGCCGCGCGGGTTGATCCCAGGACACAGGCTGAAGATCACTGAGGGAGCCGCCATGTCGTCCGAGCACATCCAGGGGACCGTCGCCGACGGGTTCGAGGCCGTCCGCGAGGAGTTCGCCGCCGTCGCGATCGACGAGGGCGGGGACTACGCCGCCCAGCTCGTCGCGCACGTCGGCGGCGAGCGCGTCGTCGACCTGTGGACCGGCCCCGAACTGACGGCCGACTCGCTGACCGGCGTGTTCTCCTCGACCAAGGGCGCGGCGCACCTGGTGGTCGCGCTGCTCGTCCAGGACGGCGTGCTCGACCTCGACCAGCGGGTCAGCCACTACTGGCCGGAGTTCGGCGCGGCGGGCAAGGCCGCGATCACGCTGCGGGAGCTGCTCGCGCACCGCGCCGGCGTCGTCGGCGCGGACGACGGCTTCACGGCCGAAGAGCTCGCCGACGACCGCGTGATCGCCGAGCGGCTCGCCCCGCAGCGGCCGTACTGGCGGCCGGGCACGGCGTTCGGCTACCACGCGCTGGTGATCGGCGCGCTGACCGGCGAAGTCGTCCGCCGCGTGACCGGCCGCAGCATCCAGGAGCACTACGAGGAGCGCGTCCGGAAGCCGTTCGGGCTGGACTTCTACCTCGGGCTGCCGGAGGAGCTGGAGCCCCGGTTCCTGACGACGCAGCCGATGCTGCCGACGCCGGAGCAGCTGGCCGAGCTGGAGGCCGGCGCGACGGGCGCGGACAGCATCACGGGCATCGCGTTCAACCGTAACCACCCGAAGGCGCCGGAGCTCTGGGAGCTCCCGAACCTCAAGGTGGTCCGCCGCTTGAGCCCGGCTTCGGTGGGCGGCGTGGCCTCGGCGCGCGGATTGGCGGGCATGTACGTGGCGGCGACCGAGCTGCTGAACCCCGAGACGGCGGCCGAGTTCGCGCAGATCCACTCGGTGGGGGACGACCTGTCGACCCGCAACCACAACGCTTTCGGCCTCGGGTTCGCGGTGGTGTCGGATGATTATCCGGTACTGGGGCAGGGGGCGTTCGGGCACAGCGGCGCCGCGGGATCCCAGGCGTTCGCCGATCCTCGGAGCGGGTTGGCGTACGGGTACAACCGCCGCCGGTTCGCGTTCCCGGGCGGGGCCGCGCCGGAGAACGTGCGGCTGGTGGGCGCGATTCACCGCGCGGTGACGGCAAAGCGAGGCTGACTGTCCACAACGGACTGTGCGGGCAAGCGCTTCCGGTCCGGCGAAGCCGGCGCGGGCGGCCTCGGCTGGGTTCTCGGCCGAGGCTCCGATTGGCAGGGTTGGCCGGAACCGGTCAACCCCTGGCCGAACCCGGCCAGCCCGGCTCGAGCGGCGACTGCAGGAGTCGCACTCCGCGCCCGGACCAACACGTCACCCCGGACGGCTCCGCCGCCGCTCCGCCACCCAGCCGGATGCACGTCCCCAATGGACGTCGTTACAGAGTTCACTCGTTAGGACGCTCCAAGCGGGACGTTTCGCCTGATCACGGACGTCGGACTGACTTTCCGTAGCGAAAACCCTCCCGATCAATGCTCCGTTGTGCAACTATTGGGCCGTTCGCGGGGAGAGGGCCCCGCGAGGGGGACTCACCGTCACGGTCAGCGTCCCCATGCAGATCCCCAGGGGAGAGGAGATCGACCATGTCGACGCCCACGGACACCAAGCCCGAAGAAGCTCCGGAGCCGACCGAGGAGCCGGCCCCCGTCGTCGAATGGACCGACGAGGACGGCAAGGTTCACAAGGACCACCCGGTCCACATCGAGTGCAGCGGCAGCTGCTACGAGTAGGAGACCGAGCTTCACCGATTCGTGATCGCCCGCCTGCCGATCTTCTGCCGGTAGGCGGGCTTCTTTCTGCTACGGACTGTGCTGTCATAGGAGAGTGCCTGTGACAAACCTGGACCCGGTCGAGGCCATCGAGAGGGTCCGAGCGCTCCAGCAAGCGGCGTCCGACGCTTCTTGCGTGGCTCGCTTCCATGAAGGTGTCCGCCTGCTCAAGCGCGGCATGGCACTCCTCGACGCGGTGCACCCCGTCGCCGAGGAACACCGCAGCGACTGGCTGGTCGCGAGGATCCGCCTGTCGAGCCTGCTGGTCGCGCTCCGATCGGAGATCAGCGGTGACGTCGCCGCGGGCCTGGCCGGTCTCGATGACGTGCGCTTGCTGATCAGCGCCGTGGAAGAGCCCCTGCTGCACGCCGAGCTGAGCGGTGCGCTCAACCACAACTACGCGATGCGCCTGAAGACCGTCGGGCGCAACGAGGACAGCCTCAAGTACTTCGAGGCGGCGCTCGAGCACAAGGAGTACCGCCTCGCGCGCGCCGAGGACCCGGGCTCGCTCATGGGCACCTACGTGCTGAGCCTGTCGTCCCGCGGCTGGGTGCACACCCTGCTCGGCAACGTCGGCCAAGCCCGCGACGATCTCACCCGGGCGGTCGAGCTCGCCGAGAAGTACGAGCTGCACGCCCTCGCCGGGGACGTCCGGCGCAACCTGGGCACCCTCGCGCTGCGGACCGGTGACGTGCCGGAGGCGCTGCGGCTGTTCGAGGAGAGCGAGCGGACCTACCGCGCGATCGGCGCGGACGCGCCGGCGGTGCTCGGGCGGGAACAAGCCCAGGCGCTGCTCGCCGCCGGGCTGGCCGAAGAAGCCAGCGACCACCTCGACGAGGTGCGGGTGGTGATGGAGAAAGAGGTCAGCGTCGCCCGGGAGCTGGCGACCGTGGAGCTGCACCGCGCCACCGCCGCGTTGATGACCGACGACCTCGACCTCGCCCGGGAGACCGCGGCTTCCGCACGCCGGCGGCTGCAGCGGGTCGGGTGCCAGACCTGCCTGGCGAACGCGACGGTCATCGGCCTCAAAGCCGACACCCGGGACGCCCTGCGCGGCGGGGAGGTGCCGATCGGCCTGCCGACGCGGGCGCTGCGGGCCGCGGAGAAGATGCAGTTGCCGCGCCTGGCCGACCAGGCCGCCACGGCACGCATGCTGGCCGTCCGCCTCGACATCCGCCGCGGCAACCTCAAGCGCGCCACCGAAACCCTCCAAAAGGTCCCCCGCCCCGGGCAGCTCACCCCCATCGACTACCGGATGCTGCGCCGTCTCTGCCGGGCCGAGCTGGCCGTCGCGCAGGGGAGCCGGGCCAAAGCGCTGACCGAAATCCGCTCGGGCCTCACCGAACTCGATGCCGTCCGCGACCGGATGGGCGGGCTCGACCTCGTCTCCGGGACCGCTCTGCACGGCCAGGAACTGGCCGACCTCGCCGTCAAGCTCGTGCTCGAACGCAACGACGCCCGGCGCCTCTTCGTCTGGCTCGAACGGACTCGCGCGCAGACCTACCGGTACGAACCGCTGTCCGCCGGGACCGATCCCGAGCTCGCCGCGCGTGTCGCCGAAGTCCGGGGCCTCGGGCAGGCCATCCAGGAGGCCCAGCACGACGGTCACCCCATCGCCGGCCTGCGCGCGAAGTACAACGAACGCCTGCGCGAGGCACAGCGGCTCGGCTGGCACACCGGGCGCTGGGGCCGGCCGCGGCCGGTGGCCGGGCTCAACGAGGTCTTCGACCGGCTCGGCGACCGGGCCATGGTCAGCTTCGCCGCTTCCGGGGACGAGCTCGTCGCCGTCGTCGTGGCCGGGGGCGAGTGCCGGCTCGTGCGGCTCGGCTCCGCCGGGGCCGCCGCCGAGTCCGCGCGCGTGCTCAACGTCGACCTCGACGCCCTCGCGCCCGACAACCTGCCCGAACGGCTGGCCGAGGTCGTCATGGCGTCGGCGCGCAAGCAGGCCGACAAGCTCGACGCCCAGCTCATCCAGCCCCTCGCCGACACGATCGGCGACCGCGAACTCGTCATCGTCCCGACCGGGCCGCTCTACGCCGTGCCGTGGGGCGTCCTGCCCGGGCTGCGGGGGCGCCCGACCGTCGTCGCGCCGTCGGCGACCGCCTGGCTCGCCGCCGAGCTGACCAAGTCGCCGCGCGCCCGCAAGATCGTGCTCGTGCGCGGGCCCGGCCTGGCCGGCGCGCGCGGTGAGCTGGAGAAGCTGACCACCCACTACCGCACCGCGACGACCATGACCGGCGCCAAGGCCACCGTGAAGTCGGTGCTGCGCGCGATGGACGGCGCCAAGCTCGCCCACTTCGCCGCGCACGGCGCGCACGAGCCGGAGAACGCGCTGTTCTCCCGGCTCGAACTCGCCGACGGCGCCCTGTTCGGGCACGAGATGGCCGGGCTGCGGCAGCCGCCGCGGCAGGTCGTCTTCGCCGCGTGCGAGCTGGCGCTCAACCGGATCCGGCCCGGCGACGAAGCCCTCGGCTTCGCCAGCGCCCTGCTCGCCAGCGGCTCCCGCACGGTCATCGCGCCGCTGTCGCGCGTCGGCGACCTGGCCTCGGCGGCCGCGATGGACGACTACTACCGCGCGCTGGCCGTCCGCGACAGCCCCGCGCTCGCGCTGGCCGACGCGATCGCCGTCGACCCGTTCCGCCGTCCGTTCGTCTGCCTCGGCTCAGGCTGAGAAGGCCGGGGGAGACCACACCAGCCGCGGGTCCGTCTGCACGAAGCTGCCGAGCAGGTGGTCGACGCGGGTCAGGACGTCGAGATCCAGCCGGACGCCGGCGGCCTTCGCGTTCTCGGTGACCTGCTCCGGCGTGCTCGCGCCCATGACGGCCGACGCGACCGTCTCGTGCTGCAGCGTCCACGCCAGCGCGAGCTGCGCCATCGTCAGTCCGGCGTCGTCGGCGACGCCGCGCAGCATCTCGACCCGCTCCAGCAGTTCCGGCATCAGCAGCGGCCGCGCGTGGGGCTTGCCGGCCGCGCGCGAGCCCGCCGGGACGCGCCCGTCCCGGTACTTGCCGGTCAGCACGCCCTGCGCCAGCGGCAGCGAGGCGAACTGCCCGACGCCGATCCGCTCGCCCACCGGCATCACCTGCGCCTCGGGCACCCGCCACAGCATCGAATAGTGCGGCTGGTTGCTGATCAGCGGGACGTCGTAGCGCTCGGCCGCCTCATGCGCCTGCAGCAGCTGCTCGGCCGTCCACTCCGCCGTGCCGACGTACCGGATCTTCCCCTGCCGCACCAGGTCCGAGAGCGCGAGGAACGTTTCCGCGACCGGGGTCCGGTAGTCGAAGCGCAGCAGCTGGTAGACGTCGACGTGGTCGGTGCGCAGCCGCCGCAGCGAGCCCTCCAGCGACGCGATCACGTGCTTGCGGCTCAGCCCGGCGTCGTTCGGGCCGGGGCCCTCCGGCCAGAACACGCCGGTGCACAGCACGAGTTCGTCGCGGCGCACGCCGGCGAACGCCTCGCCGAAAGCGGTTTCCGCGGCGCCGCCGTCCCACGCGGCAGCGGTGTGGAACGTCGTGACGCCGGCGTCCAGCGCCGCGGCGACGCAGCCGGGCGCGTCGTGTGTCAGCCAGTTGCCGTAGGCGATCTCGCTCACGGCGAGCCCGCTCGCGCCGATCCTGCGGTACTCCACTCCTCAGCCTCCCTGGACGGCCATCTCGTCGATCCACGCGTCGACCGCGCCGGCCTTGCGCAGGAACGCTTCCCGCACCGAAGCGTGCGGCAGGATCAGGAACTCCTCCTTGCCGAGCCCGGCCACGACCGCCTCGGCGACGTCTTCGGGTTCGAGCAGCGGCGCCGCCGCGGCGATGGCCAGCGCGGCCGGGTGCCCGGCCGCGATGCCGGGTTCGAGCAGCGCCGTGCGGACGCCGAGCGGGCACAGGGCGCTGACCCGCACCCCGCGCGGCCGGTACGTGATCGCCAGCCACTCGGCGAGGCCGACGGCCGCGTGCTTGGTGACCGAGTACGGCGCGTCGCCGGGCGTGCCGAGCAGGCCGGCGCCGGACGCCGTGATCAGCAGGTAGCCCTCGCCGCGCGCGAGCATCGCGGGCAGCACGACCTGCGCGGCGTGGACGTGCTGCATGACGTTGATCTCCCACGACTTCGCCCACTGCTCGTCCGCCGCGTGGACGCCGGTGCCGAAGGCCGCGCCCGCGTTGGCGCAGAACAGGTCCACCTCGCCGAACTCGGCGCGCGCCGCCGCGACCAGCGTCTTCAGGTCCTTTTTGGACGTCGCGTCGGCGGTCACGGCGATCGCGCGCCCGCCCGCGCCGGCGATCTCGTCCGCCACCCGGCCGGCGCCGGCCGCGTCGAGGTCGGACACGACGACCCCCGCCGCGCCGTCCGCGGCGAAGCGACGGGCCATCGCCGCCCCGATTCCGTGTGCCGCGCCGGTCAGCACGACCACCCGTCCGGTCAGTTCCACGTGGGCTCCCGTATTTTTCGAGCCATTGTTACGCAGGTGAGTGAATGGTATTTTCCGGTTAGAAGCCGTATGATAAAAGTGCTGGTCAGAGCGTTCATCATGCGGTGTTGCGCACTTTCTCACCCTAGCACGAGTATTGCTTTTTCCGGGCCTGGTGCGTTATTCCTGTGATTGGTCTCGTGAAGATCACCCCACCCGCACAGGAGGTCCGCCGATGGCCGAGCTCGTCCCGCCGTCGCACGCTCGACGGCTGCGGTGCCTCGGCATCGGCGACCCCGGCGCGGTGGCCGCCGTCGCGCGCGGCGGGGGTCTCGGGATCCTCGACGGCGCCGATCCGGCCGCGCTCCGGCTCGTCGCGGCGCGGGTCCGGGTGCCCTACGGTGTGCGCACGGACGGCCCGGTGCCCGAGGGTGCCGCCTTCGCCGTCCGCACGACGGCGCCCTGGACCGGCGCGCTCGCGGAGGTGTCCGACGTCGCCACGGCGGCGGAGGCCGTCGCGGGCGGCGCGCTGGGACTTCTCGCCCGTGGCGGCGAACTCAGCGACTTCGTTCTGCTGCAACAGCTTCTGGGTCGGTTCGACGTCCCGGTGTGGGGTCGCGCTGCCGGGCCGCGGACGGCGGTGGGTGCGGTCGCCGGCGGCGCGGCGGGTGTGCTCCTCGAGTCCACTGTGGAAGCGGATGTCCGCCGCGTGGCCGGCGCCCCGGTCCCGGCGGTGACGTCGTCGGATCGGCTCTGCCGGACGTTGGGCAGCGCGCTGCCGGTCGTCCAGGGCCCGATGACGCGGGTGAGCGACCAGCCCGGGTTCGCGGCCGCGGTCGCCGACGCGGGCGGGTTCCCGTTCGTCGCCGTGGCCACGTCGAACGGCGCGCGCACCACGGACCTGCTCACCCGCACCGCCGAGCGGCTCGGCGACCGGCCGTGGGGCGCGGGGATCCTCGGTTTCGTGCCCGACGACCTGCGCGAGGGGCAGCTCGCCGCGATCCGGTCCGTCCGGCCGCGGTGCGTGCTGATCGCGGGCGGGAAACCGGGTCAGGTCAAGGCCCTGGAAGCCGACGGGATCGCGACGTTCGTGCACGTGCCCTCGCCGATCCTGCTCGGCCAGTACCTCGAAGCCGGAGTCCGCCGGTTCGTCTTCGAAGGCGCCGAGTGCGGCGGGCACGTCGGCCCGCGGTCGAGTTTCGAGCTGTGGGAAGAACAACTGGCCGTGCTCGGCGCGGCGAAGGACGTCGAGGTGCTCTTCGCCGGCGGGATCCACGACGCCCGTTCCGCCGCGATGGTCACCGCGATGGCGGCGCCGCTCGACGCGGTCGGCGTCCTGATGGGCACCGCCTACCTGTTCACCGAAGAGGCCGTGGCGCACGGCGCGATCACCGGGCTGTTCCAGGAACGGGCGCTCGCCGCCGACACGACGGTCACCCTCGAAACCGCGCCGGGCCACCGCACGCGTTGCCTGCCGAGCCCGTACACGGCGGAGTTCGAGCAGGTCAAAGCCGGGTTGCGAGACGTGCCCGCGCAGGAAGCCTGGCAGCGGTTGGAAGAGCTGAACACGGGACGGCTGCGCGTCGCGAGCAAGGGCGTCCGCCGGGACGGCTCCCCGCTGGACGAAGAGACCCAGCTCGCCGAGGGGATGTTCATGGCCGGCGAGGTCGCCGTGCTGCGCGATCGAAGGACGACCATCGCCGAGCTGCACCGGGAAGTCACGTCGGGGAAAACCTTTTCCCGGCAGGCGGAACCGGAGCCGCGGGGCAGCCGGGACATCGCCGTCATCGGGATGGCCTGCACGTTCCCCGGGGCACCGGACCTGGAAGCGTTCTGGTCGAACGTCCTGCGCGGCGAGGACGCCGTCACCGAGGTCCCGCCGGAGCGGTGGGATCCCTGTGTCTACTTCGGACAGTCGACGTCGAAGTGGGGCGGGTTCCTGCCTCCGGTGGCGGTCGATCCCTTGGACTACGGCATCCCGCCGTCGGCGATGGGCAGCATCGACCCGGCCCAGCTGGTGTCGCTGGAAACCGCGCGGCGGGCGCTGGCCGACGCGGGGTACGCCTCGCGGGAGTTCGATCGGGACCGTACGAGCGTCGTGTTCGGCGCGGAGGCGGGCGGCGACCTCGCCAACGCGGGCACGCTGCGTTCGCTGCTCGACGGCTACTTGGACGAGGTACCGCCGGAGCTGCTCGCCCAGCTGCCCGAGCCGACCGAGGACACGTTCCCCGGCACGCTCGCCAACGTCATCTCCGGCCGGATCGCCAACCGGCTCGACCTCGGCGGCGCGAACTACACGGTGGACGCGGCGTGCGGTTCTTCCCTGGCCGCGCTGGACCTGGCTTTGAAGGAGCTGCGCGCCGGGACGAGCGAGCTGGTGCTGTGCGGCGCGGTCGACCTGCACAACGGCATCCACGACTACTTGATGTTCACGTCGGCGGGCGCGTTGTCGCCGACGGGCCGCTGCCGCCCGTTCGACGCGGCGGCCGACGGCATCGCGCTCGGCGAGGGGGTGGCGTGCCTGGTGCTGAAGCGCCTGTCCGACGCCGAACGCGACGGCGACCGGATCTACGCGGTGGTCAAGGGCGTGGGCGCGGCGAGCGACGGCAAGGCTTTGGGGTTGACCGCGCCGCGTCCGGAGGGACAGCACCGGGCGCTGGAACGGGCCTACCGCGACGCGGGTGTGTCCCCTGTGGACGTCGGGCTGGTGGAGGCGCACGGAACGGGCACGGTGGTCGGCGACGCGACCGAGCTGCGCACGCTGACCGGGTTCTTCTCGGCGGCGGGGGCCGCGCCGGGATCGTGCGTGCTGGGGTCGGTGAAGAGCCAGATCGGCCACACGAAGTGCGCGGCGGGCCTGGCGGGGCTGATCAAGGCGGCGCTGGCGTTGTGGCACGAGGTGGTGCCGCCGACGCTGCACCTGACCGCGCCGAACGCGGCGTGGGAGGCGGAGACGAGCCCGTTCACGTTCACGACTTCGGCCCGGCCCTGGGCAGAGCCGGCGAGGCTGGCGGGGGTGAGCGCGTTCGGCTTCGGCGGGACGAACTTCCACGCGGTGCTGGGCGCGGGCCCGGTGGCCCCGGATCGGCGGCACGGGTTGAGGGACTGGGCCCCGGAGGCCGAGGAGGCATTGGCGGACCTGCAGCGCGCGGTGGCCGAGCGGCCGGCGCGGGCCGATGCCCATCCCGGCAAGGTCGCCTTCCTCTTCCCCGGCCAGGGCAGCCAGCGCACCGGCATGCTCGCCGAGCTCTTCGTCCACTTCCCCGAACTCGCCGACTACCTCCGCCTCGCCCCCGACGTCGCCGCGAAAGCGTTTCCCCCACAAGCCTTCGACCGCACCGAAGCCCAAGAACGAGCCCTCACCGACACCCGCGTGGCGCAACCCGCGCTCGGGCTCGTCGAAACCGCCGTCGCCAAGCTCCTCGAACAAACCGGTGTCCGGCCGGACTTCCTCGCCGGGCACAGCTACGGCGAACTCGTCGCGCTCTCCGTCGCCGGGGCCTTCGACACCGAGACCCTCCTGCGCCTCAGCCGGGCCCGCGCGAACTCCATCGCCGACGTCGCCGAGCCCGGGACCATGGCCGCCGTCAAGGCACCGCGGGATCGGCTAACCCCCACCCTGATCGGCCCGGACGTCGTCGTCGCCAACCACAACGCGCCCGAACAGGTCGTCCTCTCCGGACCGGTCGCGGCCGTCGAACGCGCGATCCGGCGGCTGCGCGAGATCGGCGTCAGCGCCCAGCGGATCCCCGTCGCCTGCGCCTTCCACAGCCCGCTGGTCGCCAAGGCCGGGGACCTCTTCGCCTACGAACTCGCCCGGGAACCGATCCTCGCCCCGCGGCTGCCGGTGTGGTCGAACCGCACCGCGAAACCGTACGCGGGCGACGTCAAGAGCGAACTCGCCGCGCAGATCGGCGCGCCCGTGCGGTTCCTCGACCAGATCGAAGCGATGTACGACGCCGGCGCGCGGACGTTCGTCGAGGTCGGGCCGGGACGCGTGCTCACCCGGCTGGTCAAGGAGATCCTCGGCGACCGCCCGCACACCGTCGTCGCGTGCGGTCCCGGCCTCACCGCCTTCCTGACCGCGCTGCGAAAACTCGCCGACGCCGGGGTCGACGTCCGCACCGAACGCCTTACCAGGAACAGCCGCCCGGCACCGGCCCCGACCGCCTGGGCCGTCGACGGGCGGTCCGCCCGCGCCCCCGGCGCCGAAGCGCCCGCCCTGCCCCCGGCCCGACGAATCCGGAGTTCCGCCATGACCCAGCCCGCTCCCGGCCGCGACCAGGCCGTCGTCGACTTCCTGCGCACCACCCGCGAACTCGTCGCCGCGCAGCGGGAGGTGATGCTCGGCTACCTCGGCAGCGCCCCCGCGCCCGTCCCCGTCAGCCAAGAGCCCGTCCGGATTCCGGAACCGCAACCTGAACGACAGCCCGAACCGGAGCCCGAAGCCGACGTCCTCACCACCGTGATCGGCGTGATCAGCGAACGCACCGGCTACCCGGCCGAGATGATCGCCGGCGACCTCGACCTCGAAGCCGACCTCTCCATCGACTCGATCAAGCGCACCGAGATCGCCGGGACGCTGCTGGGCCGCCTCGGCCTCCCCGCCGACGACCGCACCGACCAGCTCAGCCGCGACCGCACCGCGAACGCCCTGACCGCGCACCTGGAGGGCTGGCTGAACCCGACGCCGGCCGCGGCCGCGCCCACGCGGTACCGGCTCGAGCGGGTGCCCGTGCCGCTCGACCCCGATCCCGGCCGGCTGCGCGGCAAGTCCGTCGCGATCATCGGCGACGACGAGTCCGTGCGCGCCGCGTTCATCGGAGCCGGCGCCGAGATCGTCACCGAGAACGCCGATATCACCGTCATCCTCGCCTCGGACGTCCCGGAAGTGTTCACCCGCCTCAAAAACGCCAAGGGCACGGTGCTCGTCGCGGCGAAGCCGGGCACGCCGGGCCTGCGCGGCCTGGTCCGCTCGGCCGCGCTGGAACGCGGCGGCGTGACGCGGCTCGTCGAGGTCACGCAAGACGTCGCCAAAACCCTCGTCGACGAGGCCCTCAGCGACGGCCCCTCGGTGGTCGGCCACGACGAGACCGGCCGCTTCACGATCGAGCCGCGGCCGGCGGACCTCCCGTCGATCGCCTACTCCGGCGCCGGGCCGGGCGGCGGGGAACTCGCCGCGCTCGGCCTCGGCCCGGACTCCGTCGTCCTGCTGGTCGGCGGGGCGCGCGGGATCGCCGCCCGCACGGCGGTGGCGTTCGCCGCCTCCGGCTGCCGGCTCGAACTCGCCGGGCGGACGCCGTGGCCGGGCGAGCCGGACGACCTGCCGCAAGACCCCACGGCGATGCGCGCGGTGCTGGCCGGGCGCGGCGGCTCGGTCGCCGAGATCGAACGACGCGTGCGGACCGTCCTGGCCCAGCGCGAGATCGGCCGCACCCTCGACGAGATCCGTGCCGCGGGCGGAGAAGCCGGCTACACCTCGCTCGACGTGCGCGACCCCGACGCCGTGCGCCGCCTCGTCAAGAACCTGCCCAGCCGCCTGGACGGTGTCGTGTTCGCGGCCGGCGTCATCGACGACAAGCTCATGGCGGACAAGGACGAGGCGTCGTTCCGGACCGTGTACGAGACCAAAGTGGACGGCGCGCGGGTCCTGCTCGACGCGCTCGACGCCGAACCCGGGTTCGTCGCGTTCTTCGGCAGCATCGCCGCGGTGCTCGGCAACCGCGGCCAGACGGACTACGCCGCCGCGAACGACGCCCTGGAAGCACTCGCGAAGAGCCGGCCCGGCCGGGCCGTGACCGTCCACTGGGGACCGTGGGCACCCGCGGCCGACCACAGCGGCATGGTGTCCCCGGAACTCGCGCGCGAGTACGAGCGCCGGGACATCAGCCTGCTCGACGCGGACGCGGGCACCGCCGCCCTGCTGCGCGAACTCGCCTACGGCACGGACCGCGCCGTCCTCTACACGGCGTCGCTGTGGTGAGCCAGGAGCCGGTCGCCATCGTCGGCATGGGCGTGTTCCTGCCCGGCGCGTCCACAGTGGACCAGTACTGGCGCAACCTCGTCGGCGGCGTCGACGCCGTCACCGAGATCCCGGCGCACCGCCGTGACCCGGAGTTCCACGGCCACGACGGCACCGCGCCGGACCGCACCCACGGCCGTCGCGGCGGGTTCGCGCCCGACCTCATCGAGTTCGACCCGATCGCCCACGGCGTCCCGCCGACGTCCTTGGAAGGCACCGAGCCGGACCAGCTGACGGCGCTGGCCGTCGCCGTCGACGCCGTCGAGGACGCCGGTGGCCTCGGCCGGCTCGGCGACCCCGAACGGATCGGCGTCGTGCTCGGCCGCGGCGGCTACCTCTCACCCGGGTTGCAGGGCTTCGACCAGCGGGTCCGCACGGTCCGGCAGATCACCCGCACGGTCGGCGAGCTGCTGCCGTCGGCCGGCCCGGACGTCCTCGACCGGCTGCGGACGGCGCTGCTCGAACCGCTCGGGGAGTTCCGGCCGGAGACCGCCGCCGGGCTGGTGCCGAACCTCGCCGCGGCCCGCGTCGCCAACCGGCTCGACCTCGGCGGCCCGGCGTACACGGTGGACGCCGCGTGCGCGTCTTCGCTGGTCGCGGTCGACCAGGCGATCGGCGAGCTGACCCGGCACCGCTGCGACGTCGTCCTCGCCGGTGGGGCGCACCAGACGCACGACGACACGCTCTGGTCGCTGTTCACGCAGCTCGGCGCGCTGTCGCCGAGCCAGCGGATCAGCCCGCTCTCCCGCGTGGCCGACGGCATGCTCATCGGCGAGGGCACCGCGCTCGTCGTGCTCAAGCGGCTGGCCGACGCGCGACGCGACGGCGACCGCGTGTACGCCGTGATCCGTGGCAGTGGGACGTCGAGCGACGGGCGCGGCGCGAGCCTGCTGAGCCCGTCCGTCGCCGGTCAGACCCTCGCGTTGCGGCGGGCCTGGGAAGGGCGGGACCCGGCGGAGATCGGCCTGCTGGAGGCCCACGGCACGGCGACACCCGCCGGTGACGCCGCCGAGCTGACCACCGTCGCCGACGTCTTCGGCCAGGCCGGCGGGGCGCGGTCGGTGATCGGCTCGGTCAAGTCGATGATCGGGCACACGCTGCCGACGGCCGGGGTCGCCGGCCTGGTCAAGGTGGCGCTCGCGCTGCACCACGGGGTGCTGCCGCCGACGCTGCACTGCACCGACCCGAACCCGCTGCTGGACAAGACGCGGTTCCGCGTGCTGGCCGAGGCCGAAGAGTGGGGCACGCTGCCGCGGGTCGGCGCGGTCAACGCGTTCGGCTTCGGCGGCGTCAACGCGCACGTCGTGCTGGAGGCCGGGGACCCGGCGCCGAGGCGGCGGGTGCGCGTCGAGGAACCGGAACGCGTGCTGCGGCTGGCCGCGAACACGCCCGAGGAACTGCTGGAGCGCCTCGACCGGCCCGGCGAAGGCGACGGGCCCTGCCGGATCGGGATCGTCGGCCCGGACGAGCGCAAGCTGGTCACGGCCCGCAAGGTGCTCGCCAAGGTGGCGGCCGAGGGCCGGTCGTGGCACGGCGGCGGCGACGTCTGGTGCTCGGTCGACCCGCTGCTGCCGGCCGGCAAGGTCGCGTTCGTCCATCCCGGACTCGAGGACGGCGCCGAGCCACGGATCGAAGACGTGGCCAAGCACTTCGGGCTGGACCGTCCACAGTGGTCGACGGCGAGCGTGCTCGACCGCGCGGCGAGCGTGTCGGCGAGCGGGCTGCTGCTCGACCAGGCCCTGCGGCGGCTGGCGATCCGGCCGGACGCGCTCGCCGGGCACAGCGTGGGCGAGTGGACCGCGATGCAGTCCGCCGGGATGTACCGGGCGGTGCCGGACCTGCTGGAACGGTATTGGCCCGACGGGTTCGAGCTGCCGGACGCGGACTACCTGGTGCTGGGCTGCCCGGCCGCGCGCGTGGCCGGCCTGCTGCCGGACGACCTCGTCGTCTCGCACGAAAACGCGGCGAAGCAGACGATCGTGTGCGGCCCGCCGGAGTCCGTCGCGAAGTTCGGCGAGACCTGCCGCGGCCTCGGGATCGTGGCCCGGACGCTGCCGTTCCGGTCGGGCTTCCACACCCCGCTGATGCGGCCGTACCTCGCGCCGTTCGCCCGGCTCGCCGCGGACCTGAACCTGCGGGAGCCCGCGCTGCCGGTGTGGTCGGCGACGACGGCGCGGCCGTACCCGGCCGAGCCGGACGCGGTCCGCGAGCTGTACCTCGTGCACCTGATCCGCCCGGTCCGGTTCCGCGCGCTGACCGAAGCGCTGCACGACGCCGGGTTCCGCGCGTTCGTGCAGGTCGGCGCCGGGCAGCTCGGCTCGTACGTCACCGACACGCTCGGTGAGCGGCGGCACCTGGTCGTCGCCGCCGCGTCCGGCACCCGGTCCGGGCTCGCGCAGCTGCGCCGCGTCGCGACCGCGTGGTGGGTGGAAGGCGGCAGCCCGGACTTCGAAGCGCTCGAACCGCGGCGGATCCGGCTTCGCACCGGGAACTCCCTGCTGTCACTGGGAGAATCGGCCCGCGGCCTGCTCGACGACCGCGCGGTGCCGGAGCTGCCGGCCGGGGTGCCGGACGCGATCGTCGCCGAGTTCACCGCGCTGCTCACCGAGACCCGCCAGACCGCGGCGGACGTCGTCGCGGCGGCCGCGCGCCGACGC
Source organism: Amycolatopsis sp. MEPSY49 (assembly GCF_051337345.1). Taxonomy (NCBI): domain Bacteria; kingdom Bacillati; phylum Actinomycetota; class Actinomycetes; order Pseudonocardiales; family Pseudonocardiaceae; genus Amycolatopsis; species Amycolatopsis sp. MEPSY49. The sequence continues at coordinate 76,121 of NZ_JBDLYJ010000021.1, read as the reverse complement.
GTCGAGTCCACGGTGGACGTCTCGCTGGCCGCGATGCCGTACCTGCGCGACCACCGGTTCTTCCGGCAGCGGGACGATTGGCCCGACGAGTCCGACTCCCGGCCGGTGGTCCCGGCGACGACGCTGGTGGACCTCGCCTGCCGGACCGTCGAACGCGCCTGGCCGGGCACGACGGCGGTCGCGGTGCGGGACGCGGTGTTCTCGCGGTGGCTCATCGCGTCCCCGGCGCAGCGGGTGCCGCTGGTGATGAGCCGCGAGGGTGACCGCGTGACCGTCGAGATCGGACCGTACGCGCTGATGACCGTCGAGCTGGGGACGTACGCGCCGCCGCCGTCGCGGACCGCGGTGCCCGGCCCGGAGACCGCGCCCCCGTTGAGCGCGGCCGAGATCTACGCGCGGCGCGAGATGTTCCACGGGCCCTCGTACCAGGGTCTGGCCCGGCTGACCGGGCTCGGCGAGCAGCACATCCGCGGCGAGCTGGTCGTCCCGGAAGCGCCCGGCGGGCTGCTCGACAACGTCGGCCAGCTGCTCGGCTGCTGGCTGATGGCCACCCGGCCCGACGGCCTGCTCGCCTTCCCGCGGTCGATCGGCAGGCTCACCTGGCACGGGCCGGAACCCGAGCCCGGCACGCGGCTCGAGTGCCTCGTGCGCGTCCGGCTGCCGCGGCCCGACGTCCTGGAAATGGCCGCCGAGCTGGTGCGCGACGGGCGGGTGCTGGCCAGCATCGAGGGCTGGCGGGACGTCCGGTTCCCCTGCGACCGCGCGGCCCACCGCGTCTACGCGTTCCCGGCGGAGAACCTCCTGTCCGAGCGGCGGGACGACGGCTCGGTCGCGGTCACCGACCGCTGGCCGACGGTCGCCGCGCGGGACATTTACGCCGGCGTCTACCTCAGCGCCGAAGAACGCGCCGAGTTCGCCGCCGTGCCCCCGCGCCGAGCTCGCGGCTGGCTGCTCGAACGCATCGCCGCGAAGGACGCCGTCCGGGCCCGGCTCGCCGAACCCGTCTACCCGGCGGAAATCCGCGTCCACGCCGACGGCCGGGTGTCCGGCCGCGGCCGCGCACTCCCGGACTTCGCCGTCACGGTCGAACTGTCCGGGGACACCGCCACCGCACGACTCAGGAGCACGCCATGACCATCGACCACGCGTCCGCAGTCTTCGACGTCGTCGCCGAGCTGCTGACCCAGCTCACCGGCGACGTCGAGGTGCTCGGCATCGAGATCACGCCGAGCACGACGTTCCACGAGGACCTGCAGCTGGAGAGCATCGACCTGGTGACCTTCGCGAGCATCCTCGCCGAGCACTTCGGCGCGGACGTCAACCTCGCCGAGTACCTGGCGGAGAAGGACCTCGACGACGTCATCGGGCTGACCGTCGGCGACATCGCCCGGTTCGTGGGGGAGCGCACGTGCCCACGATGACCGTGAACGGGCTGCGCACCAACGTGCAGCTCGTGCCCGCCGGCGGCACCGAGACCGTGGTGTTCCTGCACGGCATGGGGACCGACAGCCTGGCCAGCTTCTACCTGACGCTGGCCCCGCCGGTCGCGGCCGCCGGCATCGACGTGATCAGCTACGACCTGCGCGGGCACGGCAAGACCGAGCGCCCGGAGCGCGGTTACACGCTCGGGGACTTCGTCGCCGACCTCGACGACCTGCTGCGGCAGCTCGGCGTCGACCGGCCGGTGCACCTGGTGGGCAACAGCTTCGGCGGGACGCTCGCCTACAGCTACGCCGTGGCCAATCCGTCCCGGGTCCGCAGCATCGTGTGCATCGAGTCCGAGCCGGCGACCGAGGTGTGGGCGGACAAGATGAGCCAGATCCTCGCGCACACCGTGAAGTTCCTGCAGGTGGAGGCGAGCTTCGACTGGATCGAGGCGAACTTCAGCGCCCACCACCGGCGCCTCGCGCGGATGGCGGCCGAGCGGATCACGTCGACGAAGATGGCCGAAGAGGTACCGCTCGGGCCGCTGCTGACGTGGGAGCAGGTGGCGGCGATCGGCTGCCCGGTGCTGTCCATTCTGGGCAGTCACGGCTACCAGGCCGACGACCTCGAAGCGCTTACGTCGATGCTGCCGCACGGCGAGCTGCACGTGTTCGAGGGGCAGGGGCATTCGGTGCTGGTGGAGCAGCACCGGGAGGTGCGCGAGCTGGTGCTCAAGTGGGTCGAACGGCACGCGGCGTGAGGTTCCTGCTGGTCGTGCCGCCGCTGGCCGGGCACGTGGCGCCGTTGCGCGGGGTGGCTTCGGTGCTGTCCGCGCGGGGCCACGAGGTGGCTTGGTGCGGTCCGTGCCCGGAACTGTCCACTTTGGTCTCCGGTCCGGTCTTCCCGGCTGGGGACTCGGGGCCGTTTTCGCTGGCGCTGCGGCCACCTGAGCTGCGCGGGTTCGCCGCGTTGAAGTACCTGTGGGAGTCGTACCTGGTTCCCCTGGCGGACGCGATGGTGCCGGGGGTGGCCTCGGCGGTTCGGTCTTTTGCGCCTGATGTGGTGGTGGCGGACCAGCAGGCGATGGCGGGAGCGCTGGTGGCCGCGCGGTGCGGGCTGCCGTGGGCGACGTCGGCGTCGACGTCGACCGAGCTGGCCGACCCGCTGGGCTCGCTGCCGAAGATCGCGTCCTGGGTGGGTCGATTGCAGGCCGGGCTGCGCGCCCGTCACGGCGTGTTGCTCGGCGACCTGCGGTTTTCGCCGCACCTGGTGCTGGCGTTCACGACCCGGGCACTGGCCGGCGACTCCCGGCTGGCGGTGCCGGTGTCGTACGTCGGCCCGGCGCTGCCCGCGGCTTCGGGCGAATGGTCTCCTGTGGACGATCGGCCGCTGGTCGTGGTGACGCTGGGCACGTCCAATGCTTCGGCGGGGGCGCGGTTCCTCGCCGAGAGCGTGGACGCGCTGGCCGGGATGCCTTCCGTGCAGGGGCTCGTCGTGGACCCTTCCGGTGGGCTGGTCAGTGAGAACGTGTCGTTGGCTCGCCGGATTCCGCAGGTGGCGGTGTTTTCGCAGGCGTCGGTGGTGGTTTGCCACGGCGGGCACAACACGGTGTGCGAGGCGCTGTCGGCCGGGGTGCCGCTGGTGGTGGCCCCGATCCGGGACGACCAGTCGATGCTGGCCCAGCAGGTCACGGCCGCCGGCGCGGGCGTCCGGATCCGGTTCGACCGTGCCAAGGCGGCGGACATCCGCAAGGCGATCGAGTCGGCCGAGGCATTCCGGCCGGGCGCGGCAAAGATCCGCGAGTCTTTCGAGGCTGCCGGTGGCGCGGAAGAGGCGGCCACGCACCTGGAGGCGCTGGGCTAAGCGCGGTTGCGGAAGGTGCGGGCCGCCAAGAACGAGCCCGCCACCGCCGCCACCGCGGCGATCACCAACGCCGTCAGGACCGACCAGCCGATCGGGCGGGCCAACGCCAACGCCCGCGTCGCGTCGATCGCGTACGTCAGCGGGTTCACCGCCGACACCGCGCGCACCCACGCCGGCATCGTGTCCAAGGGCATGTACGCGCTCGAGGAGAACATCAGCGGGAACATCACCACGAACGACGCCGCCTGCAGCGTTTCCGCCTTGCGCAGCCAGGTCGTGATCGCCACGAACACCCAGCTCAGGCACCAGCCCACCACCAACGTCAACACCAACGCGAGCCCGAGGCCGAGGACTCCGCCCGCCGGGCGGAACCCCAGGAACACCACGCTCGCCAGCGCCGTCACCACCAGCTGGACCCCCAGCCGCGCCGAATCCGCCAGCGTGCGGGCCACCAGCACCGAGAACAGCGAGATCGGGAGGCACCGCAGCCGGCCGGTGAAGCCGCCGTAGATCTCGGCCAGCAGCCCCGCGCCCGAGCTCATCGCCGTCGTCATCGCGATGTTCACCAACGTCGCCGGCACCAGGAAGTTCACGTAACCCTGGTACGCCGCCACCCCCGGCAGCGCCCCGACGCCGCTGAACACCTGGCTGAACAACAGAAGCAGCACCACCGGCTGCAACAGTCCGAAGAAGACCAGCCGCCGGTCGCCGAACGCCGTGCGCAGCGAACGAGCCGCCAGTACGCGAACCTGGGTCCAGAAGCCGGATTCCGGCCACGCCGCCGGGTCGGCGATCGCGGCCACCGCCGCGTGGTGCCGGGCCTGCGTCACGACGCCACCGCCGTCCGGTGCAGCGAAAGGTAGACGTCGTCGAGCGTCGGCTCGGTCACCGTCAGGTCGCGCAGCGGCGCGCCGGCCGCGTCGAGCGCACGCACCAGCACCGGGATGTCGCCCGGGCCGCTCAGCGGCACCGACAGCACCAGCCCGGTGCGGCCGGCCGCCAGCCCCAGGCGCGCCAACGCGTCCACCGCGCGCCGCAGCGCCAGTTCGGTGCCGAACGTCAGCGTCGCCGTCCGGTTGCCGAGCCGCGCCTTGAGCTGCGACGGCGTCCCCGACACCGTGATGTGGCCGAACCCGAGGACGACGACGTGGTCGGCCAGCCGGTCGGCCTCTTCGAGGTACTGGGTGGTCAGCACGACCGTCGTGCCCCGCGCGGCGAGGCCTTCGACGACCGACCACAGCCCGGACCGGCTGACCGGGTCGAGGCCGGTCGTCGGCTCGTCGAGGAACAGCACCTGCGGCGCGCCGACGAGGCCCGCGGCCAGGTCCAGCCGCCGCCGCATGCCCCCGGAATACGTGCCCGCCGGCCGGTCGGCCGCGTCCTCCAGGCCGAACGACGCGATCAGCTCGGCCGCGCGCGCCTGCGCCTGCCGCGGCTTCGCGCCCAGCAACCGGGCGATCAGCACGAGGTTCCCGCGCCCGGACAGCGCGTCGTCGACCGCGGCGAACTGCCCGGTCACCCCGATCCGACGCCGGACCGCGCGTCCGCGCTGCACGACGTCGTAGCCGCACACGCGGGCGCTGCCGGCACTCGGCCGGACGCGCGTGCTGAGGATGTCGATCAGCGTGGTCTTCCCGGCGCCGTTGTGGCCGAGGACCGCCAGCACCGCGCCGCGGGCGACGCTGAGGCTGATCCCGGCGAGCGCGGTGACTTCGCCGTAGGTCTTCGCGAGGTCCGTCACGGCGATGACCGGCTGGTTCATGGCCGCTCCTTTCCCTGCCCGCGAAAAGGTATCGGGAAACGGCCGATCCGGGCAAGAAGATCGCCGCCATTCGCCGGGCGCGTGACAATTTTCGCGACGCCGGATAGCACGCACGTGACAAGGGCTGACCTGCGTGACCCTTCAGGCGGAGGCCGCTCCCATGCGCGTGACAAAGAATCCGGCGTCGCTTGTTAACGCGGTTTTGCGGAGGTACTTTTCGCTGAAATTACCCCCATTCCCCGAGGTGACGATCCGTGAAGTTTTCGTGGAAGTCGAGAAAGCCCGCCTACGGCCTCGCCGTCGCGACCGTCGCCGGCGTCGCGGCGACCGTCGCGCTGGTCGGGGCGGGGCCGACCCAGGCCGCGCCGGTGAGCCTGACGCTGAACTACAACTGCCCGTTCCCGCTGATCGGCGACCAGGTGCTGTCGGTGAAGATCGACACGAACCTGCCGGACAACGCCGTCGCGGGCGCCTCGTCGACCCCGATCACCTTCGACGTCGACGTCACCGTCCCGGAGACCGCGACCGAGGGCCTGGCGCTGGTCGGCGCCACGTCGCTCGACGGCTCGGCGAAGGCCGCGGCCGTGCTCAAGTACCCGGTCGACAAGACGCTGAACCTGAACCTGCCGCTGACCATCGCCTCGACGCCGGTCCCGCCGTCGGGCGCGTTCCACGTCAAGAGCAGCGGCAAGGCGCCGGCCGTGACGTTCCCCAGCCCGGGCACCGCGTCGGTGACGGTCGGGAACTTCAGCACGACGATGACCCCGCGCACGGCGGACGGCCAGCCGACCGACCTCGGCACGTTCACCTCGGACTGCGTCGCCGTCCCGGGCCAGAACCAGCAGCTGGGCACGTTCGAGATCAAGCCGGCGGGCGGCACCACGACGCCGACCACCCCGACGACGCCGACCACGCCCACGACCCCGACGACCGAGCCGACGACTCCGACCACGGAGCCGACGACGCCGACGACTCCGACGACTCCGACGACGGAGCCGACCACGCCGACGACGGAGCCCACGACTCCGACGACGGAACCGACGACTCCCACGACGGAGCCGACCACGCCGACGACCGAGCCGACGACTCCCACGACGGAGCCGACGACGCCGACGACGGAGCCCACGACTCCGACCACTGAGCCGACGACGCCGACGACGGAACCGACGACTCCGACCACTGAGCCGACGACGCCGACGACGGATCCGACGACTCCCACGACGGAGCCGACGACGCCGACGACGGAGCCGACCACGCCGACGCCGGAGCCCACGACTCCGACGACGGAACCGACGACGCCCACGACCGAGCCGACGACGCCGACGACGGAGCCCACGAGTCCGACGACTGAGCCGACGACGCCGACGACGGAACCGACGACTCCGACCACTGAGCCGACGACGCCGACGACGGAACCGACGACTCCCACGACGGAGCCCACCACGCCGACGACGGAGCCCACGACTCCGACCACTGAGCCGACGACGCCGACGACGGAACCGACGACTCCGACCACTGAGCCGACGACGCCGACGACGGAACCGACGACGCCCACGACCGAGCCGACGACGCCGACGACGGAACCGACGACGCCCACGACCGAGCCGACGACGCCGACGACGGAACCGACGACGCCCACGACCGAGCCGACGACGCCGACGACGGAGCCCACGACTCCGACGACTGAGCCGACGACGCCGACGACGGAACCGACGACTCCGACCACTGAGCCGACGACGCCGACGACGGAACCGACGACTCCCACCACTGAGCCGACGACCCCGACGACGGAGCCCACGACCCCGACCACCGAGCCGACCACGTCGACGACCCAGCCGACCACCCCGCCGGGTGGCATCGAGGTCAAGTACACGGTCAAGGGCAAGTCGACGATCAAGCAGCTGCACGCCACCCTGCCGCTCGGCCCGGGCACCCTGGACGCCAAGCTCGACGCCGCGTCCGGCAAGTTCGGCGCCCAGCTCGCGCTGCCGAAGTCCGACGTGGACTTCCGCGTGCTCGGCTTCATCCCCGCCTCCGCCACGGTGAAGCTGAACCAGGTCGGCGCGATCAACGGCACCCTCACCGGCGGCGCGGTCAAGGCGAACGCGCAGGTGGACGTCCAGCTCACGAAGGTCCGCGTGTTCGGCTTCCCGATCCTGTCGTCGAACTCCTGCCACACGGTGCAGCCGGCCGACGTGCCGCTGACGTCGGCGGCCGGGTTCGACCCGCTCAAGGGTGGCAAGCTCACCGCGACCTACGGCATCCCGCAGTTCACCGGCTGCGGCTTCCTGACCGGCCTGATCACCGGCATCACCTCCGGTCCGGGCAACAAGCTGGAAGTGAACCTGACCAAGAAGTGAAGTTGTGACGCGGCGTGGAAAAACCGCGCCGCGCACCACTGAGCGGCGTGACAAGAACTGCGGATTCCTTGTGTGACAACGGGAATCGTGAGTAACTACGAACCATGAGGAACTACGGATGTCAGTGCTGACACGCGCGGTGCCGCTCCTGCTCGTGCTGGCGCTGACCGCGTTCTCGCTCGGCGCCGCGGAAGCCGCGCCGGGCGAGACCGCGCCGTCTCAGGCCCAAGCGGCCACGCAGATTCCCTTCGGGTTCACCCTCGGGGACGCGCAGCAGCCGACCACGAGCCACGTGGCCAAGCTCGGATCCGACATCGCCTTCCCGCCGGGCACCTTCGACGGTGCACTGGGCGGCCTCACCAACACCGTGCCGATTTCCGGCAAGCTGAACATCCCGCCCACGAACGGCTACTTCGTCGCGTTCCGGTTCATGGCCACCACCGGCCGCGTGGAGATCATCCCGGACGGCGACGCCACCGGCACGGCCACCGTGAAGACCGGCAAGGACACCAACTGCAAGGCCACGCAGACGAACATCTGCGCCGACACCGACGTCACCGCGAAGGTGTTCATCAAGCTTTCGGACGCCAAAGTGGACGGTAAGACCCTCGACGTCGGCCCGAACTGCCGGACGGCCCAGCCCGCGTCCGTGAACATCAAGGCGCTGGTACCGATCTCGCTGCCGGCCCCGCCGGTGAAGGTGACCTCCACGTTCACCGCGCCGCCGTTCGCCGGCTGCGTCGGGCACGAAGACGTGAGCCGGTTGCTCACCGGCCTGGTTTCGGGGCCGGGCAACACCTTCGTCTCGAACCTCACCTTGCGGTGCTTCAGCGGCGGTTGCAAGGCATGACGATCCAGGTGCAGCAGCGGGCGGTCAACGGCCTGCGCGAATTCGGCCGCATGTGCGCGATGGGCCTCGACATCATCCTGGCGATGTTCCGCCGCCCGTACCAGGTCCGCGAGTTCGTCCAGCAGTTCTGGTTCATCGCCAGCGTGTCCATCACGCCGGCGATCCTCGTCTCGATCCCGTTCGGCGCGGTGATCTCGCTGCAGCTCGGCTCGCTCACCAGCCAGATCGGCGCGCAGCAGTTCAACGGCGCGGCGAGCGTCCTGGCCGTCGTGCAGCAGGCCAGCCCGATCGTGACGACGCTGATCATCGCCGGCGCCGGCGGCAGCGCCATCTGCGCGGACCTCGGCGCGCGCAGCATCCGCGAGGAGATCGACGCGATGGAGGTGCTCGGCGTCTCGCCGATCCACCGGCTGATCGTGCCGCGGGTGCAGGCCGCCGTCGGCGTGTCCGTGCTGCTGAACGGCCTGGTCAGCGTGGTCGGCGTGCTCGGCGGCTACTTCTTCAACGTCATCGTCCAGGGCGGCACGCCCGGGGCGTACCTGGCCAGCTTCAACGCCCTCGCGCAGCTGCCCGACCTCGTCGTCAGCTCCGTGAAGGCGGTGATCTTCGGCTACCTCGCCGGCGTCGTCGCCTCCTACCGCGGCCTCAACCCGAAGGGCGGGCCGAAAGGCGTCGGCGACGTCGTCAACCAGTCCGTCGTCATCACCTTCCTGCTGCTGTTCTTCGTCAACACCGTGCTGACCGCGCTGTACCTGCAGCTCGTCCCCGCGAAGGGAACCTGAGTGGCCATCCTCGGCAAACCCGGCGACCGGCTGTTCGACCTCGGCGATCAGCTGCTCTTCTACGTCCGCGCGCTCGCGGCCGTCCCGCTCGCCGTCACGCGCTACTTCCGCGAAGTGGTCCGGCTGCTGGCCGAGGTGACGTTCGGCAGCGGCGCGCTCGCGGTGATCGGCGGCACGATCGGCGTGATGGTCGGGCTGTGCGTGTTCACCGGCGTGACCGTGGGCCTGCAGGGCTTCAGCGCGCTGAACCAGATCAACATCTCGGCGATGACCGGGTTCCTGACGGCGTACTTCAACACCCGCGAAATCGCGCCGCTCGTGGCCGGGCTCGCCCTGTCGTCCACTGTGGGCAGTGGGTTCACCGCGCAGCTCGGCGCGATGCGGATCTCCGAGGAGATCGACGCCCTGGAGGTGATGGCCGTGCGGAGCATGCCGTACCTGGTCACCACCCGGATCGTCGCCGGGTTCATCGCGATCATCCCGCTGTACGTGATCGGGCTGCTGATCTCCTACCTCGGCTCGCGGCTCACCACGGTCGTCTTCTTCGGACAGTCCGGCGGCACCTACGACCACTACTTCACGCTGTTCCTGCCGCCCGGCGACGTGCTGTGGTCGTTCGGGAAGGTGCTCGTCTTCAGCGTCGGCGTGATCCTGACGCACTGCTTCTACGGCTACCGGGCGAGCGGCGGGCCGGCCGGGGTCGGCGTGGCGGTCGGCCGGGCCGTGCGGACGTCGATCGTGCTGATCAGCGTCCTCGACCTGTTCCTGTCCCTGGCGATCTGGGGCGCGACGACGACGGTGAAGGTGTCGGGATGAGCCGGTTCGGCACGCAGCTCGCCGGGGTCGCGTTCCTCGGCGTGCTCGTCCTGCTCGGCTACCTCGCGGTCGCCATCTACGACAAGGACTTCGACGACTCGGAACTGGTGACGCTGCGCGCGGACCGGGTCGGCAACCAGCTCGCGCCGACCGCCGAGGTGAAGGTCAAGGGCGTCCCGTTCGGCGAGGTCCGGGCGGTGCGCAGCACGCGCACCGGCGCCGAGATCGACCTCGCGCTCGACCCCGCGAAGATCGGCCTGCTGCCCGAGAACGTCTCCGCGCGGCTGTTGCCGAAGACCGTGTTCGGCGAGCGGTACGTCAACCTCGTGCTCCCGGACCGGCCACAAGGGAAGCTGGGAGCGGGGGACGTCATCGGCCAGGACAAGTCCGCCAACGCGATCGAACTGGAACGCGTACTCGGCGACCTGCTGCCGCTGCTGCGCGCGGTCCAGCCGCAGAAGCTGAACAGCTCGCTCGGCGCGATCTCCCAAGCCCTGGACAACCGCGGTCAGCCGATCGGCGACAGCATCGTCAAGCTGCAGGACCTGCTGGCCCAGCTGAACCCGCTGATGCCGCAGTTCAAGGCGGACATCACCGGCCTCGCCAACGCGGCCGACGTCTACACGACGGCCGCCCCGGACATCCTGCAGGCGCTCACCGACCTGTCGACGACCGCGAAGACCATTGTGGACACCCGCGCTGACCTCGACAGCCTGTACTCGAGTGTCACGAGCGCCACCGGGCACCTCAACGACTTCCTGCGCAAGAACAAGGACAACATCATCGGTGTCTCGGCGGAAAGCCGCCCGTCGCTGGAACTGCTGTCGCAGTACTCGCCGGAGTTCCCCTGCCTGTTCGACGCCGTCAACCGGCTCAAGCCGCTGATGGAGAAGGCCCTCGGCAAGGGGACGAACGAGCCGGGCCTGCACGTCACGCTCACCGTGCAGGACCCGCGCGCGAAGTACGTACCCGGCCGCGACAACCCGCGTTACGACGCGACCGGCGGCCCGAAGTGCTACGGCGGCGGTGCCGCGGCCTCGGGCGCCACGGACGGCGACCTCGGCCCGGCCAACTCGCCGGGGGAACGTCAGCTCGTCGCCGAGATCCTGAAGCCCACGCTGGGGGACGTGCCGGACTGGAGCAGTGTCCTCATCGGACCGGCGCTGCGCGGAACGGAGGTGAGCGTCCGATGAGGAGCGTGGTGGGACCCGCCGTCAAGGGGCTGGTCTTCTTCCTGGTGACCGCGGTCGCGACCGGGATCCTCGCGGTCACGATCGCCAACTCCAGCGTAGGCGCGACGATCGGGTACACGGCCCGGTTCACCGACGCGACCTCGGTCAACCCCGGCGACGAGGTCCGGATGGCCGGCGTCCGGATCGGCCAGGTCGACTCGGTCAAGGTGGTCGAACACCGCCTCGCCGACGTCGGCTTCTCCGTCGACCGCACGCACCGGCTGACGGCGTCCGCCGCGATCACCATCCGCTACCGCAACCTGGTCGGGCAGCGGTACCTCTCGGTCGACCCGGGCGCCACGGACACCTCGCCGACGTTGGCCGAAGGCGCGGAAATCCCCTTGGAGCGGACCAAGCCGGCGCTCGACCTGACCGCGTTGTTCAACGGCTTCAAGCCGCTCTTCCAGGCGCTGTCGCCCAACGACGTCAACCAGCTGTCGTTCGAGATCATCCAGGTTCTGCAGGGCGAGGGCAGCACGATCGAAAGCCTGTTGCAGCACACCGCGTCGCTGACGTCCACTTTGGCCGGGAAGGACGCCGTGATCGGCCAGGTCATCGGCAACCTCAACACCGTCCTCGACACCGTGAACGCCCAGGGCGACCAGTTCGACGCGCTCGTCGACACGACCGCGCAGCTCGTCACCGGCCTCGCCGCGGATGCCAAGCCGATCGGGCAGGCCATCGGCGGGCTCGGCGAGCTGACCACCGCCACCGCCGGGCTGCTGCAGCAAGGGCGCCAGCCGCTCAAGGACAGCATCACCGCACTCGGCGACCTGTCGAAGAACCTGGCCGACAACACCCCGGTGTTCCAGCAGTTCATCGACAACCTGCCGAAGAAGCTCGACCGGATCGGCACGCTGTTCTCCTACGGCTCGTGGGCGAACTTCTACCTGTGCGCGGTCGACTCCGACGCGAAGCCGGCGCCCGGTGGCCCGCCGCCCGGCATCCCCGTGACCGCTGCGAGGTGTCGATGAAACCGCCGCGGATCAAACCGTTCCGCAGCCGCAACCCGATCGTCGTGGGTGCGGTGACCGCGCTGGTCATGGCCCTGGTCGGCGGGGCGACGTTCTTCTCCGACGACCTGCCGATCGTCGGCGGCGGCACGACCTACAAGGCCGAGTTCCACGAGGCCGCCGGGCTCAAGCCGAACGACGAGGTCCGCGTCGCGGGCGTGAAGGTCGGCGAGGTCACCGACGTGCGGCTGGCCGGCGACCACGTCGAGGTGCTGTTCCGGGTCAAGGACACCTGGATCGGCAACCGGACCACCGCGGCGATCAAGATCAAGACGCTGCTGGGCCAGAAGAACCTCGTCCTCGACCCGGTCGGCAACGGCGAGCTCAACCCCGACCAGCCGATCCCGGCCGAGCGCACCAGCTCGCCCTACGACGTCACCGAGGTGTTCAACGACCTCGCGAGCACGGTCGGCGCGATCGACACGAACCAGCTCGCGCAGGCGTTCCGCGTGCTGTCCGACACGCTCGGCGCCTCCGCGCCGCAGGACGTGCGGACCGCGTTCGACGGCATCGCCGCCCTCTCGCAAACGCTTGCGTCCCGCGACGACGAGCTGGTCAAGCTGTTCCAGAACACCAACCAGGTCTCGAAGACGCTCGGCGAGCGCTCCGACCAGATCCAGGCCCTGATCCGCGACGGCAACACGCTGCTCACCGAGCTCAACGCCCGCAAGGACGCCATCGCGCAGCTGTTCACCGGCATCAAGAACCTCTCGATCCAGCTGCGCGGGCTCGTCGCGGACAACCAGAAGACGCTCGGCCCGGCGCTCGACCAGCTCGACCGCGTGGCGACCGTGCTGCAGCAGAACCAGGGCAAGCTCGAGGACAGCCTGCGCCTGGCCGGCCCGTTCTACCGGCTGCTCGGCAACGCCGTCGGCAACGGCCGCTGGATCGACACCTACATCTGCGGGCTCATCCCCACCGGCACCACGCCGGGCAGCTGCCTGCCACCGAAGAACGGGGGACGCTGATGGCCCACCAGCTCATCGACCTGGGAGCCCGGGCGCGCCGGCGAACGCGACTGCGGGCCCTCACACTCGGCGTCCTCCTCGCGTTGGTGGTCTCAGCGGCCTGGCCGATCGCGACCGCACCGGCCGAGCGGACGCTGACCGCGTACTTCGCCGCCGCGGTCGGCATCTACCCGAATTCGGATGTGCGGGTGCTGGGCGTCGCGATCGGCTCGGTGTCCGAAGTGGAACCGAACGGCACCGACGTCAAGGTGACCATGACTTTGAAACCGGACGTCCAGCTTCCCGCGGACGCGGGTGCCGTCGTCATCACGCCGAGCCTGGTCGCCGACCGGTACGTGCAGATCACGCCGGTCTACCACGGTGGCCCGCAGCTGGCCGACGGCGCGTCGATCCCGCGGGAGCGCACCGCGACCCCGGTCGAGGTCGACGACCTGCTGCACAGCCTGAACCAGCTGATGACGGCGCTCGGCCCGCAGGGCGCCAACAAGGACGGCGCGGTCAGCGAGGTGCTGACCAAGTCGGCGGAGTACCTGAACGGCAACGGGCAGACCATCGGCACGGCGATCAAGAACCTCGGCGAGTTCGCCCGCGCCGCGAGCGACTCCAAGGACGACCTCTTCGGCTCAGTCGACAACATCAGCAAGTTCACCGCGATGCTCGCCGCGAACGACGGGCAGGTCAAGCAGGCCATCTCGCAGATCGCGTCGCTCAGCAAGGTCCTGGCCGACCAGCGCGACCAGTTCTCCGGCGCGCTGACCGAGCTGACCCAGGCCCTGACCGTCGTGCAGGGGTTCATCAAGGACAACCGCGGCAAGGTCCAGTCCGATGTGGACAAGCTCGCCGACGTCACGAAGGTGCTCGTGAACCAGAAGGACTCCCTCGCCGAAGCGCTCAGCGCGGCCCCGAACGCCCTGACGAACCTGCTGGGGGCCTACGACCAGGCCAACGGCGCCATCGACGGCCGCGGCAACCTCCTCGAGTTCGCGGAGCCGAAATGAAGTCCCTGGTCAAGCTGGCCGCGGTGGTGACGCTGGCGCTGGTCACAACCGGCTGCGGGCGCGGGGTGAGCGTCTACGACATCCCGCTGCCCGGCGGCGCCGCGCTCGGCGACCACCCGATCCACGTCACCGCGAGCTTCACCAACGTCCTCGACCTCGTGCCGCAGTCCGGGGTCAAGGTCAACGACGTGCCGGTCGGGCAGGTCGTCAAGGTCGAACTGGCGCCGGACGGGCACAGCGCCGTCGTGGACCTGCTGCTCAACGGCGACGTCGACCTGCCGGGCAACGCCGTCGCGCGGCTGCGGCAGGCCAGCATCCTCGGCGAGAAGTTCGTCGAGCTGGCCCCGCCGGACGACGCGACGCCGTCCGGCCGGCTCCTCGACGGCGCGGCCATCCCCCTGGACCGGTCGACGCTGACGCCGGAGATCGAGGAGGTCTTCGGCGCGCTGTCACTGCTGCTCAACGGTGGTGGCGTGGCCCAGGTCCAGAACATCAGCCACCAGCTCAACGAAGCTCTCGGCGGTCGCGAAACCGCGGCGCGCAGCCTACTGTCCAGTTTGGACGCCTTCGTGCAGGGCCTCGACGAGCACCGGACCGAGATCACCCGTGCCATCGAGAGCGTCAACAAGCTCGCGCAGACGTTGAACGCGCACACCGACCAGATCACCACGACGCTCAACGGCCTCACACCCGGCATCGGCGTCCTCAACCAGCAGCGGGAAGCCCTGGTCGGCATGCTCAAGTCCCTGGACGGGCTGACCTCCGTCGCCGTCGACACGGTGAACCGCAGCAAGGACGACCTCGTCGCCGACCTGAAGGCGCTGGAGCCGTTGCTGCGGCGGCTGGCCGACTCCGGCGACAAGCTGCCCAAGGCGATGGAGATGATCTTCACCTTCCCGTTCCCGGACGCCGCGCTCGACACGATCCGCGGCGACTACCTCAACGGGTTCCTCAAGGTGGGCCACTGATGCTGACCCGGTTCGTGCGCGTCCAGGTGACGATCTTCGTCGTCATCGCGGTCCTCGGCGTGGCTTACGTCGGGGCCACCTACGCCGGGCTCGACAAGGTGTTCTTCGACCGCGGCTACACGGTGAAAGCGCAGTTCCCGACCGGCGGCGGGATCTTCACCAACGCCGAGGTCACCTACCGGGGTGTCCCCATCGGCCGCGTCGGCGAGCTGCGGCTCACCCCGGCCGGGATGGAAGCCGACCTCGAGATCGACTCCGGCACCGCACCCGTCCCGGCCGACACCGAGGCCGTCGTCGCCGACCGCTCGGCCGTCGGCGAGCAGTACGTCGACCTGCGGCCCCGCACCGACGGCGGGCCGAAACTGCAGGACGGCTCGGTGATCACCCAAGCCGACACGAAGATCCCGCTGCCGGTCGACGTCGTCTTGTCGACAGTGGACTCGTTCGCCAACTCGGTGCCGAAGCCGGCGTTGCGCACGGTCGTCGACGAGCTGTACAACGCGACGTCCGACGCCGGCCCGGCGCTGGACCAGCTCGTCGGCCGCGGCATCGAGTTCGTGCAGGCCGCGAGCGCGCACGTCGCGCCGCTGACCCGGTTCGTCACCGACGCGCACACCGTGCTCGACACCCAGGTGCAGCAGGCCGACGCGATCCGCGAGTTCGGCGTGAACGCGAAGCTGCTCGCGTCGACGCTGAAGCAGTCCGACGGCGACCTGCGCACGCTCATCCCGGCGGTCCCCGCCGCGGCGAACGAGGTCGGGGCGCTCATCCGCGACTCCGGGCCGCAGCTGGGCGTGCTGCTGGCCAACCTGCTGACCACCGCGGACGTCCTCGAAGCCCGCCAGGACGGGCTGCGGCAGCTGCTGATCACCGCGCCGCAAGCGGTCGCCGCGGGCAGCGCCGTGATCCGGCCGGACGGCGCGCACTTCGGGCTGTCGCTGACGTTCTTCGACCCACCGCCGTGCACCACCGGGTACACGACGCCGTACCGCGACGGCCTCGACACGTCGACCCGCCCGCTGAACACGGCCGCGCGCTGTGCGCTGCCGAAGGGCAATCCGACGAACGTGCGGGGTTCGCAGAACGCACCGGGAGGACGGCCGTGAGGATTGTCGTGTGGCCGGCCGCGGTCCTGGCGACCGTCGCGGCCGGCTGGTCCGGGTTCGGCTGGTGGCAGGCGGCGCACGACGACGGCGTCGCGCGGGCGGTGGTCCGGGAGGACGCGCTGGCGGCGGGCCGGACGGCCGTCGCCGGGCTGACCACTTTGGACTACCGGCAGGCGGCGCCCGGGTACCAGCACTGGCTGGACCTTTCGGGTGGGGCGTTGCACGACGAGCTGGCCGCCGATCGCCAGGGCAGTCTCGACCGGATCGCGCAGGCGAAGACCGTCACCACCGGCAAGGTGACCGACGCGGCGGTGACCGAAGTGGACACCGGCGCGGGCACGGCGAAGCTGATCGCGTCGGTCGAGCTGGTGGTGGCGCCCGAGGGCGGCGACGCCGTGACGAAACGCAACCGGTTCCAGGCCGACCTGACGCGCGGGCCCGACGGCTGGCGGGTCACCGGGCTGGGCCAGGTCCCGACGGGGGAGACACCATGACCGTGCCGACGAAGAAGCGAACGGTGAAGGTCGCCGGGCGCCACCACGAACCCGCGCCGGCCGAAGAGGTCGTCGTCGAACCGCCGAAGCCCCGGAGGCGGGCGAGGGTGGTGCTCGCGGTGGTGGCGGTGCTCATGGCCGGGCTGGCGGTGTGGTTCACGCTCGAAGCGCGGAGCACGAACGCCGTCGTCGCGCACAACACCGCGCTTTCCGACGTCGCGGGCACGGCCGAGGCCGGGAAGCAGATCAGCGCCGCGCTCGGCACGCTGTTCTCCTACCGCTACGACGACCCGGCCAAGAACGAGCAGGCGGCGAAGGACCTCCTCGCCGGTCCCGCGCTCGCGCAGTACGACCAGCTCTTCGGCCAGGTCCGCAAGCTGGCCGCGGACCAGAAGCTCGTGGTGACCTCGACCGCCGTCGCGTCCGGCGTGAAACTGCTCGACGGCGACCGCGCGGCGCTGCTGGTGTTCCTCGACCAGACCGGCACTCGCGGTGACGGGCAGCGGAGCACCGGGGCGGCCCAGCTGAGCGTGACGGCCGAGCGCGTGGCCGGGAAGTGGCGGGTCACCGGGATGTCCGCCGCGTGATTGTCACGTTGACAACAGGCGTTGCCCGCGTCGCAGTGAACGGAATGACAAAGTATTTCCGCGCATTCCCGGTTCGTTGACACGGATTCAACGCGGGAAATACGGTGAATCACCGATCCGCCGCGAGAAATGCGCGAGGAATCCATGCTCACGAGTTCTGAACGGGTCTTCGGCGGCCGCGTCGCCGAAGCCGGGGCCACGACGCTTACCACCTCGCTGGCCCGCCGGGCCGCGGTGGCGGGCGACGAGCCGGCGCTGACGTGGCTCGGGACCACGTGGACGTGGGCCGAGTTGAACCGCCGCGTGACCGCCGTCGCGGCGGCGTTGCGCCAGGTCACCGAACCGCGGCAGCGGGCCGCGATCCTCGTCGCGCGGCCCGTGGACCACGTCGTCGCGTTCCTCGGCGCGATCCGGGCCGGCCTCGTCGCGATCCCCCTGGCCGCCGGGAACCGGGCGGCCTTCGCCGACGCCGAACCCTCGATCGTGCTGGCGACGGCGGACACCGTGGCCGCGACCCGGCGATTCCTTTCCGGTTCGGACACCTGCGGGCACCGCGTGCTGGCCGTCGATATCGTCGAAGAAGCGGGCGAATTCACCGAAGATCCGGTGGCCGCGGAAGACGTGGCGTATCTGCAGTACCCGGCCGGCGTGCTGGTCACGCACGCGAACATCCTGGCCAACGCGCGGCAGGTGGCCGGCGTGCTGCCGGGCCGGACGATCGTGAACTGGCTGCCGCCGAGCGATCCGCTCGGGTTGCTGCTCACGGTCGCCCTGCCGATCACCACCGGGCGGCCCGTGGTGCTCGTCGACCGGCTCCTCGCGCATTCGCCCCTGCCGCTCGACGCCGGCACGTTGGCGAGTGCCGCGGATCCGGACCTGGCGCGGTTCCGGGAGGCGTTCGCCGCGGGCGCGTTGCGGGTGTGTCACGTCCTGGCCGAAGCGACGGCTGTGGTCAGTGTCGAGGGAACGCCCGCCGGGCAGCTGATCGCGGTCGTCGACTCCGGTGGCCGGCGGCGACCCCCGGGTGAGGTCGGCGAGATCTGGGTGAGCGGCCCGAACGTCGGCCGCGGGTACTGGAACCGGCCCGAGGAGTCCGCGCGCGTCTTCTGCGCCCTTCTCGCCGACGACGACGAGCCGCGGTGGTGGTTGCGGACCGGGGATCTCGGGTTCCTGGACGGGTCCGGTGCGCTTTCGGTGCTCGGCCGGGTCGTCGGCGGGCACGACCCCCGGAACCTCGAAGGGACGGTGAAGGAGGCGCATCCGGCGGTGCGCGCGGCGGCCGCGTTCGGTGGGGAGCGGGTCGTGGTCGTCGTCGAACTGCGGCCGGGGGCGGTTCCGCCGCGCGGGGAGGTCGAGCGGGCCGTGCGGGCCGCGTTGTCGGCCGGGCACGGGCTGACGCCGCGAAGGGTCGTCGTGCTGCCTTCGGGCGCGGCCCTCGGTGGCCTGCGGTGAACGACCCCGACGAGCTGCGGCGGTGGCTCACCGAGCGGATCGCCGGGCTGGCCGGCCTCGCGCCGGAGCTGGTCGACGCCGCGGTGCCGCTGGCCGAGCTGGGGCTGTCCTCCCGGGACGAGGCGACGATCGCGGCCGAACTGGGGGAGCTGCTCGGCCGCGAACCCGACTTGGGCCTGCTGGGGCGCTACCCGTCGATCGCGGCACTGGCGGCGGCGCTCGAGGCCCGGCCGCGGCCCCGGGCGGGTGAACCGGTCGCGGTGCTCGGCATCGGGTGCCGGCTGCCGGGGATCGAGTCGCCGGAGGGGTTATGGCGGGCGTTGCTGGCGGGCGTGGTCGTGCCCGGTGCGTCGGTCGCGGAGTTCGACGCGGATTTCTTCGGCATCGACGTGGCCGAGGCGGCGGAGATGGACCCCCGGGAGCGGCTGTTGCTGGAGACGACGTGGGCGGCGTTCGAGCACGCGGGCCTGGCGCCGGGCACCCTGCGCGGCAGCCGGACGGGCGTGTTCGCGGGGGTTCCGGCGGGGGCGCCGGCGATCGCGAGCGGGGTGTCGGACTGGTTCGACCTGCGCGGACCGAGTTCCTCGGTGGACGCGGCGGGATCGGCATCGTTGACGGCGGTCCACCACGCGGCGCGGGCTTTGGCGGCGGGGGAAGCCGATTTGATGGTCGCGGCCGGGGTGGAGGGGCTGGTGGCCGGGGTGGTGGTGCTGAAGCGCCTGGCCGACGCCCGCCGTGACGGCGACCGGGTGCTGGCGGTGATCCGCGGCAGCGCGGTCGGCTCGGCGGGGCGGTCGGGCGGTCTGCCGGCGCAGGTTCTGGCCGACGCGCATGCGGTGGCGGGTTCGGATCCGGCCACTGTGGACTACGTCGAGACGCCGGGGTCGGTGGTGGAGGGCCAGGCGCTGGAGGTGGTGCTCGGCCGCAACCGGGACTATCGCCGGCCGCTGTTGTTCGGCTCGCCGGGGTTCGGCGATGTTGGCGGGGTGGTGGGAATTCTTGGGCTGATCAAGGTGGTGCTCGCCCTGTGGCACGATCGGATCCCGCCATCGTTCGGCCTCGCCGAGCCGGGTTCGCCTCGGCTGTTGGGTGTGGGCGAGTCGGCGGGTCCAGCTGCGCAGCCGGGCTTGCGTTCCGAACCGGCTCCACGGGCCGATGCGGGCCACCCGGCGCCGCCGAACCCGCGCTCGGGGGGAACTCCCGGTTCCCGCGTGGATGAACCGGCGGACCGGTCCCCGTCGGCGGGCCAGCGCTCGGGGTCGGCTCGGGGCTCCGGTGTGAGCGAACCAGCCGGCTCGCCCTCGCAGGCGAGTCGGCGTCCCGGCGTGCCTCGGCTGTCCCCTGTGGACAATCCCACTGACTGGCCGC
This sequence comes from Amycolatopsis sp. MEPSY49, assembly GCF_051337345.1. Classification (NCBI taxonomy): domain Bacteria; kingdom Bacillati; phylum Actinomycetota; class Actinomycetes; order Pseudonocardiales; family Pseudonocardiaceae; genus Amycolatopsis; species Amycolatopsis sp. MEPSY49. The sequence goes on along the minus strand of NZ_JBDLYJ010000021.1, from coordinate 56,077 downwards.
GCTATGGCGGAACCGCGCGCGCCGGGGTTTCGGCCTTCGGGCGTACCGGTGCCCACCTCGTCCTCGAAGAATGGCCGAAACCCCTCACCCCCGCCGCGCCTGGGTCGCGGTGGAGTGGGCGGCCGCAAATCTTCGCCGTCTCCGCCCATTCGGAATCCGCCCTTCGCCGCCGGGCCGGGGACTTGGCCGACTGGCTTGCCGGGCCTGGCCGCTCCATCGCGCCCGGTGATCTTGCCGCCGCTCTTGCCCGGCGGCGTGAGCACCTGCCTCTTCGGGCCGCCGTTGTCACCTCGTCCCGGGCCGCCCTCCTCGCCGGGCTGCGGGCCCTCGCCGAGGGGCGGACCACCGCCGATGTCGTGCGCGGCACGGCCGGGCGCGAACTCCCGCGTCCCGTCTTCGTCTTCTCCGGCGCCGGGTCGCAGTGGCCCGCGATGGGGCGGCGCATGCTCGGGGCCGAGCCGGAATTCCGGGCCGCCGTTGCCGCTCTCGAACCGATCTTTCTCGCCAAGGCCGGGTTTTCGCTGCGGGGCGCGCTGCGCCGGCCGCTCGGTGACCCCGCCGTCGTGGCGCCGCTCGTGTTCGGTACCCAGGTCGCCCTGGCGAACTGGTGGCGGGCGCACGGCGTCGAGCCCGTCGCCGTGCTCGGGCACTCGACCGGGGAGGTCGCCGCGGCCGTTGTCGCCGGGGCGCTCGACGTCGGGGACGGTCTCGACGTCGTCGTCACCTCCGCGAACCTCCTCGCGGAACTTCCGCCGAGCGCGATGGCCGTCGTCGAGCTACCGGCCGACGAGGTGCGCGAGCCGGGCCTCACCGTTGTCGAGTACACCTCGCCGACGCAGTGCACCGTCGCCGGCAGCGAAGAGCGCATCGCCGCCCTGGTGTCCCGTGTGGACGGTCTCGGCCGGCTCGCTCGGCGGCTCGAGGGCACCGGGCACACCGCCGCCGTCGAGCCGGTTCTCGGCCGGTTTCGCGCCGCGCTCGGGCACCTGCGGCCCCGGCCGCCCGGGATCACGTGTTATTCGAGCGCGCTGGAGGACCCGGTGTTCGATGTGGACCACTGGGTCGCCACCCTCCGGCGCCCGGTCCGGTTCACCCAGGCGGTCGCCGCCGCCGTCGCCGACGGGCACCGCTGGTTCGCCGAGATTTCGCCGCACCCCATCGCCCTGCCCGCCGTCGAGCAGACCGCCGCCGGCGTGCGGACGCTGGCCAGCCTGAGCCGCCGCGACGGCGAAGAAAACGCTTTCGCGCACTCGCTCGCCGAACTCCACACCGCCGGGCACCCGGCGGTGCTCGACCGCCGCTACCCGGAGGCGCCCGTGCTCGACCTCCCCCCGCCGCCGTGGGACCACCGGACGTTCCACCTGCCGCGACGGGCCACGGACCATCCGCTGCTCGGCACTCGGGTCGAGATCCCCGGTGAAGATCGGCACCTGTGGCAGGCGACGATCGCTCCGGACGCGCCCGCCTGGCTGGGTGAACACCGCATGCACGACGTCCCGGTGTTCCCGGCGACCGGGTTCCTGGAACTGTTCCTGGCCGGCGCGCGGGAGCTGTTCGGCACCGGCCGCGTCCGCGTCGACGGCCTCGAGGTGCACCGGGTGCTCGCGGTGACCGGGGAAACGGTGCTCAGCACGGAAATCCGGCTCGACGGCACCGCCGTGGTGCGGGCGAAGACCGGCGCGGGCTGGGTGCGGCACGCGACCGCGTGGGTCTCGGCCGACACCGATCCGGCGCCCGCCACACTGTCCGAAGTGGACAAGACAGTCAAGCCCCCGCCGCCGGGGTACGCGTTGCACCCCGTTGTCGCCGACGCTTGCCTGGGCCCCGGTGAGCCCGCCGGGTTCGGCCGGGTCCGGCTGCTCGGCGACCCGGGCCAAGGCGTCCGGTGCCGCAAGGACGGAACCGAAGCGGTCCAGCTCGTCACCGAAGACGGCGAGGTCGTCGCCGACTTCGCCGACGTCCGCTTCCGGGCACCCGGCGACGTGCCGCTCGCCGCCCGCGCCTTCGGGACGACGTGGCCGGAGGTCCCGCTGCCGCCGATCCCGCCGGGCGAGCGGAGTTCGTGGCTGCTGCTCACCGACGAGCACCCGGCCGCGCTGGGCCGGGCCGTCGCGCTCGCCCTCGCACTGGCCGAAGCCGGCGACGAAGCCCTTTCCCTGCCACAGGACGACCTCGACGAGCTGCCGGGCTTCCTGGCCGAGCGTCCGGTGCGTGGCGTCGTATTCCTCGCCGGCGCCCCGCACGCCTACCACGATCCCGAGGACGCCCGCGACCTACTGGACGTCGTCCGCACGGTGATCGACCGCCTCGGGCCGGGTGTCCGGCTCCACCTGGTGACGCAGTCGAGCGGCGAGCCCGGGCTGGCGTTCCTGCGCGGGCTCGTCCGGGTGCTCGCTCATCAGCGGCCGGGCCTGCGGGCGACGCTCGTCGACTGCGACGCCCGGTCCGATGTGGACGTTCTCGCCCGCGAGCTGCGTTCCGGCGCGCCCGACGACGAAGTGCGCTGGCGCCACGACGTCCGGTACGCGGCACGGCTGACCCGCGTCCCGCTCGTCGACGGCGGCTCGCCCGGTCCGGGCGCCTACGTGATCACCGGTGGCTTCGGTGCGCTGGGCCTGGCCACCGCGAACTGGCTGGCGAGCGCCGGCGCGACCCGCATAGTCCTTTGCGGACATGACGACGGCGAAATCGAACTGTCCGGAGTGGACGTCGTCGTCATCGAAGGAGACATCGCGGCCCCCGGGGTCGCGGAACGGCTCATCGCCGCGGCCACCGCGGATGGCCTGCCGTTGAGGGGAATCGTGCACGCGGCGAGCGTCGCCGGCGACGACGTCGCGGCCGTGTGGCGCCCCAAGGTCCTCGGAGCGCGGCGCCTGCACGAAGCGACCGCTGACACGCCGCCGGGCTGGTGGCTCAACTACGCGTCGACAGCGGCGCTGTTCGGCGCGCCCGAAGAGCCGGCCCAAGCGACGGCGGACGCGTGGCTGGACGCGTTCGCGGACTGGCGCCGATCGCGAGGCCTGCCCGCGACGACGGTGCACTGGGGCGCTGTGTCGGAGGCTGTCGAAGCCCTGCCGGCCGTGCTCGCATCGGATCGGCCGTCGGTCGGGATCACGCGGCTGGACACGAGCGACCTCGTCCGGCGGCCGTACTTCGCGGCGATACTGGACGGCGTCCCTGCGGCCGCCACCCCGCGCGACCGGCTGGCGGACATCGTCGCCGGGCTGCTCGGCCGCCCGGCGGCGCCGGACGTGCCGCTGGTCGAGCTGGGCCTGGACTCCTTGACGGCGATGCGCGCGCGGGCCGCGGTCGAGCGCGAGTTCGGCGTCGCACTGCCGGTGCCGCTCCTGCTGGGCGGGGCGCGCCTCGACGACCTCGCCGGCTACGTGACGGGCGCGTCCATCCCCGTCCGGGCCCGGCGCTCGGGCACCCCGCTGGTGCTGTTCGGCGAGCCCGGGGTGTACCGGTCGCTGCGCGAGCACCTCGGCGACGTGCCGTGCCACGTCCTCGACGCGTCCGATGTGGACACCGGCGTCGCGAGGCTGCGGGAGGTGCGCCCGGCCGGGCCGTACCGGCTGGGTGGCTGGGCGGCCGGCGGCGTGCTGGCTTTCGAAACCGCGCGGCGGCTGACCGCGCTGGGCGAGCGGGTCGACGTCGTCGTGCTCTTCGCCGCCGAAGCGCCGCCCGATCCCGAGCCGTACGCGGGCCGGGTCGTGCTCTACCTGACGGCGGACGCGGCCGCGCCCGGCTGGGCGGCGTGCTGCGCGGACCTGCACGTCGAGATCGTGCCGGGGGACCACCGGTCGATGCTGGAGCCGCCGCACGTCAGCCACCTCGCCGCCGAACTGGCCGGACGCACCAGCCCGGGCATCACGCCGGTCTAGGTCAGGGTCGCGCGCAGGGCCAGGATCATCTCGAAGCGGTCGTCCGGGTTCCGCAGGTGGTCGGCGAACAACGCCTCCAGCTCCTGGGCGCGGGCGCGGACCGTCTGCGGGTGGATCGCCAGCCGGTCGGCCACCTCGCGGACGTTGCCGCACGTCTCCAGCCACGCCAGCAGCGTCCCCGCCAGCCGGTTGTACTGCTTCGGGGTCAACGCGGTCAGCGGCGCCAGCCGGCGCCGGGACACCTCCGTCGCCAGAAACGGTTCCTTGCGCAGCCACAGCGTCGCCAGGTGGTCTTCGCACCAGGTCAGCGGCTCGTCCGGCAGGACGTCGGGGATCAGCCGCAACGCCTCCTGCGCCGTCGCCAGCGAGCGGCCCGCCTGCCGCGGCGGCACCGGCGGGCCGACCGCGGCCCGGTGCCCCGCCAGCGCGGCGGTCAACGCGGCGCGGTCCGAAGGCGCCGGTAGCAACAGCCGCGGTGTCCCGTCTTCGAGGTCCTCCAGGGCACCCAGTCCGGCGACGTCCGCGGGCCCGTCCAACGCCACCGCGACCAGCCGGTGCGGCAACGGCCAGTCCGCCGCCGTCGCCGCTTCCTGGACCGTCCGCGACGGCGACGGCGGGTCCGCCAGCAGCAGGTCCAGCAGCCGGCGACGCCGTCTTTCCAGCGCGCCGGCGGCCCGGGCCTGCGCGGCCGCGTGCCCTTCGATCGACAGCGCCGACAGCTCGTCGATGTAGGCGAAGATCGCCTCGGCGAGCAGGCACAGCGTCGCCGACGGCACGCCCGCCCGCGTCCCCACCTCGGCCATCCGCCGCCACGTGACGCGCGCGCCGACCCGGTAGGCCGCCTGCAGGACGTCGAGGTTGCGGCCCTGCGCGAGCTCGTGCACGCCGAGCCCGACGAACACCTTCCGCCGCGAGTCCGGGATCGGCCCGGACGCGGCGATCCGGTCGATGAACTGCAGGATCGCCGCCTGCACGCCCGCCCGCAGCGCCTTGCCGAAGGCGCCGTCGAGCGGCCGCGCGTAGTCCGGGATGGTCCGCTGGATCTCGCGCAGCACCTCGTCGGCGACGTCGAGCAGGCGCGGCCGGAACACCGCGGCCAGCTCGCGGGGGAGCATCGCCCACAGCTGTCCCGGCCGGCCGTCGCCGCCCAGCATCGGCCCGAACGTCGATTCACCGGACGGTCCGGTCAACGGGAACCACCACTTCTTCGGGGTGACAGAGCTTCGAAGCGGGTCAGGAACCGAGCAGGGCCTCCGCCCGCAGCGCGATCTCCATGTCGAGCCGGTCGTCGGCGTTGTTCAGCCGGTCGCCGAACAGGTCGATGAGCTGGTGCATGCGGTAGCGCACGGTCTGCGGGTGCACCTTGAGCTTCTTCGCGATTTCGGGTGCGCTGCCGCGGGACTGCAGCCAGATCAGCAGCGTCTCGCCGAGGCGTGCCCGCTGCTTCGGGGTGAGGTCGTTGAACGGCTCCAGGCTGCGCGAACACAGCTCGCGGACCAGGAACTCGTCGGCGAGCAGCCACAGCGTGGACAGGTGGTCGGTGCAGCGGGTGACCGGCGCGTCCGGCAGCACGCCGCGCTGGACGAGCTTGAGCGTCCGGCGCGCCCACAGGAGCGACCGCGGCGCGTCGGTGAGCCGCACGGTCGGGCCGATCACCGCGCGCCAGCCCTGAAGCCGCTCGCCGAGGTTCTTCAGGTGCTTTTCCGCGTCCCCGGTGACCAGGCACGGCTCGCCGCCCTCGAGATCGACGAGGACGTCCGAGTGCAGGTCCGGCGCGGCGAGGCTGTGCTGGTCGGCGCGCGGTTCGAGGGCGACGACCGTGACTTCGGCCGGCAGCGCCCACTGCGCGGTCGCGGCCTGCGCGCTGATGGTCTGCGGCGCCGACGGCGGGTCGGCGAGCAGCAGTTCGAGCAGCCGTCTCCGGCGCCGCGCCCGGGTGCCGGCCGCGCGGGTCTGCGCCGCCGTGTAGCCCTCGATCGAGAGCGCGGAGATCTCGTCGACGTAGGCGAAGATCGCCTCGGCCGACGTGCAGAGCGTGTCCGCGGCCACGCCGGCGGCCTGCCCGAACTCCGAAATGTGCCGCCACGCGACGCGCCCGCCGACCCGGTAGGCCGTCTGGAGGCAGTCGAGGCTGCGGCCCTCGTTGAACTCGATCTTGCCGAGGTTGCGGAACACGGTCGTCCACGTCTCGAGCGGCACGGCACCGGGGGTGCCGACACTGTCGAGGCACTGGATGATCGCCTGCCGGACACCCTGCGTGATGATGTGCCCGAACGCGCCTTCGAGGGGCTGGCGGTACTCGGGCACCGCCCGCTGGACCTCCTGCAGGATGGCGCGGGCCAGCGGGTCGACCCGCGGCTTGAAGCGGATCGCCAGCTCACGGGGCAGCGAAGCCCACAGCCCGATGGCGCCGGAAGCGCGCACGGGCCGGGGTTCCGCCGGGCTCCGGGGAGCGGGCGGGTAGGCGGTCCGGGGCCGGTCGGCCGACACGGACTGGTGCCGGTAGGCCGGTCCGGAAGGGCGTTCTCCGGGGTTGGGCCGTCCCGCGCGCAGGGCGGGGGCGGCGAACCCGGTGTCCACGTCGGTCATGTGTTTTATCCTTGCTGGCAACAAAACCGGCCTCTTCGTCGTCGAAGCCGGTCCGGATTTTGTGGCTCAGGCAACATAATTTCGCGCGAACCGCAGTGTCAACGGGTTCTCCGCTGACTTTGCGGTAACCCGTCCGGACTACACCCGAACGGGTGGAACGGCGCGACGCGAGGTGACACTTCCGCTTCGGGCGGATGGTGCGCGGATGACAACTTTTCCCGGGGGCCTCACGGCCCGGCCGTCAGACGCGCGACGACGTCGTCGAGCGTGAGCCGCGCGGGTTCGGTCGTCGTCACGAACTCGTGCAGGAGCAGGCAGAACCCGTCCGGATCGGCCACGTGCGGAAAGTGTTTCATGTTTTCCCGCACGGTCAAGCGGCTGTTCGGCAGCAGCTCGGCCGCCCGGCGGCCGTGCGCGGCGGGGATGAGCGGGTCGCGCGCGCCCCAGACCAGCAGCACCGGCACGTCTTCGGCCAGGTAGAGCTTCTCCAGCGCGGTCGCGCGCTGGCCGCGCAGGTCGATCAGGCTGCGCGCGATGGAGAAGAACGCCCGCCGCCGCGCCGGGTCGGCGAGCGAGCCGAAATGCCTTGCCAGCTCACGTGTTTCAGTTTTCAACGATCCGCCGAGCCGGCGCCCGAGCCGGGCCGCGGCGCGCGCGATCGCGAGCGTGCCCCGGTTGACCGCGCAGGCCACGACGGCCCGGGCGCCCGGCAACGCCGTCGCGCGCAGCACCGGGCTCACCTCCGGGCCGAGCCCCGCGCCGGCGACCAGGACGAGCCGGTCGCACATTTCCGGGAACTGGTAGGCGAACTGCAGCGCGACGCCGCCGCCGAGCGAGTGGCCGGCGACCGTCGCGTGCCGCACGCCGGACACCGCCAGCACGTCCCGCACGGTGCTCGCCAGCGCGCCGAGACCGTAATCCGCGCGTGGTGCCTCGGATTCGCCGTGGCCGGGCAGATCGGGCGCCAGGACGCGCTTGCCGAGCGCCCCGCATCGCGCCAAAACCGGTGCCCACGTCTCGGCGCTGCCCGCGATCCCGTGCAGCAGCACGACCGCTTCGTCGCGCGCACCCGTCGCGGGCAGGTGCTCGTGCAGCCGGATCCGGCGGCCGTGGAGGGTCAGCGTGTGCGTCTCGAGTGTCATCGGGAGCCCTTTCTCGCGGAGCCGAAAATAGGGCATCCGACTACTCGCGCCGGATGTGTCGCACGCCACTTCCCGGGAATGCGGGTGCGCGTGACAAGAACGGCCGCCGAAAGGCGATCGGGGGTGCGGGTTTTCCCGGTTCACCCGGTAATGCGTATCGACATTCCGCCGGTATCCGCGTATTCCTCGAAGGCATGGTCGCAATGACGCACCGGACGCGCTGATGTCCTGCCGCGCGAGTTTCCACCCCTATTCGCGAGAGCCCCGGCCGCCGCGGCCGGTGCGGCGCCCGTGGCGGCGCCTGCTGCCCGTGCCGGTGCGCGCGCTCGACCGCGCCCTCAGCGCTCCCGCTCACCGTCCGGCCGGTGCGCGCGCATGAGCCGCTGAGCCCGCAGGGCCAGCTGCATGCCGAGGCGGTCGTCGGCGTCCTTCAGCCGGTCGCCGAACAGCTCCTCCAGTTGCCGCAGCCGGTTGCGCACGGTCTGCGGGTGGACGCCGAGGCGCTGCGCGATCTCCGGCGCCCCGCCGCGCGTCTCCAGCCAGGCCAGCAGGGTCTCGCCCAGCCGGTCCCGCTGCTTCTCGCTGAGGGAGGCGAACGGGTCGAGGCTCTGCCGCGCCAGCTCGGCGGCCAGGAAGTCCTCCGCGAGCAGCCAGAGCGTGGCCAGGTGGTCGCGGCACCAGATGATCGGGCCGGGCACGTCGGGCCCGGACAGCAGCAGCGCCCGCCGGGCGGTGCGCAGCGCGGCCGGTGCGTCGGCCAGCGGCACGGTGGGCGACACCGCCGCCCGCCAGCCGTCGAGCTTGGCTTCCAGCGGCGCGAGGTCGGCGTCCGGGTCGCGGGTCAGCAGGTACGGCTCGGGGCCGTCGAGGTCGGCCAGGACGCCGTCGCCGAGCAGGTCGGCGGGGAAGCCGGCCGCGTCGGGGCCGCGTTCGAGGGCGACCATCGCGGCGGTCTCGGGCAGCGGCCAGCCGGCGCCCCCGGCCAGCTCGGCGATGCTGCTCGCCGCGCCTTCCGGGGCCTGCACGATCAGCTCGAGCAGGCGCCGCCGCCGGACCGGGACGGCGCCTTCGGCCTCGGCCTGCGCCTGCTGGTAGCCCTCGATCGCGGTGGCGCAGAGCTCGTCGACGTAGGCGAAGATGGCCTCCGCGGCGACCGAGATGACGGCCGGGTCGACGCCGGCGGCGACGACGCCGGGGTGCATCGCCCGCCAGGCCACCCGGGCCCCGACGGTGGCGCTGTCCTGCAGCGCGTCGAGCGTGCGGCCCTCGGTGAACTCGATGCGGCCGCGGCCGCGGTAGAAGTCGATCCAGTGGTCGTGGGCGAGGTCCGGTTCGCCCATCGAGTCGACGCAGTGCTGCACGGCGAACTGGACGCTCTTGACCAGGACCTTGCCGAACACGCCCTTGAGCGGCCGGCCGTACGCCGGGACCGTGCGCTGGACCTCCTGGATCATCGCGGCCGCGGCGCGCCCGACGTGCGGGCGCAGGCCCGCGCCCAGCGCGCGCGGCAGCGAGGCCAGCAGGCGGAAGCTGCGGTACTCGACCACCGATCCCCCTTCGAGTCGGTCCGGGCGGAGCAGAGCGTATCCGACGGTTGTGTCACTGAAAAATCAACGAGGTGTTCCCGGAAAGGGTGACGGGATGACGTCCTTTTGACACGGACGGGTGGGCGTCCTACGCTCCGTGTCAGATGGTGGGGGCCAATTCCGAGTGTCGATTAATCCCGGTGGAGGACCGAATTCCCCATGCGCGGTTCTCCCGCTTCGGACGGCTCGGTGTGGGCCCGGCTGCCCCACGAGCTCGGCGACGTCGTGCGCCCGCGGATCCCGGAGATCGCGCGGGCCTGCGTCGACGGCATCGCCGCCGAGATTCCGGAATATTCCGGGAGTTTCGGCCGCGGCCCCACGCGCGTCGCGGCGATCGAGCAGGCGCGGCGCGGGATCGAGCGGGACATCGACCGCGTCGGCACGCCCGCGCTGTGGCAGGCCGACCGGCTGGCCGAGTTCCGCGGGCACGGGCGTGAGGCGTTCCACAATGGCCTGAGCCGCGAGGCGGTGCAGGCGGCCGTGCGCGTGTCGAGCCGGGTGACGTGGCGCTGGATCGCCGACATCGCCCGGGAAGCCGGCCTGTCCGGCGACGTCCTGTACGGCGCGGCCGAGGGCATGTTCGCCGACGTCGAGACGTCGATGGCCGCGGTCGCCGAGGGCTACCGCGCGGCGGAAGCCGCGATGTCCGGCACGGGCGAGCGCCACCGTCGCCTGCTGCACGCGCTGCTCGGTGGCCGCACACCGGCCGAAGTGGACGGTCTGGTCGCGGCGTCGGGGCTGCCGGTGCTGTCCTCGGTGGCGGCGGTGGCGTTCCGCGCGCTGCCGGGCGCACCGGAGCTCCCCGCGGGGTTGCTGCCGGAGCACGTCCCGGCGGATCCGTCGGGCGACCCACCGGCGGCGCTGACCCCGGCCCCGGACACGGACCTGGCGGGGCTGGCGGGGTTGCCGGCGGGCTGGACGGCGGCGGTCGGGCCACTGGTGCCCCCGTCGGCGGCGCCTGAATCGTTCCGGGTGGCGCGCCGGGCGCTGGACTTGGCGGCGCGCGGGTTGCTTGATGTGCCGGGGCCGGTGGTGTGGTGCCGCGACCACTTGACGACGTTGTTGCTGCTGGCGGACGAGTTCCTGGTGTCCCAGCTGGCGTCGACGACGTTGGCGCCGTTGACGGGGTTGCCGGAGCGGCGGCGGGAGCAGTTGGCGGAGACGTTGCTGGCGCTGGTCCAGACCCGCGGGAGCGCGCCCGAGCTGGGGCGGGTGCTGGAGTTGCACCCGCAGACGGTCCGGGCGCGGTTGAAGAAGCTGGGCGAGTTGTTCGGGGCGCGGCTGGACGATCCGGGGGAGCGGCTGCGGCTGGAGTTGGCTTTGCTGGCGGAACGGGCGTTGCCGGGCGGGGAGTGAGCCGGCGGCGTCCGGGGGCGCGAATGTCGCTTTGGGGACCTCTGGCGTCGCCAATGCGACATTCGCGACAGCGGGCCGCCGGGTGCGTGTTGCCAGGCGGGAGGGAGCCGGCCGGGCAGCCCCCGCCCGTCCCTGGGGGGCGTGCCCATGTCCAGTTTATCGGCCGGCTCTGACAAAACCCGGCGATCGCTCGGCCGGTGCCCGAGCTGCCCACATCCGCCCGAAGGCTGTGGACAACCGGCGAGTGGCCTGGCCCCGGCCGCCCGGATTGGCTCTGGGGAACGGTCCAATCCACCTCTAAGCTGCCCGACATGACCGGATTGCTCACCGAGCGCCTGCGGCAAGCCTCCGACAACGCCGTCGCCATGTGGACCACCTTGGCGAACGCCCGCGGTGACCGCGTCCGGGAACACCCCACCTGCACCGTCGTGGAGGGGCGCCGGGTGCGGATCATGGTGCGGACCGACACCCCCGACGAAGCCAGGATCACCGCACTGGCCGACGAATACCGGCAAAACGGCCGGACCGTCGTCGTCGAGGATCCCTTCCGGACGGTCGACCTCGGCGACATCGGCATGGCCGTCCGCCTCCTGCCCGTCATGGCGCGAGAGCCCGGACCGGTCCCGGACGAACCTACCGTCACCCGCGTCGAAACCCCCGCTGAACTGCTGAAAGCCGAGGACATCATCGTCCGCGGCTTCCCGCTGGAGGAGTACCAGCCCGTGGAACCCGGCAAGGTCTTCCCGGAAGAACTCCTCGGCCAAGCCTTCTTCCGCAAAGGAACCGAAGGAGCCTGCTTCACCATGGCCCACGGCGGCGTCGGCGGCGCCTACTGGGTCACCACGATGCCCGAACACCGCTCGAAAGGCGTCGGGCGCGCCCTCATGCACGCCGTGCTACGGCACTTCGACGACCGACCCGTCACGCTGACCGCCTCGCGCGCAGGGAAGCCGCTCTACGACAAGCTCGGGTTCACCACCCTGGGTGACTCCCATTGGTGGCGCTGACGTGGGGAACACCCACCGGCGGTAACCGAACCAGCGGAACGCCGTCCCGGACAACGTGCCCAGCACCATCCCCGCCACGAAGTCCGCGATCTCCTGCGCCACGAAGCCGACGTGCGGGACCGACAGGTGCAGCACGTACCGCGACACCAGCGGCGGCACCAGGTTCACCGCCACCGCACCCGCGTTGACCACGAAGAACAGTGCCGCTTCGCGCACGCGGTGGTGGCCGCCGCGGCCGGCGAACGACCAGCGGCGGGACAGCAGGTACGCGAACGCCGTCGAGGCCACCGTCGCGCAGAAAAGCGCCGTCACCGGTTTCTCGCGGAACACGGTGAGCTTCAGGCTGTAGTCGCCCAGTAGGGTGACCCCGTACGCGGCCAGGCCGACGACGGCGAAGCGGAACAGCTCTCGCGGCATGGTTCCTCCAGGGTGACGCCGACAGGGTGGAGGTCTTTCGATGGCACGCACGGGCGGGGAGGGTGACATCCCCTCGGTCGCCGAGCTGGTGAACTCTTCGCAGACGAAACCGCTGATGATCCGCGGTGACCTCGACGCGATGCTCAGCGCGGAAGAACCCGAGCCGGAACCCAAGCCCGATCCGCTGGCCATCCTCGACGCCGAGCTCGCGGCCCCGGAGCCCGAGGACGAGCGCCCGCTCGAAGCGCCGCCCGCCGAGTCGCGGCGCACCAAGCCGTACGTCCTCGCCGCCGGTGCGGCCGTCGCGCTCGGGCTGGCCGCCGTCGTGCTCTTCCAGCCGCAGCAGGTCGGCGGGACGGCCACGCCGCCGCCGGGCGCGACCGTCCCCGCCGCGCCGCCGACCTCGAGCGACGCGGTGGAGACGATGAGCGCCTCGGCGGAGCCGCCCCCGCTCACCGCGGAGGTGCACGACTCGCCGGTCCGGACCACGAACCCGCCGGCCGCCGCCGGGCGCAAGCCCGCGCGCCCCTCGACGACGGCGCTGTCCGCCGAAGACCAGTGGCAGCAGTACGTGAGCTCGGTGCTCAGCTCGTGGCAGCAGCACCCGCACGGCAGGCAGAACCGCTGATCAGCAGTTCGGCGTCGCCGGCTTCCCGGCGATCCGGTCCTTGACGAACGCCAGCACGTCGGCGTTGCCGGTGTAGACCAGCGTGATGTGGTCGGTGTCGTAGGTCTTCCACGTCACCGCCACCCCGGCCGCGCAGTACGCCTTGTGCAGGGCGTCGGCCTGCGCGAACTGCACCAGCTGGTCGCCGGTGGCGTGGTACTGGAACACCGGGACGCGCGGCGGGGTGCCGCCGAGCTTGTTCTCGTTCAGCCGCGCGACCCACGCCGGCTTGATGTAGCCCGGGCCGGTCGTGTAGTCCGCGATCTTCTGGTTCGCGTACGTCGTGAGCAGCTCGAACGTGCACGCGCTCTGCTTCATTTCGGCCAGCTTCGCGCGGCCGTTGTCGCTCAGGAACGAGTCCAGCTGCAGCTCGGGGTACGCCTGGTCGAGGCCGAGCAGGGCGTAGGCGAACACGCCGAACCCGAACTTGCCGTCGAGCTGTAGCGTCACCTGGACCAGGTCGGCGGGCACGCCGCCGGCCGCGATCCCGACGAGGTTCAGCTCCGGCGCGTACGCCGGCTGCAGCTCCCCGGCCCACGCCGCGGCGCCGCCGCCCTGGGAGTAGCCGCGGAAGACGACCTTCGCCGTCGGGGACAGCCCGGCCGCGGGGAGCCGCTGGGCCGCGCGGACCCCGTCGATCACCGCCGGGCCTTCGGACCGGCCCACGACGTACGTCGTCTTCGGCGCGCTCTGGTAGCCCTCGTAGTCCGGGACCGTGACGGCGTACCCGGCGTCCAGGAGGTCGTCGAGGCCGGGCTGCTCGTAGAACGCGCCGATGTCGATCATCTTCGACGGCGTGCAGCCGAACGCCGGCCCGTGGGTGCCGGGGTCGAACGAGACGATCGGCGCCGTCGCGCGGTCGGCGGTCTTCGGCACGAGCACGGTTCCGGTGACGGCGTCGGGCTGCCCGAGCGCGTTGGTGGACAGGTACATCACCTGCCACGCGTCGACGGAAGCCTTGCGCGGACCGGCGTTCGACGGCCGCCAGCGGATGACGTCACCGGGCTTGCCCGCGGGCAGCGGCGACGGCGGCGTGTAGAACGAGTCGTCGGCCGGACCGGGCTCCGGGACCGCGAACGCCGCCGACGCCGCGGGCGCGGCCCCGGCGGCGAGCACCAGCGCCACGACGGCGGCGAACACGCGGCGGGCGGTCACGAGCCCGTCCCGTAGACGCGCTTGCAGGTCGCGGACTCGCTGAAGGCCAGGTTCAGCTCGGGGTTCGCCTTGAGGTCCTTGATCGGGCCCTCCGGGTCGGCGAGCTGACCCATGGTCGCGTCGGCGTCGGAGATGACCTTGCGCAGGCTGGGCTGGTCGGTCACCTTCGCCTGCTCCATCTTGGACTTCGTCTCGGCGAGCTTGGTCTTCGTCTCGGTCAGGTTGCCGGTCGCCTTGTCCACAGCGGACTGTCCATCCGGGACGGGCGGGACGCCGGCGGTGCGCAGGCCACCCGCCATGTCGTCGAGGGCCGAACCCAGGCGGCCCAGGAAGTCGACCATCGCGTCCCGGGTCTTCACCGGGTCGGCGTCGTCGACGGCGGGCGGCTGCGACAGCTTCGCCGAGCCCGCCGCCACCCCGGTGCACACCTTGTCGACCCAGGCGAGCGCCGCGGGATCGGCGTGCCGGCCGGGGTCGGCGGGGGTGTCCGACCCGCACGCGGAGCACGACAGAAGCGCGGCCGCCGCCATTGCGAGCACCGCGCTGTGCATTCTTTTCATGGGTTTCGAAGCTACGCGGCGCGGTTGCGCACGAGCAAGACGGGAATGGTCGATTGGCATGCGCGTCAACATTTCGCGAGCGGGGATTGTCACGCTCGTCAGCGCTTCGGTGCTGGCCCTGTGCTGGGGAAACCTTCCCGGGCCTGCTAGGAACCCGAGCCGGGTGGCGTGCCGGGGTGACAATTTGCGGTGCCCGGGTTGCCTTTTCACCGAAAGCCCTTGATCGGCGCCATCCGCGCTCGTTAGCTTACGGATCGGTCGCGATTCTCGAATAGCGCGGGCCGTTTCGTATCACTGTTGATACACGGAAGGACCATCGTGAGTCACCCAAGAGGCAAGAAGAAGACGGTCGCGGCCGCCGCGGCCGTGGGCGCGGTGGGGCTCGTCGCCACCGCGCTGGTCGTCGGGGCGCAGGCCAGCGCGGCCGACCCGATCTCGCTGACGCTGAACTACCACTGCACGTTCCCGCTGGTGGGGTCCCAGTCGCTGAAGGTGGTGATCAACACCGACCTGCCGACCACGGTGAACACCGGCCAGCCGACCGGCGCGTTCGACATCAAGGCCGTGTCCACGATCAACGCGGACACCGTCAGCGGCCTGAGCCTGATCGGCGCCACGACGCTCGAAGGCACCGCCACCGCCGCCGCGACCGTCGCGGCGCCGAGCCTCAACCTGCCGGTCAGCGTCCCGATCACGCTGGACAAGACGAACATCCCGGCTTCGGGTGAGATGAACATCAACGCCGCGGGCAAGACGCCGTCGCTGACGTTCACCCAGGCCGGCCAGGCGAAGATCACCGTCGGCGACCTGAACCTCAAGGTCACCCCGCGCAAGGCCGACGGCTCGGTCACCGGCATCACGCCGGACGGCACGATCGACGCGCCCTGCACGCAGGACGCCGGCCAGAACAACACCCTGGCCACGATCACCATCGCCGGCGGTGGCGGCACGACGACGCCGCCCACCACCACCCCGCCGACGACGACCCCGCCGACCACCACGCCGCCGACGACCACCCCGCCCACCACGACCCCGCCGGGCGGCGGCATCAAGTACTCCTTCGGCATCACCGGCCAGACGGCCCTGAAGTCCCTCGGCAGCACCGCGCCGATCACGGGTTCGTTCGACGCCGACGTCAACCTGTCGGCCAAGACGTTCACCGGCAACCTGCAGCTGAACCCGACGCACACCGACTTCAAGCTGTTCGGCTTCATCCAGGGCAGCTCGGACGTCAAGGTCGTGCAGAACGGCCCGCAGACCGGTGAGCTGGTGGGCACCGGCTTCAAGGCGCACATCAAGTTCGACACGTTCCTCACCACGGTCAACCTGTTCGGCATCCCGATCAGCACCGACCCGAAGTGCGGCACGGTCAGCTCGTCCACGAGCGAGATGACCACCGGACCCGACTTCGACCTGCTCAAGGGCGGCAAGCTGTCGGGCACCTACTCGCTGTCCGCGCTGCAGAACTGCGGCTCGTTCAACGACATCATCAGCGCGTTCGCCAAGAGTGACGGCAACTCGCTGGACCTCGTGCTCGCCAAGAAGTGACCCGAACTGCCGGCCCCCGCCGCGCGCCGAGTGCCGCGGCGGGGGCCGGTGCCACGCCCGAGAAACTCGAGAAAGGGGAGCGCCCGTGCGGATCGCCCGGTCGTTGCTCGCCGCCTGCGTGCTCGCTCTCGCCGTCGCCACGCCCGCGTCGGCGTCGACCCCGATCGACAAGAAGCTGAGTTTCACCTGCCCCTTCCCGCTGATCGGGCTGCAGAAGCTGGACGTGGAGATCAAGGCGTCCTTCGAAGTGCCGTCCGCGCCGGGCGGCACGTTCACGACGGACGGTCTCGCGGTGGCGGTGACCGTGCCGGACAAGTCCACCCGCGGCCTGGCCCTGGTCGGCGCGGCGAGCATCGAAGGGACGGCGTCCGCAGGGGTGACGCTGGCCAACGGTCCGCTGACGCTGCCGCTCGCCCTGCCGCTCACGGTGGCCAAGACGGCGGTGCCGGCGTCGGGGCCGTTCACCACCGACGCGTCCGGTTCGGTCCCGCCGGTGCAACTGCCGAACGCCGGCAAAACGACGCTGACGATCGGCGGCTTCAGCGCGCGGCTCACGCCGAAGAAGGCCGACGGCTCCTTCACCGGGCTCGGTTCGTTCACCTCGGACTGCACGCTCGACCCGGGGCAGGACCCGGTGCTGCTGAGCTTCGACCTGGGCGGCACTTCGTCCCGCGACTACGGCGTCACCGGCTCGACGACGCTGAAGGCGCTCGGGGCGACCGCGCCGGTCACCGGATCGTTCACGGGGTTCACCCCGGCGTTCGACCGGACGCGGGCGGAGTTCAAGGTGTTCGGGTTCGTCCCCGGGACGGCCGACCTGCAGTTCAGCCCGGACGGCCCGCAGACCGGCGAACTCACCGGCGACGGCTTCGTGGCGCACGCGAAGCTGGCGCTGACGTTGCCGCAGGTGACGTTGTTCGGGCTGCCGGTCGCGGACGCGGGGTGCCGGGCGAGCGCTCCGGTCCCGGCCGAGCTGCGGTCCGGCAGCGGCTTCACCCCGGCGACGGGCGGCCCGGTGACCGGCACCTACGCGATCCCGGCGCTGACCGGCTGCGGCACGTTCACCGCGTACCTCAGCTCGCTGGTCCAGGGGGACGGCAACACGTTCGCGTTGACGCTGACCGCGCGCTGAAGGAAGTTCACCGGAGTTGTCGATTTCGTCCTTCCCCGCGTGACGGAGTAGGAAAGGACCGACGACCAGGAGGAACGGACATGGCGCAGTACGCGGTGCTGATCTACGAGCGGGTGCCCGCCGAAGACCTGCCGAAGGAGACCATGGACCGGCACATCGGCCTGCCGGAGCTGATCGCCTCGAAGGGCGGCAAGGTGACCGCCGGCCTGGCCCTGCAGCCCAACGAGACCGCCACCGCCATCCGCGGCGACCTCGTCACCGACGGGCCGTTCGTGGAGACCAAGGAGGTGCTCGCCGGCGTGTACCTGCTGGAGGCCCGCGACCTCGACCACGCCCTCGCCTGCGCGAAGCTGACGCCGATCGTCGAGGGCGGGGTCGAGGTCCGGCCGCTCGTCGACTTCCAGGTCGTGGCGGACTGACCCCGGTCGCCGACGCCGTCGCCGAAGCGCACCGTCGCGAGTGGGCCTACGTGCTCGCCGCGACGGTGCGGGTCACCCGCGACCTCGACGAGGCCGAAGAGGCCGTCCAGGACGCCTACCTCCAAGCGCTGAAGCGCTGGGCCGACGACGGCGTCCCGGACCGGCCCGGCGCGTGGCTGACCACGGTCGCGCGCCGGACCGCGCTCAACGGCGTCCGGCACCGGGAAGTGCTGCGGCGCAAACTCCCGCTGCTCGTCGAACCGGACGTCGGCGAGCCGCCCGAGCCCGCCGGGCCGATCCCCGACGACCGGCTCCGGCTCGTCTTCACCTGCTGCCACCCCGCGCTCGCGCAGGAAGCCCAGATCGCGTTGACGCTGCGGCTGGTCTGCGGCGTCGCGACGGCCGACATCGCGCACGCCTTCCTGGTGCCCGAGCCGACGATGGCCGCCCGGCTCACCCGCGCCAAGAAGAAGATCGCCGCCGCGCGGATCCCGTACGCGGTCCCCGCGGCCGAGGACCTGCCCGCGCGCGTGTCCGTCGTGCTGACCGTGCTGCACCTGCTCTACGCGGCCGGCCACACCGCGCCGTCCGGGGATGACCTCGTGCGCGACGAGCTGATCGGCCGCGCGCTGGACCTGGCGCGGATGCTACGTGCCCTGCTGCCCGCCGACACCGAGGTCGCCGGGCTGCTCGCGCTCCTGCTCGTCCAGCAGGCCCGCCGGGCCACCCGGACCGACGCCGCCGGACGTCTGCTGCGGCTCGAAGACCAGGACCGCACCCGCTGGGACACCGCGATGATCGCCGAAGCCGACCGGCTCGTCGTCGAGGCCCTGCGAAACGGCCCGCCCGGGCGGTTCAGCGTCCAGGCCGCGATCGCCGCCCTGCACGCGCAAGCCCCCAGCTACGGCGAAACCGACTGGCCGCAGATCCTCGTCCTCTACGACGTGCTGCTGCGCCTGTGGCCCTCGCCGGTGGTGGCGCTCAACCGCGCGGTCGCGCTCGCGATGGTGCGCGGGCCCGAAGCCGCCCTCGACGAGATCGCCCGGCTGGAGGCCGACGGCCGGCTCGCCGGCTACCGCTACCTGCCCGCCACCAAGGCCGATCTCCTGCACCGCCTGGGTCGCGACGCCGAAGCGGCCGACGCGTACCGCGCCGCGCTCGCGTTGAGCGAAAACGCCGTCGAGCAGGAGTTCCTCGCCGCCCGGCTCAGCGGCGCCTGACGAAGTACGGCTCGGTGCCTTCCCGGTACATCAGAACGAAACCGGTGATCGACAGGCCCAGCGTTCCCAGGAAGAACACCAGGTGGGTGACGTCGCCGCTGCGCATCGGGTCCGCGCCGGCGAGGGCGATCAGCTGGATCACCACGTTCAAGATGCCCAGCACGCCGCAGATCGCCAGCAGCTTGCGCGCCCAGCCCGCGCCGCGGTACACCCCGTAGACCAGCAGTGCCCACAGCGCGCCCGGCAGCAGGAACGTGAGCACCGCGATTTCGGTGGGCAATGGGCCTTGCACCGTCCTGGTCACCACCGTGCCGTCGCCGGCCGACACGGACTCGGACGTCGTGAACCGGAAGAGGGTGCTGTCCAGCAGCTGGCTGAGCAGCGAACCGAGGAACCAGCACCCGACCGCGCCCCACCAGGCGAACGCGGCGCGCCGGACCGGCTCCGGCCGCTCGACCCGGGCGAGCGGGTCCGGCGGCGCCGGCGGGAACCGGCCGTAGGGCTGCGCCTGGGGTGGTGGGACCGGCGGAAACCCTTCGCCGCCCCCCTGCGTCTCCGACATGCGCGGAGCATAGGCCGGGATCATCCGGTTCCGGCACGGTCACGACCCGAACCGTTACCGGCCCGGTGTCACACCGGAGTGCTATAAAACGCTACCTCCGTGGGACCGGTTTCGCGGCCGTAGGCGGCCGCCGCCCGGGCCGCTAGGGTGATCGTCTGGATGTGCTGGGCTCGCGAGCAGCCGAACGGGAGAAGCCGGTGACCGCCGCGCACGACTCATCGTGGGACTCCGGCACCCGCTTGCGCGTGCTGCTGATCGAGGACGACGACGGCGACGCGCTGCTCGTCGAAGAAATGCTGGCGGACACGTCCGTGCCGTTCTCGCTCGAACGCGTCGAAACGCTCGCCGCCGCGCTGGCCGGCCCGCTCACCGCCGACTGCGTCGTGCTCGACCTGCAGCTGCCCGACGCCATGGGCCTGAGCGGGCTGACGAAGCTCGGCCAGCACGCGCCCTTCGTCGCGGTCGTCGTCCTGACCGGGCAGCACGACCAGGCCACCGGCGTCGCCGCGGTCGCCGCCGGTGCCCAGGACTACCTCGTCAAGGACCAGGTGGACGGGCCGCTGCTCGTGAAGGCCCTGCGCTTCGCCCGCGAACGCAAGCGCGCCGAGCAGGTCGAGCAGCAGTTCCTGCAGCAGCAGCTGCTGGCGCGGGAGAACGCGCGGCTGGAACGCGGCCTGCTGCCCGTCCCGCTGCTGCGCGACCCGCACCTCGAGCTCGCCTCCCGCTACCGCCCCGGCCGCAACGGTTCCCTGCTGGGCGGCGACTTCTACGACGCGATCGAGCTCGCCGACGGCACCGTCCACATGATGATCGGCGACGTCTGCGGCCACGGCCCGGA
Organism: Amycolatopsis sp. MEPSY49; assembly: GCF_051337345.1. Classification (NCBI taxonomy): domain Bacteria; kingdom Bacillati; phylum Actinomycetota; class Actinomycetes; order Pseudonocardiales; family Pseudonocardiaceae; genus Amycolatopsis; species Amycolatopsis sp. MEPSY49. Next base: position 35,995 of record NZ_JBDLYJ010000021.1, on the reverse strand, counting down.
CGAGGCCGCGCTCGGCGTCGCGCTGCGGATCGCGTGGCGCTCGCTGGTGATGGCCGGGCTGCCGATGGCCGACGTGCTGAGCATGGTCGAGCGGGTCATGGTGCACGAGCGGATCGAGCCGCTGTTCGCCACCGTCTGCATGGTCGTCGTCGCGCCGGACCGAAGATCCCTGCGCCTCTCGCTGGCCGGGCACCTGCCGCCGCTGCTGCTCACCCCCGGCGACGGGCACCTCCTGTCCGGCGAACGCCTCGGCGTTCCCCTCGGGATCGTCGAAGGCACGAAGTGGGAGGCCCTCGAGGTGCCGCTCGAACCGGGCTGGTCGCTGCTGCTCTACACCGACGGCGTGTTCGAGGGCCGCGTCGGCGCCGGGGCCGAGCGGCTCGGCCACGAGCGGATGGCCGCCATCGTCCTGGAGATCCAGCACGACACCGGGCTCGCCGGCACCGACCTGCTCGACGAGCTGATCGCCCGCGCCGAACGGCTCAACTCCGGCCCGCTCGACGACGACGTCGCCCTCGCCCTGCTCAGCCACGACCCGACAGGACCCGGCCGATGAGCACTGAAGCACGCGGCTGGACGATCCGCCGCTGGCTGAGCCTGTTCGCCGTCGTCGAAGCCGTCCTGCTGCTCGCCGCGGTGGCCGGCGGCGTGATCGCGCTGAACAACCTGACCGAGGCCCGCAACGGCCTCCTCGACGTCATCGGCCCGCAGCGGCTGGCCGCGACGCAGCTGTCGACGGCGCTGCTCAACCAGGAGACCGGCATCCGCGGCTACCAGCTCGGCCGGCAGCCGGAATTTCTCGCGCCGTACACCGAGGGCCGCCAGGCGGAGGGCGACGCGGTCAGCCAGCTGCGCCAGCTCGGCGCCCTGCCCGGCACCCAGGCCGGCGACGACCTGGAGGCCGTCCTGAAGGCGGCGACCGCCTGGCAGGCCGCGGCCGCCCCCGCCGTCGAACCCGGCGCCGGGCCGCCCACCCAGGCGCAGATCGAGCGCAGCCGGATGCTGTTCGTCGCGGTGCGCCAGGCCCTGGGCACCCAGTTCGAGCACCTCACCGCCGTCCGCGACGCCGGCCGGGCGGACCTCGACGGCGCGGCGGCCTTCCTGACCGCCATGCTCGTCGCCACCGCGGTGCTGATCGTGCTGCTGTTCGCGGTGCTCTTCCTCGGCCTGCGGCAGGTCATCACCCGGCCGATCCTGCGGCTGGCGGGCGAGGTCCGCCAGACCGCCGACCGGGACATCCGCCACCCGGTGCACGGGAGCGGGCCGCGCGAGATCGCCCAGCTCGGCGCCGACGTCGAGGCCATGCGCCTGCGCATCCTCGACGAGGTGGCCGAGCTCGAGCGGGCGCACGCGCTGCTGGACCGGCGCACGCGCGAGCTGGAGCGGTCGAACGCCGACCTGGAGCAGTTCGCCTACGTCGCTTCGCACGACCTGCAGGAACCGCTGCGCAAGGTGGCGAGCTTCTGCCAGCTGCTCCAGCGGCGCTACGAAGGCCTGCTCGACGAGCGCGGCGAGCAGTACATCGAGTACGCCGTCGACGGCGCCAAGCGGATGCAGGTCCTGATCAACGACCTCCTGGCGTTCTCCCGGGTCGGCCGCAAGCCGGCCGAGCACGTCGTGGTCGACGCCGGCCGGCTGGTCGACGACGCGCTGGCGAACCTGGAGGTCGCGCTCTCGCTCAGCGGCGGCAAGGTCGACCGCGGCGAGCTGCCCGTGGTGCGCGTCGAGCCGGCGCTGATGACGGCGGTGTTCCAGAACCTGATCGGCAACGCGCTGAAGTTCAAGGGCGAGACCCCGCCCGAGGTGCGGGTCGCCGCGGACCGCGACGGCGACGACTGGGTGTTCTCGGTGTCGGACAACGGGATCGGCATCGACGCGGAGTACGCCGAACGGGTCTTCGCGCTGTTCCAGCGGCTGCACACCCGCAGCGCCTACCCGGGCACCGGGATCGGGCTGGCCCTGTGCCGGCGGATCGTCGAGTACCACGGCGGCCGGATCTGGCTCGACACCGAAGCCGAGGGCACGACGTTCCGCTTCACGCTGCCGGCGGCGACCGAGGACGGTGGGGACGCATGACGCGGGCGCACGTGCCGATCGACATCCTGCTCGTCGAGGACGACCCGGGTGACGTGCTGATGACCCGGGAAGCCTTCGAGCACCACAAGATCCGCAACGCGCTGCACGTGGCGAGCGACGGCGTCGAGGCCCTCGAGTTCCTCAACCGCCGCGGGCGGTTCGCGGCGGCCCCGCGGCCGGGGCTGATCCTGCTCGACCTCAACCTGCCCCGCAAGGACGGCCGCGAGCTGCTCGGCGAGATCAAGCAGGACCCGGAACTGCGCACCATCCCGGTGGTCGTGCTGACGACGTCCGAAGCGGAGGAGGACATCGTCCGCAGCTACGACCTGCACGCCAACGCCTACGTCACCAAGCCGGTCGACTTCGAGAAGTTCGTCGAGGTGGTCCGGAAGATCGACGACTTCTGGGTCACGGTGGTCAAGCTCCCGCCCCGGTAGCCGTTTGCCGGGCAGTGCGGCACGATAGGGGGCCGTGACCTCATCATCCCGGGATCTTCCCGCCGTCGAGCTGGCGGTCACGCTCGACTGGCGGGACACGGCCGCGGTGTTGCGCGTGGCGGGGGAGATCGACCTGCTGAGCGCGCCGGAGTTCGAGGAAGTCGTCGACACCGTGCTGGCGGACGAGCCCCGGACGCTGGTGGTCGACCTGCGCGCGGTGACGTTCTTCTGCTCGGCGGGCCTGCAGGTGCTCGCGGCGGCGCACCGCAGGCTGCCCGAGCGCGCGCTGCGGGTGGTGAGCGACTCGGCGGTGACGTCGGGTCCGTTGAAGACGACCGGCCTCGACACGTGGATCGGCATCCACGCGACGGTCGACGAAGCGCTGAACCAGTGACGGGCCCGGAAAGGCGACCGATGGACGAACCTCCGGGACCGTTTCGCTGCCACGGCGTGGAGGCGACGCCCGAAGCCCTGCGCCGGCTGCGGCACGACCTGACGGCGTGGGTCCTCGCGGCGGGCGTCGACGAGGCCCGCGCCCAGGACATCGTGCTGGCGAGCTACGAAGCACTGGCGAACGTCGCCGACCACGCCTACGACGGCGCGGGCCCCGGGGTCGTCGACCTCGACGCGGCGCTGCACCCGGACCGGATCGAGGTGGTCATCGGCGACCACGGCCGGTGGCGGACCCCGGTGGTCGACCCGCGCCCGGTCTCCCTGCGGGGGCGGGGATTGCTGCTGCTGCGGGCGAGCGCCGACCGCGCGGACATCGCGTCCGGCGAGTCGGGGACCGTGGTGACCCTGGCGTGGGACCTGGCGCCGGTCCGGCCCTGAACGAAGGGCGCCGAAATCCGGTTGGGCACCCCGGTGGCCGGCTGGTAGCGTGCCGTCGACCGTGACCTGCCCGAGGAGGTGAGACCCGTGAACGCTCTGCGCACGTGGGTGCTCCCCCTCGCCGTCATGGTCGGGCGATAGGCCAGGGGAGCGCGTCGGAACTCCCGAAAGGCACTCCCCATGGATTCGTTGTGTTTCACGTCCGAAACGACGTCGGACGGGGTCGTCGAGCGCGGCTTCGCCGTCGGCGACGTCCCCGGCGTCCTCTGGTCACCCGCGTCCGGCCCGGCGGCCGCGCCCCTGGTCCTGATGGGGCACGGTGGCGGCCTGCACAAGAAGACGCCGGCGCTGGCGGCCCGCGCCCGCGAAGCCGTCACCCGGCAGGGTTTCTCCGTCGCCGCCATCGACGCGCCCGGGCACGGCGACCGCCCGCGCACGGCCGAAGACGAGCAGGTCCGCGCCGAGTTCCGGCAGGCGCCCGACCGCGAACGCTTCCGGTCGGTCAGCATCGCCTACGCGCGCTCGCTGGCCGAACGGGCCGTCCCCGAATGGCAGGCCACGCTGGACGCCCTGCAGCAGTTACCCGAAATCGGCCGTGACGCGCCGATCGGCTACGGCGGCGGGATTTCGCTGGGCACCGCGATCGGGATCCCGCTGACCGCGGTCGATCCGCGGATCTCCGCGGCGATCTTCGGCGGCGGGTTCTTCGTGTACGACGAGCTGCTCGCGGCGGCGCGGCGGATCACCGTGCCGGTCCAGTTCCTGCTCCCGTGGGACGACGAGCACGTCGACCGCCAGTCGTGCTTCGAGCTCTTCGACGCCTTCGCGACCACCGAAAAGACGTTGCACGCCAACCCGGGCGACCACCGCACCATCCGCTGGACCGGGGTCGACGAGGGCTTCCTCGCGCGGCACCTGACCTGACGGAACGGGCCCGTGGCGACAGTCGCCACGGGCCCGTCCTCCACTGTGGACTAACTGTGCACGACCGCCCCGGTCTTCGGGTCGAGCGTGACCTTCTTCGCTCCCGGCCACCAGAAGTCGAACATCCCGTTCAGCGACCCCGCGCGGGAGTCGAACGACGAGTCGCCGATCCGGCCGGCGAACCAGTTGTCCTCGATGAACTTCAGCACCGAGGTCTGGTCCGTCTGCGTGTGGTCGACGTGGTTCACCTTGCTGTACGGCGAAACCACCAGCAGCGGCAGCCGCGGGCCGTAGCCGCAGCGGTCGGCGTAGCCGCCCAGCTTCGTCGGCTTGCCCGTGCAGACCGCCTGGTCCTGCGAAGCATCGTGCGAGCCGTTGACGACCTGCGACGACACGTGGTCGTACCAGCCGTCGGAGTCGTCGTAGGCCAGCACGATCGCCGTCGACTTCCACTCCGGGGACTGCTGGATCTTGTTGATCTCGTTGACGACGAACTGCTGCTCGTCCAGCGGGTCCGAGTAGCCGGCGTGACCGTCCTGGTACTCCGGGGCCTTCAGGAAGCTCACCGCGGGCATGGAGCCGGCCCCCAGCGAGTCGTTGAAGTCGGAGATGTCGTACTGGTGGTTCGCGCGGTCGGTCTGGCCGATCGCCCGCACCGACGACGGCGCGAGGTGCTTCGGGTTCGCCGTCGACGGGTAGTACTGGAACGGCTCGTGGTGCGGGCTGTAGTCGACGACCGCGTTGCCGCCGACGTTCGTGTGGGTCTGGCCGCAGACCGCGTACCCGTTGGCCTCCCCGGTCGGGCGGAAGCCGCCCTGGAACCAGCCCCACGTCACGTGGCGCTGGTTGAGCAGGTCACCGATGTTGCGGCCGTGCATGGTGGCCAGGTTGTCCTTGCTCGTGTGGTTCTTGTCCGAGCAGTCGTCCCAGGCCGGGTCCGGGTCGTTGATCACCGTGCCGACGCCGTTCGCGTCCGGCGAGGACACCACGTAGGCGTCGCTGACCGGCTGGTGCGTCACCGGGTCGACCGCCTGCCCGCCGTGCGTCTGGCCCGAGATCAGGTTCAGCGCACCCGGCGTCGACGGGCCGAAGACGGTGTTGAACGAGTTGTCGCTCATCGAGTAGTGCTGGGCGTAGTTCCACATGCCCGTGACGGTGTTGCCGTCGTAGTAGTCCATGACCAGACCGGGCTCGCCGAACAGCACCGGCTGGCCGGTGCACTTGTCCGTCTCGGTCTTCTCGACGAACTTGTCCATCTTGCCGCCGTCGAACGCGGCCTGCTCGGCGCCGTAGTTGTGGTTCTGGTCGCAGGTCAGCGCTTGCTGGGGCGACAGCCGCTTCGGGTTGTACGCGTTCGGGTTGTTCGTCAGCAGCTTCTTGTCGAGGCCGTTGACCTTCGGCGTGTTGCGCGCGGCGGTGAACGGGGTGCCGTCGGTGTTGGCCGCGTTCGGGTAGGTGCCGAAGTAGTGGTCGAACGAGATGTTCTCGCCGAAGATGACCACGACGTGCTTGATCGGCGTGGCCGTGGGGATCCCGTGCGCGGGGAACAGGTTCAGCGGCTGGGCGTCCGCGGCGCTCGACGCGGAGCCGGTGACCACGGCCAGCGCGGCCACCGAGGCGAGGGCCCCGGCGCCGAGCAGGCCGTGCCGTCGCCGGCGGGTTCTCTTGTCCACAGTGGATATTTCCTTTCGTGGTGGTTTCGCCAGTTCAGGCGAGCAATGCGCGGCCGAAGTGGTCGTCCGGCCCGGTGACGCCCGGCAGCGCGAAGAAGTAGCCGCCGCCGAACGGGGAGATGTAGTCGGTCAGGGGTTCGCCGGCCAGCCGCGTCTGGACCGCTTCGAACTGGCGCTCCAGGTCCTGCTGGTAGCAGACGAAGACCAGGCCCATGTCGAGGTTGCCGTTGCGGTCGAGGCCGCGGTCGTAGTTCACCGCGCGACGCAGGATCCGGCTCGAATCGGTTTCCGGTGTACGCGGGTTGGCCTTGCGGATGTGGCTGGTCAGCGGGATGACGGTGCCGATCGGGTCGTCGGCGTACCGGGGGACGTCGGTCTCCTCGGTGCCGTCGAGCGGCGCGCCGGTGTCGCGGCGGCGGCCGAACATGTTCTCCTGCTCGGCCAGCGAGACCCGGTCCCAGAACTCGACCAGCATCCGGATCAACCGGACCACCTGGTAGCTGCCGCCGGCGGCCCAGGCGGGATCGCCGGGTGTCCACACGAGACGGTCGAAGTCGGCTTCTTCCGGGTTGGCGGTGCCGTCCTTGAAGCCCATCAGGTTCCGCGGCGTCCCGGCCGGCCGCGGCGGGGAGCTGAAGCCGTTGATCTTCCACCGCGGTTGCATGGCACCGCGAGTCGCGCGGGCGATATCGCGCAGCGCGTGCAGCACGGTGTCGGTGGAGTTCGCGGAGAGCGTGAGGCTCAGGTCGCCGTGGCACTGGGCGGGGTCGAGGGCGTCGTCCGGGAACGTCGTCATCGGCTTCAGCTTGGCGGGCTTGAGCTTCGCGAGACCGTAGCGGTCGTCGAAGAGCGAGGCGCCGACGCCGAGGACGACGCCCAGGTCACCACCGGGGACGACGGGCCCGAGCACCCCGGAGTCGGCGGGCGGCGCGGTGATGCCGAGCGCGGCGGGCGCACCGCCGCCGGTGAGGAACCGCGCCCGGTCGGTGACGGCGCGGAAGAGGTCGGTCAGCTCGGCTTTCGACTCGGCGACGACGTCGAAGGACGCGACAACGGTCTGAGTGGGCGGCTTCCGCAGGATGGCGGCCTGGTGCGGACCGTGGAAGGGCACGGGCGCGGTGCTGTCGGTGATGGCGGAGGAAGCGCCGAGCCCGGCACCGGCGGCAACGGTCAGGCCGGCGCCCATGGCCGCCCGGCGCAGGAAGGACCGGCGCGGCACGCCGGCAGCGTGTGGCACGGGGCAGTCCGTCACGAGACCCTCCTCGGCTCGGCGATCGCGGCGATCGGCGCCAGCAGCTCGGTCAGCTCGCTCACATCCGCGTTCAGCTTCTGCCTTTCCCGCTGCGGCAGCTGCGCCAGCGGCGTCCAGGTCCCGTCCGGCCGGTGCGCCGAGTCCAAAAGGGACTGCGTGCGCGTCAACCAGCTGTCCACCTTGGACAGATCCGGGTACCGGGGCGCGAGCAGCGGGCGGAGCACGTCCAGCACCGCGCGCGTGCCGTCGAGGTTCGCTCGGGCCGTGGCCAGGTTGGTGCCGCTGCCGTAGTCCGTGCGGCCCGTCAGTTCGAACTGCAGCGTGTTCTCCATGATCTCGTGCGCGCGCAGGCCGAGATCGTTGCCGTCGACCTGGCTGTCGCCGAAGGTCGCCTGCAACGCGCGGGCGTCGCTGTCCAGCTGGTCGGCCACCGTGGCGAGCGCGCCCAGGTCTTCTCCGTGCCAAAGGCCCTGTTCCAGGCGGTGGAAGCCGGTGAACCCCGCGTCGGACGTGCCGTCCGGGAGGCCGTCGGCGGTGCCGTTGAGGGCGCCGTCGGAGTCGCCGAACGCGTCGTACGCCGCGCCCAGCCGCTCGTACGTCAGGTGGGCCGTCAGCCACGCGGCCTCGCTCGCCGCGCGGTCGCCGCCGTGGACGGCGTCCTTCAGCGCGCCCGTGTTCGCGACCAGCTCGCCGAGGCCCGTGGTGACGTGCTGCTGATAGGCCTTGAGCGGCCCGAGCAGGTCGTTGTGCGTCACCGGCGCGACGCCCGGGCCGGTCCGCTCGGCACCCCCGCTGACCCGCACGGCCGGCCCGACGATCGCGCCCGCGTCCTCGGGCAGGCAGCGGAACGCGTAGCTGCCGTTGCCGAGGTTGACCTGCAGCGGCCGGGTGGTCGCCGGGCCGAGGCCCTCGACCTCGCCGTAGATCACGCCGGTCGCCGGGTCGATCAGGTCGACCTCGGCGGTCACCGACCCCGTGTTGTGCAGGCGGAACGTCTGCGGCCCGGGCTTCGGGTCCGCCCAGCCGGTGCCGCACGCCGAGCGCGACACCGCGATCTCGGGATCGCCGGCGGACGCGCTGTCCGGCCAGAACGCGACGACGGCTCCCGCCGCGGCGGCCACGACCACGGCCGCCACGATCCAGCGGGTACGCACTGACCCCGGCACGCACACTCTCCCGTCACTCGATCGGACCATCACCGGTCACGGATTATGCGAGCCTATCGCCCGGAAAACCGCATCGGATGCCGTCGAGAGGAGGGAATTCACCGGGACTTCAGCCGGGCGCCCACGAAAGGGGGAGGAATCAGACGATTTAGTGTGCCAGATCTGTCTGGTTGGACGGTTTGGTCCGGTTGGTCACGCTGCGGGCAGCGGGGAACCGGTCTCCAGCAGCGTCTTCAGGCTGGACAGCAGCGCGGGCCAGCCCTGGCTGCACATCGCCAGGACCGTGCTGCCGGGCTCGAAACCGTCGTGCAGCACGGTCAGCTTCACGGTTTCCCCCTGCGGTTCCAGGGTGAACGTGACTTTCGACCGGCCTTCGCTCTGCAGTTTCGCGAGCGTTTCCGCGTCGATCCCGTTCCCGTTCGCCCATTCCTGGGTGAACGTGTGCCAGGTGTAGGAAAGGTGGTGGAACGGGTCGGATTCGACGACGACCTGGTCGGGGTGGCTCGTTTTCGCCCCGCTTTCCGCCCAGACCATCGGCGAGCCCTTCTGCCAGTCGGTTTCGAACGCGACACCCCAGTACTGGCGGGTGAACGCCGGCTCGGTAAGCGCTTGCCAGAGCTTTTCCGGGGTGGTGCTGATGTAGGTGGTGTACACGAATTCGTTCATGGGTTCGGACTCCAGGGCTCGTTTCAGATCGGCGAGCGCGCCGGCCCGCTGCCGGTCGAAGCGGGTCAGCCAGCGCTCGGTGATCGCGTTGATCGGCGCGGCGTCGAGGTGGTGCAGCTTTTCGCGGCCGCGCCAGGTCGTCGTGACCAGCCCGGCTCCTTCGAGCACGGCCAGGTGCTTGCTCACCGACTGGCGGGCCATGTCCAGCCCCGCGCACAGCTCGCGCAGGGTCAGGCCGTTGCGCTCGTTGAGCACGTCCAGCAGCCGGCGGCGGCTGGGGTCGGCCAGCGCCTTGAACACCTCGTCCATCGCGCCCTCTCCTGACATGCAGCCGTTTGGCTGCCTATGCACTATAGGCAGCCAAACGGCTGCATGTCAACCGGGGATCACCGGAAGCGGATCACCGTGATGCTCGCGAGCACGAAGAACACCAGGACGACGAGGGTGCCGGTCTGCCCGCCGGACGAGCGGGTCACCACCTGGTCGACCGAGCCGGTCAGCCGTACCCCGCACTCGGCGACGACGGTGTGCCGCCCGGCCTCGATCCGGCTGAACCGGACCGGCGCGGTGAAGGCGCCGGAGCTGTCGGTGTAGGCGGAGCCGACTTCGGCGCCGTCGGAGGTCAGGGTGACCATCCGGCCTGGCTCGCAGCCCTTGCCGGACGCCGACAGGGCGTCGCCGGGTTGGACGCTCGGCCGGTCGAGCACCAGCTCACCCGGCTTCGGCTCGGTGCTGGTGGTCGTGGCGGTGGTCGGCGGGGTCGACGACGGCGGGGTGCTCGTGGTCGTCGGCGGAGTGGTGGTCGTCGTGGCCGGCGGGGTCGTGGTGGTGCCGGGGCGGGTCGGTTTCGTGGTCACGACCGGCGGGGTCGTCGTGGTCGGCGGCGGGGTCGTGGTGGTGACCCCGGTGACCACGAACGTGCCGCTGGCGGTTTGTTTCTGGCTCGTGCAGGTCGCGGTCACCGTGTAGGAGCCCGGCTTCGCACCCGCGGGAACGGTCGTGGGGAACTGCCCGCTGGTTGCCGGTGCCACTTTGGAACCGAGGGTTGTGCCCGCCCAGAAGAAATTGATGATCCGGCAGGCCGGAAAACCGTTCCACGAAATCGTGAACGAGCTACCGGCTTTACCGGTGGATGGTGTCAAACCAACCGAAGGCGGAACTTGTGCGTTACCCGTGCTCGTGAACGCGAGTAGAAGTATCGTTCCGGCTACAGTGCCGAAAAACAGCCGAACCACGAATCGCATTGGGACGTCCCTCCCCGGTGTGTGCTCGCTGTAGCATTCCGGACCAGTCGGATAACGCAAGCAGGAGATGCCCAATGGGACGTGTCATCGCGGCGGGGGTTGCGTTGGGTTTGTGCGCCGTGCTGCTGGGCGCGCCGGCCGCTTCGGCGGACTCCGGCTCGCTCGACGTGCAGGCGTCGATCGACGGGCGGCCGGTCGCGGACGCCACCGTCCCGATCGACCCGGCCCAGCAGATCGAGCTGCAGGTCGTCGCCACCAACTCGGGCACCGCGCCGGTGAAGGTCCGCAGCGTGCGGCTCTCCGGCGTCGCGCTCGCCCTGACGTTCTTCGCCTACGACACGACGGCGCCCTTCGAAGTGCCGGCGCGGGGCTCGATCACCCGGACGTTCGTGCTCGATCTCGGCGACCTCGCCGGACAGGCGACGGGGCTGCTGCCGTCGTCGGTCGAGCTGCTCGACGCCCAGCGTGCGACGCTCGGCGAAGCGACCACCGTCGCCGACGTCCAGGGCTCCTTCTGGTCGGTCTACGGCGTCTTCGGCCTGGCGATGCTCGTGCTCACCGTCCTCGCGTGGCTGACCGCGCTGCTCGCGCTCGCCCGGCACCGGCTGGCGCCCAACCGCTGGCGCCGCGGCCTGCGGTTCCTGCCCGCCGGGTTCGGCACCGGCCTGGTCGCGGTGATCACGCTCTCGGTGCTGCGGCTCGTCCCGCCGGAGCCGGCGGTCGAGATCCCGGTGGTGCTCGGCGCCGCGGCGATCGCGTTCCTGCTCGGCTACCTGACGCCGCACCCCGCGCCGCCGCCGGTCGTCACGGACAGTGACACCACGGTCCGGCTGGCGGTCCCGCCGACGCAGGAATTCACCCGATGAGCGCACCGGCCGAGCTGGTCGCCGCCCTGCCGCAGTACGACATCGGGGCGGAGATCGGCGAAGGCGGCATGGGGGTCGTGTTCGCCGGGACGCACCGGACGCTCGGGCGGAACGTCGCGATCAAGCAGCTGCCGTGGGACGTGCTCAACCACGCGGCGAGCAGCGAGCTGTTCGACCGCGAGGCGCGCGTGCTGGCCAGCCTGGACCACCCGCACATCGTGCCGGTGTACGACTACGTCCGCACCGGCCGCGAGCACCTGCTGGTGATGGAGCGCCTCGACGGCGGCACGGTGCACAGCCGGTTCCACGGCGACGGCGTCAGCGGCGAACAGGCGTGCGCGATCGGCCTGGCGATGCTCGCCGGGCTGCACGCGGCGCACCGGGCGGGCGTGCTGCACCTGGACGTCAAGCCGCGCAATCTGCTGTTCAACCTGCAGGGCGTGGTGAAGGTGGCCGACTTCGGCATCGCCCGGGTGATCAGCGAGGGCGCGACGCTCGTCACGCACGGTGGCGAGATCCTGGGCACGCCGGCGTACATCGCCCCGGAGCAGGCGATGGGCAACGCGCTGAGCCCGGCGGCCGACGTGTACGCGGCGGGCACGGTGCTGTACGAGCTGCTGGCGAAGGAGCTGCCGTTCGACAACACGCGCGGCGCGATCAGCATGATGCGCCAGCACATGTTCACCGACCCGAAGCCGATTTCGGGCGTACCGATGCCGATCGCCGGCGTGATCATGCGCGCGTTGGCTCGGGAGCTGGACGCGCGGTACCGCGAGGCGGAGTCGTTCGCGGCCGACTTGGCGGGCGCGGCGACGGCGGTCTACGGGCCCGGGTGGCTGGAGCGGTCCGGGGTGCCGGTGCTGCATCTGACGCCCCGGGTGATCGCGGGGTTGAACTCGCCCACGACGCCGCAGGGGGACGAGCGGACGCGACCGGTTCGGCGGCCGACGGGTCCAAACGCGACACTCGTCGCGACGAGTGGTGGGCTGGACATGGGGGGTGGTGCGCCGGGCGGCGCCGGGCTCGGCGTAGCCGGCGGTCCTGGAACCGGTTCGGCGGGCGGCCAGAGGCCCGGTCTTGGTGGCTCGAGTCTCGGCGGCGCGAGCCCGGCGGCCGGTCCTGGCTCCGCGTCCGGCTTCGGCGGCCCCGGCTCGACCGGTGGCACGCTTGCCCCGGATTCCGACTCGGCCGGCCGCTCGCGAGCCGCCGCCGTTCTCTGGCTGCGGCTGGGCGCCGCCGTAGCTGCCATCGTGCTGATCATCCTCGCGCTGCTCAATCCCGAGCGGCTGCCGCACGAGGCGTCCCCGACTCTGTTGCTCGGCAACACCAAGGTCACCGCTCCGGTCGAAGTGGACCTCAGCAAGCCGCTCGTTCTCGCCGGTGCCGGGAATCCCGGCCGGGTGGCCGTCAGCCTGTCCGCCGCCGGGGTTCCGCTCGGCTCGGCCGAAACTCTCGCCAAGCCGGCCGGCAACGGCTTCACCGCCGAGCTCACCCTGCCGGCGATCGCGCGGTGGGTGGTCGGCGGGGCGGTCACCGCGACCGTCCAAACCGGACCCGTCACCCAGACCTTCACCCTGCTCACCAGCCAGCACCCGCTGGCCAGCGCGCTGGGCGCGGGGAGCCTGATCCTGGCGCTGTTCGCGCTCGCCTATCTCGAATCCGGGCTGCGGACCGTCCGCAACGGCCACCGCTGGCGCGGCGCGGCGGTCGGCGGGCCGGTGCTGGGCCTGCTGTTCGGCGCCGTCGCGTGGCTGTGCGTCAGTGTCTTGCGGGTGCACGAACCTTCGCCGGGGTTCGGCGCCGGGTGCGCCGTCGCGGGTGCGGTCGCGGCGGGGCTCGTGGTCGCGGCTGCGCGGCGCCGGGCGTCCACAGTGGTCAGTCGACCATCCGGACGGTGACGTGCGGGCTGTAGCTCTTGCGCCGGCTCCACCCGGTTTCGGCGCAGAGGCTCAGCTGGATCGCGCGGTCGGCCGGCGCCCAGTAGCCGGTGCGGACGAAGTAGCCCTCCATCGTGTTCAGCGCGCCGAGGCGCTTGCGGGCCGAGCACATCTCCCAGCCCCACTGGCGCCCGGACTTCTCGACGCCGTTGCGGCGCACGGACAGGCACGGGTTGCCGACCGCGCGGATGTCGGCGTCACCCTCGGTGACGTAGACGACGCCGTCGATCTTGTAGAACCGGTTGTTGTCGAGCAGGGACACCTGCCCGGAGAGCGTGACGCCGACGCGCCCGCCTTCGTCGCCCGTGAGCGTCCAATCGAGACAGAATTCCTGGACCGGGAGTTCCAGCGACTGGGTCATGACGAGTTCCCCTGTTCTAGGCCGAGCGTCCCCTTCAGAAGATAGGGAAAATCCGGACGCCGGGAAGGGGACGGGACGATCTTCACCCGAAGCGGTTCCCGGGCCGTCGGATGCCTTGCCACGCATGGGTTTTCAGGCGAGTGGGTGACTTCGGGCACGCGAGGTGACATCGGCGCGTCTGTGCGGGTGGCGCCGTCCGTACGGTCGGGTCTGTTCCGGGTTCGGTCACGGTCCGTGAGCTAAAGGTAAAGGAACCATTACCTTCGCCGGGGCGTTGACGGGGCATGAGCGAGCCCACGGTCATCGAACTCGGGCCCCGCGACATGCTGGTCGTGGCGGGCCTGCCCGGCGCCGGCAAGACGACGATGCTCAACCACGCCGCGCCCGGCCTGGTGGTGCTGGATTCCGACCAGGTCCGCACGCGGCTGGCGGCCGCGGTGCCGTCGGTGCCGTACCGCTGCTACCGGCCGGTGGTCCACGCGTGGCACCGGGCGCGGGTGGTCCGCCGCGCGCTGGCGAGGGGGCCGATCGTGGTCCACGAGCCGTCGACGCGCGCTTCGACCCGGGCGCTGCTGGCCCTGGTGGGAGCGTTGAGCGGCCGCCCGGTGCGGCTGCTGTTCCTGGACGTGACGGCTTCGGAGGCGCTGGCCGGGCAGCGCAGCCGGGGCAGGGTGGTGCGGCCGCGGTCGTTCGCCCGCCACGTGCGGCGGGTGGGGCGCTGGCGGGAGGGGCTGCTGGCGGAGCGAGTGCCGGCGGGATGGAGCAGCGTCCAGGTGATCGACCGGGCCCGTGCGGGGCGGACGCGGGTGGTGGCCAAGTCCCTGATGGGCTGCTGACGCGGGCGCTGCGGGAGAACACCCGGCGCCGGCTGGGGCCGAGCGCCGCGGCGGGTGGATGAGGCTGCCGGGGAGTGGCCTGGCTCCGCGGAGGCCAGTGCGGTGAGGGCGGTGTTTGCCGGGCCGGGAACCGGTCGCAGTGGAGCCGCGGCGAGTTGGTGAGAGCCGCCGAGCGAGGCGCTTCCGGGCTCTTCGGGCGCTCGGCACCGGTTCGAGTGCGGCGGGTCATCGGCCGCAGCCGAACCCAGCGGGCCGTAACCCTCAGTTGGTCTGGACATTTTACATATTGGTCTAGACAATATATCCAGTCTCCCCGACTGGAGGACCCGATGAGGCGTTCCAGACTGTCCGCAATCCTCGCCGCCGCGATCCTCGCGCTCTCCGGGCTTGCCACCGGAACCGCCGAAGCGGCCAACCTCCTCGCCAACCCCGGCTTCGAAGCCGGCTCGCTGTCCGGCTGGACCTGCGCCAACGCCACCACCGTCAGCAGCCCCACCCACGCCGGCGGCTACGCCCTCGCCGGCACGCCCGTCGGTGCCGATTACGCCCAGTGCTCGCAAACCGTGGCCGTTCAGCCGAACACCACCTACTCCGTCTCGGCCTGGGTGCGCGGGAACCCCGTCTACCTCGGCATCACCGGTGGCCCCTCGACGTGGTCCGGCAACAGCGGTGCCTACAACCAGCTGTCCCTCACCTTCACCACCGGCAACCAGACCTCCGCCCAGCTCTACCTCCACGGCTGGTACGGCGCCGGCACCTACTACGCCGACGACGTCGTCCTCGACGGTCCCGGCGGCAACACGCCCGGCACCCCAGCGGCGCCCGGCACTCCGCAAATCACCTCAGCCACGACCAACTCCATCGCCCTGAGCTGGGGCGCGAGCGCCGGGACCGTCACCGGGTACCGCGTGTACGAAGGCAGCACCGTCGTCGCCACGACCACCGGGACCAGCGCCACCATCGGCGGCCTCACCGCCTGCACCACCCACAGCTACTCGGTCGCCGCCTACAACGGAGCCGGTGAGTCGCCGAAAAGCGCCGCCGCCACCGGGAGCACCTCCGGCTGCGTCGACACCGGCCTGCCCAAGCACGCCCTCGTCGGGTACCTGCACGCCAGCTTCGCCAACGGCTCCGGCTACGTCCGGATGGCCGACGTCCCCGCCGCCTGGGACATCATCGATCTCGCCTTCGGCGAACCCACCTCGGTCACGTCCGGGGACATCCGCTTCAACCGGTGCCCGGCCACCGAATGCCCGAACGTCGAGAGCGACGCCGACTTCACCGCCGCCATCAAGGCCAAGCAGGCGCAGGGCAAGAAGGTCCTCATCTCCATCGGCGGCCAGAACGGCCAGGTCCAGCTGACCACCACCGCCGCGCGGGACAAGTTCGTCAGCTCCGTCTCCGCCATCATCGACAAGTACGGCCTCAACGGTCTCGACGTCGACTTCGAGGGCCACTCGCTCTCGCTCAACGCCGGCGACACCGACTTCCGCAACCCGACCACGCCGGTGATCGTCAACCTCATCTCCGCGCTGAAGTCGCTCAAGGCCAAGTACGGCTCGGGCTTCGTCCTGACGATGGCGCCGGAGACGTTCTTCGTGCAGGTCGGCTACCAGTTCTATGGTGGCACGAGCGGCGGGGACGCGCGGACCGGCGCCTACCTCCCCGTCATCCACGCGCTGCGGGACTCGCTCACCGTGCTGCACGTCCAGGACTACAACTCCGGCCCGGTCATGGGCCTCGACAACTCCTACCACAACATGGGCGGCGCCGAGTTCCACATCGCCATGACCGACATGCTCAAAGCCGGCTTCACCGTGGCGAACACCGGCCAGTTCTTCCCCGGCCTGCGTCCCGACCAGATCGCGATCGGCCTGCCCGCCGCGGTCAGCGCCGGCAACGGCTACACCTCACCGGCCGACGTCCAGACGGCGGTGAACTGCCTGGTCAAGGGCAGTGGCTGCGGCTCGTACACGCTGCGCGGCGGCACCTCACCCGCGCTCCGGGGCCTGATGACCTGGTCGATCAACTGGGACAAGTACTACAACTGGGAGTTCCAGAACAGCCACGAGCCGTTCCTGAACTCGCTGCCGTGACGCCGGGCAGTGTGCCCCGCCGAGGTGGGGCACACTGCCTGACGTGGAGAAACGCGACTCTGTGCTGACGCGCGTCGTCCGCATCTTCGAAACCTTCGGGCCGGACACGCCGGCGCTGCGCGTCACGGACATCGCGCGCCGCGCCGGCCTGCACGTCGCCACGGCGTCCCGGCTCGTCGACGAGCTGGTCGGCCACGGCTGGCTGCGCCGCGACCCCGATCGGAGGATCCGCGTGGGCGTTCGGCTCTGGGAACTGGCGTCGCGCGCGTCGCCGACGCTCGGGCTGCGCGAAGCCGCGATGCCGTTCATGGAGGACCTGCACGCCGTCGTCGGGCACCACACCCAGCTCGCCGTGCTGGAGGACCGCGAGGTGCTGTTCGTCGAGCGGCTCTCGGCGCCCGGCGCGGTCGTCAACGTGACGCGGGTGGCCGGGCGGCTGCCGCTGCACGCGTCGTCGTCCGGGCTGGTGCTGCTCGCCCACGCGCCCGCCGACCTGCAGGAAGAGGTCCTGTCCGGTCCGCTCGAGGCGTTCCGCCGCACGACGCTGACCGACCCGGCGCGGCTGCGGCGGTTCCTGGCCGACGTCCGGCGCGACGGCTACGCGTTCTGCGCCGGGTTCATCGACGAGGAGACGACCGGGATCGCCGTGCCGCTGCGCGGGCGTGGCGACACCGTCGTCGCGGCGCTGTCGGTGATCGTGCCCAACGACCGGAACGCGCGGATGCAGATCCCCGCGCTGCGGGCGGCGGCGCGCGGCATCTCGCGGATGCTCTCTCACTGAATGAGAATGCGGTAGTGGGCGGCGCGTCGGCGGGCGATGCTCGGGCTCTGTCGCGGAAAGGACGTTCGAAGTGCGCACCCAGGTCGTCATCGTCGGCGCCGGCCCGGCCGGGCTGCTGCTGTCCCACCTGCTCGGGCTCGACGGCATCGACTCGGTGCTGCTCGAACGGCAGACCGCCGAGTACGTCCAGGCCCGCATCCGCGCGGGGATCCTCGAGGCGGGCACGGTCGAGCTGCTGCGGCAGGTCGGCCTCGGCGACCGGCTCGACGTCGAAGGCATGGAACACCGCGGCATCTACCTGCAGTCGCCGGGGGAGCGCCACCACGTCGACTTCACCGGCCTCATCGGACGGTCGGTGACCGTCTACGGGCAGACCGAGGTGACCAAGGACCTCATGGTGGCCCGGGAAAAGGCCGGCCGCCCGGCGTACTACTCCACTTCGGACGTCGCCGTGCACGACGTGACGGACAAACCGTATGTGACCTTTGTGGACAGTGACGGCACCGCGCGGCGGATCGACGCGGACGTCGTCGTCGGCTGCGACGGGTTCCACGGGCCGAGCCGCGCGTCCATTCCGGAGCCGAAGGTCTGGGAGCGGACGTACCCGTTCGCGTGGCTGGGCGTGCTGGCCGACGTCGCGCCGTCGACCGACGAGCTGATCTACGCCTGGCACCCGGACGGGTTCGCGATGCACAGCATGCGTTCGCCGCGGGTGAGCCGGTTCTACCTGCAGGTGGCGCCGGACGAGGACATCGAGCGGTGGAGCGACGACCGGATCTGGACTGCGCTGTCCGACCGGCTGGGCGTCGACGGCTGGACCCTCGAGACCGGGACGATCACCGAGAAGAGCGTGCTCCCGATGCGCAGCTTCGTGACGACGCCGATGCGGCACGGGAACCTCTACCTGGCCGGGGACGCGGCGCACATCGTGCCACCGACGGGTGCGAAGGGCCTGAACCTGGCGGTGGCCGACGTCGCCCTGCTGGCGCGCGCCTTGAAGGCGTCGTTCGAAGGCGACGACGAACTCGTCGACGCGTACTCGGAGACGGCGTTGCGACGGGTCTGGCGGTGCACGCACTTCTCGTGGTGGATGACGTCGATGCTGCACCGCCACGGCGACGACTTCGACGCCCAGCTCCAGCTGTCCCAGCTTCGCCGCACGGTCACTTCGACCGCCGCGAAGACCGAGCTGGCCGACAACTACGCGGGCCTGCCGCTGTAACCGACGTGAATGACTCATTCCTGTCGCCACGCGACAGGAATGAGTCATTCGCTACACCCACCCCTTGACGCCCGACCCGCCCGCGTCGCACCATACCCGCGTAGTAATTCGAATTATCAGCGCCGGGAAGGGCTCATGAGGGAACTGGACACGGAGATTCTGGTGGTCGGCGGGGGACTCGGCGGGGTCGCCGCCGCGCTGGCCGCCGCGGCCCGCGGCCGGCGCGTCGTGCTCACCGAGGAGACCGGCTGGCTCGGCGGGCAGCTCACCGCCCAGGCCGTGCCGCCGGACGAGAACCCCTGGATCGAGCGGTTCGGCTCCACCCGCACCTACCGCGACCTGCGCGCGGGCATCCGCGACCACTACCGTCGCCACTACCCGCTGCGGGCCGAAGCCGCGAACCGGCCGGAACTGAACCCCGGGGCCGGCCGCGTCAGCAAGCTGTGTCACGAACCCCGGGTGGCCCTCGCGGTCATCGAAGCCATGCTCGCGCCGCACGTCAGCGCCGGGCGGATCCACGTCCTGCGCCACCACCGGCCGGTCGAGGCGCACACGACACAAGACCGCGTCGACGCCGTGACGCTCGAAAACAGCGGGGAGCGGATCACCGTCACAGCCCAGTACGTCCTCGACGCCACCGAGAACGGCGACCTCCTGCCGCTCACCGGCACCGAGCACGTCACCGGCGCGGAAGCCAAGAGCACGCACGGCGAACCGCACGCGCCCGAGAAAGCCGACCCGGCCAACCTGCAAGGCATCACCTACTGCTTCGCGGTTTCCCACCACGAAGGCGAAAACCACGTCATCGACAAGCCGGAGATGTACGGCTTCTGGCGCGACTACCAGCCGGACTTCTGGCCCGGCCCGCTCCTCGGCTTCGTCGCCCCCGACCCGCGGACGCTCGAACCGGTCAAGCGCACCTTCGTCCCGAACCCGCCCGGAGACCCCCTGGCGGTGAGCGCCGACCAGAGCGCCGACGCCGGCGACAAGGAACTGTGGGCCTTCCGCCGCATCCTCGCCCGCAACCTCCACACCGACGGCGCGTTCGACTCCGACATCACGCTCGTCAACTGGCCGCTCAACGACTACTGGCTCAAGCCCGCGCTCACGATCCCCGGCCACACGACCGAAGCGGACGTCGAAACGGCGCACCACGAAGCCAAGCAGCTCAGCCTGTCCGTCCTCTATTGGCTGCAGACCGAAGCGCCCCGCGGGGACGGCGGCACCGGCTTCCCGGGGCTCAAGCTCCGACCCGACGTCACGGACACAAAGGACGGACTCGCGAAGTCGGCGTACGTCCGGGAAGCCCGGCGGATCAAGGCCGTCACGACCGTCACCGAGCACGACGTCTCGGCCGAGCTCCTCGGCGTCGACGGCCGGGTGCGCCGCGCGGACGCCGTCGGGGTGGGGAGCTACCGGATCGACCTGCACCCGTCGACCGGCGGGGACAACTACATCGACGTCGCCAGCGTGCCGTACGAGATCCCGCTGGGTGCCTTGCTCCCGGAGAGGACGACCAACCTGCTGCCCGCCGGCAAGAACATCGGCACCACGCACATCACGAACGGCTGCTTCCGGCTGCACCCGGTGGAGTGGAACATCGGCGAGGTCGCCGGGCTGCTCGCGGCCTTCGCCGTCAGCGAGGGCGTCGAGCCGCGGAGCGTCCACACGGACAGCAGGCTCTTCGAGGACTTCGCCCGCGTGCTGGACGCCGCCGGGGTGGAACGCCGGTGGCCGGAAGTGCGGGGGTACTGAAGGTGCCGCAGGTAGAGTCCAGGCGAACCGCACGGGAGGGAGTCACGGATGACGGCGGGTTCGGGCCGGGTCACGCAGGCCCAGGTGGCGCGCCTGGCCGGCGTCTCGCAGGCCGTCGTGTCCATGGTGCTGAACGGCTCCGACAGCCTGCGCGTCACCCCGGAGACCCGCGACCGCGTGCAGCAGGTGCTGCGCGAAACCGGGTACACGGTGGACATCATGGGCCGCCGGCTGCGCGGCGGGTCCAACCAGATCCTCGGCGTCTTCACCTACGAGTCGGTGTTCCCCTCGGGCGTGGCCGACTTCTACCGCCCGTTCCTGCTCGGCATCGAGGAGGAGGCCGAGGCGCAGGGCTTCGACCTGCTGCTGTTCACCAGCGGTGGCCGCCGCGACGGGCGCCGCCGCATCTACGACCAGGGCACGAACCGGTTGCGCATCGCCGACGGCTCGGTCCTGCTCGGCCGGCACAACGACCCGCAGGAGCTCGCGCAGCTCGTCGAGGAGCAGTTCCCGTTCGTGTTCGTCGGCCGCCGCGAGTCGCCGACCGGGCCGATCAGCTACGTCGGCGCGGACTACGTCGCGGCCACCCGTGAGGTCCACGAACGGCTGTGGGGCCTCGGCCACCGCCGGATCGGCCTGCTCAGCGTGACCGAGGAGAACGAGCCGACGCTCGACCGCCGGGCCGGCTACGAAGCCGCGGCGCGCAAGCACCGCCGTCCACCGCTGGTCTTCCTCGAGGAGGACCCGGCGCTCGCGTTGCGGCAGGCGCTCGACGAAGGCGTCACGGCGCTGCTCGTCGAAAGCTCGGCGATGGCCGACGCCATCCTGGCCTGTGCGCACGAGCTCGGCTTGGACGTGCCCCGCAACCTGTCGATCGTGGTGCTCGGGGACGCCGACCCGTCGCAGCAGCCGCACGCGCACGCCGTGCCGAGCACCGGCACGGACTGGTCGATGTTCCGGATCCCGCGCCACGAAATGGGCGCGCACGCCGTGCGCGTGCTCGTCGGGCTGCTGAAGAACCCCAAGCCCCGCCAGCTGCTCCTGCCGTGCACGATCCACGAGGGCGCCACCACGGCGGCACCCTCCACAAGAGACTCCCGCTGAGGCTCCAGCGGCCTGTTGACACCTTTGCGGACGACGCTTACGGTCGCTGCTAATTCGAATAACCAGGAGGCATCGTGGCCTACCGGAGAATCCGGCTGCTCGCCGCGGCCCTGTCCGCCGTCGCACTGGCTTCGACGGCGTGCTCGGGCGGCGCCGGCGACGACAAGGACATCGCCCTGCGCATGACCGTCTGGACGACGGACAAGAACCAGCTCGCCCTCTTCGACTCCATCGCCGCCGAGTACCGCACGGCCCACCCGGAGGTCACGTCGGTCAAGTTCGACGTCGTCCCGGGCGACACCAGCGCGTACTCGGCCGCGCTCACCACCCAGCTCTCCGGCGGCAACCCGCCCGATCTGGCGTGGATCCTCGAGCGCGACGCCCCGGACTTCGTCCAGTCCGGGGCGCTGACGAACCTCAAGCCTGCTTTGGACAGTGCCGCCGGGTACAACGCCGGTGAGCTGGTGCCGTCCGCGACGAAGCTGTGGACCAAGGACGACGGCCTCTACGCCTACCCGTTCTCGACATCGCCGTTCGGTATGTTCTACAACAAGAACCTGCTCACCCGGGCCGGGGTCACCGAGACCCCGGACCAGCTGCTCGCGAGTGGACGGTGGACCTGGGACGCGGCCAAGCAGATCGCCACCCAGGTCGCCGCGAAGGACACCGGCAAGGCCGGCCTGGTCATCCGCGAGTTCGAGTACAAGCAGTGGGTGCTGCTCGCGTCGGTCTGGCGCGGCTTCGGCGCCGACGCGTGGGGCCCGGACGGCAGGACGTGCGGGTTCACCTCGCCGGAGATGACGTCCGCGATGACGTTCCTGCACCAGGCGATCTTCACCGACAAAGCGCTGCCCGGCCCGGGCACGACGGCGGACTTCTTCGCCGGCGAAGCCGGCTTGACCATCGCCCAGATCAGCCGCGCCGGGCTGCTGAAGGCCAAGCCGTTCGAGTGGGGGATCGTCCCGCTGCCCGCCGGGCCGAAGGCGAACGCGCAGGTCATCGGCCAGGCCGGGATCGGCGTCCCGGTCAAGGGCAAGCACGCCAAGGCCGCCGCGGACTTCCTCGCGTTCTTCACCAACCCGGCCAACTCGGCGAAGCTCGGCCAGTACTTCCCGCCCGCCCGCGACAGCCTGCTCAACGCGGCCACCCTGGCCAAGGCGAACCCGCTGTTCAGCCAGGAGCAGCTGCAGAACGTCGTGGTCAACGGGATCAAGACCGGCGCGGTGCTCCCGTCGCACACCGGGAGCGCGCGGATCGCGTCGCTCGTCCAGTCCGCTTTGGACCCGCTGTGGAAGCCGGACGCGAACGTGCCCGCCGCGCTGGCCGGCGTCTGCCAGGCGATCGATCCGGCGCTGAGCCAATGACGTGGACGTCGAGGAAGCGCGAAGAGCTGGCGGGGTGGCTCTTCGTCGCCCCGCAGGCTCTCGGGTTCCTCGCCTTCGTCGTCGCGCCGCTGGTGGCCGTGGTCTGGTACAGCTTCCAGGACGTGAACCTGCTGGCCGGGACGTCGACGTTCGCCGGCGCGGACAACTACGCGAAGCTCTTCGACGACCCGACCGCGCCGAAGGTCGCCCGCGCCACGGCGATCTTCTGCGTCGGCCTGGTCGTGCTGAACCTGGCGCTCGCGCTGTCGCTGGCGTTGCTGCTCAACCTGAAGTTGCGCGGCACGACGGTGTTCCGGACGGTCTTCTTCTCGCCGGTGGTCGTCACGCTCGTCGCGTGGACGATCGTGTGGAACTTCCTCCTGCAGGACAACGGCGGCATCAACTCACTGCTGCAGACGATCGGAGTCGACGGCCCGAACTGGTTGCGCGGCAACGGCACCGCGATGCTGTCGGTGATCGTCGTGCAGGTGCTGAAGAACGTCGGGCTCAACATGGTGCTGTTCCTCGCCGCGTTGCAGGGTATTCCGGCGTCCATCATGGAAGCGTCGCAATTGGACGGCGCCGGGCCGTGGCGCCGGTTCCGCTCGGTGATCCTGCCGATGATCAGCCCGACCACGTTGCTGACGGCGATCATCACCGTCGCCGGCGCGCTGCAGGTGTTCGCGCAGATCCAGGTGCTGACCCTCGGCGGGCCCGCCGACAGCACCAACGTGCTGGTCTTCTACTTCTACCAGCAGGCGTTCGCCAACCACGACCTCGGCTACGGCTCCGCGCTGGCGGTCGTGCTGTTCCTCGTCATCCTCGTGCTCACGCTGCTGCAGTGGCGGATGCGGAAGCGGTGGGTGTTCCATGAGTCGTAGGGCCAAGATCGCGTGCTACGCGGTGATGGTCGTGCTGGCCGTGCCGTTCGTGTTCCCCACCTGGTGGATGATCACGGCGTCGCTGCTGCCGGCGAACGAGGTGCTCGCGTACCCGCCGAAGCTGTTCCCCAACCAGCCGCAGTGGGAGAACTACCGAGTCGCGTTCACCGACTTCCCGTTGGCACGGCAGTACTTCAACAGCCTGTACATCGCCGTGCTCGTCACGCTCGGCACGATGTTCTTCTCCTCGCTGGCCGGGTACGCGTTCGCCCGCATCCGGTTCCGCGGCGAGAAGCTCTTCGCGGTGATCCTCATCGGGCTGATGGTGCCGAGCGAGGTCACGATCATCCCGCTGTTCCGGCTGGTCGACGACCTCGGCCTGACCAACACGCACTGGCCGCTGATCGTCGTCCCGATCTTCGGCGCGCCGAGCGTGCTCGCGACGTTCGTGATGCGGCAGTTCTTCATCACCATCCCGGGCGAACTCGAAGAAGCCGGCCGGCTGGACGGGCTGTCCCGGTTCGGGCTCTACCGGCGCGTCGCCCTGCCGATCGCCAAGCCCGCGCTCGCCGCGGTCGCCATCTTCACGTTCCTCAACACCTGGAACTTCTTCCTGGAACCGCTGGTCTACCTGACCGACAAGGACATGTTCACGCTGCCGGTGGCGCTGACGCAGTACGTCGACGTCTACGGCGGCCACCTCTGGAACGTCCAGCTCGCCGCCGCGACCACCACGGTCGTGCCGGTCCTGATCGTGTTCATCATCGCGCAGCGCCAGTTCGTCGAAGGGCTCGCCCAAAGCGGCCTCAAAGGCTAGGAGGCAGTTGTGATCGATCGCAGAACCTTCCTCGGCGGAGCCACCGCCGCCGCATTGCTGGGAATCGCCGGGGCGGGGACGGCGTCGGCCGCCGTGCCGCCGCCGGCGGGACCGTTTCCACCGCTCGCCCCGCTGCCGCCCGGCGCCCCGAACCGGAGGCTCTTTTCGCCGCTGGAGCAGCGCTTCGCGCCCTACCTCGCCATTTTGCCGGGCATTGTCAACGATGTCAGCGTCGATCCAGCCACGCTCGGCTTCTTCGGCGGCGGCTGGTGGCGGACGCCGAGCGAGCCGTACAACGCCCGCGTCCAGGAGCACGTCTACACGCTGAGCTGGTTCTACGCGAACCGGCGCCCGTGGAACCCGTACTACCTGGACCCCACCCTGCGGAACCGCCTCGACGCGGCGATCGCCCATTACCTGAACCTGCAGCACGCCGACGGCTCGTTCCCGGAGTACTCGATCACCGAGAAGTCCAAGGCCGCCACCGGGTTCGGCCTGGGCTACCTCGCGAAGACCCTCGCCAACCTGCGCCAGGTCAACGCGCTGCCCGCCCGCCGCGCCGAGCTCGAAGCCGCGCTGCACCAGGGCATGACGTGGTTCCTGAACCCGGCCAACCCGATCTGGGCGCACCCGGTCGAGTACGCCAACCAGAACGCGTCCGGGCTGTCGTCGTCGCAACTGGCATTGAAACTCAGCCCGGACGCGGTGCTGCGCAACCAGCTGCGTGACCGGATCGAGTTCCTCGCCGCGAACGGCCAGAGCCCGGCCGGCTTCTTCTACGAGCCGACCGGTATGGACGTCAACTACAACTTCGAGGTGATGCTCCCGGAGATCGCCGAGATCTACGCGCTGACCCGCGATCGCACGGTCGTCGGGATGGCCCGCAAGTTCGCCGACTGGTTCGGCTACAACGTCGTCCGTGAACCGGACGGCTCGGGTTCGCTGACCTACGTCGCGACGTCGAGCCGCACGCACGTGTCCTATTACGACGACGTCATCCCGGACCCGGACCGGACCAACCTGGCCTCGCTGTTCGTCCCGGAAGTGCCGGACCTGGCTGCCTTCTTCACCGCCCGGGAGGACCGCGCCGAGACGCGCCGGCAATGGGCGGCGACCCCGGGCCCGGCGACCGGACCGGCCAAACAGGACACTTCGCCGCGCATCCTCGCGCACGTCTCGTACGGCGAGGCGTTCCCGTCGCGCGGCGAGAAGCAGGCGTCGATCCGGCAGCTGCCGTATCTGCGGTCCACCGACTTCGCCGTCCAGCGGCGGGACGTCGAACTCAACCAGACGTACGTCTACGTGCGCCGCCCGCAGCTGTACCTGGCCGGGTTCTGGGGCACGCGGCCGTCGACCTACGTCCGGGGCGCGCAGGGCATGCTGTGGCACCCGCGGGCCGGCATGGTCGTCCACTCGCAACAGGACGACACGCAGTGCTGGGCCAGCCTCCTGCCGAGCGGCAGTCCGGACGCCCGCGGCCTGCTGGACGCGACCTACGCCATCGGCGACCGCCCGTGGGACGGCAGCCGGAAGGTGCCCGGCTCCGCGCCGGTCGTCGTCCGGTACGGCCTCGACACGCGCATCCGGACGGACCTGACGATCACGCGAGACACCGTCACCCGCGCGGTCCGCGGGACGACCCCGCTCACCGAGCAGATCCCGCTGGTCCTGCACCCGGGCGACGACGTGCGCTTCGCTGACGGCACCCCGGTCGGCTACGGCGTCGGTGCGCAAGCGACCGCGTCAGGGCTGACGATCCGCCGCGGCGGCACGACGATCACCATCGGCTGGGGCACCGCCCTGGCCGCGACCGTCACCGCCACCGCCGTCACGTTCCTCCGCGACGGCGCCCGGCGGCTGCACGTCCTGCGCGTCCCGCACCCCGGCACCCTCACCACGGAGGTCCGGCTTCGGTAGCCGGACGGTGAACGTCGATCCGGCGTCCACTTCGGACTCGACGCTGACCGTGCCGCCGTGTGCCGCCACCAGGTGGCGCACGATGGCGAGGCCGAGCCCGCTGCCGCCGGTCTGGCGGCTGCGGGACTTCTCGGCCCGCCAGAACCGGTCGAACACGTGCGGCAGGTCCTCGGCGGCGATCCCGGTGCCGGTGTCCGCGACGGCGATCACCACCTCGTCCACAGTGGACGAGACGTGGATCGTCACGCGGCCGCCGGCCGGCGTGTGCCGGACCGCGTTCGTGACCAGGTTCCCCACGATCTGCCGCAGGCGCACCGGGTCGGCCTCGAACCCCGTCTCGCCGCGGGCGGAGACGGTGAGCGTGACGCCGGCCGCGGCGGCCCGGTCGGCGTGCGCGGCGGCGACGTGGCCGGCCAGCTCGGCCGCGTCCACCGGCTCCGGGTGCAGCCGCAGCCGTCCCGCGTCGGCCGCGGCGAGGTCCTGCAGGTCCTCGACGATGTGCTGCAGCAGCACGGTTTCTTCGAGTAGCGACGTCGACAGCGCCCGGTCGAACGGCAGGTGCCCGTCCTCGGCGGCCTCCAGCCGGCCGCGGATGACGTTGAGGGGGTTGCGCAGCTCGTGGGCGATGTCGCTGACCATCGCCTTGCGCTGCTCCTCGATGCGTTCGCGGCGCGCGGTGAGGTCGTTGAACGCGGCGGCGAGGTAGCCGACCTCGTCGCGGGACTTCACCGGGGCCGGCCGGTCCTGCTTCGCGGCCTCGGTCAGTGCGCGCAGGGGCCGCGACAGCCGCCGCGCGACCAGCACGGTGATCGCCGCCGCCAGCACCAGGACACCGCCGGTCACCGCGAGGATCCGGGTGAGGTTCTCCCGTGACAGCGTGAACGTCGGCAGCTGCGACCCGCCGGGGCCGAGCGTGAAGAGCAACGCGGGCGGCGCGACGAACGGCGTCAGCTGCGCGCGGCGGGCGGAGTCGACGCAGGCGCGGCTCGGCCCCTGGTCGGCGACGCCGAGCGCGTCGAAGTCGAGGCCCAGCTTCACCTGCTCGGCGCCCTGGGCCTGGAGACAGCGGTTCACGGCTTCGTCGAGGCTGTCGAGCGCGGCCTGCTCGGTCGGCGTCGGGGTGGCGAGGTCGTAGATGCCGCACTTGGCCGCGAAGTAGCGGGCGGCGAGCGGGTCGAGCCCGGTGAGCTGCGGCCGGCCGCTCGCCCCCGCGCGCACCTGGCTGGGGAAGCCGAACGAGGTCAGGCACGCGGCGGCTTTCCTCGCCAGGCCGTCGAGGTCGTCGCGTTCGGCCGGCGGCAGCCGGAACGGGCCCGCCGCGCGCGGGTCGATGCCGCTGGTCCCGGCCTGCGGCAGCAGCACCGGGTCGACGTGCAGCGGGTCGACCGACGCCGTCGCCTTCACCGGCAGCGTGACCGGCTCGCCGCCGGAGTCGCCGAGGACCCGGCGGTCGAGGGTGGTCAGCACGATCCGGCGGCCGGTGCCCGCCGACAGCTCCCGCAGCCGCGGGCCGACCTGGTCCCACGTGTGGTTGGCCGCGGCGAAGCCGATCAGCTCGGTGTAGATGGTCGCGTCGCCCGACAGCGCCTGGCCCTGCTCCTGCTGGATCGCGCGGGTCGTCGTCTGCACGGCCAGCCACGCGGTCGCGGCGATCGAGCCCAGCGCGATCAGCAGGGAGACCGCCGTCAGCCGGACGACGAGACTGCGCCGGAGCGGAAAGCTACGTGTCATTTTCCGCCGTCAGCTTGTACCCCACGCCGAAGACGGTACGCAGGTAGACGGGCTTCTGCGGGTCGGGCTCGAGCTTCTTGCGCAGGTTGAGGACGTGGACGTCGATGATCCGGGTGCTGACGAACCGGTCGTCGCCGCGGGTCAGCTCCAGCAGCTGCCTCCGGGTGAAGACCCGCCCGGGCTGCCGGATCAGCGTTTCCAGCAGCTGGAACTCGCCCGGGGTGGTCTCGACCGGGCGGCCGTCGACCGACACCTCGTGCCGGACCGGGTCGAGCCGCAGGGCGCCGGCCCGCAACGCCGGGTCGGGCGGCTCGCTGCGGGCCGACGTGCGGCGCAGCAGCGTGCGGACCCGGGCCATCAGCTCGCGGGGGCTGTAGGGCTTGGTCAGGTAGTCGTCGGCGCCGAGGTCGAGGCCGAGCAGGAGGTCTTCCTCGGTCGCGCGGGCGGTGAGCATCAGCACCGCCACGTCGGACTCGCCGCGCAGGATGCGGCAGACGTCCAACCCGTCGACCTTGGGCATCATCACGTCCAGGACCAGCAGGTCGGGCCGCTCGCGGCGGGCCTCGTCGAGGGCCGCGCGGCCGTCCGGGGCCAGCACCACGGTGTGACCTTCGCTCTCGAGGTAGAGCCGGAGGACCTCGGCCTGCTTCTCGTCGTCCTCGGCGACCAGTACACGTGCGCACACGGCGTCGAGGTTAGGCGTCCTGACACGGTCGCCACCCGATCCTGACCGGATCTTCATACCTTGAGGGCACGAGCCAGGTCTTTGTCAAAGTGTTGACCCGGGGCTCGGTGACCGGCAAAGGTCGGATGACAGCTCTGGGAGGCACGGTGCGATACAAATTCATGGCGGCGCTGGTCGCGACGGCGGTGATCGGGGCACCCGCCGTAGCTTCGGCGGCTCCGACAACGTTGTCACCGCCGGTCGGGGACCCGGCGGCCTACGTCGACCCGCTGATCGGCACCGGCCGGGGCGGCAGCTCGGTCGGCGAGATCAACAACTTCCCCGGGCCGGCGGCGCCGTTCGGGATGATGCAGTTCTCGCCGGACACGCAGGGCGCGTACGCCGGCTACCAGTACCACTCCGACCAGATCCGGGGTTTCAGCCTCGACCACGCCTCCGTCGGCTGCAACGCGTTCGGCGACGTCCCGATCCTGCCGGTCACCGGCGACGTCGGCAGCGCGCCCTGGGACCGTACCGAGCACTTCGGCCACGACGGCGAGCAGGCCGAACCGGGCTACTACGCCGTCACCCTCGCCGACTCGAACGTCCGGGCCGAGCTGACCGCGACGACCCGCACCGGGCTCGCGACGTTCACCTACCCGGCCGGTTCGACGCCGCAGGTGCTGGTCAAGGGCGGCGCGAGCCTGGCCGGGAACTCCGCCGCGACCTTGAAGATCACCGGGGATCGCGAGGTCAGCGGCTCGGCGACCACCGGCAACTTCTGCGGCAAGGGCAACCACTACACGGTCTACTACGACATCACGTTCGACCAGCCGTTCACCGCGCACGGCACGTGGGACGGCTCGTCGGTCAAGCCGGGCACCGACAGCGTCGACTCGCCGCGGGCGGGGGCGTACCTGACGTTCGGTTCGCAGACCGTGCACGCCAAGGTGTCGATGTCCTATGTGGGCGTCGACGGCGCGAAGGCCAACATGGCCGCGGAGGTCCCGGGCTGGGACTTCGGCGCGGTCCGGAAGTCCACCAGGGACAAGTGGACGCAGGCGCTGGGCAAGATCCGCGTCGCCGGCCGGGACACCGCGCAGCTCAAGACGTTCTACACCGCGCTGTACCACTCGCTGATGCACCCCAACACGTTCGACGACGCCGATGGGCGGTACATCGGCTTCGACGACCAGATCCGGACGTTGCCGGCGGGGCGGCATCAGTACGCGAACTTCTCGGACTGGGACACCTACCGCTCGCTCGCGCCGCTGCACGCCATGCTGTTCCCGAAGGAAGCCAGCGATATGGCGCAGTCGCTGACGAACGACGCCGTACAGGGCGGCTGGTGGCCGCGCTGGCCGATGGCGAACGGCTACACGGGACAGATGACCGGGGACAGCTCGGTCGCGCTGATCTCGAACCTCTACGCGTTCGGGGCCCGGGACTTCGACGTCAAGACAGCGTTGAAGTACCTGGTCAAGGGCGCCACTTCGGTCGACGAAACGCCTGGCGCCTACCAGGAACGGCGGGGCATCGCGGACTACGTCGCTCGAGGTTACCTGCCGAACAACGACGCCTCACGCGGCGACCACGCCCGAGTCGGCGCGTCGATCACCCTGGAGTGGGCGATCGACGACTTCGCGATCGCGCAGTTCGCCCAGGGCATCGGCGACCGCGACGTCGCGCGCGAGTTCACCAAGCGCGGCCAGAACTGGCAGAACATCTTCAACCCGCTGACCGGCTACCTGCAGCCGCGCGGGCAGGACGGCCGCTTTCCGGACGGCCCGGCCTACGTCCCGCCGCCGCCCGGCAAGTTCGGCCAGGACGGCTTCGACGAGGGCAATGCGGCCCAGTACACGTGGCTGGTCCCGCAGGACCCGGCCGGGCTGGTGACGGCGATGGGCGGGCCGGCCGCGGTCTCGTCCCGGTTGGACACCTTCTTCCAGAAGCTGAACGTCGGCCCGAACGAGCCGTACATGTGGGCGGGCAACGAACCCGACTTCGGCGTGCCGTGGCTGTACAACCACGTCGGGCAGCCGTGGAAGACACAGCAGGTGGTCCGCGAGATCGCGACGACGCTGTTCAGCGCGACGCCGGACGGCGAGCCGGGCAACGACGACCTCGGCGCGCAGTCGTCGTGGTACGTCTGGGCCGCGCTCGGCATCTACCCGGCCACGCCGGGGACGCCGGACCTGGTCGTGCACAGCCCGCTGTTCGAACGCGCCGTGCTGTCGCTGCCTTCGGGGCGGACGCTCGACATCCGCGCGCCGAAAGCGCCGGCGACGTACGTCCATTCGTTGTCGCTGAACGGCCGGGACTGGAACCGGACGTCGCTGCCCACCGGGGTGGCTCGCGACGGTGGCCGGCTGGACTTCTCGCTCGTGTCCACTCCGGACAAGCGGTGGGCGGCGGACTCGACACCGCCGTCCTATCGCGACAGTGAGAAGCCGTTCCTTGCCTCGGCGACCAATCAGGTCGTGGTCTCGCCCGGCAGCACCGGGGAAGCGACCGTGAGCGGGCAACGGCTCGGCGGCCACGACCGCGTGCTCGACGTGACGACGCAGGCGCCGGCCGGGATCTCGGTGACCGGGCCGCGGCAGCTGCGGCTCGACGACCGGACCGGCAGCGGCACCGCGAAGCTGACCGTGTCGGTGGCCGCCGGGACACCCGAGGGGTACTACCAGGTGCCGGTGACCGTCCGCGGCGGCCCGACGTCGGTGCCGGGCTCGGTGATCGTGCTGGTCGCGCCTCCGGGCGGACTGGCGGCGGCGTACTCGAACGTCGGCATCTCGGACGACGGTGACACCGGGGCGGCCGACATCGACGGCGCGGGGAACAGCCTGTCGCGGCAGGCTTTGGCCGCGGCGGGGCTGGTCGGCGGCCAGACCTCGCAGGCGGTCGGCACGTCGTTCGTGTGGCCCGCGGCGCCGGCGGGCCGGCCGGACAACGTCGTCCCGGCCGGGCAGACGATCCGGCTGTCGGGGACGCGGCTGTCGTTCATCGGCACGGCGTCGAACGGCGACCACCGGGCGTCGGCGACGGTGACGTTCACCGACGGCACCACCGCGGCCGCGGACCTGTCGTTCGGCGACTGGGTGTTCCCGGGCGGCGGCACGGACCCGGTGTTCGGCAACACCCTGGTGGCCCGCACGGACCACCGCAACCAGCCGGGCGGCCCGGGCGGCGGAGCGTCGATCTACGCGACGGCGCCGTTCGACGCCCCGCCCGGGAAGCAGATCGCGTCGGTGACCCTGCCCTCCGACAGCAACCTGCACGTGTTCGCCATCGGCCTCGGCTGAGGACGTCGTGAGTGAGAAACAGGGTCAGAACACTGTTTCTCACTCACGACGGGTGGGTACCGCAGCTGCTGGCCGGTGCGGGCCGGGTGCGTGTCGAACGGGTAGCCGAACTCGTGGACGTTCCAGTCGTAGCCCTGCCCGGCACCGCCGGCGTCCCCGCTCGCGCCGTGCCGTGGACCAGCAACCCCCCGAGCACCACCACGGCGGCGGCGACACCGGACCTTGGAGTTGCGCCGTTCAGGGGAGGCCGGGCGAGGAGCAGGCACGCCACCGACCCGGCTCCCGCCGGCTCAGCCGCTCGACGCGTTCGAAGACGCCGTCGTTCATCCGTTTCCCCCTCTGCTCGCACCGAGAAGAGGGGGAACGCGCGGGTGCAGATACTCAGCCGGGGGAGCCGGCGGCGCAGACCTTGATCGGCGCGGCGTGCGCCGGATCGAGCGCGTTGCGGACCAGGTGCCACACGTTCAGGTCGTAGGCCTCGCCGATGTGGCCCACCGGGTCGAACGGGCAGAAGTCCTGGACGTACTGGTTTCTGACGCCGGGCTCGCGGACGAACGACGTCTCGGTCGGCGTCACCAGCTCGTCGTAGCGGGAGGTGATGATCGTGTAGCCGATGCCGGGCTGGGCGACCGGGCCGGTGTTCAGCGCGACGATCGCCGCGCCGCCGTCCAGCTCGTCGGCGAAGATCGGCAGGCCGATGGTCCTGACGATCGTGTCCCACGTGCTCTTGCCGAGCAGCGTGTAGGCGAGCGTCAGGAGGCCGGACGCGTTCGCGCCGTGCGTCGGCGGGGCGATCGCGACGACCTGGCCGATTTCGCTCGGGATGCCCTGCATCTTGGCCAGGTAGAGCGACTGGAGGCCGCCCTCGGAGTGCCCGACGATGTCGACCTTCGCCGCTCCGGTGGCCGCGCGGACCTTCTCGACGAAGGCCTTGATCTCCAGCGACGACTCCGCGACCGGCTTCAGCCCGCCGGCGAAGGGGAACTGCGGGTAGGCGCCGTAGGTCAGCGAGAACGTGCAGTAGCCGCGGGCGGCCAGGTCGGCCTGGAGGAAGTTGAGGTCCTCGTAGTAGGTGGCGAAGGTGCCGTGGAGCAGCACGACGGGGTTCGGGTGGGCCGCGCCCGGGCGGCAGCCGAAGTCGTTGTTCCCGCCGGTGGCCGCCTGGGCCGGGACGGCCGCGCTCAGCGTCAGCACCCCCGCCAGGCCGATCGCGGCCAGCCATCGTTTCGTTCCCCGCGCCATGGCGA
This sequence comes from Amycolatopsis sp. MEPSY49, assembly GCF_051337345.1. Taxonomy (NCBI): domain Bacteria; kingdom Bacillati; phylum Actinomycetota; class Actinomycetes; order Pseudonocardiales; family Pseudonocardiaceae; genus Amycolatopsis; species Amycolatopsis sp. MEPSY49. Next base: position 2,845 of record NZ_JBDLYJ010000021.1, on the reverse strand, counting down.
AGTCCCTTTCTCTGGTGGTGTGCACAGCATGCGCCGGTTGATCAACGCTGTCTGCTGGCAAAACGCGCAGAAACTTGCCGTGGCCGTTTGTGCATGGTGACAATACGAGGGTGGATGCCGTCGAGGCGCTCTTCCCGCGGTCCGGGGAGATCGCCGCCGCGATGATCGCCCGGTGCGCCGCCGAGATCCCGGCGTACCGGCTGCTGCCGGCGAGCGTGCTCGAAGGTGACCTGGTCGCCAACGCGATGGCGGTGTTCGAGCTGTTCCTCACCACGGTGGCGGAGGACCGCCTGCCGACGCTCGACGAGCTCGCCCTGCCGATCGCGTGGGGTGCCGAACGGGCTCGCGACGGCCTGCCGCTGGAAGCCGTGCTGCAGATCTACCCGCTGGCCGCGAGCGTGGCGTGGGAGCAGGTGAGCGGCGACCGCGCGGTGCTCGGGGCGCGGATGCTGGCGTTCCTCGGCGAGGTGATGCCCCGCGTCGCGGCGGCGTACCTGCGCGAGCGCGACGACCTCGACTGGGAGCAGCGCGAGGACCGGCAGCACCTCACGGCCAACCTGCTCGCCGGCCGCCCGGTGCGCCGCCGCGAGCTGGCCGAGGCGTACGACGTCGTGGTGTTCCACCTGCCCGCGCCGCCGGCTGCCACGGACTCCCGGGCGGCGACGGCCCTCTTCCGCGCGGTCCGGTCCGATTTGGACGGTCAGCCGGGCGTGCTGGTGACGTTCCAGGGCGACGGGGGCGTGCTGCTGGTGCCGATCTCGTCGTCCGCCGACGAGGTGGCGGCCCGGGTCGACCGGGTCTGCGGCCGTCCCTGCATGGCGGCGACGTCCCGCGCGTCGACGCACGCAGACATTCCTTTCGCGCACACGTCGGCGTTGGAAATCCTTGCGCTGGCGGAGAATCTGGGACGGCCGCCGCGGCTCTACCGGCTGGCCGACCTGGCCATCGAGTACCAGATCGCCCAGCCGAGCCCGGCCCGGGAAGCGCTGGCTTCGGTGCTGGCGCCGCTAGAGGATCACCCGCACTTGATCGACGCTCTGCGCGCGTTCGTGACTTCGGGCTACAACCGCGGCGAAGCGGCGTCGGCGTTGAGTATTCACCGCAACACGCTGACGTACCGGCTGGGCCGTATCCAGCTGATCACGGGGTACGACGCGACGCGGCCGGCGGACGCCCGCCACTTGGCCGCCGCGATGACGGCTTACGACATCGTGCGCCGGAACGCGTGAATCCCACGGGATAACGCTTGGGTCGCGGTTCTCCCGATCCGTTGCAGATCGGCGCGGGCGGCCGATTCCAGGGGGCGGACACGGAAGAAGTTGATTCCCATGAAATCCGCCGGAATTCTCGTCGCCGTCCTGATCGGAGCGGGCACCGCCGCGTGCGGGGTGCCGCCGGTGGTCGGGGTGCCCGTACCCGTCGCCGTGACGCCGGCGACCAGCACCGCCGTGGTCGCCGTGCCCGCGCCACCACCGCAGACGGTCTACGTTCCGCAGCCGCCGGCTTACATCGCCCCGGCGGACACCGCGGTGGCGCGCACGGTGGTCGCGTACTACGACGCCCTCAACCGCCGCGACTTCGCCACGGCGTGGTCACTCGGCGGCAGCCGCATCGCGGGCGGCGGCGGATACGCCAAGTACGTCAACGGTTTCGCGACGACGTCGTGGGACACGCTGACCGTCACCGACGTTCGGGGGAGCACGGTGTCCGTCGTGCTGTCCGCCGTCCAGACCGACGGCAGCATCCGGACGTTCGCGGGCACCTACACCGTTTCCGGCGGCGTCATCACCGGCAGCCACATGACCCGGACGAAATGAGCCAGCCCATGCGTCTTATCCGCGCCACCGCCGCCCTTTCCGCCGCGCTCGCGCTCGCCGCGTGCGGGCTGCCGCGCACGATCTCCGGCACCGCCGGGCAGCCGTCGGTGTCCACAGTGGTCACCACGGCGCCGAGTACACCGACCGTCACCGTGGCCCCACCGCAGACCGTCGTCGTCCAGCCGCCGCAGACCGTTGTCGTCGAGCCGAAAGGCGCTTCGGGTCAGTGGTACGCGCAGTCGAACTGGATCAACGCGCAGCCGTGGATCACCATCACTCCGGCGGTTGGGCAGACGCCGTGTCAGTGGTTGCGTGCGCGTGGTTACTCCTATGCGCAGGCCTATGCCGCCTGGGCGCAGAACGGTTACCCGGCCAGTTGGTCGGCGACCGGTGACGGTTATCCCTGCCAGAAGTCCTATGGCATGCAGCATTAGGGCCGGTTTTCAAGATGACGGCTTCGCCGGGGCGTGGGGAATCGGCGTTCTGGTGGTTGCCTTCTGGTGGTGGTCGGCAGCGCCGATTCCCCACGCAGTGGTGCCCCTGCCGGAGTTTTGTTCGGCACCTGATCGTGTGATGATCAGGCGTGCGGGTTCGGCTAACCTTGTGGTATGGCAACGGAAGCGGTGTGGAAGACGGATGCGACGGTGCTGGCCGATCGCATCTGCGCGCTGCTCACCGTGGTGCGTTCCGCCGAGGCGGAGATCGGTGCGTTGCTGGCGGAAATCGAGTCCCGCGGGGTGATGGAACTCTTCGGCTACCGCTCGGTGGCGCGGCTTCTCGAGCACCTGGCCGATATCCCGAAGTCCGCGGCCGAGACGATGGTCAAACGAGCCCGCGCCCTCTACCCCGGCCATCATCTCGACAGCGCCCCCACCGTCGCCCCCGCGACCGCTGCTGCCGCCGCCGAGGGTCGGCTGAGCAACCCGATGATCGACACCATCGTCGGAGCGTTGACGCAGATCCCGCCCGAGCATCGCGAGGATGCCGAGCAGCACCTGCTGGGGTTGGCCGAGGACGCGGGCCACAAG
>NZ_JBDLYJ010000020.1:0-153614 GCF_051337345.1 Amycolatopsis sp. MEPSY49 | reverse complement strand
TGCGCTTCGGTCCCGACCACGTGGTCGGCCGTGGCCAGGATGGCGAGCCCCGGCCGGACCGCCGCGCGTTCCAGCGGCAAGCCCAGCCCGGGCTCGCCGGCGGACCGGTACACGGTCAGCACCGCCCGCCCCATCGCCTCGTTCTGCCCCGCCGCGACGCGGGCCGCGACGGCCCGGCCCATCCCCCGCTCCACCAGCACCGCTGTCCGCGCTTCCACCGTGCCGCCGAAGCGCGCCGCGACGTCGGCCTCGCCGGCGCCGGGCGTCCGCCAGCGGCGGGCGAGTTCGTGCCACTCGTAGCCCGGGTCGTACATCCCCAGCGCGTCGCTGACCCAGCTGCGGACGAGGTCCGGGCGGCTCAGCACGACGTTGACGACGTGCCCGCCGCCGAGGTCGTGGCCCACCAGGTCCACCGGCTCGCCGAGCGCTTCCAGTTCGCCGATCAGCCAGTCGCGGTAGTCGGCGCGGGTGGCACCGAACCCGGCGGGCATCGGTGCGCCGAAACCGGGCGGCGACAGGCAGACCAGATCCGAACGCGACGGCGCGAGCTCCGCCAGCAGCAGATCCCACACCGCCGCCGTCTCCGGGTTGCCGTGGACGAACACCGCGGGCATCAGACCGCCACCGGCGTCGTCGGCTGCAGGACCGCCTCCACCAGTGCCTCGGTGCGCAGGTGGGTGATCGCCTGGTACTCGGGGTCGCGCACCATGGCGGCGAAGGCCCGCCGGTCCGGATAGCGGACCAGCACCACCATGTCCCACGCTTGCCCGTCCTCGGCGACGAGCGCCGGCCCGCCGGTGCCGAGGTACTCGACCTTCAGGCCGTAGCGGGGGTTGAGTTCGCGGCGCAGGGCTTCGGCGTAGCGCTGATAGCTTTCGCGGCCGCCGTCCGGGCGGAACCGCAGCAGGTTGAGCATCACGACCGGGCCGCCCGGGTCGTCGGCGAGCAGGGCGTCGAGGGCGTGTTCTTCGACTTCGATCATCAGTACCTCCTGGGACCCCACTGTACACATACTTGTTGAACAACACGCAAGTTGATTTGCTACGCTCTGCCCATGCCTCCCGCCCGCCGCACCCAGCAGGAACGCCGCGACCAGGCCGAAGCCGCCCTGCTGACCGCCGCCGCCGAACTCGTCGTCGAACAGGGCGTCCGCTCACTGACACTCGCCCGCGTCGGAGAGCGCGCCGGCTACAGCCGCGGCATCGTGACCCACCACTTCGGCGGGAAGCAGGCACTGGTCGAACGGCTGGCGCGGGCCACGCAAACCGGGTTCGTCCCGGGCTTGGAGGACCTGCCACCCGGTCTCGACCGCCTCCTGCGGCTGATCGACGGCTACCTCGGCGAGCTCGGCCGGATCGGCGTGTTCAACCAGGCTTTCCTGCTGCTGTGGGCGGAAGCCGCCACCCAGCCGGACCTGGCCCCGATCTTCCGCGAGCGGGACACCGCCTTCCGCGCGGACCTGCGAGAAGACATCGAGGCCGGCATCGCGGACGGCACCATCGACGCGGATGCGAGCGCGGACGAGGTCGCGACCGCGGTCGTCGGGCAGCTACGCGGGATCGCACTGCAGCGACTGCTCGATCCGGAAAGCGTCGACACCGAGGCGTTGCGCCGAAGCGTCACCGGCCAGTGGCGCCGCGCCCTGACTCCGTAGGCCCGGCACCCTCCACTGCCGCGGGCAAACCAGATGACCTCGTTCCGGCCGGGCGCTAGTCTCCAGTGGACAGTGAAACAGGGGGAAATCGTGTCCAGCCACTTCGAGGCAATCGGAATCCGCGTCACCAGCAAGGAGGACTTCAGGGAGCGGGTGGTCTCCTTGATCGGCGCGGGCACAGCGCGGCAGATCACCGCGAAGACGAGCGAGCAGGTTTGGACCGATCCCTCCGGCGCCCGGCTGGTCGCCCAGATCCGCACCGGCAAGATCGAGTTCCTCCTGCCGAGCCTGGCCGGGGCGACGCCCCCGGTACCGGTGCGCGACGTCCGCCTCGTCGACGACGAGACCGCGATGCTCGACCTCCTCGACGGCGTCGACGGGGAGCTGGTCTGCCCCATCGCGGTGGAACTGGAGGACCGGGCGGTCCTCGCCCACTTCGGCGGGCGGCTCGAGAGCGGCTCCCTGGTGCTGGCGGCTCTGGCCGAAGACGTCACCGTGCACGCCGACGCCGAGGCGTACTTCGCCTCCCAAGACGACGACAAGCCGAAGTTCGCCGCCGACCACTTCATCCCGTCCGGAACGTTCGCGCTCGCAGAGCCCTCCTCCGGCTGGACGCCCTCCGCCCACGCGCTGTTCGCCGGCGAAGTCATCGAGGTCGAGACGCCCGTGAACACCGCGACCGGCACGGCGTTCCACCGGATCCGGGTCCGCACCATCGCCGCGATCGAACTCGGGGTCGCGATCGCGACAACCGACCTCGAGCGGCCACCCGCACGCGGCAACATCGTGGCCGGAACCTTCTTCCTGACCGGAAGACTGGGACTGCGGCCGACCGGCCCCGCGGAAAACCCGAAGCGACGGCGCTGGTTCCGACGATAGTCGCCGCTGTCGCGATCACCCGTCGAAACGGAAGTACACCGTGCGGTGGTAGTCGCCGGTGGCGGCGTTCGGGCGGCTCTCCGGGCCCAGCGGCGGAAAGCCCGAAACGGCGTCTTGCCGCGGCTGCGGCGCGCTGAAAAGCTGCCGGCAGCCGAACGGGAGAGGGTTGCCATGCGCGGGCTTCGGAGCTGGTGGGTCCGGTGGCGGGGGTGGTGGCTGCTGGTCGCGGCGGCCACGGTGGCGGCGGTGCTGGCCGCGCTCGGCAAGGCCTGCCCCGGGACGCTGGCCGCGGCCGCCGTCGCGGCGAGCGGGGTGGTCGCCGCCGTGCTCTCCGACCGCGGAAAGGGGGTCTGCGAGGTCGCGGTGGCCGAAGACGAGGGGTCCTGCGGTCGAGGAGACACTAAACCGTTCCGGCCGGTCGAGCGTGAACCCCTCACCCGAACACGCACCCCGGAGGAACGACCATCAGCACCGATTTCCAGGCCGACCCGGACGCGATCCGGAAGCTCGGCGCGCTCGCCGGGCGGGCGGGCTCCGCGGCCGGCCTCTACGCGGCGGCGGCCACCGACGGCCCGAACGAGCTGGGCGAAGGGCTGCTGGTCAACCTCCTCGCCCAGCCGCTCGACCAGTGGCAGGCGCTCTGCCTCGCCAACGACCGCAAGGCCGAGTCGCTGGCCGACGCCTTCGACACCGCGCTCGTCGCCGTGGCCAAGCTGTACCGCGAGACCGACCACGAGGCCGCGGCGAAGGCCGACCGGTCCTACCCGGACGCGCACTCCGAGCGGATCGCCGCCGACGACGTCGTCTCCCCGGAAACCGCCGCGGCCTTCACCGACTTCGACAACGCGTCCCTCAACCCCCGGACCCTCGAGCCGTACCCGGGGTCGCTCAACCCGGCCGAGGACGCGTTCGGCGGCTGGAACATCGAGCTGCAGCGCATCGCGGACAAGATCGCGGGCGGGGCCTCGATCTCCGGGCCGGTGCGCGGGCTGCTGACGAAGATCGTCGGAACCGACCTGCTGACGCTGGTCGAGAAGCTGGTGGCCGGCGACTGGGACCTGCTGCTGCGCCAAGGCATGGTGTTCGAGGACACCGGGCTCGCGTTCGGCAAGATCAAGCAGAACATCGACCGCGGCCGGCTCGGCATCCAGGACCGCTGGACCGGGCACGCCGGCGAAGCCGCGCGCGCGTGGCTCACCGACTATTCGTACGCGTGCGCCGCGCACGCCAAGTTCTGCACGGCCGCCGGCTGGAAGATCAAGAACTTCGCCCGCGCGGCCTACGACGCCATGCAGGCCCTCGACATCGCCCTCGAGTCCCTGCTGGATTCGGCGCTCAGCAAGGTGCTGAAGATCGGGAAGGCCCTGGAGCTGGCCCTGCTCGGCATCGTCGGCCTCGGCGACGGCGAGTCCGTGCGGCAAGCCATCGCCGGAATCCTGGCCGAGGCCAGCCCGCTGCGCGCCGCCATCGACACGCTCACCACGCTGGCGCACACGGTCGCGTCGGTGTCCGAGCTGGTGGCGGGCAACGGCGAAATCGCCGCCCAGGCCTGGCCCGGCGAACCCTACAAGCACCCGGGGACCTGACGTGGAAACCTCACCGTGGCGCACCGAGCAGGGCCGGCGCGCGAGGCACAACCAGCTGGTCCTGCTGGCTCGCGGCGACGGCGACCTGGCCGACTTCGCCCGCGACGTCCTGGCCGGCCGGGCGAAGCCGGAGGACCTGCTCTACCGGTCCTACCTGAGCGAAACGACCCTCCGCACGGCACACGCGGAGATCGACGCGTGGAACGCCCTCCCCGAAGCCGAACGACAGGCAGCCGTCGACGGGGCCGAAGGCCGCACCCGGGCGGAGATCGCCGCACTCGCGGCGCTCGACCTGTCGCAACCGGCCCCGGACGTCGACGACGATGACGATGATCACGACTTCGGCGCGGAGTTCCTGAACTCGTTGCGGTGAAAGAAGCTCACCGCAACGACAGCCACAGGTCTGGCGATCGGCTGTGTCCTCATCGGACGCTTGGCCGAGGACAGGGGAACTCAAGCCATGGTCAGCAGCATCAGCCCCATGCCCAGCGCCATCACCCCGTTCGCTCCCCCACCCAGCGACCGCAACGCCGGCCGCGAGGCTCGCGCGTCGTCGATCGCCCGGGCCAGGAACCCCAGCCCCGCCACGACGAACACGACGACGAGCACCAGCGCGACGACCGTGACATCGAGCGGGGCGGCGCTCCCCGCCGCCGGCGCGGACATCGACATGCCGGCCATCCCCGGCATCTCCACGGTGCCGCCGGGGCCCGCCACGGCGCCCATCGCCCGGGGCATCACGAAGGAACCAGACGGCGGCCAGCGCGAAGAACACGGTCTGCGGCCACCGGGCGACGCTCGTCGTCGCCGGCCACGCCATCGCGACCATCGCCGCGCACATCACCACGTGCAGCACATCGCCTGCCCGGTCGCGAGCGCTCCCCGCCCGCAGGCAGCGGTAGGCACAGAACGCGCCGGTCAGGAAGAACAGCGCGGTGACGATCCAGCGCAGACCTTCGGCGGTGATCATGCCGGCACCTTTCGCCGACGCAGCTCGAGCAGCCCGTCCAGGATGAGGAAACCCAAGAGCGACAGGCCGAACAGCGGCAGGTAATAGCCGACCACGGCCACGACAACCAGCGCGCGCGCCAGCACGCGGCCCGGGACGCGCCGCCACGTACCGCGTGCCGGCGGCCGGCCGAACTTCGCCTCGCCCCGGGTCGGGCGCCGCAGCCACCACATCCGGTAGCCCCAGCCGATCACGCAGATCAGCGCGACCGCGAGCACCGTCAGCACGATCTGGTTCCAGACACCGAACAGGAAGCCCATGTGGGCGTCGATCCCCCACGTGCTCAGCTTGGCCGCGAGGTGGTAGTCCGCGAACTCCAGCGTGTCGGTGACGGTCCCGGTCGCCGGGTCGACGGCCATCGAATCCGCCCGCACGGGCCAGCTGCGACCGACCTGCGCGACGACGTAGGCCTTGCCGGGGCCGGCCGGCGGCCGGATCTCCACCGGATCGGCCAGCCCCGCCCGGACCGTCGCCTCGCGCACGGCATCGAACCCGACATCACGACCGGCCGATGGCGGAGCGGCGGCCGACACCGACGGGGCGTTGTCGAGCTGCCTGGTCGTGTCCAACAGCCTGCGCCTCACCCGCTTCCGCGGCACCACCGCCCGGGAGGCCCTCGCGGACAAGCCGTGATGGTCGGCATCGTCCTGGCGGCGGAGATCCTCGATCGGTTTGTCGCACCCTGGGCTGTCACAAACCGGGAGCCCGTCCGGTCCTTGCTGGCGAACGACGTCCCGGAGCGGCCGGGACGCGGGAGGAGAGGCACCCCATGAAGATCGTCGTGATCGGCGGCAGCGGGCTGATCGGCTCGAAGCTCGTCCGGAAGCTGGCCGCACACGGCCACGAAGCGGTCCCCGCGTCACCCGATTCGGGTGTGAACACGCTGACCGGCGAAGGACTCCCCGAAGTGCTGGAAGGCGCCCAGGTCCTGGTCGACGTCTCGAACTCGCCCTCCTTCGCCGACGACGCCGTGCTGGACTTCTTCCGCACCTCCACCGGGAACCTGCTCGCCGCCGAGGAGAAGGCCGGGGTGGGGCACCACGTGGCGTTGTCGGTCGTCGGCACCGAGCGGCTCGCCGAAAGCGGTTACTTCCGCGCGAAGATCGTGCAGGAGAAGCTCATCAAGGAGTCCGGGCGGCCGTACTCGATCGTGCACGCCACGCAGTTCTTCGAGTTCGTGGGCAGCATCGCCCAGGCGGCGACCGAGGGGAACACCGTGCGCCTGTCGGACGCCCGCATCCAGCCCATGGCCGCCGAAGACGTGGCCACCGCGGTCGGCCGGGTCGCCGCCGGCACACCGCTGAACGGCACCGTCGAGGTCGCCGGTCCGCAGCAGTTCGGGCTCGACGAGCTGATCCGCACCGGGCTGGCCTTCCGCGGTGACCCCCGCGAGGTCGTCACCGACCCGGACGCGCGCTACTTCGGTGCCCTGCTGGACAAGGACATGCTCCTGCCCGGCCCCGGCGCGCAGCTGGCAGCCACCCGGTTCGCCGACTGGCTCCCGCTCAACCCGCCGCCGGCGAAGTGACCACGACCGAGCAGCAGATCGCCACATCGGTCCTCAGTCGGCGAGCGGTTCATGGCCCGGTACGACCCCGACCCGACTGGAACTGTCCACTCGCGACAGAGTGGCGCCGGCGGCCTACACCGAGATCAACGAGGCCGGGGGACGCGCCTCGCGCGCCGTCTCGGTCGCCGGCGCCGAGACCGCCGGGTCCCGGATCACCACGCTGTGGACCGTGCTCAACCCGGCCAAGCTGACCGCCCTGGCACCGGGGTTGACCGGGCCCGCACCGAGAACCGCGCGGGCCCGGTCTTCCTCACCGCGCCAGCCACTCCCGGTAGGTGGTCTTCGCGATGACAGCGCCGTCCCCGGCGATGAGGGCGTCGCCGGACGCGGCCGCGAAGAGGCCGGCCTGGTCGTCGGTCACGACGGGACGCCGGTCCCCCTGGGCGGCCAGGGTGATCCGGCCCAGCTCGTCGAGGGGGAACACCTCCGGCCCGGCGACGTTCCGCGTCCCCCGCAGCGGAGCACCCATGCTGACGTCGGCGACCGCCTGGGCGACGTCGTCCGCGGCAATGGGCTGGATGCGCGTCGCGGGCAGCCGGACGGTGTGCTCGTCGGAGGTCCAGGACATCGTCGCGGCCATGAACTCGAAGAACTGCGTGGCGCGGACGATCGAGTACGGCACCGGCCCCGCCTTGAGGATGTCCTCCTGCAGCACCTTCGCGCGGTAGTAGACCAGGTCCGGCACCAGGTCGGCGCCCACGATCGACAGGATGACCGCGTGGCCGACCCCGGCCGCGGCCGCCGCCTCCAGCAGGTTGTCCATGGTCGTCCGGAAGAACGCGGGCGAGGCGTCGTCGAACGTCGGCGAGTTCGTCAGGTTGACGACGACGTCGGCGCCGGCCAGTGCCTCGGCCAGGCCCTTCCCGTTGAGCAGGTCGAGCCCGGTGGACGGCGAGTGCGGGACCGCTTCGTGCCCGTTCGCGGTCAGGATCTTGACCACGCGGGAACCGATGAGCCCGGTCCCGCCGATGACGGCGATCTTCACTTCCGCGACCATCCCTTCGCGCGCAGCTCGTCCTCGCTCACGAGGTCGACCATCGGCTTGCCCGGTTCGCAGAGCATGGTGACGGTGAACCGCACCGGGATGTCCTCGCGGTTGTTGCCGTCCTGGTAGTGGATGACGTCGCCGCCCGGCTCCCAGAACGCCTCGCCGGCGCGGACGACCCGCGGCGGCTCGCCTTCCAGCTCGAAGACCATCTCGCCCGCCAGCACGTAGCCGAAGGCCGGTCCGGGGTGGCGGTGCGGCGGGGTGCCGGGGTCGCCCGGCGGGTACTCGATGACGATCGTCATCGCGTGCGCCCCCTCCGGGACGAAAGGCGGTTTCGCCTCCTGGAGCACGGTCAATGACATGGGAAGACCTCCTAGACGGACGGGTACACCCGCTAGGACCGGACAGCCGCGCGATCTGTGACTCGCGGGCCGTCACGCGCCGCGGGACGGCGTCGCCGGGGTGCCTTTGCCGCCGGCCGGCAGGAGGCGCAGTTCGCTGGGACTCAGGGCCTCCAGGGGTGCCGGCACCGACGGGGCGGGCACCCGGCCGCGCACCGCGTCGAGGATGGTCGCCGCATGCCTGGTTTCCCACGGCAGGGCTTCCGGGAGTCGCCACGCGCCGGTCATCGCGAACGGGAGCACCAGCCCAGGCTCGGCGAGGTCGAGCGCCCGTTCGAGGGCGACCGCGGGGGCGTGCTCGGCGGCGACGACGATCGAGCGCGGTGGTGTCACGGGAGCTCCCGCAGCGCGGCGACCGGGCACGAGGTGACGGCCACCCGCGCGGCGGCGAGCTGCTCCGGCGGGATGTCAGTGCCTTCGAAGTGGTGGACGAGTTCGGCGTCGTCGTCCAGTTCGAAGATCGCGGGTGCCTGTTCGGCGCACATGCCGTGGCCTTCGCAGCGGTCGTAGTCGGCGGAGATCTGCACCGCGTGTCCCCTTTCAGGCCGGGATGAGTTCGATCGGGAGCCGCCCGAGGCGGTGGATGATGTTGTTGCGCGCCCACTCCGGTGGTCCGGTGGGCTCGATCTTGTCGACACGGGCGACGAGGGCGCGCAGCATCGCCTGGGTCTCCAGGCGGGCGAGGCCCTGCCCGGCGCAGCCGTGCGTGCCGTGGCCGAAGCCGAGCTGGCGGGCGGCTTCCCGGCGGATGTCGAACGTGTCGGGGTCGTCCCACGCCAACGCGTCACGATTGGCGGAGGCGTAGATGACGAGGACACGGGAACCCGCGGGCAGCGCGGCGCCGGCCACCTCGGCGCCGCGCGCGACCTTGCGGCTGAAGGCGCGCAGCGGGGACTCGAACCGGACGACTTCGTTGACCGCGTTGGGGATCAGGCCCGGGTCGTCCTTGAGGAGCTGCCACTGGCCGGGGTGAGTGGCGAACAGGTGCAGGGCGCTCGCGATCGCGCTGAGCGTGGTGTCCAGGGACGGTGCCAGGTAGTCGATCATCAGCGCCGGGCACTCGGCGTGGGCGAGCTCGCCCGCGTCGGCCGCGCGCAGCAGATCGTCGCCCATGCTGCCGGGCAGGACCTTCCGCCGCTTCGCGACGGTGTGCGCGAACCGCGCCATTCCCAGGCCGGCCGGTACCGCCTGCACCGCCTGGCCGTTCAGCGGACCCAGGATGTCGAAGGTGGCCGCGCCCCACCGCAGCAGGTTCTCCCGCCCCTCCGCGGGCCACCCGACGAGATCGGGGACCACCGCGGCGGGCAGTGCCGCCGCGACCTCGACGCCGTCGACGGTGCGCCGGGCGAGTGCGGCGTCGACGATCTCGGCCGCCTGGCGTTCCACCACGTCCCGCATCGCGCGCAGCGCCCGGGGGGTGAGCCGGTGGGCGACCAGGGCCCGGCGGCGGGCGTGGTCTTCGCCGTCGCTGTTGAGGGTCGTGCCCCGGGAGAGCCGGTTGGCGATCGCGTTGAGTGCCACGCCGTCGCCGGAGACGAACGTCTTGTCGTCCAGCAGCACGGCCTTGCATTCGGCGTAGCGGGGCAGCGCGTAGACCTTGTGTTCGGGCAGCCACACCACCGGACCGAGTTCCCGCAGGTTCGCGTAGTGCGGGTACGGGTCCAGGATCGCCTGCGGCGAATAGATGTCCGGCCGGTACACCGGCACTTGGTGGGATCGGGGCATCATTGCTCCTTGTCAGGGGTACCGGCACCGGGAGAGGCTGTTGCTCGCGCTCAGCACCGTGCCGTCCGGGCGGACGACGGCCGCGCCGGTACGCAGCCAGCGGTGCAGTTCGCCGGAACGCCGGGTGGTGACGAGGACCGCGCCGGATTCCCGGATGGCGGCTCGCTCGCTCTCCGACGGCGTACTCGTGGTGACGACGGCGAAGCGGCCGCCGGCGACGTCGTCGAACCGGGTTCCGTCGTCGAGGAGGGCGTTGGGGCACAGCCGTCCCGCCAAGGACCGCCGGAAGCGGGGCCGCACGACCAGGTCCGAGCGGTGCAGTGCCGGCGTCGCGCTGTCGAGGACGCGGCCGTTCAGGCGCGGCGCGACCACCCGGCGGATGAGGTCGCCGAACCGGCCGCCTTCGGTCATGGCCTTGCCGATCAGCACGGCTCGCCGGATCATCGCGCGGGCGTGCGGCTTGCGTTCCGCCTCGTAGGTGTCGAGCGCGCTGGCGGGCAGGGTCCCGTCGAGGACGCCGGCGAGCTTCCAGGCCAGGTTGGCCGCGTCGCGCAGCCCGGCGCCCATGCCCTGGCCGATGAACGGCGGGGTGAGGTGGGCGGCGTCGCCGAGCAGGAACACCCGGCGGTCGCGCCACCGGTCCGCGATCCGCGCGCGGAAGGTGTACTCGGCGACGCGGACGATCTCCAGGTCACCGGCCGGGATGTCGTGAGTCCACGGCGCGATCAGCGGGTGCAGCCGGTCGAGGTCCCCGAAGCCGTCGCCGGTCTCCCCGGGCAGCAGCCGGAATTCCCAGCGGTAGCGGGTCTTCCCGATCCGCATGTAGGTCGCGGCGCGGCCCGGGTCGCAGACCTGGTGCACACCCTCCCACTGGCCGAGGTCGGCGGTGGTGGCGACGTCCACCACGAGCCAGCGCTGCTCGAACTTCAGGTCGGCCATCGTCGCGCCGATCGCCGTCCGGGTGAGGCTGTTGGCGCCGTCGCAGCCGAGGACGTAGTCCGCGTGGATCGTCTCGCACGCACCGGTGCCGCGGTCGGTCGTCTCGACCCGCACGCCGGTCCCGTCCTGGCGGATACCGGTGACCTCGGTGGTGCCGCGCAGCGTGACGGTGCCGATCGTCTCCAGGTGGGTCCGCAGCAGGTGCTCCAGGTCGGGTTGGTCGAACATGGTCGCCTCCGGGTAGCCGTGCCGGCCGCCGCCCGGGGACCGGCGGAACTCGGCCAGCACCCGCAGGTCCGGGTCGAGCAGCCGCAGCCCGTGGCAGGGCCGGGAGAGGGCGGCGAACTCCCCGGCCAGCCCCAGCCGCCCGAGAATGCGGTGCACCTCGTCGTCCAGGTGCACCGCGCGGGGCTGCGGGTAGACCGAGTCCCACCGCTCGATCACCAGGCACTCGACGCCGTACCGGCCGAGCAGCGCCGCGGCGGTGAGTCCGGTGGGGCCCGCCCCGACGATGACGACGGGCACCTTCACAGCGACACTCCGAGGACCACGAGATAGCCCCCGACGAGCGCCGCGCAGACCAGCGCCGGGACGAGGTCGGAGCCACTGTCCCGGTTGCGCACGTGTGTGACAACGGCGCCGGCGAGCAGGAGGAGCAAGCCGACAGCGGCCAGGGCGCCGAGCACCGGTACGGCCGACCCGAGCAGGAGCCCGGCGGCTCCGGCGATCTCCAGCGCACCGATGCCGCGGTAGGCCGTGACGGAGAACCCGGCGTGCGCGGCGCGTTCCCGCATGGGCGCGAGCGCGAACAGCTTGGCCGCGCCGAAGAGGAAGAAGACGGCCGCCACGAGAACGGACAGGACGATCATGACTTTCCTTCGGATGTCAGGCGGGCCGGGACGGCGTAGCGGGCCAGAGTGGCTGTCACCTCTGCTTCGTCCACTTCGGACGGAAGGGTGACGGCGGCGACCACGGTGCCGTCCTCGATCGCCGCGTCGACGATCACCCCGTCGAACGCCGCCAGCGCCTCGGCGATCGCCCGGCGGGTGGCGTCGGCACGCAGGGCGAGCTTGTAGGGCTTGCCGACGTCGGTCACGGGCAGCGCGTCGAGCACGGTGACGGCCTTCGGCACGGCGGCGCGCTCGGGCACGCGGTCGGCGGCCCAGGCCAGCAGGTCGGCCTCGGTCGCCGTGGCGCCGGGCGTGAGGGTCACGTAGGCGACGGGCACCTCGCCGGCGTGCTCGTCCGGACGGCCGACCGCACCGGCCGCGCTCACGTCCGGGTGGGTCAGCAGGGCGTCCTCGATCAGCGCCGGGTCGATGTTGTGGCCGCCGCGGATGATGAGGTCCTTGGCCCGGCCGGCCAGGTGCACGAACCCGTCGACGTCCAGCCGAGCGAGGTCACCGGTGTTCAGCCAGCCGTCACGGAGTTTGCCGAGCCCGTCCAGGACGTACCCGTTTTCGTCACGCCCGACGACGTAGCCGGGAAAGACGGTGGGGCCGCTGATGGCCAGCACCCCGGTCTCCCCGCACGGCAGCTCCTCCCCCGTTTCCGGGTGCACGACCTTCATCCGCTGGTACGGCAGGCGCTGGCCGACGGTGCCGGGGCGCGGGACGTCGGGGAAGCTGCGTGCGCTGGCGCAGGTGGCTTCGGTCAGCCCGTAGCCCTCGACCAGCGTGACGCCGGTGTGGGCCTGGAAGCCGTCCCGCACCGCCGCGGGCAGCGGCGAAGCGCCGACCATGGCGAAGCGCAGGCTGGCGATGTCCGCGTCGACCGGGCACTGCGCGAGCACCGCGTACACGGTCGGGACCGCGCTCATCGCGGCGATCCGGTGGTGCTCGACGATTTTCCAGAACTGCCCGTACAGGGCGGGTTCCCGGTAGCCGAGCGGCCCCGCCCACACCGCGTGCTGGCCCTTGAACAGCGGCGCGAGCAGCGTGACCACCAGCGCGTTGACGTGGAACAGCGGCAGCGCCGCGAAGACGACCGCGCCGGGGTCGAGCAGCGAGTTCGCCGCGATCATCCACGCGTCGGCGACCTCGTTGGCGTGCGTGTGCGCGGCCAGCTTCGGCGCCCCGGTGGTGCCTCCGGTGTGGAACAACGCGGCCAGATCCGACGCCACCGGGAGTTCACCGTCGAAGCCGGCGGCGTCGTGGGCAGCCGCGAGTTCGGCGAGGTAGCCGACACGCACCCCCTCGATGGCGGGCAACGCGGCCGGTTCGCCGGCCGCGCCGGTCGGGCGCAGCACGAGGACGACGTCCAGCTCGGAGGTGAGCGTTCGTGCGGTGTCCCAGACCTCCGGCGCGAGTTCCGGGCCGGCGGTGATCAGCACGCGGGCGCCGGACAGGCGGAGCAGCTCGGCGAGGTGGTCGCGGGACAGACCGCCGTTCACCGGGGCCGCGACACCGGCGAGCTGCGCGGCCAGGGTCGCCGGAACCAGGTCGGCGCAGTTGGGCGACATCAACGCCACCGCGTCGCCACGCCGGACCCCGAGGTCCCGCAGCAGATTCGCGTAGCGGTGGACGTCGGCGAGCAGCTCGCCGAACGTGCGCCGGACCGGTTCCCGCCACCGCGCCGCCTCCGGCAGCACGGTGGTCGCGGGCTGATCCGGCCACCAGCCGGCGGCCCGCAGGAGCAGGGCGTACGTCGACTCGGGCAGGCCTCGTCCGGCCAGCGGGACGGCCTCGATCGCGGCCAGATCGGCGGGCTCGGCGCAGCGCGGCCACAGGGAAGCTCCGGTCATCGCTGGTACCTCACGACCGTGCGCTGGGTGCCCAGGTCGAGGGCGCCGTCGTCGGTCGCGACCGTCGCCTCGACGACGTCGCCGTCGGCCAGGTACTTCGGGTTCTTCGCCTGGCCCTTGAAGAACAGCTTCCACTTGAGCGCCGGGGGCAGCAGCGCCGCGATCTTCTCGACGAGCTTCGGCGGCGCCGACAGCGCGGTGCCGGCCGGGGTCCCGGTCAGCACCAGGTCGCCGGGATCCAGCCGCTGGAACCGGGTGAGCGCCCGCAGTGCCTCGAGCGGGCGGTGGATCATGTCGGCGCCGACGACCGCGTCCTGGCGCACCGAGCCGTTGACCGACAACCGCAGCCGCAGGTCGGCGAACCGCTTCAGCTCGTCGGCTTCCAGGAGCACGAGTACGGGCCCGGCCGGGGTGAACGTCGGGTACGACTTGGCCTCGTAGAACTGGGTCTGGGGCAGCTGGATGTCCCGGGCGGACACGTCGTTGGTGACCACCAGGCCCGCGACGCACTCGTCCAGCGCGGTGACGTCGCTGCCGACCGGGATCTCCCGGCCGATGACCAGCCCGATCTCCACCTCGTAGTCGAGCAGCCGCACGTGGGCCGGTTTGACGACGTCGTCGAACGGACCGCTGATCGACCCGGACGCCTTGCGGAAGAACGTCAGGGGCACGGTTTTCGGATCCATCCCCGCGTCGATGACGTGCGAAGCGAAGTTGGTCATCTGGGCCACCACGCGGCAGGGCGCGGTCACCGGCGACACGAGTTCGAGGTCCTCGACCCGGTCGGCGAACGGGCCCGCCGCGGCGATCGCCGCGCGGTCGGCGAGCAGTTCGGCGGTGGTCGTCGCCGTCGTGGGGATCTTCGCCGCGCCGGCCGGGGTGGCGACGTACCAGGCGTCGGCGGTGCGCAGGACGGTCAGGCTCATGAACGGGCCACTTTCAGCAGGCCCAGCAGGCGCCGGGCGTCGAATTCGTTGTCTTCGCGCAGCGCGGAGAACACCGCGCGCAGTTCGCGCAGGGATTCCTTGCCCGGCTTGACGCCGAGGAAGTCGGCGGTGGCCGGCGGTCCCCACTGGGCCAGGCCGGAGGCGGTCAGCGGGGCCCAGCCGGGTTCGAGGGTGTTGTCGAACAGGTCGCCGTCGCTGAAGTGCTCGACCATGAACCCGTCCGGGTCACGCCAGTAGTCGAAGAGCTGGCTGCCCTCGATGTGCCGCCCGATGCCCCACGAGTGGTGGTAGCCGTGCTCGCGCAGGTATTCACCGCCGGCGGCCAGCGCGTCGAGGTCGGCGACCTGGTAGGCGGAGTGCACGTAGCGGTCGGCCGGACCGAGCACCATGGCCAGCGTGTGGTGGTCGGCCGGGGTGGCACCCCGGTCACACCGGATGAAGCTCATCACCGGTCCGCGCTCGCGCTGCCCGGGGTGGTACAGGAAGTCGCTGACGATCAGGCCCAGGTGGTTCAGGTACCAGTCCAGCGCCGCGCGGTAGCGGGTCGTCTGCAGCACCACGTGCCCGAGCCGCTGCACCCGGGCCGGCGCGCGGGGCGGGCGTTGCGTGGCGTTGACCCGCCGGACCTCGTGGCCGAGGTTGAGCTGGTGCGGTTCCTGGGGCGGAAGTGCGGGCAGCTCGTAGGTGTCCGAGACGACCCGGACCCGCAGGCCGCTCGGGTCGGGTAGGTCCACGACGACGCCGCCCAGCGTCTCCGGCAGCCGGGCGACCGGCCGCCCGGTGGCTTCGGCCAGCCGCAGGACGTCGCCCGCCGCGGCGGCCAGGAACGCCGGTCCGCGGAACTTCGACCGGGCGCCCTTGCGGATGAGCACGCACGGCGCGCCGGCGTCGGTGCCCCGCAGGTGCAGCTCGTGCCCGGTGCTGAGCGTCGGAGTGAACCCGAACGCCCGGGCGAACACCTCCGCCCGCTCCAGGTCCGGCTTCTCGAACTCCAGCCACGCCAGGTCGCGCACCTTGATCACCGGGTTCGCCGCCCGGCCGGGATGCTCACCCGCGAGCGCACCGTGCTCGCTGTGCAGCCCGCTGTGCGGATCTCCCACGGCTGCTCCCTCCATCCACGTTGCTGACGACATCGTCAGTTGCGAACAAGTCATCAGTCAAGAGGTTCTGACGATTTCCTCACCAGTGACGCAATGCGCTAGGATGCGGCAACGGCCAGGGAAGACGGGAGCACGGATGCCGGAGCACGCTCCGAGCCGGCTGGAACGGCGCAAGGCGCGCACCCGCGCTGCCCTGATCCGCGCGGCCCAGGTACTCATCGCCGAGGGGAAGACCGCGGTGCCGATCCTGGAGATCACTCAGGCCGCGGACGTCGGGATGGGGTCGTTCTACAACCACTTCGAGACGAAGGAACAGCTCTACCAGGCCGCGGTCGAGGACGCCCTCGACGTCCACGGCGCCCTGCTGGACGAGCTGACCACCGACCTCGACGACCCGGCGCAGGTCTTCGCCCAGAGCTTCCGGCTGACCGGGCGCCTGCACCGGCGGCATCCCGAACTCAGCAAGGTGCTGCTGCACCACGGTTTCGAACTCGCCACCTCGAAGACCGGACTGGCTCCCCGTGCCCGCCGCGACATCGACGCCGCCGTGCGAGCCGGCCGCTTCACCGTCCAGGACACCGAACTCGCCATGATCACGGTCGCCGGGACCGCACTCGGCCTGGGCCACCTGCTGCACTCCCGTCCCGAGCGCGACGACGCCGCAACGACCGACCAGGTGACCGAGAACCTGCTGCGCATGCTCGGCCTCACCGCGGCCGAAGCCCACGAGATCTGTGGCCGCCCCCTGCCCGACCTCGACGCCGTCACGCCCCGGCCGGACACCGCCGCCTGAACACCAGCTTCCGCTCGGCCGATTGACGGCCGGCGCACGGCCGGTATCGTGTGGGAGCGCTCCCACACATCGACGTCAGGAGTTCACGATGGCTGCTCAGCGGCGGAATCGCCTACGGTCCGGCATTCCCCTCGCTGTGGGCGGTTGCCTGGTGGCAGCGCTCTTGACCACCGGAGCACCACCGGCTTCCGCCGCCGGGCTGAGCCTGTCGGTGAACCTGTTCGCGGGCCGGCACCCGATCAGCCCCGACATCTACGGCCTCAACGGCGGCGATCCGGCGTTCAACGCCGAAATCGGCCAGACGGTCGCGCGCTGGGGCGGCAACGCCACCAGCCGCTACAACTTCAAGAACCACACCTACAACACCGGCAGCGACTGGTACTTCGAAAACATCGTCGCCGACAGGAACACTCCGTCGAAGGAATGGTCGGGTCGAACCTCGGCCGCGGCATCAAGCCGGTCGTCACCGTGCCCCTCAGCGGGTGGGTGGCCAAGGACTCGCCCTCGTCACACCCGTTCGCCTGCGGGTTCCCCGCAACCAGGTTCCCGCAGCAGGACGGCTTCGACCAGTGGGACCCCAACTGCGGCAACGGAAAGCTGAACCAGCAGAACCTCACCGGCGTCGCCGCCGACACCTCGATACCCGCGGACGCGGCGTTCGACGGCGAGATGGTGTCGCACCTGGTGTCGCAGTTCGGCACGGCGGCCCGGGGCGGCGTGCCGATCTACGAACTCGACAACGAACCGGTGCTCTGGTCCAGCACGCACCGGGACGTGCACCCCGAAGCGGTCTCGAACGACGAACTGGGCAGCAAGGGCACCGCGGCCGCCGCGGCGATCAAGGCCGCCGACCCCAGCGCGGCGGTCCTCGGCCCGTCCGGCTGGGGATACTGCGAATGGGTCGCGTCCGGAGTGGACGGTTGCGGCCCGGGCCCCGATTCGGCCGCACACGGCGGGCTCAACCTGTCCCAGTGGTACCTGAAGAACATGAAGGACTACAGCGACGCCCACGGCGGCAAGCGCTACCTCGACTACTTCGACCAGCACTTCTACCCGCAGATCAGCGGCGACAAGACCCCCGAAGCCAACGCGCTGCGGCTGCGGTCCATCCGGTCGCTGTGGGATCCGACCTACGTCGAGGAGTCCTGGATCGGCCCCAGCGGCGTCAACGCGCCGCCGCTGCAGTTCATCCGCACGATGAAGTCGTGGATCGACCGGTACTACCCCGGGACGAAGACCGCCATCACCGAGTACAACTGGGGCGCGCTGGACGACATCAACGGCGCGCTGGCGGAGGCCGACATCCTGGGCGTCTTCGGCCGGGAAGGCCTCGACCTCGCCACCATGTGGGGTGAACCGAAGCCGACCGACCCGGGCGCGTACGCGTTCCGGATGTACCGCAACTACGACGGCGCCGGGAGCAAGTTCGGCGACATCAGCGTCTCGGCGGCCAGCACCGACCAGGGACAGCTCGCGATCTACGGCGCGCAACGCCGCTGCGACGGGGCCCTGACCCTCATGGTGATCAACAAGACGGGCGCCGATCTCGCCTCGCCACTGTCGATCGCCGGTGTTCCCGGGACGGCCAAGGCGCAGCGGTTCACCTACAGCCCGGGGAACCTCTCGTCGATCGTGCGAGGCGCCGATCTGCCGGTGCGCCACGGCAGTGTCACCACGACGTACCCGGCGAACTCCGTCACCCTGCTCGTCGTGCCGCGCGCAGGCCGGTGACGATCAGCTCCAGACCGAAGGCGAACTCCTCCTCCAACGGCACCGGCAACGAGTCCGCGACCGCGAGGGTCGCCGGGAACTCCCCCGGCGACACGTGGCGGAAATGCGCTCGCGCCTGCTCGGCGTCGTCGCCCGATCCGGCGAGCTGGATCGCGAAGCCGAGGACGTACCGCGCGAGCGTGGCGTAGGCGCGCGCGGCGAGGTCCGGCGCGAATCCGCCGTCGAGCAGGACCGCCAGGCAACGCTCTCGCAGCAGCATCGCGTTCGGCCCGGTCGGCGTCTGCTCGATCAGCAGGGGCGCGAGCCGCCGGTGCCGGCCCAGTGCCTCGAACATCGCCTGCGCGACCGTCCGGCAGGCCTGGTCCCAGCTCAGGCCGGCCGGCGACGCCGCGTCGAGGTCGACCTCGCCGAAGACCCGGTCGATGACGTGCGTGATCAACGTCGCCCGGTTGCCGAAGTGGCGGTACAGCGTCGCCGTGCCCGATTCCAGCCGCTGGGCGAGGGTCCGCATCGACAGGGCTTCGGCGCCTTCCTCGTCGACGAGCTGCAGGGCCGTGGCGAGGATCCGGTCCAGCGGGACGGCGGGACGGCCACGAGACCGACGGGCGGACGTGGCGGGCGAGGGCGAACTGGTCACACCGCAAGTATGACGGCCGGTTGACACCCCACACAATAACGGCAACACTGTTGCCATTATGACGAGCACGCAGTCAATACCGGTCGACGGCCGGTCCATCCACTACGTCCGCGCAGGTCAGGGGCCCACCGTGGTGCTGCTGCACGGCAGCGGGTCGTCGCTGGAGGGCTTCGAACGGGTCGCGGAGCTGTTGTCGGCGTCCCACGACGTGATCCGCCCGGACCTGCCCGGCTTCGGGCGGACGGGCCCGCGCCCCGACCGTGACTACCGCGTCCGGACCTACGCGGGCACGATCGCCCGCTTCATGACCGCGCTGGGCCTGCCGCACTTCGCGGTGGCCGGGAACTCGCTCGGCGGCAACATCGCGTGGAACCTCGCCCTGGACGCCCCCGAGCGGGTGGACGCGCTGGTCCTGATCAACGCCACGGGCTACCCGGAGAAGACGCTGCCCGCCGGGTTGCGGCTGGCCCGGAACCCGCTGCTGCGTCCCCTGCTGCGGCGCTGGCTCCCGCGGGGCGCGACCGAACGCGGGCTGCGCGAAGCCGTCGGCGCGAACTCCGCGATCGTGGACGACGCCATGGTCGACCGGGTACACGCGCTGACCAGCCTGCCGGGGAACCGGTCGGCGTTCGTCGACTTCGCGAACACCGACCAGCCCGACCGCAGCGCCGAAATCCCGAAGGTCTCGGTGCCGACGCTGGTCCTGCGCAGCGCCGGCGTCGACGGGCAGCACTTCGCCCGCGACATCCCGGGCGCTGTCGAGCGGGTCCACGCCGACGGTGGCCACCTGCTGCCGGAAGAGGACCCGGACTGGGTGGCCGCGGCGATCGAGGAGTTCCTGCGATGAAGTACTTCGTCGCCTCGGACGAGGATCGCCGGCTCGACCCGGCCACCCGCCGGACCCTGCGCGGCAGCTTCGTCACCCTGTCCGACGGGGTGACGCACTACGAGCTGACCGGTCCCGAGGGCGGGGAACTCGTCGTCCTCGTCGGCGGTCTCACGATCCCGCTGTCCTATTGGGACGGTCTTGCGGCCCGGTTACACAGCCACGGCCTGCGCACTCTCGCCTACAGCGCCTACGGCCGCGGCTACTCCGACCGCATCCGGGGCCGCTACGACGAAGCGTTGTTCGTCCGGCAGCTCGCCGAGCTGACCTCGGCACTGGACCCCACACCGCCGCGGCACGTCGTCGGCACCTCGATGGGCGCCCTGGTCGCGATGGCTCATGCGAACCTGCAGCCCGAATCGGTCACCACGCTCACCGTCGTCGGACCGGCCGGGCTGGGCGAACGTCCCCGCGCGCAACGGTTGCTGCGCAGCGATCTCCTCGCCGGATTCGTCGCCCGCCGCTTCGGCCGCAAGCTCCTGGAAGGCCACCTCGGGCACAACGTCCGCGACCCCGGGCTCTCCGCCCGGCTGGTCGCCATGGTGCGGGACGCCTACCGGTACGAAGGCTCCCTCTACGCGTTCTTCCAGACCCTGCAGCGCTTTCCGCTGTACGAGCGGCAGGACCTGTTCCGCAGCACCGGCGAGCTGGGCCTTCCGGTCCTGCTGGTGTGGGGCGACGACGACCAGGTCACCCCGATCACCCACCTCGACACCGTGCAGGAGCTGCTGCGCCCGCGGCAGACCCACGTCATCACCGAATGCGGCCACATGGCCCCCTTCGAACGGCCGGACGACGTCGGCGACCTGCTCGCGTCGTTCGCCGTTCCCCACCCGGATCGGCTCGAACCATGAACGCACCCCTCGACGTCCTGATCGCCGGCGCCGGCCCGGCCGGCACCACCCTGGCCATCGACCTGCTCCGCCGCGGGCTAGCGGTCCGGATCATCGACAAGGCCCCGAACTCCTTCGAAGGCTCCCGCGCCAAAGGGCTCCAGCCGCGCACCCTGGAGGTCTTCGACGACCTCGGCGCGCTCGACGACGTCCTCGCCGGCAGCAGCGACTACCCCCGCCTCGGTATTCACCTGGGACCGGTCACCGTGCCGTGGCGGATGTTCCGCAACCGCGACCGCACCGCCGAGGTCCCCTACCCGAACACCCGGCTGATGCCGCAGTACCGCACCGACGCCGTGCTGCACGACCGGCTCGAGCAGCTGGGCGGCAAGGTCGAATACGGCCGCGAACTCACCGGGTTCGCCCAGGACGCCAGGACAGTCACCGCGACCGTGCTCGGCGACGACGGCCCCGAGCGGATCACCGCCCGCTACCTCGCCGGCGCCGACGGCGGTTCCAGCGCCGTCCGCAAGCAGCTCGGACTGGGGTTCCTCGGCGAGACCCGCGAGGGAGACCGGATGCTCATCGTCGACGCCGTCACCACCGGCCTGTCCGGTAACCGCTGGCACGTGTGGCCGGGCGCGCGGGGCCGGTTCGTCGGCGCGTGCCCGCTGCCCCACACGGACCTGTTCCAGTGGATGATCCGCCTGTCCCCGGACGAGGAGCCGCCCGAGGACGCGGAGGCGATCACCCGGCGGATCCGGGCCCACACCCGCAACCGGCACATCGCCGTGCGCGACATCCGCTGGCGGTCGGTGTTCCGGCCCAACATCCGGCTCGCGGAGGCCTACGGGCGCGGGCGGGTGTTCCTCGCCGGTGACGCCGCCCACGTGCACACGCCGGCCGGCGCGCAGGGCCTCAACACCGGCATCCAGGATGCCTACAACCTCGGCTGGAAGCTCGGCCAGGTCCTCGCCGGAGCCGACCCGCGGCTGCTGGACAGCTACGAAGCCGAACGCCTGCCGATCGCCGCGGGCGTGCTCGGCCTGTCCACGAAGAAGTACGAAGGCCTCGCCAAGCTCGACCCGTCGAGCCTGCGCCGCGGCAAGGACGAACAACAGCTCTCGCTGACCTACCACGGCGGTCCCCTCGCCCCGGCCGGAACCGACCGCACGACGACACTGCGGGTCGGCGACCGCGCACCGGACGCCGACCTGCCCGGCTCGCGGCTGTTCGACACCTACCGGGGGCCGCACTTCACCCTCGTCGCGTACGGCCCGAAGGCCGCGGCGGCGAGCGGCGAACTCGACTGGCCCGCCGCGGGAGCGCCGCTGCGGCGGATCACCACCAAGGTGCCCGGCGTCCGCCGGATCTACGGGATCGAGGGCGACACCCTGCTGCTCGTCCGGCCCGACGGCTACCTCGGGCACATCGCGACCCACGACTTCCTCGCCTCGACCCGCGCCGCCGTCCGGACCATGACCCCGGAGGCGGCCGCGTGAACCGCGTCCTGCTGCGCGGCGCACGCGTGATCACCATGGCACCGCACCGGCCCGACGCCGAACGCGCCGACATCCTGATCGCCGGCGACACCATCACCGCCGTCGGCGAAGGACTCGGCGAAACCGGCGCGGAGATCATCGACGTCACCGGCCGGATCATCATGCCCGGCCTGGTCAACGCCCACCTGCACACCTGGCAGACCGCCCTGCGCGGCGTCGGCACCGACTGGACGCTGGCGGACTACCTCGGCCGCATGCACGGCGCCGTGGCCCGGCACTACCGCCCCGAAGACATGCGGATCGGCACTCTCGCCGGCGCACTGGACCAGCTCGACCGCGGCACCACCACCCTCGGCGACTGGTGCCACAACACGCCCACTCCCGACCACACCGACGCCGCACTCGACGGCCTCCGCGCGTCCGGCGTCCGCGGGGTGTTCCTGCACGGCACCCCGTACTCCGCGCCCGACGCGTCCCACCCCGTCGGTGAGATCGACCGGCTGACCGCCGGCCCGCTGGTCAGCATCGGCATGGCCGTCCGCGGACCGCAACTGTCCACTCCGGACACCGCGATCGCCGACTTCCGCGCCGCCGCCGAACGCGGCCTCGTGGTGTCGATGCACCAGAGCGGCGGCGAACCCGGGCCCGGGTGGACCGCGGTGCGGGACGCCGGGCTGCTGAGCTCCCGCACCAACGTCGTGCACGGCGCCGGGCTCACCGACGACTGGCTCAAAACCCTCGTCGACGCGGACGCAAGCCTCACCAGCACGCCCGAAAACGAACTCGGCCAAGGCCACGGCTTCCCCGTCACCGGGCACCTGCTCCGGCTGGGCGCCGCACCGTCGCTGGGCACCGACACCGACGCCGTCACCCCCGCCGACGTGCTCTCCGCCGCCCGCATCGCCCTGGCGCACCAGCGCGGCCACGACCACGACCACCACCGGCGGGCCACCGGCTCCTTCTCCCTGACCGCCACGATCACCGCCAAGCAAGCACTCGCCTGGGCCACGGTCGAAGGCGCCCGGGCACTCGGCCTCGCCGACCGCGTCGGCCGGCTCGACGCCGGTATGCAGGCCGACCTCGTCGTCATCGACGCCCCGGCGCCGAACCCGGTCGCCACCGCCCTGCACGCCACCGCCGCCGACATCGAGGCGGTCATGATCGCCGGACGCTGGCGCAAACGCGACCACCGCCTCCTCGACGTCGACCTCGGCACCGTGCGAGCCCGGCTCCACGAATCCGCCGATCGCCTCCTCCCCCACCTGACAGGCTGATGGGCAAGCGGGCCGAACTCGCGAGCCGCACCCGGGCCGACCTGCTGGCCGCGGCGAAACGGTTGTTCGGCGAACACGGTTACCTCGACACCAAGATCACCGACATCGCCGCCGCGGCCGACCGCGCCGTGGGCTCCTTCTACACCCACTTCGACGACAAGGAGCAGCTGCTGGCCGTGCTGCGCAGCGAACTCACCGAGACAGCGGCCCCCGGCCCCGTGGGCGACGACCCGATTCGCGACCACGTCACGGCCTGCTGGACGGCACTGCGCACCCATCGCCCCACCGCCATCGGCGTGCTGCAGCAGGCGACCGCCGCCGCCCCCGCCTCCGGCAGATTGCGGGACGAGCTGACTGCCTGGACGGCCCGGCTGCGCAAGCACCTGGAGGACCGGCGTGACCGCGGTGAGCGGCTCCCGGGCGACCCCGAGCTGCTGGCGACGGCCGTGGGCGTCATGCTCGCCGGCCTCAACCACGCCCTGCCCCCCGACGACCCCGACGACAGCCGCCTGGCCGACACCGTCACGAACCTCGTCCTCCACGGCCTGACCGGCCCTGAACAGTGAATGACAGCAGGGCATCGGCCTCGCGGTCCGCAAGCTCGCCCGGAAGAGCTCAGGGAGAAGCTTCCCCGCCGCTCTCGAAGCCGGAGCCCACGTCCGGCTCGTCACCGAGCTGACCCATCTCGAGTCGATCTCGGACCAAGCCGATTCGCCCGCCCATTCCTCCACCGCCAAGCCGCCACTCGGCATACGGCGAGGAGAATCCCGCTTCGACGAACAACCCCGCCTCCTCGAACGGCGCGAGCGCGGCCCGGACATCGACCGGCGTACCCAGCTGCGCTTTCCGTCGGTGAACACCGGCTGGCCCTTCATCTTCGCCTTGACCTCTTTGAGCCCGCAGAAATTCGCGATGTTGAGACGCCAGGACCGTCTCCGATCGCTGGTGCCGCACGACGAACCCGCTCCGGCGGCCAACCGGCCCGAGCGCCGCTTTAACAGTCGTTTCAGGTTCGCTCGATATGAAGATGGCATCGCCGGGCGACGCGGGTCCCGGCATGGCCGAACGCGCCGGCCCCGCGTCGGACGGCGGCTGGACCGTCTACGCGACCCTGAAAGGCAGCCGTTCATGATCTCTGTGCTCGTGGTGGACACCCAGCCGCTGCAGCGCTTCGGGTTTCGCATGCTGCTGGAGAGCACCCCCGACACCGAGATCGTCGGCGAGGCCGAGAACAGCGCCGAGGCCGTTCGGTGGACCACCCGGCTGCATCCCGACGTGGTGCTGATGGGCATCCGCATGCCGGGCGCCGACGGGATCGAGGCCACCCGGCGCATCGTCGCCGCCGGTGGGCGTTCGCGGATCCTGGTGCTGACGACGTCCGACGTGGACCGGTACGCGCTCGCGGCTCTGCGGGCCGGGGCGAGCGGTTTCCTGCTGAAGGACACCCGCCCGGAGGAGCTGCTCGCCGGCATCCGGGCCGTCGCCGCCGGGGACGCGGTGATCGCGCCGGCGCTGACTCGGCGGCTGCTCGACGCGTTCGCCGACCGGCTCGGCGATGACCTCTGCGGGCCCGCGCGGGAGGATCCCCGGTTGGGCTCCCTGACCGGCCGCGAGCGCGAGATCTTCGTCGCCATCGGCCACGGCCTCACCAACAGCGAGATCGCGCAACGGTTCACACTCTCGGAGTCGACGGTGAAGTCCCACGTCGGGCGGGTCCTCGCCAAGATCGGCGCCCGGGACCGGATCCAGGCCGTCATCCTCGCCTACGACCTGAGACTCACCCGGCCGGTTTAGCGCGGCCTGGTCATGCGGTGGTGATCTGCCCATCGACGACTCGCACTGGCACCTCGGTCAGCGGTTTTGTCGCCGGCCCGCCGGTGACTTGGCCGTTGCCGTCGAAAGTGGAGCCGTGGCACGGGCAGCGGAAGCCGGAACCGGCAAGCGTGATGGGGCAACCCTGGTGTGTGCAGGTGGCGAGGAAGGCCATGAAGGTGTCGGTCGAGGGGCGCAACAGGTATGCGGCGGAACCGTTCGGTGTGGTGAAGCTGGTCGACGAACCGACGGCGACGGCGGAGACCGCGGCGATCACCGTCTGGGAATTCGTTCCCGGGTCTGCGGGCCGGCTTGGTTTCGGGTTGGTGGTGGTACGACGGGAAAGGGCGATGACGCCGCCGCTGATGGCAGCGGCCGTCGCGGTGATCAGGCCACCCCAGAGCAGAATGCGTCGCTCGGCGTCGTCCGGGGCGTGGTTCGGCGGGCGACGACGGCGTATCGCGGCGCGCAGGCGGGCCGTCGTGGAGAACAGGCCTGCGTCGCCGGCGACCAGCAGCGGGGTCCAGGCGGCCGCGAAGACGATGTCGGCGCCGAAGTAGTACGGGCGGGTCGTCCAGCTCACGGTGAGGAAGAAGCTCAGCGCAAGGAGAAACCCGCCGGTTGCGGCGATGCGGGTGAACAGCCCGAGCAGGGTACCCAGCCCGGCAGCGACCTCGCCGACGGCGATGACCAGGCCGATGACGGTCGCGTGTTCGGCCGCGAATGACACCAGCGGGCCGATCGGGGAGGTCGTCGCGGCGTGCAGCATCTGCGCGTGGACGCCGAGGGGTGAGGTGGGGTCCAGGTAGTGGGGGTCGAGGATTTTCGAGAGGCCCGCGTAGAGGAATGTGCCGCCGAGGAAGACGCGTAGCGGCAGGAGTGCCCAGATCAGTGTCGGTGGTGGCACATCTCCCCGTAGCGTTGTATCGCCGGGGGAAGGCATGGGAGGCAAGAGAAGTCGCCTTTCCTTTCGTTCGACGCTTCGTCAGGACTTGCGGGGCGACACCGTCATGATGCCCGCGCACATCTCGTCGCTGGTGCCGTCCCCCCACACCACGTAGCGCGGCGGCAGCTTGCTCAGCTGTGGCAGCCGTTTGCGCAGCCCCGCGTCGTGCGTGCACGTCACCCGCAGCGTGTCCCCCGGACCGATGTCCACCGGAGACGGCAGCTGCACCAGCCGCTGGTTGTCGAAGTCGAACTGCGGCACGTCCAGCACGACCTTGGCGTTCGCCTTGCCGGGGTTGAGTTCGACCTTGATGGCCCGCCCGAGCAGGTGCATGTGGCCGAACCCGGCGAACAGCGTCATCGGCGACGGCACCGCGTGGTCGCAGGTCTGGGTGTTCCCGGGCTTCGGCGCGCTCTGGCCGCACTCCGCCACCTGACGATCCGCGGTTTCGCCGACCTCCGATCCGAACCGCTTCGTCACATCCGCGATCGAGGCCGCCCGGTCACAGAGCGGACCCGACTCGTCGGCGGTGCAGGGCAGCTCGGTCGGCGCGTCGAGCGGGAATGTGTCGAGTTCCCGGGTCTGCGGCGTGCCGTCGGTCAGCCGCAGCCGCACCGCGGAGCGGTCCGACCCGGCCGGCTTGCCGTCGGTCGCCAACAGGTTGTAGTGCATCTGGAGGATGAGCAGGCTGCCCGGCTCCAGCTTGAAGCCGACGTCCTGGGTGAACAGTGTCTCCGTGGCGCCCGGCGCCCAGGTTTCCACCCATGTCGCGCCCGGGTCGGCGCTTTCGTCCTCGCTCTCCACGTCGGCGCCGACCACGCCGGTCCCGCCGAAACACTGCCAGCCGGCGCCGGGGGTCTTCGCGTCCTGCGCGCGCACGAGGGCAGCGCCGCCCGGCGGCACCGCGTACACGATGGCGTGATGCGCGAGGGCGACGTTCTCCGGCATGACCTGAGTCCCGGTCAGGAACGCCGCCTCCGTCAGGCCCGGATCGATCACCTGGCACCGGTACTCGTCCGTGCCGCCGCCCTCCGGCGGCGCGGGCGTGTAGGCCTCGGCCATCTTCAGGTCGAGGAACCGCTCGCCGGCGCGCAGCGGCTGCGGTGCGGCCGGCGGCTGGCCCGCGTGCCCGTTGTGCGAGCCGGCCGCGGGGGGCGCCGCACTGTTGCCGGCGGTCGACCCGCAGGCGACGACAGCGAACGCCGTCGCCAGCGCCATGGCGGCCGCCCCGAGCGTCCGCAGTGGACTATCAGATTTCGTCATACCTGAACGCTAGGCCCGATTCCGTCCCGTTTCATCGTACCGCGGTCGTCATTCTCGGAAGAAATGCGGTACGACGGTACTACTGGGCCCGAAATCACGCTCGTTTTAACGGTCGTCTCAGATTCGCTCGATACGAAGTGGGCGTCAGACAATCTGATGTAGCACGTATGTAGGGGGCCAGTGAATGGCAATCAACGCAACGCCGTCCGGGGAAGGGCCGCCCAGTCGGCCGGCAGGCCGCTGGGTGCCGTGGTTGGTGCTCGGCTTGTGGGTGATGCTGGCGGTGGTCATGGTGCCCCTGAGCGGAAAGCTGAGTTCGGTCACCACCGACAGCGCCGCGGTCACCCTGCCGGCCAGTGCCGAGTCCACGAAGGTCGCGGTGCTGGAGGACAGTCTCCCCGGCGGGGACGAAAACACGTTCGTCTTCGTGTACCACCGCGCGGGCGGCCTGACCGACGCCGACCGCGCGACGGTCGAGCGCCACTACGACACCCTGGTCAAGCGGTACCCGCCGAAGGTGGCGGCCCCGGCCGGCGAGGGCGACGAGGGCCCGCCGACGAGACCCTCCACCGACGGCAAGGCGATGATGTTCACCCTCGATGTGAACACGACCTACGGCGCACCGGAGGCCATCGTCGGCCCGTTGCGTGACGCCGCGAAGGACCGCCCCGCCGGCCTGGAACTCGACGTGACCGGCCCCGCCGCGATCGACGGCGACATGGAGGGCGTCTTCGACGGCATCGACCTGCAGGTCCTGCTCATCACCGTCCTCGTCGTCACGCTCCTGCTCATCATCACCTACCGCAGCCCGGTGTTGTGGTTCATCCCGCTCGTGGCCGTCGGCGCTGCCGCACTGACCGCGATGGCGACCGTCTACCTGCTCGTCAAGGGCTTCGGCATCGTGGTCAACGACCAGAACTCGGCGCTGCTGACCATCCTGGTGTTCGGCGTCGGCACGGACTACGCGCTGTTGCTCATCGCCCGATATCGGGAAGCACTGCACCACCACGAGAACGTCCGGGTCGCGATGGTCCACGCGCTACGCGGTGCGGCGCCGGCGATCGTCGCGTCCGCGGCCACCGTGGTCGCCGGCCTGCTCTGCCTGCTCGTCGCGGATCTGAACAGCACCAGCGGGCTGGGCCCGATCGGCGCGGCCGGCATCCTGTGCGCGCTGGTGGCCATGCTGACGCTGTTCCCGGCGATGCTCGTGGTGCTCGGCAGGCGGATCTTCTGGCCGGCCATCCCGCGGTTCGGCACGGCCGTGGCGGAGAAACCGGGGCTGTGGGGACGGCTCGGCACCGCCATCGGCCGCCGCCGGTGGGTGGCGGCGCTCGCCTCGCTCGGAGTCCTCGGCGTGCTCGCCATCGGCCTGGCGGGCAACACCGGCGCCCTGCGTGAGCAGGACCAGTTCCCGGACGCGCCGGAGTCGGTCACCGGCTTCACCGTTCTCCGCCAGCACTTCCCGGAGCTCGGCGGTCAGCCGATGACGGTCTTCACGCGGCCGGCGTACCAGGAGCGGGTGCTCGACATCGTCAAGGGCACTCCCGGCGTGGCCCAGGCGATGCCGGGCCGGACCAGCGGTGGCTGGGCCGACATCTCCGTGTTCCCGACGGACGCGCCGGACACCGTCGCCGAGTACGACACGATCAAGCGGGTGCGCACCGCGGTGCACGCGGTGACCGGGGCGGAGGCGATCGTCGGCGGCCCGAGTGCGGAGAACCTCGACACGGAGGTGACCGCCGGCCGCGACGAGAAACTGGTGATCCCGTTGGTGCTCGCCGTCGTCCTGTTCGTCCTCGGGCTGCTGCTGCGCGCGATCGCGGCCCCGCTGATCCTGATGGCGACCGTGATCGTCTCGTTCGCCGCAGCCTTCGGCGGCAGCGTGTTCGTCTTCGACACGATTCTCGGGTTCAAGGGGATCGACAATTCGGTGCCGCTGCTGGCGTTCCTTTTCCTGGTGGCGCTCGGCGTCGACTACAACATCTTCCTGGCCAGCCGGGCCCGTGAGGAGACCGTGCGTCTCGGAACCAGAGCGGGCATGCTCAAAGCCCTTTCCGCCACCGGTGGCGTCATCACCTCGGCAGGCCTGGTCCTGGCGGCCACGTTCGCGGTCCTCACCTCGCTTCCGCTGGTGATGCTGGTCGAGGTCGGGTTCCTGGTCGCCTTCGGCGTGCTGCTCGACGCCCTGCTGGTGCGGTCGGTCCTGGTGCCCGCCCTCACCCTGCTGATCGGACGGCGGATGTGGTGGCCGAGCCGGCTGTCCCGGCCGGTGGAGCCGCCGGACGGTCGACGGCCGCTCGTGGACGATGAGGAGCCTGCGCTGCGACGGTGAGCGCGGCGGCACGGACGAGATCCGGGACGGGACCCCAGGCCCGTCCCGGATCTCGTCCCGGGCCCGACGGCCGCCGCCCGTTGGTCCCGCGCCCCGCCGCCGGGGCGGGTCAGCGCACCGCGGTGTCCTCCCCGGCAGTGCGCCGCGCGATCGGGGCGGGCGGCGTCGCGGCCGGAAGGTCGACCCGAAGCAGCGCGCCACCGCGTGCGGAGCGGGCGACGGTGGCCCGGCCGCCGTGGGCGTCGACGACCCGCTGCACGATCGACAGCCCCAGACCGGATCCCGGCAACGCCCGGGCGCTGTCGGCGCGGTAGAACCGGTCGAACACCCGCGGTACGTCGGCGGCGTCGATGCCCGGCCCGGCGTCGTCGACCTCGAGCACCGCCGACGCGCCCTCGGCACGGAGCCGGACCTGGACCGGCTGGTCCGCGGGAGACCATTTGCCCGCGTTGTCGATGAGGTTGAGCACCGCCCGCTGGAGCGCGGCGGGACGCCCGCTCACCCACACGGAGGTCACGTCGAGCGCGACCTCGATGTCGGGCACCCGGGAACGCGCCCGGGTCGCGGCGGCCACCACCACGTCGGCGAAGTCGAGCACCTCGGTGTTCTCGTCGCTGACGTCACCGCGCGCCAGGTCGGTCAACTCGGCGGCAAGGGTGCTCAACTCGGCCACCTGGGCGCCGAGGTCGTTGAGCAGCCGGGTCCGGCTCTCCGGCGGCAGCGCGCTGTCCAGGGTGCCGCGCCGATCGAGCCGGATCAGCAGCTCGGCGTTGAGGCGCAGGCTGGTTAGCGGGGTCTTGAGCTCGTGGGCGGCGTCCTCGGCGAGCAGCCGCTGGGCCCGGCGGGATTCCCGGAGCGCGGCGAGCATGTCGTTGATCGACTGGATCAGCCGCCGGATCTCCCCACCGCCCTCGTCCGGGATGTCGGCGTCGAGATCCCGGGTGTGCGCGACACGGACCGCGGCGGCGGTCAGCCGGTCGATCGGTGCCAGCCCGGTCCGCGCCACGGTCCGCCCGGCCAGGGCGCCGCCGGCCACGCAGAACAGCCCGATCAGCAGCATGCCCCACCCGAACCGGTTGTTCGAGCTGCCATCGGCGACGCGGGCCGCCTGGACCGCGCCGCCGCCCGCCCGCAGCGTGTAGACGAGGTAGCCGTCGTCGTCGGTCTCGGTCGATTCCATCAGGTCGGCCGACGCGCCCTGCGCCACGCGCACGGCGTGCTCGCTGACGGGGGGCAGCGCGGGTTGACCGGCCGGCGTCCGGGTCGAGCCGTCGGGCAGGATGACCCGTACGAGTCCACCGGTCCCGGGATACGGCGGTAGCTGGACCTGCGCCAGACCGGCGCGCTCGGCGTTCGTCGCCAGGACGCGGGAGTCGGCGCGCAGCTGGTTCTGGGCGGTGTCCTGCAGTTCCCGGTCCAGGAGCTCGATGGCCACTTGGAAGGCCAGGAACACGCTGACCGCGATGGCCGTCGCCGCGATCACCGTCATCCTGGTCCGCAGGGACCGCCGGCGCCACCACCGGGTCAGCCGGCGCGGTTCCCGGCCGGCGGGCCTGCTCACGGAGGAGTCTCCCGCAACGTGTACCCCAGGCCGCGCCGCGTGTAGATCAATCGCGGCTCACCCCCGGCCTCCATCTTGCGGCGCAGGTAGCTCACGTACACCTGGAGGTTGTTGGCGGTGGTGCTCATGTCGAAGCCCCAGATCGCCTCGAACAGCGCGTCGCGGGTCAAGACCCGGGTCGCGTTGCGGACGAGGACCTGCAGCAGGGAGAACTCGGTCCGGGTCAGGTGCAGCGGACGCTCGCCCCGCCACGCCTCGAACCTGTCGGGATCGAGCCGGACGTCGGCGAACGACAGGATCTGCGACTCCCCGTCGGCCGGCGTGCGCCGGCGCAGCAGGGCCCGCACCCGGGCCAGCAACTCCTCGGTGGCGAACGGCTTGGGCAGGTAGTCGTCGGCGCCCGCGTCCAGCCCCGTGACCCGATCGGAGACCTGGTCACGGGCGGTCAGCATCAGCACCGGCAGATCCCGGCCCGCACCCCGCAACCGCCGGCAAGTCTCCAGCCCGCCGAGGCGGGGCATCATCACGTCGAGGATCAGCAGATCCGGCGCGTCATCACCGACCCCGTCGAGCACGGCGAGACCGTCGGCGACGGTGCTGGTGTCGTAACCCTCCACCTGGAGCACCCGCTCCAGCGACTCACGGATGGCCGCCTCGTCATCCGCGATCATGATCCGCACGCCGGCCCGCCCCTCCCATCGATGCTTTGCCGCTCAGTCTCCTCGATCAACCTGAAGCCAGGATTAGAGCGTCGCCGCTCGAGTGCCCGGCGCAGCATCCACAGACCTTCAAGGCGACGGCCCGCCGTTCGTCTCCTACGGCTGCACCCGGCACGGCATCCAGGAAACAGGGGCACCGTCGATCTCGCCAACCGCGACCACCGGGCACTGCTGTCGCTTCTCGCCACCCAGCGAGCCGTTCGAGGCTTCCCAGTAAATCGTGGACCGAACGAAGACACTGCCGTGCTCCGTACGCAGCGGTTTCAGCCCCATGCGTGGCGGGCCAGCAGCGCCGCCTGCGCCCGGCTCTGGCAGCCGGTCTTGGTGAGCATGCGGCTGACGTGCGTCTTCACCGTGTGCAGGCTGACCACGAGCCGGTCGGCGATCTCCGCGTTGCTCAGGCCTTCGCCCACCAGGCGCAGCACGTCGCGTTCTCGCTGGGTGAGGTCGGCCAAGCGGGCCAGCTCGGCGTTGTCCGGTTGCCGCCGGGTGGTGAGGTGGCTCGCGATGATCCGCTGGGTGACCACCGGGCTCAACGTGCTGTGCCCGGCGGCCGCGGCACGCACGGCGGCGGCCAGTTCCTCGTACGAGCTGTTCTTCAGCAGGAAGCCCGTTGCGCCGCCGGCGAGCGCCTGGTCGACGTACTCGTCGACGTCGAACGTGGTCAACATGAGCACCCGGGTGCGGCCCGGTCCCAGCAGGCCTCGCCGGCCCAGCTCGGCCAAGGCCCACAGCCCGTCCCGGCGAGGCATCCGGATGTCCAGCAGCACGACATCGGGTCTCCGCCGGCCGCACACCTCGACGGCTTCTTCTCCGTCATCGGCCGTGCCGGTCACGGTGATTCCCTCCTGCGTGCCGAGGATCGCGGCCAGACCGTCGCGAATGATGCGTTCGTCGTCCACGACGAGCACGGTGATCGGCTCAGGCACCGGCGGTGTCCCATGCGACCGGTGCCACGGCGCTCGAGGGCAGTGTGGCCACCACCCGGAAGCCGCCGGCGGCGGTGGGCCCGGTGCGCAGCTCGCCGTCCAGGACGTCCACGCGCTCGCGCATGCTGACCAGCCCGAGCCCGGTGCCCCAGCTCGGCGCACTGGGCTTCGCCGGTCGCGCGTTGACGACCTCGCAGCGCAGCCGCCCGCGCTCCTCGGCGATGGTGACGTGTACCGGCGCTCCCGGCGAGTGGCGGCGGGCGTTGGTGAGCGATTCCTGCACGATGCGGTAGACGGCGAGCTGCGTCGGACGGGGAAGTACGTCCACTTCGGCCTCGATCCGCGCGTCGACGCGCGTGCCGGCGGCTCGGCTGCGGTCCAGCAGGCCGGGCAGTTCGGCGAGGCCGGGCACGGGGTTCAGGGGCGCCGGGTCGTCGGGGTCCCGCAGGATCCGCAGCAAGTCGCGCAGTTCGCCGCCGGCTTGCCTGCCGGCGCCGGCGAGGCCGTCCACCGGGGCGCGGGCCCAGTCCGGCAGCTCGCCACGGCGAGCGCGCAGGGTCTCCGCCTGCACCACCAGGAGCGTCAGCGAATGCGCGACCACGTCGTGCATCTCACCGGCGATTCGCACGCGTTCCCCTTGCGCGGCCTGCTGTTCGCGCAACCGCTGCTCCCGCACCACGTTTTCGACACGCTGCTCGGTGGCGGCGAGGTGCGCGCGGTGGTTGCGCGCGGCGAACCCGGTGGCCCAGGCCAGCGGCATGGGGGCCAGGACGGCGACCACGTCCGCGCCACCGCGGAAGGCACCGGCGGTCGTGGTCACGTGGTCGATCCACACTCCGGCGGCGACCAGCGCGCTGCCTCCGCAAGCCGCCAACGCCGCGCGCCACCAGCTTTCGCACAGGCTGCCGACCCCGTAGAGCGCGACCGCGAGCGACAAGCAGACCAGCGGGGTCAGCTTCACGCCCGCGGCCGCACCCCCGGTGACCGCGGCCACCAGTGCGCCGGTGAGCACCAGGAACGCGGCCAGCGGCCACCGGCGCCGCACCAGCAGCGCCACCGCCGCCACCACCTCGAAAGCGGCCAGCAGCCACCAGGCCCGCGCCGAGCTGTCCGCGCTGGGTTGCAGCAGCAGCGGAGGGCAAAGGGTCAGGACGACGAGGCCGGCGTCGGCGGCCCGCGGGTGCCACCCGGTACGCCGGTGGCTCGTATCTTGCGTCACTCCGCCGACTGTAACGAGATCAGATCCGGGCATCGTCATTCCTTGGAGCGACATCGGGGTGCACCCTTCGCGGGGGCCGCGGTCAGCGGGAGCCTGCCGGGACGGGCTTGCCCAGCATCGTGCAGATCGCGGCGTCGACGACCTCCTGGTCCGCGGCGCCGGTGGCCGGGGCGTGCAGCCCGAACAGCGTCGTGGTCACCACGCTGACCGCGCGCTCGCCGGTCGCGTCGGTGTAGTTCTGGCTGGAGTAGCCCGCCATCCCGCCGGTGTGCCCCCAGACCGGTCCGCACGGGCTGCGGTACTCCTCGATGCCGAGCCCGTACCGCGAGCTGTGCGGGTCGCCGGGGTTCTCGGTCACCGTCTTCCTCATCTCGGCCAGCTGCGCCGGGGGCAGCAGGGCACCGGAGGCCAGCGCCCGCAGAAACCGCTGTTCGTCGGCCGGGGTCGACACGACGGCCGCGGCCGCCCAGCTCCAAGCCGGGTTGACCGAGGTCACCAGCACGTGCTCCCCCCGCGCCGGGCCGGCGAACGCAGTGCCTTCGGGCGCGCCGGGCGGCAGCAGCGGCGCCAGGTGCTCGGCGTCCGGCTCGTAGGCGTCGGCCGGCTTCGCGCCGTCGCGGGACCGGCCGTCGGCGGCCAAGTAGGTGTCGTGCAGGCGCAGCGGCCCGATGATGCGCTGCTGCAGCAGGTCGGCCAGGTGCCGGCGGGTCGCCTTCTCCAGCACCATCCCCAGCGCCACGTAGTTGGTGTTGCTGTAGCCGTACTGCGCGCCCGGCGCGGACACCGGCGGGTACTGCGCCGCGACGGCCAGCAGCTCTCGCGGCGTCACGGCCGACGGGTCCGCGCCGGTCTCCCGGGCCAGGACGGTCGGGTCGTTGATGTAGTCGAACAGGCCGCTGGTGTGGTTCAGCAGCATCTTCAGCGTGATGCGCCGTCCGCCCGGTACCAAGCCCGGCAGCCACTTCTCCACCGAATCCTGCAGTGCCAACCGGTGCTCGGCGACCAGCTGAAGCACCAGGACACCGACCATGGTCTTGGTGTTCGAGCCCATCCGGAACTGGTCGTCGGCGGAGAGCCGGTGGTCGGCCCGGGTCCACGCGGCCTGCTTCGCCAGGGAGATCGTCCGGCCGTCTCCGGTGCGCACTCGCACCACCACGCCCGGCACGCCCGCGTCGAGGTCCTGTTGCATCAGCGCGGCCAGCTGCCGCGTCGCCGGGTCACCGCCGAATTCCAGAGGGCTGCGGTCGGCGGCGTTGACGATCCGCGGCGCGGCGTCGCCGGGAGCCGCGCAGGCTGTCAGGGCGGCGGCCGCGGCGAGCGTGGTGGCCACGGCCATGGCCGCCCGCCGGGTGGGCAGGTGCGGTCCGGCGAATCGGTGACCCATGGTTGTCCTCTCGAGCTGGTTCCCGTTGCGGGGCAACGGCTTGTCCTGACTCATTCAGCCAGGGACGCCGCGGGGAATCGTCAACCGTTGTCGCCCTGTTTGCGCGTCGTCGGTCGCTCTTCCGGCGGAGGCGATCCAGCCGCGGGTCACACCAAGGAGTGACGCGCGAACTCACGCCGCCGGCGTGAGCACGGTGCGGTCGAACGGTCCGTTGTGGACGGCGGCGTGGGCGATCGCGTCGTTGACCTGCTCCAGGGCGAATCGCGTGATCTGCTCCGGGGCGAGGTCGAGGGCACCCGAGGCGATCAGGCGGATCATCCCGACGGAGGCATATTCCCCGGGATCGGACGAAGCGGTCTTCAGTGCACCTGGATCGTCAGATTGTTGACCAGCTGGTGGTGAACGGCCGCGCCAGCCTGACCGACATCGCCCGCGTGGTCGCGCTGTCGGTCCCGGCGGTGAAACGCCGGATCAGCCGCCTGGAGCGCGACGACGCCATCCGGATCTTCGAGTCCCAGCCCGAGGTGCTGCCGGCGCGTTGCTCCTGACCTTGCGCCGCCACCCGGTCGTGGACCGTGCTCCGGCGAGCCGGCCACGGTGAAAGACCGATGAGCGCGGCAGCGATGCCGCGGGCGGGTCGAGCTGGGCCAGCAAGCTCACGAGCACCAATGGTCAGCCGCGAGACCTGGTCCCGGCAGACCGCGTCGACCAGCGCCTCGATACCGGCCCTAGTGGTTTCGCAGTAGCGGCAGGAAGAGCTCGTCGACGATCGACCGGATACGGGCGGGCTTCACCGGTCCCGAATCCATCAGCATGTCGTGCCGCACCAAATCGAAAGGCATGGCGAGCACCGCGGCGGGGACGCGCTCGAGGTCGAGCTCACCGCGGTCGTGAGCGCGCCGGTAGACGGTCCGGGCCTGCGCGAGCCGAGCGCCCATCACCTTCTCGCGGACCTGCGACGGAGTCAGACCCGCGTCGGCGAGCAGTCCGGAGAACGCGGCGGCCACGGCGATGGCGTAGAAGCCGGCGAGGGTTTCGCTGACGGCCGTCAGGTGGGCGATCAGGTCACCGCGCAGGGTCCCGGTGTCCGGCTCCGCGACCGGATCGGCGTCTCGGTGGTGCTCGAGCGCGGCGAGGACGAGCTGGTCCTTGTTGGCCCACCGACGGTAGAGCACGGGTTCGCTGGTCCGGGCACGCACGGCGACCGACCCCATGGTGAGGCGGCCGTACCCGACCTCGACCAGCTCTTCCCAGGCCGCGGTGAGCAGCGCGGATTCGAGCTCTTCACCGCGTCGACGGCGGCGGACGGATTCGGTCACCTCTGCGGCCACCCCACCACGTTAGAAAGGTTTGCCTTTCTTGGCAAGCATCCGTACGCTGACAGGAAAGAGATTGCTTTCTTATTTGGAGGACGTGGCCATGGTCGACAAGGCGCTGCCGCCGGAGCGGACCGCTCCGGCGGTCTTGATCGTCGGAGCCGGCCCGACCGGGCTGACGCTGGCCTGCGAACTCGCCCGGCGCGGCGTCGCCGCCCGGATCGTCGAAGCCTCGCCCGGGCCACAGCCCGGCTCGCGCGGCAAGGGCCTCCAGCCGCGCTCCCTCGAAGTGTTCGACGATCTCGGCATCGTCGAGCGCGTGCTCGCCCACGGCCGGATGGCGATGCCGATGCGTTCCGTCGCGCCCGACGGTCAGGTGACCGTGGGCGGCGCCGAGCCCGAGACGCTCAGGAACCGACCCGACATCCCGTACACGACCAGCTTGATCACTCCGGAATGGCGCACCGAGGAGGCGCTCAGGCTGCTGCTCGCGGACCTCGGCGGCACCGTCGAGTTCGGCACCACGCTGGTCGGCTTCGAGCAGTCGGACGAGGGCGTGTCGGCGGTGGTGGTCAAGGATGGCGTCGCCGAGACGATCACCGCGCGGTGGCTGGTCGGCTGCGACGGCGGCCACAGCACCGTCCGCAAGCAGGCCGGGATCTCTTTCGAGGGCGAGACCCGCGAGGAAGTGCGGATGATCGTCGCCGACGTCGAGGTCGACGGCCTCGACCGCGAGGCTTGGCACATGTGGCGGCACGCCGACGGCTTCCTCGCCCTGTGCCCGCTGCCCTCGACCGACGTCTTCCAGTACCAGGCCGGCCTCGCGCCGGGACAGAGTCCTGAACTCGGCCTCGCGAACATGCAGGCGATCCTCGAACAGCGCAGCGGCCGCACCGATATCCGCCTCCGCGAACCGGCGTGGTCGTCCTTGTGGCGCGCGAACATCCGACTCGCCGACCGTTACCGGGCGGGAAGCGTTTTCCTGGCCGGCGACGCGGCGCACATCCAGTCCCCCGCCGGCGGCCAAGGGATGAACACCGGAATCCAGGACGCGCACAACCTCGGCTGGAAGCTCGCCGCCGTCGCGAAGGGTGCTTCACCGGCACTGCTTGACAGCTACGAAGCCGAGCGGCGACCGGTCGCCGCCGGGGTACTCGCATCCTCGACCGCACGTCTCGAACGAACGCTCGAACAGCACGGCGTCTCCACCCGCCGCGACGCGAGCACACTGCAACTCGACGTCACCTACCGCGGCTCCGCCCTGGCCCGCGACGACCGCGACGAAACGGCCGCGCTCCGCGCCGGTGACCGCGCCCCCGACGCGACCGGGCTGAGGACGGTGGACGGCGAACGCCGGCTGTTCG
Organism: Amycolatopsis sp. MEPSY49; assembly: GCF_051337345.1. NCBI lineage: Bacteria > Bacillati > Actinomycetota > Actinomycetes > Pseudonocardiales > Pseudonocardiaceae > Amycolatopsis > Amycolatopsis sp. MEPSY49. The sequence continues at coordinate 115,572 of NZ_JBDLYJ010000020.1, read as the reverse complement.
ACCTGACTCGCGGCGGGCGGTTCACCTTGCTGGACTTCGGGTCCGCGGCCAAGCCCCTTCCGCCCGGCCTCGAAGCTCTCCGCGTCGTCGATCAGCCGGCCGGCCCGGGTGAGATCGTCGACACCGGAGGTCACCTCGCCGACGCGTACGGCGCGACCGACCGCAGCCTCGTGGTGATCCGGCCCGACGGGTACATCGGGCTGATCTCCGACGCAGGGGAAATCACCGCGGTAGCGCAGTACCTCGCCTCCATCGGCTGAGCCGCGGGCACGCGTTTCCGGCTACCCCAAGCCCGGACCGCCGGCACGGCTTGTTGTCAAGATTTCGAAAGCGAGCTGGGCCGCCGTCCCGGTCGTGGACCGTCGGCCGGCCGGTGGCGGGCACCCGTGGCGAGTCCGGTCAGCTCTCGATGGGTTCGAGCAGGAACAGCGGCACCTGGCGGTTGCCGGCCTCGGCGGCCTGGGCGCGAAGGCCGGCGAAGAACGGGTAGAGCTCGTCGGTGTAGGCCAGCCAGCTCTCCCGCTCGGCGCCTTCGGCCACCCGGGCGGTCATCAGCCGGCGATCGGGACCGTCCTGCAGCTGCACCGTCGGGTGCGCCACGAGGTTGTGGAACCAGCTCGGATTGCGAGCCTGGCCGCCGGCCGCCGCGCCGATCGCGTAGACGCCGTCACGCTCGATGCGCATCAGGGCGACCTTGCGCAGCTTGCCCGAACGGGCGCCACGCATGGTCACCACGACCACCGGGCCGCCCCCCATCGTCGCGCCCTCCCGGCCGTCCGTGCGCTCGTAGAGCCCGACCTGGTCGCGGGTCGCCGCGTCTGCGCTGGGGACGTATTCACCGTCGAGCAGATCCGTTGTCATCAGGGAAGTTCCTTTCATCGAGGGTGGGGTTCAAAGACGTTCACTCGGCTATCCGGATCACGGTCTTCCCGATGGTCCGGCCGCTCTCGGCGAGGGTGTGCGCCGCCTTCATGGTCTCGGCGCTCAGGCCCTCGAGCGTGGTGGTCACGATCGGGTGCAGCCGGCCCGCCGCGACCTCGTCCACCGTCCGGGCGAGGATCCGGCCCTGGCTGCCGACGTCACCGCCGGCCACGATCCTGCTGAACACCATCTCGCTGTGCAGTGACAGCGATTTGCCCGTCAAGGCCCCCGGGTCGAAGGGGCCGGCGAGGTCGGTGGCGGCCAGGTGACCGAAGGGGCGCAGCACCTCGGCGATCGCCCCCAGGTGGCCGCTGGTGCCCGAGGTCGAGAGCACCAGGTCGACGTGGTCGACCCCCACCGCGCGGAGCTGTCCGGCCAGGTCGCCGCGGTGGTCGACGACCAGGTCGGCGCCCATCGCCGTCGCCCACTCCCGCGACTCGGGCCGGGAGGCGGTGCTGATCACGAACGCCGGCGTCGTCGTCTTGAGCAGCTGCGTCGCCATCGACCCGACGCCGCCGGCTCCGCCGACGACGAGCACGCGGCCGACACCGGGCGGCAGTGCGTCCTGGTCGCGGAACAGCGATTCCCAGGCCGTGAGGACGCCGATGGGCAGCGACGCGGCGTCGGTGAACGCGAGCCGGTCCGGGATCTTGGCCACCACCCGGTGGTCGACCGCGACGCGCTCGGCCCAGCTGCCGTCGCGGGTGAAGTCGCCGGTGCCCAGCACCCGGTCCCCGGCCGCGAACCCGGTGGCCGCGGGCCCGGCCGCGGCGACGACCCCGGCGAACTCCCAGCCGAGGACGACCCTCCCACCGGGCTCGGCGCTGCGCGTCCGCCGGATCGCGGCTTCGCCCGGGTTGATGCCGATCGCCCGGACTTCGACCAGCAGGTCCCCGTCCCGCAGCCGAGGTTCGGCGACTTCGGTCAGCTCGATGGCGAACGCGTCGAGCGCGTGTGCCTTCTCATAGGCCAAGGCTTTCATGGCCTCAGTCCTGCTTCAGGGCGTGCAGAGCCGAAAGCGGGCCGCCGATCTGCATCAGGCGGCCGCCCTCGCGCAGCGTCCCGGCGTCGACCGGCGCGAATCCGACGGCGTCGGCGACGGTGCGGAAATCCGCTTTGGCCGCCTCGTCGTCACCGGCGTAGAACAGCAGCTGCCGCCCTTCCGCGTGCCGGGGATCGGCGGCGATGTACTGGGCGTAGAGGGTGTTGAAGGCCTTGACCACGCGCGCGCCCGGCGCACGGTCGGCGACGAACTCGCTCGCCGTCTCCACCCCGAGATCGGCGACGGCCGGCCGCATCGACTCCAGGTTGTTGGTGGTGTCGACCAGGATGCGGCCGTCCCACTCGGGCAGTCCGGCCAGCGCGTCGCCGACCCGCGGCCACGGCACGGCGAGGAAGACCATGTCGGCGGCGGCCGCTTCGCCGGCCGTGCCCGCGCTCGCGAGCGGCCCCAGCCGGGTCACGACGTCGGACAGCGTGTCCGGGCCGCGGCTGTTGCCGAGTGTCACCTTGTGGCCGGCCTTCACGAGGTGCCCGGCGATCGCCTGCGCGACCGTCCCGGCGCCGATGGTTCCGAAGTTCATGACCGTCCCCTCACTCTTCGATGACGTTCATCATCATAGTTAAAGATTGCAGTCGTCATCATTAACTGTCAAGCTGGGTAGTGGCAGCGAGCTCGCCAGGAAGGTGGTCGACGTGCCCCGCATCACGCAAGAGCAGAAACGGCTCAACCACGAGAAGATCGTCAACGCGGCCGGCGCGGGATTCCGGCTGCGCGGCATCGACGGCATCGGCATCGAGGAGCTGATGAAGTCGGCCGGCATGACGCACGGCGGGTTCTACAACCACTTCACCTCGAAGGACGACCTCGCTCTCGAAGTCCTCCACCAGGGCTTCACCGACTCACTCGAGGCGCTCGACGCGATCCGCGAAGCGCATCCCCGCTCGGCGCGCGCGGCCTTGCACGACATGGTCGACGAGTACCTCAACGCCGAGCACCGCGACCACCCCGAGAACGGCTGCGCCTCGGCCGCCCTCGTCTCCGACGCCGGCCGCCACGGCGCCGCCGCCCAGGCCGAATACCGGCGCGGGCTCGACGGCTACTTCGCCACCATCACCGACATGCTGCTCGACCGCGCCCGTCAGTCCGGCACCGAGCTCACTCCCGCCGAAGCCCGCGAGCGCGCGGTGGCGCTGTTCAGCCAGATGGTCGGCGCGCTGCTCCTCTCCCGGGCGATCGCCGATGCCGCACCGGACCTGTCGAACGAGGTGCTGACGGTCAACCGGCGGCAGCTCAAAAAGCTGTGACCGCTGTCGTTCCGGCCACGGAACACACGCCGGAGGGGCCCGGGCCGGTGGGCGCCGGCTCGGTTGCCGGCGAGCCGGGCGCTGTAGTTGTGCGGCTGGGCGAGCAGCAGGCCGCTCATGGTGCCCGATGTCCTCAGCGACGACCTCGCGGTCCTCTACCTGCAGTACTCGACGCAGTGGGATTCCTTCGCCCACCACGGCGCCGTCTTCGATCTCGACGGCACCGGCGAGCCCGTGATCTGCTACTACAACGGCTATCGGGCCGACGTCGACGTGCTCGGCGACCCGGCCGGTTCGGTGCCGCCGCACGCCGGCGCGCTCGGCATCGAGACCATGGCCCAGACCGGCGTTCAGGGCCGAGGGTGCTGGTCGACTTGGAACGGGCGGTCGGCCACCGGCGCGTCGCCGTCGGGTACGACATGCTCACCGAGATCATGGCGGCGCAGGACGTGACCGTCGAGGCGGGTGACATCCTGTGCGTCCACACGGGACTTACCGCCATCACGCTCGAGCTCGGCGACGACCTGACCCAGGAGACGCTGGACGGCAGCTGCGCCGTGCTGGACAGCCAGGACGGCCGCCTGCTGCAGTGGATCACCGACAGCGGGCTCTCGGCGATCGTGGCCGACAACCTCGCCGTGGAGCGCTTCAGCCTGGATCCGGCCCCGGCGCCGAATCCGTGCTGCCGCTGCACACCCACTGCCTTTTCAAGCAGGGCATCCCGCTGGGCGAGAGGTGGTACCTGGCGGATCTCGCCCGCTGACTGCGCGAGCACGGGCGGTCCCGGTTCCTGCTGACCGCACCCCCGCTTCGGCTTCCTGGTGCCGTGGGCTCTCCGGTGAGCGGGGTCGCCACCGTCTAGGCGCAAGTCCGCTCACCGGGCGCGAAAGCCGGGAGCCCGGCTCGCTGGTCCGCGAGCCGCGGTCAGGGCCGGGCGAAGATTCCCGCGGTGGCCATCGCAACCCGTCTGCGCGCGGCCGCTTCGTCGTCGCCGAACCGGTCGACCGCCCACGACAGCGCGAGCACCAGCTCGTACACCTCGCCCGCGGCGACCGGGCCGGCCAGCTCACCGGCGGCCGCCGCCGAATCGAGGAGGCTGCTCGTCCGATCGAGCAGCGGGTCGTAGGCCGGTTTCATCGGCGACTCGGCGTCCTGCAGCGCGGTGGCCAGGCAGTACGGCAGGTCGTGCCAGACGCGCAACCGCCAGGTCAGCAGCACCAGCCACTCGACGAGCGCCTCACGCGCGGAGCGGGTGCGGGCCAGCTCGTCGGCTTCGCCCAACGCCTCGGCGATGCTGCTCGCGATGACGGCGGCGAGCAGGTCGTCGCGGGTCGGGAAGTGGCGGTAGAGAGTGGCGTTGCCGACTCCCGCGCGCAGGGCGATGCCGTCGAGCGAGGTCAGCGCGCCCTCGGCCTCGAAGACTTCGCGGGCCGCCTCGACGATCGCGTCTCGGTTGCGCCGGGCGTCGGCGCGCAGCTTCCGGACCGTGGCCATCGACACTCCTCCTGGCGAAGTGGGGACTGTCCCCGCATAATGAATCCGGGGACGTTCCCCACTTGACAAGGAGTCTAGATGAGTCAGTCACTCGACGGCCGTACGGTGCTCGTGACGGGCGCCAACGGCGGTCTCGGCGAACAGTTCGTCCAGCAGGCGCTGGAGCGGGGTGCGGCAAAGGTCTACGCCACCGCCCGCACCCCGAAGCAGTGGGACGACGCCCGCGTCCGGCCGCTCGCCCTCGACCTCACCGATGCGGCGAGCGTCGCGCGGGCCGCCGCGGCCGCGTCGGACGTCGACCTGCTGATCAACAACGCTGCCGTCGCGCCCGCCGGGGACTCCATTTCCGGGCCGGAGGACGAGCTCCGCCGGATCTTCGAGACGAACTTCTTCGGCACCTTGCGGGTCGCGAACGCCTTCACCCCGGTGCTCGCGGCCAACGGCGGCGGCACGCTGCTGAACATCCTCTCCGCGGCGGCCTGGATCAATGTGCCGACCGGCTACGCGGCGTCGAAGGCGGCGATGTGGTCGGCCACCAACGCGCTGCGGACCGAACTCGGCCCGCGCGGCACGCAGGTCGTCGGCCTGCTCGTCGGCATGGTCGACACGCCGATGTCGGCGCGCTGGGACGTACCCAAGGTCAGCGCCGAAAGCGTGGTGGCCCAAGCCTATGACGCTGTCGCGGACGGTTCGCTCGAGGTGCTGGCCGACGAGCCCACGCGGAACCTGAAGTCCCGGCTCGGCACCAAGGCCGAGGAGCTTTACCCGTGGCTCGACGAGCAGCTGGCCTCGTTCGTGCCCTGATCGAGCGGGTGCCGCCGCCGGGGCCGGGGTCCGGCACGCCCCGTGCCCTGTCCCTGCGCGCCGGCCTGCCCTACATCGCGCTGCCGACGACCTACGCGGGATCCGAGATGACCCCGGTCCGGGGGATCACCGAGGACGCACGCAAGCGGACCGGGCGGGATCGGTCGGTGCTGCCGGCCCGGGCGACCGCACTGCGGGGCGCTTGGCTGCGCGGGGCGTGCCTCGGCGCGACGACGATGGGCCTGCACCACAAGCTCTGCCACGTACTCGGCGGCATGCCGTCCTGCTCCCGCACGTCGCCGCGTTCACGCTGCCGGCCGCAACCCCACGCCGCCGCCGTGGTGAGCAGAGCACTCGACGCTCCCCTTGCCGTACCCGCCTGCACGAGCTGGTCGCCGGACTGGGGCCCCCACGAGCCTCGCGGAACTCGGGGTCACCCGGCCCCAGCTCCCTCGAAGCAGCCTGGTCCGGCACCATCTGAACTTCTGGTACTTCACCGTTCGGGAAACGATGCGGGCGCAGCGGCGTTGAACGCACAGCCCACCGCAAGGCGCCGTGCCGAGTTGATTTCCGTTGCGTGACAATGATCGTCACAAGCGCTACCAGCAGGAAAGGCCGCGAATGTCCGTGCCCACCCCGTCCTCCCTCCTCTCCCTGGACCCGAACGACGACCCGTCCACCACCTTGGAAGCCTTCACCTGGGCGCTGGCGGCCCTCATCGCCACCCTGGACGACGCCGCCACGAAGCCGCTGGCCGATGTCTTGACGGCCAACCCGCATCGCACTGCCGTACTCGAAGCGGCCGGACTGGTGCGGCGGGACGGGGACTCACTGGTTCTGCATCGGTCGTACCAGTACCCCGACGGTCCGACGAGCCGCAGCGCGGCGCAGGCACGCCTGAGTTCGCTTCGTCAGGCGGTGGGTGCGGCTGCGGGAGACCAAGGTGCGGCTGGCGGCTGGGCGGACCAGGACGACGAGGTGTTGCGCAATCAGGGCCGCGCCTCCGCGGGCACCGGCCGCGCCATCGCCGGCGAGGTCGTTCCCGCCCTGCCTGGTCTCGCGGAGCGGCTGGACCGGCCGGGTAGCCGGATCCTGGACGTCGGCACCGGCATCGCGGCGTTGGCGCTGGCGCTGGCGGAGGCGTTTCCCCGTGCCGAGGTCGTCGGCGTCGACGTTATGGAGCGCGTGCTGGAACTGGCGCGCAGGGAACTGGCCGACGTCGGTACCGAGGCCGCCGGCCGCGTCACCCTGCGTCACGCCGACGTCGTCGATGTGGCGGACCGAGCCGCCTACGACATGGTCTGGCTGCCCGCCCCCTTCCTGTCGGAGGCTGCCCTGATCCAAGGATTGCCACGACTGATCGAAGCTCTGAAACCCGGTGGCTGGATCGTCGTGGGCACCAACTCGGCGGCCTCCGATCCCCTGCTTCGCGCCGTCGCCGGCTGGCACGCCGCACGCAACGGCGGCAACGCCTACGACGCGGACCGGATGGCGAACGCTCTCACCGCGCACGGCCTGCGGGGTGAACGGGAATTCCCGACGGTGCCGGGCGGGCCCGTGCTGGTCGCGGCACAGCGCGACTGAAGGCGCTGCCGACGCGGGGCATGGTGACGTAGTGGCAGCCGGGCGAGTGGCGAGGCGAGTCGTTCACGGGCCGGCTTCACGACGAGTGCGTGCAGATCACCGTGTTCTGGTCGCTGCCCCGGCCCGGGTCGTGATCAGCGACTGGAAGATCGAGTACGAGTGCGGGCGCATCGATGTCGTGGTCGACAACGCCGGACACGGGCTGTACGGAACCGTGGAGGAACTGACCACCGAGCAGATCAGACACTGCAGACCGGACAGTGGACCAGCGCCTACGACGGCTCACCAGCCGCGCTGGTGCGGGCGTGCAGGCGCCTTCCTGGCCCGCGGTCGGTGACCCCGCGCTGATGGCAGCTCGAATCATCGAGAGCACGGTCACGCACGCCTACCGCTTCATCCACGACGCACTGACTGAACGCCTCGCCGAGATCGAAGCCCAGTCCGACAGCTCCGCCAGAACTGATGCATTACCGTCCTGATGAGTCGTCGGCACGATCCGCTCGGCACGGAACCTAAGTGAGGCGAGCCGCCTCGATCACCGCCGTGCCAGCGGTTGCCTCGGCTCGGCGGCGGCGCAAAAATCGGATCGGTAGCTCGACGGCCAACAGCAAGGCCAGCGGCGGCGGGCCGGCTGCCACAGTCACGGCGAAGCACACGGCGTCGACTTGGACTGCATTTAAAGATTCGGCAGTCATTTCGGCTCGGCGGAGAGGCGCAGTGTCCGCGACAAGCCCAACGCGGCCGTCCGGACCGCCGGGGCCAGGTGCGCCGGCCGGAACTGCTCGCGCGGGACCGCCACCGACAGCGCCGCGACGGCGACCGCGCCGCTGAACACCGGCGCCGCGATGCAGCTCACGCCGAGCGCGGCTTCCTGCTCTTCGTACGCCAGGCCGGACACCTGCGTCTGCTCCAAGGCCGTGCGCAACCGGACCGGGTCGGTGATCGACGACGACGTCAGCTGCGGCAACGGATCCGCGAGGATCGCGTCTGCCAGCGACGGGTCGGAGAACGCCAGCAGGGCCTTGCCGATCGCCGTGCAGGTGAGCGGGAGCCGGCCACCGATGCGGGACGGCAGCGGGACCGCGTCGTGGCCGTGGATGCGTTCGAGGTACACGACTTCGCGGTCGTCGCGGATTCCGAAGTGGACGGTCTGGCGGGTGCTTTCGAACAGGTCCTGCAGGAACGGCAGGGCGGCCTCGCGGAGGTCCTGACGCCGAGGCACGAGCGAACCCAGCTCGAACAGCGTGCCGCCCAGCCGGTACCGCTCCCCCGCCCGCTCCAGGAACCCGAGGCGGACGAGGTCGCCGGCCACCCGGAACGCCGTCGTCTTGGTCAGCCCCGCCCGGGCCGCGAGTTCCGTCAGGCGGAACGACCCGCCGTCCGGGCGATACACCGCCAGGACGGCGGCCGCCTTGTCGAGCATGTTGCCGTTCTCACTGTTCCGTGTCACGGTACAAACTTTGGCAGACCGGAGGGCCGGGGCCTATACCTGGCGGGTCACGATCCCTGCTCCGGAGGTCCCTGATGAACGAGGCCGTCCCCAAGGCCGCGGCGGTGCTCGCGGCCGCGGCCGCCACTGCCACGCCGTGTCCGCCGATCCGCGACCTCTTCGCCGACGGCGACATCGACGCGGCTTACGAGGTGCAGCGGCTGCACACCGAGCGCGTGCTCGCGGCCGGGCACCGCCTGGTCGGGCGCAAGATCGGTCTGACGTCACCGGCCGTGCAACGCCAGCTGGGCGTCGACCGCCCCGACTTCGGCGCACTGTTCTCCGACATGGCCCTCGGCCACGAAGGAACAGTTCCCGCCGGCCGGCTGCTGCAGCCCAAGGTGGAGGCCGAGATCGCCCTGATCCTCGGCGCCGACCTGCCCGGTCCGGACTGCTCGGTCGCCGACGTCCGCGCGGCCACCGCGTTCCTCGCCCCGGCGCTGGAGATCGTCGACAGCCGGATCGCCGACTGGGACATCACCATCGTCGACACCGTCGCCGACAACGCTTCCTCGGGCATGTTCGTCCTCGGCGACGCCCGCGAGGCGATCGACGACGTCGAGCCCGCCGACGTCGAGATGCAGCTCCACCGTGGCACCGAACTCGTCTCCCGGGGCACCGGCCGCGACTGCCTCGGCGACCCCCTCAACGCGGCCGCCTGGCTCGCCACCACGCTGGCCCGCCGCGGGGAACCGCTGCGGGCGGGCGACATCGTCCTCACCGGCGCACTGGGCCCGATGGTGCCCGCCGCGCCCGGCGACGTCTTCACCGCCCGGATCTCGGGGCTCGGCGAGGTCACGATCAGTTTCGGAGGGGTCGCATGAGCGCGAAAGTCGCCATCATCGGATCGGGCAACATCGGCACCGACCTGATGATCAAGGTCCTGCGCCTGTCCGAGCACCTGGAAATCGCCGCCATGGCCGGGATCGACCCCGCGTCCGACGGGCTCGCCCGCGCCCGCCGGCTCAAGGTCGCCACCACGCACGAGGGCGTCGACGGCCTCGTCCGGCTCGACGAGTTCGCCGACGTCCAGTACGTCTTCGACGCCACCTCCGCGGGCGCGCACCGCCGTCACGACGAGGTCCTGCGCGGCCTCGGCCGGACCGTCATCGATCTGACGCCCGCTGCCCTCGGGCCCTACGTCGTCCCGCCGGTCAACCTCGGCGAGCACCTCGACGCCCCCAACGTCAACATGGTCACCTGCGGCGGCCAGGCCACCATCCCGATCGTGGCGGCCGTCCGCGCGGTGACCCCGGTGCACTACGGCGAAATCATCGCGTCCATCTCGTCGCGCTCGGCGGGGCCGGGCACGCGCGCCAACATCGACGAGTTCACCGAGACCACCGCGGCCGCGATCGAAAAGGTCGGCGGTGCCACCCGCGGCAAGGCCATCATCGTGCTCAACCCGGCCGAACCGCCGCTCATCATGCGCGACACCGTGCACTGTCTGGTATCCGATGTGGACACCGAAGCCGTCACCGCGTCCATCGAAGAAATGGTCGGCCGGGTGCAGGCCTACGTCCCGGGCTACCGGCTCAAGCAGAAGGTCCAGTTCGAGACCGTCGCCGCCGACGACCCGCTGCACCGCCTGGTCCCCACCGGCGACGCGGTCAAGGTGTCGGTGTTCCTCGAGGTCGAGGGCGCCGCGCACTACCTGCCCGCCTACGCCGGGAACCTCGACATCATGACCTCGGCCGCGCTGCGCACCGCCGAACGCATGGCCGCTCAGGAGGCAGTCCGATGACCGACCTGTACATCCAGGACGTCACCCTGCGGGACGGCATGCACGCCATCCGCCACCGCTACACCGTCGAGCAGGCACGCGCGATCGCCGGCGCCCTCGACGCCGCCGGCGTGGCCGCCATCGAAATCGCCCACGGCGACGGGCTTTCCGGGTCCAGCATCAACTACGGCGTCGGCGCCCACACCGACTGGGAATGGATCGAAGCGGTCTGCGACGTCACCCGCAACGCCATCCCGACCACGCTCTTGCTGCCCGGGATCGGCACGCTGCACGACCTGCGGGAGGCCCACCGGCTCGGCGTCCGCTCGGTCCGCGTCGCCACGCACTGCACCGAAGCCGACATCTCCGCCCAGCACATCGGCGCCGCCCGCGAACTCGGGATGGACGTCGCCGGCTTCCTGATGATGTCCCACATGGCCGAGCCGAGCGAACTCGCCAAGCAGGCCAAGCTCATGGAGTCCTACGGCGCCGCGTGCGTCTACGTCACCGACTCCGGCGGCCGGCTCACCATGGATGGCGTCCGCGATCGGGTCCGCGCCTACCGGGACGTCCTCGACCCGGGGACGCAGATCGGCATCCACGCCCACCACAACCTCGCCCTGGGCGTCGCCAACAGCGTCGTCGCGGCCGAAAACGGCGCCGTCCGGATCGACGCGTCCCTCGCCGGGCAGGGCGCCGGGGCGGGCAACTGCCCCCTCGAAGCGTTCATCGCGGTGGCGGACCTGATGGGCTGGGACCACGGCTGCGAGCTGTTCCCGCTGATGGATGCCGCCGACGACCTGGTGCGCCCGTTGCAGGACCGGGAAGTCCGGGTCGACCGCGAGACGCTGAGCCTGGGTTACGCGGGCGTCTACTCGAGCTTCCTGCGCCACGCCGAAGCGGCCGCGGTGCGGTACGGACTCGACACCCGGGCGATCCTCGTCGAGGTCGGCCGCCGGGGCATGGTCGGCGGCCAGGAGGACATGATCACCGACATCGCGCTCGACCTCGCGGGTTAGCGCCCCAGCGCGGGCAGTACCCGGCCGGCGAAGTCGGCGGTCAGCTGCCGCGGCAGATCGTAGGAACCTACGTGCTGCAGCAGCACCGCCGACACGCCGGACCGGGCCAGCTCGGTCAGCCGGGCCGCGATTTCGGCGGCCGTGCCGTACAAACAGAACCGCCGGGCGAACAGCTCGGCGGTTTCGTCGTCCACAAAGGATTCACAGGCCCGGACCGCCGAGTCCCAGGACTCGGCGTGCAGCAAGTCCGGACGCAGTTGCGGCAGCCGCTCCGGCACGCGCACGTCTACCCCCGCCGAAGCGAGGAACGTCGCCCCGCCGTTGGCCGCGATGCTCAGGCACACCGGCTTCAGTTCCCGGGCGTCAAGCCGTACCGAGTCGGTGACGCGGCAGAACGCCGACACGGTGATCGGCACGGATCCGCCGGCCGTCACCTGCCGCATCGCGGCCTCCAGGGGCTCCGGGGCCACGCCGGACAGCAGGATCGCACCGTCCGCGATCTCCCCGGCCAGTCGCAGGTTCCGCGGCCCGCTCGCCGCCAGGTGGAGCGGCACGGCGACCGGGTCGCGCAACCGCGACCGCACGCCGCCGAAGTCCACCTCGTCCCCGGCCAGCAGGGATCGGATCACCCGGAGCCCGGCACGCAGCCCGGCCCGGGTCGACGGGGCGAGCCCGGCCGGGACGACCGAGCTGTTGCCCACGCCGACGCCGAGCACGAACCGGCCGGGCGCGAGTTCGGCCACGGTCCGCGCCGCGCCCGCCACCACCGACGGGTGCCGGGTGACGACGTTCGTCACCGCCGTGCCGAGCCCGATCATCGACGTGCCGGCGGCGGCCGCGGCCGCTGTGGCGAAGACGTCCCGCCACAGCAGCTGCGAGTCCGGGAACCACACGTCGTCGAACCCCAGGCGTTCGACCTCCTGGACGAAGGCCACCAGCTCCGGCAGCGGGACGCACGGCGGAACCCGGACCCCGATCCTCATGCCGCCGGCGCCCCGGACGCCTCACGGAGGACCTCCGGCTGCTCGGACGGCGCGGGCCGCAGCAGCAGCCCGCCGACCGCGGTCAGCGCCCATGCCACCGCCATGTACGCGGCGATGGACACCCACGTGCCGGTCGACTCCAGCAGGGACGCGCTGATCGCGGGAGCGAAGGCGTTGCCGAGGATCGTGCCGAGGGTGAAGCCGATCGCCATCCCGCTGAACTGCAGCGAAACCGGGAACGCCTCCGAGAAAAAGACCGGGAACATCGCGAAGTTGGCGGCGTAGCCCGCGAACAGCAGCGCGAACCCGAGGAACATCAGCCAGGGATTTCCCGTGTTCAGCAAGGGGAACCAGGCGAACGAGAGCACGACCATCGCGACGGCGGCGGTGACGAAGACCGTCTTCGGCCCGATCCGGTCGGCCAGCCTGCCGTACAGCGGCGCGCCGATCACGACCACGAACAGCCCGGGCAGCAGGACGTCGATCATCGTCGACGTGCTCACGCCCAGCTCGGTCTTGCCGTACGTCAGCACGTACACCGAGCTCACGGTGATCGTGACGCCGGCGCCGAGCGTCGCCAGCGTCACCAGGACGACGGTGCCGCCGCACCGGCGCAGGACGTCCACCAGCGGCAGCTTGTGCACCGCGCCGGCGCCCTTGACGTCCGCGAACTCCGGGCTCTCCCGCAGGCCCAGCCGGATCACCAGCCCGGCGACGACGAGCAGCACGCTCACGAGGAACGGGATGCGCCAGCCCCAGGCGAGCTGCGCGTCTTCGGGCAGCCGGGCCACGAGCAGGAACATCGCGTTGGCCAGGATGGTCCCGACCGCCGTGCCGGTGTTGAGGATGCCGCCGAAGAACCCGCGCCGCCGCTGGTCGGCGTGTTCGACGGTGAGCAGCACGGCACCGCTGGACTCGCCGCCGAGGGACACGCCCTGCACGATCCGGAGCGCGACGAGCAGGATCGGCGCGGCGATGCCGAGAGTGCCGTACGACGGCAGCAGCCCGATCGCCGTGGTCGCGACGCCCATCATCATCAGCGTGGTGACCAAAATGGACTTGCGGCCGAGCCGGTCACCGAGGTGCCCGAACAGCAGGGCGCCGAACGGGCGGGCGACGTAGCCGACCCCGAAGCTGGAGAGCGAGATGAGCGTGCCCACCACCGGGTCGGCGGCGGGGAAGAAGACCTTGGGGAACAGCAGCGACGCCGCCAGGCCGTAGACGAAGAAGTCGTAGAACTCGACGGTGGTGCCGAACCACCCGGCCAGCGCGGCCCTGGTCTGTTGCCGTTGTGGTTGTGTACCAGCGGACATGGTTGCCTCCGGAAGAGCCGGTTGAGTTGGCGTACTTTCGTGTGCGGGCCGGGACGTCGGCAACGCGCGGGTTCAATCAGCGGACCGGGTGAACCGGCGCAGGAAGGGCAGCACCGTGGCCGCGACCTCGTCGGCCTTGTCCTCCATGAGCGCGACCGTGCCGCCGTCGATCACAGCCAGGTGCACGAGGGCAGCCCCGGTCAGGTGCTGTTCCAGGGGCTCCAATGCGGGCAGGGCGAACGGGTCGGCGCCCGCGCCGAGGAGCAGGGCGGGGGCGCGCACCTGCCCGATCCGCCGTTCCATCTCGTACCGGGCGCACGCCAGGTGACCTTCGCGCGGGTCGACGCCGGGAGCCAGGGCGTCCCGGACGAACCGGTCGAGCAGGCCGGTCGCCGCCTTCGGGTAGTAGGGGCGCCGCTGTTCCCACCACGCGAGCAGGTGGCCGCCGCCGGGTTCGCGAGCGGCGTCGTCGACCCCGGGACCGTCCACATGCGACGCACGGTAGCCCGCGTCCGCCCACGGCGTCGACGACAGGACCACGGCGGTGATCCGGCCGGGTGCCGCGGCGGCCAGCTCGACCGCCACCACGCCGCCGGTGTGGTGGCCGACCACCGCCGTGCGGTCCACCCCGAGCGCGTCCAGTGCCGCGAGGACGCCACGGGCGTAGTCCTCGATGTGCTGGGGCGCGGGCAGCGGTGTGCTGTTGCCGAAGCCCGGCATGTCGAGCGCGATCACCCGGTGGTCCGCGGCCAGCAGCGGCTGCAGCTCGCGGAACTCGTCGTGCGAGCGCGGGGTCTGGTGCAGCAGGAGCACGGCCGGGCCGGTTCCCTGCTCCGCGTAGTGCACCTGGCCGCCGGGCACCTTGACGTAGCCGTACTCCGTCGTCATGCGGCTCCCTGAGGTCGGAATGGAGGTGCCCGGGAGTGTTCGCCGTCACCCCCGGCGGACCTAACCCGGCGGTCCGCCTACCGAACCGCGTCACCAGACCGTTTCACGGCGGGAACGACCGGAAACTCGCTGGTAACGGACGGTGACGTCCGCTGGACTTGGATCTTTCCGCGTGGTGATAATCCACAGCCGCGAGGAGGTGCCATGTCCACCGAGGACGAAGGCCGGCCCAGTTCGGTGCTCGGCAAGGCGCAGCTGCTGCTCGGCGCGTTCGAATCCGGCGCCTACCAGCTGGGACTGACCGACCTGAGCCGCCGGTCCGGCGTGCCGAAGGCGTCGGCGTACCGCCTGGCGCAGGAGCTGGTCGAGTGGGGCCTGCTGGAGCGCCGCGGCGACTGCTACCAGCTCGGCCTGCGGATGTTCGAGCTCGGCCAGCGGGTACCGGCTTCGGCGGTGCTGCGCGCGGTCGCCCGGCCCGCGCTGGCCGACCTGTTCGCCGCCACCCGCGCGACGATCCACCTGGCCGTGCTCGACGGCGCCCACGTGCTGTTCCTGGAGAAGGTCGCCGGCGAGGCGAACATCCACTCGCACTCCCGGATCGGCGGCCGGCTGCCGCCCGGCGCGGGCGACGCACGAGCGGCTGCCGGTGCTGCTGTGGATCCACGGCGGCGGGTTCTCGTCCGGCTCCGGCAGCGCGTTCGACGGGTCGCTCCTGGCCGAGACGAACAACATCGTCGTCGTGACGATCAACTACCGGCTCGGCGCGTTCGGCTTCCTCGGCCTGCCCGGCTTGAGCAACTCCGGCGCGGGCAACTACGGCCTGCTCGACCAGGTCGCCGCCCTGGACTGGGCCAACCGCAACATCGACCGGTTCGGCGGCGACCACAAGGCCGTGACCGTTTCCGGGCTCTCCGCCGGCGGCCACTCGGTGTGCGCGCTGCTTTCGTCGCCCCTGACGCGCGGCCTGATCGACGGCGCCATCATCCAGAGCGGCGGCTGCCCGAGCCACACCGTCGCCGAGTCCCAGGCGGCCGGCGCGCGGTTCGCCGCCGACGCCGGCTGCACCGCCGACGCGGTCAGCTGCCTGCGCGCCAAGTCCGCGGCCGAGCTCCAGAGCGCGAGCGCCGGCTTCCGCGGCGGCATCCTCACCGGCCCGCTGCCGACCGCCGGCGTGCCGGAACTGCCCCTCCCGCCCGCCGAAGCCGTGCGCACGGGCCGCTTCGAGCGGGTCCCTCTCCTGATCGGCAGCACCCGCGACGAAGTACGGGGCTGGGCCCAGCCGTTCGCCACCGCCACGCCCGCCCAGTACACGAAAAGCCTCGAGTACCTCTTCGGCAACCGCGCGGCGGACGTCGAGAAGGTGTACCCGCTGAGCAACTACCCCGCCCAGAACACGGCGGCCTATGCCTTGGGTGCGGTGTGGACGGACTCGAGTGTCTTCTACGGACTGGGCGGCTGCCAGTACGCCCGGCTGGCGCAACAGTTCTCGAGGTATCAGCCGAAGACGTTCCTGTACCGCTTCGACGCGCGAAGCCCCTCCGCCCCGCCGGCCCCGGGCTCCTTCGACGCCGGCGCGGCGCACGCGGCGGACCAGGCCTATCTCTGGCCCACGGCGACCAGCGTCTACGACCGCGACCAGCTCCGGCTGTCGGCCGAAATGGTCCGGTACTGGGGCGCGTTCGTCCGCCAGGGCACCCCGGACGCCGCCGGGCAGGCGGAATGGCCGGGCGTCAAGGACAAGGGGGCGATGATCCTCCGGCTCGGCGGCAGCTCGGCGGTGGCCTCGACCGCGTTCGCCGCCGCGCAGCACTGCGACCTGTGGAACAGTTTCGGCTACCAGTGGCTGGACATCAATCCCGATCAGCTCGCCCGGCAGGTCGGGGTCGTACAGAAGTAGCTCCGGCGGCGCCGGCCGACGGGTCCGGCACGTCGGCCGGCCCGCACCGCCCGAACGACCCGGCCGACGATTGCCGACTGGCCGGAACGGCGAGGAGTGCGACCCGATCCGATTCGGGACGGGCGGCGCCCACCCCACGCGCCCGGACGAGCAACGGCTCACCCGCTCGCTCGGCCTTGCAGCCCTCGACGCTCGCCGGTGATCATGTTCGGGCCGAGCAGCCGCCGCTCCGAGTTCATCGGGCGCCCGGCGACGCGGCCGGCCGAAGCGGTCCGCCACCTCGTCGAGATCCGAGGCACGTCACGGCAGATCGGCCTCGGTCCGGCCCAGCACCAGCTGGTCGAACCGGGCGCCGGCGCCGTCCGCGCGGAGGCCGAACCCGCGCACCGGCACCGGCTTGCCGCCCGAGAGGGCCCAAAGGTCCACGCGGACCTTCGTCCACGCGGACGGTGGCTCGCCGGGCACCCGGTGCTCGGCGAGCACCGAGTAGTCGGGCCAGCGCGAATCCCCGGCGAACACGCAGTAGGCCGGGGCCGGCCACGGGTGGCCCAGCCGCACCCCGATCCCCGTCGTGCCGGGCGACGTCGCCGTCCACGCGAATTGCAGCCAGCGGTACTGACCGGGCTGCGGGTTCTCGGCGATCGTGAAGTCCCAGTCGGGGATGGCGTGTCCGAACGGCGCGCGGTAGAACGGGTGCGCCTCTCCCGCGCCGGAGAGCTCGAGACACGTGCTGCCCGAATACGCGTCGCCCTGGTGGAACCCGAACACCGGGAAGTACAGCATGGCGGCGAGGTCGCCGACGCGGTCGTCGAACAACGTCGCCCGGCCGCGCCGGGCGAGCACGTCACGGTGCGACGCGCCGAGCTGCTCGCCGTGGAACACCACCTCGCCGAGCCGGATGTTGCCGCCGGGCCAGCTGCCGCCGCCGGTCGTGGCGAACCGGAAGCGGGCCGCCTCCAGGGGCTGGTCGAAGACGTGGCTGTGCAGCGGCTCGTCGGACAACAGCAGCGGCCCGTCCTGCCACCGCTCGGTTTCCGCGTCCCACCACTGGATGCGCAGGTCGCGCAGCCAGGACGCCGGGTGGGCCGGGTCTTCGGCGAGGGTGACGCCGGTCAGCCGCAGCTGCGTGCGGAAGGCGTCGAACTTCAGCACCAGCTCGTCCCGCCAGCCGCTGTTCACCAGGCCGATGTCGTGCCAGTGCAGCCACGGCTCCGGCGGCGGGTCGGTCTTGCCGTCGCGCAGCAGGTCGGCGGAGTGGCGGCCCTCCAGGGCCTGCTGGGGCCGGACCGACTCGGCCGTGATCAGCGCACTCGTGTCCGTCAGCAGGTTCGGTGTCAGCGGCAGCGGCGGGTGGACGGCGTTGCCCCAGCCGGTCTTGCGGGTGGTCGGGGTCGGGTCCGGCAGCCGTAGTTTCGCGCGGGCGTCGGTCTCGGTGGGGGCCAGCTTCGTCCGCCACCGCTCGGCGAACCTTCCGTCGTAGCGGATCACCGTGCCGAGCCAGGTCGCCACCAGCAGGTCGCCGCCGGGCAGCCAGGCCGCGACCGGCAGCGCGCGCAGGTCGCGCTCGGCCAGCACCACGCCGTCGCCGGAGAGCACGGTGAGGGTGCCGAGCTCGCTGCCGACCGCCACCCGGGCGCCGTCGGCGGAAATCCGGGGCCGGCGCAGGAGGTCGTCGCCGGTGAACGTCCACAGCAGACCGGTGGCCGCGTCGAACAGCGACAGCTTGCGCCCGGCGGTGACGGCGATCCGGCTGCCGTCGGCGGAGACGGAGACCTCCTCGGCCGGAGCCGGGATGGTGGCGGCCACCGCGCCGCCCCGCACGACGAACAGCCGCCCGCCTTCGCCGTCGGACCACAGCACCGCGGTCCTGCGGTCGGCGCTGACCACGCCGCCGCCGAACCAGCCGGCGTCCGGCACCGGGATCGAGAAGACCTGGAGACCGTTGTCGGCCGCGTACCCGGTGATCCATTCGCCGCGGTAGCCGATGAGCACGTCGTCGTCGAGGGCCAGCAGCCGCAACGGGGTCCGGTCGTCGGCCCACCACTCCGCCGACCAGCGCTGGTTCCCGGCCGCGTCCCAGACCACCACCCCGAGGTCGCCGGCGGTGGCCACCCAGGACCCGTCGGGAGCGACGGCGAAGTTGGGCATCCCGGTGTCGTAGGCCCACTCGCCCTGCGCCCAGTCCGTGGCGCGCTTCGGCAGCCCGAACACCGCGAACCGCCGCCGCGGCACGCCCGCGGGGTCGAGCAGGTAGAGGTGGTGGCCCTCGGCGGTGTCGAGGTCGAAGCCGCGGACCGCGAACCCGCCACTGTGGACGGTCGGCGCGATGGCGAAGTGGTGCCCCAGCTTCCGGCGCCACCTGGTCTTCCCGGTCGTCAGGTCGAGGCCGTAGGCGTTGTGATCCCAGGCGAAGCAGTTCAGCAGCGCGTCGCGGCCGTCGGCGGTGACGGCGATGTCGCGCACGTGCGGGCCGAACGCGTCGGGCGACGCGGGCGGCAGGACTCCGTGCACGACCGGCACGACGGCGTACAGCCGTGCCGGGGCGGTCCGCAGGTCGGCGGTGAACCGGCCGCCGACCAGCGTCACCGGCTTCCCGGTGAGCACGTCGACGACCTGGTGCAGCAGCGGGACGTCGAGGCTCAGCTCGGCCAGCACCGGCACCCGGGCCGTCATGAACAGCCCGACGCGCCACGCGTCGCCGGGGTCCCAGTCGAGCATCGTGTTGTTGACCACCCAGATGTACCGGACACCGCCGGCGGTCCAGTCGCCGAGCAGCACCTCCGGCTGGTCGCACTCGGCGACCGGCTTGACGCCTTCCAGGACCTTGCGCAGCGCGGCCGCGTGCTCCAGGAAGCAGCCCTGCAGCCGCGGGTAGGCCGAGTCGTCCTGGAACACCGACGGATCCCGGCGGACGCGGTCGAACGTCAGGCCGAGCGGCGGGTAGCCGGCCACGACCTCCGGGCGGCAGGACCCGTCGTGGTACACCGGCACGCCCGCGGTGCGCAGCGCCTCCGCGAGTGGCGGGTCGAGCTCGACGCGCTGGCCGACCAGCAGCACGGCGTCGAACGCGCGCAGGACGTCGGCGTGGGCGTCCTCGGTGAAGACGAACGACGCCGGGCGGTGGGCGTAGAGGCAGGCGTTGTAGGCCTCGAACTGCGCGGCGAAGTAGCTGCTCCAGATCTGGGCGTCCCATTCCTCGATGCTCTGCATCCGGCGGGAGACGACGATCGCGACGCGGTTGCCGTTCTCGGCCCCGGCGGTCACCGGGCCGTACTTCGCGGCCAGGTCGAACAACGCGCGCAGCATCGACGTCTTGCCCGCGCCGCCCGACCACGCGTCGCCCGGCCGCGCGCCGAGGCCGCCGGTGCGCTCGTTCGCGACCGCGTGCGGCGGGATGTGCCGGGCGCCGGCGTCGCCGACCATCCCGGTGCCGTGCGCGCCGCGCATGACCTGCTGCAGGACGGTCGGGGCGAACATCCCGCCGGTGCCGTCGTCGTTCCAGAGCTCGGGGTGGCCCCAGACGGGTTTGCCCGGCCGGCGCTGGAAGTCGACCTCGTGCCCGGTGACCTGCGGCGGCTGGATCTGCTCGGCCTGGAACTGCACGTCGACCTCGTCGGCGTGGGCGAACAGGACCTGCGGCGGGCTCTGGATCGCGCGGTAGGGCCCGGTCATCGCGCTCACCTTGCCCGAGTCGACGGAGTCCGCCGCGGCCCGCAAGCGCGCCTCCGCGTCGACCTTCAGCGCGAACGCCCGCGCGGCGACGGAGTCGAGCACCGGGTCCCAGGCCCCAGTGGCCTTGGCCGCCGCCAGCGCGGCGGTGTAGGCCGCCTTCTCCGTCTCGTCGGCGGCGAGGTCGGCGCCGGTCTTGGTGAGCCACCAGTTCGCCGCCCAGCTCCAGCCGCGGAACGCCGGGTAGTGCTTCAGGATTCCGGTGACGCCCTTGACGTCGGCTTCCATCTGCTCCGGGCTGCGGGTGTCGTACGGCGTCCCGAGCGGCAGCCCGGCGTCCATGTACAGCAGGATCGCCTGCTCTTCGATGCCCTGGGCGCCGTACGCGGCGATCGCCCGGCGGCTCGGGTCCTCGAAGACGGCCTTTTCCGGGGCGACCGCGGCCGGGTCGGCGGCGAGCCGGGCGGCCGTCGCGGGGTCGGCCGAATGTTGTTGGAACCGGCCCGGCCAGCCCCAGCCGAGGCGGTCGACGAAAAGGGTGAGCCCGAGTTTCTTGGCGCGGGTGACATGGTCTCGCAGGACGTCCGGGACGTCGGCGACGCGCGGCGGAAGCGTGCTGGTCGTCCGCGGGTCGGTCGGGAAGCCGTCGCCGTAGTCACCGTGCTGGACGAGGTGGTACGCGGGCCTGGTGGCGAGCCCCGGGCCGAGGTCGAGATGCTGCGGCGCGACCGTGGCGCCGGGAACGTCGGCGTCGAGGACATACCGGCCGATCGGCCACGATGTCGTGTCGAAGCTCGCCTGTCCCCGGCCGCCGGTCAGGGTGACGTCGGCGGTGGCGACCGGCTTTCCGCCGCTCACGGCCGCGAGCCGGACGGTGCCGGGCGCGGTCCCCCGGGCGACGACGGTGACCGGCACCGGTTCGCCACGGCCGAAGGAGAACCGGTTGAGCTCGGTGAAGACCGACACCGTGCCGGCCGCACCCGGCGTGCGGATCTCGACGACACCGTCCACGACGTACTCCGCGTGGCGCCCGCGGACGTCCGGCGAGACGCGCAGCTGGTACAGCCCCCGGGCACCGGCGGGCGGAGTCACCTTCCCGTCGATGAGCGGGAGCTCGGTGAACTCCGGCACGCCGAGCGGACGCACCCACACGCGCCAGCGCGGCGCCGCCGTCCAGCGCCCGCGGTCGTGCGCGATCGTCAGCGGCACGGGCTGCCCGGCGAACCAGACGTCGTCCGGACAGGTGACGGTGAGCCGCTCGACGTCGGCCGCGACGCGGCGGAGGAGCCGGCCGGTCGTGCGGTCGTAGACCTCGAACAGGGTCGCCGGGTCGTCACGGCGGACGTAGATCTCGCCGCCACGCAGGCGGAGGGTGCTCACCGGGTACCGGGAGTCGGGCAGGGCGAGGGTGAGGGATCCCGCGGGCGACCCGTTGTCGTCGTACCGCTGGACTTCGGCGCCCCCGGCGAGGACGTGGAGGTGACCGTCGTCGGCGATGTCGAAGGCAGCCAGCAGAAGTCCCGCGGGCCGCACCGGGACGTTCCACAGTGGACGGCCGTCGAACGTCGTGGCCCAGATGCCCCCGGCCTGCCAGGCGGTGTAGAGACGGCCGCGCGCCTCGGCGACGCGGAGCCCGCCGGTGTAGTTCCTGGCCTCCGCCGTGACGTCGAGCGGGTGCACGGCCACCACACCGCCGCGGTTGAGCCGCAGCACTCGCTTCTCGTACTGGTCGAGGGCGTAGAAGTCACCCGACGCGCCCGCTTCGACAGCGGCGGGCGCGGCCCAGCCGACGGTGTCGTTGTCGGTGAAGTCGTCGAGGTGGCCCAGCGCGTTCCACCACCGGTCCCAGAACGCGACCCGGTGCGGGAAGTGCGCTTCGGCGGTGACGACGGTGCCGTCCGCCCCGGCGGTGACGGCGAGGGCGGAGTACCCGACCTGGCCGAGTTTCGGCGACGACCCGTCCGGGCCGACGCGGAGCACGCGCCCGCCGGCGGTGAGGTAGACGAGCCCGTCGAGGCCGAGCCCGAGCTGCGCGCTTGCGACGTCGAACGCGGGGTCGTGCCGGGAAACCACCTGGTCCAGGATCATCGCCGCGTCCTCCCGCCGATCGAGGATCCGATCGTGACAGGCGCGGGCGTCGGCGACAGGGTCCGAAAGTGCAGGTGAACGGGCCGTTCACCGGCCGCGGGCGCTGACGCGCTCCCCCGGTGGCGCAACGCCGAGGCCCGCGGTGCGGCCCGCATCGCGAACCGGGCCGCTCGCCGAACCCCTGCTCCAGCCGGCGCTTGCCTTGCTACAGCGACGTCCGACGCGACGCGGGTCCGCTACCGCCCCGGCGTGGGCTCATCTGCTGGGGCCGGGGACGTCACCAGCGGCAGCAGGACCTCGTCGACGATCGCCGTCACCTCTGCCGCGGTGACCGTCCCCGCCTCCATGTGTTCGACGAGGACCAGGCGCGGTCCCACCGCGGCGATCCGGGCGGTGACCGCGGAGGCGCGTGCCTCCGCGCGCTCGGCGGCATCGGCCAGCACGCCGAGGATCAGCTCCTGGCGGGGGCGCAGCACCAGGTCGCGGACCCGGGCGAACAGCCCCGGGTGACGCTCCCGCTGCGTGACCAGCGGGCGCAGGGCCCGGCCGTGCGGTTCGTCGAGCACCCGGGCCAGTCCGCCGAGCAGGGCCAGCAGGTCGCCGCGCAGGGTTCCGGTTTGCGGCGGCCGGGCCTCCCCGAAGCCCGCGTCCGGGTCGGTGAGCGCGGCCAGCACCAAGTCCTCGGGCGTCGCCCACCGCCGGTAGAGCGCCGCCTTGCCGGTCCGCGCGCGGGCCGCGACCTTCTCGAAGCTCAGCTCCTCGAACGAGGTTTCGGCCAGTTCGGCCAGCGCCGCCTCGAGGATCGCGCGGACCAGCGCGTCGCCGCGGCGCCGGGTCTCCGCCATCGGCCACTCCTCTCGTGTACGGTCGTTAGTGAACGATATCGTTCCTTATAGGAGTGGGTTATGACGGCCATCACGAACGTCCGGGTCTTCGACGGCACCGGGCTCACGCACCCGCGGACCGTCTTCGTCGACGGCGGCCGCGTCTCCGGCGAAGCCACCGGCGGCCCGGTGCTCGACGGAACCGGACAAGTCCTGCTCCCCGGCCTCATCGACGCCCACGTCCACCTCCACGGCCGGGAGAACCTCGAACAGTTCGCCCGGTACGGCGTCACCACGGCCCTGGACATGGCGACGACGTCGGCGGCACTGCTGGCCGGCCTGCGGGACCAGCCAGGGCTCCCCGACATCCGCAGCGCCGGCGTGCCCGCGATCGGGCCGGGCGGGATGCACGCCCGCATGCCCGGCATGCCCGCCGACGCGGTCGTCACCGACCCCGCACAGGCCGCGGGCTTCGTCGCGGCCCGCACCGCGGCCGGGTCGGACTACCTCAAGATCGTGCTCGAAGCACCCGGGAGCGGCGGACCCGAACTGCCGGCCGCCCGCGCCCTCACCGAAGCCGCGCACGCGGCCGGGCTGCTGGTCGTCGCCCACGCCGCGAGCACCGGGGCGTACACGATGGCGCTGGACGCGGGCGTGGACGTCGTCACGCACGCGCCGCTCGGGCCACCGATCGCGGACGGGGACCTCGCGCGGGCGAAGGTCGTCGTGCCGACGCTGACGATGATGAAAGGCATCGCGACGGCGACCGGCCGGCCGCAGCTCTACGCGGGCGCGGCGACGTCGGTGACCCGGCTCCACCGTGCGGGCGTGGCCGTCCTGGCCGGCACCGACGCGAACGCCGCGCCGGGAGTACCTTTCTCGGTCGCGCACGGCGCGAGCCTGCACGACGAACTCGAACTGCTCGTCGCCGCCGGACTGTCCACAGTGGAAGCACTGCGCGCCGCGACCGTGTTGCCGGCCAAACACTTCGGACTGACCGACCGCGGCGAGATCCGGCCGGGACTGCGCGCGGACCTGGTCCTGCTCGACGGCGACCCGATCGCCGACATCCGCGCCACGCGTGCGATCAGCCGGGTCTGGTGCGCAGGCGTCGAGTACTGATCCAGACCACGCCGAGCACGGCGGTCGAGGTCGCCCTTCGTGAAGGTCTTTCGCGGGTGACGGGGGCCCAGCTTCGGCGACACAGAGGCTTGCGGTCCTGCGACCGCGTGCCCGCCGCCGCGCCGCTCTGCGCATGACCGTCGCCGGGGCTGCGTGCCTGCGAGTCACCGGTGGCGGCGCCGGCCTCGCCGCCGTCGGCGGGCGGAAACCACGGGAGCAGACCCTCAAGCTGTGCCAAGCTCTGTGGAACACCGGTCGGTTCGACGACCCGGGGTTCCAGAGCGCGACTTCCGGAGGTAGGCGATGACCGAAGAGGGATCGACCAGACGCGATCGACAGGAGTTCGCTGTCACTTCTGTCCTTTTTATCATTCTTTCATTCCTGGGAGGCGGATTCATCCACCAGGAGCCTTATCGGACTTTCTGGCCCATAGCCGCCGGTGTCCTGTCCTGCGCCGCCGGGATTGGCTGGCGCCGGCTCCGCGCTGGGCGGGGCAAGGCGTAGCGCTCGGCGACGATAGCGCCATCGCCTGCCCGGTTGTACACGTCCGTCCGTTTCACCGAGCTGAGAGAGAGCGCCACGATATCGGTTGACTGGCGGCAGTTCGGCAGATCCGCTCAGCCCGAAACGATCCGCCGGAAGGCTTCCCGTTCCTCCCGGGAAAGGGGCACCAGCGGGACGTCGGCAGCCGGCCGCGGGACCGGGACGGCCGGCCCCGGCTCGAACGGCGCCGGCAACACCAGGACCCAGCCGATGCCGGACAACGCCCGGGCGAGCGCGCGCACCGCGCCCTTCATCCGGCGACCGTGACCGGATGCCGAACGACCGCGCCGAACAGGTAGCCCTGCGTGTTGTACGGCGCGACGTCCGGCTGGCTCACGCCGGTGATGTCGGTGGCGCGCGCCCGCAGCGTGTAAGCACCGGCCGCGTGCGGGCGCCACGCGAATTCCCACCGCAGCCAGCCCCGGTCGAAGGCGCGGCCGATCGGTCTCGCCGGCTGCCAGGTCACGCCGTCGGTGCTCACCTCGACCCGCCGGATGCGACCGTGCCCCGACCAGGACCGGCCGCGCAGCACCTGCCGCTGCCCGGAAACGAGCGTCGCGCCCCACGGGAGTTCGAACGCGCTCTTCACCACCTGCTCGGTGACGAGCGTGCCCTCGGCCGGGTAGTCCGGGCCCAGCAGCCGGTAGAACTGCGTGCTCCACGGCGACACCAGCGGCGACGCCGACACTTCGATCCGGCCCAGCCACTTGATCGACGAGATCCCGGCCCACGACGGCACCACCAGCCGCACCGGGAACCCGTGGTCGGGCGGCAGCGGCTGCCCGTTCATCTCGTACGCCAGCAGGACGTCCTGCAGTGCCTTGCCCACCGGCAACGGCCGCCGCACCTTGCCCAAGTTCACCCCCGCCGCCACGTAGTCCGCATCGAGGCCCTCCGGCAGCACGTCCACCGCGTCGCGGGTGAGTCCGGCCCGGGCGAGCACCGTCGCCAGCCGGACGCCGCGCCAGCGCGCGACCCCGACCGCGCCGAGCTTCCACGCCGTTCCGCTGACGGTCTGTCCCTGCTGGCTGGTGAAGAAGCTCCGCCCGTTGCCCGCGCACTCGATGAACGCGGTGATCGTCTCGGACGGCAGTGCGCGCAGGTCCTGATAGGTGAACTCGAACGGCCCGCCACGCAGCCCGGAGCCGAACAGCCGCAGCCGCCAGGTCGCGGCGTCCAGCACCGGCGTCGCCGTGTGGTCGCGGACGAAGAACCGGTCGACCGGCGTCAGGTAGCCCTGGCCGCGCATTGCTTCCCAGCGCGTCTCGGCGTTGCTGCCGTAAACGTCGAACAGCTCCGGCGGCAGCGGCTTCACGATCGGCCCCGCGGCCGACGCCGTCCCCGGTGCCGTCCCGGCAGCCGCCAGCGCGAGACCACCGGCCGCCGTCAACCGCAACAGGCCGCGCCGGCTCAGTCCCGGCATCCGGGCCTCTCCGGCCCGCCACTGCGCGACGCGCACCCGGTCGTAGGCGGTCTCGTCGTTCAACGCCGTCATGCGGGCATTCTCAGGATCCCGTTACCGGACGGCCAGCACGTCCACACAGCGGAACAAGAGCTGTCCGGGTGGAGGCCGCCGGCGTGCGGGTAGGTGAGCAGGCTGCCGAGCAGGTTCACCGCGAGCGGTACACCCGACATCGTGACCACTGGCGCCACGCACCGCCACCGGGAGGGCGTCGCGCAGAACGGTCGCCGACGACGGCAGTCGCCCGCAGTTCCTTCACCTCGGCGCGGCAGATGATGCGCTGTTCGCGGCCGTTCTGTGCGCGGTCCGGTGGCATCGGCCACCCGCTTCAGCCGATCGTGAGGACTGCTGGAATCACTGGGCCGTGAAGCGGGCCAGGATTGCGATTCGTATCGCCACCCGGCATGCGAGGTTCGGAGAAGGCAAAGCCGGCGGCTTCCAGGAACCCGCGGCCAGGTTCCCAACCGGGAGCCACGTGCGTACCTATCCGGACATAGCCCGCGTCGGCGGCCGCGTCGAGCAGGGCCTGTGCCACGGCGCCGCCGATACCGCGCCTCCGGAACTCGGACCGGATCAGGAAGGTTCCGACTCCGATCGAGCCGTTGCGAGGGTATCCCAGCACCGCGTCCACCAATCCGACGACCGCGCCGTTCGCTTCGACGACCAGCAGCAGCTTGTCTTCGAAGGCGCTGCCTTCGGGCAGAGCATAGAAAAGGCTCTGCACATCGCCCGGGGCGGACGGCTGCCCGGTCTCGGCCACGAACCAGTCCTCCGAGGCGGTGAAGACGTCCAATACAGCGTCCTCGTCCTCAGCACTCAGGTCGCGGACGACGACAGCGGTGTCACCGGCACGGAGATCAAAGCGCATGACCCCAGTGAAACACAGAGTTTTCTCTTGAGCCCAGCGGTTTTCTGCCTTGACACAGGCAGTGCCGGGACCTGGGCGGAGCCGGGGCGGGGCCGCCAGGGTGTCAGACTGGCAGGCTGTCGCAGCGAAGGAGATGAGCAGTCGGCGAAGCACTCGAGTTGCAGGATTGCACGACCGTGCACGTGACTACGTGCGGTGTCACGCAACTCAAGCTGCTGATGGCGTACAGCGGGATCGTGGAGAGCCGTTGTCGGGAGGCTGCTGACCTTGTCGTTGACCAGAGCGGTGAGCGTGGTGTCAAGGCGGGTTCGTGCGCCGGTTTGGTACCCGTGGCTGTTCCTGGTGATCCCGCCGGCCGGCGATCGGGCTGGGCATGACGACCTGCGCGGCGATCGGCGGGCCGGCCCAGAACAGGATGGCGGCGGTCGCCTCGAGCCGGCGAACTCCGCCTCCTGGATGTCCCCGTCACGGCCTGCGATGCGGCACAGCGGTACGAGGCCCGGGAATCGCCATCTGCCGGAGATGCGGAACACCGCCGTCGAGCTTCAACCGCAGGGCAAGATCGAAGGCGTCCTCTAGCCTCGCGGCGTGTATCCGCGCCACGTCGTGGTCGCCGACCGACCTCGCATCCGCCGCATTGCGGCTGGCCTTCGCGATCCGCCGCCGAAAAGCCGCCTCGAACCCAGCTTTTTCTTCCATCCCCGCAATCCTTCGATCGAACACGAAAAGAAACTTTGCCCTTGACCGACGGAATGGACTATTCCGCGCCGGCCCGACTTTAGCACTGCTCAAAGTACCGAGCGGCAGTCACCGTCGGACACGAACCCGCGGTCGCCGAACCGGAGTCCGACCGAGCTGGCCGGCCGCAGGACGCCGCATCGTCCGTCGATTGCATTCTTCACACCGTATCGCTTTCCGAGGTTCGCTACTTCGACCATCGTCAATCCTGGGTCGTCTCCGTCCAGATCCTGAAGGGACGCCGGCACGCTGGTCAGGCGTGGTTTCCGTCCTTCGGGTGGCGGTGCGGGGAAACGTGCCCCGGAGAGCGAGGGAGACGGCGAACGGGTGAAGCCGTTGCGGCGGCGCCGCCTTCGCGGTTCGCCGGCGTGTCAGGAAACCCAGGGGCGTGACAGCTGACTCACGGCGCATTCTGCCCGAGCGTCCGTGAAGCCGCGCGAACACGCCACGGCCGGGTGTACCCCAGGTCACAGGTCGCGCGGTATTCTGCGGCACGAGGAGTGCTCGGGGCACTCACCCGGGGGAGGGGTCGATTCGTGGACGCTGCTGTGCGCGCCGAAGGGCCCGAAGCCGCCGATGAGCTCCGCTCCTTGAATTCCTGGCTCGCCGACGTCGACGAGCTGCGGGGCGCCGTCCGCCCCCGTGCGCAGGAGCCTCGGCCGGGCACACTGGGGCCGGTGCTGGACGCGCTCGCCGTGGCGCTCGGGCCCGCGGGGGCGGTCACCGCCTTCGCCACCACGTTGATCGCCTGGCTGCGTACCCGGCGGGGCGACGTGCGGATCAAGGTGACTCTGGACGGCGGCCGCGTGGTGGAGCTGACCGCCAAGCACGTCGCCGGCCTGGACGCCGAGGCGCTGGCACGCCAGGTGGAGCAGGTGACCGCACTCCTGGAAGCCGACCGCGAAAGCCACTCGTGACGGACCTGTCCGGCGACGGCGTCCGCGTCCTGCTGCTCGCCACCGCGACGCACGACAACCCGGACCTGCTCCCGTCCGTGCCCGCCGTCGCGCGGAGTTACGTGGACCTCGGACGGGCGTTCGCCGAACGGTGCGGGGTGCGCCCGGACCGGCTCCGGATGGTGCTCGACCCGCCCGACGCGCGGACCATGGCCGAGGTCGTCGCCGAAGCGGCCCGGCAGGCGGAGACCGTGCTCCTGGTGTACTTCATCGGGCACGGCCTGATGCTGCCCACGGGCGACGAGCTCTACCTCGCCGCCCGGAGCACGGCCGAGCTCGTGCCCGGCTTGGCCGAGCACCAGGCGCTGTCGTTCTCCGCGCTGCAGCAGGCACTCGCGGCCAGCCGCGCGTCGTCGGTCGTGGTCGTGCTCGACTGCTGCTTCTCCGGTAAGCCCCGGCTGCGCGACGGCCTTTCCGTACCCGCCTTCACCGGCGTCGAAGCGGCGCACGGCCGGTACCTCATCGGCTCGGCGGAACAGCTCGCGCTCGCGCCGCGGGACGCCGCCCACACCGCGTTCACCGGAGCCTTCCTGGACGTGCTGGAGCACGGTGACCGGCGCGGTCCCGGCTCGCTGACACTGGACGCCGTCTACGACGCCGTCTTCCGGAAGCTGGCCGAGCAGAGCCGGCCCTGGCCCCGGCGGCAGGCGGGCGACCGCTCGGGGAACCTGATCATCGCGCCCAACGCGGCGGCCCCGGCGGAACCGCCCGTACCCGAAGACGACAGCAGCGCGCCGGCCCGCTGTCCCTACCTGGGCCTGGACGCGTTCGGCCCCGACGACGCCGCCGTGTTCTTCGGGCGCGAGCGGATGACCGAGCGGGTTCTCGCGGCGGTGGCGGAGCACGCCGGCGCCGGGCCCGTCGCTGTGGTGGGCCCGTCCGGTTCGGGCAAGACGTCGCTGCTGAACGCGGGACTGCTGGCCGGGCTTCGGGCCGGCGGGCTGCCCGGCATCCCCGGGTCGGCGGCGTGGCCCTGCGTGCGGGTGACGCCGGGGCCGGCTCCCTTGCGCCGGCTGGCCTCGGCGTTCGACGCCGGGCCCGCCACCGTCGAAAGCCTGTGGCAGGAACCGGAACGCGTGGCGACGGCGCTGGCGGCAGGGCGGGTGGTGCTCGTCGACCAGCTCGAAGAGCTGTTCACCCTGTGCCCGGACGCGACCGAGCGGACCGCTTTCCTGCGGGCGGTCACGGCGATGGCGCGGCAGGTGCGCGCCGCGGTCGTGCTCGCGCTGCGAGCCGACTTCTACGGCCGGGCCGCCGACCACCCGGAGCTGCTCGAGGCCCTGCGCGACCGGCAGGTCCTGGTCGAGCCGATGACGCCGCGGGAGCTGCGCGACACCATCGAGCGCCCCGCGGCCGCGGCCGAACTGGCCCTCGACGGCGGGCTCGCCGACGTGATCCTGCACGAGCTGGGCGAACCGGCCGGCGCGCTGCCCCTGCTGTCCCACGCGCTGTGGGCGACCTGGCGCGAGCGGGCGGGCTCGCGGCTGACCGTGGCCGGCTACCGCGCGACCGGCGGGATCGCCGAAGCCATCGCGACCACCGCCGAACGCGTCTACACCGCGCTCGACGACAACGCCCGCGACGCGACCCGCCGGGTGCTTCCCCGGCTCGTCCGCGTCGGCGACGACACCGCCGACACCGCCCGCCCCGTGGACCGCGCCACGTTGCTGCGCGGGCTCCCCGACACCGGCGCGGCGCAGCGGGCGATCGACCGGTTCACCGAAGCGCGGCTGCTCACCCACGACAGCGACACGACGCGGATCAGCCACGAGGTCCTGCTGCGGGCCTGGCACCGGCTGGCGGAGTGGGTCGACGCCGACCGCGAATGGCTTCGCGCTCGCCAGCAACTCGCCGCCGACGCCGCCGCGTGGGAGCGGGCCGCGCGCGACCCGTCGTTGCTGTACCGCGGGAACCGGCTGGCCGCCGTCCGCGAGCGGGCGGACAACGCCACGGCCGGAGCCGGCGAACTCGTCCCCGAGGCCGCGGACTTCCTCGCCACCTCCTGGCAGCACGAACGTCGCGGGCTGCGTCGGGTCCGGCTCGCCGTGGCCCTTCTGGCGGTCTTCGCGCTGCTGGCCGCGGGCGGCGCGTTCTGGGCGGTGAGCGCCAACAACGAAACGCAGCACCAGCTGCGGCTGGCGAACTCGCGCGCGCTGGCCGAAGACTCCGCGCGGGTGCAGCGCATCAACCCGCGAGCAGCGCTGCAGCTCGCCCAGAGCGCCTGGCACACCGCGCCGACACCGGAGGCGTACGGCGCCCTGTTCACCCAGTACACCCGGCTGCAGCACGCAGACCGGGTGTTCCAGGACATCTGGCACGACAACCTTCGCCGCATCATGACCGGCCCCGACGGCGGAATGACGGTCGCGGTGAACGACGGCGGCCTCCCCACCACGTGGACGGGGCTCAACGGCGACGCGCCGCGTCCCGACGTCGACCGGTCGCAACCACATGAACTGACCGGCGGCACCTTCGAACTCAGCCCCTCGGCCACGAAGCTCGGGTACGCCAACGACACCGGCACCGTGGCGCTGTGGGACCTCGAGCACCACACACCGATCGTCATGCTGCGCGACACCGTCCGGCCCACCGAGGCCGTCCGCTCGATGGCCTTCTCCGCCGACGAGAAGACCCTGCTGATCAGGCGCAGCGGCTACGACGGCAAGGAAACCACCCTCGAAGCCTGGGACCTCGTGCGCCGCACGACGCTCCCGGTGGCGGCTTCGCTGGGGCCGCAAGGAGTGGACACGGATTCCGCCATCCCCGGCCCCGTGCCCGGCACCATCGTGATCGGCAAG
This sequence comes from Amycolatopsis sp. MEPSY49, assembly GCF_051337345.1. Classification (NCBI taxonomy): domain Bacteria; kingdom Bacillati; phylum Actinomycetota; class Actinomycetes; order Pseudonocardiales; family Pseudonocardiaceae; genus Amycolatopsis; species Amycolatopsis sp. MEPSY49. The sequence goes on along the minus strand of NZ_JBDLYJ010000020.1, from coordinate 84,082 downwards.
TCCGGTGGCGCCGCGCGGGTTCACGACCTCGCCACCGGCCGTGAAGTGCGGTCGTTCCCCGAGAACGGCTCGACCGGGCACGTCGCCCGCAACGGCACAACGCTCGTCCAATGCCAGGAAAGCCAGGACCATCCACTGACCGAAGGCGTGCTCACCGTCACCGACATCGCCTCCGGAGTGCTCCTGCGCACCATCGACGTCCCGGAATGCCGGAACTTCGAGCTCGACACGAGCACGAACTACGCCCTGATCACCGAACTCGACCCGACCGATCTGGGCGGCACCGGCCAGCTCCTGCTCGCGAACCTGGCCACCGGAACCAAGCACCGGCTCTACACCCCGCCGCTCGACCTGAGCACCGGCAGCCTGTCCACCGAGAAGTTCTCCGACCGCACAGCGGTCTACGCAGGCCGCGACGGGCAACCCGAAGTGCTGATCGGGGACAAGAACCTGCTCTACCGGCTGCGCCCGATCAAGCCGGTCGAACGCGTCGCCGACCCCGGCTCGAGCCAAGCGATCAGCCCGCGCGCGGACGTCGACATCACCTTCGGCCGGCCGGACCGGTTGCTGCTCAACGACCTCCGGACCCGCGCCCCGCTCGCGACGACGACCCGCGGACAGCTCTGCTGGGGAACGTGCGGCGAGGGCAGGCCGATCGACTTCACCTCCGACGGGAAGCACCTGGTCGCCGTCTGGGGCGACGAGCTGGTGACCTACGCGGTACCCAGTCTCACCGTCGAAGCCCGCGTCCCCCTGCCCATGCCCGACCTCGGCGGGCCGCCCACCGACGACGGCGACTACCCGGCCTGGAGCAGCTCGATCGCTCCCGTGACCGACGACCAGGTGACGGTCCTGCACGGCGGGCTGATCACCCGCTGGCGCCCGGCCGACGGCACGCAGATCGGATCGCCGACGCAGGTCCGGACCGACCGCGACGGGCTCCGCCGCTCAGCGCACGCCGCCGTGCTGGAAGCACGCTGGCAGCACCCCGGTCAGGCGGTCGTCGTCGAACCCAGCGGCGACGTCGAACTGTGGGATCTCGACCGCCACGAGATCATCTCGCGGCTGGGCCGGGCAGAGAACCGGCAGGGCTCGGTCGGCTTCACCGACGACGGCGCCGTCGCGAGCGTCCGTGACCCGGACGGCGGCATCCAGCTCTGGGACGTGGACGCGGCAGGCACGGCCCGCGCGCGCGGCCGGCCGATCCCGTCCGGTGGGAGCCTGCTCGGGTTCACCCCGGACGGCAAACTGCTCGTCACCAAATCCACCGGAATCCCCGGCAGCGGGACCGTCCAGCTCTGGGACCAGTCCGTCGGGAAGCAGCTCGCGGAGCTGAGGTGGCCCGCGATTTCCCCGATCTGGGGCCTGGACGGCCGGACCCTGATGCTGTTCGGCGGCGACGACGTCCAACGGCTGGAACTGGACCCGGACCAGTGGTTCACCACGCTGTGCGGACTGAACGACCGCCCCTTCGCCGACGACGAACGCGTGATCCTGAACCAGCTCGGCGCGCCGGAAGACCGGCCATGCGGATGAGTCCCTGCTCTCCGGCTTCCCCGCGGACGCAGGCATTCCGGCGAGCGATCGTCCGGAGGTCGACGCGTCGAGGTGGCCACCAGCGAAGCACCACGACAACAGCCGCAGCCCGCGCCGCCGCGAAGACAGGCCAGTGGTGTGCGGCTTGAACTCGGAGGGGGACCTTTCCGGAGGCGGGCTCGGCAGCTTCGCACCCGGACGGCGACTGACGTGCACGCGCACCTGCCATCTACGGAGAAGGCAGAACCGAGGAAGAGATCATCCGCTGCCTCAACGGCACATTGCCCGGCGAGCCCAGAAGCTGATCCGGCTCGGCGGGAGGAGCCGGGAGCGCGGCACCGCTCTCCCGGCTCCTCCCCTCACCGGCCCACGGTCACCGAGCCGGCGAGCGTCCCGAGCCGCACCGCGTGGGTTCCCCGCGGCAGGTCGCGCACCTCGAACGAGACCCCGGTGGTCTGGTCCTTCCGCACGAACACCGCCCGCTCGCCGGCGATCGCGCCGTCGATCCACAGCAGCGCCTGGTACGTGCCCGCGACCTCGCCGACGTCCTTCACCGACGCGGCGATCCGCACCGGCGCCCGGCCGTGACCGCCGTCGGTGCGCAGGTCCGCCACCGCGAAGCGCGGCTCGGGGCCGGGTGCCCGGTCGTGGACGAAGATGTCCGAGTAGCCGTTCGTGTCGTCCTCGACGAGGTTGGTCGCCTCGCTTTCGAACGCGACGTACTTGCCGTCGGCGCTGATCGACGGGAAGTCGCTGTAGGCGTCGCCGAGCCGGCCGCCCACGCCGCCGGACACCTTGGCCGTCGTCCGCGCCCGCAGGTCGCGCACGAACACGTCCGACATGCCGTCGTCGCCGGGCACGAGGTTGGCGGCGAAGCTGAAGAACGCGACGAAGTTCCCGTCGCCGCTGATCCTCGGGCTCGCCGTGTACGCGTCCGCGCCGCCGGTCCCGCTCGCCGCCTGCGACACCAGCGTGCTCGCGCGGGTTTGCCGGTCGTACACGGAAACCTGCGACGGCGCATCGGGGCTGCTGCTCGCGTAGGCCACCATCCGGCCGTCCGCGCTGATCGACGGCTGGGTCACCTCGACCCCGGCCGGCGCCGGGATCATCTCCGTCGTCCCGGTCCGCCGGTCACGCACGAAGACGTCGCGGTGGCCGTTGCCGGTGCCGGGCACCAGGTTCTCCGCGCCGCTCTCGAACGCGACGAACCGGCCGTCGGCGCTGACGCTCGGCTCCAGCGAATCGCCGTCCGCCTGCACGCCGGCGGCACCCACCGAGACGCGCTCGGTCGTCCCGGCCACCCGGTCGCGCAGGAAGACGTCCTGCCGGCCGTTCGTGTCGCCCGGCACCAGGTTCGTGGCCTGGCTGAGGAACACCGCGTACCGGCCGTCGGCGCTGAAGACCGGCTGGCCGGACAGCCCGTCGGCCTGCCGCTCGTCGGAGGACACCGAGATCAGCTCGTTCGCGCCCGTCCGCCGGTCGCGCGCGAAGGAGTCGGGCACCCCGTTGACGTCGCCGGGCACGAGGTTGGTCGCGCCGCTGAGGAAACCGACGTACCGCCCGTCCGGGCTGATCGTCGGGCTGATCGCCCACGCGTCCGCCCCGGTCCCGTCCGCCGCGGCCGAGATCCGTTCGATCACGCCGGTGCGGGTGTCCCTGGCGAAGACGTCCATGTCGTCGTTCGCCTCGCCGGGCGCGATCTCCGAGGCCATGCTGGCGAACGCGATCACGCCGCCGTCGCCGCTCATCGCGGGCCAGAAGGTTTCGGCGTGGATCTGGCCGCCGTCGCGGGTCACCGAGGCCCGCTGCGTCGCCGGGGGCCGCGGCAACGCGAAATCGGCCGTGGCGGCCCAGATCCGGCGCACGGTGACCTGCCGCGGGTTCGCCGTCGAGATCCCGCCCGCCGAGGCGGTCACCCGGTAGGTGCCTTCCGGCACGTCCTTGATGGTGTAGCGGCCGGTTCCGTCCGAGACGGCGGTGAGCTCGTCGAGCACGTCCGCCACCCGGACCGTCGCGCCGGGCACCGTGGAACCCGTCGGCCCGTAGGTGACGCGGCCGGTGATGACGCCTCGCGGCGTCGGCTTCAGCGCGACCCGCAGATCCGTCAGCTTCCCGCCGGTCACCACGACCCGCACGCGCTGGTCGTGGTAGCCGAAGCGGGACAGCGTCAGGTCGTAGGTGCCCGCGGGCACGCGGATCTTGAAGTGCCCTTCGGCGTCGCTCGGGTACGACCGTCCGGTGGCCGTGACGGTGATCGTCGCGCCCCGCAACGGATCCCGGGACTTGTCCGCGGTCACCGTCCCGGTGATGCCGCTGGTGAGGCGCGCCTCGGCGACGGCGGCGGCCGCGTCGATCCGGCCCGCGCCGAAGCGGGTGTTGGGCCGCGCGCCGTAGCGGTTGTCGAAGAACGCCGTCCCGGTCAGGATGTCCAGCGTCTCGTCGGGGGTCAGGCGCGGGTTCGCCTGCAGCATCAGCGCGACGGTGCCCGAGACGTGCGGGGTCGCCATCGACGTGCCGCTGAGCAGTCCGTACTCACCGCCGGGCAGCGACGACAGGACGTCGACGCCGGGCGCGGACAGGTCGGGCACGACGTAGCTGTCCGGCCAGTTCGCCGGGGCGTCGGCCCAGTCCTTCTTCCGCACGACCCCGCCGCACGAGAAGTCCGGCACGTTGTCGTCGACGTCGGTCGCGCCGACGCCGGTCGCTTCGAAGACGTTGCCGGGCGCCGCCGAACCGCCCGCGACGCACTCGTTGCCGATGGCGAAGGCCGGGAACGCGCCCGCCAGGTAGATGTTGCGGGCGGGCTCGACCATTTCGCTGCTGTAGCCCTCTTCGCCGAGCGACATGCTCACGACGTCCGCGGGCTGACCTGCCGGCTTGCCGTCGGCGTCGTACGGTGCGATCGCCCACTGCATCCCGGCGATCACCTGGGTGAGGGTGCCGGTGCCGCCCGGGATGACGAGCCCCGCCATCAGCTCCGCGCCGGGCGCGACGCCGATCTGCGTGCCCGAGCTGTGCCCGCCCGCGATGGTGCCCGCGACGTGGGTGCCGTGGTAGGAGCTGTCGTGCGGGGCGGAGTGGACCGGGGAGCCGTCGGCGGCGAACTCGAGCCAGCCACCCGGGTGCTCCGGGTTCGCCGGGTCGGCGCTGACGAGCTTGCCCGCGAGGTCCGGGTGCTGGGTGTCGATGCCGGTGTCGAGGATCGCCACCCGCACCCCCGCGCCGGTGCCTCCGTCCCGCTGGACCTTGTCGGCGCCGATCTTCTGCACGCCCCAGGCCACCGCCGGTTCCGCCGCCGCCTGCTTTGTCTTCCGGGGTTCGGTCGGCGAGTGCAGCGTGAAGTTGGGGATCACGCGGTCGACCAGCGGCAACGCCGCGACCGCGTCGAGCGTGGCCGGGGTGGCGCGGACGAGCACCATGTTCTTGAGCCAGAACGTCTTCACGACCTGGTCCCGGCGGGCCCCGACGAGGTCCACGACCGGGGCCTGCATGGCCGTCGCCGAATCGGTGAGCGCCTTGCGCGCGGCCGCGGGGGCCGACGGCCGCAGCCCGCGGTCCTTCAGGACGACGACCGCCTCGAACTTCGCGTCCGGGCCGNTGAGCCAGAACGTCTTCACGACCTGGTCCCGGCGGGCCCCGACGAGGTCCACGACCGGGGCCTGCATGGCCGTCGCCGAATCGGTGAGCGCCTTGCGCGCGGCCGCGGGGGCCGACGGCCGCAGCCCGCGGTCCTTCAGGACGACGACCGCCTCGAACTTCGCGTCCGGGCCGGAGCGGGCACCGGCCATCCGGTCGAGCAGTTCCTTCGCGATCTTCGAGTGGGCGGCCGCGGGCGGCGGGCCGGCGGCGGCCGCCGGCCCGGCAGCGAGGCACCCGGCGGTGACGAGCACCGCGAGCACCAGGTGCCGGCCTCGGGTCCGCAAGGCGGACAGGGACATGGGAAGACTCCTTCGTTCCGTCAGGTCGCGGCGGACAAGCGAGACGGCGCGCCCCGTGTGAGGTTGCGCGCCGTCGACTTCCAAACGGTGCATTAATGATCACCGCGTGACAAGCTCACGAAGGCGGCGGATTCCGGTCAGGTGTCGGAAACCCGACACGAAGGAGGACGACGGTGCTGGAGCCGATCGGGGTGAGCAGCGCGGACGAAGCGACCTACAACGCCCTCGTCCGGCGCACCCAGGCGACCGCCCCCGAACTCGCCCAGGACACGCACCGCTCGCTGCCCGCGACCCGGCGGGCGCTGCAGGCGCTCGTCGAGGCCGGTCTGGCGACGCGCTCCGCCGGACGTCCGACCCGGTACGTGGTCGTCCCGCCCGACCGGGCCATCGAGGCGGTCCTGCGCGAACGCGAGGCCGCGCTGCGCGACACGCGCCGCCACATCGGCACGCTGATGGAGACCTACCGCGCGAGCACGCGGTTCGCGCACCCGGGCGAGCTGGTCGAGGTGATCTCCGGGCGGGACGAGGTCAACGACCGCTGGACGCGGATGCAGCAGGACATCCGGGTGCAGATGCGCGGCTTCGACCGGCCGCCGTACGCGGCCCCGCAAGGCCACGGCGAGCCCAACCACGTGGAGCTCGCGCTGCTCGAACGCGGGGTCAAGTACCGGGTGGTCTACGACAAGAGCGCGGTCGAGCTGCCGGGTCTGCTCGACGACATCGAACTGGGCGTGCGGCACGGCGAGCAGGCCAGGATCGCCGGCGACGTCCCGATGAAGCTGGCGATCGCCGACGACCGGCTCGCGATCATGCCGCTGATGCGCCCGGGCGACCCCGCGCTCACGGCCTCCTACCTCATCCACCCGTCCCCGCTGCTGGACGCGCTGATCGCGCTGTTCGAGTCGGTGTGGACGCGCAGCGTGCCGGTCCGGTTCGGCGCCGACGATCCCGGCGACCTGTCCGCGGACGAGTCGAAGCTGCTGGCGCTGCTGGCTTCCGGGGTGACCGACAAGGCCGTGGGGCGGGCGCTGGGCTGGAGTGAACGGACGGTGCAGCGCCACGTCACCAAGCTGATGCAGCGGACCGGGGCCCGGACGCGGTTCCAGATCGCGATGGAGGCCACCCGCCGCGGCTGGATCTGAGCACGGTTGGAAACCCGCTCACCGGTCTTGTCGACGGCAAACCCTTTGCGCTACGGTCCCCGGGAGCGCTCCCAGTGGCTTCGCATCCCCTGAGAGAGGAACACCATGCGAGCTACTCCGAGAAGGAACCGCACGGGCCTCCGGGCGGTGACCACCGTGGTGCTGCTGGGCCTGGGTGTCGTGTTCCCGTCCCCCGTCGGGTCCGCCGCGGACGCCGACACGGCGCCACCGACCGCGCCCGCCGATCCCCGCACCTCGAACCTGTCGTGCACCGGCGTGACGTTCTCGTGGTCGGCGTCGGCCGACGACGTCGGGGTGGCCTTCTACGACATCTACCACGACGGGCAGCTCATGACCTCGGTGCCGGGCACGGCGCTGTCGGCCGAGCTGACCGTCGTGCCGGGGGCCACCTGGGGCCTGTACGTCAACGCCCGCGACGCCGCGGGCAACGTCTCCCAGGCGAGCCCCACGGTCACCCTCACCGTGCCGCAGTGCCAGGCCGACACCGAGCCGCCCAGCACCCCCACCGGCGTGACGGCGACCGCGTCGGGCACCACGGTCACCGTGCGCTGGTCGCCGGCCACCGACAACGTCGGCGTCACGGGCTACGAGGTGCTCCGCGACGGCACCCAGGCCGGCTCGACCAGCGGCGCCGCCACGACGTCGTTCACCGACAGCGGCCTGGCCGCGAACACCCGCTACCGGTACCAGGTGCGGGCGCGTGACGCCCAGGCGAACCGCTCGGCCCCGAGCACGGCGGTCGCGGTCACCACCGGCACCTCCTGCGCCACGGCCATCTGCTCGGTCACGAAGGCCGCCACCGAGACCGACCTGCCGTGGGGCCTGACCACCCTGCCCGACGGACAGGTGCTCTACGGCCGCCGCGACGCCTTCGAGATCGTCCGGCTCGATCCCGCCACCGGCACGAAGACCGTGGCCGGACGGATGCCCGGCGTGGCGGGAACCGACGGCGAGGGCGGGGTTCTGGGTCTCGCCGTGGCGACCGACTTCGCGGCGGACCCGTGGCTGTACGTCATGCACACCAGCGCGACCGACAACCGGGTGGTGCGCGTCCGCTACACCGGCGGCGTCCTCACCGGCACCCCACAGGTGCTGCTGACCGGCATCCCGCGCAACAAGTACCACAACGGCGGCCGGCTGCGTTTCGGGCCGGACGGCAAGCTCTACATCTCGACCGGCGACGGCCAGAACGGCGAGTGGGCCCAGGACCTCTCGAACCTCGCCGGCAAAGTCTTGCGCATCAACCGCGACGGCACCATTCCGTCGGACAACCCCTTCGGCACCCCGGTGTGGAGCTACGGCCACCGCAACCCGCAGGGCCTGGCCTTCGACTCCCAGGGCCGGTTGTGGGAACAGGAATTCGGCAACAACGTGATGGACGAGACCAACCTGATCGTCCGCGGCGGCAACTACGGCTGGCCCCGCTGCGAGGGCACCACGGGCAGCTGCGCCGAAGCCGGCTTCATCGCGCCCAAGCGGACTTATCCCGTAGCCGAAGGTTCGTGCAGCGGCATCGCCGTGGTCCGCGACGCTCTCTACATCGCTTGCCTGCGCGGAGCACGGCTGTACCGGGCCGAGATCTCCGGGGACAGCCTGACCGATGTCCAGCAGTACCTCACCGGCACGTACGGACGGCTGCGTACCGTGGAACCGTCCGCGGACGGCGGTTTGTGGCTGACCACCAGCAACTACGGCGACAAGGACAGCATCGCGAACAACAGCAACGAAAGCATCTTCAAGGTCGAGCTAGGACGGTGAAACCCCCTCACGGAAGGAGAGCCGTCATGGCTCATCGAAAGACGCTCCGTCGCATGTGGACGGTGACGGCGGCGATCGTCGTCGCGGGCGCGGTGACACCCGCGGCGTCCGGCACCACCACGGCCTCACCGTGCGCACCGGACGGGACCTACGGTCCGCCGCTGCCGAGCCAGTCGGTGACGGCCCAGCTCATCCGGGGCGGGTTCAGCTTCCTTGAAGGGCCCACGTGGGACCGGCGCACCGGAACCCTGCTGCTGTCGAACATGCAGAACCCGACCGGCCCCCAAGGTGTGCAGCCGTCGGCGATACTCCGGTTCACGCCGCCGGCCACCTTCGAGACGTTCATCGCCGACTCCGGCAGCAACGGCCTGGCGATCACCGCCGACGGCACGCGGGTGCTCGCCGCCACCCACGACAACCGCACCGTGTCTTCCTACAACCTGACCGACCGCAGCCGGACGACGGTCGCGGCGAACCACCTCGGCCGCGCGTTCAACTCGCCGAACGACCTGACCACCGGACAGGACGGCACCACCTACTTCAGCGACCCGAACTACCAGCGCGGCAACCGCCCCGACGAGCAAGGCGGCCGGACCAGCGTCTTCCGCGTCCGCGACGGCGTGGTCGGCCTCGTCGACGACACGCTGCCGCAGCCGAACGGCGTCGTCCTGTCCCCCGACGGCAAGACGCTCTACGTGGGAGCCACCGGCGCGAACGCGATCATGAAGTACACCGTCTTCCCCGACGGCACCACCGGCAACCGCACGACGTTCGCGACCATGCGGACACCCGACGGCGCGACCATCGACTGCGCGGGCAACGTCTATTGGGCATCCTTCGACGAGGGGCTCGTCCACGTCTTCTCGCCGTCAGGCGTCCAGCTCGGCACGATTTCCGCCGGCCGCAACACCACCAACGCGGCGTTCGGCGGCCCGGACGGCCGGACCCTGTACCTCACGTCCGGGGTTTCCGGCGCGTTCGGCCTCTACCAGACGCGCCTCAACGTGCCGGGCAATCCCTACTGACCGAGCCGGGCCCGTGATCAGGCCGGCGCCGCGGGCCCGGTGGAGTCGCGGACGTCGAGGGTCGTCAGGGCTGCCGGGACGCGGCGGACTGGCGCGGTCTCCGTGACACGCCCAGCGCGGATCGCCATGTCGCGGAGGGCCCGCTTGACCGGTCCCGGGTTGCGGTGCCGCCCATCCGGGCACTGGCGGCGTTCAGCCGAGCAGTTCGTCGACGACAGCCCAGCGCGGTACCGGGTTCATCCCGGACGGAAGCCGCATTGTCTTGCTGTAGCCGAACTCGCGCAGCGTCTCGGCGGCGTGTTCGCGGCCGTAACCACTGTGCTTGGTTCCGCCGAACGGGGTGCCGATGACCGCGCGGTTGTAGTTGTTCACGAACACGATGCCCGCTTCGATTCCGCGGCCGACCCGCAGCGCGCGGGCATTGTCTGCGGTGTACACCCCGGCCACCAGGCCGAAATCGGTGTTGTTGGCGATGGCCACGGCCTCGGCCTCGTCGTCGAAAGGGATCACGCACACGACGGGGCCGAAGATCTCCTCCTTGGCCACGCGCATGTCCGGGGTCACTGCCGTCAACAGCGTCGGCGCGACGTAGAACCCCTTGGCCAGCTCGGGATCCTCCGGCAACTGCGCCTGCGCGGCGACGACGGCGCCTTCCTGGACACCGATGTCGATGTAGTCGAGTACCCGTCGCTGCTGGGCCGCCGTGACGAGCGGGCCCACGTGCGTGGTTTCGTCGAGGCCGCGCCCGACCCGCAGCCCGGCCACGGCACGGCTCAGCCGCCCGACCACCTCGTCGTGCACCGAACGGTGCACCAGCAACCGGGAGGCCGCGGTGCAAGCTTCGCCTTGGTTGAAGTACCCGCCTTCGAGGGCAGCGGCCACGGCGTCGTCGAGGACGGCGTCTTCGAAGACGACGAGCGGGTTCTTGCCGCCGAGTTCCATCAGGGTGGGGGTGAGGTTGTCCGCGGCCGTCTTCGAGACCGCGACACCCGTCGTCGGAGACCCGGTGAACGACAGCTTCCGGACCAACGGGTGTCCCGCGAGCGCCGCTCCCACGGATCCGCCGCCCGCGACGACGTGGACGACGTCGTCGGGCAGCACGGACTGGATGATCTCGGCCAGCCGCAAAATGGTGAGCGGCGCCTGCTCCGGGGGCTTCAGCACGACGGCGTTCCCCGCCGCGAGCGCAGGGGCGGTCTTCCCGGCGGTGTGGATCGGCGGCCAGTTGAACGGGATGATGGCGCCGATCACGCCGAAGGGTTGCAGCGTCGTGACGTCCAGCGAATAGCCGGTGTCCCGGACCGCACCGGGCATCTCGTGCGTGAGACTGCCGAACAGCTCGAACACGGCGACGCAGGCTTCGAGGTCGAACGCCCGCGCCTGACTCCTGGGCTTGCCGTTCTCCCGGGATTCCAGCTCGGCCAGTTCGTCGGCGTGCAGGCGGATTTGGCGCGCGACCTCCAGCAGGAACCGGCCACGCTCCACCGCGGGCCGGCGGCTCCAAGCGAGAAAACCTTCGTGGGCCGCGCGGACAGCCGCGTCGACCTCCGCCGCACCCCCACCCTGGACCGTCGCGAGGCGGTGCCCGGTGGCGGGGTCGTCGACGACGAACTGGTCTTCGTCGCGCTGAGAGGACCAACGGCCCTTGACGACGGTTTCGAGATCCATCATGCTCCTCCAAAACTCCAACAATAGTGTTGGCTTCTGTTTCCGAACCTACGCCTGCCGCCGACGATCTGCAACGCGAGTGTTGGATTTGGCCGTGGGACCGTGGTCACTGCTGGGCGGACGGGTTGCGCCGTCGCGCAAGGGGATGCAGCGGAGCCCCTCGCGTGATCGCAGCGCGGATCTCACCGAGGTGCTCGACGCTCAAGGTGACCTCGTCGCCGACGTCGAGCCAGGGATACTCCGCTCCACTGTGGACATTGGCGAGTTCCAGGATGCAACCGGTACCGACGGTGCCGGAGCCGATGACGTCCCCGGTCTGCAGGGTCGTCCCCCGGGAGGCGTAGGAAAGCAGGTCGGTGAAGGACCAGAACTGGTCGGCCCAATTCCCTTCGCTGTAGACGACGCCGTTCACCGACGCGGTCATCTTCAGGTCGAACCCCTCGCCGCTGCGCTTCCCCTCGATCTCCTCGGGGGTGACCAGGAAGGGCCCGAGACTGGTGGCCGCGTCCTTGGCTTTGCCGGGGCCGATCGCCATGGTCATCTCCGCCGCTTGGAGGTCCCGGGCGCTCCAGTCGCACAAAATCGTGTAGCCGGCGATGTGGGCGGGGGCTTCGGCCGGGCTGACGTTGGTGGCCGGGGCACCGACGATCGCCGCCACCTCGAGCTCGTAGTCGAACTGCCGGCTCCCGGGGGCGATCGGCACCGTCTCGCGCGGCCCGCGGAGCGCGGCCGGATTCTGGAAGTAGAAAACCGGCTGCTGGTAGTAAACGGGGTTCGTGGAAAGCCCCATCGCATTCATCGAAGTGACGTAGTGGTTCTCGAACGCCATGAAATCCCGGACCGACGGCGGGCGTGGTATCGGTGCCAACAGCTGCACGTCACCGGCGGGGACGATCTCGAAAGGGTCGTCTCCGGCTTCACGGGCGGCCTCCGCCAGGACCGCGGGAGACCCGATGAGGTCGATCAGCTGCCGATCGCCGCGGAGACCGTGGAGTGCTCCGCCGTCGAACAGGGCTGCGTGCTCCTCGCCATCCGTCGGTGAGCGGTAAGTGGCCCACTTCATGTTCGTCGCTCCAATTCGGTGGTGGTGATTTCGAGACCGAGCAATTGAGCCGCATTGAGCCCGGCGATGCGCCGCAACTCGGCTCTCGGCAGACCGGTCTGCTCGAGCCGGGCGAGCGGGTCGCTCACCCCCATGTCGAACGGGTAGTCGGTCCCGAGCAGCACCCGGTCGCTTCCCACCGCCCGCGTCAGCGCCGCCAGCTCCGACGCCCGGTAGACGAGACTGTCGAAATACAGCTGGGGCAAGTACTCACTGGGCCGCTTGGCCATCGAGCGGCTCTCCGGGCGCACCTCGTAGGCGTGATCAGCCCGGCCGAGGTAGACCGGCAGGAAGCCGCCGCCGTGCGCGCCGCAGATCCGCAGCCGGGGAAACCGGTCGAGCACGCCGGCGAAGACGAGCCGGCACAAGGCGATCGTGGTTTCCAGCGGCTGGCCGATGATGTTGCCCAGGTAGTACGACGACAGCCGTTGCTCCACACTGCATCCCCACGGGTGCACGAAGACGAGCACGCCGAGCTCCTCCGCGGTCGCCCAGAAAACGTCCAGCGTGGGGTCGGAGAGCTCCCGTTCGCCGGAGCGGGTCGGGATCTGCACGGATTTCACCCCGTACCGCTCCACCGCGTCACGCAGCTGAACGGCTGCCCGGCCGGGGTGCTGGAAAGCGACGTGCGCCATGGCGGTCAGCCGGTCGGGCGACTTCGCCGCCAGGTCGGCCAGGTGCTCGTTCACCAGGTACGTCAGTTCGTCCGCGAGCACTTCGTCCGCCCACGAGTGGTACTGCGTGGGCGCGACGCTGACGGCCTGCACGTCCACGCCCGCTCGGTCCATCGCGTGCAGGCGGGTGTCCAGCTCGGTGAGAGCCGAGTACCACTCTTTCCGGAACAAGGTTTGGTTGATCGCAACGGATTCCGGCCCGAAGACCGAGAGCTGGGCGCGCTGCTCCTGAAGGTGGTGTTCCCGGCCGGCCACCAGTTCGTCGACCGGCGCGTGGGCGTGCGCGTGGATGTCCACCACCAGCGGGAAGGAGCCGGCCGTCAGCATGCCCCGCGCTCCGAGCCGATGAGGCTGTCGTACAGCGCCCCCGCGTTCTCCGCCTGGATGTAGTCAATCAGGTGGTCCAGGCCGACGTCGGTCCGGCACGCTTCGGCGAAGTTGACGCGCTGGATCGTTTCTTCGCGGGACCAGCCCTTGGCCACGGCGTCAGCGACGGCGCTCTGCCAGCCCAGCAGCACGGCCCGCTGCTCCCGGACGGCTTCGAGGGTGGTGATCGCACCGTGGCCGGGCACGACGTGGTCGACGTCGAGCCGGGCGATCCGGTCGAGCGAACGCAGCCACTGGTCGACGTCGGACGTCATCAGCCAGGTCTGGCACCCGGAGAAGATGGTGTCACCGGTGAAAACGGTGCGCTCCTGGGGAACGTGCACGGCGATCTGGCCCGGCGTGTGCCCGGGGGTGTGGATCAGCTCGAAGGTGTGCTCCCCCAGCCTGAGCGTCACATCGCCGGTGAAGACGATGTCGCCCTTGTTGGGGTCGTCGTAGTACTCACCGCGTTCGGGGATCAGCTTCGCGCCCTCGGGATCGTCGTCCTCGGCGGCTTTGACCGCGAAGGCGAACGGATCCAGGTCGTAGACGGTCATGAAGTTGTCGAACACCCCTTGGTGGTGAACCACCAGACCGGCGCCGGCGAAGAAGTAGTTGCCGAAGATGTGGTCGACGTGGTGCTCGGTGTTGACGACGTAACGAATGGGGCCGTGGCTTTCCGCCTGCTGCCGCATGGCGAGTGCGTGCGTCGGCAGCTGGGGGGTGTCGATGACGACCACCCCGTCCGACGTCACGACGAAGCCGGGATCGCATCCGCGGGTGCCGGTTTCCACGTACACGTTCGGGGTCAGCTGCCCGAGCGGCCGGGGCCGCCCTTCACCGTTTTCCATCGTGGAGAACCTCCCTGTTCCCGAACGAGTTCTTCTCGCGTGTCACGGCCAGCGCGCTCAGGCCGACGAGTGCACAGGCGGAGCCCCACAGGCCCGGCGCTCCCGCCCATCCCGTCGAAGCGTCGAGCGAGGCGGCGATGGCGGGACCGAAGCCCCCGGCGACGATGGTGCCGAGGTTGAGACCGATGGACACGCCCGTGAATCGGGTGCGGGTCGGGAAGAGCTCCGGGAAGCCGGTGAAAACGGCCGCCGAGACGAACGGCTCGACGACCAGGTAGATCAGCAGAGCCGGCACCACGGCCGGCGCGCTGCTCGCCGCATCGACGTAGAGGAACAGGGGCACCGGCAGCACCGCGGCGGCGCTCAAGCCGATCCAGGCGACCGGGCGGCGGCCCCGGGCATCCGACTTCACCCCCATCACGGGGAAGATCCAGACCGTCGCCACGAAGGCCAAGCCGAGCAGGAAATAGACTTCCACCGGGGGAAACTTCTTCACCTGCACCAAGTGGACGGAGAGGTAGAGCTTGCCGAGGATCGACGGTCCGAGGACTCCGATCGTCAGCGCCGCCACGCGCAGCACGTCCAACGGGTGCCGGCGCAGCGTTTCCCGGACCGGCGTCCGGCTGACCCCGCCCGCGGTGCGGGCGATGGCTTCGAACTCCGGGGAATCTTCGAGGCGGAAGCGCAGCGCCACGCAGACCGCGGTGAGCGGAACGCAGACCAGGAAGGGGATCCGCCAGCCCCACGTGCTCATGCCGACACCGGTACTCGCGACGAGCGCCACCACCAGCGCGGCGGAAATGAACCCGATGCCGACACCCATCGCCGGGATCGATCCGTACAGCGCGCGCTTGCGCGGCGGTGCCATCTCGGAGACGTACGTCAGCGCTCCCGCCCATTCACCGCCCGCGGAAAACCCCTGGAGCAGCCGCAGAACCAGCAACAGGACCGGCGCCGCCGGGCCGATGGACGCGTAGGTGGGCAGCATCCCGATGAGTGCGGACGACACCCCCATCATCAGAAGTGTGGCCATCAGGACCGGACGACGCCCGAGACGATCGCCCAGCGCGCCGAACACCACGCCGCCCAACGGCCGGGCGAGGTACCCGGCTCCGTACACCGTGAGGGCCGACAGCGTCGCGGCCACCGGCGACGAGACGGGGAAGAACAGCGGCCCGAAAACCACGGCCAGAAAACCGTAGACGGTGAACTCGTAGTACTCGACGACCGTGCCCACCAGAGAGGCCCGAACGGCACGGCGACGGGTCGGCCCGCTCACCGACGGAGCTGGGACGGGTCTGGCAATACCGTGATCGGCAGGAAGAGACGACATCTGTTTCTCGCTTCATCGAGGGAAACCGGTCGGTTGTGGACGGTCGCGATCGGGAACTGGAACACCATGCGCCGCACGGAGCGGACCGCGGAAGCTCGATCTGCCGATGGGTGGTATCGACCTGCTCTATCCCCGGGTCCCGCTTGCTGTCGCCGGGCCGGGTGTGTAGTCATGGCGCTGTGAACGAACCCACGACCGCAGGCCACCCGTGAAGGAGCTGAAGAACCTCAACCTGAACCTGCTCGTGCACCTGGACGCGCTGCTCGCCCAGCGCAGCGTCTCCGGCGCGGCTCAGCAGCTCGGGCTGAGTCAGCCGACGGTGTCGTCCGCGCTGGCCAGGCTCCGCCGGCACTTCGGTGACGAGCTGCTGGCACGCCAGGGAAGCAGATACGTGCTCACCCCGCTGGCCGCGGCCCTGCAACCCCTCGTCACCGACGCGGTCACCAGCAGCGAGCGGGTCTTCCTCGGCCGCGCGGGGTTCGACCCGGTACGCACCCGTCGCCAGTTCGTCATCCTGACGAGTGATTTCTGGCTCGAGGCCGTCGGCCCGTCGGTCAGCCGGCTCCTCAGCGAGGCCGCGCCGGCGTCATCCGTCCGGTTCGACCTGCTGCGGATCGCCGACCTCGACGAACCCCTGGAAACCTTGCGCACCCTCGACGGCATCCTGCTGCCGCACGGAGCCATGCCGGAGGCACCGCACGTGGATCTGCTGACCACCGAATGGCGGGCGCTGGTCGACGCTCGCAACGACCGGGTGGGAGCGGCCCTCGATCGCGAGACGCTCGCAGCGCTACCGTGGGTGCTCTACGCCGACCGGTCCACGGCGACCGCGGCGCTCGTCACCTCCACGATCATGCGCCAGCTGGTATTGGCCGGGCTCGACCCCCGCGTCGAGGTCACGGTCGGGACGTTTTCCGCCGTGCCGTCCTTCGTCCGGGGCACCGATCGGGTCGCGGTCGTCCACAAATCCCTCGCACTGCGCGCGGAACTGACCCTGGGCCTGCGCTCGTTGCCGCTTCCGATGGCGTTCGACGCACTCACGCTGGCGTTCTGGTGGCACCCGCGTCACACCAACGACCACGCCCACCGGTGGTTCAGGTCGTTGACGAGGTCAGCCGCCGGGCTGGTCGCCGCCGACGCCTCGGGCTTCGAACTCGCGCCGGCCACGGAGGAACCTCCCGGGGACGGAGAGTAGGTCGACCGGGCCGCGGTGGTCGCGCGACCACACATCAACCGCCGACGGCCGCGATCCGCCGTGCCGCCTGCACGACGGCCTCCCGGCGCCGAGCCGGCGAGTCGTCGTCCTGCCCGGTCGCCAGCATGCGAGCCATCTGCGGCGTCGCCCACCACTGGACGGCCAGCGCGATGAGCAGGAAGACAAGATGAGCGGGGGCCATCGACGAGTCGACCAGCCCCGCCCCTTGGGCCTCGGCCACCGCACGAGCCTTGCCCACGTACAGCCCGGTTCGTTCGGCTTCGTCCTGGACGGCGCCCGAATCGGCGAGGCCCTCCCACAGGATGAGCCGGGCCACATCCGGGTGCTCCCGCAGGTAGTCGAACGAGAGTCCGGCAAAGTCCGCCAGATCGTCCGGGCCCGTCACCTGGCGAAGAGGCACATCTTCGGCGAGCTTGTCCAGTTCGTACCGGATCACCTTCGAAAACAGCGCCGTCTTGTCGCCGTAGTACTTGTAGACCCGTTCACGGTTCACCCCGGCGCGCTTGGCGATCCTGTCGATCGTCGTCCCGGCCGCTCCGAACTGCGAAAACTCGACGAGCGCAGCTTCTTGGATCCTGCGCTTCGTACCTTCGACGTCCCAGGCCATGGCGCAACCCTACGCCAACACCAGTGTTGCCAATCTGCCGTCCGAAGGTACGGACACCGGACTCCGCCCTGTTCAGGCCGGCGCCTCAGCTCGGGCTGGGGTGTCGTTCGCCGAGCAGGTCGAGCAACGCCGTGGTGGCCGCGCCCGGCCGCCGCGCCGAAGCCGTGGCGACGACGAGCCGCCACCGCAGTTCCTGGTCCGCGACCTGCACGGTGTCGAGGCCGGCCAGGTCGGGCACCAGCCTCTCGCCGAGGAACCCGATGCCCAGCCCCGCCCGGATGAAGTCGGCGACGGTTCCCACGTCCGGCACCTCGAGAGTCACCTCCCGCTGCACGCCCGCCGCGGCGAACGCCTGATCGGCGATGGCGCGGTTGGTGAAGCCGGGTGGGGAGTCGATGAACGGGAACTCGGCCAGCCGCGCCAGTGACGCCCGGCCCTCCCCGGCCAGCGGATGCGAGCTGGG
This sequence comes from Amycolatopsis sp. MEPSY49, assembly GCF_051337345.1. Classification (NCBI taxonomy): domain Bacteria; kingdom Bacillati; phylum Actinomycetota; class Actinomycetes; order Pseudonocardiales; family Pseudonocardiaceae; genus Amycolatopsis; species Amycolatopsis sp. MEPSY49. Next base: position 66,382 of record NZ_JBDLYJ010000020.1, on the reverse strand, counting down.
GACGTAGACGACCATGGGAGCCGTGGCCAGCAGCCGCGTGTCGAGGTCGGCCGGCGGCGGACCGGGCAGGGAGAGGAAGGCGACGTCGAGCCGGCCTTCACGCAGGTGCTGGGCCAGGCCCGCCGATCCCTCCATCGCGGTCCGGAGCCGGACGGAGACACCGGGATGGCGGTCGCGCAGCTCGGCCAGCAGTCCGGGCATGCCGACGAAGTCCACCGAAATCTGGGTGCCGACCATGACCGTGCCGTGCAACGTGCCTTGTGTCCGGTGAACGGCGTCCTTGGCCGCGCGGGCAGCGTCGAGGGTTTCCCGTGCCCGGGGCAGCAGGGCGAGTCCGGCCGCCGTCAGGGTGACTGCCTGCGGGCTCCGGGTGAACAGGGCCGATCCCAGCTCACGTTCCAGCGCCTTGATCGTCGCCGACACCCCTGACTGCACGACGTGCAGCGTTCTGGCCGCCTGGGTGAAGCCGCCGGTGTCGGCGACCGCGACGAAGTACTCGAGATGACGTAGTTCCACGCATCATTATCACTGATCGTGCTGGCGTTTATCAGTAGACATCGTTGGACATGATGACTTTCTCGGCGTGAAGGTGGACTAGTAGGACCTGTGAGTCGTGATGAGGAGACCCGGCGTGAGTGTCGACGAAACCGAGCAATCCCCCTGGCGTTACACCGAACTACCCGTTCGGGCCCGGCAGGCGATCAAGGGCTTCGCGCCGCCGGACGCCCTCCTGGCCGAGCGCCTTGAGCGCTACGCCGACGTGCGGCCCCGTCCGGCCGACCGCGACGGGGATACCGAGGTACTCGACGGCACCGTGTTCACCCACCGCTTCGCGGACGCCCCCGGCGACCACGAAACAGTGCGGTGGCACTACGTCGAGGCCGGCACCGGGGAGCCTGTGGTGTTCCTGCACGGCATGCCCGACTCGTGGTTCATGTGGCACCACCAGATGGCCGCGCTGTCGGACTCCTACCGCTGCATCGCGGTGGACCTCAAAGGCTACGGGCAATCCGGGAAGGATCGGGGCGACTACAGCCAAGCCGGTGCCGCCGCGCAGCTCGTCACGTTGCTCGACACGATCGCGGTGGACCGGTTCGTCCTGGTCACGCACGACCGGGGAACCGTGCAGGGCGACCACATCACGGCCGCCCACCCCGCGCGGGTCCGCCACTACGTGCGCGGCGAAGGACACCTGTACCACTTCCACCCCGACCTCGCCCCGCACGACGAACTGCTCGCCGAGGCCCCGTGGACCGGGTTGCTGGAAGACCCGAAACGGTTCGTCCTCTGGGCCTACACCATGATCGGCGAATTGCCGGTGGCCGACGAGGACATGCGCCGCGTCATCCAGGAGTTCTCCTATCCCGGCATCACCCGGGCGGTCCCGCGCTACAGCATGGCCTCCACATTCCGCAAGGAGTGGATCGAGCGGCGTAGTGAGCTGATCCCCCGCTGGTGCTCCCCGGTGACCGTCATCCAGGGCCGGGACTCCCGGACCCAGCCCCGCGAGTTCTTCACCGACGCCGCCGAACGCATCCCCCATGCCGCCCGCGTCGAGGTCCGCTACGTCGACGGCGGGCACTTCTGGCCGTTGGAGAGCCCCGGGCAGATCAGCACGATCTTGCGGGAGGTCCTCGGTGCCGAGCAGGCACCGGAACTCTGACCAGAAAAGGAGGAACGTGGATCGGCGCCGCTCGGAGTCCAAGCCCCCGAGGCGATGACGGCCGCGGAATGTGACCGCTGTCGAATCGGCTCAGGCCAGCAGGGCGATGAGGGTGGCCAGTGCGGGCGCGCCCTGGCCGATCAGGCCCTTGATCCGCGCCCGGCGGGGGTCGAAGGCGATCAGCGCCACGCTCGCCGCGAGCATGGACGCGCTGGCGGCCAGGACGAGGGCCCGCCCGGCCGAGATCGCGCCCGAGTGGGCCGCGGTCAGGCCGGTCAGCACCTGCAGGGCCAAGAGTGCGTTGTAGCAGCCCTGGTGGAACGCCCAAGGGCGGACCGCGGCGAGGTCCGCCGCGCGCACCTCGAACATGGCGTGCACTTCGGGACGGCCGAAGCGGACGCTTTCCATCGTGAAGATCCACAGATGCAGCAGCGCCGCGGCCAGCGCGAGCAGTTGTGCGGGGACGTTCATCGGGGCGGAGCCAGCCGCAGGGGCGCGCCCGGAAGCAGCGCGCCGGTCTCGTCCAGTTCGGCCAGCAGAGCGGGGACGCCGACGGTGAGCATCTTGGTCCGGACGGCGCCGAGCAGCTTGGCCATCGCGAACCCGCCGATCCCGGTGAATCCGGTGTGATGGTAGGTGAAGCGGGTTCCCTCGGCGGCGGGCTCGAGCCGGTAGCGGACGTGGCTGGGTGTCTCCCCCGGCGCGCCCACCCAGGTGTAGTGCAGCAGTTCCCGCTCGCGGACCGCCAGTACCTCGCAGTCGACGATGCCCCGCCAGCCGGGCATCGGCTTGGCGACGAACTGGAACTTGTTGCCTACCACCGGCTCGAAACCCTCGGCGCGGGCGCCTTGCCCGGTCGAAGTCCAGTACGGGATCAGGTCCGGGTCGGTCATGGCCCGCCAGACCTTCACGGGCGAGTGCGGGTAGTCGCGGACGATGTGGATCTCGGACACGGCAGTCTCCTTAGCTTCAGTGACTATAAAATTATAGTAGCAGAACTTTTCAGGTGACTGAAGTAGGATGGCTGCGTGACGACAACGGGGACCGGCCGGCCGGCCGTCGAAGGGTTGCGGGAGCGCAAGAAGCGGGCGATGCGCCGGCAGCTGTCGGACACCGCCGCGCGGATGTTCCTCGACCGCGGCTTCGACGCCGTCCGGGTGGCCGATGTCGGCGAAGCGTGCGGAGTGTCCGAGAAGACCGTCTTCAACTACTTCCCGAGCAAGGAAGCGCTGCTGCTGGACCGGCTCGAGGCCACGGCCGACGCGCTGCGCACCCACCTGCCGGACCCGGCGCTGACCCCGGTCGGCGCGATGCTGACGATCCTCGACGACGAACGGGACGGCCTCGCCGAAGGTCTCGCCGCCGACGTCGACGCCGACCGCGCGCTGGCGCAGTACCGGAAGTTCGGCGACCTGATCCGGAACACCCCGTCACTGCGGGCATACCAGAGCGACATCGCCGACCGGTTCGTCGACATCGCCGCCGAAGCGCTCGCCACCCGGACCGGACTGCACCCCGACGACCCCGAACCCCAGATCGCCGCGGCGACACTCCTCGGCCTGTGGCGGGTCCAGTTCCGCGCCCTCCGGGCCCACGTACGCCCCGGCCACCCCTTGCCGGACGCGATCGACGCCGTAGCCCGGGAGGTCCGCCGTGCCGCCCGCCTGGCCGAAGCAGGACTGGCCACGTTCCCGGCACCCGCGAAACCGCGCTGACCTGCCTCTCAGCTTCGAACGCCGCTGCTCCCCCGGTGCGGACCGGGCCTGCCGCGGCAGCACCGCCGCCCGACCGCCGATGGTGACCACCGACCCGTAGCCGCACGCCACCATCGCCGATTGGCAGGGAAGGTGACGTCGGCGGTCCGGGCGCCTCGGCAGGTCCCTCAGCTTGACGTGGAGCGCGCTCCAGGTCCTAGCGTCGGCGGCGTTCGTCAGTCCTCGAGGTACCGCCCGGCCCGCCGGGCAGGAGGAGTATCCGCGCATGATCACCCGAACCACGCTCGGCTCGCCCGGTCTCACCGTCAGCGCGATGGGCCTGGGCTGCATGGGAATGAGCGAGAGCTACGGCGCCACCGACTGGGACGGCGGCCTGGCCACCATCGACCGCGCCCTGGAGCTGGGCATCACGTTCCTGGACACCGCCGACGCCTACGGCACCGGGCACAACGAGGTACTGGTGGGCCGGGCCATCCACGGCCGCCGGGACCAGGTGCAGGTGGCCACCAAGTTCGGCATCGACCGCAGCGCCGGCGACCGGGCACGCCGTATCCGCGGCGCGCGGGATTTCGTGCTGCGCTCGTGCGATGCCTCGCTGCTGCGGCTGGGTGTCGAGGTGATCGACCTGTACTACGCCCACCGCCCGCCTCAGGACGTGGAGATCGAGGAGACCGTCGGGGCGATGGCCGAACTGGTCGAGGCGGGCAAGGTCCGCCACCTGGGCCTGTCCGAGGTCGACGGCGAGCTGCTGCGCCGGGCGCACGCGGTGCACCCGATCACCGCCGTGCAGAGCGAATACTCCCTGTGGACCCGCGACGTCGAGGCGGTCACCCCGGTGATGGCGGAACTGGGAGTCGGGCTGGTGCCCTACTCGCCGCTGGGGCGGGGGTTCCTGACCGGCACCCTGGACCGCTCCGCGCTGGGCGAGAAAGACTTCCGGCGCACCAACCCCCGCTTCGCCGGCGAAGCGGGGCAGGCCAACGAGAAGATAGCTCAAACCGTGCGCGAGGTCGCCGCCCGGCTGGGCGCCACCCCGGCCCAGGTGGCGCTGGCTTGGGTGTACGCCCAGGCCGAGCGGCTCGGAGTGGTGGTGGCGGCCATTCCGGGCACCCGCAGCCCGGCCCGGCTGGAGCAGAACGCGGCCGCGCTGCAGCTCACCCTGGACGCCGACGCGCTGGCCGCGCTGGCCCCGCTGAGCGACCAGGTGACAGGCGAGCGCTACGCCCCCGCGCACACCGCCGAGGTCGCCCGAGGCTGACCGGTGCGCGCGACGTCAACCTCCTTACCTGGTCGGAGATCCCCCCCATCACCTTCGCGGCGACGCGCCCACGCCGTGCAGCCGGTGACAGCGCTGCAAAGCGAATACTCGCTCTGGATGCGCGACCACGAAGCCGAAATCATTCCGGCCTTGGAGAAGCTGGGCATCGGTCTGGTGCCGTACAGCCCGCTGGGCAAGGGACCTGACCGGCACCATCGACTCCCACACATCGCCGGCCGACGACAAGGGAGCCACCCCGGCCCAGATCGCTCTCGCCTGGGTGCTGGCGCAAAAGCCGTGGTTCGTGCCGATCCCCGGCACCACCAAACCGCATTGCTTGGAAGAGAACCTGGGAGCACTCGATGTCGAATTGACGCCCGGCGGCGCGGTGGCCGGCTGCCACTGAGTGACCCGACGTCCTTGGGGGACAGCGCATGAACCGGCATGGTGGACCTTCGAGCATCGTCGTCGCGAAGGAGAGAGATGACCTGGGACACCTTCGACTCGGTTCGGCTGGCCGACGTGGAACTGGCTTACCGCGTCGTCGGGGACGGGCCGCGCCTGATCGTCCTGCTGCACGGGTGGCCGCAGACCGGCGAGTGCTGGCGCCACGTCGTCGAGCCGCTCGGCCAGGACCACACGGTCGTCGTCCCGGACCTGCGCGGCTACGGCGCCTCCGGTCTTGCCGAATCAGGCTACGACAAGCGGTCCACCGCCGGTGACGTCAGCGGGCTCATCCGCCACCTCGGTCACGAGTCGGCCGTCGTCGTCGGGCACGACCGCGGTGCCCGGGTCGCGCACCGGTGGGCTCTCGACCATCCGTCCGAAGTGGACGCCCTGGTGCTGCTGGACATCCTGCCCACGCGGGTGGTCATGAACGCGTTCGACCGGACGTCGGCGGCCGCGATGTGGCACTGGTTCTTCCACCGGCACCCCGAGCTGGCCGTCGAGCTGGTGTCCGGCAACGTCGAGGCGTACCTCGCGCACTTCTTCGCCGCGGTCCGGAAAACCGGCGCCGTCGACGAGAAGACCTTCCGGCACTACGTCTCCGCGTTCAGCGACCCCGGGCACCTCCGGGCCTCCTTCGAGGACTACCGCACCGGCTTCGACGTCGACCTCGCACTCGACGAGGCCGACCACGCCGCCGGGCTCCGCCTGGCGGCGCCGCTACTCGTCTTGTGGGGCGCCGAGGGCGGTCTCGCCGCGAGCGACGTCGTCGGCGTCTGGCGGGAGCACCACGCCGATCCGGAGGCGGTGACCGGGCACGCTGTTCCAGGTGGCCACTACGTCCCGGAGGAGGCGCCCCACGAGGTGGTACGCGCCCTCCGGGAGTTCCTGTGAGTCAGACCGCGGTGTAGCCGCCGTCGACGAGGATTTCGACGCCGGTGACGTAGGACGCCTCGGAGCCGGCGAGGAAGAGGATCGTGTCGGCGACCTCCCGCACCTGCCCTTCCCGCCGCATCGGCACCGCCGCGATCTGCCGCGCGCGCCAGGCCGGATCGGCGGAGCCGCGTGAGGTGCGCATCGGCGGCAGCATGCCCGGCGCGACGGCGTTGACCCGGATTCCCCGCTCCGCGTACTGCACGGCCGCGGTCCGGGTCATCGCCTTGACCGCGGCCTTGGACGCGCTGTAGCCGAGGTGGATGCCCGTCTGGCCGACGGAAGCCGAGATCGACGACAGGTTGACGATCGAACCGCCGCCGGTGCCCGCCATGGCCGCCGCCGCGTGTTTGATCCCGAGGAAGACGCTCTTGGCGTTCACGAGCATCAACTGGTCGTAGAACGCCGTACTGCCCGGGTCGGGGTCGAACGAGCCGCTGATCCCGGCGTTGTTGACCAGCACGTCGAGCCGGCCGAACCGGGCGGTGACCTCGCCGATCACCGCGGCCCACGCGGCCTCGCCGGTGACGTCCAGGTGCCGGTAGTGCGCTTCGCCGCCCGCGGCGCGGATCTCGGCGGCCGTCTTCTCGCCGTCCTCGTCGAGGATGTCGGCGACCACGACCGTCGCGCCTTCGCGGGCGAACGCCTCGGCGGTCGCGCGTCCCATTCCCCCGGCCGCGCCGGTGACGAGCGCGATCTTGTCCTTCAACCGCATGGTGATTCCTTCCGTGTCAGGCCGCGACGGGCTCGGGCTGGATGCTCCGCGCCGAGCGGGCCTTGAGGACGACCGCGAGGACGCAGCAGGCAGCGGGCAGCAGGAGGGCGAGGAAGACCTGCCGGTAGTTCAACCCGACGGCGACGAGCACGGTGCCGGCGGCCGCGCCGGCGATCGCGCCGAACCGAGCGATGCCCGTCGCCCAGCTCGTCCCCGTGGCGCGGATCGACGTCGGGTAGAAGTCCGCTGACAGGATCGGGAAACCGGTACCGACGGTGTTGGTGAACATGCCGAGCACGAAGATCAGGATGCCGATGACCAGGACGTCCGGCGGAGCGAGAGCGACCAGCACCAGCAGCACCGCGGCGCACCCCATGGCCGCCGCGACCGTCCGGTGCAGGCCGAAGCGGTCCATCAGCCAGCCGATGCCCAGGTTGCCGACCGTGCCGCCGGCCTGCAGCAGCAGCCCGATGGTCGCGGCGGCGGTCAGCGAAAACCCGACGTCGGTCATCAGGATCGGCAGCCAGCTGTTCATCAGGTAGACGATGAAGAACGCGGCCACGAACCCGGCCCAGATCGTGAGGGTGCCGGCGCGGAAGCGTCGGGTCAGCAGCCCGGCGACCCGCACCTTGGCGGCGACGGCCGGTTCGTCCAGCACGAAGCGCGTGCCGGCGGGGAACGTCTCGGGCACGAGGCGGCTCATCAACGCGGCCAACTCGGCGTGCCGGCCTTCCTGGCGGGCGAGGAACTTCGGCGATTCGGGCAGCGCGGCGGCGATCACCACGGCGTAGGCCAGCGGGAGCGCCCCGCCGGCGACGAGCGCCCAGTGCCAGCTCGCGACCTGGACGAGCGCGGTGGTGAGGTACCCGGCGACGGCGCCGCCGAGGGTCATCCCGCAGTAGGCCAGCGACATCATCGCGCTGCGGCGGCGCGCGGGGGCGTACTCCGACACGAGCGTGGTCGCGTTGGGCAGCGCGGCGCCGAGGCCGAACCCGGTGAGCACGCGCAGGACGGAGAAGCCGGTGACGCCCGTCGTCAGCGCGGTCGCGGCGCTCATCAGCCCGAAGAACACCAGCGAGGCGATGATGACCTTGCGGCGGCCGAGGCGGTCGGCGAGCGGGCCGGCGACGAGGGAGCCGAGGGCGAGGCCGAGCAGCCCGCTGGTGACGACCGGGCCCAGCTGCGCCTTGGTGATGTGCCAGTCGGAAATGAGCGACGGGCCGAGGTAGCTGACCATCGCGACGTCGATCCCGTCCAGCGTCACCACGCCGAGGCACAACAGCAGGACCCGCCGTTGCAGGCGGCCGACCCGGTGGCGGTCGATCAGGGCGTGCAGTTCGAGGGTGCTCATGAGTCCTCCGTTGGACGTCCGCCGGTGAAGGCGGTGTGGAGCAGGTGCCGCAGAACGGCTTCGGTGACGGGCACGGGGTTGGCGTAGGGCGCGGCCAGCGCCTGCTCGATGACCGCGTCGATCCCGTTCTCCGGCAAGCCCAGTGCCTTCAGCGACATTTCGGCGCCGAGGCCCTGCGCCAGGCGGAACACGTGACCGGCGGGGTCGGGGGTGTCCCAGGCGGACTTCAGCGCGGCCCCGGCCGCGGGGGCGGCGGGCAGGTTGACCGCGAGGACGTGCGGGAGCACCGCGGTGTGGACCGGCGCGTGGGGCAGGTCGAAGGTTCCGCCGAGGATGTGGCAGAGCTTGTGGTGCAGTGACATCGTGGTCGACCCCAGTGCCGTTCCGGCGAGCCAGGAGCCGTAGAGCAGGTCCGTGCGCGCGTCGAGGTCGAGCGGATCCGCGGACACCCGCGGCAGAGCGGCGGCCGTGACCCGCGCCGACTCCTTCGCGACGAGTGCGGTGACCGGCGAACAGTCCGGTGCGTAGAGCGCTTCCGCGACGTGGGCGAGGGCGTTCACCCCGCTGGTCACCGAGAACGCCGTCGGCAGCGAGAGGGTCAGCTCGGGATCGTAGACGACGAGGACGGGCCGGACTTTCGGGTCGCGGCCGGTGGTTTTCCCGGTCTCGCCGGTGATGCCCCAGATCGGGGTCATCTCCGAGCCCGAGTAGGTCGTCGGCACGGCGGCGACCGGCAACCCGGTCTCCTTGGCGACCGCTTTGGCCAGGCCGATCGCGGACCCGCCGCCGACGGCCACGCAGCCGTCGGCCCCGGCCGCGGCCGCCACGGCTTCGGCGGCGACCGCGGCGGGGACGTGCATCGCCGCGTGGGGGTGCAGTTCGGCCCCCGGGGGTGCCAGTTCGGCCGCGAGGGTCGCTTCTCCGGGAGCGCACACGACGAGCGGGCGGCGCAGCCCGGCCCGCTCGAGCTCCCGCGGCAGCCGGTGCCGGGCCCCGGCGCCGAAGACCACCCGCCCCGGAGGGTTTTCGTGGACGAAGTCGCGCGTCATCGCGTCACCTCGGCGAGGACGACGTCGAACTCGAGGAGCCGGAACGGGTTCTCGACGCCGAACCGCGCCGCCCGCTCGGGGTCGTCGACGGTCGTGACCGGCCGGACGAGCGTCTCCTTCACGCCGAACACCGTGTCGGAGTCCAGGTACGGGCTGCCTTCGACGAAGACGTGCGTGGTGACCGGGACGTGCCCTTCCGCGCCGGCGATGACGTGGATGTGCGCCGGGCGGTTCGGATGCCTGCCGGTGGCGGCGAGCAGCTTGCCGACCGGGCCGTCGTCCGGGATCGGGTAGTACCGCGGCACGACGGTCCGCAGCCAGAAGCGGCCGGCCCCGTCGGTGGTGAACAGCCCGCGCAGGTTGCGTTCGGGCTGCACGCCGGGCTGCTGGACGTCGTAGAACCCGGCTCCGTTGGCCTGCCACACGTCGACCAGCGCGCCGGGCAGCGGCGTACCGTCCGAAGAGGACACCCGGCCGGCGAACACGCACGGTTCGCCGTTGTGGTCCAGCGAGATGTCGGCGCCCAGCTCCCGCGGCGGGGAGTCGACCAGGTGGAAGGGGCCGAGCACGGTGGTTTCCGTGGCGCCGGCGGGCTTGCGGTGGTTGATCGCGTCGATCAGCATCGACACCCCGAGCACATCGGACAGCAGCACGAACTCCTGCCGGGTCTCGTCGCACATCTGTCCGGTGGCCGTGAGGAAATCGACGGCCTGCTGCCATTCCACTTCGGTCGGTTCGATGTCCTTGACGAACGCGTGCAGGTGCTCGACCAGGCTGGTGACGATCCGCTTCAGCCGCGGATCGGGGGTGCCGGCGAAGCTCGCGGTGACGACGTCTGCCGAGGTCTTTTCGGAGAAGCCGGTCATCGGGCCGCCTCCAGGTTCGTGCGCCAGGCCGACGCGGCGAGCCCCGCGGAGCCGAGGACGGCGGCACCGGCGTCGAACGCCAGCCGGGCCGCCTCGGCGGCCGGGAGCCCGTCGAGGTCGTCGGAGAAGACCTCGACGGAGACCGGCGCGGTGACGCCGTGCTCGCGCAACGCCCGTAGGACGCCCGCGGTGTCCCCTGCTCCTCGGCCGGGCAGCAGGCGGCGGTGCCGGGCTTCGTCGGTGAGGTCGGGGCCGGGCTCGGGCCGCACGTCGTTCAGCTGGACCGTCGTGATCACCGCCGCCGGCACCTCCGCGAGGTCGGCGGGCCGGGCGCCGGAGCGGAACCAGTGCCACAGGTCGAGCGTGATGCCGCCGTTCGGGCGGTCCGCGGCGGCCACGACCTCAGCCACCTCCGCGAAGGTCCGGACGTGGCTGTAGGGCAGGAACTCGAACCCGACCAGGACACCGTGGCGGGCGGCGCGGTCGCAGAAGGCGCCGAAGGGCTCGATCAGGTCCCGCACCGGATGCGGGAAGAACATCGGGATGTTGAGGTGCCGGAACCCCACGCGGTCGGCCAGCCGCCACATCGCCTCTTCCACCGGGTCCTCCCCGGCGGCCCAGTCCCAGGTGTGCTCGAGCTCGAGGACGCGGACGCCGTGGCGGTCGAGCAGGTCGCGGATGTCCGCATCGGACTGTCCGGCGTCGAGGTAGTCGGTCAGGCGCAGGCCGATCCCGGTGAACCCCGCCGCGGCCGCCGAAGCGACGCGGGTGGGCAGGTCGGCGAAACGCAGCGTGTTGGCGCTGCAGGTCAGGAACACGTCGTAGCCCTTCAGTGCGGGTCGCCGGCGGTGGCCGAACCGGCCAGCCACCGGGCACCTTCGTCGTACAGCCGCTCGACCGCCGGGCCGGTCAGGCCGGGCAGCCCGTCCCTGACCGTGAAGCCGGCTTTGGTCTGCAGGTAGCCGAGGTGGCGGTACCCGGCCGGGAAGCGGCCGAGCAGCTCGGGGTCGAGCACCGGCCGGACGGCCGGGTCGACCGGGTCGAGCCGGTCCTTCTCGTAGATCGGCTGGCGGCGCACGATCTTCCACTCCCCCTCGTGGCGGGCGCAGAAGTCGTAGAACCGGCCGGTGCAGACGACGTCGACCTCGGAACCGTCCACAGTGGCCCGCTGGTCGATCGTCATCTTCGTCTGCGCGATCGCCCGGTCGCCGCGGATCTCGGCGGTGTGCCCGCCGAGGAAGTGCAGGATGCTGACGCCGCGGTCGAACCCGGCCTTGCTGGCGGCGATGAACTCCTTCGCCGGGCCCTGGAACCAGGTCGCCGTCATCCAGCCGTCGACCGGGTGCCAGACCGTGGCGAAACGGTCCCAGTCGCCGGAATCGCGCCACAGGGCCCAGTTCTCGACGAGCTCCCGCACCGCGAGACGGTCTTCCATCGCATTCTCCTTGTCGGTCAAGGGATGAACGGCGCGAGGTGCGTCCCGGCCGTGACGTGCAGGACTTCGCCGGTGATGGCGCGGGCGCGGTCGGAAAGCAGGAACGCGACGGCCCCGGCGATGTCGGCGGGCTCGACGAGCCGGCCCAGTGGCGACGCGGCGGCGAACCGGCGGGCGTAGGCCTCGACGAACCCGGCGTCGCCCTTCTCGGCGTTCAACGGAGTCCGCACGAAACCCGGCGCCACCACGTTCACCGTGACCCCGAGCGGGCCGAGTTCCCGGCACGCTTCCCGGGTCAGGCCGACGAGTCCCGCCTTCGACGCGGAGTACGAGCCGGTCGCGCCGCCGCCAAGCCACACCCGCGAGCCGATCGACACCACCCGGCCCCCGCCCTGACGGCGCCACCGGGGGACGCAGTGCTTGATCAGCAGCGCGGGCCCGGTCAGGTTGACTTCCAGCGTGGCGCGCCAGGTCGCCGGGTCCAGGTCCTCGAGCGAGTGCTGCGGTTCGATCCCGGCGTTGTTGACCACTGCGTCGATCCGGCCCCAGGTTGCCTCGACCTCGTCGAGCGCGGCGCGGACCGCGGCTTCGTCGGTGACGTCCGCGGTGACGCCGGTGGCGGATTCGCCGAGCCGTCCGGCGGCTTCCCGCGCGCCGTGCCGGTCGAGCAGCGCGACGCGGAAGCCGTCGGCCAGCAGGGCCGAGGCGATGGCCTGGCCCAAGCCGCCGGCTCCGCCGGTGACGATCGCGACGGGAGCGTTCACGCCGTCGCCTCCTTCGCGAAGCCGGTGATCACGCCGGCCAACGCGGCCGGCATGGACAGCATCGGCGAGTGGCCGGCCGCGAGCTCGCTCCACGAGCCCGTCCGGCTCGCCAGCCTGCGCTGGACGTCCGGGGTGCACGCCCGGTCCGCCGTGCAGACGACGAAGTGCGACGGCACGGCCCGCCAGGCCGCCCGGGTCACCGCGGTGGTGCGCGTGCTGACGTGCTCGGGGGTCAGCCGCTCGGCCGCGCGAGCCGCGTCGGCGGGGTCGCAGTCGTGGTAGAACGCGGCTCGCGCGGTCTCCTGGCCGATGACGAGGTGGTCGCCGACCTCCCGGATGTCGTCGACGCCCGCCTCGGAACCCGCTTCGGCGTCGTTGACCGACGCGACCGACTCCCCCGGTTCGAGGCAGAACGCGCTCACGAACACCATGGCCTGAACGCCTGCGGCGTCGCCGGCCTCGGTCAGCACCGCGCCGCCGTAGGAGTGGCCGACGAGCACGACGTCGCCGGGCACCTCGGCGAGCACCCGGGTGAGGTGGGCGCAGTGCCCGGTGAAGGTCTCGTCCCCCGGGGCCCGGTCCCGGCCCGGGAACGTGACCCGCACGCACGGGTGGCCATCCGCTTCGAGGAGGGCCGCGACGCGGTCCCAGGCCCAGCCGCCGTGCCACATCCCCGGCACGAGCACGATCGTCGGTTTCACGCGACTGTCCTTTCCGGAGCGTGGGTCGTGGTGGCCACCCGGGTGCGGTCCCGCAGGCAGTAGGTCAGGCCGATGCCGAGCACGTAGGTACCGGAGATGACCCAGACCGTGCCGCCGACGCCGAGCGGGCCCACGAGCCCGGCCACCGCCGGGCCGAGGAACTGGCTGACACCCGCGCCGAGGTTGAGGATCGCGACGGCGCCGCCGACGTGCTGGGGCGCCAGCGACGGCAGAATCGCCGAGAGCGGGACGAACCCCGCGAGCGCGGCGCCGTAGACGGCCGCGACGCCGAGGATCGCCCAGAAGTCCGGGCCGATGAGGTGCGGCACGTGGTAGAGCGCGGGCACGCTGATCGCGCAGGCCAGCCCGCCGCACCAGGCCACGGTCCGCACCCGGCCGATCCGGTCGGCGACGTAGCCGAACAGCACGTTGGCCAGGACGTTGACGAGCAGCATCGTCCCCCACACCGTCTGCCATTCCGCTGTGGACAGTCCGACGTCGCGGATCATGTAGGTGGTCAGGAAGACCACGAAGGCGTAGAAGCCGAGCGTGTTGATCACCCGGACGATCCCGCCGATGCCGACCTTCGGGCGTTCGAAGACGATGGTCACCGCACCGAAGACCGCGCGGAGCCCACCGCCGCGCTCGGCCCGGCCGCGGGCCTTGACCAGCAGCGCGACGATGAGCCCGCCCGCGCCGATGAACGCCAGCGACGACGCCAGCGTGGCGAACTCGCCGATCAGCGGGATGACGAGCCCGGCGTAGTAGGAGCCGAGCACGCCCAGACCGAGCATGGCGAAGAACCAGTACCAGCCGACGGCCTTGCCCAGCACGGCCTGCGGCGTTTCCATCGCCACCCAGACCAGGAAGCCGTAGGAGAACAGCGGGTAGCCGATCCCGCGCACGCCGAAGGTGAGCACCATGAGCCCGAAGTCCCCGCGCGCCAGCGCGACCAGGAACGCCACCTCGAACAACACCCAGACCGCGAACCCCGTCAGCATCGCGCGCTTGGGGCCGAAAGTCTCCGCCAGCGCGCCCGCCAGCCAGGCCGCCACCGCGACGACGAGCCCGTAGACGCCCCACAGCAGGGACACCTGCCCGGAGCCGAAGCCGCGCTCGTCGAGGTAGGGCGAGAGGAAGCCGGACTCGATGCCGTCGCCGACCATGAACAGGGTCAGCGCGGCGAACCCCCAGCGGAGGTTCGGGACGATGCCCTGCCGGGCCCAGAACCCGCTCATCGCGGCGACCACTCAGTGGCAGTGCGAGAGGGGGCACGCGATTGTTCTTCGTGACCGGTCAGCACGGCGAGAACCTCCTTGTTCGAGTCGTCCGTGCCACTGATCCTCAGCTCCAAGACCTTCGGAAGCCAGCGCGCGTTGCCACTCAGTGGCAGACCTGGCTATCCTCGCTGCGTGGCCGGACGGACGAACAACCCCGGGCAGTCCGTTTCGCGGCGGTTGCTCTCGGTCTTGGACTGTTTCGACGTCGCCCACCCGGCGCTGTCACTCACCGAAGTGGCCACGCGCAGCGGCCTGTCCGTGTCCACCGCCCGCCGGCTGATCGGCGAACTCCGCGCGTGGGGCGGCCTGGAACGGCTGGAGGACGGTCGCTACCGGATCGGCATCCGGCTGTGGACGATCGGCTCGCTCGCCCCGCGGCAGCGCGACCTGAGAGAGGCCGCGCTGCCCTACATGCACGACCTCTTCCAGGCGACCCAGGAGAACATCCAGCTGACCGTCCTGGACGGCACGGAAGCGCTCTGCATCGAGAAGATCTCCAGCACGAAGGCGGTCCCCACCCAGACCCACGTGGGTGGACGGCTGCCGTTGCACGCTACCGGCGTCGGCAAGGCGATCCTGGCCTTCTCCGGCCGGGACCTGCTCGCCGCGGTCGCGGCGGCCGGGCTGCCCCGGATGACCCCGAACACCATCACCCAGCCCGGCCGGCTCGCGGGGGCGCTCAAGGAGGTGCGGCGGACGGGCGCCGCCTACTCCTACGAGGAAATGACGCTGGGCGCGGCGTCGGTGGCCGCCCCGATCCTGCGACTGGACGGTGGGGTCCGGGCCGCGCTCGGCATCGTGGCCCATTCGCGCGCCGCCGTCGACCGGCTCGCTCCCGCCGTGCGCACCGCCGCGCTCGGCATCGCGCGCGCGACGAACTGAGCATCCGGGCTCACCACCGGTCCCAGTGCAGCACTTCGTCGACCGGGACCCGAGGCGCGGGCCGGAACCGCGTCCCGACGGTGTGCGCGACCGGGACGACCGCGGCCTGCATCACCGAGTCGTACGGAATGCCCAGCAGCGCGGCGACTTCCCGCTCCACGGCCATGTTCCCGGTGGTCCACACCGTGCCGAGCCCGTGCAGGCGCGCGGCGAGCATGAAGCTCCACACCGCGGGCAGCAACGAACCCCACTTGCCCGCCTGGCGGTCGGCTCCGAGGCCGTCGGTGCGCCCCTCGATGCACGGCACCACCAAAGCGGGCGCCCGGTGCAGGTTGTCCCCGAGATACCGCAGTCCGCTCCAGACCTTGTCCATCGACCCCGGTTTCGCGTACGCGCGGCGCTGGTCGTCCGCGGACATCGGGGTGTCGCCCTGGCCGAGACCGCGGCGCCAGAGCCGGGCCAGTTCGGCGCGGCGCTCCGGATCGGTGACCACGACGAAGCTCCAGCCCTGGCTGTTGCGCCCGCTCGGCGCCTGCAAGGCCAGTTCCACGCACCGGCGCAGGACCGCGGGGTCCACCGGCCGGTCGAAGTCCAGCCGGTGCCGGACCGCCCGGGTGGTGGTCAGCAATTCTTCGGCGGTGAGATCGAGTCGGTCCACGGCACACCTCCAACGGGTTCAGCGGTCCCGCGGCGCAGACGCGCCGTAGCGACAGCGGCGAGCAGGAAAACGAATGCCTCGTAGCCCATCGCCGCGCCCATCGCCCCCTCGGCGTAGAGGACACCGGCCAGAGCCACCCCCACCGTGCCGCCCAGTTGCTGCGCGGTCGGCAGCAGGCCCGACACCGAACTGGCGGCTTGGGGCGGTACCCGGCTCAGCACCAGGGAAAACGCGGACGCGGTGAACAGACCGAACGCGAACCCGCCCGCGCCCAGCACCGCCCACAGGACCGGCGCCGGCGCGACCAGCGCCGGAACGAGCAGCAGCGACACCGCGGCGAGGCAGCCCGAGGCGGCGGCCAAGGTCGCGGCGCCGAACCGGCGTGCCGCCGCTTCGGCGAGCCGGCTGCCCGGGACCGCACCGATCGCATAGGGCGCCACCGTCATCGCGGTCACCAGCGGATCGCGGTGCAGCGCACCCTGCAGGTGCAGGGAAAGCAGCAGGCTGAACGACGGGATGCCGGCGTTGAACAGCAGCACCGCGGCGATGCCCCAGCGGGTCGTCGCCGCGGTCAGCGCTTCGGGGTGCACGAGGGGGTGCCGGACTCGCCGCTGCGAAACGCCGAAGGCGGCGAGCAGGCCGATGGCCAGCACCGCGCTCAGCCAGGTCCACGCCGGCCAGCCCGCGTCTTGGCCCAGGGTCAGCGGCAGCACGAGCAGCACCAGCCCGGTCAGGGACAACGCGGCGCCGACGGGGTCGACCCGGCCGGTGCCCGCCGGCCCGCGCCCGCCGGGCAGGATCCGGACCGAGGCCAGCGCGGCGAGCCCGACCGGCACCGGCAAGGCCAGCGCCACCCGCCAGCCGGCGCCGAACGGGTCGAAGTGCAGCAGGACGCCGCAGCACAACGGCCCGGCCAGTGACGCGATGGCCATCGTCGCCCCGTACCGGCCCAGCACACCCGCGCGCCGGTCCGCGGGCACCGCGGTCTGGATCAGCGACAGGATCTGAGGCGCGACCACACCGCTGCCCGCGCCCTGCAGCAGCCGGGCGATCACCAGTGCCCCCACGTCCGGCGCGGCGGCGGCAGCCAGTGACGCGGCGGTGAACACGACCGTGCCGAGCACGAACAACCGCCGGTAGCCGAACCGGTCCCCGAGCCGAGCCGCGGTGATCAGCGCGCACGCGAAGGTCAGCGTGTAACCGGCCAGTGCCAGCTGCCCGGCGCCCGAACCGGCGGCGAGGTCGTGCCGGATGCGCGGGACGGCCAGCTGCATCACGGTGACGCTCATCAGCTGCACGAAGGTCCCCGACAGCAGCACGGCTTGCGCGGCGGGCCTCATGCCTGTTTTGCGATCCGCGCGACGAGCTCCGCGAGCTCACCGGGCCGGGTCAGGAAGGGCGAATGCCCACCCGGCAACGAGTACACCGAGAACGGGGATTCCGGCACCAGCCGGTCCGCCTCGGCGATCATCAGGTCCTGGGTGGCCGGAGGCAGGGCGAGGTCGTCGGTCAGCCGGATGTAGCTGCGGGGGACCCGGCCCCACCGCCCGGCGGTCACGGGGAACTCCCCGGCCAGCGACACCAGGGGTTCGTCGGGGTGGAGGGTGAGGCGCCAGCCGTGCCGGTCCGCGGGCCAGTCGTTCAGGAACGCCCGCCGGATGACCGCCACCTCGGCGGGATCCGGGGAGAGCGGGTTGATCCGGAACGCGCCGATCACCTCGGGATCGCCGGAGTTGGGCACGCGCACGGCACCGGCGTTCTCCGGCGCGCCGACGTAGTCGACGAAGCGCGACCGGCCCGCCGGCACGAACGCCGACAGGTAGA
The DNA here is from genome assembly GCF_051337345.1 of Amycolatopsis sp. MEPSY49. Lineage (NCBI taxonomy): Bacteria > Bacillati > Actinomycetota > Actinomycetes > Pseudonocardiales > Pseudonocardiaceae > Amycolatopsis > Amycolatopsis sp. MEPSY49. The sequence continues at coordinate 48,841 of NZ_JBDLYJ010000020.1, read as the reverse complement.
CGACGTGGTCGGCCAGCTCCGGCTGCCGTTCGAGGGCGGCCGAGACCGGGCCGCCCCCCGCGCTGTGGGCCACGAGGACCACCCGCGCGAACCGGTGGCGTATCTCGGCGAGGTCGGCGACCAGCGCGTCCACCAGCGCGCTGGTGGTGAGCCCGGCCAGCGCGGACGGCTCGGTGGCCAGGGCGGGCTGACCGGGCCGCAGGTATCCGGAGGGCATCGGCGCGGTCACGCCGTGGCCGGGCAGGTCGACGGCCACGCTGGACACGCCGTGGGCGGCCAGCGCCCGCTGGGTCGCGGTCCAGTGCAGCGAAGAGTGCCAGGCACCGTGGACGAAAACACAGGTGGTGGTCTCGTTCATGACGGCCTTTCGACGGAGGGAGGTACCGGCTCCACTCCACCGCGCCTCGGCTTCGGTCATCCACTTTTATATCTGGATCACCCGCGCTTGATATGTTGAAAGTATGGAGTCGCGACACCTCCGGTACGCCCTGGCCCTCGCCGAGCACCAGCACTTCGGCCGCGCGGCCGCGTCTCTCGGGATCGCCCAGCCGCCGCTGTCCACCCAGATCGCCGCGGTGGAACGCGAAGTCGGCGAGCGGCTGTTCGACCGCACGCCCCGTGGCGTGTTCCCCACCGCCGCGGGCGCCGCGTTCCTCGCCCGGGCCCGCCGGGCACTCGGGGAAATGACGGCCGCGGCGGTCGAAGCGGGCCGCGCGGCGCGGGGCGAAACCGGCCGGCTGCGGATGGGCTTCATCGGCTCGGCCTTGCTGGCGCCGCTACCCGGAGTACTGGGCCGCTTCCGCCGGAGCCGGCCCGACGTGCGGCTCGACCTGCGCGAGATGAGCAGCCCGGAGGCGGCCGCGGCCCTGGTCGCAGGTGAGCTCGACGTGGCGGTCGGCCGCGGTGCCCCGCGCGGCGCCGGAGTCGAAGGGCTCGTGACCGTCCCGATCGGCGCGGACCACCTGGTCGCCGTCGTCGGGGTCGCGCACCCCTTCGCCGGCCGCGCCGAGATCCAGCTCGAGCAACTGGCGGCCGAGCACTTGATCATGTCGGCTCCCGAGCAGGAGCCGGCGGTGGCCGCTCACCTGCGCAGCCACTTCGGCCCCGGCACGACGGCGCTCGACGCGGCCACGGTGTCTCGCGACGTCCACACGATCATCGGCTTGGCGGCCTGCGACGTCGGCGTGGGCCTCGGCCCGGCCCGCATGCGGCTGGTCACCCGCAAGGACATCCGGTTCTGCGACGTCGTTCCCCGCGTCCGCCTGCCGGATCTCCAGCTGTCCTTCCGCGCGGCCGACGACTCCCCCGTGCTCGCCGCGTTCCTGGACATCGTCCGCACGAACTGCGCCGAAGTCGGCTCCCTCCTCGACGACATCCTCGCCGACCGGCAGAAACGCACCATCGAACCGGTTCCCGATCGCGGCTGACCACGCGGGAGTTCCCAAGATGAGGCACCAGCCGCTCACGGATCGGCGCCGTCGAGGTGGACCAACGCGCCGTCACCGGAAGCCCTCATCCAGCACCGCGACGACCTCGGCGAGCGCCGCCATGCCGGCCGGGTGTTCCGGGTCGGGGAGGTGGCCGCGTTCACGCCCGGCCGGACCTACCCGATCCGTGCCACGCACCAGGCGGTCACGACCACCCGAGAGGCCACCGCCGACCCGGAAGGCCGGCTGCACTTCGCACTCGACGCCGCCACGGGAGAGTTCGGGACCACTGGTGGGGCGACACCGGGAACGACGACGCTCACCATCACCTGACGACCGCGCCGCCCTGCCACGATCTCCGTGGCAGGGCGGCAGTAGCTCGCGAAGAGCGCACCGGCCAACTCGGCCACCACGACCAGGTCGGCGGGCGCAACACCGGCGCAGGTGCCGCATCGACAAGCACCCCGAGGCGCTCCGCACCATGGTGCCCGGCGCTCGTGGACCCGATCAGCTCGCCGCACCGCTCGCGGGTTCGCCGTCGGCCGCAGGCAGGCCGCAGCTGGAGAGGATCTGCCTGGTCCGGGTCACGTGCGCTTCGAACCTTGCTACGGCCAAGTCGGCATCGCGCGCGAGCGCGGCCTCGAGCAGACCCCGGTGCTCGGCGGCGACGTCGCGGTGCACGTGCCGAGTTCCGGCGGCGGACCATGCCCGGTAGAGCTCGGCGGTGTCGGTCAACCGAGCGCAGATGTCGAGCAGGATCGGGTTGCCGCAGGCCTTGATCAGGGCGTGGTGGAAGTCGATGTGCGCCCGAGCCCACTCGTCGTTGCGCGGCGGCGGGTCACCCGGCAGGAACAGTGGCTGGCTGGCCAGCCGGTGGTGCGCCGCCAGGACTTCGGACTCCCAGCTGACGTCACCCCGCTGCACCGACAGCCGCACCGCCGCACCTTCATTGATCAGCCGGGCCTCGGTGACGTCGGCCAGCGTCTCCTCCGTCAGCGGGGTGACGTGGAAGCCGCGGTTGCGGTCGATGCGCACGAGTCCCTTGGCGGCCAGCATGCCGAGCGCCTCCCGGACGACGCTGAGGCTCACGTCGTAGCGGCCGCTGAGGTCCGCGGGCTTGAGCCGCTGCCCCGGGAGCAGTTCGCCGCTGTTGAGGATCGCGGATCGCACCTGCTCGTACACGGCCACGGCCAGGCTCTCCCCACCCGCACGCTTCACCATGCCGGCAACGATACCACACTCTGACTTGCAGAATCGATTCTATGGTTGACTATCGAGACTTGGTGATGAACTATGAAATCGGAGGTCCTGCCCAGCTGAGCAAGGAGGCCATCGATGGGGCTGCACCGCCTGACCGACATCACCATCGGCGTCCCGAACGTCGAGGAAACCGCCGGCTACTACCGGGAATTCGGGCTCACCCACTCCGGCGAAGGCAACGGGCACCGGTTCGCCACCGTGGACGGAGGCGAACAGCTGCGGATCAGGCACAGTCCGCGCCGGCGGCTGCTGACCCTCGGCGTCGGCGTCGACGACCCGGACGACCTGGAGCGCATCACGGCGTCCTTGAACCGGCTGGACGTCGACGCTCGGCGCGAAGGCGACGTCCTCCGCACCGCCGACCCGGTCACCGGCCTCGAGGTCGTGGTGTCGGTAGCGCCTCGGCTGCAGCAGACGCCGACGCCCGCTCCCCCGTACAACACGCCCGGCGCGGCCACCAGGCCCGACGAGCGGGCACCCGGCGTCGAGCGGCAAGAGCCCGTCCGGCCCCGGAAGCTGGGTCATGTGGTCTTCGGGTCCGCCGACCAGGCCGCGACCCAGCGATTCTTCACCGAAGGTCTCGGCTTCAAGGTCAGCGACGAGGCCCCCGGGCTCGCGTCGTTCATGCGCTGCTCCACCGACCACCACAACGTCCTCGTCCAGCAGGCGCCCGTCAGCTTCCTGCACCACACCTCGTGGGAGGTCGACGACGTCGACGAGGTCGGCCGGGGCGCGACCGCGATGCTGGAAGGTCACCCGGAGCGGCACACCTGGGGGCTGGGCCGCCACTACATCGGCTCGAACTTCTTCTGGTACCTGCGCGACCCGGCAGGCAACTTCTCCGAGTACTACTCCGACCTCGACTGCATCGTCGACGACCAGCTCTGGAAACCCGGCATCGTCGCCGGTGAAAAGAGCCTCTACGCCTGGGGACCGCCGCCCCCGCCGTCGTTCCTCAAACCCGAGGACCTCGCGGAACTGATGACCGACTCGCACGAGAAAGCCTGATCCACCATGCGAATCGCCAATGTGGCAGGACGCCTGAACCTCGTCGTCGCCGACCGTGCCGTCGACGTGGCCAGTGCGAGCGAGGGCCGCTTCGCCGCGGACCCGCAAGCCGTGTACGAGGTCTTCGACGACTTCAAGCAGTGGGCAGCCGGGCAGGGCGACCACCTCGACGCGGCCGAGCCGGCCCCGGCGTCACTCGGCTCGCCCGCGCCGGCACCCCGGCAGGTCTTCGCGATCGGTCTCAACTACGCGGACCACGCCGCCGAGGGCGGTATCACCGAGCTCCCGGCGGAGCCGACGGTCTTCACCAAGTTCGCGAGCTCCTTCTCCGGGCCGGTCAGCGAGGTGCGCCTGCCGACCGCGGCCGTCGACTGGGAGGTGGAGCTCGTCGCGGTGATCTCCCGGACGGCTCGCCACGTCGACGTCGAGCACGCCTGGGGCCACGTGGCCGGGCTGACCGTGGGCCAAGACCTTTCGGAGCGCCGGTCGCAGCTGCGCGGACCGGTCCCGCAGTTCAGCCTGGCCAAGTCCCACGCCGGGTTCTCCCCCACCGGCCCGGTCCTCGTGACACCGGATGAGCTGCCCGATCCCGACGATCTGGAGATCGGGTGCACGGTCAACGGCGAGGAAGTGCAGAAGGCCCGAACGGCCGACATGATCTTCTCCGTCCCGGAGCTGATCGCCCACCTGTCGTCGGTCGTCACCCTCTACCCCGGGGACGTGATCTTCACCGGCACACCGGCCGGCGTGGGCATGGGCCGGAAGCCCGAGCGGTACCTGCGGCCCGGAGACGAGCTCCGCAGCTGGGTCGAGGGAATCGGCGAGCTGCGGCAGCGTTTTTTGGCGCACTGACAGAAGGAATCCCGATGAACACCCGGCAACGCATTCTCGCGCGGATCGAAAGCAAGACGCACCTGGGGCCGGACGCCCAGGTGGACGACCGGTACGTCGTCATGAGCCCAGCGCGTCCGGAGCTGACCGATCCTTTCCTCGTCCTGAGCGAGGACTGGTTCTCCTCTCCCGGCTTCGAATGGCACCCGCACCGCGGCGTGGAAACCGTGACCCTGGTCGTCGACGGCGTTCTCGAGCACGGGGACAGTGCCGGCAACAGCGGCGCGCTGGCCACCGGCGACGTGCAGTGGATGACCGCGGGCCACGGCATCATCCACCGCGAGCTCGCCTTCCGCGACGAACGGGCACACACCCTGCAGCTGTGGGTGAACCTTCCCGCCGACCGGAAGCTGACCGGGCCGCGCTACCAGGACCTGCTCGCCGGGCAGCGCCCCGTCATCGAGCGGGACGGGACCCGGATCGACGTGATCTCGGGCCGGGTGGGCGAGCTCAGCGGACCGGCTGTCAACGAGTGGCCCATCTCCGGCGCGATTCTCACGCTGGAGCCGGGTCGCCGGCTCGACCACCTCCTGCCCGGCCGCGACCGCGCGTTCCTCTACGTCCTCTCCGGCCGGGCGTCGATCGCCGGACACGCCGTCGAAGCCGGTCAGATCGCCTGGTCCGATCCCGTCCCACAAGCGCTCGTCTCATCGATCGCCGTGGAGGCGCGGGGAGAGATCCCTGTCGTCGTCATGGCCTACAGCGGCGAACCGATCGGCGAGCCCGTCGCCGTCGGGGGCCCGTTCGTGATGAACACCCAGGACGAGATCGCCCAGGCCTTCCGCGATTTCCACCGCGGCGATTTCGGTGACGTCCCCCGCCAAGCCCGCCTCCAGTACCGCTGACCGAACGGGGAAACCATGCGCCTGGTCACCTACGTCGCCCCCGGAGAGCTGCCGCGGGTGGGCATCCAGCACGGCGACGTCGTCGTCGACCCCGATCGCGCGCTGCGGGGTGCCGCGCGGCGCGGCGCGGGCGAGGAACCACGCGTTCCCACCGAGATGGTGGCCTTTTTCGGAGAAGGCGCTCGCGGGCTCGACCTCGGCGCGCAAGCACTCCTCCTCGCCGACGAGCACGGACCCGAGCTGAGCGCGCCGGACGGGAGACCGGCGGTCCTGCCCATGGACGACGTGCGGCTGCTGGCACCGGTCCCACGCCCGCGTCGCATCCGCGACTACCTGACCTACACCGACCACGCGGCAGGATCGGGGCTACCGGTTCCCCCGGCCTTCACGGCCATGCCGATCTGCTACCAGGGCAACGCCGAGACGGTCGTCGGCCCCGGTGATCCGCTGTTGTGGCCGTCCTACACCGGACAGCTCGACTTCGAACTCGAGCTGGGCTTCTTCACCTCCGGTGGCGGCGTCGACGTCACTCCCGACGAGGCGGGCCGCCTGATCGCCGGCGTGACGATCTTCAACGACGTGAGCGCACGGGACATCCAGTTCTTCGAGATGAGCCTGACCATCGGGCCGTCCAAGGGAAAGCACTTCTGCACCGCGATGGGACCGAGCGTGCTCACCATGGACGAAGTCGACGAATGGTCGATCGGGCTGACGGCCCGCGTCAACGGCGAAACCTGGTCGAGCGGAACCACGGCCAACCGGCAGTTCTCGTTCGCCGAGGTGCTGGCCTGGGCCTCCCTCGACGAACCCGTCCACCCCGGAGAGTTCTTCGCCCTCGGCACCGTAGGCGGCGGCTGCGGCCTCGAACTGAACCGCTGGATCCAGCCCGGTGACGTCGTGGAGCTGGAAGCGTCCGGCGTCGGCGTGCTGCGCAACCCGGTCGGCGCCCGGCAGATCCCGCCGCCCGGCGCCGGCCTGCCCAGCTACACCGGCGCGCCGCGCGCCCGGGCACACGAATCTTGAGGAAACCATGATCCGCGGCGGCAGCACCTCCGCGACTTCCCGCTGTCTTCCCAGCCCACCGAACCAGTCATACATAGAGGAGTACAGCCATGCCCGAAAACCCCGCCCCAGCCCCGCTCGACACCGGCCGTCCGGGTCGGCGCTACCTCATCCGCGGCGGAGCCGTCATGTCCATGGACCCGGATGTGGGCAACTTCGAGGTCGCCGACGTCCTGGTCGACGGGGACAAGATCGCCGCCGTCGCCCCCGCGATCGAGGCGAACGACGTGGACGTCGTCGACGCACGCGGACGGATCGTCATGCCCGGGTTCGTCGACACCCATCACCACCTGTTCGAAACCGCGCTGCGTTCGTTCCTCGCCAACGGCCTCCTGGTCGACGACGGATCCGGCACGCCGAGTGCGGACCCCGCCTACGTCGGGCACGTCCTGCAGCGGTTCGCACCGGTGTACCGGCCCGAGGACGTCTACATCAACTCGCTTTTCGGCGGGCTCGCCCAGCTCGACGCCGGCGTCACCACCGTGCTCGACGTCTCCCAGATCCACCACTCCCCCGAGCACACCGACGCCGCGATCCAAGCCCTGGCCGACGCCGGCCGTCGCGCGGCCTTCGGCTATTTCGAAGGCGACGGCCGCGCCGAAGCCCGCTACCCACAGGACGCCTACCACATCCGCAAGCAGTGGTTCTCCTCCGACGACCAGCTGGTGACCATGGTCATGGGCGGCGAGGTCCACCTCGGTGAGGAGGTCTACTCGAAAGCCTGGGGCATCGCCCGCGAGCTGGACCTGCAGATCGCCCTCCACGCCGTCGGGTCGTTCGGCATGCGACCGCGCTTCGACGACCTCGCCCACGGCCGCGGTGGGACCGGAAAGGACATCGGCTTCGGCCCGGACGTGCTCCTCATCCACATGACCGGCATGTCAGACTTCGCGTGGGAGCGCATTCGCGACGCCGGTGTCCACGTCTCGGTCGCCACACCGATCGAGATGACCATGCGCCACGGCACCCCTCCGCTGCTGAAAATGCAGGAGCTGGGCTTGGAACCTTCTCTCAGCTCCGACGTCGAGACCACCATGGCTCCCGACGCCTTCACACTCATGCGCTCGACGATGACCATGCAGCGCATGCTGGTCAACGAGAGCGTCCTCGCCCAGGGAAGTGTCAACCCGCCCGGCCACTACCCGACTCCTGCCCCGGGCACCCCGCAGCTCTTCACCGTCCGCGACGTGCTGCGGTTCGCCACCGTCAACGGCGCCAAGCACCTGCGTCTCGACCACAAGACCGGCTCACTGACGCCGGGCAAGGAAGCCGACATCGTCCTGCTCGACGCCACCGCACCCAACGTCACTCCACTCAACAGCGTGCCGGGGGCCGTGGTGTCGCTCATGGACCGGAGCAACGTCGAGACCGTCATCGTCGCCGGCAAGATCCGCAAGTGGCAGGGATCCCTGCTCGACGCCGACCTCGCCCGTCTGCGCGGTGAGCTCGAGGTGTCACGCGATCACCTGTTCCGCGCGGCGGACATCCGGCAGGACCTGTTCGCCTACAGCTGACGCCGGTCGGAGGCGCCGTCGAGGACTTCGCGCCGGGGCGCGCTCACCTCCGCGTTCGCGTCGCGGGTGCGCCGCGGCAGTGCGCCCGCGGGTCGAGGCGGGCGAGCCGCTCGAGCAGAAGGTCGACTTCGGCGCGTTCGGCCGCACTGAGCGGCCGTCCCGGCCTGCGCTGGATGTCGCTGCCGAGCAGCCCCCGGCGCCAGAGGACGTACTTGCGTGCCGCCAGCCCGATCCCGGGCTGCTGTTCGTAGCGGATGAGCGGCAGGTGGGCGTCGAAGAGGTCGTGCAGCTCGGCGGTGCGGCCCTCGCGCGCGAAGCCGGCCAGGTCGACCAGCAGCTCGGGGAAGCAGTACCCGGTCATCGCCCCGTCCGCGCCGCGCGCCAGCTCGAAGTCGAGGAACAGCCCGCCATTGCCGCACAAGATGGCCAAGCGTGGCGTCTCACCGGCTTCCTCGGCGGCTCGCAGCGCGCTGATCTTCTCCAGGCCCGGCCAGTCTTCGTGCTTGAGCATGACCACCGACGGCACCTCGCGCGCGATCCGGCACAGGACCGGCACGGACATGACGACGGAAAAGGTCAACGGGTAGTCCTGCACCACGATCGGCACGCCGGGCCCGAGCACGGAAGCGGCTTCGGCGTAGTAGCCGGCGATCTGGTCGTCGGTCCGCAACGTGGGCGGCGGCGCGATCATCACGCCCGCCGCGCCGCGGGACATCGCCTCTTCGGTCAACGTCCGCATCGCGCCGAAGCCCGGCGCGGACACCCCGGCGACCACCGGGAGACGCGCGCGCACGCCGTCGCCATCGCCTACGACACCGGCATCCTCCACTGCCGACTCCCGCACCTGCCGCTGACACAAGCAACACCGCAGTCGTGTCTTCCGTCGCCGTGCGGGCCGAGGCGACGAGACAGCGCCGTGAACACCTGACCATGCACCGGCCGACCATTTCCGGACCGTTTCATCCAGAACACCGGCACGTTACCAGATCGGGGACAGGTAACGCATGACCGCTTGATCCCGTAACACCTCCGGAGAGCACCGTCCCTGCACCGGAAGACAAATAGGTGACACGTCCTTTCAAGGGAACGACGAGCCTACAAAAGGCACAGCCAGGCGATTTCGCACAGTTGTCACCCGCTCCACCATTGTCGGCCCCGGCACCTATTTCGATGGTCCGGAAATTTCACTCGACTGGGCGGCGTCAATCACTTAACCAACCATGGAAAATGCGGCTCAGGTCGACAACATTTGATCCGACGTACGGTATATTCGGCCGCATTGAGCAGCACGGTTCACTCGCCACACCCGGCAGTCTGTCGTTCAGGTCCCCTCGCCCGGACAGCACCAGGAGGAACGGATGGGGCCATCCCGGATCGCCACCGTCGCCGCCCACTTCGGCCGCGACCTCGCGTTCGGCACGGCGCGCATCGCCACCCTGATCGAGGAAGCCCGCCAAGCCGGAGCGGCGGTTCTGGTCATGCCGGACGGCACGCTCGGCGGCTCCTTCGCCGACTTCGGCCGGACCGATCCCGAGCACCAGGCACCGGCGCTCGATCCGGACGGGCCCGAGGTGCGGGCGGTGGCAGCGCTGGCCGCGGAAATGGTGGTGTGCTTCGGGTACACCGAAGCAGGCCCGCGCGACGAGCGGTACTCGGTTGCGGCGTGCGTGTCCGGCGACGGCGTGCTCGGCCGGCACCGCAAGGTGCATCTCTCCGCGGCCGAGGCGCTGCACCGGCAGCCCGGCCGGGGATTCGCCGCCTTCGACACCCCCGCCGGCCGGGTCGGCATGTTGCTCGACTACGAGAAGGCCTTCCCCGAGCCCGCCCGCGGCCTCGCCGTCGACGGCGCGGAGATCGTCGCCTGCCTGTGCTCGTGGGCGACCGGCAGCCGCGCGCCGACCCTCGCGCGCGACCGCCAAGCCCGCCTTTTCGATGTCTACGACTGTGTGCGGGCCGTGGAGAACCAGGTGGTATTCGTTTCCGCCAACCAAGCCGGTGTCCTGAACGGAACCCGGTACCTCGGTTCGGCCAAAATCGTCGGCCCGGACGGCACCACCCGGGCCCGGACCGGTTCCCGTGCCGGTCTCGTCGTCGCCGAGCTGGACGTCGAGGCCGAAATCGCGGCGGCACGCCGCGTTCGCGACCACCTCGAGGAACGAAAGGGCGCTACGCCGAGCGTCGCTTGACCCGGTTAAGCAGAGCGTCGAGGGCCGAGAACACCACCAGGCTCGCGCCGATGAGCGGCAGGACCCAGGCCAGCACCGCGATCCCGAGCAGGGTCACGATCAGCGGGCCGCCGGCCAGCTGCCGCCACACCGGACGCGGCAACGACGTCCACCGCCCCTTGTACGGGTTGTGGATCCACCACATGCGGTACCCGAGCGCGAGCAGGACGAGCGTCGCGACCGCCACCAGCGCGAGGACGATCTGGTTCGCCAGCCCGAACAGCGTGCCGGTGTGGAACTCGGTCGCCAGCGCGCTGAGCTTCGCCGGCAGCGAGTAGTCGTTCCAGCCGATCCGCTCGGTCACCTCCGCCGTGTACGGGTCGATCGTGACCGCACCGCGGTGGATCGGCAGTCCCTCCGCCGGTTCCGTGGCGGTGTAGGGCGCGTCCGGCCGCGACGGCGCGACCACGGCGAGCTCGCCGCTCAGTCCCGCGGCCTGAGCGGCCGCCACCGCGCGGTCGATGCCGATCGGCTCGGCGCCCGGCCGGACCGGCACCGGGGCCGCCGCCAGGACCGGGGCCCGCAGGTGGATCGGGTCGGTCGCCGCGTCCGCGCGCCCACCCGCGAACTGGCTCATGGCCAGCCCGGTGACCGCTACCGCCAGCAATCCCGCCGTCAGCCACAGGCCACCGGCGCCGTGGACCGCGCGCAGCCGGGTCCACCCGGTCTTGTCCCGGGTGGCGGGTAGGAGCACCTCACGCAGCGGGCGCTTGCGGCGAGCACGGGCCAGCCACAGGATCACGCCGCCCACGGCGACGAGGGGTACCCAGCTCGCGGCGAGCTCGGCGTAGAGCCGGCCCGCCTCGCCCAGCTGCAGGTTGCTGTGCAGCTGCCGCAGCCACGTGTTGGCGGGCAGCCGGTTCTCGACGGTGCTCAGCTCGCCGTTGATCAGGCCGGTGTACGGGTCGACGAACACGGTGCGGTCCGCGGTCCCGGGCGGGCCGGGGACCGTCAGCACCACGCGAGTGGTGCGGTCGGCGGCGGGCGGCGTGAGGACCGACTTGAGCGTCGCCTCCGGGTGCGCCGTGAGCGCGGCGCGGACCTGCTCGGCGAGCGGGCGGCGCACCTCGCCGACGTGGTTCACGTGCAGGTCGGACCGGTAGAGGCTGTCGTGGATCTGCGGGCTGAACACGTAGACGAGCCCGGTGAGGCACAGCACCGCTAGGAAGGGGGCGACGACGATGCCCGCCAGGAAGTGCAGCCGCCGGGAGACGAGCTGGAGGACGGTGCTCAGGCGCGGCCGCGGTGACGGCCGAGTGGCCCGGTGCGAGGGGACGGTGGGGGTCGAAGACAAGGCGGCTCCCGCGCGGCTGGATGGGGCGTTCATCTCACGTCGATCGGCTGCTTGACCGTCTGCGTGCGGCCGTCGCCGGCCCGCAGTGTCAGCGCGAGCTCCCACCGGCCGGGTCCGGGCGCGCCCGCCCGCCCCGTCCAGTAGCCGGATCCGGCGCGGTCCAGCGGCACGGGCGTGGGGCCGAGCGCGGCGGTCACGGTGGTGTCGGCGCGCTGCGGGCCCAGCACCGACACACGCACGTCGAGCCGACCGGCCGCCGGGATGACGACGAGGTCCAGCGCGCCGGTGTCGTACGCGAGCCGCGCCGGCGCGGCCTGCTGCCGGATCGCCGCCGGAGCCTGACCCGCCGGGCCCTGCGCATGCGCGCTCTGGCCGGGGTCGAGCGCCAGCAGCGTCGCCGTGGCCACGGCGATCACCACCGCCGATCCCGCCACCGCGGTGATCCGATGGCCGAGCCGCGCCTTCACCGGATGGCGTGCGACGAACCAGGCGAGGACGGCGAGGACCGCCGCGAGCACGAGGGCTCCGGCGGGGAGCCAGCCGAGCCTGTGCCCGGACCAGGCTTGGGCGGTTCCAGCGACGGCGAGCAGCGCCCCGCACCCCGCCACCGACCGCGCGAAGCGGGACACCGTGTGCCGGTGGCGGGCGACGGGGGACCGCAGCAGCACCATGCCACCGGCCGGAACCGCGAGGGCGACGAGGAGGCCGATGTCCGCGGCGAGCGCGAGCACCGGCGGCGCGCCGGGTGGCCGCGGGTCGGCGAAGGTCCAGGTGGCGAGGACCGCGGCCGCGCAGCCCAGCACCGCCGCGCCGCGCAGCCGCCGGTCACCTGCGGTGGCCGCCGGCGTGCTTTTCACCAGCAGCGCGAGGCCCAGCGTGGCGGGGACGAGCGTGGCCAGGCGGGCGAGCAGCGCTCCCCCGGCGTCGGACTCGAACGCACCCGCCAGCAGCCGCGGGTCGAACGCGTCGCGCCACGGCACCCACGCCGCGTACGGCCCGAACGACACCAGGGCGACGAGCGTGCCTCCCGTCAGCAGCCACCAGGTGGTCTTGACCAGCCGGCGGGTGACCCGGGCCCGCGCGGCGGCGGGCCCGATCGCCGCGGTGAAGAACGCGAGGCCGGTGAGCACCACCATCGCCGCGACCGCCAGGGTCCGCGCCGTCAGGTGGACGGCCGCCACGACCGGGTCACGGGTCGTCTCGATCTCGGGCACGCCGTCCGGCCGGATCGGGTAGGACACGTCGAACGTGAAGGAACCGCTGACCGGCTCGAGCCGGCTCGACGGCAGCGTCCACGCCACGGCGTACGTGCCTTCGTGCCGCTCCGCCGGCATGGGCACGGAGATCGCGTCGTCGCGACCGTCCACGTGGGACGGTCGCGTGTAGACGACCTGGCTGCCGTCGGGGTCGAGGACGCGCACGGTGGCCAGCGCGGCCGGCACCGGGCGGTCGAAGGTCAGCACGACGGCGTCGGGCGACTTGACCACTTCGGTGCTGCCCGGGGACGTCGTCACGAGCACTGGATCCCCGCTCGCCGACGGGGTCACGGCGAGCAGGGTGCCCCAGCAGGCGGCGACCAGAAGCAGGAGCGCGACGAACCGCCCGGTCCCGTCGCGCGGCCGCGGGACCGCGACGCGGGGACGCTCTTTCACCGCCGTCATTCGACGCCTACCTCCGCGCGCGGGGACTCGGGTTCCGGGACGGGCGCGCGCAACCGGCGGCGGTGGGCCCGGTACCCGACCACCGTGATCACGACGAGCGCGAGGCCGAAGGCTCCCCACAGCACGGCGAAGGGCGGGCCGCCGGTGCTCTGCGGCACCTGGTCCGCCGGGACCGCGGCGTCGCCGACGGCCGGAACCGGTTGCTGCGCACCGGCTTCGGCCGCGGGAGCGACGGGTCCGGCGCCGAAGGTGATCGCCGGGGCGGGCGAAGTCGCCTGGTTCCAGTGCGCGACCGTGCCGTTGGCGAAGGCCTGCGTCGCCTCGAACAGCAGCTTCCCGTCGGCGGGCAGCGGCCCCATGGTGACGAGGAACTGCTCGAACTGCCTCGGCGCGACCGCGCCGCCTTCGACGACGAGGGTGTCCGCGACCTCGCGGACCACCGTGCCGCCGGCTTCGACCGGCGGGTTCAGCGGTCGCGGGCGGACGGTGGCGGTCCACCCCGGCGGCGCGTCGACCTTGACGTAGGCGACCGGTGGGGTCGGCGGGAAGACCAGCTCGAGCCGGGTGGACTTCGTGTCGGCCCGCTCGTTGGCCAGCCGGAAGGCGAAGGTGTGCGTGCCGCCGCCGTCGACGCGATCGGGCACGATGGACACTTGGGCCGCCGTGGGCGGGGCCAGTGCCAGTACGCCCAGCACGGCCGTGAGCAACGCGAACGTGGTGCGGGAAAGAGCTGTCCGGCGGTGCGCCATGGGATCTCCTCGGTCGGTGGGGTCCGGGGCCGGGTGCGAGACCCGGCCCCGGACCACTACCGCGATCGTCAGCAGGCGGACTGGCTGATGGGGTTGAGCTGCCGGCAGGTCAGCTGCGCCCGCCAGTTCCCCTTGTTCTGCTGGACCCATCCGTTGTAGACCAGCGGAACGGCCAGCACGCCCTGGCCGCCGTAGCCGGCCTTCCCGGCGATCGAACCGTCCATCTTGGTCGTCGCCGTCGGGTCGAGCGTCAGCTGGCCCGCGACCTTCGCGTCGTCGATGGCACCGTCGCCGTTCGGGTCGACGTCGATGATCTGCATGACGTTGGCGAACTTGTTCGACACGTAGCCGTAGTAGCCACCGCCCTTCTTGGCCCCGAAGTTGATGCCGTGGCAGCCCGCCGCGCACGGCAGGTCCTTGACGATCTTGTCGGTCCTCGGGTCGATGACGCTGACCGTCTGGGACAGCACGTTCGCCGCGAGCATGGCCTTGCCGTCCGGGGTCACCGGCAGCTGGATCGTCAGGCCGCCGAACGGGGCGCCGGGCTTCGGGCCGTCCTGCGGGCTGTAGTTCGCCCACAGGTCGATCGTCTTGCTGTGCACTTTCTGCCCGTTGTCCACGCAAGCGGGCGCCGCGAGCGAGACGCAGGTGATCGATTCGCCGGTGAAGTCCGCCGTGTAGAACTTCGAGGAGTCCGGGGTCATGCTCGAGGCGATCGGGAACTGGCCCGTCTTCTCGGTCCGGACGGTGCCGGTCGGCAGGTCGATCACCGACGCGTTGTTGGTCAGCACGTTCGGGGTGACGACGGTCTTGCCGTCCGCGCTGGTCCAGTGCGCGTGCGGGTGCCGGACCTCACCGGTCGGGCTGACCGTGATCTTCCGGAGCACGTTCGTGCCGCCGGGCGCCAGTTCGACGACCTCGTTGCCGGCGTTGATGCCGATGACGAGCTTGTCGCTGCCCGGCTCCGTCATCACGTGCGCCGGGTTCTGTCCGACCTGGGTCTGCCGGACGAACGCACCGGTCTCCCGGTCGAACACGTCGACCTTGTTGGAGAACCACTCCGTTTGGTAGAGGTACTTGTAGTCCTTGTCGGTCCACATGTTGTGCGGGTTGTTCATGTTGATCGACGGGGCGCCGATCTTGCGGTCGACCGTCCAGTTCGTGACGTTGACCTTGGTCGCCGAACCGACCGCCTTCTTGCCGGCCCACTCCTCGACCTCGGTGTCGATCCACACTTCGCCGACCCCCGGCGTCGCGGGGAGCTGGTTGCCCTTCGACAAGGTCTTCGGGTAGGAGAACTTCTTGTCGAAGTAGGCGTCCAGGTTCGGGATCAGCACCGGGTTGCCCGCGGCGTCGTACTGCAGGATCGGCACCGGCGGCTGGATCGGGTTGAAGCTGTTCTCCGAATCCGGCTTGAACTGCTGCCAGTTGTTCGGGTTGGTGATGTTGAAGAAGGTGTTCACCAGCCGGTTGACGATGTCGGAGTTGGTCGGGACGACGAGGTTGCGCGAGTTCACCATCGACGCCTTGCCGAAGTCGAGACCGATGGTGAGCGGGTCGTCGACCACGACCGCGCCCAGCATGTACGGGGTCACCATGTCGGTGAAGGCGTACAGCCCGGGCTCGGTCAGCTGGATCGACCGCTGGCCGAACATCGCCCCGCCGGGCATGTCGTAGGGGAAGCCTTCCGCCCCCTCGGGGGCGATCAGGCCCATCGGGTCCCGGGCGCCGGTGGACTCCTTCGGGTCGACCACGAAGTTCACCGTCACGGGCGGGCCCTTGACGGCGAACTGGGCCAGGTCGTTGAGCGCGCCCTGCAGGTCGAGGCCGATCGGCAGGGAGTTCAGGTTGAGCGGCTGGTCGGCGTGCATCGTGGTCAGCTGCTGGCCGAACTGCGCCAGCAGGTTCTCCGCCTTGAGGGCCGCCGGCGCGGCCTGCCGGTTGGTCGCCCCGATCGACTTCACCGCGGACAGGGTGCTGTCGAGGTTCAGCGCCTTCCCCAGCTCACCGCCGAGCGAACCGAGCAGCGGGACCTGGCCGAGGAGGTTCTGCGTCAGGTTCCCGACCGCGCCGGCGAGGTCGGAGTTGAGCAGGCTGGACAGTTCACCCCCGGTCGTCAGGCCGCCGAGCGTGCCGAGGCGGGGCATCTCCGCCACGGCCAGCGACTGGTCGCCGAACAGGTTCAGCCCGGAGTCGAACCACTTGCCGTTGTCGTCCTTCATGTGGAACGTGATCGGCACGGGACCGACCCCGATCGGCTGCTGCGCCGAGGCCGGGACCGCGGCCACCGCGGAGGCGCCGAGGGTGGCGACCGCGAGGGTGACCGTGACCGCCGACTTGGCGCGACGCCGCCTCGTGCGGGCTCCTGGCGGAGCTTCTGGGGACATGAGCTTCCTTTCGGTATTCGTTCGGGCCCGGCGGGAAACGGGCCGCCCGGACGAAGGAAAGTGAATCACGGACAGTGCGGCCGATTCCGGTTTTCTCTGTTAACGAGACGTGAAATAATTAGCCGAGAAATGCGGTGCCTTGGTGAGTAATTGTGTCCATAAAAGCGGAGAAACTATTTGCGTTGAATAGTTCCCTCGCTCAGCCGAGCAAGCCGAACACGGTGCACAGCAGCGGTCCGAGCAGCCCGCTCGAATCGCATTCCGGGGCGGACGGCGGGGCGGGTTCGGTGGGCGGAGGTTCGGACGGCTCCGGTGGCGCCGGTGACGTCTCGGGCGGCGGCTCCGAGGTCGGCGGCAGCGGCGGTTCCCCGGACGGCGGCGGGTATTCCCGGGTCGGCGCCGGCGGCCCGGGTGTTCCCGGTGGCGTCGTGACGACCGGGTCGCGGCCGGTCACGACGAGCCCGTCGGGCAGAGCGGGATCCGGTCCGGGCACCGATGGTGGAGACGTCGGAGCCGGCACGACGGGAGGCGGGCCGGGCGGCGTGACCGAGGGAGGAACCGGCGACGCCGGCTGCGGGGCGGCGACTGGGGACACCCATGGCCGGTGCTCCTCGCCGAGGTGACCGGCCACCGTCCACAGCGCCCAGCCGCAGGACGCGGCGGCCAGCAGGGCCGCCGCCCAGGTACCGAGTTTCTTCATCGTCACAGGCATTTCAGAGGTCCAGTACCAGCTTCCGGCCGCAGGAGCGGGACACGCAGATCATCATGGTTTCGTTCGCGGCCTGCTCCGCTGCGGTGAGCAGGGAGTCGCGGTGGTCGGGAAGCCCGCCGAGCACCGGGGTTTCGCACGTACCGCAGGTGCCCTCGCGGCACGACGACAGCACCGGCACCCCGGCGTCTTCGGCCACCTCGAGGATCGACCGGTCGGCGGGTACCGTCAGCGTCAGTCCCGACCGGGCCAGCTCGACGTCGAACCCGGCCGCGATCCCGGTGGCCTCCTTGGGCGAGAATCGTTCCAGGTGCAGTTCGAGGTGCGGTAAGCCGGCGCAGGCTTCCTCGGCGACGGCCAGCAGCGGCTCGGGTCCGCAGCAGTAGACCGCGGTGCCGGCGACCGCGGCACCCAGCACCCCGGGGATGTCCGGCAGTCCCGCTCGGTCCCGCGGCCACAGCACCACCCGGTCGCCGTGCTTCTCCCGCAACTGCTCCGCGAAAGCCATCGACGAGTGCGACCGTCCGCCGTAGAGCAGTTGCCAGCCGGCGCCGGCCGCGTCGGCCGCCGCCACCATCGGCAGGAGCGGGGTGATGCCGATCCCGCCGGCGAGGAACAGGTACCGCTCGGCGGCCACGAACGGGAAGTTGTTGCGGGGACCGCGGATCCGGACCCGGTCACCTGGGCGCAGCGCGTCGTGCACGAACGCCGATCCTCCGCGCCCGGCGTGCTCGCGCAGCACGGCGACTTCCAGCACGGAGCGGTCGCCGGGATCACCGCACAGGGAGTACTGGCGCACGATGTCCGGCCGCAGCAGCAGATCCACGTGGGCGCCCGGCGCCCACGGCGGCAGCAGGTCCCCGGCGGGGTGGCGGAACACCAGCCGGACGACGCCGTCGGCGATCGTTTCCTTGTGCGCCAGCAGCACTTCGAGGTCGAGGTCGGCCGAAGGAAGGGTGTTGACGGTCATGGCTCTCCCGGTTGTCCGCGTCGGTTCGCTCACCAAGTCAAACCAGCACCGGAAACAGCGGCATGGCTGAGAAATGAATTCCGTGTATCGCCGAATGCACGGCGCACGGGAGGAGCGGTGAAGTTTTTCATGACCTCAACTCGGCTCTGTTGTCAAATACTACTCGTTCGCGGCGGCACCGCAAGACGCACCTATTCGATTCCGGAATTTTCAGCCGAGCGAGAACCGCACCGACAGCCGACCGGCCCGCGGCTCCGGCCAGGTCCGCAGCAGTTCGTCGTGCTCGACGGGCCATTCGCAGACGACGAGGTTGAGGCCCCGGCCGAATTGACCGGTCAGCCGCGTCAGGAACTCGTCCGCCTGCCGTCCGTCGAAGGGCCCTCGCTGCGCCTGGAAGAACACCATTCCCCGGTGCGACAGGGCGAGCAGGAGGTTGACGTCGCCGTAGTAGTCACGGAACCCCGTCAGCAGGTTCTGCCGGCCCGCGACCGGGCCGCGCCGCGAACCGGCCGGCTTGTGCGGGGTCGTCCAGGCCAGCCAGAGGACTTCCGCGTCCGGGATCCATTCGTTGCCGGGCAGGGGTTCACGCGGCCGGCCCGACAGGACCCGCCCGCGCCGCATCTCCAGCAACCGGTGCTCTTCCACCAGCCCCCAGCGGGTCAGGTACTGCGACACCGTCGGCGAGCTGATCAGGATGCCGAACTCGCGGCGGACCAGCTCGGAGATCGCCTGCCGGGTCCAGAGCCGCTGGGGCAGCCCGCACAGCTCCGGCGGGCCCGCCACGATCGTCCGCACGACCCACGCCTGCTGCTCGGCCGACAGCGCGAACTGCTCACCGGGCCGCCGGCCCCGGCGCCGCGGCCGGAACGCCTCGTCGCCCTGGCGCTGGTAGGCCGCGACCCACGCGCCGACGGTCTTGCGCGAGACCCCGAACAAGCGAGCGACCTCCGCCCGCGTCACACCCGCTTCGACAGCCGCGACCGCCCGCCGCCGGAGGGCTTCCAGAGCGTCCGCGGACAGGCTGCGCGCGTCACGATCGGTCACGGTCAAGTCCCTGATGGTGGCAGCTGCGCTGTTCATGAGGAACGTCCTTTCGTGAACGGGATGTCACCACTCGTCCCTCCTGCGAAGGTCCCCGTAACCGGGCGGTAACGGAGCTTCGCGGCCGGGGAGGATCAGTGGGAGCGGCGGACACCCCATCTGCGCACCAGCTGGGCGCTCACCGCGGCCAAGAGCAGGATTCCCGCCAGGACCGGCCAGGAGAGCTCGTCGCGCGGCGGCGCGGCCAGCGCCTCCCCCGAGCCGGCCGAGCGCCGCGCGTCGAGCACCACCGGAGCCCCGCTGCCCGCCTGCGGCATCCCCGAACCGGCGGGCCCCGGGAAGCCCACCCCCGGCAGCTGACCCGGGATCGGGGTGCCGAACACCGCGCCGCCACCCGACGTCGACCCGGGCACGGCCGCGACCGTCCACTGCCGGCCCGCGACGGGCGTGCCACCGTCTGGGGCGCCGTCGGCCGCTCCGGGCGGCGCGGGGTTCGCCGGGGACGTCGGCGAGGAGCCCGCGGGAGTGCCCGGAGCCTGGCCGCGCACGAGGATGCCGCAAAGCGAGGCGAGCGAACCGCGCACCGTGGACACCAGCGGGGTGAGCACCGGTGCGAGCACGGGAAGCTCGCCGAGGCGCGTGACGACGGCGTCCGCGATCCGGGTTCCCGGGATCTCCGCCTCGCCGGCGGGGACGGTCCCGACCGGGATCGGGGCCGTGGTGGCCCAGATCGACCGGAAGGTGCCCGTCAGCAGGCCCAGCGGGTCCAGGCCGGACAGCGCGGACACCAGCGGCTCGGTCACCGATGCGGGAGCCAGCGCCACCTGCTCGCCCGGCACGCCGGTCACCGTGGCCGAGCATCCCGCCACCGTCGCCGGGGCCTCGGCCGCGATCGCGGGTGTCGCGCTCAGCAAAGTGAGCGCGACCGCGCCCGCGGTGAGAAATGGTGTGGTTCGCACGTGCCGCCTCCTCGGGCGCCGGACTCTTGGCCCGGTCTCAGGTATTCGCGGTCCCGATGTGCCAGTCTGGGAAAACTCCGACGTCGGCATGGTGGCAGCTTCGCCGCTTTCTTGACCAGTACGGCGAAAACGGGCCGGAGAGTTCGTTGCGGCCGTGTTGCCACTGCCGGACACAGCGCTCCTACCAGGACTTATGAGCGCTTCCGCGGAATGTGGACGGAAACCACGCACGGACCGCGAGGGGCAAATACCGGACGTCCCACCGGCCGGGCGGGCGAGGTCGTGATCGGGGCTGCTGTAACCCTTTCAAAGCGACCTCGGCACTCCTTTCTGGTGAAATCACCGGCCGCGTTCCGGAATCCGGTCAACTGTTTACGCCGGGGTAACACACCCTGAGCGCAAAAAAACCGCCGATCCGGAATCCGGATCGGCGGTTGGGGGCGCCGGGTTCAGGCCGGCAGTGCCTCGCCGTCGTCGAGCAGCGCCGCGTGGGCGGCGGGCCAGTCGTGCGGGACCAGCCGGACGTCACGGCCGCACTGGATCCGCAGCCGGCGCCGGAACTCGGCGATGCCGGTGAACGGTGTAGTCGCGGCGAGGAACTGCAGAGTGCCTCGGCCGCTCACCGCGACCAGGGCGTGCAGCGCACCTTCGCCCGTGGGCGACCGCGGGCGGGTCCAAGTCACCAGCAGCGTTCCCGGCGGGCAACCGGGTCGCCGGGAGAACACCCCGTCCCGGCCGGTCAGTTCCCACCGCAGCAGGTACTTGTCGATCGTCGTCCCGGCCAGCGCGAGGCCGCATTCCCGCGCGATCAGCTCAGCGACGGCTTTGCGCGTCCACACCAGCCACGGCAACCCGGCCTCGTCGGGTGGCCCGGCGGCCAGGACGTCGACCACCCGGCCCTGCTGGGCCGTGGACAGGACCAGCTGCTCCCCGGCCCGGCGGCCGCGGGGCCGGGGACGCAGCGTCGACTCGCCCCCGGACTCGTAGGCCCGCACCCAGGAGCCCACCGCTTTCCTGGACACGCCGAACATGCTCGCGACCCTCGTCTGCGACAGCCCCGAGCCGACCGCGGCGACTGCCTGCCGTCGTAGCTGCTCCAGTGCGTCCGTCGGCAGGCTTCGAGCGCCCGGACCCCGCTGAACCTCCACCATCGCCACCCCATCCGGTTCGTCGGGCTACAGCCGGACCTTCTCCCGCTCGGGAGTTTCATCGGCGGCTTCGGACCGGCCGCCGGGGCGCCGGCGCAGCCACGTGAAGCCCGCGGCCACGACGGCGACCACGAGCGCGCCCCCGCCCAGCACGCGACCGAGAACGTCCACATCGGACACCTCGGCCACGGCCGGGGCCACGGTGACAGCGGGCGCCGGGTCCTCGGGTCGTCCCGGCTGCGCGGGATCGGCCCAGCGCACGACCTGGCCGTCCGAATAGGTCTGCAGAGCTTGGAAGGTGAGCGTGCCCGCGGCGGGCAGGTCCCCGATCCGCACCGGGAACTCCTGGAACGTCCCGGCGGGCACGGTCCCGCCTTCCCACACGATCGACGTCACCGGCTTCTCCGCCATCCCGTCACCGCCGCCGGGCCGCATGCTGATCTTCCAACCGGGCAGGTTCTCCGGAACCGCCGAGCCGACGGCGGGCCGGTCCGGGAACACCACCTCGAGCCGCACCGTCGTCGCGCTCGTTGGGAACCCGGAAGGAGAGCGTGGCCGGTGCCCCCCGGGGCGACGGTGTCCGGCGTGACCGACACGTGGGCGTCCGCCACCGCCGGACAGGCGAACACCACGGCGATCCCGGCGAGGGCAGCCAGAGCGAAACGCGGCGGTTGCGGCCGCCCGATCCGCGGCGAAGGTACGCGCATGGTCTTCCCTTCGTGGTTCCACGTCGTGACCGGACCATTCCCGGTGCGGCCGGATGGCGGAACGGAGATCGTGGTCCGGCCAATAGTGCGGGACCACATGACCGATGGATGACGGCGCTGTTGACAACTCTTTACCGAAAGCTCCCCGTCACCGCGGAGCGCGGTGATCCAGCGCGCCTCGCGGCCGAAAGCGACCGGGCTGCCGAGAAAGGTGTCACATCGCCTGCGCGGCGCCGGACATTCCCGGCGCGTTCTTCCACGTCAGGCTAGCAGTGCCGCCGCCCTCTCACTCGATCGAGTGAGACACCTATTTGCCTGCGCGTCTTTTCCTTGACTCGCCCCCGTCGATCGGCAGCTTCCCGGCGGCCGGCTCGACGGACTGGGCATGAGCCCTGGAGAGATCCCCGTGAGCACCGCTGCCCAGGCCGGCCGCGACAGCGATCAGTCAGTGCTCGTTCCCGCGTACCCTGCCGAGGATGGAGGTGGAGGCCGCGATGCCCTGCCGTCGTTCTTGAAGCCGGCTCACACGATCATCAACCCGATCGCCCTCCGCCGCGGCGATATCGTCGCCATCGGCGCAGGCTTCGGCACCACCCCGGCGGCCGGGGCGAGCACCGTGTCGATCGGCGCCTACGGTCAGCTGCTGTTCCCGACCGCGCAGGTGCTGCGGCCGTTCTGGCGCGACCGCCAGCGCCGGGTCCGCTTCAGCATCGACGCCACCGTCGAGAACGCTCTCGCCTTCGCCGCGCTCGTCGGTGAACGCGCCGCCGCCGACCACACCGCGCCCACCGGGCCTGATTCCTGCCGCTGATCTTCGGCGTTGCTGTCTCGCAGCGATGAACGACCCCGACTCCTGCGCTTTCCCTGGCGCCGGAGTCCTTTGCCCTGCCTGGAAGGACGATGTCATCGAAGCTCGGACCCATGTGATCACCCTCGACGACTCCCAGGCCCGGATCGTCGACATCCGCGTCAACCTCAGCGTCGGCGACGCCGAGCTGCGCGTGCACGGCCTCAGCCCGATGGTCTCGCGCGAGACCCGCGACCGGGTGCGCGCGGCCATCCGCAACAGCGGCCTGTCGTTGCCGGACGGCGTCGTGCACCTCACCGCCTCCACCGTCTACCCACGAAGTGGGCGATGAGGTGACGCATCAGGGTCGGTGAGACCGGTTGCCAGCGTTCGGTCTCGCCTTTCTCCCGCAGCAGGATCGTGCACTGCGTCCGATCCAGGTCACGGCGACGCAAGGCCAGCGCACCACCACGTCGGCAGGCGCTCTCCTCGTGCAGCCGGCAGACCAAAGCGTCCAGCTCCGGGTCATCACCGGTGCTGGAAACGACGTCGTTGAGCTCGTTGACCCGGTCGGAGACGAGAGCCCGACGGGTGGAGGCGTTGCGCCGAGGCTTGGTGACGCGCATGGCGGGGTTGGCGCGCTCGTCGAGGCGTCCGTCGTTGACCAGGTGCTGTAGAGGCAACGCATGGCGGCGACGAAGTTCTCCGCGGCGTTGCGTCCGCCGCGGGAGTTGCGGCGGACGCGAGCGGCGTTGCGGACGTGCTCGGCCATCGCCTTGATCTCGGTGGCCGTGATCGTCGCCATGGGCCGCTCGCCCCACCGGGCTTCGGCCTTCTTCCAGTACGACCCGTAGGAGCTGACCGTGCTCGGCGGCACGAGGTCCGCGACGACGGGGATCCATTCGCTCAGCGTCGGCATCGGCGGGCGCTCGCCGTCGGTGTTGCCGGTGGGTGCGTCGCCGATGAGGTCGGCGGGATCGACGCCGAGGCGCGAAAGCAGTAGCCGCGCGGCTTCGAGGTCTGGGTGGTGGCGGTCATGATGCCTCCTCGGGGGCGGCGAGGGAGGTGTGGAAGGTGCGCAGCATCGCCTGTACGGCGGCTTCCGGATGCACGATGAGCACGTCGTGGCCGGGGTCGGCGACCAGCAGCAGGCGGCCGCCCGCCAGGGCTCCGCAGCCGCGGCGCACCGGCGCAGGAAGTGCGACGTAGGGCTTGCGGGGCATGACGAACACCCCGTCCGAACGCCGCCGGATCACCACCGAGGTCCTGACAAGCGTGATCAGCAGGCGATCCCCCGGGCTCCAGCCGAGGGCGGCGACGGCACCGCGGTCCTGCAGCCGCCCTCCCCCGTCCATCAGCGCGATCGACAACCGCGGACCATCAACCGCACCGAGATCACGCAACGGCGGGAGGTCCATCGGGACAGGCAAGGAAGCCACGCGTTCCCCATCTGGCGTGGCGACCCGCCCGGGTAGAGGCAGGGAAGGGATGCGGGTCATGCGGCACCTCCCCTGCGTGCTGCGCGAAGAGAGGGCGCGTACAAGATCAGCGTAGCCGAGACCAGCGGCAGCTGAACGCGAGAAAGACCCGCCGTGGCGGGCCAGTTACTCTGTGGTTTGGGAGATCTCCCACGTATTTGTGTCCGAGGACCGAGTTGATCTACAACCCCACGCTTAAGTTAGCTGCTGACCTGCAGCTTGAGTGCCCCAGGTCCGCGCGGGAAATTTTCACGTATGCTTGTTCAAAGGGTACTTGAACCCCATTAATGGGTATCTCCCCCCGATTTAGGAGATCATGCCGACGGTAGCGCAGAGTCACAGGCTGCTGTTCCTGCCCCTGTGCCCCACCGCCGATCCGCCGCCCGAGTGCGACCTGCCCGGTCGGCAGGGCGGTCGCCCGCAGCTGCCCATCGTCCCCGGTTTCCGGTTCGACCTTGCGGCCGGCCACGTCGGCGATCTGCGGGTCCAGCAGGTGGAAGTCGACACGCAGCGGGGTCATCGGCCGGCTCCGGTGACGACCTTCGAAGGGATCGCGGCGAGAGCCGCGACCAGGATGACAACGAGGTAGCTGAACGTCCAGCACATTGCGGGTCTTGCCACTGACCTGGTCGCCGCGGTGAACGCGGTCTTTGCGACCACGAGGATCGCCAGGCACGTCAACAGCAGCACCACCGCCGCCGGCAGCAATGTGTACTCGCTGAGCTGAACCGGGTCGATGGTCCGGCTCGCCAAAACCCGGGCGGCCTCCGAGGGGCCTGACCCAGTGTGTCGACCGGGGTCTTTCACGGGCGCGAATCGCACGAGCGGGTCGCCATGCTGGTGCATATCCAGAGAGGGGGTCCGGCGAGGGCCATACCGCCTCCCCTACCTGGATCTGTTCGTGCCGGAATTCGAGGGAAAGTCCGGGGCATGAGATGACCACGCTCGAGCAGCGAACGAGCCACGCGATCCGACCGTTCACCGTGTCCTTCCGCAAGGGGGCGCTCGACGACCTGCACCACCGGCTGGCGGCGACGCGCTGGCCGCGCCGGGAGCTCGTGGGCGATCGCTCCCAGGGGGTGCAGCTGGCGACGATCCGGGCGCTGGTCCGGTACTGGGCGAACGGGTACGACCTCGGCCGGGTGCAGTCCCGGCTGAACGCGCTGCCACAGTTCACCACCGAAATCGACGGGGTGAGCATCCACTTCATCCACGTGAAATCGAAGCATGCGGATGCGCTGCCGCTGATCATGACGCATGGCTCGCCCGGCTCGGTCATCGAGATGATCGACTCGATCGGCGATGCCGGACCCGTTCCGGGTCTCGGTCGTTCGGCAGGCCCGCTCACCGAGCCGGCCGCCGGACCTCGCAGGACCTGCTCGACCACGTCGCCGCCACCGGCCACGAAGGACTCTTGTAACCAGAGCTTGCCATTGACCGTTTGACCGCGAGTGTCGGCATCCAGTCTGTGATCATCCGCCGCTTCAAAGCACCACGCCTGTCGGAGAGCGGATCCCGCCACGGCCAGGCAGCATGCAGGAGGAGAATTGTCCCGACAGCCACAGTTCACGCCATCCACAGGATCTGGCCAGCGAACAGGAGGTGTTGAAGTAGCGGAACGCCAAAGATAGTACGGAAAGCGCCGCCAGGGGCTCGGCGACGTGGCCGAACCAGCGGGCCGACGCGCCGACGAATCCACCGCGCCCGAGCTTGGCCAAGGTGGCCAGGACGAGCGGGCCCAGGTGTCGGCAAGTGCGGCGCCACGGCGACCGCTTCCGGGAATGCCATTGGGGTTGGCCACGAACCCGCAAGCGTGACCAGCCTTACCTCGACTGCGGCGGTGACGGTCAGCGTCGTACCCGTCATGGGGACCGACGCGATGGTGGCGACCCGAGGATAAGCTTCGAGAAGTCGATTGTTGAGTAGTCTATGGCCTGGCCCCGCGGTGCCGCTGCAGGAGGGGCTGCCAGAGCAGGCGGGGTCGTGCCCGGAACTAGAAACGCGACTACTGGCTTTGTATACCCACCTGATGGCTCGCCGATCTTGAGTGCCACGCGGCCCCGCGTCGGAGTCCACAGTGTGGCATTTAGCCGTTGTCCTTTATAGACAGTCCGCAGGTCAGTGGTGAGCGGGGTGGACCGGGACACCGACTGTGCACCCAGCCAGGCATCGACCGAGGCCAAGTGTTCATTGTGCAGCTCGACCGCTGCGGTGGTCCCATTCGCGGAGCCGGACGACGCCTTGCCCGCTTTTGCCCACAGCCCCAGACAGTAGGCCCACTTCTTCGCGTTAGCCCGGACGCTCAGCACGGCGTCGATCCCTGGCACCTCGCTTGGGTCGACCGGGATCGACCAGTGCGTGGGCACGGCCCCCAACTCGCGGCTGAGTTTCAGGATGTCGATGTAGTCGCGCACCATGAGCGTCGTCGGGAATGCGCCCCGGAGCTCAGCCTCGAGCTTCTGGCGTGCCGTGTTGAGGGTGCGTTGCACGTCTGGCAGCGACGGCACCCACAGCCAGCAACCAGCGATCGCCACCTCAGCCACCACGAGCTTATGCACGGCACCCGACTCGGAGGCGATTGCGCTGGCGCGCACGAACTCAGCCCGCGCATCCCGTATAATCTCAGCCCTTTCCCGTGCCTTTCTCCAGGACACCGGAAGGTCCTGGAGGAACCGCCTGCCCGCGGCGATGTGCTGGTTGTACTCGCGGTCCGGGATGGCTGCCAGCTGGCGTTCGATCCGGACCAGCGCCGGGCCGTAGTCAACCGCCTTGCTCTGGCCGGCATGGTTGATCAGCTCGGCAGCGACCTCTGCGGTGAACCCGGCCAAGTCCTGCTGACTCGGCGAGTTGCCCTGGACGAGCGCACGCACCGCCGTGCTCGTCGTGAGCGCGAGCAACGCAACGGCAAGGTCGACTGCCATGCCCAGGGAATCGTTTGTCGGAGCTCAGATGCTACAGGGCCGTAGTTCCGCAGGCCCGCGCAGTCGAGTTCAGCCGCGTCGGGCCGGCGCGGCTCGCGGCAGGCGGGTGACCTGCTGCGCTTCGGCAAGCGCGGTGTGCAGCCGGGAGTTGTCGATGGCCAGCCGCTGGATCGTGGCGACGGCGAGATCGACGTGCTCGGTGAGTTCGCGATTCCGGCGGCGGAGGCGGGCGTTGTCCTCCTGCAGCCGGGTGTAGGCGTCGAGCGCGCCGGTGTCCGCGGCCGCGCGAGGAGCGCGGCCGAGTTCGGCGCACACGTCCGGGAAGTTGCGGCGGAAGGTCGTGTTGGCCAGCCCGAGGCGGGTGGCGAGCGCGAGCGCGCTCGGCGTCCGGCCGGTCTCGATCCGGGCGGCGTCGATCGCCGCGCGGACCTCTAGCTCGCTCGGCAGGGGGACATGGTGAGACACGGTCAGTTCTCCGATGTGGTCTGCAGCATCGCGGTGATCTTGTCTCGGCGGGTGGCGAGGTCGGCCAGCAGCAGGGGCGGCAGCGTCGGCCGGTGCGCGGCCTCGCCGGCCAGCCGGTCGGCTTCGGCCTGCAATGCGTCGGCGTTCGCCGCGGTGACCGCGACGTTGCGGCATTCCAGCGGCTGGCAGTCCGCGGGCACCGGCCGGGCGACCCCGGCGCCGTCCGTGCGGGGCCGGCACAGCGCCTTGTCCGGGTTGAACACGCAAGTGACGTAGGTGCCCGGGTAGACGTGCGGATCGTGCCGCTTGAGCACCCGGCGCAGCCGCGGGAGATCGGTGATGACGGCGCCGGCGAACCCAGCCCGAGCGGCGAAGGACTCCAGCCGGGTGGCGACGTCGGCGGCCGCGGGGCCGGTCAGGTGGTGTTCGTGCTGGGTGGTCATGGCCAGCAGGTGCTCGCCACGCGCGAGGGCCTGCTCCGCTTCGACTTCGGCGCGGAAGCCCGATTCACTGGTTCCGGCGTAGCCCTCGAACATGCGGATGCTCAGGTGGCGGTATTGGAGAGCACCGGCGATCGCGCCGCCCGGGCGTCGGGCGATGTACCAGGCGAGGGTGCGGCGGAACTGGCGGGTGGTGAGCTGCCAGGCTGTTCCGTCGACGTCCGGCACGGCGTCGTCGCGGCCGTGGTCGGCGCAATAGCGCTGGATCCAGACCAGCAGATCGCGCAGCAGGTCGTTGGTGTCTTTGACCCGCGGCGGCCGTTGGGCGTTGTCCGTCCTACCCGGGAGGGTGAGCAGCAGGTCGACCTCCGGGCGGTGCAGCTGCTCGAGGGTGTGGACCGCGCGGGCGGCGAGCCTGCCGACCACCCAGGTCGCCGGCACGCCGGCGGGGTCGTGCTCACCCTTGAACGCGAGGCTGGTGATTGTCCACCGGTAGGCCGCGCCACGGGCGTCGCGGTGGGTGCGCAGGCAGCCGCGCCGCAGGTGCTTGATCTCGCTGTCGCGCATGCCGGAGAGGTAGGCGATCGCGATGTAGCAGGCGGTGTGGAGAACACGGACCAGGCGTTCACGGCCGTAGGGGCCCTGGGATCCGCCGGTGATGGCCCGGATCCACGGTCGTCCATCGAGCCGGCCGGTGACGGGCACGTCGAGGTCGTGGCCGTCGGTGAGCCCGACCAGCACGGCGGTCTCCGCGAGCGCCTTCCGCTGGGCCGCGGTCATTCGGCTGAACTGGCGGATGCCGGCGGCGATGTTCACCAGTTGCATGTTGGGGCGGCCCTGAAATCCTGGCAGGGGTGTGCCGCTGACCTGGTGTTCGCTGAGCAGGCGGTGCAGCCGGGCGGTCCGTTCAGCCGGGGGCATCGCGTCGTGGCGGGTCCTCGACGGCGCTGGAAGCGGGGCGGGGGTGTGGTGGTGTGCGGCGAGGACGTCCGGGCCGAAGGTCTCGATGATGCGGGTGCACCAGGCCAGCAGCGGGCCCATGACGTCCTCGGGGATCCGCGGTGTGGTGTTCTCGCCGCGGGCGCGGCGCGTGCTCTGACCCCAACCGTCGGCGAACAGCGGGTCGACGGTCAAAACGTCTCCGGGCAGCACGGTGCGGTAGCGCCACAGGAACCGCACCGCGCTCAGCGCGACCTCGCGGCTGGCTTCGCCGCGTAGGGTGCCGCGGACGTGCTGGACGTACTCGGCGAGGTCATCCAGCGTGATCTCCGCCAGCCGGGGCGGCCCCGGCCGGGTCACGGCCCAGCGGGTGAAGCGGACGAATTCGGTGAAGTGCCGCTTGATCGACATGATTTTCGGCCGGGGTTCGTGCGGCGGCAGCGGCCCGGACAGCATCGCGAAGACCAGCTGTTTGATCGCCGGGATGTAGGAGTCCGGGATTTGCCGGAAGTCCACCCGTTGGTGGCCTTGCTGGCGTTGCAGCAGCGCCGCGCCGAGCTGCCAGGCCTCGTCGGCGTAGCGCGAGGTCGTGGCGAGATCGGTTCCCGGCCGCAACGGGCGCCCGGACAGCACGAAGGCGTTGTTATCGGTGAACTCGGGCGGGGCCGCGGCGGTGTGCGGGGTCAGGGGCGATGCCATGGGGCCTCCACGAGGTCGAGCAGCGCGTCGGGCGCCGGTTCGGTGCGGGCGAGTTCGAGTTCTTCTGGCGTGAAGCGAGGCAGGATGTCGTGTCGGATCGCCGACCACGCGGGGCCGTAGCGTCGCCACCAGTCGGCGACCGCCATGGCTGCTCGGCGGTCGTCGAGCGCGTCCAGTAGTGCCAGCAGCCGCGGCAGGTGGGTCCGGGTGATCACGCAGTTGCCGCAGTGGAAGCAGTCAAGGAACGAAGCGCGGCACGCGCGTCGCGTCGCGGGGTGATGCTCGTGATCGCGGCAGCCGGACCAGGCAGTCGCCGTTGCCGCTGGGTCGGTCTCCTGCCCGGGTAGGACGGTGAGTGCGCCGTCGTGGGCGTCCAGGGTGCGGCGGTGCGCGGCGAGGGCCGCGGCCTCCGCGTCGGCGATGGCGTCGGTGGTGATGCCCTGGGCCCAGTCCATTGTGGTCGGATCGTCGCGCAGGTAGTCGCGGAACAGCACCGGGACGGTGTTGCTGCGCGCGGCTGAGGGGAGGTGGCCGCCGAGCGTGCGGGTGCGGCGGACCTCGACGCTGGTGCGCAGCCGGTTGGCCGAGACGATCAGTGGCTCGCCGGCGTCGTCGAGCAGCTGGTGACTTCGCGCCCACGGCAGCAGGTCGATGCCGGCGGTCATCGATGCACGGAACGGGTTGTCGTGGCGGTGGCGGCGGAGCTGGTGGCGGCAGGACCACAGCCACCGGGGATCCTCGGCCAGGGCACGACTGCGGGCCATCAGCCGGTGCAGCAGCAGGTAGAGCCCGCCGGGCCGGCCCAGTTGCTGGCTGGGTTTGCCGATTTCCCAGGTCACGGTCTCTGACCAGCCGTGGCCGCGACCGCGGCGCCGTTTGGTCAGCCGCAGCTCGACCGCCCGTCCCTCAACAACGCGATGTTCGGCGGGCAGCTCCTTGATCGTCTCGATGTTGCAGCCGGTGACCGCGACCATCAGCAGCAGCATCGCCGGCAGGTCCGCGCGGGTCACGAACAACGCCGGAGCCAAGGTCTTGACGTTGTCCTTCTTGGACAGCTCCGCGCCGAGCGCCAGCTTGCGCAGCGTGCGCGCGCGATCGAGATCGGAGCCAGCAGGCATGCCTGGGCGGTCCAAGCTGGACAGTGCTGCCTCGCCCAGCACGAGACGTTTTCGTACCCGCGCGACGTCGCCGCGGGCCGCCGAGACGAGACGATGCAGCTCCCCGTCGGAGTACCCGGCGACCGCCGTGACCCTCAGCGGGACCCGCTGCCGCAGCGCGGAGTGGACCTCCGGCGCGATCACCGACGCGATCGGCTCCAACCGCAGCAGCGCCGCCACGTTCTCGACCTCGCGCAACCCGTAGAGCTGCTCCCGCTGCCGCGTCCGGTCCTCGATGAACCAACGGACGTGCCCGACCCGCAGCTGCCCCGGCTGCTGCGGCGGCGCCGGCGCGTTGGCCAGCGCCTGCAGGAACAGCACCAGGGGCCGCCAGGCTCCCGAGACCGCCGACGCCGAGGTGCGCAACCCACCGCCCGGACCGACCCGTTTCGCCAGGACCGCGGCGAGGTCGCGATGCCAGCCCGGCAGCGGGCAGCCAGCGAAGTCGAAACTCCGGCGCCGGCCATCCTCGCCGGTGAACTCGACAACGACAGAGCCCCCTGCGATCACCGAGACCGCGGCCGGGGCTTCGTAGGAGCCGTCGGGCAGCGCGGCGCGCATGCCGGGGCGGGTGCGCCGACGTCCGCGGGGCGTCACCGTGTTTCTACCGCGCGGTCGAGCGGGTCGGCCAGATCCCAGCCGTCGGGCACCAACGCCAGCCGCGTCTCCATCTCCAGCTGCGCCAGCATGTGCAGGTAGATCTGCGTCGTCGTCACCGACCGGTGGCCCAGCAGGCGCCGGACCCAGTCCAGCGGATCCCCGAAGACCCGGGTGTAGTGCTCGCGTTGCTCCGGCCGCTGCTCGGCCAGCGCGGCGATGTGTCCGCGTTGCAGCAGCTCCAGCGTGACCGCGGCGAAGGTGTGCCGCAACATGTGCGGATGGCAGCGCAGGTCGATCCCGGCCGCCGCGCACCGCGCGTTCGCCGTCGAGAACGTCTCCTTCCACGCCGACACCGTCAGCGGCCGCCCGCTCTCACCGAGCCAGAACATCCCCGGCTCGAGCCCGTCGGCGGTCTCGACCAGCAGCAGCCGCCGCTCCGCCGGCCGCAGATGCTCCACCTTCACCCGCTCGCCCGCCCCGACGCGCCGGGCGACCGGCACCGCCGGGTCCGTCACCACCCACGGCCGCCTCCACCGCGCGTACCGTCCCGCCGCTCGAGCTTCGGCAACGACAGCTGACCGGTCCCAGCGGGCAAGAGCCTCCACGTCAGCCAGAACCGACATCGGGACGTAGACCCATCGGGCGGAGCCACCTTTCGCGATCGCGGCGGGTAGCCAGAAGCGGCGATGACCGCTCGTTTGCGTGCCGCGACGCGGCAGGTCGAAGACCGTCAGTGACGCCTGTTCGGACAGGCGCAGGCCGGTGCGGACCATGAGGTCGGCGAAGGTGGCGTTGCGCGCGGCCCACCGTCCCCGAAAATCACTCCGTGGCAGCCCGTCCGCGCCGTAACCACGCAGCCCAGCGTCGCGCCAGGACCGGTAGGACGCCGGCGGCAGCCACTCGACCCGTTCCCGCACCGTGTCGTGCGCGTAGGTGGCTGGGCGGTGCTCATCGAGCGTGCGCCGCCCCAGCGCGCGGCCCAGGCCCGGCCGGCGGGCAACCTGCGGAACGGGACCGGTGACCATGTGCCCGTGTCGAACTGCCCAGCGGTAGAAGGCATCGACTGCAGCGACTTCCCGATCCCACGTCGCACCGGCAACCATCGGGCCGGCCGGATCCCGGCGCCGCCACGCCAGATACGCCAAGTGGTCCTCTTCGACGGCGTCCCGCCACGCCGTCCGACCGCGCGCCGACCACAGGAACGTCAAGAAGCCCGCCAGATCTCGGGCGTAGCCGGCCTGCGTCGTTTCCGCCTTCGCCCGCATGCCGGGCGAGCGGAAGAAGTCGTTCAACGTCACGTCGTACTCGAACGTCGGCGAGATCAGAAACGGCGTTCCAGGCTCCAAACCGACCCGGCGCAGCCAGGCGTCCCGATCCACGCCGGCAAGCTCGGCGTCGAACGGAGGCAGCGCCGACGGCCGCGCGAGGTCCTCGGTCGTCGTCTGCACCGTCCACACGTTGTTGATCATGGATGATGATCATTCGGTCATTGACCACCTGTGCACAAGGCATCGTCGCCAAGCGCGGGGCGTCCAGGCACTGACCGGTTTCGAGGGCGAACCGTTCCTTGTGTAGGCTGCGGCGATCTCGCTGCCGCCGATGACCAGGTCCCACTTCTGCGCCAGCCGACTGTCGTGGCCGCATGCCTTCGCAAGCGGGGACGGCCCGACCGGGACGCCGACGCAGAAGGTCGGCGCGGTGGTGGCAGCCTCGACGAGGTGGTCGCAGAGCTCCAGCAGGATCTCCTCGGCGCCCGCACCGCGACACCATGCTGCTCGGCGAGCGCGCGCAGCGCGAAGGCGGGTGCACCCGGGTCGACCGGGTAGTCCACTGCGGCGCTCACGGCGGTGTTGAACGCCACGACCGGCCACTCGGGCCACGCCGAGCCAGGCGCTGACGACGGCGCCGGGCTGCTACCCTGACACCAGCCACAAGATCCTCGACAAAGCCACCCGCACCACTGGCTCCGATGCTCGAAGAGCGACCGCGGCCGGGTCGCCTGCCCGCCCCGTCGCCGGCGCTCGTGCCGTCTCGCCCGGCTTCGATGTCCGTCCTCGACGCGGTCGGCACCGTCGTGCACTGCAGCGAACGCGGTGAACGCGGCTGCCTGCCGACCACGGTCGCGATCGGCGACGGACCGCCGCGCCGGGTGCTCG
This sequence comes from Amycolatopsis sp. MEPSY49, assembly GCF_051337345.1. Taxonomy (NCBI): domain Bacteria; kingdom Bacillati; phylum Actinomycetota; class Actinomycetes; order Pseudonocardiales; family Pseudonocardiaceae; genus Amycolatopsis; species Amycolatopsis sp. MEPSY49. Next base: position 15,342 of record NZ_JBDLYJ010000020.1, on the reverse strand, counting down.
CGACAGCCGGGCCGTGGCTGATCCGCCCGACGCTGCCAGGGAGGCAACGGCGGGCTGTGGTGCGGTTGCAAGTGGTACTGGAATGCGACAACGACGACATCGCATTGCTGATCGCGGGCGCTATCGGCGGAGATCCACAGTGGACAATCGATGGCGAATACGAATATCGGACCCGATCGAGCATCGAGCCCGGAACCAGCGCAGGCGCTGATGATCCGGCCGCGGACGGCCACGTGATCGGTGCCTGTCGCGCTGGAGCCGACGATGCCTGGGGCTTGGACCCGGCTGCGGCTGCTCATCCTCGTCCAGATGGGCTGCGACCCCGGTCTCATGGATGCGGAATGGGCCCGGCGCGATGTCGCACACTGCGCTGATCAACTCGCGGGCGTGGAGGGTTCGGCGCTTTCGTCGTCGACGGTGACGACAGGGCAGGGGTACGCGCGAGCGACGACCTCGGCGTTGCTGGAGTGGTTGCGGGGGGCACCGGGCTCAGGACCGTCGATCTGCACGCGCTCAACATGGGGTCCAACCGCTCTTGACAGAAGCATGTGTGGTGTGGCGCCAACCGCTCGGCGCCACGCGCGGGTGACGAGCGCGGGCGCACCTTGCCCCGGATGAGGGCTCGAGTCCACTCTCGCAATTGGCCATCGGGAACGGCAAGCAGGACGGGACGCCGAGCAGAACCGTCAGCCGTGCCACCGATTTCCGCGTGCCCTCCGCTCAGCTGGATTTCGAAAGGCTGACGTCTATGTTGGATCCGCAAAGGTCACCATCCGAGGACGACCAGCCGCTCGTCCTCGAGGGCGAACCCCTGCCTCTGCCCGCCGGGACGGTGGCCGCCGCCGACTCCGATGGCTGGTACTACCTGCGCGCGCACTACCTGAGCGAGTCCGGGCAGGACCTCGTCGGGTACCTCTGCCCGTTGGGCCCCAACGCGACCCAGTCCTTCTGGGACTACATCGTCATGCGTCCTGACGTCGCCGGCGCCTGCCAGTTCAAGCTGGAGGACACCGATGACCGGGGCTGGTCGAAGTGGTTGATCAAGGAGGACGGCAACCACCTGTGCCTCAAGGCGACCGGCTGGTACTACCGGGCCTCGGCGTACACGGCGAGGTTCGCCATCATCGACGGCGAGCTGCACAACGACTACTGGCGGGGACCGGCGGGCGCGGTCTACCACAGCTTCCTCGTGTCCTCCGGCTACTACGTCGGCCAAGACCTGGGTGATCGCGCGACGTTGACGAACTGCGCACTGGTCCCGGTGGGCGCCGAAGCGGATGTCCCTGCGTCGGTCGGTGCTGCGGAGCCCCGCGCGGTCAGCCCTTCCTGAGGGTCACCGCCTTGTCCGGTGCTGTGTCCTCGGGGTTCTCCGGGGTGGTCGCCCCGGGCCGTGACCACGCTGTCGACTCGACGAATGCGTGCCGGGACAGTTGAGTGCCTCAGTCGCGTGGGTAGCTCACCAGTACTCGGGACGCGGGGTCTCGGGGACCGGCGGCGGCCTGCCGGGATGACCACGCCGCACCGTCGGGGCGGTGCCGGATAGTACGGGTCATCGCAGCAGGCCGCCGCGCCCTATCTGCCGACTGCGCGGAATCGTCCCGCCTCGCCGAACCCACGCGATGCGGCCTGCATCAGGTTGAAGCGGCCCGGCAGCTGCGCTCTCGACCACACCGTCATCGGCGGCGGTCCAGGAAGCGAACGGCGAACCCGGCGGCCTCCGCTTCGGCAGCTGCGTCGCCATCGCCGCTCGGTTCGCCCGCGCCGCCGGCGGCGATCTCACGCTCCACCCAGCACCCGGAGACGGCCTCGACGCCACCGTCCACTCCCGCGGCGCGAGCACACGGGCCATCCTCGCAAACCGGCGGCGGGAGGCCGTATCCCCTGCGATGGAACCGGGTGAGAGGTGTCCCGTACCGGCTGCCCATCGCGCGGGCCGCGACGCCGGCCAGTGGTCAGGTCGCGTGGCGGCCGCCGTCCACGTCAAGGACTGCACCGTGGACGAAACTCGCGTCGCGACCGGCGAGGTAGACGATGGCGGCGGCGATCTCTTCGGGCGCCGCCGCTCCGGCCGGCCGGAGCGGCGGCGGCCATGCGGTCGAGTCCTGGCCCGAACCCCTCGGTCCCTTCAGTCCGGGCGGGGCCCGGGCTGACCGCGTTGACCCGTACGCCGCGGGGCCCGTATTCGGCTGCCCATGCGTGGGTCAGCGACATCAACGCGGCTTTGCTGGAGCCGTAGACAGCGAACCCGGACATTCCGAACCGGGCAACCATGCTCAGGACATTGACAATGGCTCCCTGACCGTGGTCGGCCATCGCGGGATCCAGTTCGGCCACCAGGCAGCAACGGCGCCCGGACGTTCACCGCGTACACGGAGTCGAAGTCGTCCTCGCGGACCTCGGCCGTCGATGCGGGAGCCGGATAGGCGGCAGCGTTGTTGACCAGGACGTCGACGCGTCCGCCGCCGACCTCGGCGGCCTCACGGGCCAGTGCGCGCACGGCGCCGGCGTCGCCGAGGAACTCGGCCTTGCCGCCGGCCCGGCGCATCGCCGAGACCACCGCGTCGCCGCGCTCGGCGTCCCGGCCGCCGGTGATCACGTGGGCGCCGGCTCCGGCGAGCGCGAGCGCGACCGCGCGCCCGATTCCGCTGGTGGCGCCGGTCACCAGGGCCGTGGCTCCCGAGAAGTCGGTCGACGTCATCCGAAGAGACCCTTTCGGTGGGTGCGGCACGGTTCAGGCGCGGTCGTGGACGGTGATGGCGTAGCCGTCGGGGTCGGTGAACGTGAACGTGCGCCCGAACGGGCCGTCGAAGGGGGCCGCCGTGATCGGGACGCCGTCGGCGGCCAGCCGGTCGTGCAGCGCTTGCGCGTCGTCGGCGCCCAGCCACAGGACCACCCCGGCACCGGGGCCCGGGGTGACGGCATCGAGGTCGATGCCGGGCAGTGGCTCGCGGACCGCGAACGCCGGTGTCGTGGCGAAGACGACGGCGTGCGCGGGCGCCCCCGGCGCCCGCTTCAGCCCGAGCCGGGACCGGGCGGCTACTACCGCGAAGGCCCCGCCGTCACCGCCGAACTGATCACCGCCGCCCCGATGCCCCATCTGAACGGCGTCATCGGCATCGCCGCCGACCCCGACCCCGGCGAGATCGCCGAGTTCACCGGGTCGGAGCGGCTGACCGCCGTCGCGTGGAGCATCCAGGTCCGCGGCGAGCGGGTGGCCGACCCGATCACCGCCACCGCCGCAGCACACGGCTTGACCCAGCGGATGCACCTGCCGTTCATGCTCAAGGACCTCGACACCCGCGACACGCGCGAACCGGCGGGTGACGTCGAGGTCCGGCGGATATCCAGTGTGGACAGTGAGCTTTACCTGACGACGATGGCCGCCGGGTACGAGGTGCCGGACCCGCTGTTCACCGCGTTCGCCCGGCCGTCCGTGCTCGACCACCCCACCATGCGCGCCTACGTCGCCGAAGTCGGCGACACGCCCGTCGCGACCTCGTTCGGCGTCCTCGTGGACGACGTGGTCGGCGTGTTCAACATCGGCGTGCCACCGCAGTTCCGCCGCCGTGCTGCGCGAGGCCTACGCCCTCGGTGCGCGAACGGCCTTCTTGCACGCCAGCCCGCTGGGCGTCCCGCTTTACGAAGAAATGGGTTTCGGACACGCCGAAACCTGGACCCTGTTCACCTCCTGAAAGAGGACGAAATGCCCGAACCGAAGAACCTGGTGCTCGTGCCCGGCGCCTGGCACCGACCCTGGTGCTGGGAACCGCTGCTGCCCGAACTGGCCGGCCGCGGCTGGACCGTGTCCACGTTGGACCTGCCGAGCACCGCCGGCGACCCCGCCGCCGGGATGCACGCCGACGCCCGCGCCATTGAAGCGCACCTGGCCACGATCGACGGCCCGGTGACCCTGCTCGCGCACTCCTACGGCGGCATCCCCGCCACCGAAGCCTCGGCACCGAACGTCCGCGCGCTCGTCTACCTCTCAGCACACGTGCTGAAGGCGGGCGAATCCTTCGTCTCCCCGCTGGGCGGCCCCTGGTTCCCACCGGAGACGGAGTTCGTGCCCGGTGCCGATCCGCACGCGGCTCTCTACCACGACGTTCCCGCCGGCCTGGCCGCGGAAGCGGTCGCGCACCTGCGGCCCCAGAGCGCCAAGGCGTTCACCGAGCAGCTGACCCGCGAAGCCTGGCGCGACACCCCCTCCGCGCTGATCGTCTGCGACGACGACCGGGCCATGCCCGAACCGATCGTCAAGCGCGCCATCGAGGAGGAGCTGACGGACGTCGTCCGCCACCTGCCCGGCAGCCACTCACCGTTCCTGGCCCGGCCCGCCGAGCTGGCCGGGCTGCTCGACGACGTCGTCGCGGCGCTGCCGCGACGTCCAAACCCGCCCGGTCAGGACGTCACGGCCAGCCCCTCCGGCTCGCTGCCCACCGGCACGGTCGTCGCCACCGTGTTCGTCACGATGTCGATCACCGACATCGAGCCCGACGCCGAGTTCGTCACGAACACGTGGCCGGCGTCCAGGGGCCGCCGGAGTGGCGCCGTGTGCCCCGGTCTCCAAGCCGACTTGCTCTTGCGACCTCTGTGGTGCTCCGGCCTCGAGCGTTGACGTACGCCAGCACCGTCAGCACACGGCGGTGTCCGCTGTCGCTCGCGGGCAGGCTCAGGTCGCGAGCGCGAACTCGGGCAGGGTGAGTGCCGAGTGAGCCGGTCGTCCTTCCTTGGGCGGCACGGCGGTGAGGCTGCGCAGTCGGTCGTTGCGCTGTTGCAGCGCGTCGGCGGTGACCGGGAAGAGCGTGGCGCTGCCCCTGCCGACCAGGTCCTGGTTCATGGTCACGAAACCGCGGGTGCTCTCCTCGTAGGCGGCTAAGCCCTCGGCGTGGTCGCGGCCGGCGAGTGAGCCGGCGAGCATGTAGGCGCCGACGAGTGCGAGGCTGGTGCCCTGGCCGGTGAGGAACGAGGGTGCGTACGCGGCATCGCCCGCCAGCGCGACCCTGCCGCTCGACCAGCGGGGCATGCGGATCTGGCTGACCGCGTCGAAGAACAGGTCGCTCGAGTCGCGTGCGGCGGCGAGCATGCCGGGGACCTCCCAGCCGGCGTCGGCGAAGACCGTGGTGAGCAGGTCCCGCTGGGCCGCCGGGTCACCGAACGCGTGGAACGGCGGCTCCGGCTGGGCGAAGTTCAGGAACGCGTGCACCTCGTCGTCTCCGACGGCGTACAGCGCCGCGGCCCGGCCGGGGGTGTTCCACATGACGGTCTCGTAGGAGAGTCCGAAGGTGTTGGGCATGGTGAACACGGCGAAGCAGTAGCCGAGGTAGCGGTGGAACTGCTCCTCCGGGCCGAAGAGCCTCTCGCGGGTCTGCGAGTGGGTGCCGTCGGCGCCGAGCACCAGGTCGAACGTGCGGGCGCCGCCGCCGTGGAAGCGGACGTCGACCCCGTGGCCGTGCTGCTCGAGGGTGCGGATCGAGTCGTCGAACAGGAACTCCACGTCGTCGCGGACCGCCGCGTGGAGCGCCTCCGTCAGGTCGCCGCGCCGGACCTCCAGGTCGCGTCCCTCCACGCCGCCGGTGATGGCGTGGGGGTGCAGCGAGGTCACCTCGCTGCCGTCGCTGTGGAGGAAGGTGAGCCGGCGCAGGTCGATGTGCGCGTCCTGCAACCGCGGGAGGACTCCCATCCTCCGGATGACCTCGAGCGCGGTGCCGCGGATGTCGATCGGGTAGCCACCGCTGCGCGGCGCGCTCGCCTTCTCGACCACCGTCACCTCGTACCCGTAGCGGTGCAGCCAGAAGGCGAGCACCGGACCCGCGACGCTCGCCCCGGAGATCAGGACCGTGCGCCGGGGCGTGGTGGGCAGACCTGCTCGGTCGGTGCGGATCATTCCGTGACTCCTTTGCGCATGGTGCGGGTGATCAGCAGGGCCAGCGCGGTGACGACGCCGGCGATGACGAGGCCGATGACGAAGGCCGACTCGGCGGGGACTTCGGACCCGGCGGGGATGCCCGCGGTGAGCACGGCGCCGCTGAACTGCACACCCACCGCGAAGCCGAGCACCCGCGTCACCAGGACCAGGCTGGTGGCGATGCCGGTGTCGCCCTGGTCGACGGAGGTGGCGGTGCTGCTGACCATCGCCGTGACGCACAGGCCGTTCGCGAGCGCGATCAGCGCCTTGGCGACGATGAGGTGCCAGACCTCGGTGTGCACGGCGGCCAGGGCGAGCAGGGCCACGGCCATCATGACGGCGCCGGTGGTGACCACGGCACGCGAGCCGAACCGGCGCGTCCCGATCCCGCCGAGCGGCCCGGCCAGTGACGCGGCCACGGCTCCCGGCAGGAGGTAGAACCCGATCAGGGTGGCACCGGCACCGAAACCGTAGCCGTCGCCCGAGACGGCGAACAGTTGCGGGACCAGGTAGACCGCACACGCGGTGCCGACGCAGATGACGAACGTCAGCAGGCACGACTTCCACACGGCGGGCTGGGCCAGCATGCGCAGGTCGACCATGGGCGCGGCCGAACGGCGTTCGACGGCCACCCATCCCGCCGTGAACGCCGCCAGCAGCACGACGAGGCCGACGACCACGAGTGGCTTCGAGGCAACGTCAGATGCCAGAGCGAGCAGCAGCATGAGCGTGACCAATGTTGCGCTCAGGAGGGCGAAGCCGGGCCAGTCGATCCTGGCGCCTTCGGAGCGGCCGGGGGAATCGCGCGGCATCAGCCGGTTCAAGGCCATGGTCGACACGATGACGGCGATCGTGGGCAGCGCGAACATCCAGTGCCGGGACAACTGCTCGGCCACGGGACCTGCAGTCAGCGTGCCCACCATGCCGCCGCCGACGAAGAGCCCGCTGACCCACCCGATGGCGACCTTCGCATCCCCCGCGGGCAGGTGCTTGCGCACGAGGATGAACGACAGGGGCAGCGCACCCACCATCGCGCCCTGGAGCACCTGGCCGAACAGCAGCACGGGAAGGTTCGGGGCGAGGGCCGACACCAGGCCACCGACGCTGACCACGGACATCAGCTTGATCAGCACCGGTTTTCCGCCGTAGCGGTCACCGAGCTTGCCGGCGATCGGGGTGATGAGCGCGCCGGTGATGAGGAGCACGATGCTGAGCAGCGCTCCTTCGGCGGGGCTCATACCGAGCTCGCGTTGCAGGAGCGGGAGGGTCGGTGTCACCACCGACTCGAGGGCGCCGGTGGCGAGCGCCAGCGCGCTGAGCGCTACGAGAGCGGGCTTGCCCATGGTCACCGGAGGTGACGCAGCTTCGGTCATGACGGTCCTTCTGGTCGGTTCCGGGTGGGTGAAACGCCTGCCGTGCGCGTGGTGCTGTCGGCGGCGGAACGGACGGACGCGTGGCCCACACCGCTCACCACCAGGACGACCGCCGCCGCTACCGCCACGGCGATTTCCGCGTGCACCTGGCACAAAGCCGCACCGGCGACCGCTCCGACGACGAGGAGGGCGACGGCCGCCACTCGCCGTTTCGTCCCTTGACGGCGGCCCGCTCCCAGCCGGGAGTCCGCCGCCAGCCCGGTCAGCGTGGAGGTGACGACGACGGTGGTCACGTCCTTGACCGCCAGGTGGCGGGCCGTCGCCGCCTGCACCCCCATGGCCAGCGCGAGCGACGCCGCGAGCACCGCACGGGTCGCGGTGGCGCCGGTCCCGATGGCGGCCACGCCGGGCGCCGTGGCGGCCAGCAGCAGGCCGGCGCCGCCCAGCAGCCCGGTGTGCGGGCGGCTCCAGCCAGGGGCGGCGGTCCGCAGCACCCGGCCGGCCGCGGCCGCGCCGGCGAGGAATGACAGGAGCGCCACGGCCGGGCCGAGCACCGGCAGCTCCGTCCCCGCCACCGCCGCCATCCCGAGGATGACCACGTTGCCCGTCATGTTGCCCGCGAACACCCGGTCCAGGCGCAGGTACCCGACGGCGTCGACGACACCGGTCGTGAAGGTGAGCGCGAGCATCAGGTGCACCGGGGTCACCTGCCACCGCACGGGCCGGCGCGCGGTCGCGGAGCCCGTCATCGCCCGACCGCGTAACCCTGGGCACCACGAGGGTTCGCCGCCGCGCGCAGGACACCGGTGCCCGGATCACGGGTGACGACCGACAGCCGGCCCTGGCTCCACGGTCCGGAGACGGTCACGTCGTGGCCGCGGGCGGCCAGCTCGGCGACCACCGCCGCACCCGCTCGTTCCTCCACCACCAGCCCACCCGGCGTCCAGGTCCGCGGCCAGAACGAGCTCACCACCGCGGTGGTGTGGAACGTGGGCGCGTCGATCGCCTCCTGCGGGTCGAGGCCGAACACGAGCGTGCGCAGCAGGTACGGCAGCTGCCACTGGTCTTGCTGGTCACCTCCCGGGGTGCCCAGCGCCGCCACCGGCAGGCCGTCGCGCAGCAGCAGGGTCGGGCTCAGCGTCGTGCGAGGTCGTCGTCCCGGCGCCAGGCGTGCCGGGGCGGCGGGGTCGAGCCAGGTCATCTGGAGCCGCGTACCCAGCGCGAAACCGAGTTCCGGCACCGCGGGCGACGACTGGAGCCAGCCTCCCGACGGGGTGGCGGAGATGATGTTCCCCCAGCGGTCGACGACGTCGATATGGCAGGTGTCGCCCCGCGTTTCCCCGGTGTGCTGCACGGTGGGTTCCCCGACCCCGTCGGCCAGGTCGGCGTGTCGCCTGGCGACCAGGGTGGGGACGTACGGCGCGATGCCGATGTCGCCGGGCCGGAACTCGGTCGACGCGACCTCACCGACGAGGCCGGCGCGTTCCTCGCTGTACCGGCGGGACAGCAGACGGCGCACCACGGGCTCCGCGTCTCCCGGGGCCAGGTGGCCGTAGTACGCCTCCCGGTCCGCCATGGCGAGCTTCACGACCTCGGTGATCGTGTGGATCCCCCGGGCGGTCGACGGATCGATCTGCTCGTCGTCGAAGTGGTCGAGCACGGTGAGGGCCTGCAACAGCACGGGACCCTGGGACCACAGGCCGGCCTTCGCCACCGTGGTCCCGCGGAACTCCGCGGTCACCGCGGGTTCGAGCGACGGGGTGAAGTCGGTGAAGTCGGCCGTGGTGATCACCCCGGCGTGGTCGCCACCGGAGGAGTGCCGGTGCGGCACCTTCGCGAACTCGGCCACCTCCGCCGCCACGAACCCCGTTCGCCAGGTGTCGCGGGCGGAGTGGATCCTGGCCGTCCTCGTCTCGCCGGTGGCCGCGGCGCTCAGCCTGCGCAGCGTCCGGGCGTAGGTCGGGTTCGCCAGCGTGCTGTGCGGCTGCGGAACGCTTCCTCCCGGCATCCACAACGCGAACGACGTCGGCCAGTGGGTGCGGAACAGATCCTCCACTGTGGACAGGACGTGGGCCAGCCGGGGTACGACCGGAACGCCGCGCTCCGCGTAGCCGATCGCGTAGGCGAGGACGTCGGCGAGCTCCCAGGTGCCGAGCTCGGCGAGCAGCCACAGCCAGGAGTCGACGGCGCCGGGGACGGCGGCGGCCAGCGCGCCGGTGCCGGGAACGTGGTCCAAGCCCTCGGCCAGGAAGTGGTCGATCGTGGCCCCTCGCGGGGCGTGGCCCTGGCCGGCCAGCACAAGCGGGGACGGGTCCGTCGCGGTCGCGAGCACGGCGACGAGGTCACCTCCCGGACCGTTCAGGTGGGGTTCGGCCACGTGCAGCACGAAGGCGCCCGCCGTGGCCGCGTCGAACGCGTTGCCCCCGCGCTCCAGCACGGACTGGGCGGTGGCGGAGGCCAGCCAGTGCGTCGACGCGCACATGCCGAAGGATCCGCGGAGCGTGGGACGCGTCGGGTGGGGCAAGGCGTCGATCGGTGGTGGTGAACCGGCCATGGACGTCGGACTCCGTTCAACGGCGGTACGTGGTGGCTTGGTGGTGCGCGTCGTGGTGGTCGGCCAGCACGTCGCCGCCGAAGTCGGTCTCCGGGTCCCGCCACACGGCGTGCGCGTGGTTGGCACCGCGGTGGACGTTCGTCCACTCGATGAGCAACCGGGGGCCTTGCAGCCGGTAGTAGTGCGGTTCGCCCGCCGTGGTGGAGCCGGCCCAGGCGAGGTGCACGGCGTCCAGCGACGCCGGGTCGTCGTACCGGGACAGCGGGGACACCCCCTCGGGAACCCGGTCGAGGTAGGTGCCCAGCAGGCCGCGCAGCAGCTCCCGCTGCGCGGCGTCGAGCTCGCTGCCCGCGACGCCCCGGGGAGCCGGGGTGAAGGCCAGCGCACGCTGGTCGGCACCGTCGAGGCCGGTGACCGGCTGCTCGGCGCGATCGGGGACGTGGTGCCCGGGACGCCACAGCTCGGCGCGCTTCACCGCGCGGTCCGCGACCCGGGCGCTGTTGCCCGTCACGACGTCGTTCGGCGGGCGGGGCAGCAGCACCGCGCGGGCGGCCAGCTCGGGGTGCAGGGACCGGACCAGTTCCCGTGCCAGGTCTTCGGCGCTCCCCAGCGGACGCAGCGCCGCGCCGCCCAGCAGCGGTGCCGCGGCCGGATCGGCACCCAGGAAGTTCGGGGTGGACGCGGCGATCCGCCCGTCCACCACGAGGTAGTTGAGCGAGACGTGGTGGCCGCCGAACCGCCACCCCCACGGCCGCGGTCCACCGGGCTCACCGAACACCCGCAGGTAGTACTCGCCGGGATCGCGGGTGCGCTCCCTCCCCCAGTTCACCGAGAAGCCCTCGACACGGTCGAGCACGTTCTCCAGGCCGAGGATGGTGGCAACGGTGGTGTAGCCGGCTTCGGACAGTCCACTCGCGACCAGGCGCATGACCAACCGGTGCTGGGCCGGACGCTGTTCGTGGAAGGTCAGGCCGCCGTGGTCGGTGGGCGTGTAGTACCACCGGGTGCGTTCCACCTCGGACTCATCACCGGCGGCAGGCGGCGGTCCGACCGCCATCTCGCGCTGGCCGGGATCGAGGGAGTCGAGCCAGGCACCGGCCGCCTCCGCCATCCGCGTGGCGACCTCGGTCCGGCCGGCCGTTTCCTCGGCTCCGGGCTTCCCTGCTCCTGATGACAACGCCGCTCCTCGCCAACGCGAAGTGTAACTGATATACGATTTGAGACGACTCTACCAGATTGTGGGCAATAGAGAATGGCTGGACGAAGATTGTCCGAAGTGGAGTTACCGCGGCCGGAACGCGGGTCACGGGTGCGGCTCGGCGAACGGCGTCACGCGAGCGGCGCGCGCGTCAGCCGACCCGCGCCCAGCCGCGCAGCGCGCCGCAGTACGCCTCGGTCAGCCGCGTGATGACCTCCCGGCGCGACAGGCGCCTGCCTTGCAGCAGGTCCAGGACCTCACGCGGGTCGAACATCATGTTGTTGAGGAACAGGGCGTCCTCGATCAGGTCCTCGGAGAGGCCGAGGTCCCTCAGCAGTCCCAGCACGGGTTCGCTCCAGGCGTCCCGCATGGTCACGATGATCTCGTTGCCGTCGTGGAGCCGCTCGAGGTAGCCGCGCCGGGACCGCAGCTGGACCAGCGCCGGGCCGTGGTCGCAGAGCAGGTCCACCCACTTGTCCGCCACGGCCTCGAAGAGCGGCCGACCCTGCGCGGTGGAGGCCGCGGTGAAGTCGCTGAGCTCTTCGACGACGCTGAGCACGTAGGCCGCGAGCACCTCCTCCATCGAGGAGAAGTAGCGGTAGGCCGTGGCCGGGCCGATCTCCGCACGCGACGCGACCGCCTGCATGGTCAGCTCGTCGGGTGCCTCCCTGGCGAGCTCACCGACGGCTTCGAGGAGACGCCGGCGGTTGCGGCGGGTGTCACTGCGCAACTTGCGCCCCCCACGCGGGGCGGGCTGCTGATCGGACACGGTCTCCTCCGCCTCGTAGAAGTGCCGGCAAAGGGTAACGCGTTCGATCACCGCGTCGTCCACCGCCGCGGTCGGTCACGGGCCGGGGACGCCGAGGTGGCCGACGATGCGGTCCAGTCCGGTCCGCAGGTCGTCCTCGGCCGCCGCGAACGAGATCCTGATGTGCCCCTCGCCGGAGGGTCCGTACTCCGCACCCGCCCTGACCAGCACCTTCCGCTCCGCGAGCTCGCGGACGACCTGTTGCGAAGGGCGGCCGGCCTCGTAGTGGAGGAACCCGTAGAACGCGCCCTCCGGCGGAACCAGGCGCAGGCCGCGAACGCCCGACAGCCGCGCCGTCACCAGCTCACGACGCCGCCGGTAGGTGTCGACCATGGTGCGCACGACGTCGTCCGGCAGGGCAAGGGCGGCGAGGGCGGCGCGCTGGACCGCCGTGTTGACGGAACCGTTGAGGGTCCGGTGCACCTGGGCCGCCGCGTCCACCACCGCGCGCGGGCCGGTCAGGTACCCCACCCGCCAGCCCGTCATCGCGTAAGTCTTCGAGAACGTCTGCACGTAGACCGTCCGGTCCCGCAGCGATTCGACCGCCAGCGCCGAGATCGCCTCGTACCCCGGGTAGACCAGGCGGTGGTACGCCTCATCGCTCACGACCAGGGTGCCCGAGCCGTCGAGGAGGTCTCCGAGGGCCTTCAGCTCCCGCTCGTGGTGCACGATGCCGGTCGGGTTCGACGGGTTCGAGAAGATCACCATGGCGGCACCGGGAAGCGCGGCGGCCAGCGCGTCGAGGTCCCAGTGCAGGTCCTGGCCGAGCGGGACGAAATCCACCGTGCCACCGGCCAGGACGACCAGGTCGGCGTACAACGAGTAGGCGGGCTCCGGGATGACCACGCGGTCGCCGGGCCCGACCAGCGCGAGCACCGCCGCTGCCAGCGCACCGGTGGCGCCGTGGGTGACGAGGAGGTCGTCAGCGCTCCATGTCCGGCCGGGGTACGCCGGCAACCGCTGCGCGAGAGCCGCGCGCAGTTCCGGCAGGCCCTTCTGGTCGGCGTAGTGGTGATCCCCGGCGCGCAGGGCGGCCACGGCAGCCTCGACCACGGGCGGCGGGGTCGGGAAGTCCGGCTCGCCCATGGCGAGGGAGACCGCACCCGGCGGCGCGGGGGTCAGCGCCGGACGCCGCGAGAACCGCCGCAGCTCCTCGAGCCGGCGAGCGGGCAGCACGGCGGTCATCGAGCCATCACCGCACCGCCGGGACGCGCGGCGAGGATGCGCTTGCGCAGAGCGTCCTCCTTCTCGCCGATCCCGTCGACGGCGTCGACGACCTCCCGCACCCGGTGCCGCGGCACGACCACGACGCCGTCGGCGTCACCGACGAGCACGTCGCCCGCCGCCACCACCACGCCGCCGACCGCCACCGGCGCACCGATGCCGCCGGGCCCGTCCTTGAACGGCCCCGCGGGGGTGACCGCCCGCGCGTAGACGGCCAGCCCCATCTCGGACAGCGCCTGGACGTCGCGGACCGCACCGTCGACCACGGCACCCACGACGCCGGTGTTGACCATGATTTCGCCGATGAGATCGCCGACCAGCGCGCGCGTCAGGTCGCCGTGCCCGTTGACGACCAGGACGTCTCCCGGCCGGGCTTCGTCGAGCGCGCGGTGGACGGCCAGGTTGTCACCCGACCGCACGTCCACCGTCAGCGCGTTGCCCAGCAGCTTCCCCCGTCCGGCGAGCAGCCGGATGCCGCCGTCCATGACGGTCATCCGCTCCAGCGCGTCACCGACGTTGGCGGCCGGCACCTCCCCCAGCCGGCGGATCTCCGCCGTCGCTGTTCTGGGCCAGCCCTGGGCAAGCGACACCCGGTCGGTCGCTGCGACTATATACACGACGGTAGTCCATTCCTAAATGAGAAGATCTTATCAATTGGCTACCCTAGCTTCCTTGCGAGACGTCGACAAGGTGTTGTCCGGAGCCATCGCCGGCCGCGGGCCGACGGGCGTCACGAACCGACCGGGCGAGCCTGCCCGGGCGGCGCGTTCAGACGCCGTGCGTCCAGAACTCCTCCGCGGATCCGGCGAACGACTCCGGATCGCCGGCGAGGAAGAACTCGTCCCACGTGGGCCCGTCGGCGAGTTCCCAGTGCTCGACGGCCAGACCGTCCTTGAAGCGCCACGCGCCCATGCCCACGCGGGTCCACTTCCAGTCGCCGCGAGTGGTGCGGAACGTCCCGTGAACGATCCCGTAGTGGTCATCGGCGAGGATCTGGTCGAACTCGACGGGTTCGACATTGGCGTCGGCGAGGCTCGCCCGCCGCTTCGTGTAGCGACGAAGGAAGTCCAATCCGCCGGTCGCCGCCAGGCGTACGCCCCCGGTGTGGATCACCAGGTCCGGGGACATCCGCCCCATCACTTCGTCGGTGTGCTCCTGCAGTCGCCGCAGCCGCTCCTCCTCGCTGAGGTTCGGATTGGCCGTGATCTTCGCACCGCCTCGGTACATCTCGGCCAGCCACACGGCGTTCGGATGGGTGTCGGACAACATGGCGCCCCCTGACGAGGTAAGAGTGGGTACAACCCGATCTGAGGCAACCGTATCACTCTGGAGTGAGCTATCACAGGTCATTCTGATGGTGCACTTCATTGTCCCTCTAACCACGCGGTAGCCCGCCAGGGCGGCCCGACCCCCTATGCCGCAGGTGGTTTCTTTGAGTCAAGTGAGATAACTCTATCGAAACATCGCTTTTACCCACGGTTGAACCCCGGGACGAAACCCCGCCATGGACTGACGCCACTACCGGGTACGGCGAGCCGTCCGCCGACGGGCCCAGGTCTCACCCGAGCGGAGCAGGCACCAGCGCTTCGGGCGCGAGCAGCTCGGCCGGCCGCTGCCCGCTGAGCAGGCAGGACGGCGATCTGCGAATGGCGACCTGAAGTCCACTCCGACCACCGGTCGCGGCGAACATCCCAAGCGGCGCGTCCCGGCGCGGGTTGCGCGCTTCGCCGGAGATCACCGCGGGTGTCATCACCCCGGCGAAGGAGAAGAGCAAGCCGGCGCTGGTGATGGCGGTCAACGTGGCGCCCACACCGTACGGCGCCCAGCCACCACGGCTTCGATGCTGGGCGAGCCGAAGCCGCTGGCGACGAACAACACGACCGTCACCAAGGGCACCAGGACCTTGAACACCACCAGGACGTTGTTCACCCGGGCCGGCAGCACCACGCCGAAGTAGTTCAGCACCACGAACACGACGAGGATCACGACCGCGAGAGCAGGCCGAGCGAGGTGAGCCGCCCGCCGGCGAACAGGCCCGGCCAGTAGCTCGAAACGTACTGGATGATGGCCGTCGTCTCTCCCGGTGTCGCGACCGAGATCTGGACGAACGCGGCCCAGCCGACGATGGCGCCGACCAGCGGACCCGACGTCAACCGCGGCCACCGGACGTTGCCCCCGGCCACCGATCGTCTGGGGCCCTCAGGTCGCCGGGCGCAGCCGCCGTACCTTCGCCGGGCCGTCGACCGCGCCGCGGGCGATGCGGTTGGCCAGCTCCTCGAG
>NZ_JBDLYJ010000019.1:47039-157145 GCF_051337345.1 Amycolatopsis sp. MEPSY49 | reverse complement strand
ATGCCACCGGGGCGGGGCAACCTGCTGACCCGCAAGGCGGGCAAACAGCTGATCCAGGTGTCGTGGATCAACCCCGACTGAAGTACCGCACCGGCCACTGTGGATCGTCCTCCGTTCGAGCGCTGGTCAACTCGTCTCCGAAGTTGTAGAGTGAGCGCTACATACAGAGCTTCCCCGGGGGGACGTGTCCGGCCGCCGCAACGAAGCGAGGTTTCCCATGAACGCCCTTGAACAGGTGAAGAACTCACCGATGAGCCGGGCCCAGGTGAGAGCGGTCGCGCTCTGCCTCGTGATCAACCTGATCGACGGGTTCGACCTGCTGGTCACGTCGTTCGTCGGCCCGGCGATCACCAGGCAGTGGGGCCTGTCGCCCTCGTCGGTGGGTGTGCTGCTCAGCGGCGGGCTGGCCGGCATGGCCATCGGCGGGCTCTTCCTCGCCCCGCTGGCCGACCGCGTCGGACGCCGCCGGCTCACCCTCGGCTGTCTCGCCCTGGCGTCGCTGGGCATGCTCGCCGCCGCCGCCGCGCAGGACTTCGGCCAGCTGCTCGCCTGCCGGGTGGTGACGGGGGCGGCCGTGGGCGCGATGGCGGCCAGCCTCCCGGTGCTCACCTCCGAGTACGCGAACCACCGGCGCCGGGGGCTGGTGGTCGCGCTGATCACCACCGGCTACGGCCTGGGTTCCGTGATCGCCGGAATCGCGTCCAGCTTGCTGCTGGGCTCGTTCGGCTGGCGCTCGGTCTTCGTGTTCGGCGCCCTCGGCACGGCGCTCCTGTTCGCGGTGGCGCTGCGGTTCCTGCCGGAGTCGATGGACTTCCTGGTCGCCCGCCGTCCCCGGCAGGCGCTGGACAAGCTCAACCGGATCCTCGTCTCGATGGGCCGCACCCCGGTCGAAGACCTGCCGGCGGCGCCCTCGGCGGCGGCGTCGCGCAAGGTGGTTCTCGACTCGCTGTTCCGCGGGAGCAACGCGGTGCGGACCGTGCTGGTCTGGCTGGCGTTCGTCTCGGCGCAGCTGATGTTCTACTTCGCCAGCTCGTGGACCCCCAGCCTGCTGCTGAAGGCGGGGATGTCCAGCCGGCAGGGCATCAGCGGCGGCGTCCTCCTCAGCCTCGGTGGTGTGACGGGCGCGGTCCTGCTGGGACTGCTGGTGTCCCGGGCCGGCCCGCGGCGGCTGACCGCGGCCTACTTCGGCATCGGCGCCCTCGCGCTCATCCTGTTCTCCTTCTCGCTCGGCACGCTGGCGATCGCCCTGGTCGTGGCCGTGCTCGTCGGGTTGTTCCTCAACGGGACGGTCACCGGGATCAACGTCATCGTGCCGGGTCTGTACCCGGCCGAAGCCCGCGCGACCGCCCTCGGCATGGCGGTCGCCGTGAGCAGGCTCGGTGCGGTCCTGGCGCCCCTGCTCGCCGGATTCCTGCTGCAGGCGGGCTGGGCTCCGGCCTCGATGTTCCGCTTCTTCGCGATCCCCGGCGTCATCGGCGCCGTCGCGACGCTCCTGCTCGCCCGGTTCGGGCGGGCCGCCCGAACCGCCACGGACCGGCCGGTCGAAAGCGCGGTGGCGGACGCATGACCGAGTTCGACCCGGACCGCACCGCCGTGCTGGTCATCGACATGCAGAACGACTTCGTCGAGGAAGATGCGCCGCTGGAGTTCCCCGAAGGGCGGCGGGTCATCCCGGCGATCCAGCAGGTCCTGGCCGCCGCCCGCGGGCGGGGCATGCCGGTCGTCTACGCCGCGCACGTCCACCGCCCCGGCGGCGCCGACCTGGGAATCCACCGCGAGCTGTACCCGCCGGTGGCCGCGGGAGAAGCCCTCGTGGACGGCGCGCGCGGGGCCGGGATCCATCCCGAGCTGGCGCCACTGCCGGGCGAGCCGGTGGTCAAGAAGCACCGGTACAACGCCTTCTACGCCACGGACCTGGAGATCATCCTGCGCGGGCTCGGCGTGGAAACCGTGGTCCTCACCGGGATGACGACCGAGTGCTGCGTGCTCGGTACGGCCCGCGGCGCTTTGGAACGCGGGTTCCGGTCGGTGGTGCTCTCCGACGCGTGCGCGTCGTGCGACTACCCCGATCTCGGGGCCGGCGCGATGCCCGCGGCGGAGATGCACCTCGCCGCGTTGCGGGTGATGTCCCTGACGTCGTCGCGGCTGCTCGGCACCGGCGAGTTCCTGGCGCGGCTGCCGTGAGCCGCGGACCGACGTACGATCCACAAAGGAGGACGGACGTGCCGACCCTGGTGTTGCTCCACGGCGGCGGGCCCGGAGTGGACGCCGCGAGCAACTGGGCGAGCGTGCGGGCCGGGTTCGACGGCG
Organism: Amycolatopsis sp. MEPSY49; assembly: GCF_051337345.1. Taxonomy (NCBI): domain Bacteria; kingdom Bacillati; phylum Actinomycetota; class Actinomycetes; order Pseudonocardiales; family Pseudonocardiaceae; genus Amycolatopsis; species Amycolatopsis sp. MEPSY49. The sequence goes on along the minus strand of NZ_JBDLYJ010000019.1, from coordinate 154,835 downwards.
AGTTCCACTGCCTCGCCCCGGATCTGCTCGGGTTCGGCTCGCAGATCGCCGGCACGGCCGGGCTCCGGGGGCCGCACGCCTGGGCGATCGCCCGGGCCCGGCAGGTGCTGGACCTGCTCGACCACCACGGCCTCGACCGCGTGCACCTGGTCGGCAACTCGGCCGCGGGCGGTGCCGCGGCGCTAGCGCTCCTGTCCATGGCGCCGCACCGCGTCGGGCGCGCGGTGGTCATGGGTGGCGCCGGGACCGGGCCGCTGCCGCCGTCGGTTCCCTTCTACGACAACCCGACGAAGGAGTCCATGCGGACCACGCTCGGCCGGCTGGTCGCGGACGAGAGTGTCCACGAAGAACTCCTGGACCGGCTCACCGATCTTCGGCTGCGGCAAGCGCTTCGCCCCGCCGCGGAGGGAGCGTTCCGCGCGATGTTCGCCGATGCCGCCGGCGGGCCGCCGCCGGTCGATCTCACGAAGATCACCACCCCGGTCCTCGCAATGCACGGCGAGCTCGACCGGGTGCAGCCGGTCGAAGTCTCCGAGCGCCTGGCCGGCGCGTTGCCGCACGGGCACTTGCACGTCGTGGCCGGGGCCGGGCACTGGATCCACGTCGACCGGCCGGACGAGTTCACCAAGCTGGTAGGGGAGTTCCTGAGCGCATGACCGAAATTCTGATCGTCGGCGCCGGTCCCGCCGGTCTGACCCTCGCCATCGACCTCGCGCAGCGAGGCGTCGCCTGCCGCGTGATCGAGGCGACCGAGGAGCGGCCCGGCAATCCCCGGTGCAACACGACGTCCGCGCGGTCGATGGAGATCTTCCGGCGGCTCGGGCTGGCCGACGAGATCCGCCGCGCCGGGCTGCCCGGGGACTACCCGACGTCGGTCCGGTACCGGACGACGTTGGACGGCGAGGAGATCTTCCGGATCGACCTGCCGTCCGCGCACGACGTCCTGGCGGGCAAAGGCAAGGACGACTGGCCCACCCCGGAACCGCAGCACCGGATCTCGCAGCTCTACCTCGAGCCCATCCTGGAGAAGCACGCGCGCAAGCTGCCCGGGCTGACCCTCGAGCGCGGCACCCGGCTGATCGAACTCCGGCAGCACGACGACCACGTCGAGGCCGTCGTGGAGACCGCGGGGGAGAGGCGCACCCTGCGCCCCGCGTATGTGGTCGGCTGCGACGGCGCCCACAGCACCGTCCGCCGGCAGCTGGGCATCCGCTACGTTGGCGTCGACGCGATCCAACGGTTCGTGTCGACGTTCGTCCGCTCGCCCGAGCTGGGCCGGCTGGCCGCGAAAGACCGGGCGTGGACGTACTGGACCTACGGCCGCCGGATCGCGTCGCTCATCGCCATCGACGGCGATTCGTTGTGGCTCAACCACGTCGCCTTCGCCCCGGACCACGAGACCGAGGGCGAGGACCCGGAACAACTGCTGCGGGAGTCCGTGGGCAAGCCCGTCGAGCACGAGGTGCTCGGCGTGGTGCGCTGGACCGGCCGCCGCCTGGTCGCCCGGCGGTACCGCGCCGGCCGGGTGTTCCTGGCCGGCGACGCCGCCCACATCTGGATCCCCGTCGGCGGGTTCGGCATGAACGCCGGCATCCAGGACGCGGCGACGCTCGCGTGGATGCTGGCCGCCGTCCACCACGGCTGGGCCCCGCCCGAACTGCTGGACGCCTACGAACTCGAGCGCAAGCCGGTCGGTGAGCAGTTCGCCACCGCGGTGGGCGCCCAGGCCCGCACGTCGTTCGCGGACGTCTCCCCGGACATCCACCTGACCGGCCCCGAGGGCGAGCGGGCCCGCGCGGAGTTCGCCGCGCGGCTGGCCGTCACCGAGCCGCGGCGGTATTCCCCCGACGGCTTCAGCTTCGGCTACCACTACGCGGCCTCGCCGCTGATCGTCGGCGGCGAAGACCAGGCCGAGATCACCATGGGGGACTACCAGCAGCGGCCGCGGCCCGGGTTCCGGCTGCCGCACGCCTGGCTCGACGACGGCCGGTCGGTGTTCGACGTGCTCGGCTCCGGCTTCACCCTGCTGCGAACCGATCCGAGGGCCGGGACGACGTCCTGGACCCTGGCGGCGCGTGAACTCGGCGTTCCGCTGGCCGTCGTCGACCTGCCCGGCCGCTACCCCGCCGCGCTGCTGCTGGTGCGCCCGGACCAGCACATCGCCTGGATGGGTGGCGTGGACGCTCGTCCGGACGAGCTCCTCCACACCGTCACCGGCCGCGTCCCGGCCCACCAGGCCTGAGAACACCAGGAGAACCGCAATGCCATACGCACTGGGCATCGACGTCGGCGGCACGTTCACCGACGCGGTCGCCTCCGACGGCGCCGGGCGGATCGTGTCCGCCAAGACGCCGACGACGCCGCCTAACCGCGAGGTCGGGGTCATGCGCGCGATCGAGGACCTCGCCGGGGAGCTGGGCATCGGTGTCGGCGAGCTGCTTTCGCAGACCGACTACATCGCCCACGGCACGACCGCGTCGATCAACGCCCTGGTCCAGGGGCAGGTCGCCGACGTGGGGCTGATCGCCACCAAGGGGCACCGGGACGCGATCTACATCATGAACGCCGAAGGCCGCACCCTCGGCCGCTCGGCCCACGAAATCCAGGACACGCTCCGGCAGCGCAAACCCGCGCCGCTGATCCCGAAGTACCGGGCCCTCGAAGTGACCGAGCGGATCGACCACGCCGGGAAGATTTTGGTTCCGCTGGACGAGGACGAGGTGCGCCGGGTCGCACAGTCCCTTGTGGACCAGGGTGTCGAGGCGATCGCGGTGTGCCTGTTGTGGTCGTTCAAGAACGGCGTGCACGAGCAGCGCGTCCGCGCGCTGATCCACGAGATCGCGCCGGACATGTACGTCACGCTGTCCTCGGAGGTCAGTCCCCGCATCCGCGAGTTCGCGCGGACCTCGACGACGATCATGAACGCCCAGGTCGGCCCGCGGCTGCGCACCTACCTGCTGCCGCTGCAGAAGCAGCTGGAGGAGGGCGGGCTCAGGGGACCGCTGCTGGTCATGCAGAGCGAAGGCGGCACCATCACCGCCGAACGGGCCCCGGAGCACGCCATCACCACCGTGGGGTCCGTGCTGTCGGGCGGGGTCGTCGGCGGGATGCGCCTGGCCGAACAGCTGGGCCACCGCAACGTCATCACCACCGACGTCGGCGGCACGACGTTCCTCGCGGGCCTGATCGTCGACGGCGAGCCGGTGATGGCGCCCGGCTCCATCGTCAACCAGTTCCCGATCAACGCGGCGACGATCCGCGTGCACACCATCGGGTCCGGTGGCGGCGCGCTCGCGTCCGTGGACGAGGGCGGCAACCTGCGGCTCGGCCCGCAGAGCGCCGAAGCCGTCCCCGGTCCGGCGTGCTACGGGAACGGCGGCACGCGGCCGACGAACACCGACGCGAACCTGGTGCTCGGCATCCTCGGCGAGCGGGGTCTGCTCGGCGGCCGCAAGCCGCTGCGCATGGACTTGGCGCGCGAGGCGATCCGCGAGCACGTCGCCGAGCCGCTCGGCCTCACCGTGGAGGAAGCGGCGATCGCCATCCACGAGGTGCAGAACGCGCAGGCGGGCGACCTGCTGCGCCGGGCCGTCGTGCAGGCCGGCTACGACCCGCGCGACTTCGTCGCCTACGCCTTCGGAGGAGCGGGACCCGCGCACTGCGCCGGGTACTGCCAGGACCTGGGCGTGCGCGAGGTCGTCGTTCCGCTCGGGCCGGTCGCGTCCGCTTTCTCGGCGTACGGTCTCGCGGCCTCGGATGTCTCGTTGAGCGCCGAGCTGTCCGATCCGTCGTCCTTCCCGGTCGACCACACCGTGCTCGAGTCCCACTTCGCGCGGTTGGAGGCCGACCTGCAGCGCGCTCTCGAGCGGCAGAAGGTGAAGTTCCACGACGTCTCGCTGCACCGGGAGATCGACCTGCGGTATTCGATGCAGGTCACCGAGCTCGCGACCACCGTCCCCGACGCGGAGTTCACCGAGCGCACCGGCGACGAAATCCTCGAGCGCTTCGAAGAACAGTACGAGCGCATCAACGGCAGCGGCGCCGGGTACCGCGAGGCCGGCGTCCAGGCGATCACCTACCGCGTGCAGGCCAAGGCCGGCCTCGGGTTCCCGATCGGGCTGCCGGCCGTCCCCGAGGCCGACGGGCCCGACCCGCGAGAGGCGCTGCTCGAAGAGCGCTCCGTTTGTCTCGACTCGCAACTCGGCTACGTGATGACGCCCGTCTACGACTACGCACGGCTGCGCGCGGGCCACGAACTCGCCGGACCGGCGATCGTCGACGTCCCGACCACCGTGGTCGTGGTCCCGGCCGGGGTCACCGGCCGCGTCGACCACCTCGGCAACCTCGTGCTGCGCTATCAGTGAGGACACCATGACTTCCAGGATTCCCGGAGCGGACGAGTTCACCAGCCGCCCCATGCCCCGCGAGGAACTGCTGCGGCAGATCTCGTCTTCCTTGCCGCTGCACCAGATCGACGACGCCGACGTCGACGCCCTGACCTACGAGGTCGTCCGGCACCGGCTGTGGGCGATCACCCAGGAGATGGGGGAGACGCTGCGGCGCATGTCGGGCTCGCACGTCGTCACCGAATCCAACGACTTCAACTTCTCCATCTGCGACGAGCTCGGCGAGCAGGTGCAGGTCGGCACCTACAACATCGGCCTGATCGGGTCGATGGACCTGGCCATCACCTGGACGTTGCGCAACCGCGGCGACAACCCGGGCATCGCCGAGGGCGACATGTTCCTGTGCAACGACCCGTGGATCGGCGGCGGCCTGCACCAGAACGACGCCGCGGTCCTCGCGCCGATCTTCCACGACGGCAAGCTGTTCGGCTGGACGACGGCCATCGCCCACCAGGTCGACCTGGGCGGTCCGCGGCCGGGGTCCTTCAGCCCGTCCGCGCAGGACGTCTTCGGCGAGGCCGTCCCGACGCCGCCGATGAAGGTCGTGCGCTCCGGCGTGCTGCAGCGCGACGTCGCCGACGCGTGGGTCCGCCGCTCACGGCTCCCGCACCTGGTGGGCCTCGACCTGCGCGCGAAGATCGCCGCCAACAAGAACGCGGCCGAGCAGATCCTGCGGCTCATCACCAAGTACGGCGCCGACACGGTCAAGTCCGTGATGCGCCGGATGATGGACGACGCCGAACGCCGGCTACGCGCGAAGCTCAAGACGCTGCCCGACGGGACGTGGAGCGCGGTCGGCTACCAGGAACAGTCGCAGACCGGCGACCGCGGCCTGCACGCGATCAAGGTCGCGATGACCAAGGAAGCCGACAAGCTCGTCTTCGACTTCCGCGGCACGGCGGAGCAGACCGGCATCATCAACTGCCCCTACCCGGGACTGCGGGCCGGCATCGTCTTCACGATGCTTCCGTTGCTGGCGGGAGACATCCCGTGGGCGGCGGGCGGGTTGATGCGCTGCTTCGAGATCATCACCGACGAGGACACCATCACCAACGCGTCCTTCCCGGCGGCGGTGGGCAAAGGCCCGTTCGGCCCGGCCTGGGGCTCGGGCAACCTGGTCGCCGAGGTGCTGGCCAAGATGCTGGACGCCGAACCGGACCACCGCAGCGACGTGCAGTCCATCTGCAACGGCACCACGGACCTCTGCGTGGTGTCCGGTGTGGACACTCGCGGCGGCGGCAGCAAGGGCTTCGTGTCGCCGGTGTTCGACGTGATGGCGGGCGGCTACGGCGCGCAGGTTTACCACGACGGTGTCGACACCGGCGGCCGGTTGATCATCCCCTCGGCGCGGGCGCCGGACGTCGAGATGACCGAGTACCTCTATCCCCTCGTCGCCCTGTGGCGCCGGGAGCAGACCGACTCCGGCGGCCCGGGCCGGCAGCGGGGCGGGATGAGCGGCTCGGTCTGCTACGTCCAGCACCCGGACCAGAACGGAACCCTGTCCCTGGTCGTGTCCGGCACCGGCAAGGTGGCGAACCAGAACGTCGGCCTCGCCGGCGGTTACCCCGGCAACTCCCAGCTCGACCTGGTCGTGCGGGGAGTGAACGAACCCCAGCTCGCCCAGGCGGTCACCATCCCCGGCCACCTGGGCGAGCTGGGCGGGGAGATCGAGGTGCTGCCGTGTGAAGGCGAGTCGAACCTGGGCCCCGGCGATGCGCTCTACCTGCACTGGCAGGCCGGTGGCGGATACGGCGACCCGCTGCTCCGCGCGCCCGAGAGCGTGCGTGAGGACGTGCAGCAGGTCCGGGTGACGGCGGACGCGGCCGAGGACGTCTACGGCGTGGTGCTCCGCGGCGGCGAAGTGGACGTGGCCGCGACCGAAGAGCGACGGGCGAAACTGCGGCGTCGCCGGGCTTCCGGCACCGGACTGACCGGGCTCACGCCCATCGGCACACCGGACCTGGGCGAGGTGCGCCGGCTCGACGACAACCTCGCCGTCCTCGACAGCGGGACGGTCGCGTGCGTCCACTGTGGAACGGAGATCGGGCCCCTGGAAGGGAGTGCGTTCGTCGCTTCGCTGGCCCGCCGGGACGCGGCGCCGACCGAAGCGGGTCCGCACATCTGGCACGACCCGCTGGAGTACGTCGACGCGGAAGTCGTGTTCCGCCAGTTGTGCTGTCCCGGCTGCTTCACCGCGGTCAACTCCCGCGTCGTCCCCGTCGACCACCCTCTTCNGGGTCCGCACATCTGGCACGACCCGCTGGAGTACGTCGACGCGGAAGTCGTGTTCCGCCAGTTGTGCTGTCCCGGCTGCTTCACCGCGGTCAACTCCCGCGTCGTCCCCGTCGACCACCCTCTTCCGGTCGACGAGTACCGCGGCTGGGCCTGAGCCGACCCAGCGGATCCCCGCGGATCCGCTGGGTCTTCCGGCACGTAAGGAATTGGATAGAACGATCTGTCTTGACTTCAGGTGACGAGGCCGCCATGCTGAGATGAGATAGAACGTTCGGTCTTGTCGGGGAGATTCCCCACAGCCTTGAAGGGATCATGGTGACTACTGTCGACTCGCCCGCCGTAGGTGGGTTCGCACCGGCTCTGCGCCGGTTGTACTTCGTGCGGTTCGCGTTCGCCATCGTGTGGGCGGTCCTGGTGTTCCTGACGACCAAGTCCGGCCTGGGGGCGGCCGGCGTCGTCCTGGTCGTCGTGTACCCGCTGTTCGACGTGGGCGCGGCCATTGTGGACGCCCGCTCGGCCAAGAGCGGCGGGTCGGTCACCGGCCTGTACGTGAACATGGCGATCAGCCTGCTGGCCACCATCGGCATCGGCGTCGCCGCCGCTTCCGGCGTCCCGGCGGTGCTGCGGGTATGGGGCGCCTGGGCGATCGTCGCCGGGCTGGTCCAGCTGATCGTCGCCATCAGCCGCCGCAAGATGGGTGGCCAGTGGCCGATGATCCTCAGTGGCGGCATCTCCGTGCTGGCCGGCGCCAACTTCATCATCGGTGCCTCCGGGGCGAACCCGTCGCTGTCCAATGTGGCCGGTTACGCCGTGCTTGGCGGCATCTTCTTCCTCGTCTCGGCGATCCGCCTCGGCCGCGCCGCGAAGGGGAACTGACGTGACCACCTACGACGTCGTCGTCATCGGCGCGGGCCCGGTCGGGGAGAACGTGGCCGACCGCGTCGTGCAGGGCGGGCTGACCGCCGCGATCGTGGAGCGGGAACTGGTCGGGGGCGAGTGCTCCTACTGGGCCTGCATGCCCACCAAGGCGTTGCTGCGCAGCGGTGCGGCACTCCGGGCCGCCCGGCAGGTGCCCGGCGCGCGGGAGGCGGTGACGGGCGAGCTCGACGTGGCCGCCGTGCTCCGCCGGCGCGACTCGTTCGCCTCGAACTGGAACGACGAAGGCCAGGTGTCCTGGCTCGACTCGGCCGGGATCCCGCTGCACCGCGGACACGGCCGGATCGCCGGCGACCGGGTCGTCGAGGTGACCGCCGCCGACGGCACCACCACGACGCTGACGGCGCGGCACGCGGTCGTGATCGCCACCGGCAGCGGCGCGCTGGTCCCGGACATCGAGGGCCTCCGCGACGCGAAACCGTGGACCAGCCGGGAAACAGTGGCGGCCAAAGAAGTTCCGGCCCGGCTCGCCGTCATCGGCGGCGGGGTGGTCGCCTCGGAGATGGCGACCGCGTTCTCCGAGCTGGGCTCGTCGGTGACGATGCTGGCCCGCGACGGCGTGCTGCACCTCAACGAGCCGTTCGTCGGCGAGCAGGTGGCTGCTTCCTTGCAGGACAAGGGTGTTTCGGTCCGCATCGGCGCCGAGGCAGGCTCCGTCAAGCGCAACGACGACGGCACGGTGTCGATCACGCTCACCGACGGCGAGCAGGTCGAAGCCGACGAACTGCTCGTCGCGATCGGCCGCACGCCGAACACCCAGGACATCGGCCTCGACAACGTCGGCCTGAAGCCGGGTGCCTGGCTCGCGGTCGACGGCACCATGCGCGTGGATGGCGTCGAGGGCGGCTGGCTCTACGCCGCAGGGGACGTGAACCGGCGCGTTCTGCTGACGCACCAAGGCAAGTACCAGGCCCGGGTGGTCGGCGACGTCATCGTGGCTCGCGTGAAGGAGGAGCCCGTCGACGACGCTCCTTGGGGCCGCCACGCGGCGACCGCCGACGAGCGCGCGGTCCCGCAGGTCGTCTTCACCGAACCGGAGATCGCGTCGGTGGGCCTCACCGCGGCCAACGCCGAGGCCGCCGGGCTGCGGATCCGGGTCGTCGACTACGACCTGGCCGCGACCGCCGGCTCCGCCGTGCACGCCGAGGGCTACCGCGGCCACGCCCGGATGGTCGTCGACGAGGACCGCAAGGTGATCGTCGGCTTCACCCTCGTCGGCCCGGACGTCGCGGAGATGCTCCACGCGGCGACGATCGCGGTGGCCGGCGAGGTGCCGATCGACCGGCTCTGGCACGCGGTCCCGGCCTTCCCCACGGTCAGCGAGGTGTGGCTGCGGCTGCTCGAAGCCTACGGCCGCTGACCCACCCGGTGCCCCGGCCCCGCCGCGATCCGGCGGGGCGGGGCGCCGGCACGCCTTCCTTCTCCTGCTTGAACAGCACAGGCGCACCGTGCTCGAAGTGGACGGAGCGCAGCACTGCTCGATCGCGGGTTCTCCAAGCCCGCCCGGTACGCGGAGACCACGCGCCGGGCGACCCGCGCATGGTCGTGGCCGTAAGGGTTCTCTAATCTCGTTGCCCGCTCGATCACCCGCGGGCCGGGCTATGGTCGCCCGGTGATCGGGTCACGATGGCGGCGCGGTGTCTTCTTCGCCGTGCCGGGACTCCTGCTCGCGGGCTTCGGTGCGGCGCATCCCGCGCACCTCGATACGGCCACCGCCTCCCGGTGGGCGTCGCTGCACGTCGTCCTGCTCCCGGTCTTCCCCCTGCTTGCCGTGGCGCAGTGGCTCCTGCTCACTTCGGCGCCACCCTGGCTTCGGTGGCCTGGGCGGCTGGCCGCGTTCGCCTTCGCGGCGTTCTACGGCGGTCTCGACGCCGTCGCGGGGATCGCCGCGGGCACGGTGGTGCACGCCCAGCACGGCGCTACCCCGGTGGTCGGTGCCGTCTTCGAAATCGGGGACCTGCTCGGGTCCATCGGCGCGGCCTGCTTCCTCGCCGCCACCATCTCGATCGTCGTCGCGGCCGCCCTGCGGGCGAGGTGGCGGGCGGCTCCGGGTGCCGTGGTTCTCCTGCTCGCGAGCGTGTCGTTTCTGGACAGTCACATCTTCTGGCCGCGTGGCGTGTTCACGATGATCGGCGTTGCCGTCGGGATGTCCTTGTTGTCTCTGGCCGGCGAGCGCGGCCTCGGCGTGCTCGAGTCGCCCGTAAGAGATCGGTAACCCGCGACGGGGCTCGGCTGGGCGATTCGTCCCGTTTAATGAGGCATCGGCGGACGATGGAGGAGACCGAGATGACCCGCACGAGGCGCCTGCTCACCCGGCCCTGGCTGATCGGCGTACTGGTAACAGGCCTGGTCGCGGTCACCGCGGGTTTGTACTGGTTCCAGCCGTGGCAGCTGTGGGTGGATGAGACGGTGCAGGAATCCCTCCCTTCCGCCGAGCCGGTGTCCCGGCCTCCGGTGCCGGTGTCGAAATCTTCGGCGCCGGCCGTACCGCCGTCCGTGCCGGTGGTGCTCGCGACCGGCACGCTGATCAGCCACGAGCACCAGACCAGCGGCACTGTCCGGGTCCTGCGCGCCGCCGACGGCTCACTCGTGCTACGCCTGGAAGACCTCGCCACCAGCAGCGGCCCGGACGTGCACGTCTGGCTCACCGACGCGCCGGTGAAGCCGGGCAAGGACGGCTGGGACGTCTTCGACGACGGCAAGTACCTCGACGCGGGCGAACTCAAGGGCAACAAGGGGAACCAGAACTACCCACTGCCGACGGGCACCGACCTGGCCGGCTACACCAGCGTCAGCATCTGGTGCGACCGCTTCGACGTCTCCTTCGGTGCCGCGGAACTGACCGGCCGGCCTGCTTGACGCCGACGGCGCGGGTCATCGCGGATCGAGTCCGGAGTCGATGTACTCGCTCAGCAGGCGGGATCGGTGTATTCGACGACGTCGAGCGCCACGGGTCAGTCCTCGGGCACGTCGACCGGGGACCACAGGCTGGGCAGGTTGACCACGATGCCCTCCTGGCTGCTGCGGGCGATGATCACGACGGCTTCTTCGTCGGTCGGGTTCTCCTCGCGGTGCGGCACGTACGGCGGCACGAAGATGTAGTCGCCGGGCCCGGTTTCGATGCGGATTTCCTCGTCGCCGTCGGCGAAGACGAACACCGGGTGGCCGGATTTCACGTAGATGGCCGTCTCGGCTTCGCCGTGGTGGTGGTCACCGGAGTTGGTGACCGGTGCGACGTGGGTCTCGCCCATCCACACCTTCGACGATCCGACCGTCTTGCCGGAGATGGCCTCCAGCCGGGTCATCCCGGTGGTCTGGTTGGTGTCGCCGGTCAGGTCCGCGCCGCGGATGTGGCGCAGCGGCTGGTGCCAGAGGTCGCTCATGGATGTCCCTTCAGGTGGCGACGCGGGCCGGGGCCGCGCCGGTGCCGTGGTAGCTCAGGGCGGGCCGGGGCTCGCCGCGGACAGCGAGGAACTCGCCGTCGACCGCCACCACGGCGTTGCGCACTGTGACCTCGCCGGCCGGGCGCAGGGCGCGGCTGACCGCCTTGATGAACGGGGCGGGGATGTCCTGGGTGGACGCGACGGCTTCGCACGTGATCGGCCACGTGGTGTCCGCGGCGAGCGCGAGCAACACCCTGATCGCGTAGTCCGCCCTGGCCGAGATGCGCATGCCCGCCATCATCCCCGGACCAGCGCCGGCGCGCGCTTCGCGGCGCACAGCCATTCCGGGAACTGGACGATCTCGGCGGCGACGCTGCGGTCTCGGGCGGGGCCACTCGGTCGGTCTCGCCGTGCAGGACCAGGACGGGCACGTCCGGTACGGCGGCCCGGCCCGGCCCCAGGCGCTCCCGACGCCGTCCAGGGCCGGTCCCAGCTGGAATGTCATGGACCGATCACCGCACCCTCACGCCAGTGTGAGGTTCGACCCGTCCCACTGCATGGGCGACGGCGCGGAGCGTGGCGATCGGGTCGTCGCCGAGGGGGTAGACGCCGACCTGGTCCGCGCCCGCGGTGCGGTGCGCCAGCAGCCGCGTCGCGACGGTGGCCGGGTCGCCGTGGGCGACGAGCGCGTCGAGGAGGCGGTCGCTGCCCGTGCCGGACAGGTCGTCGTCGGTGAAGCCGAGCCGCCGGAGGTTGGCGGCGTAGTTGGTCACGCCCAGCGCGGTTCCCGGCGGCGCCGATCGGGCGATCGCGCGAGCCCGTTCCGGATCGGGTTCGACCAGGGCGAAGTGGCCCGGCAGGACCAGTTTGCCCGCGCCGAGGACCGTCCTTGCCCGGCGGGTGTGCTCCGGGGTGACCAGGCACGGGACGGTTCCGGCGGCGCGGTCGCGAGCCAGGCGCAGCATCCTCGGTCCGAGCGCGGCGACCACGACCCGGCCGGCCGGCACACCGGCGGCGGTGAGACGGTCCAAATAGGACGCCAGCTTTTCGTGCGGCGAGGCGTATTCGGTATGGACCTCGCGGTGTCCGATTCCGACGCCGAGGAGAAAACGGCCGGGATGTCTGCCCTCGATCCGGTGGTAGGACGCGGCGACGGTCTCCGCGTCCGCGGTCCACACGTTCACCACGCTCGTGCCGACGAGCAGCCGCGTGGTCGCGTCGAGCAGCCTCTCGGCGAAGGCGAGGTCGGCGGGAGGTGAGGCGTCCAGCCAAAGCGTTCCGTAGCCGGCGCGCTCGACTTCCGCGGCGCTTTCCGGGGTCACTTCGTGCTCGCGCAGGTGGGCGCCGAGCAGACCGGGATCGAGGTTCATGCTCCGACTCCAGCACCGCGGGACGCCGCGAACCAGGGCCAGTGCGGACGCGCAGCGATAACCTGACGGCATCGTCGCAGGGGAGGACAGGTGGAACTACGGGCGTTGCGGTACTTCGTCACGGTCGCGGACGAGCTGCACTTCGGGCGGGCGGCAGAGCGGCTGCACATCGCCCAGCCGGCGGTCAGCAGGCAGGTCGCCCGGCTGGAGCGCGAGCTGGGGGAGCGGCTGTTCGACCGCTCGCCGCGGCGGGTCCGGCTGACCGCGGCCGGGCACCGGGTGCTCGCGGCGGCCCGGGACGCGCTCGCGGCCGCCGACCGGGTTCGCGGCGCCGCGGCCGGTCCCGCCGGGGCCATGCGCATCGGCACGGCCGCCGGGGTCGCCGCGCGGCTGGAACGGGGGATCGACGCGCTGCGTGCGCAGTCCCCGGCGTTCGAGGTCGTGCTCGTCGACCTGCCGCCGGCCGATCGCCTCACCGCGTTGCGGCAGGGCGAGATCGATTTGGCGCTGGTCCGAGGCGTGGCTGCGTCGCCAGGAGTGCGGGTGCTGCCGGCGTGGACGGAAGCGCTGTTCGCGGTCGTGTCCGCGCGGCACCCGGCCGCCGGTCGCGAAGTTGTGGGCGTCGCCGAGCTGGCCGACGGTGAAGTGCGGGTCCACGACTCCGCAGTGCTGCGCGAAGCCGGCGTGCGCGAGCCACCGCGACGCCCACCCGGCACGGTCCAGGACACGATCGTCGAGATCGGCTCGGATCCGCGGGCCTGGACGGTACTGCCGGCCGATCAGGTGGCGGAGATCAGATCGACGCGGGTACGGGCGATCCCGCTCGCACCGCGGACGACGATCACGGGTAGCGTCGTGGTCCCGGACGCCCTCCCGCACACTTGCGCGTCGGCCACCCGGGCGGCGTTCGGTGACTGACGCCGGACCGTTGCTGGTCCTTCCCACCGCGCGGCTGCGCGACGCCCGGCTCGCCGCGCACGCGGAGTGGGGGCCGGGCCCGCACGAGGACGGTTTCGGGCCTCGGCGCGCGGCCGCGGTCTGGCCGGGTGGGCGCTGGGGCAACTGCTCGCCGAAGCCCATAGCCTCGGAATCGATCACGTGACGCTGTCTGCGAGGCAGGCAAACCGCCTCGGCGAAAACGATCGAACCCCGCGGCGGAGCTTCGGTGAGCCGACATCGCTCAGACCACAGCGGTAGCCGACTCCGCGGACGGTGGTGATCGGATCGACGTGCGGCTCGAGTTTGGCCCGCAGCTTCCGCACGTCCACGGTCCGGTCGTTGCCGTCGCTTCGCGGTCGTCACCGGCGAAAGCCGTTCCGCATCAGCACGACAAGATGCCTGATTTGTCCGGTATGGTGAAAGCCGGCCGCACCTCGAGCGCTGGATGAGCGCGCCGGGTGGCATTCCAGTCGATCGAAGAGAGGCACCTGATGAGCCTGTTCGACATGATCAAGGACAAGGCTTCCGAGCTGCTCGGCGGGGCGAGCGACAAGCTCGCGGAGGCCACCGGTCAGGTCGAGCAGTCCGTGGCCGGGGTGGCCGAGTCGGGGCAGGGCGTCGTCGACGCGGTGAGCGGGCAGGGGGCGGACGTCCTCGACGCGACCGGCGCGGTCGGGGACGCCATCGACCCGGATGCTCGCAACTGATCCTGTCGCATCACGCGTTGTCGGTTTCGGATCGCGGGGGCGGGCGAGCTGGTCGACCGGGCCTGGCCCGCAGGGCAGCACTGGACGGGTAGCTCCCCTGCGGTGCCGTCACTGTCGTGGTGCTTACCGGATGCAGAGGTTCATGTCGGCGTACCGGAACGAAGGGTGCGCAGGCCGGTGCGGATTTCGCCGACCAGGATTTCGGGCTGTTCCAAGGCCGCGAAGTGCCCGCCCTTGTCGGCCTCGCCGTAGTGGATCAAATTGCTGTAGGTGTCTTCGATCCAGCTTCGTGGCAGGCGTGGGATGTCCCTCGGGAAGACGGTGACCGCGACCGGAAGCGTCAGTTTCGGGCCGGCGAAAGTGAGCCCTTTGTTCTCCCAGTAGATGCGGCCGGACGACGCTGCGCTGTTGGTGAACCAGTAGAGGGATATCGCATCGAGCATGGCGTCGATGCTCAGGGTGTCCTCGGCGAGCCCGTGGTTGTCGGTCTTGGACTGGAACTTCTCGTAGATCCAGGCTGCCTGACCGGCGGGAGAGTCCGCCAGGGCGAATCCGACGGTCTCCGGCTTCGTGCCCTGGAGGTGGTTCGACCCACCGAGCTCGCCGGTGTAGCGGGCGAGGGTCTCCACCGCGTAGCGCTCTTCAGGTGACAAGGTGTCGGGTATCCGGGCGGGAAAGGCGTACTGGGTGTTCAGGTGGATTCCGAGCAGCCCCTCGGGTCGCATGGCTCCGAGTGCGGTGGTGACGACGGCGCCCCAGTCGCCGCCTTGCGCGGCCCAGCTGGTGTAGCCGAGACGCTTCATCAGTTCCACCCACGCGCCGGCGATGCGCGACACGGTCCACCCGGTTTCCGTGGGCTTCCGGGAGAACCCGAACCCGGGGAGCGACGGGATGACGACGTCGAAGGAATCGGCGGCGTCCCCGCCGAACGAAACCGGATCGGTCAGCGGGCCGATCAGCTTGAGGAATTCGACGATCGAGCCCGGCCATCCGTGCGTGAGGAGCAGCGGCATCGCGTGGGGATTCCCGGACCGGACGTGGATGAAGTGGATGTCCAGCCCGTCGATCTCGGTCAGGAACTGGGGGAAGCGGTTGAGTTCGGACTCGAAGCGCCGCCAGTCGTAGCGGTGCTGCCAGTGGTCGACCAGAGACCGGGCGTTCGCCACGCGAACCCCTTGCGACCAGTCGTCCACCGTTTCCGGATCCGGCCATCGGGTTCTGGCCAGCCGCTGCTGGACGTCGTCGATCTCCGAATCCGGGATCGAGACGGTGAACGGGCGGACGAGGGTCGAGGTCATGGCCTTGCTCCTGAGCTTCGACGCACAACTCTTCGTTGCACACTGGTGTGCAATCTACGTCATTGCACACCGGTGTGCAACAATGCTGCCGTGTCCGCCGAGTCCTCCCGTGCGCGCTCGACGAAGGAGACGCGCGATCGCATCCTCGACGTCGCCCTCGACTTGCTGGGCGACGACCCCGACGCCGGGATGGGCGACATCGCCGCCGCGGCCGGCGTCGTCCGCCGCACGGTCTACGGCCATTTCCCCTCGCGCCTCGACCTGGTCCGGACGCTCACGGAACGGGCCGTCACCGAGATGACGGCCGTGCTCACCGGAGCCGACGCCGCCGACGCGGACGCGGCGTGGAGCGAATTCGTCGCCCGCGTCTGGCCGGTGGCGCACCGGTACCGAGTGCTGCTGGCGCTGCGCCGTGGCGAGTACGGCGAGGCGATCCACGGCCTGCTCGGGCCGGTTGACGAGCTTCTCGCCGACCTCGTGGAACGGGGCCAGGACAGCGATGTGTTCGCACGGCACCTGCCGGCCGGCATGCTGAGCCAGCTCGCCTACGGCGTCGTGTTCGCGGTCGCGGACCACGACCTGTCGAACGGGCCCCTCGGCGCCCGGGCGGCGACGATCACGAGCCTGCTGCTGCTGGGAGTTCCCGAGGCGCGCGCGATCGCTCTCGTGGGCGACCAGCCCTGAGTCCGTGCCCGGGGCACGGACTCAGGGAGACTCCGCCCGGGATCGCGTCGCCGCCCAGCTGGCGAGGACCTTGAGCCGGTCTTCGGACGCGGTGCCGGGTTCGGCGGTGTAGCTGATCAGGTTGTGCACGGCGCGGCCGGACAGGGGCAGGTCGAGGGACTGGAAGGTCAGGTCCAGGTCGCCGACGTCGGGATGCCGGAGTCGTTTGCTGCCGTCGTGGTGGATCAGGACGTCGTGCGCGGCCCACCGGCGGCGGAACTCGGGGCTGAGGGTGGACAGCTCGCCGATGAGCTCGCGCAGTGCCCGGTCGTGGGGCTCGCGCCCGGCCTCGGCGCGAAGCAGCGCCGCGGTGGCACTGCATGCGGCGTCCCAGCCGACGAAGAAGCCGGGTGCGCCGGGGTCGAGGAAGATGTAGCGGGCGATGTTGGGGCGGCCGCGCCGGTCGACGGTGGCGCTGCCGAACATCGGCGCGTACACGGCTCGGGCCAGGGGATTGCTCGCGACGACGTCCGTCCGGCCGTTGCGGACGAACGCCGAGGACAGCGTCATGGAGTCGAGCAGCCACTGAACCCGCGGCGGGACCTCGACGTCCCGGCGGCGAGACGGCGTGCGGTTCCCCGGCCGCGACGACCGGGCCACGTCGAACAGGTAGGTGCGTTCGTCGTCGTCCAGCCGCAGGGCGCGAGCGACCGCGTCGAGGACGTCCTCGGACACGCCGCCGACGTGCCCCTTCTCCAGCCGCGTGTACCACTCCGTGCTCACGCCGGCGAGGACGGCGACCTCCTCGCGCCGCAGCCCGGCGACCCGGCGCCGAGCACTGGTCGGCAGCCCGGCCTGCGCCGGGGTGATCCGGGCGCGTCGGCTGGCGAGGAAGTCCCGGATTTCGCCGCGGTTCCCGTGCTGCTGGTCCATGCCCTTGACGGTAACCGCCGGTCAGGGCGCGAGGGGGGTGGAGCTTGTACCCCCGATAACCGCGACCTTCTCCGGTGGCGGCGATCGCGGTCTCCTGGGGATCGACCGTTCCGTATGGAGGTACGAGACATGACGAGCAAGACGCTGACCGCGTCGCCGGTGGCGCTGGGCACGTGGGCGTGGGGAGACAGCGGCGAGGCGGGCGACGGCCATTTCGGCAGCCGGCTGACCGAGTCCGGCCTGCGAGAGGTCGTCGAGAAGGCGCACTCGAACGGGTTCACCCTGTGGGACACCGCCGTGGTGTACGGCATGGGCCGCTCGGAAACGGTCCTCGCTCAGGCGCTCAAGGGCTACGACCGCGACGAATACCAGCTGTCGACGAAGTTCACCCCGCAAGCCGCGGGCGACGGCGACAACCCGGTCGCGGACATGCTGGAGCGGAGCCTCGACCGACTGGACACGGACTACGTGGATCTGTACTGGATCCACAACCCGGCCGACGTGGCCCGGTGGACGCCCATGCTGATCCCGCTGCTGCGGAGCGGCACGATCAAGCAGGTCGGCGTGTCGAACCACACCCTGACGCAGATCGCGTTCGCCGACCGGATCCTCGGCGAGGCCGGCTTCCGGGTGGAGGCGGTCCAGAACCACTACAGCCTCCTGCACCGCAGCTCCGAGCGCGCGGGCATTCTCGACCACTGCCGCGAGCACGACGTGCGGTTCTTCTCCTACATGGTCCTCGAGCAGGGGGCGTTGTCCGGCAGGTACGGCCCGGCCCACCCGATGCCGGAGGGCAGCGACCGCGCGGCGGCGTACAACGGCATCCTGCCCCGGCTGCGGGCGCTGACGGACCGGATGGGAGCGATCGGCGCGGACCGGGGCGCGTCCGCCGCCGACGTCGCCACCGCGTGGGCCATCGCCAAGGGGACCACCCCGATCATCGGGGTCACGAAGGCCGGGTACCTCGACGGGTTGGTCCGGGCTCGCGGAATCGAGCTCGCCGCCGAGGAGATCGCGGAGCTGGAGGCACTGGCGGACGCCGCGGACGTCGACACGCGCGGCTGGTGGGAACCCGACATGTAGCACCTTGACGACCAAGGAAATCCGGAGACCTCCATGGCCACTCCGGGGGGCATGACCTGATCGAAGTGCATGGGGCCGAGGTGCTGAAGCCGGCGACGATTTCGCCGGCGGCGATAACGCCACCGGACCCGCGCCGCGATCTCCGGACCGGCGCCGGGCCGACCAAGAACAACTCAAATGACCGATGCCCGGCCCCGCGCTCTCACGTAGCGTGGGAAGCCCAGTCGTCGACGTTTGCGAGGTTCCGGATGGGTCAGGGACAGACAACCGACAACGAAGTGACCGCCAGTGGCCTGCTGCTCAGTGTCGAGCCGTTGACCGCCGCCGTGGACCGGGGCAAGGCCAACGGTGCCGTGGCCGACAACGACGGCAACGACTAGCCGTTGCCGTGACGGAGATCCCCGGACTGGCCGACCTCGTGGCTCCGCTCGAGGTCGGCCAGTTCTTCGACGACGTCCTGGGGAAGGCGCCGCGGCGCTTCCCGGGGGAGCGGGGCCGGTTCGCCGGCCTGCTCCCGTGGCCGGAGGTGGACCGGGTGCTGCGGCAGCACCGCCTGGAGTTCCCCCGGCTGCGGCTGGCGCTCGACGGCGACGTCGTGCCCGCCCACACCTACACCGAGATGGTGTCGACCCGGCGCAACGGCCTGGTGCCGCGCGTGCTGCCGGCGCCCTTCGCCGAGCACTTGCGCGACGGCGCGACGCTCGTGGTCGACTCGGTCAACGAGCTGGTCGACGGGGTCGGTGAGCTGGCGGGCCGGCTCGAGCACGACCTGCGCGAGCGGATCCAGGTCAACCTGTACGCGGGCTGGGGCACCACGCACGGCTTCGACGTGCACTGGGACGACCACGACGCGTTCATCATCCAGCTCTCCGGCCGCAAGCGCTGGCGCCTGCACGGCGTCACCCGGCGCTCGCCGCTGCAGCGGGACGTCGAGCTGCCGGAACGTCCCGAGGGCGATCCGCACGAGGACTTCCTGCTCGAGGACGGCGACGTCCTCTACCTGCCGCGCGGGCACTGGCACGACGTGTCCGCCGTCGGCGAGGAGTCGCTGCACCTGACCATCGGGTTCACCGCCGCCACCGGCGTCGACCTCGTCGCGTGGCTGGCCGACCAGGTGCGGGCCGACGAGGTGTTCCGCGAGGACCTGCCCCGGTTCGCCGGCCCGGCGGCTCGGGCTGCGCGGGCCGAGGCGCTGCGGCACCGGCTGGCCGAGCTCGTCGCCGGGGACGTCGTCGACCGGTTCCTCGCCGACCGCGACGCCCAGGCGCCCGCGCAGACCCGCGTCGGGCTGCCGTGGGCGGCGACGGCGGCGCTGCTGCCCCCGGACGACGACTTCGAGGTCCGGCTGCTCGCCCCGCGGGCCGCGCTGACCGACGGGGACGGCACGGTCGCCCTGGTCGCCGCCGGGAAACGCCTGGTCTTCGCGGCGCCCGCGCGGCCGGTCCTGGCCGCGCTGCTCGGCGGTCTCCCGCAGCCGTTCAAGGTGCTCGCCGACGCCGCGCCGGGCGTCGATCGGGCGACGGTGCGTGCGTTGCTGGGCGAGCTGGTCACCCAGGGGCTCGTCGCGCGAGCGTGAGGCCACCCGGAATGCCCGGTTTGTCGCCGTGTGCCGCCTGATCGGGCGGCGGTGCACGGCGAGCCGGTCACATAGGGGGATTGTCGCGCGGAGATTCGGGTACGCTTAGGCATGCCTAAGTCGAGCTCTCTGGCTGAGGCGCCCCTCTGTTCCTCGGGACCGGGCGCGGCGCCTGGCTGCGCCGCGCTGACCCGCGACCTCGGCGGCGACCCGGCCGGGACCGCCGCCCGCATGACGTCGTGGCTGCTCGTCGAGCAGCCCGGGGCCTGGTCGACCGGCGCCCTCGAGGACGTCATGGCCGAAGCCTTCCCCGTGGCGGCGCTGGACGCCGCGCGGGACGCCGGCCTGCGTCCGCTGCTGATCCGCAAGCCGGGCCGCCACGCCCGCGTCCCGGGCGCCCCGCGCGCGGTCTACGTCGCCAGCGGCCGGCCCGGGCACCGCTGGCTGGAACGCCTCGACGTCACCGACCTCGGCGAACTCGCCCAGCTGGACCTCGAAGCCGTGGCCGCCGGGCGCCGCGGGCACGGCGAGCCGGTGTCCGGCCCGCTCTTCCTCGTCTGCACCCACGGCAGCAAGGACATGTGCTGCGCGGTCTTCGGCCGCCCACTGGTGAGCGGCCTGGCGCAGAACCACCCCGGCCACGTGTGGGAGGTCAGCCACGTCGGCGGCGACCGCTGGGCGGGCAACCTCCTGACGGTGCCGGACGGCTTCCTCCACGGCAGCCTCGCGGTGACCGAGGCCGAGCTCGTGGCGAAGGAGGCGCTCGGCGGCAACGTCCGCCTGGAGCACCTGCGCGGGCGCACGTCCGCGCCGAGCCCGTGGGCGCAGTTCGCCGAGATCGAGGTCCGCGGCCGCACCGGCCTGCGCGGGATCGACGCGGTGCTGGCGGTCGAGGAGGAGACCGACGGCGACGACCGGCGGGTGCTGGTGAACGCGGGCGGCCGCCGGTACGAGGTCGTCGTGCGGCGGACGCCGGGGACCGCGTCGGGCCACAGCCGGTGCTCCGAGCGCGTGGTGCTGTCGCGGTTCGAGGCGGAGTCGGTGCGAGACCTGGGGCGTGCGCACCGCCGCGGCGACGTCGAGTAGGAGCCTCAGCGCGCGCCGGCCAGGAGCTCCACCAGCCGCGCCACCTCGTCGCGCATCCGGTCGCGGCCGGGGGAGAGGTACCGGCGTGGGTCGGTGAGGCTCTCCCGCTCGGCGAGGGTCGCGCGGACCGCGCCGGTCAGGACCTGGTTGAGCCGGGTGCCGACGTTGACCTTGCGGATGCCGCGCCCGACCGCCCGCCGGACGCCGTCGTCGGGCACTCCGGACGAGCCGTGCAGGACCAGCGGCACGGGCACCGCGGCGGCGAGCCGGCCGATGAGTTCGTCGTCCAGCACGGCGTCGCGGCCGGCCATCGCGTGCGACGACCCGACGGCCACCGCGAGGGCGTCGACGCCGGTCGCGGCGACGAACGCGGCCGCTTCGGCCGGGTCGGTCCGGACGCCCGGTGCGTGCGCGCCGTCCTTGCCGCCGATCTCGCCGAGTTCGGCCTCCACCCAGCACTCCGCGGCGTGACACCGTTCGGTGACCGCCCGGGTGCGCGCCACGTTCTCCGCGTAGGCCGAGCTCGCGGCGTCGAACATGATCGACCGGATGCCCAGCGCGAGACCCTGGTCGACCAGCGTCTCGTCCTCGATGTGGTCGAGGTGCACCAGGACCGGCACCGCGGCGGCGGCGGCCATGCTCAGGCACGCGGTGCCGAACGGGTCGAGTGAGCCGTGGTAGCGGACGGCGTTCTGGGAGATCTGCAGGATGACGGGGAGGCCGGCCTGCTCGGCGCCCGCCACGATGGCCTCCGCGTGCTCCAGGAGGATCGCGTTGAACGCCCCGACCGCCCCCCGCAGGCCGGTGAAAAGGGTCCGGGCATCGGTGTTCACGCGATCTCCTTCACAGCGAGCGCGGCGAGCCAGCCGGCTCGGGCCTCGAGGTCGACTTCGCCCGCGACGGGGCACAGGACAGCGGCGGCCGACGTCGCGACGACGTCGGCCAGCGCGGCGGGCCAGTCCACTGTGGACACACCGGCGGCCGCCAGGTGGCGGGCGAGCGCGGCGGCGGCCGCGTCGCCGGCGCCGGTGGGGTTGCCGACGACCTTTTCGACCGGCCGGACGACGAACTCGTGGCCGGCGGTCACCGCGACCACACCCTCTTCGCCGAGCGTGGCGACGACGGCGGCGGCGCCGTCCCGGACCAGCTGCCGGCCGGCCGCGACGACGTCGAGGCGCTTTCCGCACAGTTCGGCCAGTTCGTCACGGTTCGGTACGAGCACACTTCCCGTCGTCGCCGCGGCGCGCAAAGCGGCGCCGGAGACGTCGGCGATCACCGGGACGCCGGCTTCGGCGCCGAGCTCCGCCAGCCGCGCGGGCACCTCGTCGCCGAGCCCGGGCGGCACGCTCCCGGAGACGACCACCGCTCCCACACCGGCCGCCAGCTCGGCGCGGAAGGCCGCCACGACCTCGTCCCGGGTGCCGGCCGCCACGGCCGGACCACGCTCCTGCAAGCTCGTCGTGACGCCGTCGTCCGCCACCACCGCCACGGTCCGGCGAACCGCGGCCAGCGCCGGGACCAGGCGGTGGGGGAGACCGAGCCGGTCGAGCCCGGCCCGGAACTCGTCCGGCTCCGCGCGGGCGGTCAACGCCAGCACGCGGCTGTCGCTGCCCAGCTGCCGGGCCACCGCGGCGACGTTCACGCCCTTGCCGCCGGCGCGGCTGCGCACGCCCGCCACGCGAACGGTCTCGCCGACCGCCAGCCCGGCCACCCGGTAGGTGACGTCGATCGCGGGGTTGAGGGTGACGGTGAGGATCGTCGTCACGACGCGGCTTCCCGCCGATCGGCCGGCGCGGGGGCCACGGACGGTTCTTCGCCGCTCTTCTCGGTGCTGTAGACCATGAGCGAGGAGCCCACGAGCGCGAGCACGATGCCGGCGACCTGGAAACCGCTCGGCAGGGTCTGGAAGACGATCAGCGAAAGCACGATGGTCAGCACGGGCGCCAGCGCGTTGGTGATCGGCGCGACGATCGTGGCCTTGCCCCGGCTCATGGCCATCACGAGGAACAGCGCGCCCACGGCGTTGAGCAGCTGCGTGATCGCGGTCAACGCGGGCGCCTGCCACGGGAACGCCAGCGGAAGCCCGCCCATCATGATCAGCGCGACCGGGATCAGCAGCAGCCCGCTGACGGTCATCCAGCCGAACGTCGTCGCGTCGTTGACCCCGACGACCGCCGCCTTGCGCATGAAGTACGCCTGCACGCCCCAGGCGACGCAGACCAGGATCGCGAGCCACAAGTAGGTCCCGCTCGTCTCCTGCGAGTCGCCCGAAGACACCGAGAACAGGACGATCGCGACCAGCGCGAGGACGACGCCGATCCAGCTGAGCGCGGTGAGCCGTTCCCGCAGGGCCGCGAACGCCATCAGGACGGTGATCGCCGGGGAGAGCGCCACGATCGGGAAGATGATGTAGGCCGGCCCGATGGTGAGCGCCTTGAACAGCACCAGCTGCCCGCCGGCGCCGGTCAGGCCGATCAGCAGGCCGTAGACCGCGGCGATCGGGCGCCGGTCGATCTTCTGCCCGCGCAAGGAAAAGTACGCGGGGATGAGCATGGTGACCGACCAGATGACGTAGACCATCGGGTCCGGGTAGCCGTAGCGGGAGGTGGGCAGGCTGGAGAACGCGCCCCAGACACCCCAGAACAGGACCAGCAGGCCGGCGTAGGGAATCCAGGCGGCGCGGCGCTTCGATGCGCTCATGACAACCCCTCCAAGGTGGGGACGGCGGAAATCCGGTCGAGCGGGATGGGCCGGCCCGCCAGCCGGGCGGCGTAGACCGCCGCGCCGACGTGCGGCGGCAGCAGGGGCTCTCGCAGCTCGTAGCCGTGGCTGCCGTGCTGGAGCGCTTCGCGGAAGGACCCCAGGAGGTGCGCCGAGCCGAACATGCCGCCGGAGTAGGAGACCGGCACGGTCTCCTCCGGCTCGAACCCCAGCGCGGCGGCCCCGGCTTCGACGTGCAGGGCGAGCTCCCGCCCGGCGCGTCCGAGGATGACGGCCGCGGTGGGGTCGCCCGCCTCCGCGGCCCGGGTGACGACCTTGCTGAGGTCCGCGATCTTCCCGCGGTCGCCGTGCCACCGGTTCATGACGATGTCGATGGCGTCGAGGTCGGTGGTCACGCCGAGCGTCCGGCGCATCTCCTCGGCCAGCGCGCTCGCCGGCTGGCGCCCGTCGCTCATCCGGGAGAACGCGCCGAGACCTCGGACCGCCACCCAGTAGCCGGAGCCTTCGTCGCCGAACAGCTCGCTCCAGCCGCCGGCCCGCCACCGCCGTCCCCGGTGTTCCCCGTAGGCGATGGACCCGGTGCCCGCGACGACGTTGATCCCGTCCGCGCCGCCGAGGGACGCCGCCCAGCCGCAGATCATGTCGTTGCCGCACGCGTAACCGACGTCGCCCAGGATCCGGCGGGGGAGCGCGTCGAGCACCGGGACGTCGGCGGAAATCTCGCCGTAGCAAGGAATGCCGAAGAAGGCGTAGGAGAGGTCGGCGACGTCGATGCCCGCGGTGGCGCACACTTCGCCGATTCCCTGACGCAGCAACGGTTCGACGATGCCGATGCCCTGCTGCAGGTAGTAGAGGCCGGCCGTGCGGGCTTCCGCGACGACGCGTCCTCCCGCGTCGATCAGGCAGAAGGCGGTTTTCGTGCCGCCGCCGTCCACACCGAGGAACATGGCTCAGCCCTCCGCCGGGTTCGGGAACTCGTGGATGACGACCCCGCGGACCACGCGGTTGACTTCCCCGCCGGGGAACGGGTTGTCGGGGGTCAGGCCGTGGGCGAGCGAACACGCCAGGGCGATCGACTGCGCCGGGATGGCCGCCACGATGGCCCGCACGGAGTCGGGCAGGTGCGCGATTCCCGGGATCGGCCAGCCGCCGGCGTCGGCGCCGACGACCAGGACCCGCTCGGCGCCCAGGGACTCCACCAGTTCGCGCGTGATGTCGTCGTCGTAGCGGCGGGTGTACGGGTCGCCGGACGGGAAGACGACCGCGACGGTCCGGTCGTCGAGGACCGACTTGGGGCCGTGGCGGAAACCCAGCGGGGTGTCGGCGACCGCGACGACCGCGCCGGCGGTGAGTTCGAGGCACTTCAGCGCGGCCTCGCGGGCGAGCCCTTTGAACGCGCCGGAGCCGAGGTAGACCAGCCGGGCCGGATCGGCGGCGGCGACCGCTTCCGCCCGGCTCGCCGCGCCGGCCAGGACGTCTTCCGCGGCCCGGGCCGCGGCGTCGACGTCGACCTCGAGGCCCAGGGCGAGCAGCGCCGCCAGGGTCATCCCGGTGAACGACGACGTCATGGCGAACCCGCGGTCGTTCAGCCGGTCGGGAAGCGCCACCACGACCGCGTTCTTGGCGTCCGCCCAGCGGCGGGCCAGCGCGCCGGCGGGATTGCAGGTGATGACGATGTGGTGCAGCGCGGGAGTGAGCCGCTGCAGCAGCTCGGCCGCGGCGGCCGACTCGGGGCTGTCGCCGCTGCGGGCGAACGACACCAGCAGCACCGGCCGGTCGTCGGCGACGGACGACGGGCCGGCGACGATGTCCGTCGTCGCGATCGGCTCGATCGGCCGGCCGAGGTGCCGGGCGAGGTCGGGGGCCACGACTTCCCCGATGTAGGCCGAGGTCCCCGCGCCGGTGAGGACGATCCGGGTCCGCGGATCGACGAGCGCGTCGCCGAGCAGGCGGTCGATGTCGGCCCGCGCGGCGGCGACGGTCCGCGCCACCTCGGGCCACGTGCCGGGCTGCTGCCGGATCTCGCCGGCGGTGCGGCTTTCGCCCGGCTGCCGCCGGTGCCCCGGTTGTTCTTGCTGCGCTGACACCCACATCACCTTTCGGTCGCGGCCGGTTCGGCCGAGCGGTCCGCTCTTGGTACGTCGTGCCGGGTCCGGCGAGCAAGAGTTGCCGCGCAAACGCGCATCGCGGATGTTCGTTTGCCGCGTTACCGCTGGTGAGTTGTCGGATCGATGCGTGAAAGTGTTCGAAACAGTCGTATAGTGTGCAAGTATGAGCCTTGCTGATGTGCGGGTCCGAGAGCGCGCGTCCCGGTCCGAACGGATGGCGGAGATGGTGCGCGAACTGGGCGAAACGGGCCGCCTGCGCGTCGGGGAGCTCGCCCGCCGGTTCGGCGTCTCCGAGGCCACGCTGCGCCGGGACCTGACGGCGTTGGAGGAGCAGCGGCTGCTGACCCGGACCCACGGCGGCGCGCTGGCCCAGGGGGTGGCCGACGAGCTGCCGGTCCGGTACCGCGAAGGCCAGTCGAGGGACGCGAAACGGGCGATCGCCCGGCTGGCGGTGCGCAGGCTGCCCGCCGGTCCGCACGTGATCGCGCTGACCGGCGGCACGACCACGGGTGAGCTGGCGAAGGAGCTGCCCGACCGCGCGGACTTCACGGTGGTGACGAACGCGCTGAACACGGCCATGGAGATCGTGCTGCGGCCCCGGGTGAAGCTCGTCGTCGTCGGCGGTGTCTCCCGGCCGCGGTCCTACGAGCTCGTCGGCCCGTGGGCGGAGCAGGTGCTGGCGTCGATCAACATCGGCACGGCCTTCATCGGGGTCGACGGCATCGACGCGGCGGGCGGCATCACCACCCACGACGAGAACGAGGCGAGGACGAACCGCGCGATGCTCGCCCGCGCGCAGCGGGTGGTCGTCATCGCGGACGGCAGCAAGCTCGGCAAGCGCACGCTGGCGCGGATCGGGGACATCACCGAAGTCGACGAGCTGATCACGGATTCCTCGGCCGACGCGGGCAGCGTGGCGGCGATCCGGGCGGCGGGAGTGCGGGTGACGGTCGTCGAAGTGCCCGCACAAGCGGAGAACGGCCGATCGATCGCGTGAGAAGGTGCTCGTGGCGCGGGAATCCTTTGTGGACTGACGCCGACCGCGACCGTGGCTACGTCATCGCGTGAAGCCCACGCAGAACCCGCTCCATGAAGTTGATGCTGGGACGATCGCCGGTGGCCTGCTGCGTGTCCTGAACCGTCACCAGGCCGCGGTCGGCGAGGTCGGACACCAGGACTCGGGCGACACCAAGGGGAATCCGCCGGTACGCGGCGATTTCCGCGACCGATTGCGACGAGCGGCACAGGAGGCAGATCGCGGCCTCTTCGCGGGAGCAGCCGTGCTCCGGGGTACGGCCTCGCTCGGTTGCCGCGATGAGCGTTTCGAGGGGGAGCGTGCGCGTCGGCCGCGTACGTCCATGAGTGCGGAAGTACGGCCGGACAAGATCTGCCGTGCCCGGGTCGAGCCCCAACGCCGGCTCCACATCGGCTCCTCACTGAAACCATCGACTGACGGAAAGCATTCGCCGGTCGGCCAATCATCGGCAATCGACCGAACGGGTAAGGGCTGGTGACAGTCGGCAGTTTCGCCGCCTGCTCGGGACCCGGGAAGCCGCGCCGGCCGGGCGAGCTGCCGGACGGCGTCATCGATCGCTTCCGACTTATGCGTCTGTACGGCGTAATTTCGCTCAAACAGGACATACTTTCGTTGACTTCGTGCAAAAGTCGTCCCTACGCTCACCGAGCGTCAGGTAGAGACCCTGGCTCTTCCCCGGGGAGCAAAGATGCTTCTTGCCGTCCGCGAACGCTGCCGCCGAGCGCTCTTGACAACAACAGCCCTGTTCACAGCCCTGTCAGCGGTCGTCGCCGTGCCCGCTCACGCCGCCGTGCCGCCTCAAGAGCCGGGTGTGACCCTTCGGGTGTTCGACATGCAAACCGAGCTGAACAAGCTGTGCACCATCAAGCCCGGGTTGACCCCCAACGTCGACAAGCTGATGCCGACGGTCAACTGGAGCAGCACCGCCGACTTCGGTGTCGGCGACTTCTTCGTGTCCGAGGTGACCGGGAACATCGCCATCGCGACCGCCGGCACCCACCAGTTCCGGCTGACCAGTGACGACGGCTCCCGGCTGAGCATCGACGGGCAGCCGGTGATCACCAACGACGGACTGCACGGCTCGGCCGCGGTGACCGGCTCGGTCCCGCTGACCACCGGCTACCACGCGCTGCGGATCGAGCACTTCGACAACGCCGGCGAACAGCAGCTCCTGCTCGAATGGCAGCCGCCCGGCTCGTCGGCCTTCGCGATCGTGCCCAACTCAGTGCTCAGCACCGACGCCGGGGTCGTCCGGGTGACCTCGCCGGGGAAGAAGGAATGCGAAGGCACCGCCGACTCCCCGGGCGACGGCCTGCCGCTGACCGGCGTCCACCCCGGCTTCACGCTGACCGACCTGCGTCCCGACGGCTTCCAGCCGCAGGTGACCGGGATGGATTGGCTGCCCGACGGCCGGCTCGCCATCGCGACCTGGGGCGGCTCGAACAACACCGCCGGCGAAGTCCAGCTGATCAGCAACGCCACCGGAACCACGGATCCGTCCCGGGTGCGGACCCAGCGGATCGCCAGTGGCCTCAAGGAACCGATGGGCGTCAAGTACGTCGACGGCAAGCTGTACGTGTCGGAGAAGACGCGGCTCGTCGAACTGAACGACACCAACGGCGACGGCGTCACCGACGTCTACCGGACGGTCGGGACCTGGCCGTTCGGCGGCAACTTCCACGAGTTCGCGTTCGGCCTGCTGTACAAGGACGGGTTCTTCTACGTCAACCTCTC
This sequence comes from Amycolatopsis sp. MEPSY49, assembly GCF_051337345.1. Lineage (NCBI taxonomy): Bacteria > Bacillati > Actinomycetota > Actinomycetes > Pseudonocardiales > Pseudonocardiaceae > Amycolatopsis > Amycolatopsis sp. MEPSY49. The sequence continues at coordinate 126,621 of NZ_JBDLYJ010000019.1, read as the reverse complement.
GGTGGCGATCGACCTGGGCGGTGCGACCACCAACCCGCAGCCCGCGCCGGGCCGCGGCGTCACCATCAAGGTCGACAAGAACACCGGTGCCGTCTCGACCATCGCCGGTGGCCTGCGCACCCCGCACGGCATCGGCTGGGGTCCCGAAGGCGACATCTTCGTCACCGACAACCAAGGCGGCTGGCTACCGGCGAACAAGCTGGTGCGCGTCAAGCAGAACCGGTTCTTCAACCACTACACGAACCCGGCGGGCCCGTTCGACGCGCAGCCGGTGACCGCGCCGGTGGTGTGGTTGCCGCACAACGAAATCGCCAACTCGCCCAGCAACCCGGTCCAGCTGACCCAGGGCACCTTCGCCGGCCAGCTCGTCTACGGCGACGTGACCTATGGCGGCCTCCAGCGGGTCCACCTGGAGAAGGTCAACGGCGAGTACCAGGGCGCGGTGTTCCGGATGACCCAGGGCCTCGAGTCCGGCGTGAGCCGGATCAGCCTCGGCCCGGACGGCGCGATCTACACCGGCGGCATCGACGGCGGCGGCAACTGGGGACAGCCGGGCAAGCTCGCCTACGGCCTGCAGAAGCTGACTCCCAACGGCACGAACGCCTTCGACATCCTCGCCATGCGGGCTGTCGCGGGCGGCTTCGAAATCGAGTACACCCAGCCGCTGTCCGCCGCGACCGTGCAGGACCTGAGCAGGAAGTACCAGGCCTCCCAATGGCGCTACGTGCCGACCGCCGCTTACGGCGGCCCGAAAGTGGACGAACAGACGCTCGCCGTCACGGGCGCGACGGTTTCCGCTGACCGCAAGAAGGTCACGGTGCAGATCTCCGGCCTCCAGGCCGGCCGGGTCGTGCACGTGCGGTCGCCACGGCCGTTCGCGTCGGAATCCGGCACGGCGTTGTGGAGCACCGAAGCGTGGTACACCCTGAACTCGCTTCCGGGCGGACCGCCGGCCAGTGTGACCTACGAAGCGGAGCGGGCAACCCTGACCGGCGGCGCGGGCGTCAACACCGACCACCCGGGTTACCAGGGCACCGGGTTCGTCGACGGGTACTGGAACTCCGGCGCCGCCACGACGTTCGCGGTGAACGTGCCCACGGCCGGGACCTACAACGTCGGCCTGCGGTATTCGAACGGCCCGAACCCCAGCGCCGGCACGAAGTCGGTGAGCGTCTACGTCAACGGCACCAAGGTCCGGCAGACCCGGCTGGCGAGCACGACCACGTGGGACAACTGGGCGCTGCAACCGGAAGCGCTGCCGCTCGCCGCGGGCGCGAATTCGATCTCCTACCGGTTCGACGGCGGCGACGCCGGCAACGTCAACCTCGACAACATCACCGTCACCGCGGCCACCCGCGTCCCGTTGTTCACCGGGTCCACTTTGGACGCCTGGGAGCTGCGTTCCGGGGGCGCGGCCCCGTGGCCGGTCGCGGGCGGCTCGATGGAAGCCCTCGGCGGCGACATCCGGACGCGGCAGAAGTTCGGCGACTTCAAGCTGCACGTCGAGTGGTACGAGCCGAACTACCCGCCGGAGGTGACCGGGCAGGCACGCGGGAACAGCGGCGTCTACCTGCAGGACCGGTACGAGCTGCAGGTGCTCGACTCCTACGGCGACACCAGTCTCGCCAACGACGAGGCCGGCGCGATCTACTCGCAGAAGGCGCCGGACGTCAACGCCGCCACCGCGCCGCTGACGTGGCAGACCTACGACATCACGTTCCGGGCGGCGCGGTTCGACAGCGCCGGGACCAAGACCGACAACGCCCGGGTGACCGTCGTCTGGAACGGGGTGACCGTCCACAACGACGTCGCCATCACCGGCCCCACCGGGGGCGGCGACCCGGAAGGCCCCGGGCTCGGCGCGATCCGGCTGCAGGACCACGGCGACGCCGGCGAGAACCCGAGGTTCCGCAACGTCTGGGTGGAACCGATCGGCTGACCATCGGCCGGCGGGGCTCGTTCATCGGGTTCCGCCGGCCGACGGGCCACCCCGCGGGGTGCTCGGACACGGGGCCGCCGCCGTCGCCCGCGGCGTAACCTCGTCGGTATGAGGATCGGTGAACTGTCCAAGCGGACCGGCGTGAGTTCGCGCTCACTGCGGTACTACGAGGCGCAGGGCCTGCTGACCAGTTCCCGCTCCGACGCCGGCCAGCGCCACTATTCCGACGCCGAAGTCGAGCGCGTGGCGCTCATCCGGCAGCTGTTCGACGCGGGGATGTCCAGCCGGGTGATCGCGGCCGTGCTGCCGTGCGTCGAGCTCCCGGGCGACCCCGACGTCGTCGAGGCGGCGTTCGCCACGATGGCGCGCGAGCGGGATCGGATCGACGCCGACATCGCGCGCCTGATCGAAGCCCGGAACGCGCTCGACACGGTGATGGCGGCCAACCGGCGGCACCAGGCGGGACTGGTGACCCGGCCGGCTTGACGCTGTGACCCGCGCCTCAGCCGGTTGCCTCTGACACCGGTGTGAACGGTGAGGATGGCCGCAGGGCCCGGAACCACCGGGCCGGTCACCCGGAAGGCAGCGGAAAATGGGACAGGCGTGGGGTTTCGGCAGGTACGGCGGGCCCGAGGTGCAGGAGTTCTTCGATCGTCCCGATCCCGTCCCCGGTCCCGATGAGGTGCTGATCCGGGTCGACGTCGCCGGGGTGAACCCCCTTGACCACCTCCTGCGCGCGGGCCTGGTGCCCGGGCTCGACGGCGGGCGTCCGTTCCCCCTCGTGCTCGGCATGGAGGCCGCGGGGACCGTGCTCGCGCTGGGGGAGGACGTCGACGGGCTCGAGGTGGGCGACGCGGTCTTCGGCTTCGCGCTGACCGGCGGCGGCACGTACGCCGAGACGACGGTGCTCTCGGCGCCGAACACCGCCCGCATCCCGGCGGGCCTGTCCGCCGCTGTGGCGGCGACGCTGCCGGTCGCGGGAACGACCGCGGTGGACGCGCTCGACCAGCTCGGCCTCCCGGCCGGCGCCACGATCCTGGTCAACGGCGTCGGCGGCGGGGTCGGCCTGGCGGTCGCCCGGCTGGCCGCCGCGCGCGGGCTGCGGGTGTTCGGTACCGGCAGTGCCGCCAAGCGCGAGCAGGCCGAAGCGGCCGGAGTGCGGTTCCTCGACTACACCGCCGAGGACGTCGTCGCCGCGGCGCGCGAGCTGGTTCCCGGCGGTTTCGACGGGATCGTCGACCTGGTCGGCGGCACCTCGCTGCGGGCGGTCGCCCCGCTGGCGCGCGAGCCCCGCAACGTCATCGCCGTGGGCGATCAGTCCGTGCCCGACCTCGGCGGCCGGTTCGTCGAGCGGCGTCTCGACCGCGCGAACCTGGAGCGTGCCGCCCGGCTGGCGGTGGACGGAGTCCTGGCCCCGGTGATCACCGCGGTCCACCCGCTGGCCGACGCCCCGGCCGCGCTCGCCGCCGTCGAGAGCGGTCACCCCGCGGGCAAGGTCGTCATCAAGGTGACCTGAGCGGTGCTAGGTGAGTTCCGGGGACCGGCGAACCCGCCGATCCCCGGAGCCCGACGATCGGGAAATCAGGAATCCGCTTCGACGATCGACGCTCCCGCGGCGGCTCTTCGGACGGCTTCACAGCCGGCCCGGGCGCTCGATTTGCTTTCGTAGGCCTCGCCGGTGGCGACCACTTCGCCATTGCCGGCTTTGAGGCGGAAGCGGTACTTACCGGCCTTGTCCTGGTAGACCTCGAACTTTCCGGCCACGGTGACCTCCTTGTCCCGCGAGCGTTCGGTGTCGGTCGACGCTACTCCGAAAGCCGGCCGCGGCGTGATCAATCCCGCCGCCCGCTCGCGGCAGATCCTGTTAACGCGAACATTCGGCCATGATCGCCTGACTGCCTGACAGCGGCCGGTCGCGGGTTTGCCCAGTTCTACGGGATGTTCAGCCAAGATTGCCGGACTCATCGGCTGAACATGGACTGTTAGCGATAACAGAAGGTCCTTGTCGCTTCCGGCTGTGGCCGTTATCGTGCTGGGTGTGCTTCCGGTGGTCCTGACCCGGGCACGACCGGTGACACGTCAAGTTCTGCTCGCAAGGAGGCGGCGCATGAACACTCACGCGAACGTGGCTCCCGGCTAGTCGCCGTCCCGCATTTTCCGGCCGGCATTCCACGGGATCGAGAACATCGACGATCCCCTCGACGAAACGGTTTCCGGAGTTTCCCGTACTGACGCACCGCTTCCGGGTTCGCAGGCACACGAAAGGAGACAGCAATGGGTTTTCGGGTTCTCCGCAGCCGCTGGCGAAAGGTGCTCGCGGTGGGAGCCGCCGCTCTGCTCACCGGCGCGGCGCTGACCGTCACGACGGGCACGGCCACGGCCGCCGGCACCGGGCCGTGCGACATCTACGCGTCCGGCGGCACTCCCTGCGTCGCCGCGCACAGCACCACTCGCGCGCTGTTCGGGTCCTACGGCGGGTCGCTCTACCAGGTCCGCCGCTGGTCCGACGGCGCCACCGCCAACATCGGCGTGCTCAGCGCCGGCGGCTACGCGAACGCTGCGGCGCAGGACTCGTTCTGCTCGGGCACGTACTGCACGATCGTGCGGATCTACGACCAGACCTCGCGCCACAACGACCTGACCATCGCGCCCGGCGGCGGCGCCAACCCCACCGCCGACCAGGGCGCGAACGCCGCGGCCCTGCCGGTGACCGCGGGCGGCCACAAGGTGTACGGCGTCTACATTTCGGCCGGCAACGGCTACCGCAACAACAACACCAACGGTATCGCCACCGGCAGCGCCCCCGAGGGCATGTACATGGTCACCGAGGGCACGCACTTCAACGACCGCTGCTGCTTCGACTACGGCAACGCCGAAACCAGCAACAACGACACCGGCAACGGTGACATGGACGCCATCTACTTCGGCACGCTGTGCTGGTTCTCGCCGTGCAGCGGCTCGGCCCCGAAGGTGATGGCCGACCTGGAGAACGGCCTGTTCGCCGGCGGGAACGGCTCGAACACCGCGAACACCGGCCGCGGCAGCGCGTTCGTCACCGCGGTGACCAAGAACAACGGCACCTCGACGTACGCGATCAAGGACGGCAACGCCCAGTCCGGCGGCCTCGCGACCCGGTGGAACGGATCCCTGCCGACGCAGGGCGGCTACCAGCCGATGACCAAGCAGGGCGCCATCATCCTCGGCATCGGCGGCGACAACAGCAACGGTTCGGTCGGCTCGTTCTTCGAAGGCGTGATGACGTCGGGCTACCCGTCCGACGCCACGGAGAACTCGGTGCAGGCGAACATCGTCTCGGTGGGCTACGCCAAGAGCGTCACGTTCCCGGTCAACGGCGCGAGCTACCGCCTGACGAACCTGGCGGCCGGCAAGGTGCTCGACGCGGCCGACTGCGGCACCGCCAACGGCACCGCGGTCCAGCTGTGGCAGAACCTGAACAACGCCTGCCAGCAGTGGCGCTTCACCAGCGTCGGCGCGAACAAGTGGACCATCACCAACGTCAACTCGGGCACGGTGCTCGACGCGGTCAACTGCGGCTTGGCGCTCGGCACGGCCACGGACCTGTGGCAGTCGCTCGGCAACAAGTGCCAGCAGTGGGCGGTGATCCCCGCCGGCAACGGCCGCTACGAGCTGGTGGTCGAGAACAGCGGCATGGTCCTCGACGACCAGAACTGCGGCACGGCCAACGGCACGAAGGCGCAGATGTGGATGTGGCTCAACAACACCTGCCAGCTCTGGTCGTTCTCGTCGTAGGCCCTCGGCTGCGGCGCGGGCGACCCACCCGCGCCGCGGTCACGGTCGCGCGGTGCCGGCACGACGAAGGCGCTCGCGGGCATCGCTCTCCGACAGCGAGGTGACGGGCAGCCCGGTCGCGTGCTGGAACTTGGCGTCGCAGGCCCTGGTCCACACGCCCGCCGCCCATGCGCGTTCACGTTCGTCGGCGCTGAGGTCCCGGCCACGCGCAAGGCCGTACGCGACGAGGAACCGCTGCGTGTCTTCGACGGTGGCCAGCTCGTTCGCGTCGACGGTCGAGTACAGCGCGGCGGCGAAGCCGGCCAGGACGTCTTCGCTGTCCGCGGTCACGCTGTCCCAGTCGTGGACCACCAGCAGCGCGTCTTCGCTCCAGCGGAGGTTGCCGGCAAGCCAGTCGCAGTGGCCGATCACAGCGGCGGACTCGCCGATCCGCAACCGATCGCGAGCCCGGCGCCCGGCGTCGTCGATCCACTCCGCGCCGGCCGCGGCATCGAGGTCGACCTCGGAGTCCTCCGGGCGCGGCCACAGGCCGTCCCCGGCGTGCTTCCAGTCCGCCCACGACGGTGCCGGGGCGAGCGAGGACACCTCAGCCGGACCGGGGGCCAGCCGGATCAGCCGCGCGAACGCCTCGGCGAAGGCAGCGGGCGCGCGGTCCGCGCTCGGCAGCACGGCGCCGCCAGGGACGTAGCCCTCCGCGGTGGCGACGTCACCACCGAGGGGAGCGGCGCCGGTGAGCGGCTCCGGGCAGGGATAACCGGCGTGGAACAAGTGACGCTGGACTTCGACACACGCCGCCACCCGCGGCGCGTCCGGACGAACCTTGACCACGACCTCCCGGCCGTCCGCCAGCCGCAGCCCGATGACGACGGACAAGTGCCCGGACCTGAATATTTCCTCCGTCGGCGAGCTAGCCAGATGTTCCCGGCACCAGTGCGCGAGAACGCCGGGATCGACCGCACGCGCGCGAGGTGGCATCTCGGCATCCTGACAGACGAACCACCTCGCCGTGTGCTCTTCGAGCAACCCGGCCCGACCCGCCGAGCCGGCGTAGCGGGCCGAGCCCGGCCAGGAGAGCGGGAAAATAAACATCACCATCGGGTGAATGCGGGTTGGCGTGCCCTTTTCGCCGAACAGAAGGAATGATTCCACCGAAAGTGCTCTTGGCGCACCGATCGGTGTTTTCGGATTGCCGGTCATCTCGAACTTGCCGACACTCGGGGCATGGAGAACACGGTTTCCGAACCCGAGGCAGCGCCGGAGTCCGACGTCCGGTTCCCGATCGTCCTGCGGGGTTACGACCGCCGGCAGGTGGACGAGTACGTGCGGGTCGCGGAGAAGCGGGTGGATCGGCACGAGAAGGCGCGGCGGGTCGCGGAGCGCAGGCTGGCCAAGGCTCAGGTACCCGCCCCGCGGGCGCCGGAACCGGACGGTGCCGCCGGGCTCGGCAAGCGGATCGAAAAGATCCTCCAGGTCGCGAAATCCGAGGCCGCGGAGATCAAGGAACAGGCCCGCAAGGAGAGTGAGGCACTGGTGGCGGCCGCGGAGAAAACCGTCGCCGAGGCGGAAAGCGCCGCCGCGGAGACCGACCGCGCCGCGCAGCGGGACGCCCAGCTCACCCTTTCCCGTGCGGAGGAGGAAGCCGCCGCCATCCGGGCCGCCCACCGGGCGGTGCTGGACCAGCTGGGCCGGATCGTCGACGCCGTCGAGGAACTGCGTGACCGGTTCGGCGGCGAGGCCGACGCCGACGCCGGTGGGGAGAGCCCGGCCGAACCCGGGACTGTGGACTCCGTGCCTTCCCCCGCTTGACCGGAGCCAGGCGTCAGGGGCGGTGTTCCGGCCGCCGGGACACCACCTGGCCGGCCGCGACGAGGAGCCTCCGGAGCTCGCGCCGATCCTGTTCGCCGAGCCTGGCCAGGACCCGATCCTCGGCCTCGGCCACCTCGGGGTCGAGGCGCGCGAGCAGGGTCGCGCCCGCGTGCGTCAACGTGGCGGGCAACGACCTCCCGGACGACACCGTGGCGGGCCGCGTCACCAGACCGCGATCCTGCAGCTCGCGAACCACCTTGTTCATCGCCTGGGGGGACACCTGGGCCTCGCGGGCCAGCTGGGCGTTGGACTTCGGCGACTGCGACAGCATCCGCAGGCAGAGGTACTCGGGCGCCGCCAGCTCCGCCGGCCCCAGCACAGTCGCGGCCACCTCGGCGCGCAAGGCCGCGGTGACGCGGTGCAGCAGGTAGCCGAGCGGCTCGCCCCGGACTCCTTCCATGTCAACCATGTTGACATATATCAACCGGGTTGACACTCTGGGGTGCATGACGAGCTCACCGAGCGACGCGTTGTTCGAATCCGCCTATCGAGGCCAGGCTCCCGAACTGGGGCAGGGCTCCCGGCCGCCGTGGAGCATCGGCGAACCGCAACCCGAGATCGCCGCGCTCATCGACGCGGGCGCCTTCCACGGCGACGTCCTCGACGCCGGCTGTGGTGAAGGCGCGACGGCGCTCCACCTCGCCGAGCGGGGTTTCCCGACCGTGGGTCTGGACCAGTCGCCGACCGCGATCGCGCTCGCGCGTGCCGAAGCCGCCCGCCGCGGCTTGGGCAACGCCGGCTTCGCGGTCGCCGACATCAGCACGTTCACCGGGTACGACGGCCGTTTCGGCACCGTCGTCGACAGCACCTTGTTCCACTCGATCCCGGTCGGGCTGCGCCGGGGGTACCAGGAATCGATCGTGCGCGCCGCGGCGCCCGGCGCGTCCTATTTCGTGCTGGTGTTCGACAGCGCGACCGTGCCCTCGGGCAAGGTCAACCCGGTCTCGGCGGCGGAACTGCGGGAGGTGGTGGGCGCGTACTGGACGATCGACGAGATCCGGCCGGCCCGCATCCACGCCAACGTCCCCGAGAACTTCCCGGACTTCGCGGACTTCGCCGGCCGCGATGTCCGAGACGAGGGCAACGGCCGCAAGTCGGCACCTGCCTGGCTGCTGTCGGCGCACTTGTCCTGACGGTGTCGTCGGACGGACACCGTGCCGAGCCTCAGATCTTGCGGTACCGGCTTTCGAGCAACGCGAACACGCCGAAGACGGCGATGCCGGCGGCCAGCGCCAGCAGCAGTGCCTGTCCGTAGGGCTGGAGCGCGAGCGTCTTGAGCGCGGGGTCCAGGCCGCCGGCTTTGGCGGGGTCGTAGTCGACGGCGGCGACGACGAACATCGCGCCCACGGTGCCGTAGGTGACCGCCATGGCGCACCAGCCCACCTGGCCCAGCCGCTCCGTCGACCGCCGGAGCGTCCGGGAGGCGCCGTCGAGGTCGAGGTCGTGGACGAACTTCTTCTTGATCCCGCGATAGGCGAGGAAGGCCGCGACCACGATCACGCCGCCGCCGGCCGCGATCACCGCGGCGGCTCCCCAGGGCTGGGCCAGGACCGTGGCCACCACCGATCCCGCTTTCCCGGAGCCGCCGGTCGCGATCTTGCCGGCGCTGTAGGCGACGAGGCCGTACAGGACGACCTCGACCCCGCTGGTCGCCCGCCGCACCCACCGCCGGCGTGGTGCCACGTGCCGGTGGCCGGTGATCGCTTCGGCGAGCTGCCACAGCGCGAGCAGGCCGGTGCCGGCGGCGACCAGCCAGAGCAGCCACGCTCCGCCGCCCGCGGCGACGATCTGCAACGCGCCGGCCTTGTCGGCCTTCTCGTTGTCGCCGAGGGCCACCTGCGCCGCCAGCCACGCGACGACCAGGTGCACGAAGGCGTAGCAGGTGAGGCCGATTCGGGCGAGCAGGGTGAAACCTCTGAAGTCGGGCACCCGGGGGATCCTGGTTCATTCCGGCCCGGTTGGCCAGGCCCCGGCGCGACTTCGCCGGTGCGGCTCTGCCGGAGGCTGCTTTGGCGCACCGCGAAAAACGAGTTCGTCCGCGGAACCGGCGTCGCTACCCTGACGCACATGCCGGCCTACCGCGTCCTCGTCCGGGGCAAGTTCGACCGGCCGGCCGGGGCCGTCCGCGAGAAGCTCCTGGCCAACGCGAACGATGGTGCTCTCGCCGACTTGTCGTTCGGCGAAACGGGAACGCTGACCTACAGCCGGCACCTGGGCGGGTTCAGCTTCCGCGTCCGGATCGACGTCGCCGCGGGCGAAGGCGCCGAGCGGCGGGCGCACGAGGACGCCGAACTGCGGGCGACGGACCTGCTGGAGCGCGAAGGGTATCCCTACCGCGACCTCACGGTCAGCTCGACCTGCATGGACGACGTCCGGACCACGCGCCGCTGAGCGGTCCGCCGGTCAAGCAGGCGTTCTCATCCGGACGGCCGGACGGTCGGGACGATCTCGGCCCATACCGTTTTCCCGGCCGGCCGCTGGTCCTGCCCCCAGGCGATGGTGCAGTGCTCGACCAGCGCGAGTCCCCGCCCGCCGGTTTCCGAAGGCGGGCGCGGGCACGCCGGATCGTGGCACGAGTCGTCGACTTCGATGCGCAGCCAGCCCGCCCGGCGCAGCAACCGCACCTGCCGGGGCGGGGTCCCGTGCCGGAGCGCGTTCGACACGAGCTCGTCCAGCACCATGATCGTGTCGGCCAGGTCCGCTTCGGACAGATCGCTCAGCGCGGAGCGGGCCCATCGGCGAACCCAGGACAGTTCGGCCAGATCGTCCTCGACGTCCAGCACCCGGGTTTCGACCTGCTCGCCGGTCACCGGCGCGTATTCGGTCGGCATCGGACCCCGCTTTCCTCGTCGGTCTTCGGCCGGGTACCCGTGATCGGTGCGGTGACACCACGAACGTTGTGGTGTGATCGGGACGTGAGCCGTGCCGGGGAGGAGACCAACCGCCGCCTGCTGCGGGCCCGCGACACCATGGACCGCGACTACGCCAAGCCGCTGGACGTGGCCGCGCTGGCGCGGGTCGCCCACGTCTCGGTGCCGCACTTCAGCCGGACCTTCCGGGCCACCTTCGGCGAGACCCCGCACCGCTACCTGCAACGCCGCCGGGTGGAGCGGGCCATGTTCCTGCTGCGCTCGGGCGACCGGAGCGTCACCGACATCTGCCTGGAGGTCGGCTTCACCAGCCTCGGGACGTTCAGCCGGACCTTCCGGGACATCGTCGGCGAGTCGCCGACGGCCTACCGGGGGCGCGGTCCGCTGGCGGACGTGCCGACCTGCTTCGCCATGGCGTGGATGCGGCCGCGGAGCTGATCGTTTCGGATAAGCGTCCCGGCGCTCTGCTGCACTACCGTCGCCGCCATGCTCAACGCAATCACGATCTCTCAGATCTTCGTGCTCGACCAGGACGAGGCGCTCGACTTCTACGTCGGCAAGCTCGGCCTGGAAGTCCACACCGACGCCGACCTGGGCTTCATGCGGTGGCTGACGATCAACGTGCCCGGCCGGCCGGACCGGGAGATCCTCCTGGAGAAGCCCGGCCCGCCCCGGATGGACGAGGCCACCGCGAACCAGGTCCGCGACCTGCTGACGAAGGGCGCGATGGGTGGCTCGCTGTTCTTCACCAGCGACGACTGCCGCAAGACCTACGAAACGCTGCTGGCCAAGGGCGTCGAATTCACCGACGAGCCGACCGAGCGCCCGTACGGGATCGACTGCGGCCTGCGCGACCCGTTCGGCAACAGCATCCGGTTCAGCCAGCCGCTGTCCGGCTCCTGACTCCTCAGCGCAGCCAGCGCACCGCCGCGTCGGCGCAGTCCTCGGGGCTGCTGTTGAACGCGATGGCCGCGTCGGGCGCGTGCCGGCGGACGAGGTTGACCACTCGCTCGAAGAGCTCGAGCAGGGGCTCGTGGGTGCGGATGCCGCCACCGATCACGACGCAGTCGTAGGTGTGGCCGGTCAACGCCTCCGCGACGGCCTGTTCGGGACGCTCGTCGGGGGAGACCAGGCAGTAGTCGGCCGCGATGCCGTGATCGTCGAACCGGGCCCGGCCGCGGGCGATCGCGGCCTGGACCGGTTCGGGGTCCCAGCCTGCCAGCTTGGCGGGGTCGAGACCGATGACCAGCACTCGTGTCATCGCCGAGACGATACGCGGACCGGTTGCCGGGCAACGCCTTTTCCGGCGACCATGGGGCCATGTCCGCCGGCATCCCCCCGCTGGCCGGGGAAGACCACGCCTGCGCCGAGTGCGGGCTGTCCTATCCCGCGCTCACGCTCGACGCCGCCCGGGCGATCATCGGGTCGCTGCCCGGCGCGGTGGACGCCGTGGCCGGGCCCGCGTCGCGGGAGGACCTCCGGCGCCGGCCCGCGCCCGGCCGGTGGTCGGCGTTGGAGTACCTCGTCCACCTGCGCGATGTCTGCGTCACGTACACGATCCGGGTGCACCGCGCCCGCACCGAGGACCGGCCCGTGCTCGAGCCGATGCTCAACGACCTGCGCGCACGACGTTTCCGCTACAACGACCGGTCGTTCGACGGAGTGCGAGACGAACTCGCGGCCTGCGCCGCCGGGCTCGGCGACGAGATCGCGCGGCTGGAACCGGCGGACTGCGAACGCGTCGTGACCCGCCTGCCGGGCGAGCACCGCACGGCCCGGTGGCTGGTCCGCCAGGCGGCCCACGAGGTCAGGCACCACCTCGAAGACATCAGGCGCTGCCTGGCCGCTTGCTAGCCTGACCCTCGAGCCGGTGCAACGCGGCGCCGAGGAAGGCGTCCCGCCGGTGCCCGAGAAGGCCGGCGTCGAGGTCCCGTCGGCCCCGGTCGTGGAGTGCCGGAACGCAGAACGCCATGTCGGCCAGGGTGCCGGACGCCGCGACGACGTCCCAGTAGGCGACCTGATCCGCCCGTCGGCCGGTTGCCCGCTGCCAGCCTTCCAGCACCAGCTCGGCGGCGGCCGGCCCGAACATCAGGGCGGCGTCGAAGCGCGCCGCGCCGAGGTCGATCCCCGGCGGTCCGGCACCGGCGCAGTCCCAGTCGACCAGGCCGGTGCAGTGGTCGCCGGACCACAGGGTGTTCCCGAACCACAGGTCGCCGTGCACGAAGACCGTCGGGCTTTCGGGCACGGGCAGCCGGTCCAGGAGTTCCTCCGCGGCCGCCAGTAGGGCGGTGGTGCCCTTTTCCCGGCGTTGGGCGGCGAAGTCGACATCCGCTATCGAGCGGGTCCGCGGCGGCAGCGCGGGCCCGGGCGCCAGCGGGACCGACTGCAGCGCGGCCGCGACGGCCCCCAAGCCCCGCAGCCGTTCGGTGGAGGCGACCGCCGGGATCCGGCTGTGTCCGGGCAGGACCGTGGTCAGCACCGCGAGCGCACCCGCCGCGGCACCGTCGAGATCCGTGGCGACGAGCCGGGCGGCGGGCAGCCGATGGTCACCGGCGACTCGCAGGGCCGCCACCTCGGTGGCGAACCGCCGGCAGTGGTCGGGATCGGTGGGGTCGCCGAGCCGCAGCACGGCCGCTTCGACCCGGCCGGCGGGTTCGAACCGCAGCAACCACGGATTGGCGTCCTCGCGCAAGCCGGTCACGGCGGCCACGCGGACGTCGCCTCCCGCCGCGCCGGTCACCCAGCGCAGGACCCGCTCGGACAGCTCTGGCACCGCAATCACCCCTGTCGCGCCGGGAAACCGAGGAGCCACGATGCCACGAGTTCTGTCGGCGACGGCGCAAGCCGGGCCGCGCGCCCGCGGTTCACGTCCGCGCTTCGGCTTCGGCGAAGAACGCCAGCACCCGTTCGTTGACCGCGTCGGCGGCTTCGCCGGCGATGGCGTGGGTCGCTTCGGGCCAGACCTCGACGCGCGCGTCCGGCAGCAGGGCGCGTGCGCGAGCGCTCGCCTTGACGGCGTCGTGGATCACGCTGCGGCCGGCGATCAGCGCGAGGACGGGGAGCCCGATCGACCGGAGCTGCTCGTCGGTCAGCAGGTCCGGGGTGGGCAACGCGATCCGGTAGGCGCGGATGCCCGCCTCGATGACCGCGGCGACCGGGTCGTCCGGGGCGACCTGCGCGCCGCCGGAGATCCACCGGATGAAGGCCGGGCGGCCCCAGTGGCCGATGCCGGGGATGAGCGCGAGGGTCGTGCGGAAGAGCAGGGAAACCGGGAGCTCGCCGAAGGTGCGGACCGGGTCGATCAGGGTCAGCGACGCCAGGCGCTGCCCCGAGCGTGCGGCGTGGTTGGCGGCGAGCCAGCCGCCGAACGAGTATCCGACGAGGTGCACGGTTTCCGCGCCGAGCGCGTCGAGGACCTCGGTGAGCCACGCGGCCTGGCCGGCGCTGTCCCGGATCGGGGCGGTTTGGGTGCTCCGGCCCGGCTCGCCGATCAGGTCGAGCGCGTACACGGGGCCGCGGCGCGCCCACGCCGGGAGGTTCGGTGCCCACATGACGGCGCTGCCGGCCCGGCCCGGCAGCAGCACCGCGGGGATCGCCGGCCCCGAGCCGAACCGGTAGACCCGCGCGGTCCCGAAGGACGTCTCGACGTCGTGCTGGGCGGCCGGTGCCGGCAGCGCGGCCAGCCCGCGTTCGTACACCGCGTCGTACTCCCGTTCGGCGTGCCCGGAGGTGAACCCGCTCAGCTTCATCGTGCCCCCTTGTTTTGCGATACGATCGGATTGTAAAGAAGCGGCAGGCCGGTTCGCAAGCCGACCGTATTGGAAAAGGGACCCGTGCCGAAGGTCGTCGATCACGAGGAACGCCGGCGGCGGATCGCGGCGACACTGCGCCGCATCGCCGCCGACGAGGGTCTCGAAGCGGTCAGCCTGGGCCAGGTCGCGGCGGCCGCGGGCATCTCGAAGGGACAGGTGCAGCACTACTTCCCGAACAAGAACGCGATGCTGCGCTACGCGGTCCGGACACTGCGCGATCAGGTCGAGCGCCAGGTGGCGACGGAGGCCGCGGACGCGCCACCGGACCTGCGGACGGTCCTGGTGGCGCTGCTGCCCCTCGACGACGAGAGCCGGACGGAAGCGCTGGCGGCCAACGCGTTCGTCTGGCGCGCGTTCAAGGACGACGAGATCGCCGCGTGGTTCCGAGCCGGGTACGACCAGCTGCGCGAGGCACTCGCCGCCCTGGTGACGGCCGAGCACGGCCTGACCGGCGTCGACGCCGCCCGCGAAGCGGATCTGCTCCTGGCGCTGACAGCCGGTCTGGCCGACGCGGTCCTGCTCGGGCACCGGACCGGGGCCGAGGCCGTCGAGCTGATCGACCTCCAGCTGCGGCGGCTCACCGGTGGCTTGACTTCAAGCACTTGAAGTTCCGCATGCTGGTCCCGTGGCGACAGGAATCGCGCGCAAGCAGGTCTGGCCGACCATCCTCGAGGCGTCCCGGCGCGCCTGAAGGCGCGGCTCTGGGACGCCCGCGACCGCGGCGACACCCATCGTGCGGCTGCTGGCCGACGGGCACCGGGTCCGCGCCACCGTACGTTCGGTTGTCGTCGTACAAGCAAACAGTCCTTTGTGGATCGTCAGAATCGTGATCTCGACCGGGAAGCGGAGGTCCGGGCCGCCGCCGAGAGCGACCCGGCCATGCGGGAAGCGGCCGCCCGCCTCGGGCGCGTGCGGGTCATCCGCACGGAAAAGGCGCGGAGGGTGCTCGGTTGGCGTACTCGCCCGGTCGGGGAGACCGTGGCCGACACCGCCCGCGGCCTCCTGGCCGGTTGAACGGACTTGTGGTGCGAACGCCCCACAGTGCGGTGCTCGCACCCGCTCTACCGTGCTGGACAGTGAATCGCAGACCGGCTGCGGGTCTCACCTTCCCCGTTTCGAAAGGTGTTCCTGTCATGCGCGTTCGTCTTCTGCTGCCCCTGCTCGCCCTGCTCTCGGTGGTGGCCGCTCCGGCTTCCGCGGCCGCCGATCCCGATCCCGTGACGGCGATGTCGGTCACCGATGCCTGCTACACCTGGGGACGCACGCTGGCGCAAGGCGCGTCCGGCGACGACGTCCGGCAATTGCAGATCCGGGTCGCGGGTTACCCGGGGTACGGCGGTGTCCTGGCCATCGACGGCCAGTTCGGGCCGGGGACGAAGGCGGCGGTCACCCGGTTCCAGCAGGCCTACGGCCTCGGCGCGGACGGCATCGCCGGGCCCGCGACGTTCGGCAGGATCTACCAGCTGCAGGACGACGACTGCACGCCGGTCAACTTCAGCTACGCCGAGCTGAACAGGTGCAACGCGGACTGGTCGGGCGGCAACGTCCCGCCGGCGACCGCAAAGGCCAACGCTCTGGTGTCGATGTGGAAACTGCAGGCGATGCGGCACGCGATGGGCGACCGCCCGATCGTGGTGAACGGCGGTTTCCGCAGCGTGGCGTGCAACAACGCGGTCGGCGGAGCAGCGGCCAGCCGGCACCTTTACGGGGACGCGGTCGACCTGGGAGCAGGCGCGCAGGGGTTCTGCGGATTGGCGCTGCAGGCCCGCAACCACGGGTTCAGCGAGATCCTCGGACCGGGCTACCCGGGCCACAGCGACCACACCCACGTGGCGCACCGCTCGACCCGCTTCTGGTCGGCGTCCTCCTGCGGAATCTGACGGTCTGGCCGGGGCCACACCGCGGTTCGCACGAGCAAATAGCTCCGTGTCGTTTCGGCCGGTCCGGCCTTACCTTCGGGCGGTGGCGAACGAACTGACCATTCCGCTCCTGCCCTGTCCTTCCATCGACGAGATCGCGTCGTTCTACGAGATGCTCGGCTTCGAGATCACCTATCGGCAGACGCGGCCGAACCCGCACGTCGCCGTGCGACGCGAAGACCTCAACCTGCACTTCTTCGGCATGGACGACTACGACCCGGCGCAGTCGTACAGCACGTGCCTGGTCATCGTGGCGGACACCGGCGAGCTGTTCGAAGCCTTCGCGGCGGGGATGCGGTCCGTGCACGGAAAACTGCTCGTCTCCGGCATCCCGCGCATGACCCGGCCGCGGCTGCGCAACGACCGGTACACCGGGTTCACCGTCGTCGATCCGGGTGGCAACTGGATCCGGATCAACCAGGCCGCCCAGGAACCCGAGCCGCGGACCAGGCTCGCCAAAGCCATGGAGAACGCCGCGCGGCAGGCGGACGCGCGCGGCGACGAACGCCAGGGCCTGAAGATCCTGGAAGGCGCGTTGAAGCGGGCGACCGGCGACGAACCGGAGTTCCAGGCGGCGCGGGAGTACCGCGACGAGCTCCTCGACCGGATCGAGGGGGCCGAGCCGCGTCCTGGCGCTTGAGCGCGGCTTCGGCAGCTCGCCAGGTGGGTGCACAGGACCTCGTGCTTACAGCTCGCGTCGGTGTTCGACGAGCCAGGCGGCGACCTCGTGCAGTTTCGTGTTGGTCCGCTGGGAGTACTCGACGAGCAGCCGGAACGCCTCGACGGGCCTGAGGTCGTGGCGTTGCATGAGGATGCCCTTCGCCATGCCGATGGTGTCGCGGTTCTCGACGGCCGTGTGCAGCTGAGCTTCGGTTTGCGCGCCGACGAGCGCGATGGCCGCGTGGGTGGCGAAGAGGGCGCCGTCGGCCTCGGTCCGGTCGCTGAACGCGTCCCGTGCGCGGGAGTACAGGTTCAGGGCGCCGAGGGTGGTGTCGGTGACGAACAGGCGGTAGGACAGCACCGAGCGGATCCCGGTGCGGGCTGTTTCGGGGGAGAAGACCGGCCAGCGGTCCTCTTCGGTGAGGTCTCCGGTCCGGTACACGTGGTGTTCGGCGATGGCGTCCAGGGCGGGGCCTTGGTTCGTGCGGTGCTGGATTTCGTCGATGGTGGCGACGAGGTGGTCGGTGGGGGCGACGGTGCGGACGCCGCCGCCTTTCGCGATCAGGGCGATCCCGGCGTATTCGGCGCCGGCGACGTGGTCCACGGCGGCTTTGACGATCGCGGCGAGGGTGGTGTCGACGTCGGGCTCAGCCTGCAAAGTCCGAGCGATTTCGCTGAGCACGATGCTCAGATCCGGCGAACCGTATCCCTCGTCAGTCATACCGTTCCCTCCCGTGCTGACCTGCGTATCAGCGTATCGGGACCGGTCGTTTCGCGGGCGCGTGGGCCGCCGCCCCCGGTTTCCGCGAATAGCGGATCCAATCCACTTTTTCCCTGAAATCACTCTGCCGAGGTATTGTGTTCGACAATTTCGGGACCGTTGTTCTTTGGATTGTTGACCGTTGTGCGGCGCAGCCGGTCACTCCAGCCGCGCGGCCCGGGTCAGGAGATGGCGTTTCTCGGGTTCGCTGGTGGTGCGCCGGGCCGCCTCCCGGTAGCCGACCCGGGCCGCGTCGTGGTCGCCGGCCATCTCCAGCAGATGAGCCCGTACGGACATGAAGTGATGGGACGCCGAGATGCGCTCGTCGGCCGAGAGGGCGTCCAGCAGGGCCAGCCCGGCCGCCGGTCCGTGGACCTCGGCGACCGCCACCGCCCGGTTGAGCGTCACCGTCGGATTGGGTGCCACGCGCTCGAGAACCGTGTAGAGCGCCAGGATCTGCCGCCAGTCGGTGGCTTCGGCGGTGGGTGACTCGTCGTGGACGGCGGCGATGGCCGCTTGCAACTGGTACGGCCCGACCGGGCCCTTCGGCAGCGTGTCGGTCACCAGGGTCACGCCCTCGGCGATCGCTTCGGTGTCCCAGAGCGTCCGGTCCTGCTCGCTCAACGGCACCAACGACCCGTCCGTCGCCGTGCGGGCTCCGCGGCGGGCGTCGGTCAGCAACAGCAGCGCCAGCAGCCCGGCCACCTCGCCGTCGTCCCGGACCAGCCGGTGCAGCTCGCGGGCCAGCCGGATGGCCTCGGCCGTCAGCTCGGCCCGCACCAGCCGCGTCCCCGACGTGGCCGTGTAGCCCTCGTTGAAGACCAGGTAGATCACCTGGAGCACGACGCCGAGCCGCGCCGCCTGCTCGGCCGGCGGTGGCAGTTCGAAGCCGGCGCCCGCTGCCTTGATGCGGTGCTTCGCCCGGCTGATGCGCTGCGCCATCGTCGCCTCGGGCACGAGGAACGCCCGGGCGATTTCGGCGGTCGACAGGCCGCCGACGGCCCGCAGGGTCAGCGCGATCTGCGACGGGGCCGTCAGCACCGGGTGGCAGCACAGGAACAGCAGCGTGAGGGTGTCGTCACCGGCCTGGACCTCGGCACCGGCGGGAGGAGCGCGGAGGGCGTCCGCCTCCTCCCGCCGGCGACGGGCGGCGTCGCTGCGCACCTGGTCGGCGAGGCGCCGCGACGCCACCGTCACCAGCCACGCCCGGGGGTTCTCCGGCCACCCCCGCACCGGCCACTGGGCCGCTGCCTCCGCCAGCGCCTCCTGGACGGCGTCCTCGCAGGCGTCGAACTGGCCGTACCTCCGCACCAGCGCCCCGAGGACCTCCGGAACCAGCCGCCGGACGGCCTGCCAGCCCGTCACGGCGCGACGTCGGCCTCGTCCATCAGCGGCCGGACCTCGACACCCCAGTACCGCGCCGACGGCGCGCGGGCCGCGATCTCCAGGGCCCGCTCCAGGCTGTCGCAGTCGATGATCGAGAAGCTGCCCAGGAACTCCTTGGCCTCGGCGTAGGGGCCGTCGGTGATCACCGGGGTCCCGTCGGTGACCCGGACCATCTTGGTGTTCACCTCGTCGGCGACGCCGTAGGCGCCGATCAGCTCGCCGGACTCGGACAGCTCCTGGTTGAGGGCGTCGGTCTCGCGGATGATTTCGGCGAGGGTCTCCGCTCCCACCGAGGTGAAGGCTTCCTCGTTGCCGTAGATCAGCAGCATGTACTTCACGGGTCGGTCCTCTCTCACTGCCGGGCCGCGGTGACCAGGTCGCCGCCGGCGCCGCGGTCGTCCAGCACCAGCTTCGACCGCCCGCCGACGGTGTAGCGGAGGTGGGTGACCCCGGGCGCCTCGACGACCCGGACCGGGACGAGCTCGATGCCGTCGTCCGCGCCGAGCCCGAGGCCCGCGTCGAACAGGCGCTGGCCGTCGCCCAGCAGCACCGGGCTGACGTGCAGCTCGAGCTGGTCGAGCAGCCCGGCGGCCAGCACCTGGCGCAGCAGTTCCCCGCCGCCCGCCACCGCCACATCCTTGTCCCCGGCGGCGGCCCGGGCCAGCTCGACCGCCCGTTCGGGTCCGTCGGTGACGAAGGTGAAGGAGGTGCCGCCCCGGCGTTCGAGGACCTCCCGGGGCCGGTGGGTGACGACGAACACCGGGGCCCGGAACGGCGGTTCGTCGCCCCAGGGGACCTCGCCGGCGTCGAACATGCGCCGGCCCATGACGTAGGCCCCGGCCGCCGCGAACGTCTCCGCGACGATCTCGGAGTCGACCGACTGCTCGCCGCCGGCGAAGCCCTGCCGCTCGCGCCAGGCCATGGCGTCGACGGCCCAGCGGGTGACCCGGAAGAACCCGGGCGCTTCGGGGCCGCGCAGCCAGCCACTGAGGTCGTGGGGGTGTCGTGCGTCCCGCGGTCCGGTGTAGAAGCCGTCGAGGGACACCGACATCTGGGCGGTCACCTTGGTCATCGTTCGTGCTCCACTCGTGCTGGCGGCCCTCTTGGCCGCCGATGCCCCTCAGTCGGAGCCGGCCGTCCGTTCTCGACACCGCCGGCGAGGAATTTCCTCGACGCTCACCCCGGTCAGGACGCACTCCTCGTCAGCCCACCGTCGACGTAGGTCGTCGTGCCCGTCACGTACGCCGCCCGTGGCGAAGCCAGGAACGCGGCGACGTCGGCGAACTCCCGGACGGTTCCCCAGCGCCGCACCGGGATCTCCTCGGCGAGCCCGGGCGGCACGCCGTCCGGGAACACGGCGTCCCGGCGCGAGGTGGCGATCCGGCCCGGGGCCAGGGTGTTGACGGTGATGCCGTCCGGTCCCAGCTCGTCGGCCAGGGTTTTCAGGTACCCGTGGATCCCGGGACGGACCGCGTTCGACGCCGCCATGCCCGGCGTGGGCTCCCGGACCCCGGTCGTCGTGATCGCCAGGATCCGCCCGGCGGAACTGCGGCGCAGGTGCCCGACACCGGCCTGGACCAGCCGGACGAGCGGGAGCAGCACCACCTCGGCGGCCTCGGCGACGTGCTCGGCCGTGAGGTCCAGTGCGCTGCTCGGGGGTGGCCCGCCGCTGTTCCACAGCAGGATGTCCAACCCCCCGAACCGCCGCACCGTTTCCGCGACGATCCGCGCGGGTTCATCCGGCCGGCTCAGGTCGGCGGGCACCGCGTGCGCGCCGATCCTGGCGGCGTGGCCGGCCAGCACGTCGGCGCGCCGGGCGGTCATGACGACGTCGGCGCCCTCGTCCGCCAGTACTTCCGCGATGCCCAGGCCCAGTCCGGACGACGAGCCGCTGACCAGGGCGATCTTGCCCTTCAGCTCCAGATCCATGCGGGCGAAGGTATCTTCGGAAGATCGGTATCTTCAACGAAACCCGAAGGGACCAGGCGATGGGTGCCGCGCACGACCTGCCGGCCGCCCGGTGCCCGAGCTGGGCGGCGCTCAACCTGGTCGGCGCGCGCTGGGTGCCGACCGTGCTCAACGCCCTGGACGCCGGCCCGATGCGGTTCACCGAGCTCAAGAAGGCCGTCGAAGGGGTGACGGCCAAGGCGCTGACGGAGACGCTGCGGACCCTGGAGTGCGACGGGATCGTCGACCGCGCCGAGACGCCCGCGGCGACGCCGCCGAGGGTGGAGTACTCGCTCACCCCGCTGGGGCGTTCGCTGTTCGAGGTGCTCACCCCGGTGCGGGAGTGGGCCGAGCAGCACGCCGGCGCCATCGCCGCGGCCCGCCGGCGGTACCGGCCGGACGCGGCGGCGGCCCGCTGATCGGTTCGCCAGTGTCGGGCGATCCCGGCGTCCGGAGAATTTCTCCGCCGCAACCGCAACAGACCGCGGGGGCAGCGGCATCTTACGGGTGTGCAGTTCGAAGAGTTCTCGCGCGAGCAGCTGCCCGGACTGGTGCGGTTCGCCGCCGTGCTGACCGGGGATCGGGAACTGGCCCAGGATGTCGTGCAGGACGCGCTCGTGCGGGCGCACCAGGGGTGGCGGCAGGTGGTCGCGGCCGATCGGCCTGACCTCTACCTGCGGAAGATGGTCGTCAACGGCTATCTCGGCTGGCGCCGCCGGTGGTACCAGCGGTCCGTGCACCCCACCTCGGACGTGGGCCGGTTCCGGGAGCCGACCGCGCCCGATCCGGCGCGGCGGATCGCCGACGCCGACCAGCTCAGCGGGCTGCTCGCGCGGCTCAGCCGGGCCCAGCGGGCGTCCATCGTGCTGCGGTTCTACGAGGACCGCGACGACGACGACATCGCCGCCGTGCTCGGCTGCGCGCCCGGGACCGTGCGCAGCCACATCTCGCGCGGCCTGAGCTCGCTGCGCGTCGGGATCGAAGAAGGCAAGGAGAGCGTGTGATGACCGACCTCGACGAGCTGCGCCGCGTGCTGCGCGCCCAGGAGTCGCTGGCCCCCGACCCCGGTGCCGTGCTCGCCGGCGCCACCCGCCGGATCCGGCGGCGACGGGTGACCAGCGTCGCCGCGGTGACGCTCGCCGTGGCCGCCCTCGGCGCGGGTGCCGTCGGGCTGCTGAACCGGGGTGCCCCCGCGGCGGTGCCGCCCGCCACGCTCGCGAGCCCGGCGTCGTCCGCCGCGGCGAGCGAGGCGCCGGACGCCGCGAAGGTGCCGCCGGCCGCGCCGGCGATCAGCCTCGAGGACAAGTCGTGGACACTGCTGGTCTGGTCCGTCCGCCCGCACTCCGCCAGCCTCCACTACGGGCAGGACAGCCGGTACGGGTTGGACATCGACGTCCAGGACGGCACCGCCCCCGGGAGCGTGCTGCCCGCCAAACCCACGTCCGCCGGTCAGCTTTCGAACCCGAAGACGGTCATCTGGCAGGACGGCCCGCAGCGGTGGATCCGGGTGCGGACCACGAAACCGGTGACGGCCGCGGAAATGGTCGGCCTCCTGGCGAAGATCGGCACGAAACCGCCGGTGCTCGCGTCCCCGCTGAAGTCGCTGCAGGTCCCCGCCGGGCAGAAGGTCGCGGCCTTCAGCAGCGAGCCCGAGACCAACACCCTGGTGCTCTGCCCCGACCTCGAGGCGGACATGGCGCCGCTCGACCCCGGGTGCTTCTCCCTGTTCGTCTTCGTGACCGGCACCGGTGAATCGACCGGCGAGGTCGATCCGAAGGACCCGCTGCCCGCGCACCAGAGCCGGCACCTCGGGGGGTACACCCTCGAACTGAACAGCTCGTACCCCAACAAGGCGGCCGGGCTGGCCCTGCTGGATTCCGTGCGGCTCAACCGATAAGCGCGGGCGTCGCCCGGCCGAGGGGGTTCCGATGCGTGTTTCCGTGCTCGTCGTCCTGGTCTGCCTCGTCTTCGGTGCGCTCACCGCGGCGGTCTGCCTTCGTCCCGCGAAGGCGCCCGCCGCGGCGGGACGGCCGGTGTCGTACGTACCGCCGCCGCCGGCCACGATCGTGCCCGTGCCGGCGGAAGCCGAGGTGACCGTCGACGTCCGCGGCGAGTGGTCGTGGTCGTTGCGGGACCTCGGCTCCGGCGCCGTCGTCGGCGACGGAACCCTGCGCAACACGACCGAGTCCATGATCAAGGTCTGGCTCGCCGTGGACTTCCTCGCCTCGCGGGACTCGCGCGTCACGGCCGAGGACGAGGCCCGGGTGACCCGGATGATCCGCGGCAGCGACGACCGCGCCGCGCAGACGCTGTACCTGCGCCTCGGCGGGGACGCCTCGATCGCACGGATGATCCGGACCTGCGAGCTGCGGGAGACGGCGATCCACCCGGGCTGGTGGTCCAAGACCACGATGTCCGCGGCCGACGCGACCGCGCTCGGCCGGTGCGTCGCCCGCGGCCCGGGTGTGAGCCCGCGGTGGCGGGACAAGCTGCTCGGCCTGATGCGGTCGGTCGACGCGAGCGACGCGTTCGGCATCCCGGAGGCGCCGGCCTTCGCGGGCCTGCGCCCGGCGGTCAAGAACGGCTGGACCCGGCACGGCACCTGGTGGGCGGTGAACTGCCTGGCGCTCTGGGACCGCTGGGTGCTCGCGGTCATGGTGCACTACCCGGAGCAAGGAGACGGGCACCGGTACGGCGCCGGGGTGTGCGGGAACGTCGCCCAGCAGCTGTTCGGCCGCGCGGACCCCGGTACGCGCCGAATCGGCGGGTGATCCACGGAACATCCGCGGCCACCCGCGAGTTGACGTCTGGCATGAGCCCACTCGTGGACCGCACGATCACCGCCCTGCGCGCCGAGCACGACGTGCTCGCCGCCCTCGTCCGCACCCTCACCGACGAGCAGCTGGCCGCCCGCAGCGGCGCCTCGGAATGGACCGTCGCCCAGGCCCTGTCCCACCTCGGCAGCGGCGCGGAGATCGGCCGCGCACCGATCGCCCGGGCCGCGGGGGAGACCGTCGAGGCCGAAGACAACCAGACGATCTGGGCCCGCTGGGACGGTTCCACGCCGCGCGCGCAGGCCGAAGGCTTCCTGGAGCACAACGCCCGTTGGCTGGACCTGGTCGAGGCGCTCACGCCCGAGCAGCGGACGTCGCTGACCGTCGACCTCGGCTTCCTGCCGGAGCCGGTTCCGCTGGTGACCGCCGTGGGCATGCGGCTCAGCGAGGTCGCCAACCACTCGTGGGACGTGCGGGTGGCGTTCGACCCGGCGGCCGGGGTGGACGCCGGCTCGGCCGAGGTGCTCGTCGACCTCCTGACCGGGCCGATCGGGTTCATGGTGGGCTTCCTCGCGAAGCCGGCCGAGCTCGCGCAGCCGGCGTCGGTCGCGGTGCCCGGTGGCGGCCTGGTGATCGACGACGCCGTGACCGTCGTGGACCACCTCGAGTCGCCGTCCGCGACGTTCACCGGCTCGGCCGAGGCGTTCGTCCGGCTGCTCAGCGGCCGGCTCAAGGCGCCGTACGACAGTGGGGTCACGGTCGAGGGGAACATCACGCTCGACGACCTGCGGCGGGTGTTCCCGGGCTTCTGAGGATCAGCACGTCCCGCCCGGCCTCGTGCCGGGCGGGGCGAATTCCAGGCGCAGCGCGTCCGAGCGGGGGACGACGAACGACACGCCGTTCGACGCCCGCCAGCCCGCGGTGACGAACACGTACTGCCCGCCGGACTGGAGCAGCAGCTTCAACCCCGTGTACCGGTACTTGTACGCGGCTTCCGGCTGTCCACAAGCGACTTGCCGGACACCGTCCGCTTCGAGGCTGAGGCTGCGCTCGCTGTAGACGGTCACGGCGGGCATCGCGGAAATCCGCGCCGCGGTGGTGAACGCCTCCCGGACGCCGACCTGGGCCGAGTAGTCGGAGACCGCCCAGAACAGCCCGAACGCCACGAGCAGGTACGTGGTGATCCATTCGGCGACGAGGAACGCCGGGGCGTGCGTGCCGGGCACCAGCCGGCGCCAGCCGACCACCGCGAGGACCACGCCGGCCGCGAACGCGAGCCCCGGCACCCCGGCGTAGAAGTCGAACAGGTCCCCGCCGAGTACCTCGGGCACGGTGACACCGACGAGGGCCAGGCCCGTGACCGCCGCGATCGGGGGACCGAACCGGGCCAGCCTGGCCCGGATCCGGTCCGGCAGCAGGAACCGCGCGAGCCGGACGACGGCGAACAGGACGAGCCCGATCCCCGCCGCGGCGCCGATCGGCAGGTGCAGCCCGAAGGCGCCGCGCGCGAGGATCTCTTCCGCGGTCTGGTCCAGCACGGTGTAGTGCACCCGGAAGTAGCCGAAGAACTGCTGCGTGTAGACGAGTCCGAAGAAGTACAGCAACGCGCTGAACAGCGCGAGGTTCGCCGCCACCGACGCGATGACCTTGAGCGCCTGCGAAGCCCCGGCCTTCGTGCGGGCGGCACCGTCGTCGGGTTCGGGCCGCCGCAGGCCGGTGCGGCGGACACTGCGACCGGGCACCGGGACCTACGGTGTTTCCGAAGGCGTGTCCGACGTGCTTTCCTCCGGCGGAACCGGCTCCCGGGTGTCCGGGCACGGTGCGGTGTGGACGGTGATGACCCCGCCGCGCCCGACCTCCAGGGGCGGGGTGAGCAACACGGCGCACGCGGTTTCACTGCCGTCGATCCGGACGGTGATCCCGCACCGCGGTCGCGGGCACCCCAGGCCCTGGGTGTCTTCGTCCAGTTTCCCCTCGATGGAATCCCGGACGTCCTTGGCCAGGCGGTCGCGCGACCCGACCTGCGTGCTGTCGTACTTGATCGGGCTGCCCACCGCACCGGGCGGGTCCGAACTCTTCGGCGGATCCGATTCCGGTTGCCCGGAAGGCTCCGCCGAGGGCCCGGACGTCGCCGAACCCGATTCACCGGATGTCGCCGCCGGGTTTTCGGGCGCGGACGTCCCGCCGCACCCCGCCACCAGAATCGCGGCCGCTGCCGCCGCGCTCCAGAACACCTTCATCGGAGTCGCCCCCTCACCTGGACTTCTTGGGTAGAGGAGGCGCGGATCCGCGGAAAAATACAACCACCGATCCGGTGATCCGGGGGAATTCAGCCGGCCGTGCTCAGTTCGACAAAAGCGCGGACGCCCGATTCGAGCGCGTAGTTCATCGATCCGCCGTTGGGTTCGAAACTGGTGTGCTCACCCGCGAAGTGGATGCGGTTCTCCGGCGCGCGGATGGCCGGCATCAGCTTGCTGTGGCCACGCTCGGGCAGGACGTACGACCCCTCGATCCACGGCTCGTGGTCCCACGCCACCGAAACCCCCAGTTCGAACTGCTCGTGCGCGCCCGGGAACATCGTGTCCACGTGGTCCAGCACGAACCGCACGCGCTCCTCGGCGGTCATCGCCGCGATCGCGCGGGCGCGCCAGCCCGTCATCAGGACCTCGAGGATCCGCCTCGGACCGGGCTGGTTCGCCGTCGCGTCGCGGACCCAGCGGATCGGCAGGTCCGTCGACACCGACACGTTGTGCCCCTTCCAGAACTGCTCGCGCACCTGGAGGTAGACCCGGACGATGGACGCGTACCGCAGCTTGCGCATCGCCTCGATCTTGGCCTCCGTCAGCCGGGCGTGGCTGACGTCGACGTGGCGGATCGCGCTGAAGGGCACCGTCACCACCACCCGGTCGGCGCTGAGCCGGGCCAGCCGGCCGTGGTCGAGGTAGGTGACCGTGGCCGAATCGCCGTCCTGGTCGAGCCGGACGACCGGCGCCCGGTAGCGGATGCGGTCGCGCAGCTCGTGGGCGAAGACGCGGGGCAGCTCGTCGGTGCCGCCCTCGATCTTCCCCCACCCGTCGGTCGAGGTGAGCAGCGAGCGGTAACCGCTTTCATGACGCAGCCACGACAACGCCGACGCCGACAGCAGGTCGCCGCCGCGCATCTCCAGGAACATCGGTTCCATCAGGTCGATCGCCGTTTGCGAAGCGCCGCGGGCGCGCAGCACTTCGTCCACAGAGGATTGATCGAGCTCCTCGAGGTCGGCCGAGGGTGCCCAGTGCGGCGCGGTCAGGGCGGCGCCGAGCTCGTCCGCGGCCGCCGTGACGTAGCGGGCGATCAGCTCGGGCACGCCGAGCCCGCGCTCGTGCTCGGCGAACGGAAGATCGGCCGCCGCGAGGGAATCCGCGTCCGGGCGGACGAACTTGCCGTCGACGAAGTAGGAGAAGTCCTGGTCGAGCAGGTCCGACCGGTCCAGCCCGACGCCGAGCCGCCGGCGGTAGTGGGTGACGTAGTGGCATTCCGGGGTCACGGTCATCGCGCCGGCCTCGACGTGCAGGCCGTCCGCGAACGGCTGCCGCAGCGTGCGGGCACGGCCGCCGGCGCGTTCGGTGGCTTCGAGCACGGTGACTTCGCAGCCGGTCCGGTGCAGCTCGTAGGCGGCGGCGAGGCCGGCCAGCCCCGCCCCGACGACGATCGCCGTCCGGGGCGGGCGCAGGCCGCGCAGGTCGTCGCCCAGGTGCCGGCGCAGGTCCGCCGGGGTGAGGGAGGGCACGGTCACCAGCTCCAGCCGCGCTCCGCGGGCGGGGTCCAGACGTTCGCCTTCTCCAGGTACGGGAAGACCTCGCCCATCAGCTCGATCTGCTCGGCTTCGTACATCACCGGCAGGAACATGAAGCCGCGCACACCGGTCTCGCGGTGCAGGTCCAGCAGCTGCCCGGCG
This sequence comes from Amycolatopsis sp. MEPSY49, assembly GCF_051337345.1. Taxonomy (NCBI): domain Bacteria; kingdom Bacillati; phylum Actinomycetota; class Actinomycetes; order Pseudonocardiales; family Pseudonocardiaceae; genus Amycolatopsis; species Amycolatopsis sp. MEPSY49. Next base: position 98,980 of record NZ_JBDLYJ010000019.1, on the reverse strand, counting down.
ACCGTCTCCGGCGAGCCGACCAGCACCTTGCTGCCGCACGCCAGGCCGAGGGTGCGGGCGATGTCGTCGAACTCGCCCTCGTAGTTCTCCTGGTAGGTCTCGCTGCCGCCCATCAGCTCGGTCGCGATGTCGCGGGCGGCGCCCATGTCGAGCGAGTCGCGCACCCACGAGAACTTCTCCTGGGCCTCGGTGTCGGTCTTGCCGAGCAGCACGCCGACGGCGCCGGCCATGTTGACGTCCAGGGGGTCCCGGCCGGCCGCTTCGGTGCGCCCGGCCAGCGAGTCGACCGTCTTGCGGACCTTCGAGTAGTCGTCCGGCAACGGCGTGAACGCGAAGTCGCAGGTTTCGGCGATCAGCTGCTGGCCCGCGGCCGAGACGCCGGCGTTGAACAGGCACGGCCACGGCTGCTGCTCGATGTGCGGGCCGATCAGGCTGCCGCGCAGGTCGTGGTACTCGCCGTGGAACTCGACGTGCTCGCCGCGCGCGGCCCACAGCGCCTTGACGGCTTCGACGGCCTCGGTGGTGATCTTGTAGCGCAGGTCGTGGTCGGTGTCGGTGGGGGCGCCGAGCAGTTCGGCTTCCGGCGTCTTCCAGCCCGGCACGATGTTCCAGCCCCAGCGGCCACCGCTCAGCGCGTCCAGGTTGGCGCCGAGGCGGGCGATGACACCGGGGGAGAGGTAGCGGGTGTGCATGGTGGTGACGACGCCGATGTGCTGCGTCGCGGCCATCACGACCGGCGCGTAGACCGGCGCCGAGATATGCGGCTGGGCGTGCCCGATGCGGGCGCTGTTCTCGCCGTGGGTGATGTAGCCGTCGGCGAAGAAGACGTAGTCCATGCCGATGTCTTCGACGCGGCGCGCCAGGTCCATCTGCGTGGCCGGGTCGAGCGAGTCCGGGTTGCGGTCGGCGACCGCCTTGGACGTCGCGGTGGGCGTCGGCGAGCTGAGCCACATGAAGCCGAATCGCAGCTGCCCGTCGGGGAGGCGGTCCTTGGTCGTGCCACGGGACATGCGCATCTCCTGTCCGATAGTTGCTTTCCGGAAACCATGGTAATCACGCTATCAGGTGAGATGTCAACCGTTTCCCTTGTGGATCAACTAAGATCCACTAGTTATCGAGTCCATTGTGGACTGTTAACGAATACGGCGGGAAATCATTTTGAGTGTTCGAGGTCCGCCCGCAGGTATTCGGCCGTGTAGGACTCGCGGTCCTTCAGCAGCTTCTCCGGCGTCCCCTCGAACAGCACGCGCCCACCATGGCGCCCGGCCTCCGGGCCCAGGTCGATCACCCAGTCCGCGTGCTTCACGACGTCGAGGTCGTGCTCGATCACCACCACCGTGTTGCCGCCGTCCACCAAGCGGTCCAGCAGGTCCAGCAGGTGCCCGATGTCGGCCATGTGCAGGCCGGTGGTCGGTTCGTCGAACAGGTAGACGTTGCCGGTCTCCCGCAATCGGTGCGCGAGCTTGACCCGCTGGCGCTCGCCGCCGGACAACGTCGACAGCGGCTGCCCCAGCGTCAGGTACGGCAGGCCGACCTCGGCCAGCAGCTCCAGCTTGCGCGTGATCGGCTCTTCGGCGAAGAAGCCGAGCGCCTCTTCGACGGTCAGCGCGAGGACGTCGACGATGTTCTTGCCCCGCAACGTCTTGTCGAGCACCTCGGGCCGGTAGCGCTGCCCGTCGCACGCCTCGCAGATCGTCGTCACCGGGTCCATGTACGCCAGGTCCGTCTCGATGACGCCGCGGCCCTTGCACTCCGGGCAGCCGCCTTCGGAGTTGAAGCTGAACAACCCCGGCTGCGCGTTGTTGGCCTCGGCGAACAGCTTCCGGATGACGTCCATGACGTCCAGGTAGGTCGCCGGCGTCGAGCGCGTCGACACCCCGATGGCCGACTGGTCGATCATGACCGCGTCCGGGTGCTGCTTGCGCAGTGCGCCCGAGACGAGGGTGCTCTTGCCCGAGCCCGCCACCCCGGTCACGACGGTGAGCACGCCGGTGGGGACGTCGACCGTCACGTCGTGCAGGTTGTGCAGATCGGCCTTCTCGATCGGCAGCTGCCCGGTCGGCTCGCGGAACTCCTCCTTGAGCCCCGGGATGTGCGTCAGGCACTTGCCGGTGAGCGTCGACGCGCGCCGCAGCTGCTTGACCGTGCCTTCGAAGACGACCTCGCCGCCGTGCGTGCCCGCGCCGGGGCCCATGTCGACGACGTGGTCGGCGATGGCGATGACGTCGCGGTCGTGCTCGACGACCAGGACCGTGTTGCCCTTGTCCCGCAGCTCGCACAGCAGTTCGTTGAGCCGGTGCACGTCCCGCGGGTGCAGCCCGACGCTCGGCTCGTCGAAGACGTACGTCAGGTCGGTGAGGCTGCTGCCGAGGTGCTTGACCGTCTTGAGGCGCTGGCCCTCACCGCCGGACAGCGTCGACGTCTCACGGTCGAGGCTCAGGTAACCCAGGCCTATCGCTTCGACGCGCTCGAGCGCCGCCAGCGCGCCGGCCAGTACCGACTTCGCCGCCGGGATGTCGAGCGACTTCAGTTCGGCGATCAGCTCGCTGACCTCCATCGCGCAGTGGTCGGCGATGGTCTTGCCGTGGATCTTCGACGCCAGCGCGGCCTTGTTCAGCCGGCCGCCCTTGCAGACCGCGCACGGCCCTTCGACGACGATCTTCTCCACCTCGCGGCGGTCGCGCTCCTTGAGCGTGTCCAGGCCGTTCTTGAGGTAGCGGCGGGTGAGCTTGACGACGACGCCTTCGTATTCGTTCGAGTAGTTCTGCCGCTTTCCGGAGCGGTCCACCCGGAACCCGCCGCCGTGCAGCAGCAGGTCCCATTCCTTCTTCGTGAACTTCTTGAGCGGCTTGTCCGGGTCGAACAGCCCGGACTGGGCGTAGAGCTGCCACATGTAGCTGCCGATGGCGAACAGCGGCGAGTCCAGCGCGCCTTCGTTGAGCGTCTTGTCGTAGTCGATCAGCAGGTCGAGGTCGAGCTTCGTGGTCTTGCCCAGGCCCTGGCACTCTTCGCACATGCCCTGGGGGTCGTTGAAGGAGTACAGGTTCGACGACCCCGCGCTAGGCTTGCCGTACCGGGAGAACAGCACGCGCAGCATCGCGTGGATCTCGGTCATCGTGCCGACGGTCGAGCGGGCGTTGCCGCCGATCGGCTTCTGGTCGACCACGATCGCCGTGGAGAGGTTGCTCATCCGCTCCGCGCGCGGCCGCTCGTGCTTGGGCAGCCGGTTGCGGACGAACCAGCTGAACGTCTCGCTGAGCTGCCGCTGCGACTCGACCGCGATCGTGTCGAACACGATCGACGACTTGCCCGAGCCCGACACGCCGGTGAACACGGTGATCTCGCCCTTGGGGATGCAGAGCGAGACGTTCTTCAGGTTGTTCTCGCACGCACCCTCGAGCACGATGTGGCCGCCGGTGCGCCGGGTCTGCCCGTTCGCCATGACCTGCGCCTCCTCGTCCCGGGGCGGCGGGTGCGCGGCACCGGGGTCGATCGGACGATTGGTTTCCGTTCGGCAATCACTTTACCAGCTCGAGTCCTTCGCGGCCGCGCGAGGAGCCCAGTGGGCCGACGGTGACCTGCGGGCGAACGGGAAGTGATATCCTCTGATCTTCCGAGTGCGGCGCGCTTTCCCTCGAAGGTTGAGGTGGGCAATGACCAAGTACCACGGTTCCCCGACCGCCCCGCCGGGCCGTCCCGGCGAACTGGAGAACGCGCTCTCCTACCTCCAATGCGTGCTGGTGGCGCGGCGCACGCGCGCGACTCCGGAGAAGATCACCTGGTCGCAATACGACGTGCTGGAGACGCTGCGGATCCACGGCCCGATGACGCCCTCGGCGATCGGGGAGTCCCTGGGCATCTCGCGGCAGAGCACGTCCAAGCTGCTGCGCGTGCTCAAGGACCAGTTCCTCATCGAGCAGACCTCGCGCGGCACCGACCGGCGCGAGCAGACGACGTCGCTGACCGAAGAGGGCGAAGAGTTCCTCATGCGCGCAGCTCAGGGCCGCCGGGAGACCGCGAAGGTCGCCGGCGCGGCGTTGACCGCGGGCGAGGCGAGCCTGTTCGCCGAGCTCTGCCAGAAGGTCGCCGACTCCCTGCACTCCACACCCCAGCCTTTCCCGCTCCGCGACGTCTGAGCCGCGCCGGTCACGCCCGGCCCCCAGTCGTGCACACCCGGTGGCGGATGCCCCGGCTCCCGGGCGCCCAAACGCGCCGGTCGCGATGTCACCCCGCGTACACGCCGACCGCGCTCGCGCGCCGTTGCGCCGATCGGAGCAGCGCGCACCGCTGATGGTCGTCAATCCGCACCGGATCCCCGGGCCCGGGTTGCACCGGCCACAATGGCCGGTACCGTACGCGCGCGAATTCACGGCTATTCACTATTTTCTCGGGTAATCGTTTTCAGCCGATAAACGCGACCCTCGGTTATTTGAGCATTCGACGATTTCCCGCGGGTTGACAGCCCTGGGTGCCCTTTGCATACTGGTTGCTGAAAAGAAATCATCTCTCCCGAATTGATCATTGCTGCCGCCGTGCGCGGCGCCACCGGAGGAGGGGGATCCATGCCCGTTGACGGAAATCCGGCCGGGCGCGAAGAACTCGTGCTGCCGCGGCTGTTCGAGCGCGCCGCCGCCGGCCATCCACATCGGACGGCCCTGAGCGGTGACGGCCCCGAAGTGTCCTATTCGGACTTGAACGCCCGGGCCAACCGGCTCGCCCGGACCCTGCGCACGATGCAGGTCCGCGGCGGCGCACCGGCCGGCCTCTACCTGGACCGCTCGACGGACCTCGTGGTCACGCTGCTCGCGGTCCTCAAGGCCGGCGGGTGCGTCGTCCCGCTCAACCCGGCCTACCCGGCCCGGATGATCCGCCACATCGTCGAGGCGACCGGCCTGCGGACGATCGTCCACCAGGGACAGCCGTCGCTGGCCGAAGCGGGCCTCCCGGTCCGGCAGGCGCACGTCGCCGACCTGGTGGGGGAAAGCGCTTCACAGGAGGACGGTAACCTGCCCGCGGCACCGGCCGCCGGGGACGACGCGTTCGTCCTGTTCACCTCCGGGTCCACCGGACGGCCCAAGGGCGTCCGGCTGGCGCACCGCGGCCTCGCCCGGCTGGCGGTCGCCGACCCGAAGCTGACCATCACCCCGGACGACTGCCTGGTGCAGCTGGCCGCGTTCTCCTTCGCCGCCTCCGGCAACGAGTTCTGGCTGAGCCTGCTCAACGGCGCCGAGCTCGTCCTGCTGCCGCCGGGCCTGCCGTCGCTGTCCGATCTGCGGGACGTCGTCAAGAAGCGCGGGGTCAGCGTGCTGAGCCTGCCCTGTGGATTGTTCAACCTCCTGGTCGACAACGAACTGGACGTCCTGCGCGAGCTGCGCGTGATCATGGTCAGCGGCGACTTCCCGTCCCCGGCGCACCTGGCGACCGCCGCGGAGCACACGACCGCCGCGATCTTCAACGGCTACGGCTGCACCGAGAACTCGGCGATCTCGTCGCTGTACCCGGTCACGCCCGAGGTCCGCGGCCTCGACCGGGTGCCGGTCGGCAAGCCGCTGTCCGGTGTCACCATGGACGTGCTCGACTCCGACCTCAGGCCGTGCCCGGCCGGCGACGTCGGCGAGCTGGTCATCGGCGGCCTGGGCGTCGCCAACGGCTACCTCGACCTGCCGGACGTGCAAGCGGAAAAGTTCGTCGACGGCGGTACGCGCTACCGCACCGGCGACCTGGCCCGGCTGACCCCCGACGGCGACGTCGTGCTCGTCGGCCGGTCCGACAGCCTCGTCAAGATCCGCGGGTTCCGCGTCGAGACCAGCGCGGTCGAGCTCGCCCTGAAGTCGTTCGACGACGTCGAGCACGCCGTCGTCAAGGCGTTCGGCAACGAGGCCGGCGAAAAGAGCCTCGTCGCGTTCTACACCACCTGGAGCGGGCAGGAGATCGGCGCCGGCGAACTGATCGCCCAGCTCGCCGACTCCCTGCCGGAGTACATGATCCCGTCGGACTTCCACCGGCTCGACGCGATGCCGGCGAACCTCAACGGAAAGATCGACCGGGCCGCGCTGCACGACCCGCGCGCCCGGTCCCGGGAAGAAAAGGAGCACCCCATGACGAGCCCCCTCGAGACGGTCATCCTGCAGATGTGGCGCGACATCATCGGCACGGACGACTACTCCGCCACCGACCCGTTCGTCGGCCACGGCGGCAATTCCCTGCACTTCGTGAAGTTCGCTTCCGGGCTGCAGTCGGTCTTCGCGGTCGAAGTGCGCCCCGAAGACGTGTTCCGGCACGGCACCGTCCGCGGGCTGGCCGAGCACATCGAGTCGCTGCGAGCGGGCGCCCCCGCCCGCTGAGCCGGCCGACCGAACCGACGCACGGGGGGCCGCGATGATCGGAGAGGTACGCACACCATGGACAACCCACTCGAGTCGGTGATCCGCCGGGCCCGCTCCGGCGTCGCGGGGGGCTCCTCCGCGGCCGGCGACGAGCAGCTCGCCGGGCTGCTCAGCGCGTTGCTGGGGGTCACCCTGGGGGCCGAAGACGTCCGGCGCCACGATGATCCCGCCGACCTGGCCCGGCACATCGACGACCTGCGGGGCGGCCCGCCCGGGCTGACCGCGACCGCGGCGGACGGTCCCGCCCCCGCGTCCTACGGCCAGCGCGGCATCTGGTTCATCGACCAGTACTCGCCGCGCCCGGCGGCGTACAACGCGCCGTTCGTGTTCACCGTCAAGACCCCGCTCGACACCGGCGTGCTGCACGAGAGCCTCCGCGCGCTCGTGGCCCGCCACGAAATCCTGCGCACCACGTTCACCGCCGCGGACGGCGACGTCCGCCAGCACGTCGGCGCGGAGCCGGCCTGCGACTTCTCGACCGTCGAGCTGAGCGAGGCTCGTCAGCTGGACGACGTCGTCGCCGAGGTCGTCGACACCGAGTTCGACCTGGCCGCCGGACCGCTGGTCAAGGTGGTCTGCGCGGTCGAGCCCGACGGGCCGGTGCACGTCGTGAGCGTCATCCACCACATCGTCTTCGACGCGGCCTCGGCCGGGGTGTTCCTCACCGAGTGGTTCACCCGCTACCACGCCGCGCTCGCCGGGGACGCCTACGACGAAGGCGAACCCCGCCCGCAGTACCGCGACTTCGCCCGCCGGCAACGGGAAACCGTCCGCGGGGACCGCCTGGAAGAGCTGCTCGCGCACTGGGAGTCCCGGCTCGCCGGGCCGCTGCCCCTGCTCGACCTGCCCACCGACCGCCCGCGGCCGCAGGAGCAGTCGCACCGCGGCGACATCATCCGGTTCGACCTCCCGCCGGAGCTCACCGACCGGCTGCGCCGCCTGGCCGCGGACGAAGGCGTCACCCTGTTCATGCTGCTGGAGGCCGCCTACGCCGCGTTCCTCCACCTGCACACGCGCCAGGACGACCTCCTCGTCGGCAGCCCGGTCTCGCTGCGGGACCTGCCGGAGACAGCCGACATGCTCGGCTACTTCGTCAACATGGTCGTCTTCCGCCACACCGTGCGCGCCGACCTGCCGCTCCGGGAGCTGTACGCGCAGGCGAGCACGGAGGTCACCGAGGCGCTGCGGCACAAGGACGCACCGTTCGAGAAGGTCATCGAACGGGTCAACCCGCCGCGCAGCCCGAGCCACGCGCCGGTGTTCCAGACCATGTTCGTGCTGCCGGACTCCGACTGGGCGGCCCTGGACCGGCTCGGCCTGGACGCCGACCTCGACCTCTACGTCAGCCGCAGCTCCAAGTACGACCTCTCGCTGATCGTCGAGCAGGACGGGACCGCGCTGCGCGGGGTGTTCGAGTACGACACGGCGTTGTTCGAACGCGAAAGCGTCGAGGCCTTCGGCGACCGGTACGTCCGGCTGCTCGAGGCGCTCGTCGAAAACCCCGGCGGCACGGTCGGCGAGCTGGGCCTGCTCTCGGAAGAGCAGGAGCGGGAGGTCCTGGACTGGTGCGCGCCGCCGCCGGAGGACACCACCCGCCGCCCGGTCGCGGAGCTGTTCGAGACGCAGGCCGCGGTCACCCCGGACGCGCCCGCGCTGGAGCACGGCGACCGCGTGCTGACCTACCGCGAGCTCAACGGCCGCGCCAACCGCCTGGCCCGGGACCTGCGGGCGAAGGGCGTCGGACGCGGCGACCGCGTCGGCATCCACATCCCGCGGTCGCCGGAGATGGTCGTCGCGCTGCTGGGGGTGCTGAAGGCGGGGGCCGCGTACGTGCCGGTCGATCCGTTCTACCCGGCCGAGCGGATCGAGTACATGCTGGCCGACTCCGGCGTCGCGCTGGTGCTGGAGTCCGGGGAGCCGGAGTCCGCCGACGAATCGGACCTGGGGCGGCTGAAGAGCGGCGACGACGAGATCTACGTGATCTACACGTCCGGGTCCACCGGGCGTCCCAAGGGCGTCGTGCTCACCGAGGCGACGGTCACCAACCTCGTCGAGTACATGCGGCGGACCTCGCCGATCGGCGCGACCGGCCGGACGCTGCAGTACATGACGCTGTCGTTCGACGTCTCGGTGATGGAGATCCTGGGGACGCTCTGCGCGGGCGGCACGCTCGTGCTGATCGACGAAGACCTGCAGAAGGACCTGCACCGGCTGACGGACTTCCTGCGGGAGCGCCGGATTTCGCGCACGTACCTGCCTTATGTCGCCGTGCAGCAGCTGGCCGCGGTGGCCGAGGACAAGCCGTTCCCGGACCTGGTGGAGGTCGCCTCCGTCGGCGAGCAGCTGGTGATCACCCCGCAGATCCGCGAGTTCTTCGCCCGGCGCCCGGAAATCCGGTTCCTCAACATGTACGGCCCGTCCGAGACGCACCTCGCGTCCGCGCACGAGCTGACCGGGGACCCGGCCGGGTGGCCGGAGGCGCCGTCGATCGGCGGCCCCATCGGCGGCCTGTCGATGCTGGCCCTCGACGAGGGCGGCCGGCTCGTCCCGCCCGGCGTGCCGGGGGAGCTGTACCTCGGCGGCGACCTGCTCTCGCCCGGCTACCACGGCCTGCCCGAGCAGACCCGCGAACGGTTCGTGGAGACGCCGTTCGGGCGGCTCTACCGCACCGGCGACCTGGTTCGCTACGACCGCGACGGCGAGTTCGACTACCTGGGGCGCGCCGACACCCAGATCAAGATCCGCGGCTACCGCGTCGAACCCGCCGAGGTCGAGGCGGCGCTCAACGAGCTGCCCGGCGTTCGCGTCTCCGCCGTCGCCGCCGTGGCGTTCGGCGCGGGGGACCGGCGGCTGGCCGGCTACCTGGTCACCGACGACGAGATCGACCCGGTCGCGGTGCGGGCCGCGCTGGCCGGGACGCTGCCGGACTACCTGGTGCCGTCGCACTTCGTGCGGCTCGCCGCGCTGCCGACCGCGCCCAGCGGCAAGATCGACCGCAAGGCGCTGCCGGACCTGTTCGACGCGGGTGCGAAAACCACGTCCCGGCCGCCGGAAACGCCGACCGAGCTGGCCGTCGCCGAAGCGTGGACGGACCTGCTGGGCACCGGCGGGGTCGGCGTCGACGAGGACTTCTTCGCCGCCGGCGGGCACTCGATCCTGGCGACCGAGCTGATGTACCGGCTGCGCAAGCGGTTCGCGGTCGACGTCCCGCTGCGGACGCTCTTCGACGACCCGACCGTCGGCGGGATGGCCGCGCGCATCGACGCCCTGGTGACCGGCACCGACGACGGCGGCCGCGTCGACCTGCGCGCCGACGTGAAGCTGCCGGAGCACATCCGGGCCACCGAAGGTCCGGCGACCGCCGAGGACGTGCTGCTCACCGGCGCCACCGGGTTCCTCGGCATCCACCTGCTGCGCGAGCTGCTGGCCGAGACCACCGGCCGGGTGCACTGCCTGGTCCGCGCCGCGGACGCCGAGAGCGCGTGGAAGCGGATCGCCGGGACGGCCGATCGGTACGGCATCGGGGAGTTCCTCGACCGCGACCGCGTCACCGCCGTGCCGGGCGACCTCGCCGCCGACCGCCTGGGACTGTCCGAACCGGACTACGACGACCTGGCTCACCGCGTCGGCACGATCCACCACACGGCGGCGCACATCAACTTCGTCGCCCCTTACGCTTCGGTCAAACAGGCCAATGTGGACGGTCTGGTCCGGGTCGTCGAGTTCGCGGCGGCCGGGCCGGTCAAGCCGGTGCACTACACCTCCACCGTGGCGGTGTTCTCGCCGAAGCCGCGGGCCGAGCCGATCACCGAAGACGACGTCCCGGACGACTCGGACGACCTCACGATCGGCTACACGCAGAGCAAGTGGGTCGCCGAGGAGGTCGCGCGGCTGGCCCGGGACCGCGGGGTGCCGGTGACGATCTACCGCATCGGCCGGATCGCCGGCGACAGCGAGACCGGCGCGCTGCAGACCGAGGACTTCCTCTGGCGCCAGGTCAAGAGCTTCCTCGAACTGGGTGTGGTCCCGCCGCCCGAGGAGCACGACACCGACCTGCTGCCCGTCGACTTCGTCGGCCGCGCCCTGGTCCGGCTCGCGCGGGCGCGGCCCGCCGAAAACCGGACGTGGCACCTGTTCAACCCGGACATCAAGACGTTCGACGTCGTCTACCGGGCCATCCGCGAACTGGGGTACCCGCTGCGGGAGATCCCGGTGGGGGAGTGGCGGGCGGCGCTGGCCGACCGCGCCAACCCGCTGTCCGCGATGGCCCCGCTCTACCAGGAAGGCGCGCTCGACATCGGCGACAACGTCTACGCCAACGAGCGAACCGGACGCGAACTGGCCCGGCTGGGCCTGCGCTGGCCGGAAATCACCCCGGCCGTGTTCACGAGAATGATCGGCTACTTCCGTGAAACGGGCGAATTCACCGGCTGAGGCGGTCTCGCCCCCGTTCCCGATTTTCCCTCTCCAGCAAGGAATGCGCGATGAGGAAGACGCTGCCCGCACGAGCCCGGCCGGTGCTGCACCGCACCCCCGAGCCGGGCGCCGAGACCCTGGCCGGCTACCCGGCCGCCCAGCAACCCGAGTGGCCCGACCGAGCGGAGCTCGCCGAGGTCCGCGACACCCTGGCCGGGCGTGACGACGTCGTCGGCCCCGCCGAGGTGCTGCAGCTGCGGTCCCTGCTGGCCCGCGCGGCCGAAGGCGAGTTCTGCGTGCTGCAGGCCGGCGACTGCGCCGAGGACCCGGCCGACACCGGGGTCCGGGCGGTCGCCCGCAAGGTCGGCATGCTCGACACGCTCGCCGAGGTGATGCGCGTCGGCTCCGGCCGCCCGGTCCTGGAGGTCGGCCGGATCGCCGGCCAGTACGCCAAGCCGCGCTCGGCGAACGTCGAGGAGGTCGACGGCCGGGAGCTGCCGGTCTACCGCGGCCCGATCGTCAACAGCCCCGAGCCGACGGCGGAGGCCCGCACGCCCGACCCTGCCCGGATCCTGGCCGCGCACCGGGCCGCGCTCGGCGTCCGCGCGTCGCTCGGGCGGCTCGGCCGCGGTGCCGGCGCCGACCCGGCCGACCGGATCTGGACCAGCCACGAGGCCCTGCTGCTGGACTACGAAGTCCCGCTGGTGCGCGGGATGCCGGGCGGGCGCCGCTACCTCGCCTCGACGCACTGGCCGTGGATCGGCGAGCGGACCCGGCGCCCGGACGGCGCCCACGTGCACCTGCTGTCCACTGTGGTCAACCCGGTGGCGGCCAAGGTGAGCGCGAAGGCGTCGATCGAAGACGTCCTCGAGCTGTGCGGGCGGCTCGACCCGTTCCGCACCCCCGGGCGCCTCACGCTGATCCCGCGGTTCGGCGCGGCCCGGGTCGGGCAGCTCGCGCCACTGGTGCGGGCGGTGCGCGCCGCCGGGCACCCCGTGCTGTGGCTGTGCGATCCCATGCACGGCAACACGGTCGTCGCCGACGACGGGCTCAAGGTCCGCTGGCTCGAGGACATCATGAACGAGCTGCGCCAGTTCGTCCGGATCGTCACCGTCGAAGGCGGCGCGTGCGCCGGGCTGCACGTGGAGGCGTCCCCGAGCGAGATCTCGGAGTGCCACGGCGCCGGCATCACGGCGGCGCGCGGACCCGGCTACACGACGCTGTGCGACCCGCGGCTGAACCTGACCCAGGCCGTCGCGCTGACCGCGCACTGGCAGCCCGCGGCCGCCTGCGAACTGAGGACGGAGCTGGCGTCGTGAACGTGACCCTGGTGACCGGCGCGGCGAGCGGGATCGGCGCCGCCACGGCGGCCCTGCTGGCCGAGCGCGGGCACACCCTCGCCCTGTTCGACCGCGACGAGGCCGCCCTGACCGACGTGGCGAAACCGCTGCTGGACGCCGGCGGCAGCGTCTACACCTACACCGTGGACGTCACCTCCAGCGCGGAGGTCGACGCCGCCGTCGAGCGGGTCGAGAACGGCTTCGGCCCCATCTCCGGCCTGGCGAACGTCGCCGGCGTGCTGCGGATGGGCCGCGTGGCCGAACTGTCCGACGAGGACTGGAACGCGACCTTCGCGGTCAACGCGACCGGCGTCTTCCACGTCTGCCGGGCCGTGTCCCGCCGGATGGCCACGCGGAAGACCGGCTCGATCGTCACCGTCGCGTCCAACGCCGCCGGCGTGCCGCGCAGCCACATGGCCGCCTACGCCGCGTCGAAGGCGGCCGCGACCAGCCTGACCCACAGCCTCGGCCTGGACCTCGCCCCGCTCGGCGTCCGCTGCAACGTCGTCGCGCCGGGCTCGACCGACACCCCGATGCTGCGGTCCATGTGGACGGACGAGACCGGCTCGAAGTCCACTTTGGACGGGGATCCCGGCCGGTTCCGGCTGGGCATCCCGCTCGGGCGCATCGGCTCGCCCGAGGACGTCGCCCGCAGCGTGGCGTTCCTGCTGTCCGACGAAGCCCGGCACGTGACGCTGGCGACCCTGCTCGTCGACGGCGGCGCGGCCCTCGGCGCCGTCTGAACGAGCTGAAGGAGGCCTGATGAGCGGCATCACGATCGAACCGTACGACCTGCCCACGACCGTCCCGGTCAGCACCGCGGGCTGGCGGCCCCACCCGGGCCGCGCGGCCCTGCTGATCCACGACATGCAGCGCTACTTCGTCGGCTTCTACCCGGAGGACGGCGTCCTGCGGCGGACGCTGGTCGGCAACATCGTCCGGACCCGGGAAACCGCGGACCGGCTGGGCATCCCGGTGTACTACACCGCGCAGCCCGGTTCGATGACGCCCGAGGACCGCGGGCTGCTGCGGGACATCTGGGGTCCGGGCATGAAGGCCACCCCGGCCGACCGGCAGGTGATCGACGAGCTCACGCCGACACCGGCGGACCTCGTGCTGACCAAGTGGCGCTACAGCGCGTTCCACCGCACCGACCTGCTCGACCGGTTGCGGGCGGCCGGGCGCGACCAGCTGATCGTCTGCGGGATCTACGCGCACGTCGGCTGCCTGGTCACCGCCGTCGAGGCGTTCACGCACGACATCGAAACGTTCTTCGTCGCCGACGCGGTAGCCGACTTCGGCCCGGCCGAGCACCGGCTGGCCGTCGACTACGCGGCGCGCAACTGCGCGGTCGCCACCACCACCGCGGCGCTGGTCGGGGAGCTGGAAGGCGCGGTGGTCGCGTGAGCCCGCTGCCGATCCGCGCGGGGTCGCCGTACGCGATCCTGCACCGGCCCGGCAGCGGCCGCGGCGACCAGGTCGAGGTCGTCTCCGGGCCGGTCCGCACGGCCGGACGGCTGGCCGACCTGACCCTGGACGAGGGGTCGTGGGAAGGCCGGGGCCGGCACACCAAGCTGGTCCTGCTCCCGTACCGGCAGCTCGCCGAGCGCGGCTACGACTGCCCGGACGACCGGGTTCCGCTGCAGGTGATGGACATCGAATCCCAGGCGACGCTGACCGTCGCCGAGACCCTGGCCGCGCTGCCCGACCGCGCCCCGCCGCTGGAGGACCGCGCGTTCGACCTCGGCGACGACGAGTACGCCCGCACGGTCGAGCGGATCCTCGACGACGAGATCGGCGCCGGCGAGGGCGCGAACTTCGTGCTCTCCCGCAGCCTGCGCGGCCGGTTCCCGGGCTTCGACGACGACGTCGCCCGGGCGGTGTTCAAGCGCCTGCTCGGCGCGGAAGCCGGGGCGTACTGGACGTTCCTGGTCTTCACCGGCGAGCGCTACCTGCTGGGCAGCACGCCGGAGCAGCACGTCCGGCTGTACGACCGCACGGTCACGATGAACCCGATCAGCGGCACCTACCGCTACCCGGAAGGCGGCGCCGACGCCGGCGGCCTGCTCGAGTTCCTCCACGACGAGAAGGAGGCCGACGAGCTCTGCATGGTCGTCGACGAGGAACTGAAGATGATGGCCGAGCTGTGCGACCGCGGCATCCGGGTGTCCGGGCCGCGGCTGCGGCGCATGTCCCGGCTGGCGCACACCGAGTACTCCCTCGAAGGCGAGACCGGCAAGCCGCTGACCGAGGTGCTGCGGCACACGCTGCTCGCGCCGACCGTCACCGGCAGCCCGCTGGTCAACGCCTGCCGGGTGATCCGCCGCTACGAGCCGAAGGGACGCGGCTACTACAGCGGCGTCATCGGGCTCGTCGGCAGCGACGACGACGGTCGCCGCTCGCTGGACTCGGCGATCCTCATCCGCACCGCGGACATCTCGCCGGGCGGCGACGTCCGGCTGGCGGCCGGGTCGACGATCGTGCGCGAGTCCGCGCCGCTGTCGGAAGCCGCCGAGACGACGGCGAAGGTGTCGGCGGTCCTGAAGTCGCTGTCCGGCGAAGCCCGCCAGGCCGCGACACCCCCGCCACCGACGTCGTCGGACGAGGTGCGCTCGGCGCTGAAAGCCCGCAACAGCGGGAAGTCCCGGTTCTGGCTCGACGGCACCCGGCCCGGCACCGGCTCCCGGGTGCGGATCGCGGTGGTCGACGCCGAAGACGCGTTCACCGCGATGCTGGCCTACCAGCTGAAGTCGGTGAACTGCGCCGTGACGACCGTGCCGTGGGACGCAGGCGAGCTGCCGGAGCACGACCTGGTACTGCTCGGCCCCGGCCCCGGCGACCCCAACGACGTCGAGGGCGCGAAGGTCGGCCGGCTGCGCTCGCTCGCCGCGGACCTGCTGCGCTCGGGCCGTCCGCTCGCCGGGGTCTGCCTGGGCCACCAGGTCCTCTGCGCCGAGCTGGGATTGCCCGTCCGGCGGCTCGCCCGGCCCAACCAGGGGCGTCAGGCGCACGTGACGATCGACGGCGCGCGCCGGGCCGTCGGGTTCTACAACAGCTTCGCCGCGCGCACCGCCGACGACCGCGTCGCCGTGCCCGGCCGCGCGCCCGCCGAGGTCGTCCGCGGCCTCGACGACCAGGTCATCGGCCTGCGCGGGCCACGGCTGGCCACCATCCAGTTCCACGCCGAGTCGTTCCTCACCGAGGACGGCCCGGCGATCCTGCGCGACGTAGTCGACCACGCCACCGAAGGAGGAAACCCGTGACCACGACCGCCCCGGCGTTCGACCGCGCCCGGCTGAGGGCCTTCCTCGGCCACTTCACCACCGGCGTCACCGTCGTGACCTACCGCCGCGGCGAGCTGGTGCGCGGCGCGACCGTCAACGCGTTCACGTCCGTGTCGCTCGACCCGCCGCTCGTGCTCGTCTCGCTGGACCGGCGCAGCCGCTCGGTCAACCACCTCGGCGACGGCCCGTTCGTCGTCAACATCCTGGCCGAGGGCCAGCGGGACGTCGCCCTGCACTTCGCAGGCAAGCCGATGGCCGACGACGCCGTGCCGTGGGCCGACCTCGACTCGCCGGTACCGCGCCTCGCGGGCACGGTCGGGCACGTCGAGTGCACGCCGTGGCGCGCCTACGACGGCGGCGACCACGTGCTGCACGTCGGCGAAGTCACCGGCCTGGACCTGGCCGGCGGGCGGCCGCTGCTGTTCTTCGGCGGCGACTTCCCGCGCCTGGCAGAAGATCCCGAAGCACCGCACTGGTCGTGGTCGCTCGACGGCCCGACCCCCCAACGATGGGAGGCAATCAGGTGAGCGAGACGACGACCCGGCCGCTGACCGGGGACGAGTACCTGGAAAGCATCCGCGACGACCGCGAGATCTGGGCCTACGGCGAACGCGTCGACGACGTGACCAAGCACCCCGCGTTCCGCAACACCGCGCGGATGACCGCCCGGCTGTACGACGCCCTGCACGACCCGGAAAAGCAGGACGTGCTGACCACGCCGACCGACACCGGCAGCGGCGGGTTCACGCACAAGTTCTTCCGCGCCCCGAAGTCCACACAGGACCTACTGGGCGACCGGGACGCGATAGCCGAGTGGGCCCGGATGAGCTACGGCTGGCTCGGCCGCAGCCCGGACTACAAGGCGAGCTTCCTGGCCACCCTGGGCGTCGACCCGGGCTACTACGGCGAGTTCGAGGGCAACGCGCGCCGCTGGTACGCCGAGGCGCAGGAGAAGGTCCTGTTCTGGAACCACGCGATCATCAACCCGCCGGTCGACCGGCACAAGGCGGCCGACGACGTCGGGGACGTGTTCGTGCACGTCGAGGAGGAACGCGACGACGGCCTCGTCGTCAGCGGCGCCAAGGTCGTCGCGACCGGGTCCGCGCTGACCCACGGCAACTTCATCGCCCACTACGGGCTGCCGGTGAAGAAGCGCGAGTTCGCGCTCGTGGCGACGCTGCCGATGGACTCGCCGGGGCTCAAGCTGATCTGCCGGCCGTCCTACGCGCTGCAGGCCGACACGATGGGCAGCCCGTTCGACTACCCGCTTTCCAGCCGCCTGGACGAGAACGACACGATCTTCGTGCTCGACAAGGTGAAGATCCCGTGGGAGAACGTCTTCGTCTACGGCGACCAGGCCAAGGCGGCGACTTTCCTGTCGGCGTCGGGATTCCTGAACCGCTCGACGTTCCACGGCGTCACGCGGCTGGCCGTCAAGCTGGACTTCCTGGCCGGGCTGCTGCTCAAGGGCGTCGACGTCACCGGCACCAAGGACTTCCGCGGCATCCAGACCCGCATCGGCGAGGTCCTGGCGTGGCGCAACCTGTTCTGGGGCCTGAGTGACGCGATGGCGCTGAACCCCGACCCGTGGAAGGACGGCGCGCTGCTGCCGAAGCTCGACTACGGCATGGCCTACCGCTGGTTCATGACGATCGGCTACCCGCGGGTGCGCGAGATCATCCACCAAGACCTCGGCAGCGCGCTGATCTACCTCAACTCGCACGCCAGCGACTTCCAGAACCCGGAGCTGCGGCCCTACCTGGACAAGTACGTCCGGGGTTCGTCGGGCTACGACGCCGTCGAGCGGGTCAAGCTGATGAAGCTGATCTGGGACTCCGTCGGCACCGAGTTCGCCGGCCGCAACGAGCTCTACGAGCGCAACTTCTCGGGCAACCACGAGAACGTCCGGATCGAGCTGCTCACCGCGCAGCAGATGTCCGGGCAGGTCGACGGCTACAAGGGTTTCGCCGAGCAGTGCCTGGCCGAGTACGACCTGGACGGCTGGACCGCCCCGGACCTGATCGACCCCGATCGGCTCTGACGTGTGTCCCGGATGGACGGAGGGCCTCCCCGCGGTGCGGGAAGGCCCTCCGGTCGTCCGGTGCTCAGCTCTCGACGAGCATCAGGCAGAACCCGTCGTGGCCGCGACTGCCGACGGTCTGCACGGTCGTCGCGGTGACGCGCGGCTCGTCGGCCACCAGCTGGTTGAACCGCCGCACGCCCCGCACCGCGGGGTTGGGGCTGCCGGCCTCGACGACCAGCCCGTCGAGCACCACGTTGTCCACGACGATCACGCTGCCCGGGCGGGTCAGCTCCAGCGCCCAGCCGAAGTACTCCGGGATGTTCGCCTTGTCGGCGTCGATGAACACGAAGTCGAACGGCTCGCCGCCCGCCAGCGCCGGCAGCGTGTCGAGGGCCTTGCCGACGCGCAGGTCGACCACATCGGACAGGCCCGCGTTGTCGATGTTCCGCCGCGCGACCGCGGCGAAGGACGGCTCGGCCTCCAGCGTGGTCAGCGTGCCGCCCTCGGGCAGCGCCCTGGCCAGCCAGATCGCGCTGTAGCCGCCGAACGCGCCGATCTCGAGGATGCGGCGCGCGCCGTGGGTGCGCGCGAGCAGGTGGAGGAACTTGCCCTGGTTGGGTGCCACCGCGATCTCCGGCAGCCCGGCCTCGGCGCTCGCCTTGGCCGCGAGGTCCAGGGCGGCGTCGTGCTCCACCATCAGGGTCGAGGTGTAGGTGTCGATTTTCGTCCACTGGTCTTCGCTCATGCCTCCCGATCGTACTTGAGGAACGCGCTCGGCTATAGGGATAATCGAGATTCTTTTGCCGCCAACTTGATTTCCCGGCGGCAACCAATGTAGGCTCGAAGGAGATCGGGCGGTTGATTTCACAGCCACCCCCGCTGATCGATCAAGGCCACTCTCGAGGCGCTGTCTGGGAATGTTCACCCGGCGCCGGAAGAAAGGATGGCGACCATGACCGAGCACGCCGTGGCGACCCTCGAGTCGCCCCGTCTCGCCCCGCTGCGCGCGGCCACGTTCCACCACCTGGGGATCCAGACCGCCGACCTGGACAACTGCGTCTCGTGGTACCAGGACTTCTTCGGCTGCAAGGAAAACTGGTCCCTGGCGGAGTTCTCCGAACTGACCACGAGCCGGCTGCCCGGCATCGTGAAGCTCGTCGAGCTGCGGGCCGGCGGCACCCGGTTCCACCTCTTCGAGCGCGCCGGCGAGGGGGCCGAAGCACCCGATCCCGGCAACGCGCAGTTCCAGCACGTCTGCATGGAGGTCGGCTCGCCCGCGGAAATGCGCGCGTGGCAGCGGCACTGGACAAAACTGTACGAGTCCGGCCGATATCATTTCACCCGCGACGAACCGGCGACGGAGATCGTCACCGACGCCGACGGCGTGCAGAGTTTCTACGCGTTCGACGTGAACGGCCTGGAATACGAATTCACCTGGATTCCGGAGGTCGCGTGATGACCGTTCCCGTGCTCACCGAGGTCCCCGTGCGCGAGGGGTGGGACTTCGGCGACTTCCCCTACGGTCTCGAACCGCTGACCATCCCGGACGCGGGCACCGAACCCGACGGCGACGGGCCGTGTTCCCGGTTCGCCGGCTTGTGCGCGCACCTGGAGCACCTGTCCCGCGAGGGCGCGCCGGGCACGGTCGAGCCGGTCGAGTCGTCCGACCGGCTCTACTGGTTCCGCTGGATCACCGGCCACCAGGTCACGTTCGTGCTGTGGCAGCTGGTGGCCCGCGAACTGGCGCTGGCCGAACGCGGCGAGCGTGATCGCGAGGCCGCGCTCGCGTCGGCCGCGCTGTTCACCCGCGGCTTCAGCGCGATGCTGCTCTACACCAGCTCGACGCCGATCGACGTCTACCACGAGGTCATCCGGCCCAGCATGTTCCTGCAGCACCGCGGGTTCAGCGGCACCTGGGCGCCGGACTTCGCGCCGGTCCGCGACCTCTACCGCGGCAAGGGCCTGCCGGACGACGACTCGCCCGGAGTCAAGGCGCTGCGCGACGAAGTCGGCTTCTACCAACGGGTGCACGGCGGGATCGCGGCGAAACTGGTCCCCAGTGGACGGTCGCTGCTGCAGGACGCGTCCGGCGCCGCCGAGACCCACCACCCGGACGTCCTCGGCGTCGTCTACGACAACTACTTCATGACGCTGCGGGCGCCGACGTCGCTGCCGGACGTCGTCGCGCAGCTGCTGCGCCGCCTCAACGCCGTGGCGCTCGACGTGTCCGAGAACGGCGTCGACTCCGTCTCCGACGCCGAGGACCCGCCGAAGGAGCTGACCAGTCCCGAGGTCCGCGCCTGCGAGGCCGGGTTCGTCGGCCTGCTCGCCGACGTCGCCGCGTGCGCCGCCGGCTCACCGGCGGACTGAGCCGTGCGCCACGGCATCGTCCTGCTGCCCGAGCAGCGCTGGTCCGCCGCGCGGGACCGCTGGCGCCGCGCCGAAGAGCTCGGGTTCGACCACGCCTGGACCTACGACCACCTGATGTGGCGCTGGCTGCGCGACGAAACCTGGTTCGGCTGCCTGCCGACGCTCACCGCCGCGGCCGGGGTCACGTCGAAGCTGCGGCTCGGCTCGCTCGTCGCGACCCCGACGTTCCGCCACCCGATCCCGTTCGCCAAGGAACTGATGACGCTCGACGACATTTCCGGTGGCCGGCTGATCTGCGGCGTCGGCTCGGGGGCCGGGGGATACGACGAAAGCGTCTTCGGCTCCGCGCCGCGGGGCAGCCGCCACGGGCGGTTCGCGGAGTTCCTCGAACTCACGGAACTCCTGCTGCGGCAACCGCTCACGTCGTACGAAGGCCAGTACTACCGCTGTGAAGACGCGCGGATGGAGCCGGGGTGCGTGCAGCGGCCGCGGGTGCCGTTCGCGGTCGCGGCGACCGGCCCGAAGGCGATGGGCCTGGCCGCGCGGTACGGCGAAACGTGGCTCACCGCGGGCGCGCCGGGCCGGTTCGACGCCCGCCGCTGGGACCTGGTCGTGCCGGCGCTGAAGGACCAGCTCCGCGCGTTCGAGGACGCCTGCGTCGCGGCCGGGCGGGACCCGGCGTCGGCCGGGAAGCTGCTGGTGACCGGCGCGACCGTCGGGGGCGTGCTGGACTCCGCACAGTCCTTCCGGGACGCCTCGGGCACGTTCGCCGACCTCGGCTTCACCGACCTGGTCGTGCACTGGCCCCGCGAATCCGAGCCCTACCAAGGGGATGAGCGCGTCCTCGACTCGCTGGACCTGTCCTGAAGGGAGCGGCATGCCCGCGTACGAGATCGTCAACATGTTCGCCGACCACGTCTACGCCGGCAGCGCGCTCGGCGTCGTCCCGAAGGCCGGCGACCTCGACACCGCGGGCATGCAGGCGCTGGCCCGCGAGATCAACCACACCGAGACGGCGTTCGTCCTGCCGCCCACCGGCACCGGGGCCCACTATCGCGTCCGGGTCTTCACTCCCGAGGCGGAATCGCCGTTCGGCGGGCATTCCAGTGTCGGGACGGCGGTGACGCTCGCGCGGCTCGGCCTGGTGCCCGCCGGGCGGGTCGTACAGGAGTGCGGGCCGAAGCGGCTGCCCCTGGACGTGTCCGCCGAAGCGGGCAAGATCACCGCGAACGACCCTCTGGCCAGCGAACCACTCGACCCGGGGACCCTGCTCGGCGCCGTCGGCCTGCCCGCCCCCGCAGCCGACGGCGCCCTTCCCGCCGCGTGCGGTTTCGGCCCGGCGTTCCACTTCCTGCCGGTGCGCGCCGACGCCGTCGCGGCCGCGGAACCCGACTTCGCCCGGATGGCCGCCGCCGGCCTCGCCGACGTGCTCGTGTTCAGCTGGGACCCGGTGACGAACACCGCGCACGGCCGCCTGTTCGCACCCGGCTACGGGATGCCGGAGGACCCGGCGTGCTCCTCGGCCGCGCTCGGCCTCGGCGTCTGGCTCGTCGAGGCGGGCCGGCTCACCGGCGACGGCGTGCACGACTTCACCTTGCGCCAAGGCCGTGAGCAGGGCCGTCCGTCCACTTTGTACTGCTCGGTCCGGGTCGCCGACGGCCGGCCGGTGTCGGCGTCGGTGTCCGGCGCCGTGCTGCCGGCCGGGTCCGGCGAGCTGGCCGACCCGGACCGCGAGAAGGGAAGCTGACGTGCTCGACCGACCCGAACTGCTCGGCACCCGCGGAGCCGTGTCCTCCACGCACTGGCTGGCTTCGGCCGCCGGCACGGCGATGTTCGACCTCGGCGGCAACGCCTTCGACGCGGCCGTCGCGACGGCGCTCGTCATCCAGGTCGTCGAACCGCACCTCAACGGCCCGGGCGGCGACGTCCCGATCCTGGTCCACGACGGCGCGACCGGCGACGTCGAGGTCGTCTGCGGTCAGGGCCCGATGCCGGAAGCGGCGACGCCCCAGGCGTTCCGCGACCGCGGCGTCGACGGGATCCCCGGCTCGGGCCTGCTGCCGGCCGTCGTGCCCGGCGCGTTCGGCGCGTGGCTCCGGCTGCTGCGCGACCGCGGCCGCCTGGATCTGGGTACCGTGCTCGCCCCGGCGATCGCGTACGCCGACGACGGTTTTCCGTTGCTGCCCAAGGCGGCGGACATGATCGAGGTCCTCGAACCGCTGTTCCGCGAGGAGTGGACCGCGTCCGGCGAGGTCTACCTGCCCGACGGGCGGCCGCCCCGGGCCGGCAGCCGGCTGCGCAACCGGCCGCTGGCCGCGACCTACCGGCGGATCCTCGCCGAGTCCGAAGCGGCCCCGGGCGGGCGCGAGAACCGGATCGACGCCGCGGTTGCCGTGTTCTACCAGGGGTTCGTCGCCGAGGCGATCGACAAGCACCTCGCCACGGCCGAGCCGCTGGACTGCACGGGCCGCCGCAACGGCGGCCTGCTCACCGGCCACGACCTGGCGTCCTGGCGGCCGACGATCGAGCCGGCGGTCACCGCGGACTACCGCGGCCACACCGTGCACAAGGCGGGCCCGTGGTCGCAGGGCCCGGTGTTCCTCCAGCAGCTGGGTTTGCTCGAAGGGTTCGACCTGGCGGCGATGGACCACGGCGGCGCGGAGCACCTGCACACGGTCGTCGAGTGCGCGAAGCTCGCGTTCGCCGACCGGGAGGCCTTCTACGGCGACCCGGCGTTTTCCGACGTCCCGCTCGACCGGCTGCTCGATCCGGAGTACGCCGCCGCCCGGCGTGACCTGGTGGGGGAGCGGGCGTGCGGTGCCCTGCGCCCGGGCCTGGACGGCTGGTTCCCGGAGCCGCCGCTGCCCGCTCCGGCCGACCCGGACTGGCGGGCCCAGCTCGCCGACGGCATCCCGGCGGTGGTGAAGCTGACCGCGGCCAAGGGCGACACGTGCTGCATCAGCGCGTCGGACCGCGAAGGCAACATGGTCGTCGCGACCCCGAGCGGCGGCTGGCTGAAGAGCTCGCCGGTCATCCCCGGGCTCGGCTTCCCGCTCGGCACCCGCGGGCAGATGGCGTTGCTGGACGAAGGCCACCCGAACACGGTCGCGCCGGGCAAGCGCCCGCGGACCACGCTCAGCCCGACGCTGGTGACCAAGGAGGGCCGGCCGCACCTGGCGTTCGGCACCCCGGGCGGCGACCAGCAGGACCAGTGGACGCTGAACTTCTTCGTCGGCCACGTGGACGGCGGTCTGCGTCCGCAGGCGGCGATCGAGCAGCGGGCGTTCCACACCGACCAGGTGCCGTCGTCGTTCGCGCCGCGCTCGGCCCGCCCGAACCGCCTGGTGGTCGAGGCCGGGTGTCCGGCCGACGTGGTCGCGGAGCTGCGCGAGCGGGGCCACGACGTCGTGCTGGCGCCGGAGAAGTCCCTGGGCAAGGTGTGCGCGACGGGGTTCGACGACGGTTTCGTCCTGGCCGCCGCGAGCCCCCGGGGGCAGCAGGCGTACGCCGTCGCCCGGTGAGCCCTACCACGGCACGGGCTCGCCGTGGCGGTCCAGGAACCGCAGGCCGGGCTTCCGCGCCTCGGCTTCGAGGACGTCGACGACCTCCGGGATGCTCTTTTCGGGGTCCAGCGGCGCGTCGGGCCCGCCGAGCCGGGTGTGGTTGTGGCCCGGGTCGATGAGCAGCTTGGTCCGCCCGTCCTCGACCGTCCGGGTCGCGTAGCTGCGCATCAGCTGGTTGAGCGCGGCCTTGCTGGCCTTGTACAGCTCGTAGCCGTCTTCGGTGTTCAGCGAGACGCTGCCCTGCTCGGATGACATGACGGCGATGGTCCCGTCGGGCGCGACGAGGTCGCTCAAGGCTTCGACGGTCCGCAGCGGGCTCAGCGCGTTGGTGACCATCACCTCGGTGAAGACGTCCGTGGGGACCTCGCCGATCGGCGTGTTCCCGCGGTCGATCGCGGCGTTGACGAAGAGGAGGTCGAGCCGGCGTCCGGTCAGGCGCTCGCGCAGGGCGGCCAGCTGCTCGGTGCTCGTCATCTCCAGGGTTTCGATCTCGAGCCGGTCGTCGGGGCGGTCGCCACGGGTCGTCGCGATGACGTGCCAGCCGCGGCTGGTCAGTTCACGGGCGAGGACGAGCCCGAGACCGCGGGAGGCGCCGACGACGAGGGCTTGCTTGGGGGACACGGGAGCTCCTTCGGGTGGTGAGCCACCGAGACTAGACGCGACGTTGCGTCTAGACAAGACGCGGCGTCCGGTCAGGGGCGGCCGGGTAGGGTGTCGCGCATGCCCGACAGCCCCCGCCCGCGTTCCGGCAACCGGCGCGACGAAACCGCGCGCCTGGCCGTGCTGCACGCCGCGGACGACCTGCTCGCCGAACACGGCTTCGCCGCGCTGACCGTCGAGGCGATCGCGCGCCGCGCCGGCGTCGCCAAGCAGACGATCTACCGCTGGTGGCCGTCGAAGGTCGAGATCCTCCTCGACACGCTCGTCGAGGACGGCGCCAAGCAGTTTCCGGTGCCGGCGGGCAAGGCCACGGCCGAAGCCATCCGCGGCTACCTCCGCGCGTTCGCCCGGTTCCTCACCCGCGACCCGCCGGGCAAGGTCCTGCTCGCGCTCCTCGCGCAGGCCCAGCACGATCCGGCCACGGCGCAGAGCTTCCAGGAGCGTTATCTGGGGCCACGCCGCGAGCAGGAGCGCGCGTTGCTGACCCGAGCGATCGAAGCGGGCGAGATCGCTCCGCGGCTCGGGCCCGACGCCGCCCTCGACGCCCTGGTGGGTCCGCTGGTGTATGCCGCCCTGACCGGCGCGGCCATTCCGCGGGGCATGATCGGCACGCTCGTGGAAGACGTGCTCAAGCCTCGCTCGAATTGACGGCCGCGCAGCGGATCGATCGCCGGCTCGAATATTTGACGGAATTGCCCGCCGTCGTGTCGGCGGCGAAGAAAAAATGACGGTCACGCATCCGTCGCGGTGAATTGCTGCCGCGCAGTGCGCGTTGGGGTGGTCCATCGGCCACCCCAACGGCCGTTGTCGAGATTCTTTCCGCGTCGTAGAGTATTTCCTCTCACGCGGGAGCGAGGGCGGAGCGCATGGGTAAACTGGAGCAGCGCAGCGGCGAGCTGCTTTCCTGGCTGCGGGCCGGCTCGCCGCCGGGAAGCGCGTGCCTGCGGCTTCCCCCGGAACGGGTGGATCCGCCCCCGCTCGCGGAGCCGTTCCAGGCGAGAGCGCATTACTTCAAGGTCCGCGTGCACGAGATGTGCCTGTCCCACCGGCGGCGTTGGTTCGCCACCTATGACCCGCTGGTGTTGACCGCCACCGGATTCCGCTACAGCGGTGAACCGAGGACCTTGCCTTTCACCATCGGGCCGTCGTTGATCAAACAGAACTTGAGCGAAGTGCCCGGCGGATTCCGGTTCACCGACACGACGGTCGCCGGCCCGCACCCGTATCAGGGCGGCGTGCTCGACCTCACGATCGTCCTGTACCGGCTTCGCGGCGACCAAGTGGCTCGCCGGCTCCTGTCCCTGGTCGACTCCTGCAGCAGGCTGATCGATTTCGGCACCTCGTTCGACGCCTACTCGAAGGTCGCGAACGTGGTGCTCGACGGCCTCGACCAGGTGCTCGGCCTCCAGGAGACGGTGCCCATGCTCGGTCACCGGATCGAGTTCGACCCGGTGGACGAGTTCCGGGCCGGTCACTACGTCCTCGCGCTGAGCGGTGAGCTCGACCCGGGCGAGTTGTGGGTCCGACACAACCGGCTCGAACGCGGCCGGACGCCGGACACCGCGAGCCCGGTGGATGACGCCGACTACGTGCTCTACAGCCTCGCACGGGAGGACGACCGCAACGACGCCGAGGAACTGCCGTGGTTCCGGCCGCTCTGGCAACGCGTGGTGCGCGAAGCCGGCGTGCCCAGGGAAGACGCCTGGCGCACGGCCAAAGCACACATGGCCGTGCTCGGCGAGGCGCTCGAGCTCAGCCCGGACCTCACCCGAGGTCAGGCCCGCCGGCTGCGCGACGAACTGATCACCGACATGAAGACGGTGCACGACCGGGCGCTGAGCCTGGCCGAGCTCGGCCCGGCCGGCGCGGCCGTGGACGAGGTCCGCCGGGACTTCGCCGAAATCCTCGACCTGTGAGCTGACTGGCGATGGCCGAACTGCCCTGCCGCTTGGAGTTCCTCAGCGACGACGAAGTCCAGTACCAGGACTGGGCCCAGCGCGAAGCGTCCGGTGAGATCGACCGGTCCGGTCTTCTCTGGCGCACGACCGAGTGGCTGTGCAGCTACCTCGAGGACCGTGGCGATGCCTGCAAACGGACCGAGATCGAGCTCTTGGGCCGGCACCTGTACGAACTGGCTTTCGACGCCAGCCAGCGGCAAGGCCGAAACGCGGTGCGTGAGTGCTTCGAGGCTTCGTTCGAAGCCTTCGACAAGCTCCGCGACGAGCAGACCACGCGTCTTCGGATCGAGCTGGTCTTCCACCAGAAGGCCGAGTTGCTTTCCCAGCTCCCGTGGGAGTTCCTGTTCAAGCCGGGCACGTCCGGCACCGGCGTGTTCCTGGCGGGGCGGAGCCGCCTGGTCCTCACCCGGCACGTGCCCGAGCACACTCCGTCGAACGGTGGACCCGCGCGCAAAGTGCACATCCTCGCCGCTCACTGCCAACCCGACGGCCAGAACGAGATCAAATCCGGGGAAGTGGTGCTCGCCGCCCTCCGCGACCTCGAGGCGACCGGCTCGGTCGTCGTGGACGAGGCGGCCAACCCGACCTACGAGCAACTGCGTGACCAGTACGCCCGGGTCCGGCCGCAGCTGCTGCACCTCGTGGCGCACGGCGAGGAGGGCGGCGTCCTCATGCAGCGCCCGCCGGAGGAGATCGAACGTGACATCTCCCTCTGGAAAGCCGCGAAGAGAGCGGGTCAGGACCCCGAACCGGTCCGGACGAGCCGGACCGTGTCCGCGGACGACCTGATCGCCATGTTCGGCGAAGACGCGCCGGAGCTGGTGTTCCTCCAGGCTTGCAAAGGAGGCGCGCGAACCAGGCAGGGGATGTTCACCACGGCGCAGCGGCTGGTGCACGGCAGGGTCGCCGCCGTCGTCGCCATGCAGTACGCCATCGTCGACTTGGACGCCCAGCTGTTCGCGGATCGGTTCTACCGGACGATCGCCGACGGTCGCTCCATCGGGGACGCGGTCACCGCCGGCCGGCGCGCCCTCGGCCAGCGGGCGGACCACGCGGTGCACTGGGACGACCCGGCGTTCGGCACCCCGGTCCTGTACCTCCAGCGCGACAGCGACAGCCCGTTGGTGCTGAAGCCCGAGAACGAGCTCGCGGTGCCGCCCGCGGTCGCCAGCCCCAACCGGGTGGTGCCGCCCACGCCGAGCAAGTGCTCCCGCTGCACCACGCTGACGACCGAGTACTTCTGCATCGAATGCGGATATCCCGTCCACTGCCGCAGCTGCGGCGAGCACATCGCCGGCCCGGCCAAGTTCTGCGGGCAATGCGGAAATCGGATCCAGCACGCGGCCGACCGCGCCGAGCGTTCGGTGGCGTCCAACTCGCCGATGCGCACGGGGAAGGACAAGCTGTTGTGACGACGAGTCCGGTTCCCGGAGCCACCGAAGTCCGTACGTGCGTGCGCTGCGGTGCGCACGTCGACCGCTGGCTGAACTTCTGCACGAGCTGCGGGTCGTCGCTGAGCGGTCAGACCCCCGTCAAACGGCTCGCCCCGCCGGCCGTGCGGGAGTTGCTCGCCCGGCATCGGGACGACGTTCGCGCGGCTTGGTTTCACCTCGGCGCGGTTCTGCTCGAGCAGAACCGACACGAGGAAGCGAAGAGCGCACTCGACAAGGCCCGGTACGAGTCGGGGAACACGCCGACCGACGCCGAGGTCGGCCTTCTGCGGGCGTGGGTGCTGGACGAGTCCGGTCAGCTGTCGGCCGCGCTGCAGGCCTACCTGGACGTGATCCTTCTCGACCCGCAGCTCACCGGCGACGTCCTCCCCGCCGCGCAGACGCTGCTGACCGTCGACGAGGCGGCGATGCTCGGCCCCTGGATCAGAGCGACATGGCTGCCCCGGCTTCGCGCGGCGACCGGTGCCGACCAGCGCGCGCTCGTCCTCTTCCAGACCCGGCTGGCCGTGCTCACCGGCAACGGGCCCGAAGCCGCCGCCGCGCTCGCCGAGGCGCTGCGGTCGGGCGTTGTCGCGGGCGCCGACGAGCTGGCCGGCCTGCCGGACGCTCCGTTGCCCGAGGCGCAGTGGCGGTTCCTCCTCGGTCTGGCCCTCAAGGAGCTCGGCGAGTACGAAGCAGCGTTGGGGTTCATCGGCGAAGCCCAGGCACGGCAGCTGCCCGACGCCGGGGCGTTCGGCGCCGCGGAAGCCATGGCGGCGGAGGCGGATCTGCGCGACACCCTCACGCCGGACTCGGCGGAAGCCGAGGAGATGCGGTACGAGGCGGCGAACATGTTCGCGACCGTCGGCGAGCACGACCGCGCGATCGCGCTGTTCGCGCGGTTGGCCGTCCGGTCGGGGAAGAACCCGGAGTTGCACTGGAGCTGGGCCGACTCGATCAGGATGGCGAGCTACCGGAGCGAGCTGCCACCGGCCGAAGTGTGCCGGCAGATCATGGATCGGTGGTGGGCCGGCAGCTCGATCGCCTTGCCCGAGGAATCCTCAAGCTGGGCCTATCTGGTGCCGGCCCTCGCCATGGAAACACTGTCCTGGCGGGACCCGACCCGCCCGCGCGAACCGCTTTGGCAGGCGTGCCTGTTCGCCGAACGGATGGTGCACCTCGGTCCGGCCGACATGACGCCCCACTTGATCCTCGCCCGCTGCCACCGCCAGCTGGAGAACTACGCCGTCGCGATGGTTTCGGTACTCGCGGCGATGGAAGTGGCACCGGAGGGCAGCACCGACGCCGCCGACGAGCACGCCGTGCTGATGAGCTACCTGTATCCCGAGCAGGCGCGGGCCGAACTCGCCGACGCCGCCGAGGCGGCCGGCGAAGAGGCGTGGCCGGCTCGATGGGAACTCGTGCTGAGCGCAGCCCGGTCCGGCGACGCGGAGAGTGCTTCCGCCGGCCTCGCCGGGTTGACGCCGGATGCCGCGGACCCATGGCAGGTGTGGGCCTACGGCTACGTGCTGCGCCTGCTGGACCGGGACGACGAGGCGGTGGCCTGGTTCACCCAGCTTCGCGAAGCATCCGCGGCGGACCGGTCCTGGACCTGGTTCCGGGCCTATGCCGCCTACGCCCTGGGTGACCTCGATGCGGCGGTGGCCGAGGTCGACGGATTCCTGAGCGAGGTCGCCGCGTCGAGCCATCGCCGGCACGACTTCCTGGTGCTCGGCGGAATCTGCAGGCTGGCGCAGGGCAGGCGGGCGCTCGGGGACAGGGTATTGCGCGAGGCCGCCGGGCTGATCCGCACCCAGCGTGACGCGCTCGACGCGGTGGCTGATCTGCGTGCCCTCGTGGTTCGCGCAGGCGACCCGGAACTGGTCGCTTCGGCCGCCACGTTGACCGAGCTGTTCCAGCACCGGGCCGCCGAACTGGCCGCACCCGTGTTGGACGTGAAGGCGGCCCGCGCGGAGCTGGCCCGGATCGTGGGGGAGGCCACCGGCCCGGCCGCGATCGCCAGCCTGGCGACGTTCGCGCGCTTGTCCTGCAACGAGAATGTCGCGGAGGCGATCGCCGGCTACCTCACCCTGATGGAGCATCGCGAACTCTTCCCGGAAGCCGCAGTGGGCCTTTGCGACGCAGGTCTGATCGATATCGACGACCGGCTTCGCCGGTCGGACCCGGCGGCCGCGGTGGATCTGATCGGCGAACTGCGCGAGCCGCTGACCACCGCGGCCGAGACACGAATCGCCTGGCAGGCGAATTTCGATGCGCGAGAGGCATTCGCGTGCTTCTGGCTGGGGCAGCCGGAGACCGGCCGCGCCCGGTTCGCCGAAGCGGTGGCGGGAATCCGGGCCCAGTTGGAGTCGGCCGGTGCCGAAATCGGAGACCTCTGGCGGCAGCTGGTGCCGGATCCCAAGGCTTACTGGCGGATTGCGGACCACCTGACGGGTCCGCTCGACGATGATTTGCGATCAGCTGTCGGCCGCCTCGCACACTGTCTCGACGAGTTCCTCGGTTGCATTCCGGACGGCTTCGAGGTCGCCCCCTGTGAACTGGTGATCGGATATGCCCTCGTGCCGGCCGGCGACGCGGTGGACGACACTCTGTTCACCGACCTTCTCCCCGCGATGTTCGAGGAGGTTCAGTCGGCCTCCGGCATGCTGCTCCCGCAGGTGGCCGTCCTCGCGGACCCGGGCCTCGGTCCGGCGGAATACCGGATCAGCCTCTGGGGCAACGAGCTGTGCGCGGGGACGGCGCCGCCCGGCGACCCGCAGCCGCTGGCACTGGTGACCCGGCGGCTGGGCGAAGTGCTGCGGGCGAACCTGCCCGACCTGGTTTGCCTCGACATGACCGACAAGCTGCTGACGCGCTGGACCGCCGATCGGCCGGATCTGCTCGGCCGCGCGATCCCCGACGACGCCGCCTTGGTGAAACTCAATCTCGTCCTTCGCGGGCTGCTGGCTCGCGGCCTTCCCCTCGGCGACGGACAGGCGGTGCTGGAGGAGTTCGCCGGGCTCAGCTCGGGCAGGGGCGTGCAGGTCGGCGAGCTCATCGACTCCTGCGCGTACCGCCTCACCCCGGCGACCGGTGCGGAGCCGCGGTCATGACCGCGCGAATGACCCTGCGCCTCGAGGTCGACGCCGATGTGCTGTCCGGGTGCGACGAAGAACTCGCTTCCCGGCGTGCGGTCGCGGAGATCGCCGGGTTGCTGACCGGCCTGGGAGTCGATGTCCCGGTGTCGGTCGCGGTCACTGCCACATCCGACTTGGATGCGGTGGCCGTGCTGTGCCGGGAACGAGAGACCGTCGCGACCCTTTCGAAGCGCCGTCGCCGCAAACCGGCTCTCCCCGGCCTCGTTCCCGACCTGGTTACGTCGCCACCGGCCGAGGCGGCCGAGCTGCTGGGGCTCGTCGCCCGGCAGCTCGCGGCCCAGGACCTGCCGCGCCTGCTGGGCGAGGACGTCGTGCGCGATCTTCCGGTACCGGCCGGCGTGGCCCGGCATCTGCTCGACCTGTGGACCCGGATCCCCAATGCCGTGGCCGCGGCCGAGTTCGGAGAGGAGTTCGGGCCGGACGAGCTCGCCGAGGCGATCTTCGCGGCGAGCCGGCCGGCCGAGGTCCGGTTGCGGATCGCACCGGACTACCTGCGTGCGATCACCGGTCCGGCGCACGAGGAAGCCTTCGCGTTCGTCCGGCCGAGGCTGAGCCGGGCGCTCGGGCTACCGCCGCCACCGCTGCACTTCGAGGCCACGTCGGAGATCAGCGGGCAGCTGATCCAGCCGGTGGTCAACGACGTCCCGACCATGCCGATCCGGGGTCTCGCACCCGACGCGCTGATGGTGGCGGAGCGAGCGGATCGGTTGCGGGAGGCGGGGTTCACGGCGGAGCCGGCGCCGGCCGGCGAGTTCGCGTACGTGCCGGCTCACGAACTGCCCCGGTTGACCGGAACGTACACCTGCTGGAACCCCGCCGAGGCGATCGCGGCCTGGTGGGAAGAGTTCGCGCCGGTCATCGCCTGGCGGACCTTCGACGCGCGAACCGTCGAACAGCTGATGGATGCGATGTGGCCGCGCTTGCCGGTGTTGGTGCGCGTGGCCGGCCAGTTCCCCGCCCGGCGGCTGGCCGGCCGGCTTCGCTCGCGCTACCGGTCGGACTCCAGCCTCCACCAGCTGCCCCTCGTGCTGGAACGCGAGCTCGAGAGCTTGCTGCTCGGTCCGTCGTCCCCGGTGACAGGCGAAATCCGAGACTGAGGCCGGCCCCGCGTCTCGGTTCCCGCACGTAGCGTCGAGTGCATGCGAGCGGAGCTCGAAGCGACCGGTGATGTCGTGCTGTCGACCGGCCGTCGCGCGTGGACGGTCGGCGTCATGTGCACCGCCGTCGGCCTGGTGATCGCCATGGTCACCATCGTCAACGCCGCCCTGCCCGCCCTCGCCGCCGACACCGGCGCGAGCCAGGCGGACCAGACGTGGATCGTCGACGTCTACACGCTGGTGCTGGCCGCGCTCGTGCTGCCGGCCGGCGCGCTGGGGGACCGGTACGGGCGCCGCGGCGTGCTCGTCGCCGGCCTGCTCGTGTTCGCCGTGGGCTGCGCCGCGCCGGTGTTCCTCGACACGTCGACGTGGCTGATCGTGGCCCGGGCCGTCACCGGGTTCGGCGCGGCGATGATCATGCCGGCCACGCTGTCGATCATCACCGCGAGCTTCCCGGCGCGGCGGCGCGGGCGGGCCATCGGGATCTGGGCGGCGGTGGCCGGCGTCGGCGGACTCGGCGGCCTGGTGCTCGCCGGGGTGCTGCTGCAGCACTTTTCGTGGCACTCGGTGTTCCTCGGGCCGGCGGTGCTGTCGGTGGTCCTGGTGGCCGCGAGCCTGACCGTGCCGACGTCGCGCGGGCCGGCGGACTTCGACGTCGTCGGCGCGGTGCTCAGCGCCCTGGCGATCGGGGCGGTGGTGTTCGGCATCCTGCGCGTCGCCGATCTGGGCTGGGGCCACGGCGTCGTGCTCGGGTCGATCGCGGGCGGGCTGGTGCTGGGCGCGCTCTTCGTCGCCTGCGAGCTGCGGCGGGCGTCGCCACTGCTGGACGTCCGGCTGTTCGGCAACGCGGCCTTCGCGGCCGGCTCGGTTTCGGTGACCGTCCAGTTCACCGCGGCGTTCGGGATGTTCTACGCGCTGGCGCAGTACCTGCAGCTGGTGCAGGGGTATTCGGCGTTGAAGTCGGGGTTGGCGCTGTGGCCGGTCGCGGTGTCGCTCTTCCCGCTGTCGCTGGCTTCGGCCCCGCTGGTCCGCCGGTTCGGGCTGCGGGCGGTGACGTGCGCGGGGCTCGCGGTGATCGTCGTCGGCATGGTCCTCATCGGACAGCTGGACGCCGGAAGTGGTTACGTGGCCTTGGCGATCGCGGTGTGCGTGCTGGGCGCGGGCATCGGCGTGACGGCCCCGGCGGCGACGAGCGCGATCCTCGACAACGTACCGCCGTCGCAGTACGGCGTGGCATCGGCGGTGAACGACGCGACACGCGAAGTCGGTGCGGCACTGGGGATCGCGCTCGTGGGCAGCGTCCTTTCCGCCGCGTACACGGATTCCGTCCGTTCGGCGACGGTGTCGTTGCCCCCGGCGGCGCGTGAGATCGCGGAGGGTTCGCTGGCGGGTGCGCTCGCGGTGGACGTGCATCTGGCGCCGGCGGCCCGCGCGGCTTTCGCGCACGGCATGGGGATCAGCATGCTGGCGCCGGCGGCGGTGGTGGTGGCGGGCATCGTCGCGACGGCGGTGCTGGTGCGCCGCTAGCCGGTGCAGCCGAGCTGCGCAGGTCTGCCGCGACTCCTGGCGCCGGCCGGGTCAGCGGGTCCGATCGGGTGTGCCGGCGGGCTCGGCCGCCCACGAAGCCAGGATCCGCAGCCCATCGCGGGCGGCCGAGCCGGGTTCCGCCGTCAGGACCATCAGGCGTTGCCCGCTGCCGTCCGGGCTTTCCCACATGTCGCAGTCCAGCGTGAGTTCGCCGACCACCGGGTGGTGGTAGCGCTTGACGCCGTAGCCCTGGCTCGTCACGTGGTGCGCCGCCCACCACGTGCGGAACTCCGGGTGGTGCACCGCCAGCTCGCCGACGAG
The DNA here is from genome assembly GCF_051337345.1 of Amycolatopsis sp. MEPSY49. NCBI lineage: Bacteria > Bacillati > Actinomycetota > Actinomycetes > Pseudonocardiales > Pseudonocardiaceae > Amycolatopsis > Amycolatopsis sp. MEPSY49. The sequence goes on along the minus strand of NZ_JBDLYJ010000019.1, from coordinate 65,447 downwards.
CTCCGCCAGCTCCGGCGCGTCCGGGTCGCGCGCGGCTTCCAGGTGCAGGGCCGCCACCGCCGTGCGGGCCGCCTCGTCCCAGTCCATGTGCAGCGCGCGCACCTGCGGGTCGGCGAAGAGCAGGTACACGTAGTTGCGGCGGTTCGCCGGGTAGCGCGCGAAGTCGGTGAACAGCGCGGCGGCCGACTCGTTCCACGCGACGACGTCCAGCCGGCGGCCGAGCACCATCGCGGGCGTCTCGGGCAGCTGGTCGAGGAGCCGCTTCATGGCCGGACGCAGCTTTTCGCCCGCCCGGCGCCGCGGCCGGCGGAAGGGCTTGCCCGCCAGTTCGTACACATAGGACTGCTGGTCGTCGTCCAGCCGCAGCGCGCGGGCCAGGGTGGCGAGCACCGACGACGACGCCTGCACGCGCCCCTGTTCGAGCCGCGTCAGGTAGTCGACGCTGATCGCGGCGAGCTGCGCGACCTCTTCCCGGCGAAGCCCGGCCACGCGCCGCGGCGAGGACGGCTCCGGCAGGCCGAGGTCACGCGGGTTCAGCTGCGCGCGACGCGCCTTGAGGAAGTCGCCGAGCTCCTTCGGCCGTCCGGTGGGCTCCATGCGTCCGATTGTCCCCCGGGACGGGCGGTCGTGGGTGGGCAGGTTTCGTCCCCCGCTGTCAGCCGCGCAGTTCGGCGGCCTGCTCCCGGAGTGCCTCGACCACGGCGGTAGCACCCGCCGAACGCCCCGGCCGGGTGACCACCACCGCGCTCCGGCCGCGCCACGCCGGGTCCTCGACCGCGACCACCACGACCCCGTCCGGCACCGACGCCGCCGCGACGCCCGGCAGCAGCGCGATCCCCAGCCCGGCCCCCACCAGGCCCAGCCGGGTCGTCCAGCTCCGGACCGCCCAGCCGACCCGCGGCTCGGACAGCGTCGGCCACGCGCCGAACTGCGGCTCGCCCCGGCCGCCGCGGCCGACGATCCACGTCTCCTCGGTCAGATCGGCCACCTCGACCCGCCGGTGCCGGGCGAGCCGGTGCCCGGCCGGCACCGCGACGCGCAGGTCGTCCTCCGTCAGCACGTCCTGGTGCAGGCCCGCGAGGTCGTAGCCCGGCAACCCCTCGCCGACGCCGATCACCACCACCTCCGTGCGGCCGCCGCGCAGGCGGGCGAGCAACGCCGGCGTCGCCCCTTCGTCCAGCGTGACGACCAGCCCGGGGTGCCGGGTCCGCAGGACGGCCAGCGCGCGAGGGACCAGGACCGCCGCCGCGGCCGGGAACGCGCCGACCGACAGCCGGCCCGCCAGCCGGTCGCGCAGGCCGGCCAGTTCCTGCTCCGCCGTGTCGACGACCGCGAGCGCGGTGGCGGCGTGCCGGGCCAGCGCCGCGCCGGCCGGCGTCGGGCGCACCCCTCGCGCGTGCCGCTCGAACAACGCCGTGCCCGCGGCCGCCTCCATCATCGCCACCTGCCGCGAGATCGCCGACTGCGTGTAGCCCAGGGACGCGGCCGCCGCCGTGAACGAGCCGGTCGCCGCGACCTCGCGGACGACCCGCAAGCCGGTCAGCGTCACTTCGCTCATGCCGCCAGCCTAGCCATGACGAGATCGCATGGCTTCCATGAAAAGGCATCGCTGGTGCTCATGGGAGACCGAGCGCAGCATGGAAGCATGATTTGGTTCATCACAGGATCTTCGAAGGGCTTCGGCCGCCACTGGGCCGAAGCCGCCCTCGACCGGGGCGACCGGGTCGCCGCGACCGCGCGGCACCCCGAGCAGCTCGGCGACCTCGTCGAAAAGTACGGCGACGCCGTCCTCCCGCTCCGCCTCGACGTCACCGACCGCGCCGCCGCGTTCGCGACCGTCCGCCAGGCCGCGGACCACTTCGGCGGGCTCGACGTCGTCGTCAACAACGCCGGCTACGGGCACTTCGGCCGCGTCGAGGAACTCACCGAAGACGACGTCCGCGCCCAGCTGGAGACGAACTTCTTCGGCGCCCTCTGGGTCACCCAGGCGGCCCTGCCGATCCTGCGCGCCCAGCGCCACGGCCACATCGTGCAGGTCACCAGCGAGGGCGGCGTGACCGCGTTCCCTGGCATCGGCGCCTACCACGCGTCGAAGTGGGCGCTGGAAGGGCTTTCCCAGTCCCTGGCGCAGGAAGTCGCCGAATTCGGCATCCACGTCACCAACCTGGAGCCCGGGCCGTACGCCACCGAGTGGCTCGACGTCGGCTCGCGCCGGAGCACCCCGAACCCGGACTACCCGGCCGCCGGCGAGGGCCACTGGGACGTCGGCGACCCGCACGCCACCCGGGCGGCGATCCTCGAGCTCGTCGACGCCGCCGACCCGCCGCTGCGGATGTTCCTCGGCAAGTCCCTCGCCGCGGTCACCGAGGAGTACCAGGCCCGGCTCAAGACGTGGAACGACTGGCAGGACGTGGCGGTGCGGGCGTTCGGCTGAGCGCCGCGTGCGGGTCGTCGGCGGGCAGCCACCCGAGGTCCGGCGAGCCGACGTCCCGGGTGAGGGCCTCGATGGCCGCGAGGACCGGCGCGCGCGTCTCGTCGCGCCGCGACACCAGCGACCACGTCCAGAACGGCGCCGGGCCGGCCACCGGGCGGCGCGCGAGATCCGGCGGGGCCGGTGTCGTCTGGCCCTTCGGGTTGTTGAGCACCGGGCGCCGCAGGCGGCGGACGTGGTCGAAGAACGCCGGCCCCGTCGACCCGCCCTCCTCGACGCGCACCACCTCGGCGCCGGTGGCCGAGGCGAACTCCTCGGCGTAGGCGTTCCACGACGCCCAGCTGGCGGTGTCGGCGTCGATCAGCACGACGACGTCCTTCGCCCGGACCTCGGCGGTCCGCGTGCCGGTGCCGAACGCGTGGAGCCGGTCGACGCCGAGCAGGCGGGCTTCGAGGCCGTGCTCGGCCAGGTCGGCGGCCCGCGCCCAGCAGATCGCCAGGTCGAGGCTCCGGTCGGCGACCCGCTGCAGCTGGGCGTGCGAGGGCAGCACCCACGTGTCGACGTGCAGGTGCGCGACGCCGGCGACGCGGTCGAGCAGGTCGGCGGGCCGCCAGCTGACGTACCCCAGCCGCACCGGCTCGCGCGCGGCGATCCCGGCCGCCGAGCGGCGCAGCGCGTCGGCCTGCTCCAGCAGCGCGCGGACCTGTGGCAGCAGCGACTCGCCGCATTCGGTGAGGGTGACCGAGCGGCGGTCGCGGTCGAACAGCCGCACGCCGAGGTCGCGTTCGAGCGCCTTGATCTGCTGGGACAGCGAGGGCCCGGCGATGCGCAACCGCTCCGCGGCCCGGCCGAAGTTCAGTTCTGTGGCGACGGCCACGAAGTACCGAAGCTGGCGTAGCTCCATACCGGGAGCTTAGTGCGGTGGGAGGTCCGGGCTCCCAGCTGAGAGCGAACCGGTCGTGGCGGACCGCGGCGGACGGGCACATCCTCGGCTCAGGAACCACATCCCACCAGGAGGTTTCATGAGCACCCAGAAGGTCGCGGTCGTCACCGGTGCCTCGCAGGGCATCGGCGCGGCCGTGGTCGAGGCGTACCGGAAGCTCGGCTACGCCGTGGTCGCGAACTCGCGATCCATCACCCCGTCGGGCGACGCCGGGATCTTGACCGTGGCGGGCGACATCGCCGACCCGGCGGTCGGCGCCCGCGTCATCGAGCAGGCCCTGGCGACGTTCGGCCGCGTCGACACGCTGGTGAACAACGCCGGCGTCTTCATCGCGAAGCCGTTCACCGAGTACACCGACGCCGACTACGAGCTGGCGACCGGCGTGAACCTGCGCGGCTTCTTCGAGGTCACGAAGCACGCCATCGCCGCGATGCTCGAGGTCGGCGGCGGGCACGTCGTCAACGTCACGACCAGCCTGACCGACCACGCGAACAGCGCCGTGCCGTCGGCGCTGGCGTCGCTGACCAAGGGCGGGCTGAACGCGGTCACGAAGTCCCTCGCGATCGAGTACGCGACACGCGGTGTCCGCGTGAACGCCGTGTCGCCGGGCATCATCCGTACCCCGATGCACCCGGAGTCGACGCACGAAGCGCTCGCGGGCCTGCACCCGGTCGGACGGATCGGCGACACCGGCGACATCGTCGACGCGGTCGTCTACCTGGAGGGCGCGCCGTTCGTGACGGGCGAGATCCTGCACGTTGACGGCGGCCAGAGCGCGGGACACTGACGCCATGGACATCCTGACCGGAGTGCTGGACGCCTGGAAGTCGGCGGTCGACGCGCACGAGCCCGAGCGTGTGGCGGCGGTCTTCACCGAAGACGCGATCTTCCAGGGCCTGCACCCGTACAGCGTGGGCCGCGACGGCGTGGCCGCGTACTACGACTCGCAGCCGCTCGGCATGACCGCGGACTACCGGATCGTGGAGTCCCGCCGGCTGGCGGAGGACGTGGTCCTGGGCTACGCGGCGGTCGACTTCGGCTTCACGGACCGGCCGACGCTGTCGGTGCACCTGAGCGTGGTCGTCCGTCGGGTCGGCGATGACTGGCTGATCGCCCACTACCAGGTCTCGAGGCTCTGACGATGGAATTCCTCGTCGACATGAGGACCACGGTCCCGCCGGGAACTTCGGACGAAGAGGTGGCGGACACGCGCCGTCGCGAGGCGGCGCGGAGCCGCGAGCTGGCGGCGCAGGGCCACATCCTGCGGTTGTGGAAGCCGCCCGAGGGACCGGGGGAGTGGCACACGATCGGGTTGTTCGCGGCCACGGACGAGGGAGAACTGCAGGCGGTGCTCGAGTCGATGCCGTTGCACGCGTGGATGGCGGTGACGGTGACGCCGGTGAAGCCGCATCCGAGCGACCCGGGCGGGCGCTGAGCGGAAGCCCCGCCCGCCGGTCACGGCCGGTGGGCGGGGCTTCGATCAGACCTGCGGCTCGTCTTCCGGAGGCGGCATGTGCCGGATGCTGTCGCTGCCCTTGTGGTCGTGGGCGCGCGTGTACCGGGAATCCAGCAGCCGCCCCAGTTTGTGGGCCGCGCCGCTGTAGGCGTCGTCCACAGTGGTCGCGTGGTGGGTGACCGCGACGGGTTGCTTGCCGCCCGGCCGGGCCTCGATCACGCACTTCTTGTCTTCCGGCTTGCTGCCGCCGTCCTCGCTGAGGTGCACCTCCACCCGGGTCAACCATCCGCCGAACCGGGAGAGGCTGTTCTCCAGTTCGGTGGTCACGTAGGTGGCCAGTCCTTCGCCACCGGGGATGTTGTGGTCGGTGTTGACCTGGATCTGCACGAGCACCCTCCAAAGCCGGGGACAGCGGTGAACCCGGTCAGTACCACGGTCTTGGCCGGCTCAAACCCGGCGGCCTGTCCGCCGGGTTTCAGCTTCTGTCCTTGCCGCGTGCGTTGGCGCGGAACCATGCGAGCAGGGTGGGATTGCCGGTGGTGGTGATGACGCTGACCGTGCGCCCGGCGTATCGGTTGCCCTCCACCAGGTCCAGCATGCTCGCCGCGAGGTCGACGCGCGCGGTGAACCTCCCGTCGGCGTGGCCGTCGGCGAGCGTGTAGCTCGTCGCCGCGGGCAGGTGGTACAGCCCGCTCGGCCGCACGACCGTCCACTCCAGACCGCTGGCGCGGACGAGTGCTTCCATGCGCCGCATGTCGTCGTAGAGCGTCTTGCCGAGCACCCGCGTCACGTAGGGCAGGAGCACCCGGTTGAACAGGAAGCCGCCGTCGGGGTACGGCCGCGGGTCGACGCCGCTCGAACTGACCACGACGAGCCTGCGCACGTCGTGCCGGCGCATCGCGGTGATGATGGTGGCGGTGCCTTGGGAGTAGGTCGTGATCGGCGCTTTCCCGGCGGGCACCCCCAAGGCCGACAACACCGCGTCCTGCCCGGTCACGGCGGTGCCGACGGCGTCCGGGTCGAACACGTCGGCACCGACGATCCGGAGCTGGTCGTGGTGCGCCGGAATCGAGCCCGGACGCCGGGTGACGGCGGTGACGTGGTGGCCGGCGGCGAGGGCGCGGTCGATGAGCAGGCGCCCGGTCGGCCCGGCGGCGCCGAAGATCGCGATACGGATGGCGTTCGTCCTTTCCGGAGAGGTGGGCGACCACAAGATGCCGGCCACCCCGTCCCCGTGACGTGACGCGTGCCACTCGCCGGAACCGGCGAACCGGGCCGTCAGCCGGCCGGTTGCGGGACGAAGTCGGGAAGCGCGCCGAGGCTGTGGCGCACGGCCTCGGCGCCGTACTCGAACATCTGCCGCTCGTAGTCGCCGACCGCGTCGAGGAGGCTTCCGCGGCTCTCAATCAGGCAGCGGCGCAGCAGGTCGGCGTCGCGCAGGGCGGTGTTCGCGCCGTTGCCGCCGGTCGGGGAGGTGGCGTGGATGGCGTCGCCGAGCAGCGTGACCGGGCCGGGCGCCCAGCGCTCGCGGGGCTCGACCACCCGGATGGACAGCAGGGTGCTGTTGTCCGGATCGGACTGCTCGATGAGCGCCCGCAGGTCCGGGTGCCAGCCCTCGGTCCTGGCCAGTACGGCCTCCTGCGGGGTCGCGGCGCCGACCGAGCCGTCCGGCGGCAGGATCATGGCCCAGCGCACGTAGTCGCGGACGTCGGGCAGGGTCACCTCGGGCGCCAGTGCTTCGGCCGCTTCCTTCGGCGGGGTGCGGAAGCGCATCGCGCCGAGCAGCAGGCTCACGCCGGCTCCGGCGATCTTCGAGCCGAACGCCCGCTCCAACCCGGCGAACTGCTCGGTCAGCGGCGTGCGGCCGATGACGAACCGGACGCCGGTGTCGGTCGGGGTGGTCCGCGGCGACAGCACCGCGCGGACGGCGGAGCCGACGCCGTCGGCCCCGACGAGCAGGTCGGCGACCAGCGGGTCGCTCTCCGCGAAATGGGCTTCGACCCGGCCGTCGTCGAGCACGTCGTAGCTGGTCAGCGCGGCCCCGGTGCGCACGGTTAGCCCGGTCAGCAGCAGGTGCCGCAGCACCTGCCGGTCGGCCACGGTCCCGGTCCGGCCGGGGCCGAGCTCGCCGATCTTGTTCAGCCGCGGGTCCAGGACCAGCCGCTCGCCGTAGGCGTCGCCGACGACCGCGTCCAGCAGCGGGTGCCAGCGTGGCGGCAGGCAGCCTCGCAGGGCGGCCAGCCCGGCCGGGTTCAGCACGAGCCGGTAGCCCTGGAACCGCGCGGTGATCGCGGGGTCGCGCTCGTGGACGTCGGCCTCGATCCCGGCCTGGCGCAGGCCCTGGGCCAGGCACAGTCCGCCCAGCCCGGCGCCCGCGATGGAAACTCGCATCACGCACCTCCTTCACGAACTTAGTTCGTCGATTACGAACTAAGTTCTACCACTCGAACTAAGTTCGCTTCAAGCTATAGTGACCGGCATGCCTTCCGACCCCCGGCGACGCCGGGCAGCCCGGCACGCCGGTGCCGCCACGGCGTCGCCCAAGAAGCCGATCACGGTCGACCGGATCACGGACGCTGCCCTGCAGGTGGTGGCGACCGAGGGCTACGACGCGCTGACCATCCGCCGGGTCGCCGCGGTGCTGGGCACCGGGCCGTCCTCGCTGTACGCGCACATCGTCACCAAGGACGACATCGACGACCTGCTCGTCGGCCGGCTCTGCGCCGAGCTCGTGCTGCCCGAACCGGACCCGGCCAGGTGGCGGACGCAGATCCTCGACGCGTACACGCAGATCCGCGACCAGTACCTGAAGTACCCCGGAGTTTCCCGGGCGGCGCTGGGCATGGTCCCCACCAACCTCGACGCGTTGCGGGTCCGCGAGCGGCTCTTCGCGATCCTGCTGGCCGGTGGAATCGAGCCGCGGACCGCGGCGTGGGCTCTCGACGCGTTGTCCCTTTACGTCAGTGCGTACGCGCTGGAGCAGTCGCTGGTCCAGCAGCGGCGGAAACACCCGGACGACGAGTGGGTCCTCGGCCGCGAGGAACTGGTGAGCCGGTTCTCCGCGCTGCCGGCGGAGACGTTTCCGCAGACCCGCCGTTATGCGGCGGAGCTGACATCGGGAAGCGGCCACGACCGGTTCGAGTTCACGCTCGGCTTGCTGATCGACAACCTCACGCGGCGGTAGTCCCACCAGCCCGAAAGGCGGCCCGCTCGGTCCTGTGCCGACTCATCGAGGAAGGCATCTTGCGTGGCGCTGTGCCGATCACGGTGCGGCCGTACGACCCGGCCAAGCTGCCGCTCTGGGGCAAGAAGCCCTGACGCGTCCCGGTGTACGGTCACGCGAGGACCGGCCTCCGCGAGTTCCGCGTGATGTGCCACGAAGCGGCCCGGCGCACCGGCGGGTGGGTGGCCGGGTTCCGCATCGCCGAGGGCGTCACACCGAACTTCCACCAGGGAGCCCTCGACCACGGCGGCCGTCGCTTGTCGATCGTGTGGTGGATTGTCCCAACCGCTTGACGCGCACCACGCCCGTCAACATCGGGAGGGTGAACTCGCCGCTGGTCGTTTCCGGTCTGCACGCGAGGAAAGCACGGATCCGGCCGAGCGTGGCCTCTCGTTCCCGCTCCGGCATGACCAGCACACCCGCGCGCGTCGCGATCGTCGCGACCAAGGTGTCGGCGGTGCGAACCTGCCCATGCGTGAACTCGGCTTGCTCGGCTGAGCCGAACCGAGCGACCTCGCCGGCGCCGGGAACGTGCAAGCCCGTGGTCGCGGCGCGCCAGTTGCCGAAAGTGTCGCGCGGACCGATGGCCGCGCTGCCGCTGATCCGCCCGAGTCCGGCGACCCAGGCCACCCGATCGTCCAGGACGTTCCACAGGCCGGCCAGGACGCCGCCGGGCCTGAGAACCCGGGCCATCTCCGGCCCGGCCACCGCCATGTCGAACCAGTGCAAAGCATTGCCGGCCAGGACGGCATCGACCGACGCGTCCGGCAAGGGAATCGCCTCGGCACTACCCGCCAGGGCATCGACACCCGGCAGCACACGGCGCAGTTCGGCCAGCATCGCCGGGTCGGGTTCGACCGCGGTGACGTCGGCACCCAGGGCGACCAGGGTACCGGTCAGCTTGCCGGTACCGGCCCCGAGATCCAGCACCCGCGAGCCGGCCGCGGGTTCCAGCGCCCAGCGCACCGCGGCCGAGGCATAATCCGGACGGTGCTCGGCGTAGGCGATCGCCGCCGCGCCGAAGGACGAGGCGTGCCGGAGCCGCGTTTCCGGGTGCATCGAATCACCCTATCTCCGCTCGTCGGCATGACCGGGCATCATGAATCGGTGACGTTCGTGAGCAACGCGCAAGCTGCGCTAGCCGGCCCACTGTCCCTTCTTCGGCCGGGTGAACCACTCCGCAGCGTGGCGGGCCAGGTCCTCGACTGACGCCCCGTTCGCCGGGAAAACCAGGCCGTCGGGCCCCGTCAGGTCGATCAGCGCCTCCTCGGCTCTCACCCCGTCGTCCCAGTTGAGACACGACGGACTCCAGCCACCGCGGATGCCACGGCCGTCGAAGTCCAAGCGAAGCGTCGCGCTGACGGTACGTCCCTCGATGAGATCCAAGGACACCAGGAGCCAGGGAGTGCCGTCATCGTCGGCGTGCAACCAGTAGTCCAGTCGTGGAAGCAGCGCGTTCAGTGAGGTCGCGAAGGCAAGTTCCGCTTGTGTCGGTTCGCCCTCGCGCTGTCCACCCCAGTCGATGTTCTCGGCGGTCACCCCGCGACCCTAGCGTCCCCTTGAGTCGCGGGACCTCAGCGTAACCGGACGCAAGCCCACCGAGGAAACTGGTCGAGTGCCGAGCAGCGAACGAAAGACCCGGGCGGCCATACGCCGTGCCGCGGTCGAAGGCGTAGCGGCCTATCTTGCCGACGAGGACGCGGAGGTCCACAACATCACCGAGGCCGCCGTCCGGGAGAACGCACTGATGGCAGCGTTGAACCTGACCGCGCTGGCGGCGGCGGCTGTCACGGCCCTCGCCGAGGCGACAGGCAGTACGCCATTTGATGCCCTGCGCTCGATCGACCAAGGAGCAGAACTGCGCTCGCGCCCGATGCACCACGACTGATCTGCGAAATCGGCGTACAACCGCAACGGTGCGGTGAGCGGGTTGAGCGGATGTTCGCATGGTTAGGCTTTCGCCATGTTCGAGTACCACGGGTGGATCACGCTTCGCTCGACGGCTGAAGCGCTTGACGACGAACCACCACTTCGCCTCGGTGAGATCGAGGCCTTGGTCGATGAATCCGCCGATTACGCGCTGATGGATCTTCAACCGATGAATGGCACGTACTACATCCACCTCGGCGGAAACCCGAACCGCCGTGGGCAACACGGTCGAGCGGTGATCGACTTGTTCGCCGAAGTCGGGCGGCTTGCGCCGGGGTCATACGGGCTGCTGTACGTCTACGACAACGAAGACCCGGAGCATATGCTGAGTTTCCGTGTCCATCGGCTGGTCCGGGGCACGGTCACCGAGCATGCGGACCACCTGCTCTCACCGGTGATCCCCACGCTGGAAGATGCGGACATGAGCTGACCATCACGACCACACTCCCGCTTTTCGGCATGAGAGTGCGCTGACCCGGCCGCCGCCCCATCCGCCTAGCCCGACGGGTGATTCCACCGGGGTTGCTCATCTCTTCATCGGTATGTGCGTCGCGAGTGGGCGAATGGACGTCCGAACGGCACTGGACCGGTAGTGTCGACCGGTGGGGTTCACCGAGCGGGCACGCAGGGTGCGTGATGGACGGTTGGCGCACGGCCGGCGGGTCGCGGCGTTGTGTTCGTGTGTGCACCTGTATCACCCGATCGGCTACCGGGCGACGCTGAGCTTTCTCGGTGAGCTGGCCGGTCCGTATCAGCGGCATGAAACGGCTCTGGTGCGGGCCTTGGAGGCGTTGGAGGCCAGTCGAGTGGCGTGGCGTGCCGAGGCGGTTTCGTACGTCGGCTTCCGCGTGCGGCAGAAGAGGCTCGGTCACCGCCTGCCTGCGCCTGGCGAGCCGCCGGTGGCCAGGATGGGCGGGCACTGGTACTCGTCGAACCCGGATGTGTCGCGCCGGGCGGCGTTGCACGCGCTGAAGCTCTGGGAGCGGGATAGTGACCCGGGCTCCGCGAACCACGACGTTGCGTCGATGGTGCGGTGCTGCATCGCCACCGGCGGGCGGCTGACGGAGGAGTGGCTGGAGGTTCTTGCGCGCCTACGAACGAGGGACGGGCCGGCGGAGGTTCGCTGGCCGATTTCGTTGGTGGTGTCCGCGACAGGCGCGGGCCAGGTGTGACTCGCCCAGTGGCAAGAGCGCGCGTTGCCCTGTCGCCATAGGCTGGTATTCGATCCGAGACGTGTACCGCGACGCGGTCAGTGATACCGAACGGAGCCCCCCTCGGCCGACTACGATGTTCGGTGATGAAGATCGGCGCGGTGCTCGGCGGTGGTGCCAAAGCCACTGTGGCCGCCTAGCAGTTCGAGCCGGCCGACACGGCCCGCGCCACTCGGCTGATCGGCCGAGCCCGCGTGAGCGTCGCGTTGCGGCATGCTCGGTGGGTGGACGACGAACAGCACAGGGACGAGTTCGTGGGCGAGCAGACCAGCCCGTTGATCTATTGGGTTCATTATGTCTTGATGCCGATGGGCCAGGTGCCTCGAGAGTTGCCTTGGCACGAGGACTGCATGCGCGACGCGGCGGGCGGTGAGACGCCTACTCGCGAGCGATCCGATGTTGCCGGCGTGCGGAATTGCTGCTGGTATCACGGTGGGGACTGGCATGCGGTCATCAGGACAGCGGTCCGGTTGATCGCTCAAGCCAAGGCGACGGGCGTGGAGCACAACTACCAGCTTTGCCGGGAAGTACATGACGCTGCTCGTGCGGACGGGATGGGCGGATGGCCATTGCAGGCGTTGACGAGTCTGGTCAAGAACCCGATCCTGATTCGCGAAGAAGCCGATTCGCGGTTCGTCATCGACGGTGGCCAGCACCGCATACGTGCCATGCGCGACGCCGGTGTCACTGAAATCCTCATCGGTAAACCGAGCTGGCGATGAGGTGTTCAGGAGTGTTCCGTCAATGCGAAGAAGCACACTTTGCCGGGGCACTATCCCGCGCTCGTCGGCGTCGTGAACTGCTATGGAGATCATGACCGCGCTGCGTGGGCTCGAGGTGCTCGCTCTTCGGCATGTGCGTGCGTCGCGGATCGCAATGTCAGGCCGATTTCGGTTGTCGGGCAAGGGTGGAGAGCGCGTCAAGGCTGTGGCGCACAGCTTTCACGCCGTACTCGAAACCTCCCCGGACAGAACACCTAGGTCAGGTAGCGGCGCAGCAGGGCGGCGTTCGCGTCGTTACCGCCGGTCGGGAAGGCGGTGTGGACAGCGTCGCCGCACCCCCAGGGCCTTGCCGCTCAAGTGTCGTACCTGCCGCTGTCCCAGGGCTCGGTGAACGCCATGTAGTTGCCTGGACGTAGCACCACCCACCACGGATCGTCCTCCTCGTCGCCGGGCCGGGGGATGAGACCGAAGGTGGTGCCGAACCGCTCGACAGCGAAGGGTGCGACCTCGATTCGAGTGAAAGTGACCTGGCCAAGTTCCCGCAGTCTGGCCTCATATCGACTCTGGCGGCGGTCCCGATCCATTTGGGCTCGCGGCCCGAACTCGTCGATCTTGGCTTCCAGTAACCGTCCGGATTGATCGAACAGGAACAGGGCAACGAACTCGTTCCCCGGGCCTTTCGCAGCCGATTCGAACGGCGTGGTCAGGAAGAATTGCCGACCGTCAGCCGTGCGGCCGACATGCTCGGCGTGGTAGGTGTCGTGGTCGATCGCGATGAGATCCGGTGCGCCCATGAGATCAGAGAGTAGCCGGGCGGGCGGACGAGGTGCGGTCACGTCAGGCAGTCAAACCAGCACGCTCATCGGCATGACCGGACGTTCGACTGCCGCCGCCGCGGGGGTCCCACAAGAGCTGGCAAACGAGACCATCCGGACCTGTACGTGCGCGCCAGTCGAGGGTGTGGGAGTGCTATCCGACTCGTACGTGTCAGGGGATTCGCTGCCCTCTCGGGGTGCGAGGTCATGTCGGCAGCTACACGTTCCACCATGAAATCGCGCCCTGCGCGCCTGTCCGGTGTCATACGGCCGATTCCCGGTAGAGGTCGAGGATGTCGGTCTCACGGGACTCCCAGACGTCGAAGAGCGCTGCGGGGTCGCCGTCGTGTTCGCGGACGAAGGTGAATTCGTCGAGGGTGCAGGGAAGCAGGGTGATGAAGCGCAGCGCGGGTTCGCCTCGGTCGTCGCGGTAGAGGTCGAACTCCTCGCCGGCGAACGGGTGTGGCGCGGCGAGCAGGAACGCGATGCCGGTGCCGGGAATCAGGGGTTCGGCGTTCACGTAGCCACCGCCGTAGGCGTAGCCCCGACGGCGCCCGATCGCCTCGCCGGCGATGACGTGCGCGAGATATCCGGCTTCGTCCACGTGCTCGGGCACGGCGGACACGACGAACTCCTGCGGCAGCGAGGCATCGATCTGCTGGAACCGCACACCAGTGGTCGCCGCGGAGACCATCCGCCGCCGCGGGTGTGTGTGGAAGCCGAGAGCGAACCCCCGGTTGCGCCCGTCTGGCCCCTTCGGGCTCTGCCCGTGCGTCACCGGCCCGAGATGGTGCTCTACGTGGGATCGCAGCCCTTCGTACCGCTTCGGGTCAGTGTGAGGAAAGCTCATCGCCCGATCCTAGGGAAGACGATGTCCCAGCATGGCGAGTCGGACGGGAACGTAACCGGTGGCGGAGTGCGCAGATACTTCCACAACGCCGGTCGCAGGTATGCCCGTGGCATGACGACGTCGCCGTTCGAGCCGGACCCGGAAGCGGGCGCAGGCGATTGTCGGCACAACAGTGGCCGGGCACGACCCGCGTGGTCCCCAAGACCAGTCGACGGTAAATGCGCCAGGTGCAGGTGGCGGGAAAAACGCCACCTGCACCCAGGGCCCTGCGTGAGTCGGCGAAGCCGTACGCTGATCGGGAGAACAGACCTCAGACGCAGCTCGCCGCGTCCACCATGGTCACCGGGTCTGCCAGTGGGCGGCTTGTGATCGCGTCCTGCTCCAGTACTGTCAGCGCGCCGGCGCGCAGGCTGTAGATCGTGCGCGTGCCCGTGTACGTGATTTCGCCGGCGGGAGCGCTGATGTCGTCCGCCGAGGAAACCACCGTCACGAACAACCGGTTGCCACCCGGAGCCATGCACATGTAACCGACGTGCGCGGCGATTCCGCCTCCCTCCGCGACTTCGAACGGCTTGTTGTCCGCGCCGACGACCTGGGTCAGGTTCCGGCCGTCGAAGTCCAGCACGGCGAAGAACGCCGTGTTGGCGCCCAACGTCGTCGCGACGAGCAGCTCCGCCCGGCCGTCGGCGTCGAGGTCGGCCACCCGCGGTGCCACGATGCCGAACCAGGGGTCCGCGGGCAGGACGATCGCCGTGCGCTTGCCGTTCACGGTCGCCGAAATCACTTGCTTGCCGTTGATGGCCGGTCGCGAGATCACGGTGTCGCGTGTCCCGTCGCCGTTGAGGTCTGCGGACGTGAAGATCGGTTCGCCGGCCGGCGCGGCCAGTGCCGGTGCGGCACCGACGAGGCCCAGTGCGGCAGCGAGGCCGGTCAGCGTGATCGTGCGAACGATTCCCTTGCGGTACATGGAAAGCTCCCTCCAGTCATCGGCGATGTGTTCGCCGGATGTGCTCTCCACGGGAAGACGGACAACCCCGTCCCGCGTGCAGCGCGGGTGTGATTTGCCACACAAACGCAACCTGGAGCGTGTGCGCGCCTGCGGGTGCAGCCAGACGAAAGACTGTCAGCGGCATGAGCGAACGTTGTCGAGCTGCGTCGCGGCACAAGGGAGGGTCCCTCACCGATGCCGGGTGGCGCCTTCGGCTGGTGTCGGGTCCACGTGTTCGAGCCTCGTCCAGCCGGTCCAGCCGCGCGTTCTCAGCAGCTGGACCAGCCGGCGAGCCGGCGGGGCGGTGTCGAAGGCCAGGGTGTCCATCAGTTCGGCGAACGGTGGCTCGACGTCGGTGTCGCTGCCACCGTCCTCGGCCATGTGCGTGATGTAGGCGGCCAGCTTGTCGGCCAGGTGGACCAGTTCCGGATCGCTGTCGGCTCGGTCGAGGGCCTGTCCCAAGGTCAGGTAGAAGTCGATGAGCGGGGGGTCGGTGATCTGCGTCCGCTTGCGCGCCGCCCACTCGGGGATCCGCTCGGGTGAGTGCGCGGCGAGCAGGATCCAGCCGTCCCGTTCGACCCGGACGATCCGCTCGTCGACGCCGAGCGCGCGCAGCCGGTCGAGGATCTGGACCACCTCGGCGGGCAGCGCCAGGCTGTCTCCGGAGGCGAGGCGGCGGATCCGCTCGCGATGCCGCTGCCGCTGCCGGATTTCCGCCCGCAGCCGCTTGTCGATGTCGGTGACCGCCGCGCCGAACTCCTCGTCGCCGGCCTGGAGCAACTCCCTGACCCGCGACAGCGGGACTCCTGCGTCGGCGAGGGTTCTGATCCTGATCAGCTCGACCACGGCGCCGGCGTCGTACCGGCGGTAGCCGGAGTGGTCGCGCTCGGGTTCGGGTAGCAGCCCTTTGGCGTGGTAGTGCCGCACCGTGCGCACGGTGACTCCCGCGTACGACGCCAGTTCGCCGATGGTCAGCATCGGTCCAGTGTCCTCGGTGTCCGCGTATCGTGGATCAGCCGGGCGATCTCCGGAGCGTGGGTGACGACGAGCCGGTGGTCGGCGTCGAGCCACGACGTGGCGACGTGCGGCCGCTCGCGCACGAGGCGCTCGATGCCGGCCCGCCAGTTCTGGTTGCGCCACCGCGTTCGCGCATCAGTGCTGTTGCCCGCCATTGTGGTCGACATGATCATGTGGATCGGGCGGTCGATCTCCCGGTACCGGTCGAGGATGCCGGAGCGCACCACCTCGATCTCGAGGTTGAGGTCCAGGAAGTCTTGCGCGGTCAGGAGCACCTGACGCGGGGTGTCCTTGGCCCGCTTGAGCTCGTGCTGCAGTTTCTCCGCCATCGCGCGGAAGTCCGGCAGGTCGGCGTCGGTGACGAACTGTTCGGGCACCGGGTTCGCGCCGTCGACGAGAACGAGTCCGGCCACCGCGCCGGGATGCGCGGCGGCGTAGTGCACGGCCAGATCCGCGCCCAGCGAATGTCCCACGAGAAGCGGCGAGCGATGTCCCAGCGCCGTCACGACGGCGCCGAGGTCGCCGAGGAAGGCCTCGAAGGTGTACCGGTCGGCGGGCGAGGAGAGCCCGTGGCCCCTGAGGTCGAAGGTCACCACGTCGTGGTCCCGGCGCAGCAGGTCGATCAGCTCGTGCAGGTCGGCCTGGGTGGTGAGGAGCCCGGGACACAGGACCAGCGGCTGTCCCCGGCCGCCACGGGAGACCGGGATCGTGACGCCGTCGTGGTGGACTTCGAACCGGCTGGCCTTTGTGGTCATGGCAGTCATCCTGCGGGGTTGACCTTGCGTCAGGGTCAAGGCGGCAGCGGGCGACGTCCGCTCGTCGGCATGAGCGCGCGTACCAACCGGGCGCTGGGCCTTCGAGGCGAAGTCCGCTCCGTCGGTCTGAAAGCCGTGCTTTCGCCGCCCGGCCAGGCACGTCCATGTCACGCTTCAGGGGCCGGGCCGGGCCATCGATTCTCGACTTCACGAGCACAAAGGGCGAGCTTTCAGTCGAAGGGGAAGACGTCGCAGGTACCTGATCCGGGGCCCGCTTCATGCCCGTCTTGCCTGGTTCATCCCAATGGTCGACTAGTTCGATACTCGACCGGTGTTCAGATGGTGACCGTACGTGTCCGTGTGTCGTCCTGCGCGGCATTGTGTCCGCCGGCGCGGCGGTCGGAATCAGTTTCTACGACAAGAATGGAAATCGAGCCAAAGATCCGCCGCCGACGCGCTGGTGGCTGTGCTCGCGAGGGCGAACACAACAACCGGAACGACGTCGCTGTGCCGACTGGCGGATGGCCGCAGCCCACCGGTTCGCTGAAGCCCGCGCCGCACTCGGCGAGGCGATCGACTACCACGAGAAGCGTAACAACCGGATCGGCCTGGCCGTCGCTCTGCTTCACGCCGCCCGCGTCGACATTGCCGACGACCGCGCGGAACGGGCCCTCGGGCAGCTGGTCAGAGCGAGGGAGCAGGTGACTGCTGTCGACGCCGACCATCCCTTGCTGGAAGACATCGAAGCCGAGCTAGCCGCGCTGGAGTGACACACGTGTCAGCCGGCGGCGCGGCTGGTCGGATGGTTTACCTGGTTGCCTGACCGGCAGCTTTGTTGACTGTCTTGAGTGCCCGGGTGTGCGTTGCGAGGTCGCGCAGGGATGCCGAAGCGAACTCGGCGACACGGCGTGCCCGATCGGATCGCTCGGTCAGTTCGCCGGTGGGTCCGATGAGCCGGTCGGCGTGGGCGACGGGAAGGCTTTTGACCAGTGGGAGCATCCCTGCTTTGCTGAGCGCCAGCCGCAGCTGCTGACCGGCGAGGGTCCCGCCGTGTGCGGTGGTGGAGTACGACACGATCGACGCGGGTTTGCCCGCGGCTTCGGTGGAGAGGAAGTCCAGGGCGTTCTTCAGCGCTGCCGGTGGTGCGTGGTTGTACTCGGGTGTCACGAAGACGTAGGCGTCGGCGGCCGCCATGGCCGCGAGCCAAGCCTTCACGGCCGCCGACGGCCGGCGGTCGGGGTTGGCCAGGGGTGCGAGTGGCTCGTCGAAGAACGGCATCGGGTGGTCGGCGAGGTCGAGCAGGGCGAACTCGGCGCCGTCGATGAGGGCTGCGCGGTTCATGATGAACCGGCAGACGCGGTCGCCGAGGCGTCCGGGCCGGGTGCTGCCGAGGATGACCTCGATTCTCATCGCCGCTCCTCGGTCTCCAGGAGTTCGCACAATGTCTTCAGGGTTTCGATCGTGGTGGACATGGCGGCGTCGGTCATGTGCTCGCCGCCGAGTCGCTCGTATTCGCGTTGCACGGCCAGACCTTCCTGCACGAGGGACCGGCCTGCGGGGGTCAGGGTCAACGCGTGTTCACGACGAGACGTGGACGAGGCCGAGACGGCCAGCCACCCGCGTTGCCGGGCAGTCTCGATGTGGCGGCTGACCGCGCCCTTCGTCAGGCTCAGGAGATCGGCGATCTCCTGTTGCGACGGGGGGACTTCGCCGGCGTCGGCGATCGACCGCAGCACGAGGAACAGGGTTCGTCCGATGCCGATCCGCTGCTGGAACCGGCGATCGCCTGCTCGTTCGCTCAGCAACGCCGCCCGGTGCAGGTACCGCATGAGGTCTCGTTGCAGAGGTGGTTGCGTGCCCATCTCGATAGTATAGATGTGAACAGTTCAGATGTGAACAGACCATCCGCCGATATGTTGTACGCGACCTGCAGTGCGAGAAGAAGGGTGGCCATGGCGGAGGTCCGGCTCGATCCGATGACCAGCGAGGAATACGCGGCATACCACCGCGACGCGGTACTGGCCTATGCCGAGGCCCATGTTTCGGCGAAGAGCTGGCCGGCCGATGG
>NZ_JBDLYJ010000019.1:0-46906 GCF_051337345.1 Amycolatopsis sp. MEPSY49 | reverse complement strand
CGCGCCACCGACGAGTACGCCGAGCTCTTGCCCGAGGGCGTGGCCACCCCCGGCCATCACCTCTACACCGCGCGGACCGGCGACCAGGAGATCGGCATGATCTGGTTCGCCGAACGAACCCACGGCGCCGACCGGGTCGCCTACCTCTACGACATCAAGGTCGAGACAGACCTGCGTGGCCAGGGGCATGGTGAAGCACTCATGCGGGCGATGGAGCGCGAAGTCCGCTCCGTCGGTCTGAAAACCGTGCGGCTGCAGGTGTTCGGCAACAACTCGGTCGCCCGATCGCTTTACCGGAAGCTCGGCTACATCGAGACCAACGTCGTCATGGCCAAGGTTCTCGACCAACAAACGCAGGCACGCACGCCGCTACGGTGATCCCCGCGTCGCAAGAGGAGAACGCGAGTTGATCACGACGACCATCAGCTCGCTCGTCGGCAGTAGCGGACGTTCGATCGCCGATGCCGCGATGCCGGGCAACAGCCTTCAGCCAGGGCGGAGAAGTGTGTGATGCGCGTCGAGTCCTTCCGGGGTGAAGGCGATGCCGGTGACGGCCTCACCCAGCGCGAGCAGCCACACGGCGGTGTTGCCCGCTGGTGCTGGAAGGGACGTTGTGTGGGAAGCCAGGGATGCCGGGACGTCGCCTTGGCCCGGCCGGATCACGGCGACGTCGTGCCCGGGTTGGGCGTAGTAGGCCAGCTTGTTGCCGCGCGTCTCCCAGCCGACGTTGAGCACGGTCGTGTGCGAACGAAGGGCGTCGACGATCTCGTGCGCGAACGGGCTCCGGTTGAACGCGATCGCGATCGTCCAGTCGCCTTCGCGCCGCAGCGCGACCTGTGGTGTGTCGGTGAGGGATACCGGTCCCGCGCCGACCGCGATGCCGCCGAACGCCGCCGCGACCGTGTCGAGTGGGACACCGCGTGCGTAGGTGATGGAGGCCGCGAGACCGAGCCAGTGATCGGCGATCCACGCATGGCGTTCCAGCGGGCCACCGGTACCGGCGCGGGCGCCGTCCGCGCCGGACGGTGCCGGCGGGTTTCCCACCAGGTCCAGGAAACCGGCGAGCATCGGGGCCGGATCCAGGCAGTCGAGTTGCTTGGCGAGTTTCGCCGCGTCGATCGTCTTGAACGCGGCAGTGAGCGGGTTCGGCGCGGTTTCCAGCGCGCGTACGGCGTCCAGGGCGAGGAGCCGGAGGCGGTCGGCATCCGGTGCGTAGCCGCCGTAGCGGCTCGCGCCTGCCTCGTAGCGGGCCATCCGGACCAGCTCGTCGAACTCGATCCCGCCGCCGGGGACCCCGGTCAGCCCGGCTGCGGCGACCACTTCGTCGACGGCGGCACGGGCGACTGTCAGCAGCGGCTCGTCCTCGGCGCGATGCAGCGCGGCGGCGAGCACCGGGTGCTGGTACTCCAGCGGTTCGAATCCCGGTGTCACCGGGTGCACGTCCTCGAGGTGTTCGGCGATCGGCGCGACGAGGACGTCGCCGGACAGCCAGTCTTCGGTGAACGGCTGCCCGGTCAGCCGGGCGGCGAGCAGGAGCAGGCCCGTCCGCCAATGACCTGCCTCCCAGTCGATCTCCGCGAGCAGCGGCGCCAGGCAGTCGGGGTCCTCGCCGTTCTTCCACGAGTGGGCGCCCGCTTCGAACGCCGTCTTGATGCGGCCGTCGACGGCGTAGCTGAACCTGGTCAGTGCGTTGATGTTCCAGAAGGTGCTCACCGTCTCGCCCAGCCGTGACACCCGGCGCAGGACCTCGGGCCGCGAGCCTTGGAAACCGTTGACTTCGATCGCGACGACGTACTCGCCCCGGCGGCACACTGCGATCGCGTACGCTTCTTCGAGGTCGTTCCCCGCTTCGGCGAATGGGATGGTCCGGGCCTCGCGCGCAATTCCGCCGAAGCCGCGCACCACGGCGTCGACGTCCGCCGTCTTCACCATGGTCACGCAGGCGGCTTCACCCAGTGCGCTCGTCGACAGCCAGTCGAAATCATCCCCCGTCACCACTCCTTTGTAGCGGCCTGGACGCGGAGTTGCGAGGCGGCACGGCATGAGCGGAGGTTCGCCGTGGGAGAGTGCTTGTCATGACAACCGGGCCGACACCGAGGCGTGAAGTCCACCTCGAGACGGATCGCGTGCTGCTCAGGCCTTGGTGCCGCCTCATCGCCGGATCGATGCGGAGGGGCACCCCACGGTCGCGGAGCTCGAGGACGTAATCCGCGCCGAAGGTGACGTCATCGGCTACTGGGGCCGGGGAAACGCGACCGAGGCCTCGATGGCGATCCTGGACTGGGCCGGAGCCCGCGGGTACGCACGGCTGTGGGCCACCGTCTGGGATTGGAACACCGCTTCCCGTCGTGTGCTGACTGACCTGAGCGCGTGTCGGCTGCTACATCGGGAAGACCGCCCGGAAGGCACCCGAAATCGGCTCGAGGTCCGCGACGAGGCAGTCGAGCTCCTCAGGACTCAAAGCGTTGTATGGCGCCTCCGCGAGCCGGTCGGTCAGCGCTTCGACTCGCTCCTTCGTGGCCCGGCCCTCAGCGGTCAACCAACCGTCGGCCCCGACGAGACCGCGGGCCTTCATCCCGTCGATGACCGCGGTCAACTGCGCGGCCGGGAGGTGCCAGACGCGGCCGAAATCCTTCGCCGGCATCCCGACGGACAAGGCGTGGAGCACGTGCGCTTCCGTCCCGCCGACACCCTCGGCCACCAACGCGACGGTGTGGCCGTCGCCGCGGTGCTCGCGCAGCAAGGTTGCCGCGTGCCACAGCCGGGCCAGCGGCTCCTGCGGCACCGGGACCGCCCGCAAGGCGGCGTACAGGGGGCGTCCCTCGAAAGGCGCGCTGGTCGCCGCCTTCAGCAGGAGGTCGGCGGTGCGGGCGACGCCCGGGTCGGCGGCGCGTTCGCCGAGGATCCGGCGCATGCCCGCGACGCAGCCCCGCTCGCGGGCGGCCAATGCCTCCTGGGGGGTGGTTATCTCCCAGACCCGCGGGATGTGGCGGGCCACCTCGCCCGGGGCGAAGTTGTAGAAGACGGCGTGGACCACCTCGGCGGGCACCGTCGGGCCGAACGGCGCGGCGCGGCCGGCGAAGTAGGCGTCCCACGGGTTGCGCAGGCCCAGCGCCATCAGGGCGTCGTCCGACTCGTCGGCGAAATAGGGCGTCAGGCCGATGGGCTCGACCAGGTCGTACATGCGGCGGGCGACGGGTTCCGGGTGCGACATCTCATCCCCTGTGGGTTCCGGCGGCGCTCCCTCGTGGTGGCCGCTCACCTCCTCCACGAACGGCACCCGGCCGATCCGACAGCAGCCGGCCGAGCAGTTCTTCCACGGCTCGCGCGTGGTGGCTCTTGAGCTCGGTGTAGATGTCCAACGCCCGGTTCGCGTGGTTCCGGCTCGCGACGCGGTCGCCGAGAACGTGCTGGAGCCGGGCGATTCCGTGGTGCGCGTGCGCCTGTTCGAGGGGCAGGCCGATTTCGCGGGCGAGCCCGAGCACCTGCCGGAACCGCTCGAGGGCGCGGTGCGGGTCGGGGTCGGCCGCCGCCATCCGGTTCAGGATCTCCACTTCGAGGCCGCGGTCGCCGGCGAGCTGGGCGAGCTCCAACGCGCGGGTGTAGCAGTCGTGCGCGTCGTCGTGGTCGCCCTGTGCCCGGTGCAGGTCGGCGAGGCTGGTCAACGTGACCCCGCCGAGTCCCGCGGACTTCAGCTCCTCCGCGATGGCGATGCTGCTGCGCAGGTGAGCGATCGCGTCGTCGTGGCGGCCGAGCTTGCGGTAGCAGTCACCCAGGTTGTTGAGAGCGATTCCGTAGGTGGACCGGCCCGCCAGGAGACGGCTGGCGTCGAGAGCGCGGGTGAAGTGCGCCAGTGCCGTCTCCCGGTCACCTCGGTCGTCGTGGATGAACCCGAGGTTGGTGTTGGCCGCGTAGTCGACGAGCGGGTCGCCGTGGGAGTGGTCGAGAGCCCGGCGCAGGTCGCGGAGCGCCTCGTCGGGCCGGCCGAGGCGGATGAGCGCGAACCCGCGGCTGCAGAGTGCGTGGGCCTGGTTGACGGAGCCGGGGGCCGCCGCGTCTCGGGCCGCGGTGTGCAACGCCAAGGCGTCCCGGTAATGGCTGCCGTTGTCGAGGTACCGGTACAGCGTCGTGGACAGGTGCGTGACCGCCTTCGCCTGGCCGAGGGCGGCCGCGTGCCGGGCCGCGGCGACCAGGTTCTCGCGCTCGGCGTCGAGCCAGGCGAGGGCGGCGTGGACGTCGGGCAACACCACCGCGGGACCGGTGGGGGAGGGGATCGGTGGCCGGCGGTGCCGCTCGCCCGGCGAAAACCGTTCCGCGGCCACGGAAGCCACGTAGCAGTAGTGGTCGAACAGGCGGGCCGGCGCGTCCCGCCGCTCGGCTTCCGTCGTGGGGGTGTGCGCGAGTTCGGTGGCGTAGAGGCGGGTGAGGTCGTGCATGCGGTAGCGGCCCGGACGGTGTTGCTCGACCAGGCTGGCCGTCTCGAGGACGGTGAGAGCGCTGCGGGCGGCCGCGAGGGGCAACCCGGTGAGCGCGGCGACCGCCGGCAGCGCGATGTCCGGTCCGGGCGCGAGGCCGAGCAGCCGGAACGCGGTCGCGGCCCCCGGGTCGAGCACCCGGGTGGAGGCGGAGAACACCGTGCGGAGGTTCCACGGCAGCTCACCGGTGTCGAGCGCATCCAGCCGTTCGGCGGGCACGCGCAGTTCGGCGGAGAACGTGGCGAGCGGGAAGTCCGGGCGGGTTGCGGCCCGGGCGGCGACGATGCGCAAGGCCAGGGGCAGGCCCGCGCAGTGTTCGAGCAGTTCGTCCGCGGCGCGCGGGTCGGCGGCCACCCGGGTCTCGCCGACGTGACGGACGAGGAGCTCGCGCGCTTCCTCGGCGGCGAGGACGTCCAGCGGCAGCGCTCGCGCGCCGTGCGTGGCCAGCAGGCCGCCCATCCGGTGCCGGCTGGTGATCAGCACCGTGCCGGCAGACCCGCCGGGCAGCAGGGGAGTGACCTGCGGGGTGTCGCGGGCGTTGTCGAGCACGACGAGCATGCGCCGGTCGGCGACCAGGCTCCGGTACAACGCGGCCCGGGCGTCGACGTCCGCCGGGATCGTCGCGGACGGCACGCCGAGCGCGGTCAGGAATCCGTGCAGCGCCGCCTCGGCCGGCACGACGTCCGCGGCCGGGTCGAAGCCGCGCAGGTTCACGAACAGCTGGCCGTCCGGGAACTCGGAGAGGTGCTCGTAGGCCCACCGCAGCGCCAGCCCGGTCTTCCCGACCCCGCCGCCACCCGACAGCACCCACGTCACCGCGGTCGATCCGGGCCGGTCGAGCGCGGCGAGTTCGCGTGCGCGGCCGACGAAAGCGGCCGGAGCGGCGGGCAGCTGACGGGGCGTGACCCGCGGCGACGCCGGCCGTGCTTCGGCGGGGACGTCGAGTTCGTGAGCCGCGGCCAGGATCTGCCGGTGCAGCTGCCGCAGAGGACCGCCGGGGTCGGTGCCCAGCTCGTCGGCCAGCCGCAGCCGGACGTCCTGGTAGTGCGCCAGGGCCTCGGACCGGCGGCCGCCGCGGTAGAGCGCGAGCATCAGCTGTCCGGCCGCTCGTTCGTCGAGCGGGTCCCGGTCCGCCTGCGCGGCCAGCGCCGGGACCAGGCCGGCGTGGTGCCCGAGCCGCAGCGCGAGGTCGTGACGATCCAGTTCCGCGGCCCTTCGCAGCTGCCGCAACCGGTCCCGCAGCGCGCACATCCAGGGCGTGTCCACGACCGCCATCGGCTCGCCGCGCCAAGCGTCGAGAGCGGCGGTGAACAGTTCCAGGGCACGGCCGGTCTCACCGCAGCCCCGCGCCACGGCGAGGTCGTGTTCGAACCGGTGCAGGTCCACGGTCAGCGGATCGGCGGTCAGCACGTAGCCGCCGGGCTGCCTGTCGATGGCCACGTCCCCGGCGGGCGCCAGGATGCCGCGTAGCCGCGACACATAGCCGTACAACGCTTCCCGGGGGCGACGCGGCAGGCGTTCACCCCAGACGCGGTCGGCGAGCTCGTCGGCGGACACCGGCCGGCCGAGGTCGGCGAGCAACGCCACCAGCACCGCCCGCTGCCGGGCGAACCCGGCGCCCACCGGCTGCCCGTCGACGCGGAGCTCGAGACCGCGCAGCAGCCGGAACTCCACCGGCATGGCGCCCCCTCCGCGCACTCGTCAGATGGCTTGGACCTGCGACTTCAAGGTTTCTCACCAGACTCCCACACAGAGCGGGGCGTGACCATCGGACGCCACGACGAGAGGGGATCCGATGATCGGACTGCTGGAGATCGAAGCCGCCGCCCGGCTCGCCGCCGAACGCG
Organism: Amycolatopsis sp. MEPSY49; assembly: GCF_051337345.1. Taxonomy (NCBI): domain Bacteria; kingdom Bacillati; phylum Actinomycetota; class Actinomycetes; order Pseudonocardiales; family Pseudonocardiaceae; genus Amycolatopsis; species Amycolatopsis sp. MEPSY49. The sequence continues at coordinate 40,584 of NZ_JBDLYJ010000019.1, read as the reverse complement.
AGCGGGAAAGCGCGGAACGCCGAACCGAAGACGAGCACCCCGCCGGCGATTGAGACGTCCGTCCCGTTGCTCAATCCGGCGTTTCATGGCTTGCGCGTGCGGAGTGGCTTGCCGTCGGCGCTGTGACCTGCGGTAAGTCACCTTCCGCGGCGGCGAAAGCCGACCCTTCGGCTTTTCTGTTGCGCTAACCACAATTTCGTGTCTTCCCCAGCGCGTGGATAGCTTCGCATTCATGGAATGGAGCTTTCACACCGCCGAAGAACTCATTGCCGCATTGCGCGCCGGGGCGGTCACCTCGGCGGAACTGACCGATGAGGCGATCGCCCGCATCGAGCGCGAAGACAAGGTGATCAACGCGATCTGCGTGCCCGACTTCGACCGCGCACGCGCCGCCGCCCGCCGTGCCGACCAAGCCCGCGCGCGGGGCGAAAACCGGCCGCTGCTCGGCGTGCCGGTGACGGTCAAGGAGTCCTACGACATCGCCGGGCTGCCCACGACCTGGGGCATGCCCCCGTACCGCGACCACGTGCCGGCCGAGGACGCGGTCCAGGTGTCGCGGCTCAAGGCGGCGGGCGCGGTGGTGCTCGGCAAGACCAACGTCCCGCTGGGGCTGCAGGACATCCAGAGTTTCAACGACATCTACGGCACCACCGTCAACCCGTGGGACCACGCGCGCACGTCGGGCGGATCCTCCGGTGGGTCGGCGGCGGCGTTGGCCTCCGGGTTCGGCGCGCTGTCCATCGGCTCCGACATCGCCGGCTCGCTGCGCACCCCCGCGCACTTCTGCGGCGTCTACGCGCACAAGCCGACGCTCGGGCTCGCGGCCAACCGCGGCATGGTCGCACCGTCCGAGCCGGCGTTGCCGGTCGACCTCGACCTCGCCGTCGTCGGTCCGATGGCGCGCACCGCCCGCGATCTCGCGCTCCTGCTCGACGTGATGGCCGGACCGGACCCGCTGACGCGCGGCGTGGCCCACCGGCTGGCGCTGCCGCCCGCCCGCCACGAGCGGCTCGGCGACTTCCGGGTGCTCGTCATCGAGGAGCACCCGCTCATCGCGACCGGGGCCGCCGTGCGGGCGGGGGTGAACCGGGTGGCCGACGCGCTCGTCGAGGGCGGCGCCCGCGTCGCACGGCACAGTTCGCTGCTGCCCGATCCGGCCGGAGCCGCGACGCTCTACATGCAGTTGCTGATTTCCGGTTCGGTGGCACGTTTTCCCATCGACTCGCTCGGCCGGCCGAGCGCGGACGACGAGAGTCTCGACGCCGTGCGGCTGCGCGCCATGGCGTTCAGCCACCGCGAATGGGTGGAGGCGGACCACCGCCGCGAGGTCCACCGCCACGGCTGGCGGCAGCTGTTCGCCGAGTTCGACGCCGTGGTGTGCCCGGTCACGCCGACGCCCGCGTTCCCGCACGACCACCGCCCGAATCCGATGGAACGGCGCATCGACATCGACGGCGCCGAGTACCCGTACTTCGACCAGCTCGTCTGGGCCGGCTTGGCCACCATGCCCGGTCTGCCCGCCACCGCCGTACCCGCGGGCCGGTCCCCGGAAGGCCTGCCGGTCGGGGTGCAGCTCATCGGTCCGATGTCCGAGGACCGCACCCCGCTGAGGCTGGCGGAACTGCTCGAGCGGCAGATCGGCGGCTTCCGGGCACCGAAGTAGGACAGGCGTTGTCGAGAAGCGGGATATTCGACAATTTCGATTGCTGGTCCGATTCGGTGAATTCGGCTGCGTGAAGCCCTGATCGTCTTGCATTCACAAACCCGGCTTAACGCTGAGTGAGCCTTTACGGCGAGTGGAGCAGCGCGGGTAGGCCATAGGCTAAAAGAGTGACGCGGATCACTCCTGTAGGTGTTGATCGCCCCCATTGTGAGCGGGCAGTCATTTTCTCTACAGTGTCCCGCGTGACTCTCGGGAATGAGTCACTCACTCCCTCCCACCGGTTCGGTTCACGAGCCGTTACTTTTTCCAAGGAGCAGTCCTTGCTTGCAAACGCCATGAGCAGTGGCCGGGGTCGTACTCGTCGCGCCGTGCTCGGGCTCGCCCTCACCGTCGCAGCCGCCACGGCCCTGACCGGCTGCAGTGCGCTCGGCTCGGACAACCCCGGCACCTCGTCCAGCGGGGGCGGCCTGGAGAAGACGAAGATCAAGGTCGCGATCCTGCCCACCGTCGACACCGTCCCGCTGTGGCTCGCCCAGGACAGCGGCTACTTCAAGGACGAAGGTCTCGAGGTCGAGGCTGTCGTGGCCGCGAGCGGCCAGGCGGCGATGACGAAGGCGATTTCCGGCGAAGCCGACATCGCGATCTCGAGCTACATGCCTTTCTTCGTCGCGAAGAACACGGGCTCGGCCGATCTGGAGCTCGTCGCGGACGCGACTTCGATCAGCCCGAAGTCGATCGCGATCGTCACGGTGCCGAACTCGCCGGTCAAGACGGTCAACGACCTCGCCAACCGCAAGATCGCGATGACGGCCCGGAACACGGCCAGTGACCTGCTGGTCAAGTCCATCATGAAGGACCACGGCCTCGACCCGGCGAAGGTGAACTGGGCCCAGATCCCGTTCCCGAACGTCGCGGCGGCGCTGCAGCAGGGCCAGGTCGACGCGGCTCTGCTGCCCGAGCCGTTCATTTCGCAGGCCGCCAAGGCCGCCGGCGCGATTCCGCTGATCGACGTCAACACCGGCGCCACGCAGGACTTCCCGCTTTCGGGCTACGGCGCGAACCGGAAGTGGGTGCAGGCGAACCCGAAGACCCTCGCCGCGTTCCAGCGCGCGCTGCAGCGGGCGACCAGCGAGACGAACAAGGACCGGTCGAAGATCGAGCCGCTGCTGGTCAAGTACGCCAAGATCGACGAGGACACCGCCAAGCTGCTCACCCTGCCCAGCTTCGGCGTCAAGCTGGATCCCCGGCGCCTCCAGCGGGTGCCCGACCTGATGCTCCAGATGGGCGCGATCACGTCCTCTGTGGACGCCGCGTCGATGATCGCCCCGCAGGCGACCAGCTGACGTAGCGGAAACGCTCCTCGACCGGGCCGGTCCGGTCGGCGACCTCGCGGTCGCCGGCCAGGCCGGCCCGGACGCGTTTCCGGGTCAGTACAGCGACTTTTCCGACGAGGTGACGCGGACGTGCACCAACGTCGGGCGCGGGTCGGCCAAGGCGGCGGTCAAGCCCGGGACCAGGCCGGCGGGCTCGGTGATCGTCACGCCCTGGCAGCCCATGCTCGACGCCAGCGCCGCGAAGTCGATGCCGCCCAGCTCGGTGCCGGGGAGCTTGCCGCCGCCGATCGAGTCGCCGAAGATGCGGACCGCCGCGTACTCCGTGTTGTCGAGGATCAGGATGGTCACCGGGAGTTCCTGCCGCGCGGCCGTCCACAGTGCCTGGATGCCGTACATGCTGGACCCGTCGCCGACGACGCCGACGACCTTGCGGTCCGGCCGGGCGAGCGCCGCGCCGACCGCGCCCGGGACGCCGTAGCCGAGCGTGCCGCTGGCGACCGTCAGGAAACCCGTGTCGGTGCTCTTGATCGGCAGGTGGTCGTGCAGGACGCCGCGGTGGCTGGGCGCCTCCTCGACGACGATCGCGTTGTCCGGCAGCAGATCCGCGAGTGTCGAGTAGACGAATCCGCCGGTCAGCGTTTCCCCGCTTGGCTTTTCGGGCCGGTCGAGCGGTGCCGGCGCGGGCCGCTCGCTTTGGCCGACCGCGTCGAGCAGGGCGCGGATGCCGAGCTTCGGCGTCGCGCGGATGCCGGTGCCTTCGAAGGCGCGGGCGAGGATCTGCTCGTCGTCGTTGACGATGAACAGCGGTGGCAGCGGAGCTTCGCCGCGTCCGCGGTCGACGTGGTAGGTGAAGGCGGGCGCCCCGAGCGCGAGCACGAGGTCGTGGGCCGTGAGCCGGTCGGAGACCGCACCGCGCTCGGGTTCGAGAAAGCCTTGGAAGAGCGGGTGATTCTCCGGGAAGGAGCAGCGCGAGGACATCGGCGCGACGTACACGCCGGCGTTGAGGCGTTCGGCGAGGGTGACGGTTTCCTCGACGGCGGCGTCCTGATCGACCGCGCTCCCGACGACGATCGCCGGTCGCTCGCTCGCTTCCAGGGCGGCGACGAGCTCGTCGATCGCTTCGGGGTCGGGCGCGTAACCGCGGATGCGTGGCCGGGAAATGATCGGGCGTTCGGTGGTGGCGGTCCAGTCGTCGGCGGGAACCGAGACGAAGACGGGACCGGACGGCGCCTGCGTCGCGACGTGGTAGGCCCGGGCGAGTGCGGCCGGGACGTCCTCGGCGGTGGCGGGCTCGATGGACCACTTGACGTAGGGCTTGGGGAAGTCGGGCGCGTCGATGGCGCCGAGGAAGGGGTCGTGGGGCAGGAGGTTCCGCGTCTGCTGCCCGGCGACGATGATCAGGGGGGTGCGGTTGCGGTAGGCGGTGTAGAGGCTGCCGAGCCCGTGGCCGACGCCGCCGGCGGAATGGAGGTTGACGAGGACGGCTTGGCGCGTGGCCTGGGAGTAGGCGTCGGCCATCGCCACGACGGCGGACTCCTGCAGGCCGAGGATGTAGTCGAAGTCGTCCGGCCAGTCGGTGAGGAAGGGGACTTCCGTGGTGCCGGGGTTGCCGAAGACTGTGGTGAGGCCGAGTTCGCGGAGGAGTTCGCGGGTGGCGTCCAAGACCGTGCGCTTGTTCATGGCGACAGACTAATGCTTAGTCTTGCGAAGGAAATCCCCCAAAAGGCCGCCCCGCCGACGATGGTGCACTCGAGTACCCGGCCACAGTGGACAGAGCGGAAAGCGCTCCTTCTCCGTGGCGACGGCGGACGCGGAAGCCAGCGTCGCCGCGGCCAGGCTTCCCCAAAGGACGGCCGGGCCGCGGGCGGCGAGCGCGGTGATGGCCGCGGGGGAGACGGCGAGACCGAAGCCCGTGGAGAGCTGGAAGCGAGCGAGGGCGCGCCCCAGGACGTGGGCCGGGGCGAGGGTCGTGACCAGCGCCGTGGCGCTGCCGGCGTAGATGATCTCGCCGAAGGTGCAGACCACCGACACCACGGCGACGGCCGGGGCACCCCACGAGGTGGCCGCGAGGAAGCCGAGGTAGGACGCGGCGAGCACCGCGCCGCCGAGCGCCAGCGCCGTCCGCCGGGCGAAGCGGGCCATCAGGACCGTGACCGGCACCTGCAGGGTGACCACCAGCACCGTGTTCGCGACGAAGATCGCCGCCGGCCACACCGGGGACGCGTGCAGCTGGGTCACCAGGACCAGCGGGAGCGCGATTTCGGGGACGTTGAGGCAGAAGACGTAGACCACGTTGGCGGCCAGCAGCGTGCGCAGCCGGGGTGCGGGCGCGTCGGCGTCAACCGGGGTGGCTGCCGGCTGCGCGCGAAGGCGCACCGACCACGCCAAAGCCGCAGCGACGAGATAAGCGAGCCCGGTGATGATGGCCGACGCGCGCAACGCCGTCGTGCCGCCCGCCAGGCACGCGGTGGCGAGGAGCCCGCCGGCACCCAGGCCGGCGTTGCGCAGGGCGCGGCCTCCCGCGAGCGCGGCGTCGCGTTCCCGCCCGTGGGCGACGGTGGCCACCAGTGCCGCATGGGCGGCCGGCCACGCCTGGTTGCCGATGCCGAGGAAGAGCGCCGCCGTCGCGAACAGCCCGGCGTGACCCGCGGGCGTCGCGAGCAGCACCGCGACACCCAGGACCCGCACCAGCATCGACGCCGCCACGGCCGTGCTGCGTGCGCCCCGGTCCAGCCAGCGGCCCACCGCCGGCATGCACGCCAGGCCGACGACGACCCCGGCCGTCATCGCGATGCCGGTGGCCGACGCGGACAGCCCCAGCACCGTCACCCCGTAGAGCAGCAGGAACGGCCGCAGCAGGCCGGTGCCGAGCGCGTCCACGACCAGCGCGACGGCGTAGCGGGGGCCGCCGGAAGCCCGGACGAGGGCGTGCGGCCGGATCTTGGTCGTCATGCGTCCACGGTGCGTCCGGCCGGTCGGGTCGCCGCGTCGATTGACGAACACCGTCAACCGGCGTGGTCGCCGGCGGGCCGACCGGCGAGAATGCGGGAATGACGCTGCGGATCGACATCGGCGGCCTGCCGGCCGGGCGGCTGAGGTTCGCGGTCTCCCCGCTGGCCGAGCTGACGGCGATGCTGCACGTCCTCGCCGAGCCCGGGCACCACCCGCAGCTCGCCGGCTGGGCGGCGGACGTCTGGGCCGGGCTGCGGCCGGAGCCGGCCGAGCGGCTCCGGGAGGCGGAGTTCCTCTGGCGGTCCTCGCGAGCCGACTTCCTGGTGCCCGCCCGGCCGCGGGCGACGCTCGCCGAGGAACTGGACGATGTGGACCGGATCGACGACGAAACCTACGTGACCGCCGCGCTCATCACGACGTGCGGCAGCAACCGGGTCCACTTCGGAGCGCCGTCCCCGCTCGCCGACGCGACGGCCCGCGAGCGCGCCCTGGACCTCGCCCAGGCTCGCGGCGCGCTCCAAGAGGCCTTCGCGGAACGGCTGCTCGCCGACCCGGCAGCCGTGCGGGCGCGGGTGCGGGACACGCTCGAACAGTGCGCCGAGGCCTTCTTCGACGCAGCCTGGACGGGCGTCGCCGGGCAACTCGCCGCCGACCTGCGCCGGAAGAACGACCTGCGGAACCGCCAGGGCACCGGCGCGGCGCTCGCGTCGATCTCCAGCGCCGTCACCTTGTCGCCGGACGGCGAGTGCATTGTCGTGGACAAGCTGCAGGACAACGCGACCACGGCTCGCGGCACCGGCGTCACGTTCCTCCCGAGCGTCTTCGGGCACCCGCACCTGGTGGCGGTGCACGCGCCCGGGTGGCAGCCGGTGGTGCAGTACCCGATCGCCGGGTCGGAGCCGGTCTCGCTGGAGACGGTGACGTCCCGGCTGGAGGCGCTGGCACACCCGGTCCGGCTGCGGCTGCTGCGCACCCTGGCCCGCGGCCCGCACACGACCGGCGAGCTGGCCCACGCGTGGGCGCTTTCGCCGCCGGAGGTTTCCCGCCACTTGGCTGTGCTGCGCCGCGCGGGCTTGCTGACGGCCCGGCGGCAGGGCCGGTACGTCCGGTACACCGTCAACCTGCCTGATCTGACGGCGCTGGGCTCCGACCTGGTGGCGGCCGTGCTGCGTTGAGTAACTCCGTTGCTCCGCGGCCTCCGCTGCCGGCACGATCACCGGCCATGACCACGGATCCGGCCGTCAACTTGCGCAACGTCGCGACGGAGTGCGTCGGGCTGGTGGCGACCCGGTTCGGCCGCGAGCTGGACTGGAGTGTGCCCAGCCTCGACGAACTCGACGCCGTGTGCGCGGAACTGCGGTCCGAGGGGCCGTTGGCAGAGCAGCGGTTCGACCTGTGGTGGAAGCTGATCGGGGCGTACACCGGCGAAGTACTCGTCCGCGCGTACGGCGGCGAGTGGACCACCCACGAGGAGACGCCGGGCGCGTTCGTCGTGAAGGTGAACGGGGCTACCGCGTTTCCGTTCGGGATCGCGGAGCGGGTTTTGTCGGGGGAACCGTTCAAGAGCCTGGCGTCGTTCGGCCGCGCTCTGCCCGCGATCATTCACCGAACGCCGTGACCGGTGACGGGCCCCGGCGTCGGGCGGGCCGGGGCCTTCTCTTCGCTCGAACTGCGGCCCGCCCTGCACACCGGCTCAGCCCAGCACCGTGCCCGAGTTCGCGGTGTTTCGCTTGCGCTTACGGGAAAACGCACCCAGGTCGATCTCCGAACCGGTGCGCGGGGCCCGGAACCGAACCGGCACCGCGTCGTGGTCGGCGCCGTTCTCCACCTGGTCGATCAGCTCCGTCATCAGCTGCCCGACGACCGGCGCGTTCTTGAACTGGTTGCCGCTCGTTCCGATCGCGACGTAGAAGCCCTCGAGCTCGGTGCGGTCGTAGATCGGCGTCCAATCGTCGGCGACGTCGTAGACGCCCACCACCCCGCGTGCCCGGTTGGGCACCGCCAGCTCGGGCAGCCGCCGCGCCGCCCGCGTCACCTGGGCCTCGAAGACCGCGGCCGTCGGGTGGATGTCGACGGTGTCCGGGTCGTCGGTCCACTGCAGCGGATCGCACTCCGGTTCCGTTCCGCCGACGAGCAGGCCCCCGCCTGCCTCACCGCGGAAGTAGGTGCCCAGATCCATGTCCGCCACGACCGGCCCGCGATAGCCCGCCGGCACCGGCACGTGCGCCACTTCCTGCCGCATCGGGCGCACGCCGACCGTGAAGCCGGAACCCACGCCGGCCAGCCGGTTCACCGCGCCCGACCACGGACCGGCCGCGTTGACCACGATGGCACCGGAAATCCGGGTGCCGTCCGAGAGCCGCACCGCCGTCACGCGCCCGCCGGCTTCTTCCACCGCCGTCACCGTGCTGCGGAAGCGGAACTCCGCCCCGCACGCCGAAGCCGCGGCGGCGAGGTTCACGGCGGCGAGGCCCGGGTCCGAGACGTAACCGGCATCCGGGGTGTACACGCCACCGAGGGAGTGCTTCGCGTCCTCCCAGAATTCCTCGTCGTCGAGCCGTTTCGGCGGCCAATAGCGGCCGACGTCGATACCGGGAACGCGCTCGGCCAACGTCGCGCTGTCCCACTCCTCGTAGGGGACACCGATCTCGTCGAACAACGGCAGCCACGACGTACGCGGAGCCGCCTCGACGTCCAGCATGACCAGCCCGCTCTTGCGGAACACCGCGAGGTCGCCGACGTCGTGCCCGAGGTGGCCGGCCCAGTCGAGCCAGCCGAAGTGCGCCTCCCACGCCGTCGCCACCCCGGCGGTCGTGGAGAAGTTGAACCGGACGATCGCACTCGATGCCGACGTCGACCCCTGACCGGCCCCGGCGGCCCGATCGAGCACGATCACCCGGTGCCCCGCCCGGGCGAGGTCGAGGGCGATCGACGAACCGATCACCCCGGCCCCGATCACGACCACATCGGCACTCGGGCGCTTACCGGGCACGGCAGGTCCTGAGGTAGCTGAGGAACGAGGCCTGCAGGCCGGTCACGTGCGTTTCGCGCAGGACCGCGCTGGTGACGGCGCCGCCGCGGGCGGTCAGGCGGTGCAGGACGGTGGCCGCGTTCTTCGCGAGGTTCTGGTAGACGGCCAGGTCTCCGAGAAGCTCTTGGTCGTTGACGGTCAGGTGGAGCCGGGCGGATGGCAGGCTGTCGCCCGTCTTCTCGAGCATCGCGAAGATCTGGCTGTCTTCGCCGACGACACCGGGGCTGCCCGCTCCGACGCTCTCGAAGAGCGTGCTGCCGGTGAGCCACGCGTAGAGACTGAAGAGCCCGCCGTACGAATAGCCGAAGAGGCCGTGGCCGCTCGCGGCCGTGCCGTAGTCGCGTTCGATCCGCGGGTGCAACTCCTCGACGAGGAAGCCCAGGAACGCGTCGGCGTGGGTTTCGTTCAATTCGGCGAGGTAGGCGTCGGCTTCCTCGCGGGTCATCGCGCCCGTTCGGATTCCCGTCTCCACGGCGTCGACGAACTCCTGGGCGATGGGCTCGCCGGGTGGCACGAGGTCCCGGTTGCGCAGCCGTGCCCAGTGCTGGGCGTCCTCGCCCGCGTAGCCGACGCTGACCTGGATGTAGGGCTGGATCCGCTGCATGGGGTCTTTCTGGGTGACGATGAGCGGAGCCGTCTGACCCACGGCGAAGTTGCCGTCGAGCACGTACACGACCGGCGCTTGCGTCGTGGCGCGGTCGTGACCCGGTGGCGTGGTGACCCAGACGCCGTAGTCGTGCCCTCCGCCGGAACGCAGCTCGAAGTAGTCGGTGTCGGCGAGGCAGCCCTGCCACATGGTGCTCATCGGATGTCCTTCACGATTCGGCCGGCCTTGAGAACGAGGACGGCGTTGGCGGGATCGGCGAACAGCTCCGGGTCTTCGACCGGGTTGCCGTTCCACAACACGAGGTCCGCCTGGGCGCCGGGAGCGATGACCCCGACCTGGCCGGACAGGCCGAGGATCTCGGCGTTGGTCTTGGTGGCCGCCACGAGAGCGTCCATCGGTGTTTCGAGCTTCGCGCGCAGTCTGAGTTCCTCGCCTCGGCGATCCTGAGCCGGGCCGATGAGATCGGAACCCAGCCCGATCCGCACTCCGGCCTCCTTGGCGACGGCGAGCGCTTCGGTCATCCGCTCGCGAACACCCAGCACGCGATCGCGGGTCGATGCGTCGAGGCCCGCTCCGGCGGTGTCGTGCAGCAGTTGCTCGACGACGGCGAACGTGGGCACCAGGGCGACGTCGTGGGTGGCCATCAGGGTGGCCGTGGCTTCGTCGAGGTCGGTGCCGTGCTCGACACAACGCACTCCGGCCTCGACGGCGTTCCGGATGCCGTCGTTGTTGTGGGCGTGCACCGTCACGTACGTTCCCCGCGCCGCGGCTTCCTGGACCGCGACGGCGATCTCCTCGACGGTGAACTGGGTGTCGGTCAGCCGGTCGTGGGCGCCGACCACGCCGCCGGTCACGCAGAGCTTCAGGAAGGAGGCTCCGCGACGGAAGGCCTCGCGCACGTTGTGCCGCAGCTCGTCCGCGTTGCCGGACATCGTGGACAGGGCGCACAGGCCGGGCAGGTGGTGGCTGCTCCACAGCTCGGTGGGTTCCCACTCGGCTCCGTAGTAGCCGTGCCCGCCGATCTGGCACTGAACCGGTCCGCACGACAGCACGCGCGGCCCCCGGACCTTGCCCTTCGCGATCGTGGTGACGAGGCCGCCGTCGACCCCGCCGGTGTCCCGGACGGTGGTGAAGCCGGCGTCGAGCGTCGCGCCGGCGGCGGCGAAGATGTCCGCCGCGAGCTCGGCGGTGCTGATCCGGAACGAGAACTGCGGCTGGATCGGGCTCGACAGTCCCAAGTGGACGTGGGCGTCGATCAGGCCGGGCGTCATCGTCAAGCCGGTGGCATCGAGGCGCTCGCCGGAGCCACCGTGCTGGGTGATACGCCCGTCTTCGATGCCGACGTCGACGTCGACCGGGTCGCGACCCGATCCGTCGACGACCGTCGCCCCGACCACTTGAAACCGTTCCACGAGTCGTTCCCTCCACTGGCGCGTCTCTTTTCCAATGGATAAACTGTGGGAGTGATCCTGTCAAGCACGGAACGCAACGGCGACGCTCGCGAGCGTCTGCTGGCCCGGCTCCTCGACGCCTTCGGCGAGGCCCTTCCCGCACCGGAGGTGTCGCTCCGCGAGATCGCCGCCAGGGCCGAGACCAGCCACGCCCTCTTGCGCTACCACTTCGGGTCGCTCCCGGGCGTCTTGGCGGCCATGCTCAAGGCGCAGCGATCTCGCGACAACGAGGTGCTGCTCGAGGCCGCCCGGGAAGACACCTTCGACGACCTCGTGATGGCGATCTGGCGGGCCTACACACGCCCGGAGCAGCTGTCGCGGATCCGCGGCTTCTTCCACGTCGTGGGACTCGCCGCGTACCGCCCGGAGGACTTCCGCGAGTTCATCGACTCGCTCGACGACCTGACCAAGACGCTGGCGTCACTCGCGGAACGCGAGGGGCTCGACGCAGCGGAAGCGCTGACTTTGGCCACCGTCACCGTGGCCGCGATACGTGGCCTGCTCTTGCAGGAGGTGCTGACGCCGACCGGCTACTCGGAGGAGGCGGTCGCCGTGATCCTGCGCATGAGGTGACGGCGACCTTCACGCACCGACCCGGTGAGCACCGCGGCTACGCTGGCACGATGAGCAGTTTCCCCGCCTCCGCCGGCCGGGTTCGTGACAGCGGCCGCGCGTCGCGGGACCGGTTGCTCGCGTTGCGCGAATGCGTCCTCTGCTTCCAGCCCTACGGTTTCCGCGCGACCTGGCACCACCTGATCGTCGGTGCGGGCGTGCCGCGGAACCTCGACGACGACCCGCGATCGTTGGTTCGTGCGGTGGACGAACTGGAAGAGGCCCGGCTGGTCTGGCGGGCGCAGAGCGAGGACTACGCCGCGCGCCGTCGCCGGGAGAAGGCCGACGGGCGCCGGGACGCCTCGCGGGCCGACCACTGGCGCAGCTGGGCCGGGCTCATCGCCTACTGTCCCGATTTCGAAAAGCACCCCACCGAACGGCTGGCCGTCGTCGTCCGGCGGGTGATCGCCGCTTACGAGTCCGGTGTCGATCCGCTGGTCACCTGCCGTGCCTGTGGGTCGTCGCCGACCACGGACGCCCCTTGTCCGAGCTGCGGGGTGGATCCCGCCGGTCCGGCCGCGAGCCGCCCCGGGATCCGGGTGCGCACCTCGTACCGGTGGCGCGCGGTGTGGCAGCGGACGGCGCGCTGACTCACGCCAGGCGGTCGAGCAAGCGGAGCCGGCCACGGTTGGGGACCGACCGCAGCGGGTGCCCGGCCACGCCCCATCCCGTCAGCAGCTCGTTCGCCGCCGCCCAGCCCGTCGTCGCCGCTCTTTCCATCAGCGCCACCGGCAGGTCCACCCGGATCGCGTCGCCCGCCAGGACCAGCGACGGCTCCGGCGTCACCACGCCCGGCCGCGAGGCGAACCCGCCGACCGGGAACAGCGGACAATCCCGGCGCGTCACCGTGATCTCGCCCAGCACCCGCGCCGCCGCCGTCTCCGGGTACAGCTCGTGCAGCCGCGCGTCCAGGCCCGCGCCGTCCGAGGACGCGTACGCGTGCACCTCCACCACCGAGCCGCCCGTGCGCGCGGCCCAGCGGCGGGCTTCGCCCTCGTACCGGTTCAGGACGCTGATGTTGTCCAGCGGCGGCAAACCACCCGTCCCGAGGAACGCCGGCCTCTCGGCACGCACCGGACGGTCGAGCCACAGCCGGCGGACCACGAACGGCGGTGCCGTGCGCAGTCCCGCGATCGCCGCCCGCCACGACGGCGTGCCCAGCCCGGGTGACGCCGCCACGATCCGGCGCAGTCCCGCGACGTCGCACGCGAGCACGACCGCGTCGAACCGGGCTCCGTCGACGACGAACCCGTCGTCGTCCCGCGAGATGCCGCGCACCGCCGTGCCGAGGCGGATGTCCGCGCCGCGCCCGGAAAGGTAGTCGCCGAGCGGGTTCCACAGCGCCTGCGGGAACGGCTCGGCCGGCACGTCGAAGAGCAGCCCCTCCGACGAGCCCAGGAAGTACAGGTGGAACATCGTCGCCAGCTCGGCGGCGGAAAGCTCGCCCGGGTCGGCGAAGAAGCTGCGCGAGAACACCTCGAACGCCAGGTGCCGCGCCGCCGCGGGGAAGTTGATGCGGCTGAGGAACGTCGCCGCGTCGAGGTGGTCGAGCTGTTCGTAGACGCGGGGAACGCTGACCGTCGCCAGTGGCAGGGCCTGCCGGCCGGCCAAGCGCACCAGATCGCGCGCCCGGAACGTCGGGCTGCGCAAGGCGAACGCCAGCGCGTTCAACGGCGGTGTCAGCGGCAGGCCGGCGAACGTGTCGGTGCGCCCGTGCGGGTCGACCAGCGGGTAGTCGGGCACCGGCACCAGCCGCGCCAGGTCCGGGTCGGTGCGCGAAAGCAGCGCCCGCAGGTTGTAGTACTGGCGGAAGAACGCGTGGAACCCGCGGCTCATGGTGACTTCGGTGCCGTCCGGCAGCCGCTCGGGCCAGCCGCCGGCGCGGCCGCCCAGGTGGCCTTCCCGCTCGAACACCGTGACGTCGACCCCGCGCTCGGCGAGCCCGGTCGCCGCGGTGAGCCCGGCGATGCCGCCTCCGATCACGGCCGCGCGCGGACGGCGGCCGAGCCGTCCGGCGTCGGGAAGCCCGCCGGGCGCGGGGTGGGTCTCCGCCCGGCGGTCGCGACCCGCGATCACGGCGCGGTGCCCAGTACCGTGTGGACGATCCCGCGGGACCAGCCCGGCATCGTGCCGGTGCGGACGTCGGTGAACCCCGCGCGCGACAAGCGCGAGCACAACTCGGTGACGCCGTCGAACGCCACGACGCTGCGGCGCAGGTGCCGGTAGAGCGTGGCGTCGCCGGTGGTGACCCGGCCCAGTGGGATGACGATCGCGCCGCACACCGCGTTCCACACCCAGCGTGCACGGCGGGAGTCGCGCACGGAGTACTCGTGCAGCGCCAGCTGCCCGCCGGGCCGCAGCAAGCCACGCAACGTCCGCAGGGTGGCGTCGGGATCGTCGACGTTGCGCAGCAAGTACGCGGCGAGGATCGCGTCGAACGGGCCCGCGACTCCCGCCAGTTCCTCCACCGGTGTGTGCCGGAACTCCACTGTGGACGGCCAGGTCTTCGCGCGGGCACGGGCGAGCATCGCGCCCGACGCGTCGATCGCGGTGACGCGCGCGTCCGGGACGATCGCCAGCAGCGCGGTCGTCGACGCGCCCGTGCCGCAGCCCGCGTCGAGGATCCGCCGCCCCTGGTGCCCCGGCCGGATCAGCCGCCGCGCCGAAAGCCGCAGGTCGCGGTGGTAGCCCGGGTTCAGCCCGACGAGCCGGTCGTAGGCCGCCGCGCCCGCGTCGAACGCCGCCGGCACTTCGGCTCGGGGCAGGCCGTTGCCTTTCATGCACTGTCCTTTCGCGACTTCCCGCGCTCCCACAGGAGCAGGACCGCGGTGACGAGGGCGTAGCCGAACAGGAAGTCCTCCACCGGGATGTCCCACGGGAACCGCCAGCCGGTGATGCCCGCGGGGGAGTAGCGGACGATCGGCGCCGACAGCTTCGTCAGCCACCCGTCCACCGGGATCTGGAAGGCGATGACGATCACCATGGTGACCCAGTACGTGGTCCGCCGGAGCAGCCCGGTGCGCAGGAGGAAGACCTCGGCCGCGACCACCGCCAGCACGGCGGCGACGGCGGGAACCGTGTAACCCCACGGCATCAGCGCCGCACCCGCCGCCGGTCGAGCAGCGGCCGGACGAGCCGGCGCAGCAGGTTCCCGGTCAGTTCGACGGCTTCGTACGTCAGGACCCCGCAGACCGGCACGACGACGAAGAACAGCACCTCTTCGAGCGGAATCCCGAAGGGCGCGCTCAGCCCGGTGACGAACGCCGGGTCGAAGTCCCAGACGCCGGCCGCGATGGCCAGCGCGTCCCATATCAAAAACGCCACGGCCACCGGCAGCACCGCGCGCGCCAGCCGTCGCGGCCGGCGGTAAACGCGGGCGCCGGCCAGCTCCAGCGGCAGCGTCACCAGTACGCACGCGCCGAGGACGACCAGGTATTCCCATTGGCCCACTTCACGTCACCGCCCGGTGGCGCCGCCGCGCCCATTGCGCCCGGACGAGCGCGTCGCCGGCCGCGGCCAGCCGCCGGTACCGGGGCACGCGGGCCCGTCCGGCGAACACGTTGTAGTCCAGGGCTTCGATGCGGTCCAGAATCCCTCCGTAGAGGACATACGCGGTCCGGACGCACGGCCGCGACGCCGGGTGCAGCATGGCGATCCCCGGCCGGGCCTCGGCGTAGACGCGGCGGGTGGCCGCGACCTGCTCGGCCAGCGCCCGCCGCACCGCCGGGTCGAGCCGGCGCGTCCGGGCGCACCAGCCGAGCCGGTCGCGGTCGACGCCGGCCGCGGCCAGCTCGTCGGCCGGCAGGTAGACCCGGCCGCGCTCGAGGTCCTCGGCGACGTCGCGCAGGAAGTTGGTCAGCTGGAACGCCTTCCCGAGGGCGGCGGCCCGCGGGGCGGCTTCGGAACGGTCGACCACCGTGCCGAGGATCGGCAGCACCTGCAGCCCGATGACCTCGGCCGAGCCGTGCACGTACTCGTCGAGCGCGGCGCGGGTCGGGTAGCCGGTCACCGTGAGGTCCATCCGCATCGAGGCGAAGAACGCGCGGAAGTACGGCTCCGGGATGGCGTACCGGGTCGCGGTGTCGATGACGGCGGTGCGCAGCGGGTCGTCGCTCGTCCCGGCGGCGAGCTCCTTCAGGAATCCCTCTTCGACGTCGAGCAGGGTCGAGGCGATCGAGTCCGGAGTGGCGCCGGGTTCGGGTTCGTCGACGAGGTCGTCGAGGCGCCGGGCGAACCCGTAGAGCGCGTGGACGGCGGGGCGCTGCGCGGGCGTGAGCATGCGGGTGGCGAGGAAGTAGGTGCGGCCGTGCCGGGCGTTGAGCTTCCGGCAGTGCCGGTAGGCGTCGCGCAGCTCGGGGCCGGTGATGCCGGCGGCGTCCAGTTCGCGGCGGGTCATCGGGCCTCCCCGGTGATCCGGTCGGCGGCGAGCCGCCCGGAGAGCAGCACGGTCGGGACGCCGACCCCCGGCACGGTCCCACCGCCCGCCAGCACGACGTTCTCCGTGCCCGGCGGGAGGTTCCGCGGCCGGAACGGTCCCGTTTGGACGAACGAGTGCGCGTAGCTGAACGGCGTGCCCGCGACCATCCCGCGCCGCGCCCAGCCGGCCGGGCCGATGACGTGCCACGCCTCCGGCTCGAAGCCCGGCAGCAGGTCGGCGCGGACGTGGTCGAGGATCTCCTTGGCGTACGGTTCGGCCTCGCTGTCCCAGTCCCGCGGTCCCCGCTCGAGGTTCGGCACCGGCGCCAGGATCGAGAACAGCTGCCGCCCGGCCGGCGCCAGCCCGGGGTCGGTCGCGGTCGGGCGGGTGATCAGCAGGGACGGGTCGGTCATCCGGCAGCCGTCGGTGATGAGCTTGCGGAAGGTCGACGCCCAGCCGTGGCCGAAGGAGATGGTGTGGTGCCCCACCGGCCAGTCCCCGGGACCGCCGGTGTGCAGCACCAGCGCGGACGGCGCCGGCCGCAACCGGACCGGGCGGCGCGGCGTGCGGCCCAGCAGCCGGTAGGACTCGTGCGGTTCCGTCGTCAGGACGACGGCGTCACACGGGATCCGGCCCGCGGCGGTGCGGACGGCGGTGACCCGCGCCCCCCGGCGTTCGAGCGCGATGACCGGTTCGCCGAACCGGAAGTCGACGCCGGCTCCTTCCGCGACCCGGGCCATGGCCCGGGGCACCGCGGCCATTCCGCCCTCGGGGAAGTACACGCCGCCGACGGTGTCCATGTAGGAGATGACCGCGTACAGCGCGAGCGCCCGCATCGGCGACTCGCCGGCGTACAGCGCCTGGAAGGTGAAGACGCGCTTGAGGCGTTCGTCGCGCAGGAACGCGCCGATCTTCCGGTCCAGCCGCCGGAAACCGCCGAGCGCGACGAGCCGGGCGAGGTCTGCCGACACCAGCCCGAGCGGCGAATCGATGTTGCTCGCGACGAACCGGCCGAACTCCGCCGCGTACAGCCGCGTGAGCCAGGCGCGCAGCCGGCGGTACCCGGCCGCTTCGTCCGGTCCCGCGAACTCGCGGACGGCGTCGGTCATCCGGTCGGCGTCGGAGTGCACCGGCAGGACGGACCCGTCGGCGAAGCGCGCGGTGTAGGCCGGGTCGAGCCGCGTCAGCCGCAGGTGGTCGGCCGGTTCCGCACCCGCGGCGGCGAACGTGCCGTCGAGGATCGACGGCATGGTCAGCACCGTCGGCCCGGTGTCGAAGTGATAGCCGCCGGTCTCGACGCGCCCGGTCCGGCCGCCCGGCCCGGGATCGCGTTCGACGACGGTGACTTTCCGGCCGCGGCCCGCCAGGTGGAGCGCGGCGGACAGCCCGGCGAGGCCGGCCCCGACGACCACGACGTGGCCGGTCCGCCCGGTGACCGTCCTCATCGGACGCGCTCGGTGCAGCGGTTCGCCAGGACCGTGAGCGCGGCGGCCGCCTGCTGGGGCAAGGGAACCAGGTCGATCGCCTCCAGCGCGCGGCGGACGCGTTCGTCGACGAACTTCTCCAGCTGGTCGCGCGCGCCGGTCGCGGTGATCAGCTCCCGCCAGCGGGCGACGGCGCCGTCGTCGACCGCTTCGAGGGCGAGCAGGTCGGTCAGCTCGGCGCGCTGCCGGCGGTCGGCCAGGTCCCGGGCGAGCACGACCACGCTGGACGCCTTGCGCTCGCGCAGGTCGTCGCCCGCGGGCTTGCCGGTGACCGCCGGGTCGCCGAAGACCCCCAGCAGGTCGTCGCGGAACTGGAAAGCTTCGCCCAGCAGGCCGCCGTAGGTGCCGAGGGCGGCGACGACGTCCTCGGGGCAGCCGGCCAGCGCCGCGCCGAACTCCAGCGGGCGGCGGACGGTGTAGTTCCCGGACTTGCGGCGGATCACGTCGAGGACGTCGGCCCACGACGGCAGCGTGCGGGCGTCGTTCACCAGGTCGCCGAGCTGACCGACGGCCAGCTCGGACCGCAGCAGGTCGTAGCCGGGCCGGCCGCGGGCGAGGACGCGGACGTCGAGCCCGCTTTCGTGCAGCAGCTGCTCGGACCAGACGAGGAACAGGTCGCCCATGAGCACCGCGGCCGACTCGCCGAACCGGGCCGCCGGGCCGCTCAGGCCCTGCTCTTCGTGCCAGCGGGCGAAGCGGACGTGCATCGACGGACGGCCGCGTCGCCGCGCCGAGCCGTCCATGACGTCGTCCTGGGCCAGCGCGAAGCAGTGCAGCAGTTCCAGGCTCGCCGCGGCGCGCAACGCGGCGGCGTCTTCGGGGCCACCGCAGCGCCAGCCGGTGTAGGCGAACATCGGGCGGAGGAACTTGCCACCGGTGACGAACTCCGGCAGCGCCGCGACGGCCGGGGTGTCCGCCGCGCGCCCGGTGAAGTGCTCGCGCACCCGTTCGGTGACGAAGGCGTGGACGTCGGTGGCGCAACGCCGGCGCAGCGCGTCGAGCCACGCCACCGATCCGGCGGCCGTGGAGGTCGCGGTCATCCGGGCTCCTCTCTCGCCGTCTTGCGATGCAAATTCGATGCACGCTGAGCGGGCATCAAGGGACACGTCGGATGGTCAGGGTGTTACCCTGGTTCTACCGTGATAAACGCGCCTGCGCTCGCTGGGCAGCCGAATTCGGTGACGTTGCGAGCCCGATGCGGATCGGCCACGATGGACCGATGAACGTCAGCCGCCGGATCGCCGCGCGATGGCCGCGGCGCTGGCCCGTCCAGCCGTTCGCCGAACCCCGCTGGGCGAAGCAGGAGCCGACCTACCGCGACTGCTCGCCCGCCCTCATCGAAGCGGCGGGCAAGCGCGCATCGGCCCGCCCGTCGGGCAACTGGTACGTCGTCGCGGCCAGTCGCGAGGTGCGCGCGGACCGCCCGTTCGGCGTGACCGTCGGCGGCCGCGAGCTGGTCGCGTGGCGCGGGCCGGACGGCGACGTCCGGATCGGCCCCGGCGCGTGCCCGCACCTGGGCGCCCCGCTCGCCGACGCGCGGGTCGACGCCGGCGGGCTCGTCTGCCGCTGGCACGGCCTGCGGATCGACGGCACCCGCTGCGGGACGTGGTCCCCGGTGCCGGCGCACGACGACGGCGTCCTCGTCTGGGCGCGCCTCGACGGCCTGGGTGGCGAGCAGCCGTCGGAGGCGCCGGTGGTGCCGGCCCGCCCGGCGAACCCGGCCCGCATCGACGCCGTCGCGACGCTGACCGGGATGTGCGAACCCGAGGACGTGGTGGCGAACCGCCTCGACCCGTGGCACGGCGCCTGGTTCCACCCGTACTCGTTCAGCCGCCTGCGGGTGCTCGAAGCGCCGCAGGGGATCGACGTGCCCGATGACGAGGACCGGTTCCTCGTCGAGGTCACGTTCCGGCTCGCGGGCCGCTGGGGCGTGCCGGTGCTGGCGGAGTTCACGTGCCCCGAGCCGCGCACGGTCGTCATGCGGATCGTCGAAGGCGAGGGGGTGGGCAGCGTGGTGGAGACGCACGCGACCCCGCTCGGCCCGGGCCCCGACGGCCGCCCGCGGACGGCGGTCATCGAGGCGACGATCGCGGCTTCGGAGCGGCCGGGCTTCGCGGTGGCGGCGAAGCTGGCGCCGGCGATCCGCCCGTTGATGCGCCACACCGCGGCCCGGTTGTGGCGCGACGATCTCGCCTACGCCGAACGCCGCTACGCGTTGCGCGCCGGTTGAGTTTGCCGCGCCGCGCGCCGGGTACACGGCTCGCGGCGGTGCCCCGCCCGTGTTCGAGCTCAGCTCGTGGTCTCCGCAAACCCGGGCAGTCGGGCGGGCACCGCTGTCACCGCCGGGCCGCGGTTCCGCCGAACGACGTGGATGAGCTTCATTCACGTCGCCGGCCGGCAGAGCTCCGGCAAAGCCGGCGGGACCACCGCCCGGGGCCCGACCGGCCGGTCGAACCCGAGTGAGGCCGGGCCGAACGGGCGTTTCGCCGAGATCCCGGGTTTCGGAGGTCATGAACGACCCGTTCACCGCGTCCGGCGACAGGGTCCCGGCAAAGTCAGGTCAGCGCAGCCGATCCGGTCGCCCGCACGTCATGAACGGGTCGTTCACCTCGTCAGACGACATGAACGACCCTTTCATGACATCGCCGCGACGCCGGGCAGACCACGCGGCCACGACTTTGCCGGAGCCCTGGCGTCCGGCGAGGTGAACGACTCGTTCATGACGTTGCGGGCGGCCGGACCGACCACACCGATCCGACTGTGCCGAGACCCTGTCATCGGTTCTCCAGGTGGCGGGCGAGCTGCTGCTGGTTCTCCACCAGCCGCAGGCAGAGGTGGCGCAGCCGGGTCGTTTCGGCGGCGGTGAACCCGCGGAAGAGTGCCGCCATGGCCAGCTGCGACGGCCGCCGGAACTCCTCGAGCCACGTCCGGCCGTCGTCGGTGATGCGGACCAGGACCGACCGGCGGTCGCGGGGATCCGGGACCCGCACCGCGTGCCCGGCCCGTTCCAGCGTGTCGACCAGGCCGGTCACGTTCCGCGAGCTGACCCCGGCCGACGCGGCGAGGTCCTTGATGTTCGCTTCGGCCGCGCTGAGCCGGATCAGGATGTCGAGGGCGCCGGGGCTGAGGCCGCGGCTGTCCGTGCCGTGCGAGCGCAGCTGGTCCAGGCTGCGCGCGGCCGCGCGGACGGCGGCCGCCGCTTCGAGTGCGCCGGTGTCCTCGCCGTGGGTGAAGCCGGCGAGCGCGCTTCGGACGCCGGGGGAGTAGAGGGAGTCGTCGGAGTCTTTCGGGAAGTCGTTCATTGTGAAGCACTACATTAGTACGTACTTCAGTATTTGTGTCAAGAGCTCGTCCGCCCGAAGCCGTTTACCGGAGTTTCGCCCGGAGTTAGCCTCGGGCCCGGCACAGGTTCTCGTAGGCCCACGCACAATGGCCCGGCTCTCCACCCCGACACCCCCGGAGTCCTCATGACGGACGTCAACCGACGGCGTTTCCTGCAGCTGGCCGGCGGCACCGCCGCCCTTTCCGCGCTCTCCACGAGCATCGCCCGAGCGGCCGAGATCCCCGCCGCCCGGCGTACCGGGACGCTGCGGGACATCGAGCACATCGTGGTCCTCATGCAGGAGAACCGGTCGTTCGACCACTACTTCGGCACGCTGCGCGGCGTACGCGGCTTCGGCGACCCGCGGCCGGCGACCCTTTCGAACGGCAAGCCGGTGTGGGCGCAGTCCGACGGCAAGCGCGACATCTACCCGTTCCGCCCCGAAGCGGACAACCTGGGCCTGCAGTTCATCCAGGACCTGCCGCACGGCTGGAACGACACGCACGCGGCGTGGAACGGCGGCAAGTACGACAAGTGGGTGCCCGCCAAGGGCTCGACCACCATGGCGTACCTGACGCGCGAGGACATCCCGTTCCACTACGCGCTGGCCGACGCGTTCACCATCTGCGACGCCTACCACTGCTCGTTCATGGGCTCGACCGACCCGAACCGCTACTACATGTGGACCGGGTACACGGGCAACGACGGCAAGGGCGGCGGCCCGGTCCTCGGCAACGACGAAAAGGGCTACTCCTGGACGACCTACCCCGAGCGGCTGGAGCAGGCCGGCGTCTCGTGGAAGATCTACCAGGACATCGGCGACGGCCTCGACGCCGCCGGCGGCTGGGGCTGGATCGAGGACGCCTACCGCGGCAACTACGGCGACAACTCGTTGCTGTACTTCGATTCCTACCGCAACGCCAAGCCCGGCGACGCGCTCTACGAGAAGGCGCGCACCGGCACGAACGCGAAGGCCGGCGAAGGGTACTTCGACCGGCTGCGCGCCGACGTCAAGGCCGGGAAGCTGCCGCAGGTCTCGTGGATCACCGCGCCGGAGGCGTTCTGCGAGCACCCGAACTGGCCGGTCAACTACGGCGCCTGGTACATCGCGCAGGTGCTCGACGCGCTGACCGCGAACCCGGACGTGTGGAGCAAGACCGCGCTGCTCATCACCTACGACGAGAACGACGGCTTCTTCGACCACGTCGTCCCGCCGTACGCGGCGGCCGGCCAGTCCACTGTGGACACGACGGGCGAGATCTTCGCGGGGTCGGCGTCGAACCCGGCCGGGCCGTACGGACTCGGCCAGCGCGTCCCGATGCTCGTGGTCTCGCCGTGGAGCAAGGGCGGGTACGTCTGCTCGGAGACGTTCGACCACACCTCGATCATCCGGTTCATCGAACGCCGCTTCGGTGTCCAGGAACCGAACATCACCCCCTGGCGCCGTTCGGTCTGCGGCGACCTGACCTCGGCGTTCGACTTCGCGCGCACCGACGCGCGGGTGCCGGCGCTGCCGGACACCGCGGGTTACGAGCCGCCGGACCGCGTGCGGCACCCGGACTACGTGCCCGCGGTCCCGGCGCACAACGTGCTGCCGAAGCAGGAACGCGGGCTGCGGCCGGCGCGGGCGCTCCCGTACGACCTGTCGGCCGACGCCCGCCTGGCGGACGGCAAGCTGACGGTGACGTTCGCCAACCACGGCCGCGCGGGGGCGGCGTTCTACGTGGTGACGCCGTCGGGGGAGCCGCGCACGTACACGGCCGGCGCGGGCAAGTCGCTGGCGGCCGCGTTGCCCGCTTCCGGGGCCTACGACTACACGGCCTACGGACCCAACGGGTTCGTGCGGCAGTTCCGCGGTGGCGCCGCCGGTCCCGAGGTGAGCCTCCGCCGGGAAGGCGGCGACCTCGCGCTCGTTCTGACCAACAGCGGCACGACGACGGTGCAGCTGACGGTGGCCGACGCCTACGGCCACCGCTCGACGACGCGCCGGCTCCGCCCGGGCGCGCGGGTCGTCGAGCACGTGGACACCCGCCGCAGTGGCAACTGGTACGACGTGTCGGTGACTTCCGACCGCGACCCGAAGTTCCTGCGCCGCCTGGCGGGGCACGTCGAGAACGGCCGGCCGAGCACCAGCGACCCGGCCACGCTCACGGACTGACGTCCACCCGGCCGCGGCGCCAGTCCGACGGGCTGGCGCCGCGGTGGCGTTTGAAGGCCACGCTGAACGCGAACGGATCCTCGTAGCCGACGGCTTTCGCGACCGCCGCGACCGTGTCTTCGGTGTCGCGCAACAGATCCGCGGCGAGCGTCATGCGCCAGCCGGTGAGGTAGGTCAGCGGCGGCTCGCCGACGAGGAGCGCGAAGCGCGCGGCGAACGCGGCCCGGGACAACCCCACCCGCGCGGCCAGCGAGGCGACCGTCCACCGGTGCGCGGGTTCGGCGTGCAGCAGGCGCAGCGCCTCCCCGACGCTCTCGTCATCGAGGGCCCGGTACCAGGCCGGCGGCGTGTCCGTCCCCGCGCACCACGCCCGCAGGGCCAGCACGAGCACCAGGTCCAGCAACCGGCGGAGCACCGCGTCCTGGCCCGGTTCGTCGCGGGCGATCTCGCCGGCGAGGAGTTCGAGAGCCGCTCGCGTCCGGGCTCCGGCGCGCACGACCGCCAGCGGCGGGAGCGCGTCGAGGAGCCGTTCGGCGGCGGCGCCGTGGAGTTCGTAGGCGCCGCGCAGCATCGTCGTCGCGCCGGGTGCGCCGTCGCCGTACGTGCGGGGCGCCCGCGGGCGCGCGTCCGCGGTGATCGGGTACTTCTTCGCGCCCCGGATCACGACCTGGGGCGCGGTCGCCGGGTCGTCCGCGATCGTGTGGCCGGCCGCGGCCACCAGAGCGATGTCGCCGGCGGCGAGGCGGACCGGCGCGGCGTCGCGGAGACTGACGAACGCGTGCCCGCCCAGCGTCGCGACCAGCGTCAGCGGCGGGGCGTCGGCGAAGGTCATCGACCACGGCGGCCGCTGGATCAGCTGCCGCACCAGCGCGTCCGCGGCGTGCGCCCGCTGCAGCAGGTCGCTCAGCACGTCCATGCCCAGACCGTAGACGACCACAAAGGAATCCTCGACTTCCGCCCATGGATCGTCTCGGGCTTTCGCGGTTGCCTGAGGGCATGACCACCTTGATCCTCGGCGGTACCGGCAAGACCGGCCGCCGCGTCGCCCGGCGAATCGACCACGCGCGCGTCGCCTCCCGCTCCCGAGGTTTCGACCTCGACGACCCGGCCGGCTGGAAGCTGGCCGGCGTCACGGCCGCCTACCTCGTGGAACCGGATCTGCAGGCGGCTTCGCGGCTGCCGCGGTTCGTCGACCACGCGGTCGCCGAGGGCGTCTCCAGGCTGGTCCTGCTTTCCGCCCCGCGGGCGGGGGAGGAGGGTCATCCGCTGCACGCCGCCGAGCAAGCCGTGCGAAATTCCGGCGCGGCCTGGACCATCCTGCGCCCGCAGTGGTTCGCGCAGAACTTCAGCGAAGGTCCGTGGGCGCCCGGAATCCGCGAGGGCGCCCTGGCCCTGCCGGCCGGAGGCGGTGGAGCGCCCTTCGTCGACGCGGAGGACATCGCCGACGTCGCCGCGGCGGCGCTGACCGACGACCGGCACGCCGGCCAGGTCTACGACCTGACCGGCCCGCGGGCGGTCGGGTTCGCCGAGGCGGTCGGGCTCATCGCCCGGGCGGCAGGACGGGAGATCCGGTACGTCGACGTGGAACCCGAGGCGTTCGTCGAGCGGCAAATCGCCTACGGCGTCCCCGGAACCGTGGCGCGGCTGCTCACCGGCTTGCTCACGGATCTGCGCGAAGGCCGGGGCGCCGGCCTCGGGGACGGTGTCGAACGCGCCCTCGGCCGGCCGCCCCGGACGTTCGAGGAGTTCGTCCTCGCGACCACTTGGGCCTGACGGGGTTGCCGATCATATCGGAAACCATATACGATCCTCGCCACCATTCGCGGACACCGAAGGAGCCGTCATGGCGAGAGGGATCGATCGTGAGCACCGCCGGGTCGTCCTCGCCGCGATGGCCGGCACGACCATCGAGTGGTACGACTTCTTCGTCTACGCCATCTCGGCCGGGCTGGTCTTCGCCACGCAGTACTTCTCCGCGCTGGGGAAGGACGCGCTGATCCTGTCGTTCGCGACCGTCGGGATCAGCTTCCTCTTCCGGCCGATCGGCGCGGTGGTCGCCGGGCACCTCGGCGACCGGCTCGGCCGCCGGGCGATGCTCATCGCGACGCTGCTGCTGATGGGCGTCTCGACCGTGCTGATCGGCCTGGTGCCCAGCACCGCGTCGATCGGCGTCGCGGCCCCGATCCTGCTGGTGGTGCTGCGGATCGTGCAGGGACTGTCGGCCGGTGGCGAATGGGGCGGCGCGGCGCTGCTCGCCGTCGAGCACGCCCCGGCCGGCCGCCGCGGGCTGTACGGCGCGTTCCCGCAGATCGGCGTCCCGATCGGGCTCTTGCTGGCCAACGGCGCGCTCGCGCTGGCGGCCGCGGTGACGACGCCGGCGCAGTTCCTGGCCTGGGGCTGGCGCATCCCGTTCCTGCTGAGCTTCGTGCTCATCGTCCTCGGGTTCGTGATCCGCAGCCGCGTCGCGGAAAGCCCGGTGTTCGAAGAGGTCCGCCGGACGCGCAGCCGGTCCAGCCTGCCACTGGTGCCGTTGCTGCGCCACCACGGTCCGCTGGTCGTGCTGGGGGCGTTGCTGTTCGCGGCGAACAACGCGGTGGGCTACATGACGACCGGCGGGTACGTGCAGTCGTACGCGACGAAGACGCTGCACCTGGACCGGTCGGTGGTCCTGGTCGCCGTGATGATCTCGGCGGTGGCGTGGCTGGTGAGCACCCTCGCCGGCGGCTACCTCGCCGACCGCGTCGGCCGGATCACCGTGTACCGCATCGGGTTCGCCGTCCAGCTGGTCTGGATGGTCCCGTTCTTCGCCCTGCTGGACACGGCGAACGTGGGCTTGCTGGTGCTCGCGCTGGTGCTGTTCTCGGTCGGGCTGGGCTTCACGTACGGTCCGCAAGCGGCGCTGTACGCCGAGATGTACCCGACGCGGGTCCGCTACAGCGGCGCGGCGTTGTCGTACGCGATCGGCGCGGTGCTGGGCGGCGCGTTCGCGCCCACGATCGCCGAGGCGCTGCAGTCGGGCACGGGCATGGTCTACTCGGTGTGCGCGTACCTCGCGGGCATGACGCTGATCGGGCTCGTGGCGACCTTCTTCGTCCGCGACCGCCGGGACGTTCCCCTGGGTCAGAGCCGCGAGACGGTCAGCCTCAGCGAACCCCGGTTGCTGGAGTAGCCCAGCCAGCTGTCGTTGGCGTAGGCGTAGAAGTAGCCCGGCTTCCGGTTCGTCCACCGGTCGACCCCGCCGCCGATCGGGACGGCGTCGTACGGCTGCTGGACGTCGTGGGCGTCGAGGTTCGGGGCCGCCACCGCGCCGATCAGGGCCATCCAGTTCGCGGCTTCGCAGCGGCGGCCGCCGAACGAGCGGGCGTCGGCGTCGTTGAGCCGCGCCAGCTGCGTCTGCAGCCAGGCCGACGTCGTGGCGAGGGCGTGGAGCACGTCCTGGAAGTCCAGCCGGGCGTCGGCTTCCGTGCCGTCGGGGCGGTGTGCGACCTTCCCGTTCAGCCAGGTGCCCTCGGCGGTGAACGCGTAGTCGCCGGGCTCGAGGTAGAGGCCGGTCCAGTTCCACGGCTTCCCCGCGTAGACGTCGACGGTCGCGGAGTCGCCCACTTCGAGCCGCCGCCCGGGGCGGTACGGGCCGGTCGTGATCGGCGGCGTCGCCTGCCGGTCCACAGTGGACTGCGAGACGCCGGAACCGGCCTCGATGAACGGGAAGGCCCGCGGCGCCGGGCACAGGACCGAGTAGACGCTGTGGAGCGAGTTGTGCAGCACGTCCTGGGCGTCCGGCGCGATCTGCTTGTACATCGAGTCGTCGAAGACGAGGTCCGGGACGGCGGCGCGGCACTCGTCGATCATCCATTGCAGCGCGGCGTCGGAGAGGCCGGTGCGGTCGTGGCCGCCGCCGACGTCGCAGTGGTCACCGGGGAACCAGACCTGCTTGACGTCGCGGTCCTGGTCCAGATCGGACCACAGCGTCGGCATGAACGGCCCGCGCATCTCGTCGATGGCGAGCGCCTGACGGGCGTGCCGGACGTGGCCGCCGAGCTTCGTGTCGTGGAACCGGGGGAGGTGCCCGACGTGGTCTTCGACGAGCTTCAGCGGGCCGAGCCAGTCCGGGATGCCGAGCGAGCCGACGGTGTCCCAGACGCCGAGGAATTCGATCGGGACCGCCTCGGCCGCTTCGCCGGACTCTGCCCGGTAGACGTCGGTGAAGAGCCGGTCGACCTCGGCCCAGAACTCGGTGGAACCGGCCGTCTTGAGCGCCGCGGGCAGGCCGCAGCGCTTGAGCATGCCGGAGAGGCTGCGGACGGTGAACGCCCCGCGGCTGAACCCGAACAGGTGAATGGCGTCGCCGGGTTCGTAGGTGCGGGCGAGCCAGCCGTAGGCGCTCTTGATGTTCTCGGACAGTCCTTTGCCGACCAGCCCGCCTTCGAGGTGGTCGAGCAGGCCGGGCCCGGTCCCGACGCCGGGGTGGTAGTACCGCAGCTGGTTGTCGCGCTCGGCCACGGTGTGGTGGAGCCGGGCGACGTTCGTCGGGGCCGGCCGGCCCTGTTGCTGCTGGTCCGGCGTGTTCCACGTGCCGTCGCAGCAGACGACCAGGTGCCGCCGTCCGCCGTTCGCCTCGCTCATCCGATCCACCTTCGCTCCACTCGGGATGCTTGGGAGTCGTTTCGATCCCGGCCGCGGTTACAGTCCCGAGGTCTGTAGGAGGCGGAAAGGGGCCCGCCGGATACGGCCGGCTCAGAAGCCGGGCAGCAGGGCGCCGAGTTTCCGGCGGCCGAGCGGGGTGACGGTGAGCTCACGGCCGGTGTCCCCGCGCCGGACGAACTCCGCGTCGAGCAGCGCCGCCAGCACCCGCCCGCCGAGGACGCCGCCGAGGTGGGGGACGCGGTTGGTCCGGTCGAGGCACGCCGTCGCCCAGCGGCGGCGGCCCGGGTCCACCGTGGCCGGGTCGACGCCGAGGTCGTGGAACGCCGAGACGTCGCCGCCCAGGGTGAGGTCGGCCGCCGAGCCGTCCGGGGCCCGCAGCGCGCCGCGGTCGACCAGCATGGCGAACACCGCCACGCCGAGCCGGCCGGCCGCGTGGTCGTAGCACGTGTGCGCGATGTCCACAGTGGATTCCGCCGGGCGCGGGGGTGTCACCGAGTCGTTGCCGCCGTAGCGGGCGAGCGCGGTGAGCACCGGCAGGAGGTCGTCGCGGCCGACGCGGTACAGCGCGTGGCGCCCCGTGTGCTCGACCGTCACCAGCCCGGCCGCCCGCAGCCGCGCCAGGTGGTTGCCCAGCCGTGGCGCGGTGACGCCCAGCGCGTCGGCCAGCTGCACCATCGTGTGCGGGCCCTCGGCCGCCAGCAGCTGCAGCGCCGTCAGCCGCACGGGGTCCGACAGCTCCCGCGTCAACCCGACGATGGCGGCCTGAACCGCGTTCTCCGGTTCCACCATTCCGCGCACCCCCGGATCCTAACACCCTTCACGAGAGCCTGAATGATGATACCGTTCAGGCTCTCGTGAAGGGTGGTCGCATGAGAAGTCTCCTGTGGGGCCGCGGCGTTTCCGCGCTCGGCGACGGCCTGTGGTTCACCATCTGGGCGCTCTACTTCACCCGGATCCTGGGGCTGCCCGTGGTGACGGTCGGCGCGGGCATGGCCGTGGCGAGCGCCGTGGGCATGGCCGCCGCGGTGCCGCTGGGCGCGTTCGCCGACCGCGCCGGCCCCCGGGCGGTGCTGGTGGCGGTGACGCTCGTGCGCGCCGCCGCGATGGCCGGCTACCTGGTGGTGGACGGCCCGGTCTCGTTCCTGGCCGTGACGGTGCCGTTCACGGCGCTCGCGACCGGCGGGACCGCGGTCCGGACGGCGCTGGTCACCGGGCTGGTCGCCGACCCGGCGGGCCGGCTGCGCGTGCTGGCGCAGCAGCGGGTCGCCCAGCACGTCGGGTACGCCGCCGGCGCCGGCCTCGGGGCGCTCGTCCTGACCGCCGACGCGCCGTGGGCGTACACCCTGGCCATCCTCGGCAACGCGCTGAGCTTCCTGGTCCTGGCCGGCACGACGCTGCTCGTGCCCGCCCCTTCGGGACGCCCGGACCGGCGGCCGGGTGCCCGGGCGGTCCTGCGCGACCGGCCGTACCTGTGCGTCGCCGGCGTGACGGCGGTGCTTTCCCTGTGCTGGGCGATGTTGTCGGCCGGGCTGCCGCTGTGGCTGTCCGGCTCGACGCGGCTGCCGCTGGGGCTCGGCGGCGTCGTGGTCGTGCTCAGCTCGGTGGGCATCGCGGTGTTCCAGGTGCCGTTCGCCCGCTTCGGCCGCACGGCGCGCCAGGCGGCCCGGACGGCGGTGGTGTCCGGTGTGGTCCTGGCGGCGAGTTGCCTGCTGCTGGCGACCACCGCCGGCGGCGCGGGCGCGGGCGCGGTGACGGTCGTCGTCCTGGCCGCGGTGCTGCACGTCGTCGGCGAGCTGAGCTACGTGGCCGCGAACTGGGGGCTTTCGGTGCGGCTCATGCGCGAGGAGGCGAAGGGGGCCTACCTTGGGGTGAGCGAGGCGGCCACGGCGACGGTCCAGATGGTCGGGCCCGGGGTGTTCACCCTCGCGGTCGGCGGCCTCGGCGCGCTGGGGTGGCTGCTGGTCGCCGCGGTGTTCCTGGTGGCCGTCGCGCCGATCCCGCGGCTGACCCGCTGGGCGCTCCGGACCCGGGAACCCGCGCTCGTCAGTCGGTGAGGGCCGCGGTGTCGATGATCGGCTGCCGGGACACGTCGGGGACGACAGTTGCCGGGCTCCCCGCGCCACGACCGAGTTTCCGCGTCTAGGCTTGCCGACCGTGCCGGAAACGCGTCTCGACCTCGACCGGATCCGGGCCGCCCGCCGGGTGATCGACCCGGTCTTCCTCGACAGCCCGCGCTACCGCTGCGAACCCCTCGAACGCGAACTCGGCTGCCGGGTCAGCGTCAAGCTCGAAACCGCGAACCCCGTCCGCAGCTTCAAGGGCCGCGGTACCGAGCTCGTCGCGCACGGTCTCGCCGAACGCGGTGAGCGCGCCGCCGTGTGCGCCAGCGCCGGCAACCTCGGGCAGGCCCTCGCCTTGTCCGGCCGGGCCCGCGGGATCGACGTCACCGTCGTGGCGTCGCGGTCCGCGCCCGCCGCGAAGCTCGAGCGCATCCGGGCTTTCGGCGCCCGGTTGGAGCTGGTGGACGGCGACTTCGAGCTGGCCCGCTCCCGCGCAGCCGACCTGGCGCGGGAGCGGGGCGTCCGGCTCGTCGAGGACAGCCTGGACGTCGAAACGTGCGAAGGCGC
This sequence comes from Amycolatopsis sp. MEPSY49, assembly GCF_051337345.1. NCBI lineage: Bacteria > Bacillati > Actinomycetota > Actinomycetes > Pseudonocardiales > Pseudonocardiaceae > Amycolatopsis > Amycolatopsis sp. MEPSY49. Next base: position 10,282 of record NZ_JBDLYJ010000019.1, on the reverse strand, counting down.
GGCGACCATCGGCCTCGAACTGGTCGAGTCCGGACCGTTCGACGCCGTCCTGATCGCCCTCGGCGGCGGCGCGCTCGCCACCGGGGTCGGTCACGTCCTGAAGTCGCTCGCCCCGGGCACCGAGGTGATCACCGTCCAGCCCGAGCGCGCGCCGGCGATGACACGGTCGTGGCGCGCACGCCGCGTCGTCACCACGGATTCGGCCGACACCATCGCCGACGGCGTCGCGGGCCGGTTTCCCATTCCGGAGGTGCTCGACGACCTGCTCCTGGTCGCCGACGACGCCGTCCTGGTGCGGGAGACGTCGATCATCGCCGGGATGCGGCTGTTCCTGGAGCAGGCGGGTCTGGTCGTCGAGCCTTCCGCGGCGCTCGGCTTGGCGGCGGTTCTCGAAGACCGCGAGCGCTTCGCCGGGCGGCACGTGGCCACGATCGTCTGCGGTGGCAACGTCGACCTGGCCGCCTACCGCGGCTGGCTCGGCTTTTAGCGCTTCAGCAGGCCCTCGTCCCGCATGACCGCCCGGAACGCTTCGGTCTGCGCGGCGTCGAGGACGTTCGCCGGGAACGCGAGCGTGCCCTCGGACTCCGTCTTCAGCACCCAGAACCCCCGCACCAGCGCGGCGCTCTTGAACGTCGGCCACAGCCGGCTGACCGAGCGCCCGGCCGCCTCGGCCGCATATCCGGCGTCGGTCAGCGCGAGCCGGGTGGTCGCCGGCTCGGCGAAGGGCCGCAACGCCCGGGCGACGCGCCGCGCGTAGAAGGCCGGCCAGCCGAGGCCGAGCAGGAGGACCACGACGCCGACGGCGAGCCCGGCCGGGTCCACCTGCGCGCCCTGGAGAGCTTCGGCCAAGGCCAGGATCCCGAGCACCACGTAGATCCCGGCCGGCAGCCACCGGGCCAGCGGGGCCCGCGGGTGGCAGGCGCGGAACGACTGCTTGGCCAGTTCGGGCGTGAAGACGAACGACAACGAGATGTCCACGGAAACGGTCCCCCAGGGTGGTGATCGTGCGCGGTCATTCTGGCACGGCGGTCCGGCGTGGCATCATGGGCCGCGATCGGCGAACCGAACGGAGACCGAGCTCGATGGACGCTTTACCGAACGGCGGGACGACCGCGACCGAGCCGTCGATCCGGGACATGCTCGCCGTCAACCTGCGGGCCGCGCGGGCCGCCCGGGGCCTGTCGCTGTCCGAGCTGTCGCGGCGGTCCGGCATCGGCAAGGCGACCCTCTCGCAACTCGAGGCGGGCAGCGGCAACCCGACGATCGAGACCGTGTTCAGCCTGTCCCGCGCCCTCGAGGTCGCCATCTCCGACCTGCTCGACCACCGGCCCCGCGGCGGCCTGACCGTGGTGCGCGGCGCCGACGTCGAAGTGCTCCGCGGCGAGGGGATCGACCTGCGGCCGTTGCGCCGGATCGAGGCGGAGAACAGCGTTTTCGAGGTCTACGACCAGGTCGTCCGCGGCGACGCGCCCCAACGGTCGCAGGGCCACGTCGGGGTCGAGCACACCGTCGTGCAGACCGGCGGGCTGCGCGTCGAGGTGGGTGGCCGGACCGTCGACCTCGGACCCGGTGACTACGTCGCCTTCGACGCCCGCGAGCCGCACAGCTACACCGCGCTGGCCGCGCCTGTGCACTCGGTGCTGCTGCTCCAGTACCGCGACGGCGAACGCCTCGACGGGCGGCCGCACCCGTTGACACCCCCGGCCCCGGAGACCTAACCTCCGATCGTTCGCTTTACCGAACACCGGAGGGTCGATGAACCGAACGCGGGTGGTGGTGATCGGGGCCGGTGTCGTCGGTGCGGCGTGCGCCCGGGAGCTGAACCTTGCCGGTTTCGACGTCCTGGTCGTCGACCGCGGCCGCCCCGCGGGCGGCACCACCTCGCACGGCGAAGGCAACCTCCTCGTCTCGGACAAGGGCCCGGGCGCGGAGCTGCGGCTCGCGCAGCTGTCGGCCCGGCTGTGGCCGGAGATCGCGGCCGAACTCGGCGACGCCTGCGAGTTCGACCCGAAGGGTGGCATCGTCGTCGCCACCACCGAAGCCGGCGCCGAGGCGCTCACGGCGTTCGCGGCGTCGCAGGCCTCGGCGGGGGTGCTCGTCGAGACACTGTCCACAGAGGACCTCTTCGCCGCCGAACCCGCGTTGACCCGTTCCGTGACGGCGGCGGTCCGCTACCCGGAGGACGCGCAGGTCCAGCCGGCCGGCGCGACGCTGGCCCTGCTCGGCTCGGCCCTGGCGCGCGGTGCCCACCTGCGCACCGACGCCGAGGTCACCGGCGCGGTCGTGGCCGGTGGTCGGATCACCGGGGTCCGCGTGCCCGGCGAGGTCCTCGAGGCGGACGTCGTCGTCAACGCGGCCGGCCCGTGGGCGGGCGAGGTCTCGGCGCGCCTGGGGGCTCCGATCGCGGTCCGGCCCCGGCGAGGCGAGGTGCTGGTGACGACGCCGATGCCCGGAGTGGTCCGGCACAAGGTGTACGACGCGGACTACGTGGGCGCGGTCGGCTCCGGCGACGGCGAGCTGCAGACGTCGGCCGTGGTCGAGTCGACGCGGGGCGGCACGGTCCTGATCGGCTCGTCGCGCCGCCGCGTGGGGTTCGACGACGCGATCGTGCCATCGGTGCTGAGCGCCATCGCGGTCAAGGCCTTGCGGCTGTTCCCCTCGCTGGCGGACGCGGCGGTGATGCGCGCGTACGGCGGCTTCCGGCCCTACGTGGACGATCATCTGCCGGTCCTGGGCGAGGACCCGAGGCTCGGCGGCCTGTGGCACGCGACGGGACACGAAGGCGCGGGCATCGGCCTGAGCGTCGGCACGGCCCGGCTGCTGCGTGAACTGCTGACCGGGACTTCGCTGTCGATGCCGGTGGAGGAGTTCACAGTGGACCGTCCGGCGGTGGTGGTGTGATCGAGATCAGCGTCGACGGCGAACGTCTGGCCGGCATCGACGGGCAGACGGTGGCGGGGATTTTGCTGGCGGCCGGGCGAGCATCGTGGCGGACCACTCGGTCGGGCGCGCCGCGCGGGGTGTTCTGCGGGATCGGCGCGTGCTTCGACTGCTTGGTGACGGTGAACGGGGTGCCCGACGTCCGCGCGTGCCGCCGCCGCGCTGCCGACGGCGACGAGATCCGCACCCAGTCCCGCCAGGAGGAAACGTGACGCGGGTGGTGATCGTCGGTGCCGGGCCGGCGGGGTTGGCGGCCGCCGAGCACGCGCTGCGGGCCGGGGCCGAGGTGACGGTGTTGGACCAAGCGGAGGCGCCGGGAGGGCAGTACCACCGGAAGTTCCACGCGGACCCGCACGGCTTCGGGGAAGTGGTGAGCCGCTGCGAGTGGTGGCCGGAAAGTGCGGTGTGGGCGATCCACGGACGACAGATCCACGTCCTGCGCGGCCCGGCCGACGGCTCCGCCCGCGAACGACTCATCCTCGAACCCGACGCCCTCATCCTCGCCACCGGCGCGCACGATCGCGTCCTCCCGTTTCCCGGCTGGCAGCTGCCCGGCGTCTACACCGCGGGCGCCGCGCAAGCGCTTGCCAAAGGGGAGCGGATCGCCGTCGGCAAGCGCGTCCTCGTCGCCGGGGCCGGACCCTTCCTGCTGCCGGTCGCCGAATCGCTGCTGGCCGTCGGCTCCGATGTCGTCGCCGTCCTCGAAGCCAACACCGCGTCCACCGTCCTCAAAGGATGGTCCAAGAACATCCACCTCGGCAAAGCCGCCGAACTCGCCCGCTACGTCGCCACCCTCGCCAAACACCGCGTCCCGTACCGCTTCGGCCGCGTCGTCGTCGAAGCCCGCGGGGACGACCGGGTCCGCGAAGTCGTCACCGCCCGGGTCCGCGCCGACTGGTCGGTGATCCCCGGCACCGAACGCACCCACGCCGTCGACGCCGTCTGCGTCGGGCACGGCTTCACCCCGCAACCCGAGCTGGCCGTCGCCGCCGGCTGCCTGCTCGACGACGGCTTCGTCCGGATCGACGACGACCAGCGCACCACCACCGCCCACGTCTTCGCCGCCGGGGAGATCACCGGGATCGGCGGAGCGGACGCCGCACGAGCGGAAGGCGCGATCGCCGGGTGCGCCGCCGGCGGGGGCACGCCGAGCCGGGAACTGCTCCGGAACCGGGACCGCACGCGGGCGTTCGCGCACCGGTTGAAAGCCGCCCACCCGATCGGCGCCGCGTGGCCGGGCTGGCTCCGCGACGACACGATCGTCTGCCGCTGTGAAGAAACCACCTACGGCCAGCTGAAGAACGCAGCCGCCGACCCCGTCGTGCCCGGTCCGCACGCGCTCAAGCTGGGCACCCGCGCCGGCCTCGGCCCGTGCCAGGGCCGGATGTGCGGCCCCACCGTCGCCGAGCTCTGCGGCGGCGCCGAACGCCACCACCGACCCATCGCCCAGCCGATCCGCCTGGGCGAGCTCGCCGCACCCGAAGGAGAGTCATGAGCACCCGCGATCTCGGCGGCGTGGTCGTCGCCGCCGCGCTGCCGTACAAGACCGACGACGCCGCCCCGGCCGGGCTGGCCGTCGACTACGACGCCTACGCCGAACACTGCCGCTGGCTGGTCGGGAACGGCTGCCGCGGGGTCGGCCCGAACGGCTCCCTGGGCGAGTACTCCTCGCTCACCGACGACGAACGCCGCCGCGTCGCCCGCACCGCGATCGAAGCCGTCGGCAGTGACGGGATCGTCGTCGTCGGCGTCCACGGACCCGGCGCGCACCAGGCCAAGTACTGGGCCGAAGCGGCGGCCGAAGACGGCGCGCACGGTGTGCTCTGCCTCCCGCCGACGCTCTACCGCGCCAACCGCGGCGAGGTGCTCGCCCACTTCGAAGCCGTCGCGTCGGTCGGCCTGCCGGTGATGGTCTACAACAACCCCTTCGACACGAAGGTCGACCTCACGCCCGACCTCCTCGCCGAAATCGCGCGGATCGACAACGTCGTCGCCGTCAAGGAGTTCTCCGGCGACGTCCGGCGCGTGCTCGAGATCCGCGAACGGGCGCCGGAGCTCGCCGTGATCAGCGGCGCCGACGACGTCGTCGTGGAGAGCCTGCTGATGGGCGCGACCGGCTGGTTCGCCGGGTTCCCCAACGTGTTCCCGGCCGAGTCGGCGCGCCTGTTCGAGCTGGCCACCGCGGGCAAGCTCGACGAGGCCCGCGCGCTGTACGAGCCGCTGGTGGCCGCGTTCCGCTGGGACTCGCGCACCGAATTCGTCCAGGCCATCAAGCTCGGGATGGACATGGTGGGCCGCTACGGCGGGCCGTGCCGGCCACCGCGCGGGCCGCTTTCCGACGTCCACCGCGAGCAGGTCCGCGCCGACATGGGCCGGGCGCTGGCCGCGCTGGGGGTGGCGTAGGTGCGGTCTTCACGCGCGATCACGGCGGTCGACTCGCACACCGAGGGCATGCCGACCCGGGTGGTGACCGGCGGCGTCGGCCCGATCCCCGGGGCCACGATGGCCGAGCGCCGCCGGTACTTCATGGCGCACCTCGACCACATCCGGCAGTTCCTGATGCACGAGCCGCGCGGGCACTCGGCGATGAGCGGCGCGATCCTGCAGCCGCCCTGCCGCGACGACGCCGACTGGGGTGTCGTCTACATCGAGGTCTCCGGGTGCCTGCCGATGTGCGGCCACGGCACGATCGGCGTCGCGACGGTGCTGGTCGAGACCGGCATGGTCGAGGTGACCGAGCCGACGACCGTGGTGCGCCTGGACACCCCGGCCGGGCTGGTGCACGCGGAGGTCACCGTCCGCGACGGGCGCGCGGAACGGGTCAAGCTGCGGAACGTGGCGTCGTTCCTCGCCGAGCGGGACGCCCTCGTGGACGTGCCCGGCTTCGGCGAGGTCCGCTACGACTTGGCCTACGGCGGGAACTTCTACGCCATCCTCGAACTGTCCCAAGTGGACATCTCCTTCGGACGGTCCGAAAAGGACCGCATACTGGGCGCGGGCCTGGAGATCATGGCCGCGATCAACGAGCAGCGGCCGCCGAAGCACCCCGCCGACCCGCTGATCGGCGGCTGCAAGCACGTCCAGTTCCTCGCGCCCGGCTCGGATGCGCGCACATCGCGGAACGCGATGGCCATCCACCCGGGCTGGTTCGACCGTTCGCCGTGCGGCACGGGCACGTCCGCCCGGATGGCCCAGCTGCACGCGCGGGGCGAGCTGCCGCTGCACACACCGTTCGAGAACAGCTCGTTCATCGGCACCACGTTCACCGGCGAGCTGGTGGGGGAGACGGAGGTGGGCGGCGTGCCGGCGGTGATCCCCGAGTTCTCGGGCCGGGCGTGGATCACCGGGACCGCCACCTACCTGCTCGATCCCGATGACCCCTTCCCGACGGGTTTCGTGCTCTAAGAGGTGATGCTCGCGACCGCGTCGACGCCGTAGCTCCTGGCGTACCCGTTCTCGACCCCGACCAGGATCTCGGCGACCTCGAACCAGCGGTCCCAGAACGGGGTTTCGCGCAGGGCGTCGACCAGGAACTGGTAAGCCTCGTGGTCGGCGGCCTCCCACACCCAGACGTCGGTCACGCGCGCCGAGTAGAACTCGGTGTCGTAGAAGCGAGACCGGACGCCCTTGGTCTTCTCCTCGACCGCCGGGACGATCTCGGTGCGGAACGCTTCGATCCGCTGCTCGACCGTCATGGCCAGCCACTCGGGTGTGGTCTTGACCAGCATGAAGGCGGTTACCGTCGCGTACACGCGTACGCACCCGCTTCGATGTCCTCGACCAGCGTCGGCCCGGACGGCGTCCAGCCGAGCAGGTCGCGCGTGGCCGTGCTCGACGCGGCCATGTCCGTCGCGAAGAACCGGCCGACGAACCCGAAGTGCTCCGCCGCGTCCTCCGGCGCGACCGAAACCACCGGCAGGTCGAGGGTCCGCCCGATCGCCTCGGCGATCTCGCGGGTCGTCACGGCTTCCTCGGCGACGGCGTGCAGGCGCGCCCCCGGCGGAGCGGCCTCGAGACCGAGCCGGACGAGCCGGGCCGCGGCCGGGCGGTGGACCGCCGACCAGGCCGCCGTGCCGTCGCCGACGTAAGCGGAGACGCCGTGCCGGCGCGCCGCCGCCGTGATGGACGCGAGGAAACCGTGGTCGCCGACGCCGTGCACCGAAGGCGCGAAGCGGACGCTGATCACCCGGACGCCCTTCCCGACGTATTCGAAGGCGAGGTTCTCGCCGCCGCCGCGCATCGAGTCCGGGCCCACCGCGGGGGAGACGTCGGATTCGAGCGCGGGCCGGCCCTGGACCAGGCCGGCGAGTGCACCGGCGAGCAGGAACGGCCGGTCGGTGCCCGCGAGCGCGCCGGCCATGGTCTCGATGGCGGCCCGCTCGGTCCGGTTGTTCTCCGCGGGGTTCGCCCAGTCGTGCTTGTTGCCCAGGTGGACGACGGCGTGGGCATCGATCGCGCCGTCGCGGAGGCCGTCGAGGTCGTCGAGGTCGCCGCGGCGGACCCGGGCACCCTTCTTGGCGAGCGCGAGGGCCGCGGCGTCCGAGCGGGCGAGCCCGGTGACCTCGTGCCCGGCGCCGAGCAGTTCGTCGACGACGGCGGTGCCGATCCACCCCGTCGCCCCGGTAACGAACACGTGCATGGTGCTGCTCCTTCTTCGGGGAACTCGTTGACAAGTCCGAAGTTAGGAGCCGCGGCACTGGTCGTGCCACGCAACTTTGGCAATCGACGATTGCGTTAGACGCAAGTCGCGGTCGTCCCGGTGCCGGTGTCGCCGCTGCGCCCGGTGTTCCACGCGGAAGTGACCGCCGCGCCCGCGGGCAGCACCGCGGTGACTGTCCAGCCGGTGATCGCGGCGGACCCGCCCGTCCATTGGTTCACCGACACCGAAGCCGTGCAGGTGCCGGTCGGCGGCGGGGTGGTGGGAGTAGTCGGCGTGGTGGTGTCCGGGCCGTCGGTGAGGACCGGCGTCGTCCAGTCGCGCCACTCGGCCAGGTTTCCCGCCTTCTTGCCCGAGATCCGGAAGGTTCCGGCCGCGCTGCCCGTCTTCAGCAGGAACTTCTGGATGTTCTGCTGCAACGGCGTCCGCCATTCGGGCCGCGACGCGCAGTGCGTGCCGTCCTGGACGTCGGACCAGTAGCTGATGTTGCCGCCCGCGCCGAGTGCTTTGTAGACTTCCGCGCCGGCCAGTGCCGCGACACTGCCGGAGCGCGCGCCCAGCCAGTCGATGTGCGGGTTCTCCATCACGAACAGCCCGCGCGGCGCCACCATCGCGACCAGTTCGTGGGTGTCCACCGGCAGTGCGGCCGGATTCCCGGTGTACGCGCTGAAGGCGTCGCCGAACCACGGCTGCTCGCCGTAGGCGTTGCCGAGCGGCTGCGAGCCGCTTTCGCCGGGGATCCCGCGCAGGATCGGGACGCCGGCGGTGCCCGACTCGATCGGCATGGTGAGGGCGATCCGCTGGTCGAGTGCGCCGATCGCGAAGGCGCTCTTCCCGTAGCGCGAGCACCCGGTGACCCCGAGCGCGTCGGCCTTGAGGAACCGGCCGCCGGACTGCTCGACGACGTCGATGAGCCGGCTCACGCCCCACGCCCACGCGGCCAGCAGCCCGGTGCCGCTGGTGGCGCCGTAAATGCTGTAGAACGCGCCTTGCTTGTTGTTCCGGGGCGTGCCTTCCTTGCCGACGGCCAGCGGGTCGTAGGTGATGACGGCCGCGCCGGACGCTTTGATCGTGGCGGTGTCCGCGCCGAACCCGCCCACGACGAAGACGGCCGGGAACGGTCCGGTCCCGCTCGGCAGCTCGACGCCCGCGGAGAAGCTCGCGCTGCGGCCGTTTTCGGTCACGGTCACGGTGATCCCGGTGGCCGACACGGTGCCCGCGACACCGGCCGGTTTCGCCGGCTTCGTGCCGTAGACCGTCCGCTCGGCGAGCTTCTTGATCTCCTCCCGCCGGCACCGCCAGTCGGACCGGTTCGTGACGCGCGTGCCGTCGATTCTCTTGAAGGGATCGGGAAGCTTGGCGGTGGCGGGCCACGAGGCCGGCACGGAGACCGGGCAGTCGGCACCGTCGTCCTCGACCGCCGCGGCGGCCCCGGACGCCATGGTGACCACCCCGGCGAGCGCGAGCAACGTGACGGCCGCCAGGACGACGGCCGAGCGGATCCGTGAACCGCGCACCGGGTGCCCCTTCCGGAAGGAAATGTCCCCGGAAAAAACGGTAGGTCCGTTTCGCTGGCGCAGTCAATATGGCGGCCGTGTCCGAAACTTTCGGATTCAGGGCAATTTCGAAAGTTTCGTGAATCAGGATCCCGTCTCGACGTGGTCCAGCACGCCGAGCGCGTCCGGCACCAGCACCGCGGCCGAGTGGTAGGCGCTGACGAGGTACGACGTCACCGCGCGGTCGTTGATGCCCATGAACCGGACGTTGAGCCCGGGCTGGTACTGGTCGGGAAGCTCCTTCGGGCGCAGGCCGATGACGCCGGCGTCGTCCTCGCCGGTGCGCATGGCGAGGATCGACGTGGTGCCGGTGTCGGTGATCGGGATTTTGTCGCACGGCAGGATCGGCACGCCACGCCAGGCCATGACGCGTTTGCCGTCGAGGAGGGTGGTGTCGGGGTAGACGCGGGCGCGGGTGCATTCGCGGCCGAACGCGGCGATCGCGCGGGGGTGGGCGAGGAAGAACTTCGTCTTGCGGCGCCGGCAAAGCAGGTCGTCGAGGTCCAGCGGGGTGGGCGGCCCGGTGCGGGTGGTGAGGCGGTGTTTGAGGTCGGCGTTGTGCAGGAGCCCGAAGTCGGTGTTGTTGACCAGGTCGTGCTCCTGCCGTTCCCGCAACGCTTCCACGGTCAGCCGCAGCTGTTGCTCGAGCTGGTTCATCGGGTTGTTGTAGAGATCCGTGACGCGGTTGTGGACGCGCAGGACAGTTTGCGCGACGGCGAGTTCGTATTCCCGCGGCGAGGGGTCGTAGTCGACGTACGTGCCGGACAGGATCGGTTCGCCGTCGTGGCCGGCGGACAGGTCGATGCTGGCTTCACCCTTGGCGTTCTGGGGTTTGCGGGGGCGGCCGATCGCTTCGGCGACGTGGGCGCGGAGTGACTCGGACCGGCCGTTGAGGCGGGCGTAGGCGTCCGCGGGCAGGACGAGCGCGATGACGTGGGTGGCGGCGCGGGCGGTGAAGCGCCAGGTGGCGTCGTCGCGGGCGAGGAGTTCGGCGCCGAAGTGGTCGCCGTCGGTGACGGTGCCGAGGTGGGTTTCGTCGCCGTATTCACCGCGGCCGTGCTGGGTGACTTTGCCGTGGGCCAGCAGGAACAGGGTGTCCAGCGGGGTGTCGGCGTCGACGATGGTGGCG
>NZ_JBDLYJ010000018.1:0-158455 GCF_051337345.1 Amycolatopsis sp. MEPSY49 | reverse complement strand
AACCCGGAAGCTAAGCCTGACAGCGCCGATGGTACTGCAACCGAAGGGTTGTGGGAGAGTAGGACACCGCCGAACTTACTTTACGTACGGCCCGTTAGGATAGCCAGTTGGCTGCCCTAGCGGGCCGTACGCGTATGTCCGGAACAAGATTTTTTCACGGCAGGAGGCCAGGTGTCCGAGTTCGGTCGACGAGACTCAGCGGATGATGGGTCCGGCCGGTCGGCACGCCGGGACGAAGGCTCCCGGGGCCGATCGGACGCACCCCGGAAGAACCAGGGCGGCGCGCGGCAGGACCGCGGCGGCCGCGACAGCGGTTACCAGGGCCGGCCGCGCCGCGACGACCGCGGAGTCCGCGGCGGCGGCAAGCCGTTCCGCGGCGGCGACGGTCCCCGTGACCGCGACCAGCGCGGAGGTTACGCAGGTCAGGGCCGCGGCACGAGCGACCGCGACGACCGTCGCGGCAACTTCCGCGACGGCGCCCGCGACTCCGGTGGCCGGCCGGGTGGCAGCCGGTACTCGGGTGGCCCGGGCCGGTCCGGAGACCGCGACACCAACCGCTCCGGCGGGCGCTACGAGAACTCGGGCCGAGGCCAGGACGACCGCGCCGGCCGCCCCCAGGGCAAGTCCTCGTACGGAGACCGCAAGCCGCGCTGGGAGGACCGCAGCGGCGGCTCCCGCGCCGGCTCCGACTCCCGCGGGAGCTACCAGCGTCGCGACGACGACCGCAGCCGCGGTGGCTCGGACTCGCGTGGCGGTTACCAGCGCCGCGACGACGATCGCGGCCGTGGCAGCTCGGACTCGCGGGGTGGTTACCAGCGCCGCGACGACCGTGGCAGCTCCGATTCGCGTGGCAGCTACCAGCGCCGCGACGATGACCGTGGCCGCCGCGGCTCCGACTCGCGCGGCAGTTACCAACGGCGCGATGACGACCGCGGCCGTGGAGGCTCGGAGTCGCGGGGGAGTTACCAGCGCCGCGACGACCGTGGCAGCTCCGATTCGCGTGGCAGCTACCAGCGCCGCGACGATGACCGCGGCCGTGGCAGCTCGGACTCGCGGGGTGGTTACCAGCGCCGCGATGACGACCGCGGTGCCCGCACCGGTGGCTTCAAGCGCGAAGACCGCGGCGGCTACCAGCGCCGGGACGACGACCGCGGCGGGTTCAAACGGGACGATGACCGGAGCCGTGGCAGCTCCGACTCCCGCGGCAGCTACCAGCGGCGGGACGACGATCGTGGCCGCAGCGGCTCCGACTCGCGCGGCAGTTACCAACGGCGCGATGACGACCGCGGCCGTGGTGGCTCGGAGTCGCGGGGGAGTTACCAGCGCCGCGACGATGACCGTGGCCGCAGCGGCTCCGACTCGCGCGGTGGCTACCAGCGTCGCGACGACGACCGTGGCGGGTTCAAGCGGGACGATCGCGGTGGTTCCGACCGCCGCGACGACCGCCGTGATGACCGCGGCCAGACCGGCGGCTCCAAGCGCGAGGACCGCGGCGGTTACCAGCGCCGCGACGACGACCGCGGCCCCCGCACCGGCGGCTACAAGCGGGATGACAAGCGTGACGACAACCGGCGCGACCGGCCCCGTCGCGACCCGCAGCCGCGCGTCGGCGCTCCGCTCGACGACGAGGCCCTCGCCAAGGAACTCCTCGAAGCCCCGGAACTCCCCGAGGACATCGAGTTCTCCGACCTCGACGAGGAGGCCCGCCGCGAGCTGAGGACCCTGCCCAAGGGCCTGGCCGAGACCGTCGGGAAGCACCTCGTCGCCGCCGGGGGGCTCGTCGACTCCGATCCCGAGGCCGCGCTCGAGCACGCCAAGTACGCCAAGGCCAAGGCCTCGCGCGTGCCGATCGTGCGGGAAGCGCTCGGGCTCGTCGCCTACCACGCCGGCAACTGGTCGGAAGCCCTCTCCGAACTGCGGGCCGTCCGGCGGATGACCCGCAGCGACGACCACATCGCCATCATCGCCGACGCCGAGCGCGCGCTGGGCCGGCCCGAACGCGCCCTCGACCTGGCGAAGGAGGCCGACAAGGCCAACCTGAGCAAGGCCGTCCAGGTCGAGCTCGCCATCGTCGCGGCCGGGGCGCGGCGTGACCTCGGGCAGCTCGACGCCGCCGTCGTCTCGCTGCAGGGTGACGACCTCAAGGCCGGCAAGCGCGACCCGTGGAGCGCTCGCCTCTTCTACGCCTACGCCGACAACCTCGTCGCCGCCGGGCGCAAGGACGAGGCCGTCCAGTGGTTCCTCAACGCCGCCGAAGCCGACGCCGAGGACGAGACCGATGCCGCCGAACGGGCGGCGGAGCTGGCCAACGAAAAGAACGACTCGGATGAGTGACGCTCTGCTCGCGGCCTACGACGCGGTCCTGTTCGACCTCGACGGCACCGTCTACCACGGCGCCCGGGTGATCCCGGGCGCCCCGGAGACGGTGCGGGCCGCGCGGGAGCACGGCACGCCCGTCCGGTTCGTCACGAACAACGCGTCCAAGGCCCCGGCCGAGGTCGTCGACCACCTCACCGGCCTCGGCATGCCCGCCGACGCCGGTGAGGTGCACACCAGCGCCCAGGCCGGCGTGCAACTGCTCAAGGAGCGGCTCGAGCCCGGCGCCGAAGTCCTCGTCGTCGGGACCGGGTCGCTGTCCGCCGAGGTCGCCCAGGCCGGCCTGACGCCGGTGCGGGAGAACGGCGACGGCGTCCAGGCGGTCGTCCAGGGCCACTCGCCCGACAACACCTGGGCCGCGCTGGCCGAAGCCTGCCTCGCGATCCGCGCCGGCGCGCTCTGGGTGGCCTGCAACGTCGACGCCACCCTGCCCAGCGAGCGCGGGCTGCTGCCCGGCAACGGCTCGATGGTCGCCGCGCTGCGGACCGCCACCGACGTCGAGCCGCTCGTCGCCGGGAAGCCGGAGCCGCTGCTGTTCGAGACCGCCGCGCGGTCGGCGGGTGCCGAAAAGCCTCTCGTCGTCGGCGACCGGCTCGACACCGACATCGCCGGCGCGGTCGCCGCGGGCATCGACTCGCTGGTCGTCCTCTCCGGTGTCGCGACGCCGGAGCAGCTGATCAAGGCCATCCCGGCCGAGCGCGGCACCTACCTCGCGAAGGACCTCACCGCGCTCACCAGCCCGGCCGACGACCTGAGGATCGGCCCTCGCCCGGGGTGGACCGTGACCGTCGAGCACGGCATCCTGACGGCGAAGGGCGACGGCGACGACCTGGACCTGCTCCGCGCGCTCTGCCACACGGCCTGGGAGACCGGCGTCACCGAACTCGGCGAGGACGCGAAGGCCCGGCTGCGCTGACTGCTACCGTTCGTAACGTGCATCCCTATCCCGTCCCGGGCCCGCCGCCCGGTTCGTTCTCGCAGCAGACCGACCCACGGGCCGGCATCGACGAAGCCGTCGCCGGGCTGGACGACCTCGACGCGCTGCCGCTCGCGGAGCACGTCGAGCGGTTCGACGCCGTGCACACCGAGCTGACGGTCGCCCTCTCCAGCATCGACAAGGTCTGACCACGGTGCCCAAGCGGGCGCGCCTCGACGCGGAACTGGTTCGGCGCGGCCTCGCCCGGTCGCGCGAGCAGGCCTCGGCCCTGATCACCGCCGGCAAGGTCACCGTGCGCGGCATGGTGGCCGGCAAGCCCGCCACCGGCGTGGAGTCCGACGCGCCCATCGTCGTCAAGGACGAGGACGACCCCGGCTGGGCCTCCCGCGGCGCGCACAAGCTGCTCGGCGCCCTGGCGGCGTTCGACGGCCTGGACGTCGAAGGCAAGCGCTGCCTCGACGCCGGCGCGTCCACCGGCGGCTTCACCGACGTCCTGCTCCGCAACGGCGCCGCGACCGTGATCGCCGCCGACGTGGGCCGTGGCCTGCTCGACTGGCGGATCCGCACCGACGAACGTGTAGTCGTCATGGACCGCACCAATGTTCGCAACCTCTCTCCCGAGGACCTCGGCGGCCAGGTCGACGTCGTCGTCGGGGACCTCTCGTTCATCTCGCTCAAGCTCGTCCTGCCCGCGCTCACGGCGTGCGCGCGGGAAGGCGCCGACCTCGTGCCGATGGTGAAACCGCAGTTCGAAGTGGGCAAGGACCGGCTCGGCAGCGGCGGCGTCGTCCGCGATCCGGAGCTGCGCGCCGAATCCGTGCTCACCGTCATCGACGAAGCCGCGAAGCTCGGGCTCGCGCTGCGCGGCGTCACCGCGAGCCCGCTGCCGGGGCCGTCGGGGAACGTCGAGTACTTCGTGTGGCTGAAGAAGGAACACGTGGCCGAGTCCACTGTGGACGCGGTAGACAGGTCTGAGGCCGAGCGGCTCGTCCGAACCGCCGTCGAGGAAGGGCCCGCATGACCACCGAACGTGAAGTGCTCCTCATGGTGCACCCCGATCGCGAAGCGACGGGCGAAGCCGCGCGCGAGGTTTCCGCGCGCTTCGCCAAGGCCGGCATCCGGATCCGGGTGATCGAGCACGACGTCTGCGCGCTGATCAACCCCGACGAGCACGGCGTCGGGTCGACCTGCACCGTCGTGGACCCGGACGACAACCCCGCCGAAGGCGTCGAGCTCGTCTTCGTCCTCGGCGGCGACGGCACACTGCTGCGCGCGGCCGAGCTGGCCCGCCCGGCCGGCGTGCCGGTGCTCGGCGTGAACCTCGGCCGCGTCGGGTTCCTCGCCGAGGCCGACTCGGACGCGCTGGCCGACACCGTGCAGCGCGTCGTCGACGGCGACTACCAGGTCGAACCGCGGATGACCATCGACGTCACGGTCACCCACGACGGCGAAGAGCTCGCCCGCGCCTGGGCGCTCAACGAGGCCAGCGTCGAGAAGAGCACCCGCGAGCGGGTCCTGGACGCGCTGATCGAGGTCGACGGGCGCCCGGTGTCCGCGTTCGGCTGCGACGGTGTGCTGTGCGCCACACCGACCGGTTCGACGGCGTACGCCTTTTCGGCGGGCGGCCCGATCATCTGGCCCGACGTCGAGGCGCTGCTGGTCGTGCCGAGCAACGCGCACGCGATGTTCTCGCGGCCGCTGGTCGTCTCGCGGGACTCGGTGATCACCGTCGGGATCGACCCGGACGGCTCGCCGGCCGTCCTGACCTGCGACGGCGGGCGGCTCATCGAGCTGCCGCCGGGCGCGCGCGTGCGGGTCACGAACGGCAAGACACCGGTGCGGCTGGTCCGCCTGTGGGACGGGCCGTTCACCGACCGCCTGGTCCAGAAGTTCTCGCTGCCGGTGAAGAGCTGGCGGGAGCGGCACGCGCGTCCCTGCGACTGAGGACCGCTCGGCGATTCATTCGAACATATCGGCGACTCGCCGGGTGCCCGCGCGCGCAGAGTGTCGGTGGGGGCCGCTACCGTAGGCGGCGTGCTGGCCGAGATGCGCATCCAGGGCCTCGGAGTCATCGAGGACGCCCTGCTGGAACTGCACGCGGGCTTCACCGTCGTCACCGGTGAGACGGGTGCGGGAAAGACCATGGTCGTCACCGGGCTGCACCTGCTGTCCGGGGGCCGGGCCGAGGTGTCCAAGGTCCGGACGGGGATGCTCAAGGCGTTCGTCGAAGGGCGGTTCACCTATTCAGGGGTCGAAGGCGCCGAGCGGATCGTCGCCGAGTCGGGCGCCGACGTCGACGAGGACGGCAGCGTCATCGCGCTGCGGGCCGTCGCCGTCGACGGGCGCTCGCGCGCCCACCTGGGCGGCCGGTCGGTGCCGGTCGGCGTGCTCGCGGAGCTGTCCGAACAGCTGATCGCGGTGCACGGGCAGAACGACCAGCTGCGGCTGCTGCGCCCGAGCGAGCAGCGTGACGTCATCGACCGGTTCGCCGGCGACGCGGTGGCGAAGCCGCTGACCGCGTACCGCGAGGTCCGGTCCGAGTGGCTGGCGGTGATCGCGGAGCTGACCGAGCGGTCGACGCGGTCGCGGGAGATGGCCCAGCAGGCCGACCTGCTGAAGCACGGGCTGACCGAGATCGACGCCGTCGCGCCGCAGCCGGGCGAGGACGTCGAGCTCACCACGCAGATCAAGCGGCTCGCCGCGGCCGACGAGCTGCGCGCGGCCGCGACCGAGGCGCACATCGCGTTGTCGGGCTCGCCGGACGGCGACCCGGACGCCCCGAGCGCGATGGGCCTGGTTTCCGAGGCGCTGCGGCGGCTTTCGACGTCCGAAGACGCGGTGCTGCGCGAGCTGGCGCCGCGGCTGGAGGAGGCGTCGACGCTGCTGACCGACGTCGGGTCGGAGCTGGGCGGCTACGTCGAGACGCTGGACGCCGACCCGGCGCTGCTGGAGAAGGTCCTCGCCCGCCAGGCGGACCTCAAGCGGCTGACCCGCAAGTACGCGGCGGACGTCGACGGCGTGCTCGCCTGGGCGGACGACGCCCGGCGCCGCCTGGAGTCGATGGACACGTCGGAGGAGGCACTGTCGGAGCTGGCGCTGCGGCGCGACCAGCTCGCGGTGCAACTGGCCGCGCACGCGGTCGAGGTGTCCGCGGCGCGCGTCGACGCCGCGGCGTCGCTGGCCGAGGAGATCACCCGCGAGCTGTCCGGGCTGGCGATGGGGCAGGCGGCGATCGAGGTGACGGTCGAGCAGCGCCCGGCCGAGCACGGCGACACGCACGCGCTGACCCTCGACGGCCGCGCGGTGCACGCGGGCCCGGACGGCGTCGACGACGTCGAGCTGCTGCTGCGCGCCCACGACGGCGCCCCACCGCTGCCGGTGCACAAGGCCGCCTCGGGCGGTGAGCTGTCGCGGGTGATGCTGGCGATCGAGGTGGTGCTGGCGCACGCGGACACGGTCCAGACGCTGGTGTTCGACGAGGTCGACGCCGGGGTGGGCGGCCGCGCCGCGGTCGAGATCGGCCGTCGGCTGGCCCGGCTGGCGCGCACGCACCAGGTTCTGGTGGTCACGCACCTGCCGCAGGTGGCGGCGTTCGCGGACCAGCACCTGGTGGTGGACAAGGGCCACAGCGGCGGCGTGACGCGCAGCGGTGTGAAGAACCTGAGCCAGACCGAGCGGGTCAACGAGCTGGCCCGGATGCTCGCCGGGATGGACGACACCGAGACGGGCCGCGCGCACGCCGAGGAGCTGCTGGCGACCGCGGAGAAGGCCAAGGCCGAGCCGGCTCCGAAGCCCAAGCGAGGCAAGAAGAAGTAGACGCCGGGCCAGAGGGACGCGGTTCCGGGGAGGGTGGCCGGGGTGCGGGGTGGCTGCTGGGCTTTCGGGGGCTGGCGGAATGAGTTGCGCGCGGCCGGCCGGTAAGAGCCCGGGGCGGTCGGCTGACAGGTCGACCCGGACGGCGGGCCGCCTCTGTTGGGCGGCGGCTCAGCGACCCTCGAGGTCCGCGTTGATCGCGCCGAACACCTCGGCCAGCACTCGCGCCTGTTCCGGGCTCACCTGGTCCGCGAAGTACCGCTTCACGCCCCGCACGTGCGTGGGCCACGCCGCCTCCAGCGCCGCCAAACCCACGTCGGTCAGCACCACCAGCGTTGACCTGCGGTTCGCCGGGTCCACCTCGCGGCGCGCGTAACCGGCCCTCTCCAAGCCGTCCACCACGCGGGTCAAGCCGCTGGTGCTGTGCACCAACGCGTCCGCCAGCTCCTTCATGTGCAGCCGCCGGTCCGGGGCCTCCGACAGCTGGACCAGCGCGTCGTACGTCCGGTGCGTCATGCCGTGCTCGGCTCGCAGCTCCGCGTCCAGCACCCTCAGCAGCAGCGCCGACGAGCGGAGGAATGCCCGCCAGGCCGCGTCGTGGTCCGGGGACAGGCTCATGCCGGGAATACTACTCGCGCGGACAGTTGTTGTGCGGACTGTTCGCTTGCGAAGAAAGGACCCAGGATGCGCGCGGTGGTACTCCGAGAACCCGGTCCCGTCGAGAACCTCGAACTGAAGGACCTCCCGCTGCCCGAGGTGAAACCCGGCTGGGTGCGGATCACCGTCAAGGCGTTCGGGCTCAACCGGTCCGAGCTGCACACCCGGCTCGGGCTCGCCGAAGGCGTCACCTTCCCGCGCGTCCCCGGCATCGAAGCCGTCGGGATCGTCGACGCCGGTGACGGGTTCGAACCCGGGCAGCAGGTCGCCACCATGATGGGCGGGATGGGCCGCACGTTCGACGGCGGCTACGCCGAATACACCGTCGTGCCGAAAAACCAGGTCATCCCCTTCGAAAGCGCCCTGCCGTGGGAGGTCATCGGCCAGGTCCCCGAGACGCTGCAGACCGCGTACGGCTCGCTCACCACCGGCCTCGACCTCAAGAAAGGCCAGACGCTGCTGATCCGCGGCGGGACGTCCGCGCTCGGGTTCGCCACCGCGGCCCTGGCCAAGGACCTCGGCGCCACCGTCTTCGCGACCACACGCCAGGAAGCAAGGCTTCAAACCCTGCGCGACCACGGTGTCGACCACCCGCTCCTCGACGACGGTGACATCGCCGCGCAGGTCCGGAAGATCGCTCCCGAAGGCGTCGACGCCGCCCTCGAACTCGTCGGGACGCCGACCCTGCCGGACACCCTGAACGCCACCCGCGTGCACGGCACCGTCTGCTTCGCCGGCATGTTGTCCAACCAGTGGACGATCTCGAACTTCTATCCGATCGGATACCTTCCCGCCGGGGTGCGGTTGACCGCTTATGGTGGTGAGGCGGACGACCTGCCCGCCTCCGTCCTGCAGCGCCACCTCGACCGGATCGCCGCCGGCGAAACGAGCCTCGGCCCGGCCAAGGTGTACGCGCTGACGGAGATCCGGCAGGCGCACGACGACCTGGAGCACAACCGGACGGCGGGCAAGCTCGTCGTGCTGACCGGCCGAGCGGAGGGAGCCGCCCCGTGATCCTGCCGCCGCCCGCCGACGTCGAAGCGCAGCTGGCCGCCGCCCGCCGCGACGGCGACCTGGACCGCTACCTCGGCCTGCTCGCCGGGGAAGAGCTCTTCGTCCCGATCCGGCGGGTGGACGCCCACAGCATCCTCGACGAGCGGGCGGAGACGTTCCCCAACGTCTACTTCGAGACGGGCGGCGACGAGTTCCTGCAGGTCTTCACCCGCGGCGCGCTGCCCGACCTCGGCCCGGACGTCGTCGCCATGAGCGGCGCGCTGGACTGGGCGGTCGACGGCGTCGGGCGGCACGAGCGGGTCGTGTTCAACCGCGGCACCCGCGGCGAGTGGCGGCTGCCCGGCGCCACCCTGCAGCCGTGGCTCGACGCGCACCACGACGACGTCGTCCCGCTGGAGGAGCAGGTCGAACGGCTGATCACCGCGCCGTACGGGCACCTCGAAGGCCCGATCGCGCACGCGCTCGCGTGCGGCGCGCACTTGGCCGTGCTCAACGCGGCGCCGTGGAACGTCCTCGACGCGCGCCGGCACGACTACGTCGCCGAGGTGCGGGGCCTGCGGGACTGGTGGGGCGTGCCGGACCCGCCGGCCTGGCGCGCGACGATGGCCGACCTGATCGGCGACGGCTACGCGCTGACGCCGGGCAACCTCGTGCTCATGCTGCGCCTGCGGTTCGCCGCGGAGTTCGGGCTGACCAGCGGCGAGTTCGACCCGCTGACCTGGGCGGAGCTGGTGGACCGGTGGTGCGCGGAGAACGACGCGGCCGACCAGGCCGACGAGCTGCGGCACACCGTCCGCCGGGTGTCGCGCTGCGAGCAGCGCTTCCGGGCCGACGGCCTGGTCGACGCGGACGGCTTCGTCACGACGGCGCTTTCGTGGGACGTCGGCCGCGCGGTCAACATCGCGCGGTGGGGGCTCGCGGCCGGCTACTGCGACGCGCTGACCGCCGAGCTGATGGTGCTCGAAGCGGGATCGCTCGCGCGTCGCTACCACCAGTCATGGGCCGACCTGTCGGCCGGCTACCTGATGGGCCGGGTGCTGCACGCCGAGGACGACGAGTTCGGCGAGTGGTATCCGGCGGCCGTGCGGGTCCACCACCAGCTCCTTCAGGACCCCGGCAGCCCCTGGGTGAACCTCGATTTCGGGTCGCTGTCGGAGGAGTCGGACGCCTGACCCGTGCGGGGGAGGTCACCACAACGGGTCACCCCGGCTACGGCGTGGCGAGCATCGTCCCACGAGCAAATTTGTCACCATCGGCCACATGAAGCTCACCGGCCTGCTCACGCGGAACCAAGAACCCCTTCCGGGGATCACCGGCGTCGCCCGCGTGGACCGCCGCACCCGGGAGCTGCTGCGCCGGATCAGTCCCGGCGACATCGTCGTGCTCGACCAGCTGGACCTCGACCGCCAGACGGCCGACGCCCTGGTCGAGGCGGAGGTCGCCGGCGTGGTCAACGCGTCGCCGTCGATCTCCGGCCGGTTCCCGAACCTGGGCCCGGAAATCCTGATCGGCGCCGGCATCCCGCTGGTCGACTCGGTCGGCAGCGAGCTGCTGCGGTCGATCAAGGACGGCACGAAGCTGCGGTTGCACGACGGCGTCGTGTACGTCGGTGAGCGGCAGGTCGCCTCCGGGATCGAGCAGACCGCCGACAGCGTCGCCGACCAGATGATCGAGGCCAAGGCCGGGATGTCGACGCAGCTGGAAGCGTTTTCGGCCAACACCATCGAGTTCCTGCGCCGCGAGCGCACGCTGATCCTCGACGGCGTCGGCGTGCCGGAGCTGAAGGTGGCGCTGCGCGACCGGCACGTGCTGGTCGTCGCGGGTGGCAACGGGCACGCCGAGGACCTCAAGAAGCTCAAGAAGTACATCGCCGAGCACCGGCCGGTCATGGTCGGTGTCGACGCCGGCGCCGACACGCTGCGCGTGCAGGGGTACAAGCCGGACGTCGTCGTCGGCGACCCCACCGGCATCGGCACCGCCACCCTGCGCGGCGGCGGCGAGGTCGTGGTGCCCGCCCAGCCCGACGGGCACGCCCCCGGTGTCGAGCGGATCCAGGACCTGGGCATCGGCGCGGTGACCTTCCCCGCGACGGGCAACGCCGAGGACCTCGCGCTGCTGCTGGCCGACGCGCACGGCGCGAGCCTCGTCGTCACCGTCGGGTTCCAGGCCACCCTGCGCGAGTTCCTCGACCACGGCCGGTCCG
This sequence comes from Amycolatopsis sp. MEPSY49, assembly GCF_051337345.1. Classification (NCBI taxonomy): domain Bacteria; kingdom Bacillati; phylum Actinomycetota; class Actinomycetes; order Pseudonocardiales; family Pseudonocardiaceae; genus Amycolatopsis; species Amycolatopsis sp. MEPSY49. The sequence continues at coordinate 147,455 of NZ_JBDLYJ010000018.1, read as the reverse complement.
GGTCGAACCCGTCGACGTTCCTGACCCGGCTGAAGCTCGGCACGAAGCTCGTCGACGGCAAGGCGGTCGCGACGCTGCACCGCAGCCGCGTGTCGATCGGCGCGGTGGTGCTGCTCGTGCTCGCCGCGGTCGTGGTGGTCGCCGCGGCCCTGCTGGTGTCCGACGTGGGCTCGGTCTACCTGGACTGGATCAAGGACACCTGGAACTCGTTCACCGCCTGGGTCAAGGGATTGTTCACGTGATTTCGCTGCGCTACCACGTCGTTTCCATCGCCGCCTGCTTCCTCGCGCTGGCCGTCGGGGTCGTGCTCGGCTCGACGGCGCTGAACGGCACGCTCCTGTCGGGCCTCGCGGGGGAGAAGAAGGATCTCGGCAGCCAGGTCTCCGACCTCGAGGCGCAGCGCAACGCGCTCAACGCCCGGCTGGCCGACGCGGACGCGTTCGCCGGCTCGATGGGGCCGAAGGTCGTCGCGGGCGCGCTGGACAAGCGGACCGTGGTGCTCGTGACCACCGAAGACGCGCGCCCGGCCGACCGGGACGCGCTCAAGCAGCTGATCGGCCAGGCCGGGGCTTCGGTGACCGGTGAGGTGCAGCTGACGTCCGCGTTCGCCGACCCGGAGAAAGCCGACCAGCTGCGCGACGTCGTCACGCGGCTGCAGCCCGCCGGCTCGAAGTTCCCGACCGCGGGCGACTCCGGCACGCTCGCCGGGGCGCTGCTCGGTTCGGTGCTGCTGCTGGACAAGACCACGGCGAAGCCGCAGTCGTCCGGCGAGGAGCTGGCGGCCGCGATCGGCGGGCTCACCGACGGCGGGTTCGTCAAGGCGGGCGGGGACGTCAAGCCGGCGCAGCTGGCGATCGTCCTGACCGGCGCCCAGGCGACCGGCGACGGCGCGGGCGACCGCGCGGCGACGATCGCCCGGTTCGCCACGCAGCTCGACCGCTCCGGCGCCGGCACGGTTCTCGCGGGCGACGCCGGTTCCGCGGACGGCACCGGCGCGCTGGGCGTCGTCCGCGCGGACACCTCGGCGACGTCGATCCTGTCCACTGTGGACAACGTGGACAGCTCGGCCGGGCGGGTCAGCACCGTGCTGGCGTTGAAGGAACAGCTCGACGGCGGGGCCGGGCGCTACGGCATCGCCGGTAACGCGACCGCGCCCGCCCCCGGCGTCGGTGCCCCCAACGGCAACTGACGCTTACTTCAGCGGCGGGTCCAGCGGGAAGCAGGACACCCGCACCGGCCACGTGTCCCCACCCGCGGGCAAGGGCATCTGCTTGAGCGCGGCCGCCGCGTCCGAATCGTGGGCTTCTTCGGCCGCGGCGTGGAAGATGTCGGCCGCGATCGACTGGTCGAACACGCCGATCTGCTGGTGCGGCCAGGCTTCCGCGCCGTGCAGCGCGCCCGGGATCAGCTGGTCGACGATCTTCCGCAGCGTCACCCCGTTCGGCGCCCGGTACTTCCAGACGTCGACGCCGAGGTTCTTCCCGACCTCCGCCAGCCGGCCCCACGCGGTGAGGTTGAAGTTGACGTAGTGCCACGACATCGTGCGTGAGAGTTCGAGGGGCTGGCTGCCGTCGGCGGCGAACTGCACCGGGAACCGCTTCTGCTCCGCGTCGAGCACGATCTTCCGGGCCGCGTCGCGGTGCCCCAGGTACGCGGAGATCGTCGCGTTCTGCATGTCGAGGAACGTGCCGTGGTTGTTGGTGGCGGCCAGTTCCAGCTTCGCCTGCGGGCTGGTCTGCATCCAATCGAGGTACTGCGTGAGCCACGTCTTCATGCCGGAGCGGTCCTTGCCGGTCCAGCCGGGCGCGCCGCCGTCGAGCAGCGCGAACACGTCCATCAGCTGGCTGAACGACTGGGTCGAGTCGATGATCCCGGTACCGCTGATCGTGGTCTTGCACGGGATGATCTGCGAGTACGTCATGTTCGGGTTCATCCGCGTGGCCGGGTCGAGGAACCAGGTCCGGATGTCCAGCGCCGCCCGCTTCGCGTACTTCGCGTCGCCGGTGTAGTACCAGGCCAGCGAGAGGTAGTACATCGCGTCCCACGCCCACATCCGGTAGGTGTGGTCGGTGATCGCGTCGGCCTCCGGGTTGCGCTGGCCGTCCTTGCTGACGTACGGGCAGCCCTGCGGGTTCTCCGGCGTCTTCGGCTGGCTGGCCCACCAGTACGGCGCTTGGCTCGTGTAGTCGTGCTTGTCGCCGCTCGGTGGCGCGGACGGCTTGTCCATGACCGACCACGGCCCGGCGGTGAGCGCGGTGTTCGCCTTGGCCAGCACGGCTTTCAGCGCGTCCTGCTGGGCCTTGGTCGCATGACCACTGCGGATCGCTTGCTTGATCGTGGCGAGCTTGGCGCCGTCGGTGACGATCGTGTGCGGTGGCGACGCGGCCACCGCCGTCCCGCTGATCGGGACCAGGAGCATGCTCGCGCAAACCGCCAGCGCGCCAAAGGCCTTTCGCACGTAGACCGCCTTTCGGAGACGTCGAAGTCCCCACGTCGTCACCGGGCGGCGGTACGGCTGCAGGGATTCTGACGTCTCGGCGCGGCGAGTGTCAATCAGGCCAGGTGCGCCGCTTGTCCAACGGCCGCGCGTACGAGCCCGCGCGGCTGGTCTTCAACCCCAACGCCACCAGGGATTCCGCGAGCCGGACCGCCGCCGCGACGCCGTCGATGACCGGGATGTCCAGCATCGTCGCGATCTTCCGGTCCAGGCCGGTCATCCCGGCGCAGCCGAGCACGAGCACCTCCGCGCCGGCGTCCCGCGCGCGGCGGCCGGCGGTCAGCAACGCCGACTCCGTGCGACGCTCGTCCGTCAGCTCCAGCACGCCGAGCCCGGCGCCGGTGACCGTGACGCAGTTCTGCGCGACGCCGGCCGCGTGCAGGCTGTCCTCGATCAGCCCGCACGTCCGGTCCAAAGTGGTCACAACGCCGTAGCGGCGGCCGAGCAGGCAGGCCAGGTGCGCGGCGGCTTCGGTGATGTCGACGACCGGGACGTCCAGCAGTTCGCGGGCGCCTTCGCGGCCGTGCTCGCCGAACCCGGCGAGCACCACCGCGTCGAACGGTTCGTCCAAGCCCCGCAACAGGTCCAGCACGGCCGCGGCGGACAGGAAGCTGTCCAGCCAGCCCTCGGCAGACTCCGGGCCCCAGCGCGGTGTCCGGGCGAGGATCTCCGTGCCGGGACTCGCGGCCGCGCGGGCCCCGGCTTCGATCTCCTTAGTCATCGCCTCGGTGGTGTTGCAGTTGGTGACGACGATCCTCATCGGTGCTTCCTCGAGACCGTGTAATACAAAGCCGCCGAGGACGCCGTGCCGATGAACCACGAGTACGGCGCGGCCGGCGCGAAGAACGGCACCAGCGCGATGACGGCGGACAACGCCGCGGTCGGGAAGAACGTCACCAGCGCGCGGGGGTTCACCCGCGGGTACGCGCCGCTGTCGACGAACAGCTGGGCGACGTCGACCTTGCCGCGCCGGATCAGGTAGTAGTCGACGATCATGATCCCGAACAGTGGGCCGAGGAACGCGCCGAGCCCGCCGAGGAAGTAGTTGACCACTGCCGGCGAGGAGTACAGCTTCCACGGCAGCACGCACAGCGCGGCGACCGCGCTGATCATCCCGCCGATGGTGAAGGTGATCCGCTTCGGCCAGATGTTGGCCAGGTCGTAGGCGGGGGAGACGAAGTTGGCGACGATGTTGACGCCCATGGTGGCGATGGCGAACGTCAGCGCGCCGATGATCAGCACCGGCGTGTTGTGCACCTTGGCCAGCAGTTCGGCCGGGTCGGTGATGGCCTCGCCGAACACCTGCATGCTGCCGGCGGTGACGATCACCGACAGCAGCGCGAACGCCGTCGAGTTGATCGGCAGGCCCCAGAAGTTGCCGCGCTTCACCGTCTTCTGGTCCGGGGCGTTGCGGGAGAAGTCGCAGAAGTTCAGCATCAGCGTGCCGTAGGTGGCGAGGATCAGCCCGGCCGCGCCGAACCACTGGCGGATCTGCTCGCCCGTGGAGAGCTGTTTCGGGCTGCTCGTCAGGGAAATGTGCCAGTTGCCGGCGGCGAGGATCCAGACCGCGAGCGCGATCATGACGACCCAGATCGCCGGCCCGCACCAGTCCTGGAACTTGCGGACCGACTCCATGCCGCGGGTGAGGATGAGCGCCTGGACCGCCCACAGTGCGATGAAGCAGATCCAGCCGAGCGCGTGCAGGCCGAGGAAACCGTGCTCGGTCCACGGTTTCAGGCCCGGGTCGATGGTGAGCACGAGCAGCGTGATGGCCACGCTCGCGAGGTAGGTCTGGATGCCGTACCAGAAGATCGCGATGATGGCGCGGATGAGCGCGGGCAGGTTGGCGCCGAACGTGCCGAAGCTGATCCGCGCGACGACCGGGAACGGCACGCCGGTGCGCTGGCCGATCCGGCCCATCAGGTTCATGCCGACGTAGATGATCACGAAGCCGAACAGCAGGGCGGTGAACACCTGCCAGGCGGACAGGCCGAGCACGAACAGCCCGGCGGCGAAGGTGTAGTTGCCGAGGTTGTGCACGTCCGACATCCACAGCGCGAAGATGTCGTAGACCTTCCAACGGCGTTCTTTCGCCGGCGCGAGGTCTTCGTTCCAGAGCCGGGGATCCGGCGGCGGGCTGGTCTCTTGCTGGGAGTCGGTGAGCGGGGCGGCGGTCAAAGCGGGCCTCCGATCGACGTGCGGCGACGGCGATTTGGGATACCAAAATTTGGCATCCCAAATATCACCCCGAGGTCCGCCGCCGTCAACCCTCCGGCCCGTAAACTCGTGTTACAAGCGTGTTGAGGGGAGGGGGCCGGTGACCACGGCGAGCGAGCGGCAGCCTCTCGCGGCCACTCGGCAGCGGGTGCGCGACGAGCTGCGCGAACGGATCCTGACCGGCCGCCTCCGCCCGGGCGACCGGCTGGTCGAGCGCGAGCTGGCCGAGGACCTCGGGGTCTCCCGGGTGCCCGTCCGCGAGGCCATCCGCAGCCTCGAGGCCGAGGGGTTCCTCGTCGAGCAGTCGGCGCGCCGGATCGTCGTCCGGCAGCTCGCCCGGGTCGACGTCGAGGAGCTGTTCGACGTCCGGGAAGCCCTCGAAGGGCTCGCGGCGGGGCGCGCCGCCGAACGGGCGGGCGCGGCGGAGCTGAAGCGGCTCGAGCGGGTGCTCGCCGACGCCGCCCGTGTGACCGCCCGCGGCGACGCGGCCCGGATCACCGTGCTCAACTCGCGCTTCCACGACGAGATCGTCGCCATCGCCGGCAACACGCTGCTGACGACGATGCTGCAGCCCCTGCAAGGCAGGCTCCGCTGGCTCACGAGCCAGAACGAGCATTGGGCCGAACTGCTCGACGAGCACCGCCGGCTCTACGACGCCATCGCGTCCGGCGACGCGGACCGGGCGCACGCCGAAGCCGTAGAGCACGTGCGGGTCAACCGCGAGGTGACGCTGAAGTCCCTCTTCGGCGCTGACGAAGCAGCGGGCTGACCGTTACCCGCAGTAGCGCCGCGGCGAAGTCCGGTTTGGCGAGGATTGCCGCTGTGCGCCCGGATTTTCCACCGTTGGGAGCAACCGAGACACGACTTTGGTCTGTGTCACCCGGCTGAACGGCTGCTTACTGTCTTCGCTCACCGGTCCCGCCGACCGGGTCCCCACCTCCCGGAGGTTCACTGTGCGTAGAGCGACAGTATTCGCCGCAGCCTTCACCCTCGCCCTCACGACGGCCGGCGTCGCCGAGGCGGCACCCGCGCAGCACGGGCACGTCCAGCGCGTCTGCTCGGCCGCCCCGGCCGGGTACGCGGCCTGCAACGCCTGGATCGACACCGACCACGTCGCCGCCGCGGCCGCCACGCCGTCCGGGCTCGGCCCGGCCGACCTGCTCTCCGCGTACAACCTCGGCTCCCTTTCCGGCAGCGCGGGCGCCGGCCGCACCATCGCGATCGTCGACGCCTACGACGCCCCGACGGCGTTCTCGGACGTCAACGTCTACCGCGCCCAGTACGGCATCCCCGCGCTCGCCTCGTGCACGCCGTCTTCGGTGGACGCGAGCACCACGCCGTGCTTCGCGAAGTCCGACCAGAGCGGCGGGACGTCCTACCCGCGCAAGGACGGCGGCTGGGCCCAGGAGATCTCCCTCGACGTCGACATGGCCTCGGCGATCTGCCCGAAGTGCAACATCCTGCTCGTCGAAGCGAGCTCGGCCGGCATGGCCAACCTCGGCACCGCCGTGAACACCGCGGTCCGGCTCGGCGCCGAGGTGGTCAGCAACTCCTACGGCGGCGGCGAGTACTCCGGCGAGACCACCGACGAGGGCAAGTACTTCAACCACCCCGGCGTCGCCATCACGGTCAGCTCCGGTGATTCCGGTTACGGCGTCGAGTTCCCGGCGGCGTCGCGCTACGTCACCGCGGTCGGCGGCACCAGCCTGAAGAAGGCGTCGACCGCCCGCGGCTGGACCGAGACCGCGTGGAGCGGCGCGGGCAGCGGCTGCTCGGCCTACGTCGCCAAGCCCTCGTGGCAGACCGACAGCGGGTGTTCCCGGCGCACCGTCGCCGACGTCAGCGCCGTCGCCGACCCGGCCACCGGAGTGGCGGTCTACGACAGCACGGCCTACCAGGGCCGCAGCGGCTGGATGGTGTTCGGCGGCACCAGCGTCGCGGCGCCGGTCGTCGGCAGCGTGTACGCGCTCGGCGGCGTGAGCGGGGTCAGCGGCGCCAACACGGCGTACTCGCACACCTCTTCGCTTTACGACGTGAGCGGCGGCAGCAACGGCTCGTGCGGTGGCACCTACCTCTGCACCGCCGTCACCGGTTACGACGGCCCGACCGGCCTCGGCACCCCGAACGGGGCCGGCGCGTTCTGAGCGTTCGCGGCTAAGGGCCATCACGTGGGTGTCGTCACGCCCGGGTGGTGGCCCTTCACGCTGAGCACTAACATGATCACAGGAACGATGCATCCCGAGCGGGAGTGGCATATCCGACAGCCCGGCAGGGGCCCGCCAACAGGCGCCGCCCAGTGCCTTCATGGGAAATTCACAGAATGGGTGGCAAGTCTGACAACGTGAACCACGCCGACGACGGTGCCGGAACGGCGGCACGATGACGACTGCCCAGGCCACTCTCGAAGCGCCTTCCCGGATCGCGAGACCGGGTGGGAAAGCGCCGTACCTGCACCAGATCGACCTGTTCCGGCTGGTCACCTTCGCCTGCGTGATCCTCATCCACGTGGTGGGCGCGACGAACTTCGCGCAGGACGTCGGGGCCAACGCCGTCGAGACGCCGCTGCACTTCACGCGGGAGGCGTTCTTCGCGCTCACCGGGTTCGTGCTGGTGTTCCAGAACCGCGGCCGCGAGATCACCCCGGGCGACTTCTGGCGCAAGCGGCTGCCGCTCGTCGCGACGCCCTACCTGGCGTGGTCGATGTTCTTCTGGGCGTTCTCGCTGGTGACCGGCACGCAGCAGCCGGGGTCGCTCGAGGCGTCGATGCGCCTGCTGCTCAAGGACCTCGTCACCGGCGGCGCCTGGTACCACCTGTACTTCCTGCTCGTGACGATGCAGGTGTACCTGCTGTTCCCGTGGATCATGAAGCTGCTGCGGGCGACCGAAGGCAAGCACAAGTGGCTGCTGCTCGGCAGCGGGGTGCTGCAGGCCGGCGTCACGCTCTTCATGACGTACCAGCCGTTCGGTGTCAGCTACGAGACGATCACCCACCTGTACGCCACCGTGCTGCCGTACCAGTTCTACACGCTGTTCGGCGCCGTCGTGGCCATGCACTTCGAGACCGTGCACGCCTGGGTCGGCCGGCACCGGCTGCTGCTCGGCGGCCTGCTCGTGGCCGTGCTGGCCGGCACCGAGTGGGTCTACCTGCGCACCGTCCACAGTGGAACGTTCCCGCAGGTGGCCAGCGACCCGTTCCAGCCGTACCTGATCCCGTGGTGCGTCACCGTCATCGCCGCGATCTACGCGTTCGCCACCTGGTGGTCGGGCCGGCGCCGCGAGGGCAGCCGCGGCGCCCGCCTGGTGTCCTGGGCGGCGAACCGGTCGTTCAGCATCTTCCTCGTCCACCCCCTGGCGCTGGCCCTGCTCGGCCCGGTGATCCCGGTCGTGGCGGAGCACTTCGGCGCGCCCTGGCTGAGCGTGGTCATCTACCTGGCGACGATCGTGTCGACGATCCTGATCGTCGAGGCCCTGCGCCGGCTCCCCGGCAGCCGCGCGCTCACCGGCCGCCCGCGGCTGCGGCCGGCGAAGGCCACCGCCTGATCCGCCCCCGAAAGGGTGGTCAGGAGCACAAAAGGCGGTTCGGGCATGTCACAGCGCGCGGATCCGCGGACTTGGGATATGCTGGCGGCCCGTGGGACTTCAGTCACGGGCTACCAAGTACGTTTTTGTCACCGGAGGCGTTGCCTCCTCTCTGGGTAAAGGACTCACGGCTTCCAGCCTGGGACAACTCCTTACCGCGCGCGGGCTTCGCGTCACGATGCAGAAGCTCGATCCGTACCTCAACGTCGACCCCGGGACGATGAACCCGTTCCAGCACGGTGAGGTGTTCGTCACCGACGACGGCGCCGAGACCGACCTCGACATCGGGCACTACGAGCGCTTCCTCGACCGCGACCTCGACGGCAAGGCCAACGTCACGACCGGCCAGGTCTACTCCGAGGTGATCGCCAAGGAGCGCCGCGGCGAGTACCTCGGCGACACCGTGCAGGTCATCCCGCACATCACCGACGAGATCAAGGCCCGGATCACCGCCGCGGCCGAGCCCGACGAGGCCGGGAACGCCCCGGACGTCGTGATCACCGAGGTCGGCGGCACGGTCGGCGACATCGAGTCGCTGCCGTTCCTGGAAGCCTGCCGCCAGGTCCGCCACGACGTCGGCCGCGACCACTGCTTCTTCCTGCACGTCTCGCTGGTGCCGTACCTGGCGCCGTCGGGCGAGCTCAAGACGAAGCCGACCCAGCACTCGGTCGCCGCGCTGCGCAACATCGGCATCCAGCCCGACGCGCTGGTCTGCCGGGCCGACCGCGAGATCCCCGAGGATCTCAAGCGCAAGATCGGCCTGATGTGCGACGTCGACACCGAGGCCGTCATCGCCTGCCCGGACGCGCGGTCGATCTACGACATCCCGAAGGTGCTGCACGGCGAGGCGCTCGACGCCTACGTCGTCCGCCGCCTCGGGCTGCCGTTCCGCGACGTCGACTGGACGGTGTGGGGCGACCTGCTCGACCGGGTGCACAACCCGAGCGAGATCGTGCGGATCGCGGTCGTCGGCAAGTACATCGACCTGCCGGACGCCTACCTGTCGGTCACCGAGGCCCTGCGCGCGGGCGGGTTCGCCCACCGCGCCAAGGTCGAGATCGTCTGGGTCGCCTCCGACGACGCGCAGACCGCGTCCGGCGCCGCGTCCGTGCTGTCCGATGTGGACGGTGTGCTGATCCCGGGCGGGTTCGGCATCCGCGGCATCGAGGGCAAGGTGGGCGCGATCGAGTACGCCCGCACCCGCGGCGTGCCGCTCCTCGGCCTGTGCCTCGGCCTGCAGTGCATGGTCATCGAGGCCGCCCGGCACCTGGCCGGGATCAAGGACGCCGGGTCGTCGGAGTTCGACGAGAACACCACGCACCCGGTGATCTCGACCATGGCCGACCAGCGCGACGTCGTCGCGGGCGAGCGGGACATGGGCGGCACCATGCGGCTCGGCGCGTACCCGGCCAAGCTCAAGGCGGGTTCGCAGGTCGCGAAGGCGTACGGCACCACCGAGGTGTCCGAGCGCCATCGCCACCGCTACGAGGTGAACAACGCCTACCGCAAGCAGCTCTCGGACGCCGGCCTGGTCTTCTCCGGCACGTCGCCGGACGACCGCCTGGTCGAGTTCGTCGAGCTGCCCGCCGACAAGCACCCGTTCTTCGTCGGCACCCAGGCGCACCCGGAACTCAAGAGCCGCCCGACCCGGCCGCACCCGCTGTTCAGCGCGTTCGTCAAGGCCGTCGTCGACCGCAAGGTCGCCGAGCGGCTGCCGGTCGAGCTGCCGGAGGCGCCGGTGGCGGCCCGATGACCGCCCCGGGCGAGCACGAGTTCAGCGTCGCGTCCAGCCGGGACGTCCACATCGGACGCGTCGTCGGCCTGCGGATCGACGACGTCGTGATGCCGGGCGGCGACACCGCGGTTCGCGAGGTGATCGAGCACCTCGGCGCGGTGGCGATCGTCGCGCTGGACGAGGAGGAGCAGGTCACGCTGATCCACCAGTACCGGCACCCGATCGGGCACCGGCTGTGGGAGCTGCCGGCGGGCCTGATCGACCACCTCGGCGAGGACCCGGTGGGCACCGCTCGCCGGGAACTGGTCGAGGAGGTCGGGCTGGCCGCGTCGGACTGGGTGACGCTGGTCGACGTCGCGGCGTCACCCGGCTTCACCGACGAGGTCGTGCGGGTCTTCCTGGCCCGCGGACTGTCCGAAGTGGACCGTGACGTGCTCGGCGAGGAGGAGGCGGACCTGGTGATCCGCAAGTTCCCGCTCGCCGAGGCGGTCCGGATGGCCCTGGCGGGCGAGCTGCTGAACGGCGCCACGGTGTCGGGCGTGCTGGCCACGCACGCGGTGCTCACCGGCGCGGGTTCGGCCCGTCCGGCGGACGCTCCGTGGGAGGACCGCCCGACGGCGTTCGCCAAGCGCAAGCAGTCCTGACGCCCCGGTTCCGATGTAGTGAATGACTCATTCATGTCGCCTGGCGACATGAATGAGTCATTCACGTCGTTTCAGGGGCGAAGAGGCCGACCCTGGGCGTCCAAGCCGCCGTCGCGCAAAAGCAGGATGCCGTCGATGATCGGCCACAGGATCCCGACCCCGGTCACCAGCACCACGAACAACTGGAGCAAACCCAGCCCGATCTGGCCGGTGTAGAACCGCCCCACGCCGAACGGCAGCACGATCTGCAGCACGCCCGCCACGGTCTTCGACCGGTAGGAGTACGGGACCGGCGCGTACGGCACCGGGGGCGGCGGGGCGTACGGCATCGGCATCTGCACCGTCGCTTGCGCGTACGCCGGCGGCGGCCCGAAGAACCCCGGGTGCGGCGGTGGCAGGTCGCGGAACAGCGGCCGCAGGTCGCCGAGGGTCGTCGCCGCGTAGGCGTCCGTCACCCGCGTCTCGTACTCGTCCGGCGTGATGCGGCCCATGCCGAAGTGGTCGGCGAGCAGCCGCGCCGCTTCCTCCCGCTCGGCCGTGCCGACGCGGAGCTGGTCCGACTCCATGAATCCAAGGTAACCGCGCGAACCTGAGAACGGGGTTTCTGCCGGGTCACGGACCGCGGGCGGCCTAAGGTGACCCGCGTGGTAGCCGCGGGCAGCACCGACGACGTGATCGCCGCGTACCTCGACCACCTGGTCGTCGAACGCGGGACCGCGCGCAACACCCTGGACAGCTACGCCCGTGACCTGCGCCGGTACGCCGCGCACCTCGACGGCGCCGGCGTCGCCAAGATCGCCGACGTCACCGCCGCGCACGTCACGTCGTTCGGCGCCGCGCTGCGCGAAGGCGACGACAAACACCGGCCGCTGGCGGCGTCTTCGGCCGCGCGGGCGCTCGTCGCCGTGCGCGGCCTGCACAAGTTCGCCCACGCCGAGGGCCTCACCGAGCACAACCCGGCCCGCGAGGTCCGGCCGCCGACACCGGCGAAGCGGCTGCCCAAGGCGTTGCCGGTCGACGACGTCCTGCGGCTGCTCGAGACCCCGCCGCCGGACGGCGAGCGCCCGCTGCGCGACCGGGCGCTGCTGGAGCTGCTCTACTCGACGGGCGCCCGCATCTCCGAGGCCGTCGGCCTGGACGTCGACGACGTCGACGACGCCGAACGGACCGTCCTGCTCGACGGCAAGGGCGGCAAGCAGCGGCTCGTCCCGATCGGGCGGCCCGCGCTCGCCGCGCTGCACGCCTACACCGTCCGCGCCCGGCCGGCCCTCGCCGCGCACGGCCGCGGCACCGCGGCGCTGTTCCTCAACGCCCGCGGCAGCCGGCTTTCGCGGCAGAGCGCGTGGCAGGTCCTCAGGGACACCGCCGAACGGGCGGGGATCGCCGCCGCCGTGTCGCCGCACACGCTCCGCCACTCCTTCGCCACGCACCTGCTCGAAGGCGGCGCGGACGTCCGGGTCGTCCAGGAACTGCTCGGCCACGCCTCGGTGACGACGACGCAGGTGTACACGCTGGTCACGGTCAACACCCTGCGCGAGGTGTACGCCACGGCGCACCCGCGGGCACTGGGCTAGATGGCCCTATAGAAGGTCAACAGCCTTCCTACGCTGCACCGACGGTCGAGTGACATTGCCCCGTCGAGTCCGGCGCGTTGCTTTGCCGGGGCTCCGGCTCCGCGCATAGGCTGCGGCGGACGCGACGAACAAGGAGTCTTCTCGCCATGTCGACACCGAACCAGCCGGCCCACCCGGCCGAGTCCGCCGGGTCGGCGGCGGCGAACCTCAACGACGTCAAGATCGCGACGCCGGACATCCACGACGGCGACGAGCCGCAGGAGCGCAACGGCAAGAAGGTCAAGCTCGAGGGCATCGGGCCGACCGGCCGCCCGATCCGCGAGCACCCCGATCCGGCCCCGCTGGACAAGCACGGCCCGGCCAAGATCATGGCGATGTGCAACCAGAAGGGCGGCGTCGGCAAGACGACGTCGACCATCAACCTGGGTGCCGCTCTCGCCGAGTACGGCCGCAAGGTGCTGCTCGTCGACTTCGACCCGCAGGGCGCGCTCGCGGTCGGTCTCGGCATCCAGCCGCACGAACTGGACCACACGGTCTACAACGCCATCATGGAGCGGTCGGTCAGCGCCACCGACGTGCTGATGAAAACCCGCGTCGACGGCGTTGACCTGCTGCCGAGCAACATCGACCTGTCCGCGGCGGAGGTCCAGCTCGTCGCTGAGGTAGGGCGCGAGCACACGTTGTTACGGGTCCTGCGTCCGGTCATGAACGACTACGACTATGTTCTTGTCGACTGCCAGCCCTCACTCGGCTTGCTCACGGTGAACGCGCTGACCGCCGCGGACGGCGTGATCATCCCGCTCGAGTGCGAGTTCTTCAGTCTCCGAGGCGTCGCGCTCCTGATCGACACGATCGAGAAGGTGCAGGAACGGCTCAACCCCAAACTGGACATAGTCGGGATTCTCGCCACCATGTACGACCCGAGAACCCTGCACTCGAAGGAGGTCATGGCTCGCGTGGTGGAGGCATTCGGCGAGACCGTGTTCGACACGGTCATCAACCGCACCGTGCGGTTCCCCGAGACGACGGTCGCGGGTGAGCCGATCACGACCTGGGCGCCCAAGTCGGCCGGCGCGGCGGCGTACCGCCAGCTGGCCCGCGAGGTGATCGCTCGGTGAGCAGGCGCGCCTCCCTGCCCGGAGCGTCGGAACTCTTCCGGATCACTTCCAGCCCCGCTCTCGACCTCCCGCCCCAGGCGCCGCCCGAGCCCGCCGAGAAGCCCAAGCCCACGGGCAACGGCCGCACCGAGCAGCTCGCCCGCAGCGCGGCCCCGCACGGGTCGGGCCGGACCAAGCACGACGCGAAGATCACCGTCTACGTTTCCGGCGACGAGCTCCTGGCCATGGAACAGGCCCGGCTGACGCTGCGCGCGAAGCACGACCTGGTCGTCGACCGCGGCCGGCTGGTCCGCGAGGCGGTCGCCGTGCTGCTGGCCGACTTCGACCAGAACGGCGAAGAGTCGGTGCTGGTGCAGCGGCTGCGGGTGGTCGGCTCAGACGGCGGCGAAACCGAGGGCTGATGGACGAGCCGGAACCGGCCCCGGCATCGGCTCCGGAGGAACAGGTCCCCGAAGCGCACCAGACGGTGCACGGCGGGATGATCCCCGAAGGCGTCAACACCGAAGAGCTGAGCACGTCGAAGTTCAAGGTGCGGCTGGCCAACTTCGAGGGGCCGTTCGACCTGCTGCTGCAGCTGATCTCGCAGCACCAGCTCGACGTCACCGAGGTGGCGCTGCACCAGGTCACCGACGACTTCATCGCGTACACGCGCGCGCTGGGCACCGACTGGAACCTCGACGAGACGACGGAGTTCCTGGTCATCGCGGCGACGCTGCTGGACCTGAAGGCGGCGCGCCTGCTGCCCGCGGCCGAGGTCGAGAGCGAAGACGACCTGGCGCTGCTGGAGGCCCGTGACCTGCTCTTCGCGCGCGTGCTGCAGTACCGCGCGTACAAGCAGGTGGCGGCGCTGTTCGGCGAGCTGGAGCAGGGCGCGCTGCGGCGCTACCCGCGGTCGGTGGCGCTGGAGGAGCGGTTCATCGGGCTGCTGCCCGAGGTGATGCTGGGCGTGACGCCGCAGAAGTTCGCGGAGATCGCGGTGGCGGTGTTCCGGCCGAAGCCGCCGCCCACGGTGTCGATCGCCCACATCCACATGGGCCGCGTGTCGGTCCGCGAGCACGCGGCGCTGCTGCGGGTGAAACTGGCCGAGCGCGGGCAGGCGACGTTCGGCGAGCTGGTCGACGACTGCGAGCACACGGTCGAGATCGTGGCGCGCTTCCTGGCGCTGCTGGAGCTCTACCGCGAGGCGACGGTCCAGTTCGAGCAGACCGAGGCGCTGGCCGAGCTGCACGTCCGCTGGACGGGCGGCTCGATGGCGGAGGCCTCCGCGGCGGCCGAGCTGGACCGGTCCGCCGGAGACGAAGAGGAGTACGGGTGAGCCCCGAAGACAAGACGCCGGAGCCGGGGTCGGAGCCGGCCGCCGAAGCGGTCGAGGCGGCCGCGGCGGAGCTGGCGATGGACGAGGCGCTCTCGGGCGACCCGGTCACCGAGGACGGCGAGCCGGAGGAGCCGCTCGAGCCGCTCGTCGCGGAAGCGCCGGCGGTGGAGGAGCCCGCCGGCGAGGTGCCGGCCGAGGAGCCTGCCGCCGCCGAGCCTGCCGCCGCCGAGCCCGAGCCCCAGCCCGCACTTTCACGTGAAAGTGCCGCACCCGCGGACTCCGAAGACGTGGCCGGTCCCGCGCTCGATCCTGATGATCCCGAGTCGGACCTGGTCGCCACCGGGGACGTCAGCCTGCTGCCCGACGTCTCCTCCGACGAGGCCCTCGAAGCCGCGCTCGAAGCGCTTCTCCTCGTCGTCGACTCGCCGGCCAGCGAAGAGCTGCTCGCCGAAACCCTCGAACAGCCCAAGGCGCGGATCGTCGTCGCCCTGCGCACCATGGCGCAGAAGTTCACCGACCGGACCAGCGGGATCGACCTGCGCCGCGTCGGCGAAGGGTGGCGGTTCTACACTAGGGACGTCCATGCCCCGTTCGTGGAGAAGCTCCTGCTGGACGGCCAGCGGTCGAAGCTGACCCGGGCCGCGCTGGAGAGCCTCGCCGTGATCGCGTACCGGCAGCCGGTGACCCGCGCGCGGGTTGCCGCGGTGCGGGGCGTGAACGTGGACGGCGTGATCCGGACGCTGCTCGCGCGCGGCCTCATCGAAGAGATGGGGACCGACCCCGAGACGACCGGCACGCTGTACGTGACGACCGAGCTGTTCCTGGAGCGACTGGGGCTGTCGTCACTGAACGACCTGCCCCCGATCGCTCCGCTGCTACCCGAAGTGGACACCATCGATGACATCCAGTGAACACCCCGACGGCATCCGCCTGCAGAAGGTGCTGTCGCAGGCCGGGGTCGCCTCCCGGCGGGCGGCGGAAGACCTGATCGCGGCCGGCCGGGTCGAGGTGGACGGCGAGGTCGTCACCGAGCTGGGCCGCCGCGTCCACCCCGACGAGGCGGTCATCCACGTCGACGGCACCCGCGTGAACCTGCGCGACGACCTGATCTACCTAGCCCTGAACAAGCCCAAGGGCGTGCACTCGACCATGTCGGACGACCGCGGCCGCCCCTGCGTCGGCGACTACCTCGCCGGCCGCTACGAGGAGACGCCCGGCGTCGTGCACGTCGGCCGGCTCGACGAGAACACCGAAGGCCTGCTGCTGCTCACCAACGACGGCGACCTCGGCCACCGGCTGATGCACCCGTCCTACCGGGTGCTCAAGACCTACCTCGCCGAGGTCGACGGCCTCGTGCCGCGCGGGCTCGGCAAGGAACTGCGCAAGGGCTGGGAGCTGCCGGACGGCATCGTCAAGGTCGACCAGTTCCGGGTCAAGGACATGCACTCCGGCAAGTCGCTGGTCGAGCTGGTCATCCACGAGGGCAAGAAGCACATCGTGCGCCGCCTGCTCAAGGACACCGGTCACCCGGTGCTGAAGCTGGTCCGCACCGCGGTCGGCGACGTCCAGCTCGGCAACCAGCGCGTCGGCTCGATCCGGCGGCTGACGAAGACCGAGGTCGGCGCGCTCTACCGCAACGTGGAGCTCTGAAACAGGGCGGTGACGAAGCCGCCGGCGGTCGCGTCGTCGTCCGACGGCCGGCCGTAGGCGGTGGCCAGCTCGGCGCGGGTGACCGTCGACGGTTCCCAGCCGTGGGCGGCCAGCCACTCCGGCGCCCGGCCGCCGAGCCCGCCGCGCCAAAGGTCCGTGACGTGCTCGCCGCCCGCCGCCGCCTTCGCGCGGGCGATCAGGCTCCCCGGCGGGGTGCCCGGCCGGTGCTCGAACGCGATCCGGCTGCCCGGCGCCGCCAGCTCGCCGACGGTGGTCAGCAGCCGCTCGGCCTCCTCGGCGGTCAGGTACATCAGCAGCCCTTCGGCCAGCCACGCGGTCGGCACCGCCGGGTCGAACCCGGCGGCGCACAGCGCGGTGGCCCAGTCCTCGCGCAGGTCGGCAGGCACGACGACCCGGGTGCACGCCGGTTCGGCGCCCTGCCCGGCGAGCACCTCGTCCTTGAACGCCAGCACCTCCGGCAGGTCCAGCTCGAACAGCCGGGTGCCGTCCGGCCAGGCAAGCCGGAACGCCCGCGTGTCCAGCCCGGCCGCGAGCAGCACGACCTGCGGGCAGCCGCTGCCGAGCAGCTGGTCGTCGTAGAACCGGGTGCGGATCACGACCTGCGGGTAGAACAGCGCGCCGAGCCCGGCCTGCGGCCCCTCGGCCGAGGCGTCGGGCAGCGCCGAGCGGCCGGCCTCGTAGAACGCGGCCGCGTAGGGGTCGTCGAACAGGCGGTCCGGGCGGCCGCTTTCGTAAGCGCGCAACGCGGCGACGCCGACGGCCGTGCGGCTCACGGCGGGCAGGGACTCCGTCACGATCGCCACCGTACGCCCGACTTTCCGCCGTGGTGGGCGCCCTCGCCGGCTCGCTAGCGTGATCGTCATGCGACTCGGAGTGGTGAGCGGGATCCTCGCGGTGCTCCTGTCCGGCACGGTGGCCCCGGCGGCCGCGGCTCCCGCGGCGAGCGAACCGGTCTACGACTACGCGAAAGCGATCCGCGAAACCGTCTGGGTCGACATCGGCCACGACGGCGACGGCGACGGCCGCTCCGACCGCGTCGCCGCCGACATCGTGCGGCCGAGCGAAGCGACGTCGCGGGTGCCGGTGATCATGGACGCCAGCCCGTACTACTCGTGCTGCGGGCGCGGCAACGAGAGCGAGCTCAAGTCGTACGACAGCGCCGGGAAGCCGGTGAAGTTCCCGCTGTTCTACGACAACTACTTCGTGCCGCGCGGGTACGCCGTGGTGCTCGTCGACCTGGCCGGGACGAACCGCTCGGCCGGCTGCGCGGACGTCGGCGGGGCGTCGGACGTCGACTCGGCGCGCAAGGTCGTCGACTGGCTGAACGGCCGCGCGACCGGCTACAGCGCCAAGACCGGCGGCAGCGCGGTGACGGCGAGCTGGAGCACCGGGAACGTCGGCATGATCGGCAAGTCCTACGACGGCACGATCGCCAACGGCGTCGCGGCGACCGGCGTCGCCGGGCTGAAGACGATCGTGCCGATCTCGGCGATCAGCTCCTGGTACGACTACTACCGCTCCGATGGCGCGACGTTCGGCTTCAACCCGGCCGGGCTCGCGCAGACGGTCGAGGCGCGCAACAGCGGGCAGAACTGTTCGGCGCAGAACCAGGTTCTCACGGCCGGCGCCACCGCGAACGGCGACTACGGGCCGCTGTGGGCGGACCGCGACTACGTCACGCGCGCGGGGAACGTGCGGGCGAGCGTGCTGCTTTCCCACGGCGTCAACGACCTGAACGTCAAGACCATCCACTTCGGACAGTGGTGGGCGGGACTGAACGTCGAGAAGAAGATCTGGCTGTCGCAGACCGGGCACGTCGACCCGTTCGACTACCGGCGCGCGGACTGGGTCGACCTGCTGCACCGGTGGTTCGACCACTACCTGCTCGGTATCGACAACGGCGTCCAGAACGGGCCGCAGGCGAGCGTCGAGCGGCAGCCGGACCAGTGGGCGGACCAGAGCGCGTACCCGGCGGCGGGTGCGGTGGCGACGACGTTGCGGCCGCACACCGGCGGCTCGCTCGGCACCGCGCCGGCGTCCGGGACGGCGTCCTTCACCGACAACCCCAGCCTGGGCGAGGACACGTGGGTGACGAACCCGGGCGGCGCGGCGTTGACGTACTCGACCGGGACGCTGGCTTCGGACCTGCAGGTCTCGGGTACGACGTCGGTGACCGTGACGGCGACGCCGAGCACGTCGTCGGCCCGGGTGTCGGCGCTGCTGGTCGACCTGGGCGCGGCGACGATCCGCAACTTCAGCGGCAGCGGCGAGGGGATCAAGACGGGGACCGCGGAGAACTGCTGGGGCTCGTCGACGCCGGGTGACGACGCTTGCTACCGGATCGCGTCGGCGGACGTGAAGAAGGTGAACTACACGATCCTCAGCCGGGGCTGGGCGGACCTGGCGAACTACGCATCGCTTTCGCAGGAACGGGTGCTGACGCCGGGGACGGCGTACACGATGACGTTCCGGCTGGCGTCGACCGACCACGTGGTGCCGCGCGGCCATGCCCTGGCGTTGATCGTCGGCGGGACGGACGGGAGTTTCATCCGCGGGCCGGCCCAGCCGGGACGGGTGACGTTGGACTTGGCGCGGACGTCGGCATCGGTGCCGCTGGCGGGCGTGGTGCCCGCGGCGACGACCCACCCGGCCGCCGTCGGTGGTGAGCACGTGCCGTCGGCTGGCCGGGCGGACCTCCGCTAGGNGGCCGGCCCAGCCGGGACGGGTGACGTTGGACTTGGCGCGGACGTCGGCATCGGTGCCGCTGGCGGGCGTGGTGCCCGCGGCGACGACCCACCCGGCCGCCGTCGGTGGTGAGCACGTGCCGTCGGCTGGCCGGGCGGACCTCCGCTAGGCCCAAGCGCCCCAATGTGGCCTTCGGTGCGTCAGACGCACCCAAGGCGGCCTTCGGTGCGTGAGACGCAACCAAGGCCACATTGGGGCGCTCGGGGCCCGGCTAGTTCGCCTCGGCGGGAGCCGTCCGGGTGGCCGATTTCCGTTGCACCGCGCGGACGATCGGCTCCACCACCCGGGCCGCCGTCGGGCCGAGGATCGCCATCAGCAGCACGTACGCCGTGGCCAGCGCCGCCAGCTCGCCGTCCACCGCTCCCGCCGTCACCGCCAACCCCGCGATCACGATCGAGAACTCGCCCCTGGCCACCAACGCCGCCCCAGCCCGGGCCCGGCCCAGGCGGCCGATGCCCTGCCGGCGTGCCGCCCACCAGCCCGTTCCCACCTTCGTCAGCGTGGTCACGACCGCCAGCACCACCGCCCAGCCCAGCACCGGCGGGATCGACGCCGGGTTCGTGTTGAGGCCGAACACCACGAAGAACACCGCCGCGAACAAGTCGCGCAACGGCTCCAGCAGGTGCGTCGCGTTTTCCGCCGTCGAACCCGAGATCGCGATGCCGAGCAGGAACGCGCCGACCGCCGCCGACACCTGCATCGCCGAGGCCACCCCCGCCACCAGCAGCGCCGCGCCGAGGACCTTGAGCAGGAACACCTCGCGGTCGGGACTGTCGACCGCCGCCGAGACGTAACGGCCGAACTTCAGCGCGATCACCAGCACCACCGTGATCACCAGCAGCGAGATCCCGACGGCCTCCATGCCGCCGAGCAGCGACACCCCGCCCAGCACCGCCGTGAGGATCGGTAGGTAGAGCGCCATCACCAGGTCCTCGAACACGAGGATCGACAGCACCACCGGCGTCTCGCGGTTGCCGAGGCGGCCGAGGTCGCCGAGGACCTTCGCGACGATCCCCGACGACGAGATGTACGTGACGCCCGCCATCACCATCGCGCCGACGGGGCCCCAGCCCAGCAGCAGCGCGACCGCCGCGCCGGGGGCGGCGTTGAGGACGATGTCGAGCAGGCCCGCCGTCCAGGACCGGCGCAGCCCGGTGAACAGCTCGGCCGCCGAGTACTCCAGGCCCAGCAGCAACAGCAGCAGCACGACGCCGATTTCACTGGCCAGGTGGGTGAAACCGCCGATGTCGGTCAGCGGGATCAGCCCGCCGGAGCCGAAGCAGAGGCCGCCGAGCAGGTAGAGCGGGATGGGGGAGAGGCCGATCTTGCCGGCCAGGCGCCCGAGCGCGCCCAGCACGAAGAAGACCGCCCCCAGTTCGATCAGGGACAGCGCGGTGTGGTCCATGGTGCGCTCAGCCGTACTTCAGGATCTTGACGGCGGCTTCGAGGCCCTCGCTGGTGCCGACGGCGACCAGCAGATCGCCACCGGTGAGCGTGAAGTCGGGCGTGGGCGACGGGTGCACCTGACCCGCCCGCGCCACCGCGACCACCGAAACGCCGGTGCGGGTGCGCATCGCCGTGTCGCCGAGCGTCCGGCCGTCGAACGGGCCGGACGGCTTGATCGGCAGCTGCCGCGTGCTGATCCCCGGCAGGTCCCGGTGTTCCTCCGTGAGCTGGGCGACCAGTTGCGGCGCGCCGAGCAGGTTGGCCAGCGTGCCCGCCTCGTCCGCGGTGAGCGGGATCGAGGCGGCGCAGGCGTCGGCGTCGTCGGTTTTGGACACGATGAGCTCGGTGTGACCGTCCCGCTGGGTGACGACGCCGATGCGGCGGCCGGTACGGGTGCTGAAGTCCTTGCGGACCCCGATGCCGGGCAGGGGAGTTACTTCGACGTTCACCCAACCACCGTAACCCACGTGTCCGATTCGCGACGTTCAGCCGAGCAGCAGGAGCGCCGCCGCGACGATCATCACGAGGGCGGTGAGTCCGTGGACGCCGAAGGCGATGGCCTTCTTTCCCCGGTGGCGCAGGACGATCAGCATGTCGAAGACGGGCCAGACGGCCGCGGTGAGGAAGACCCAGCCCAGCGCGTGCGGGTCGCCGTAGATCATCAGGGCCAGCGGGACCAGGCCGGCGCCGATGTCGCGGCCGCCCTTGACGTTGAGGAAGCTTTCGGCGTTTTCGGGGACCTCGGTGAAGCCGAAGCCCGCGGCGATCTTGGCCGGCGCGAAGAGGTAGTTGAGGCCGACGTAGATGATCCCGAGCGAGACGATCGCGACGAGGATGTAGCCGGTGACGAGCATGGTGTTCCCTCCAGTTTTCTAGCACCGCTAGGATTTCTAGCAACGCTAATCTAGCGACGCTAGTTTGTCTAGCAGTGCTAGCATGTGACGTATGACCCAGCGACAACGGCGTGTGCGCGACCGGACCGAGCGCGGGCAGCGGATCGTCACCGCGGCCCGGGAGCTGGCCGAGGCGGAAGGCTGGGACGCGGTGACCACCCGCCGGCTCGCGGCGGTGATCGAGTACAGCCAGCCGGTGCTCTACAGCCACTTCCCGGGCGGCAAGGACGCGATCATGGCGGCGGCCGCGCTGGAGGGCTTCGCCGAGCTGGCGGCGACGCTGGTGGCGGCCCGCCCCGGCGGCCTCGGCGGGGTGACCCGGGCGTACGTCGAGTTCGCCGAGGCGAAACCGGCCCTCTACGACGCGATGTTCACGCTGGCCTCGGAGCTGCGGTTCGCCGAGGACGACACCCCGGAGGTGATGAAGGCGTGCTTCGCGGAGCTCCTCGCGGTCGTCGAGCCGGTGGCGGGCACCCGGACCGCGGGCGTCCTGACCGAGGTGTTCTGGAGCACGCTGCACGGCTTGATCACCCTCGACCGGGGCCACCGGCTGTCGCCGGAGCACCGTGACGAGCGCCTCGCGCTGGTGGTCGCCCGCTTCGGAAAGCCGTGAAAGCTCCGTCCTGGGGCCGGGGCGACTGATCTCCCTCGCGGCCCGACCGGCAGAATGGGACACGGCCCAGCCATGTCGAGAACGCGAGGAGAGTGCCGGTGACGGGAGCCCTACGTGGTGTGGTCGCGCTGGACGGCCCGTCGGGGACCGGGAAGACCACCGTCGCGCGCAAGCTCGCCCAGCGGCTCGGGGCCGGCTACCTCGACACCGGCGCCATGTACCGGATGGTCACCCTCGCCGTGCTGCGGGCCGGGGTCGACCCGGCCGACGCGGACGCCGTCGCCCGGCTCGCCGACCACGCCGACTTCGCCATCGGCACCAGCCCCGACCGGCCCGAGATCCGGCTGGCCGGCGAAGACGTCGCCGCCGACATCCGCGGGCCCGAGGTCACCAAGGCCGTCTCGCCCGTCTCCGCCGTGCCGCACGTGCGCGAGCTGCTGGTCGCCCGGCAGCGGCAGATCATCGACGACGTCGTCGGGCACCGCGGCGGGATCGTCGTGGAGGGCCGCGACATCGGCACCGTCGTCGCGCCGGATTCGCCGCTCAAGGTCTTCCTCACCGCCTCCGCCGACGTCCGCGCGTCGCGCCGCAGCACCCAGGACACCGCCGCCGGCCGGAAGTCGTCGGTCGCCGACGCCCTCGCGAGCGTCGAGCGCCGTGACCACCTCGACTCGACCCGCGCCGCGTCGCCGCTGCGCGCGGCCGACGACGCCGTGCACGTCGACACCTCGGAACTGTCGATCGACCAGGTGATCGTCGCCCTCAGCGAGCTGGCCAGCCACCGCGGGCTGCTGGCGGGATGCAAAGAAGAAGTCGCTCGATGAAGGCTGACGGACTCCCCGAGGGATCCGTCGGCGCACTCCACGACGCCGGGCGGGTCTTCGCCCGGTACTATCTGCGGTCGGCCTTCCGCATCCGGGTGCACGGCCGCGAGCGCATGCCCGCCGGCGGGCCGGTGCTGGTGATCGCCAACCACAGCTCCATGATCGAACCGCAGCTGATCTTCGGAATGCTTCCCCGGCGTTCGGCGTTCCTGGTCAAGGCCGAGATGTTCGGCGGGATCGTCGGCAGGTTCATGCTGGCGATCGGGCAGATCCCGCTCAAGCGCGGCGAGATCGACCGCAAACCGCTGATGACCGCGGTCGGCGTGCTGAAGGACGGCGGTGTCGTGGGCATCTTCCCCGAGGGGACCCGCGGGGCCGGCGACGTCGGCGCGGCCGAACGCGGCGCGGCCTGGCTCGTCCGGGCCTCCGGCGCGACCGTGCTCCCGGTCGCGACGCGGGGCACGCGCAAGCCGGCCGACGGCAGGAGGCGCTGGCGCCCGCGCGTGGACATCCTCGTGGGGGAGCCGTTCACGCCGAAGGTCGGCCCCGGGAAGACCGGGCTCGACCAGGGCACCGAAGAGCTCCGCGGCGAGCTCGCGGCGCTCGTGAAGACTTTGGACGACTGGCGTTCCGAAAACGGATTCGTTACGCCGTAAGGGAAATTGGGTTGTAATGGCTGAGTTTGATTCCGCCTCCGCGGGGAAGAGTGCGTCGGCGGCGCTGGACAGCGTCGGCGAAGTCGACGGCACCTGGTCCGACGAGACCGAGTTCGCCGCGCTCGACGCGCAGATCGAGGCGGCGGAAGCGGCCGAAGAGGCCGCCCTCGGGCAGCCGGTGCTCGCCGTCGTCGGCCGCCCCAACGTGGGCAAGTCGACGCTGGTCAACCGCATCCTCGGCCGCCGCGAAGCGGTCGTGCAGGACGTGCCGGGCGTGACCCGCGACCGCGTCGCCTACGACGCCTACTGGGGCGGGCGGAAGTTCACCCTGGTCGACACCGGCGGCTGGGAACCGGACGCGACCGGGCTGCAGGCCTCGGTCGCCGCGCAGGCCGAGCTGGCCATGCAGACCGCCGACGCCGTGCTGCTGGTGATCGACGCGACCGTCGGCGCCACCGCCACCGACGAGGCCGTGTCGAAGGTCCTGCGCCGCTCGAAGAAGCCGGTGCTGCTGGCCGCGAACAAGGTCGACGACGACCGGCTGCTCGCGGACACCGCGTCGCTGTGGTCGCTCGGCCTCGGCGAGCCGCACCCGGTCAGCGCGCTGCACGGCCGCAGCTCCGGCGACCTGCTCGACGCCATCCTCAAGGCCCTGCCCGAGGCGCCGCGCGAGGGCGGTGGCGTCTCGACCGGCCCGCGGCGCGTCGCGCTGGTCGGCAAGCCGAACGTCGGCAAGTCGAGCCTGCTGAACAAGCTGTCCGGCGAAGAGCGCTCGGTCGTCGACTCGGTCGCGGGCACCACCGTCGACCCGGTCGACTCGCTGGTCGAGCTGGACGGCGAGACCTGGCGGTTCGTCGACACGGCCGGCCTGCGCAAGCGCGTGAACTTCGCCGCCGGCGCCGAGTACTACGCCTCGCTGCGCACCAAGACCGCGATCGACGCGGCCGAGGTCGCGATCGTGCTGCTGGACGCGGCCGAGCCGATCTCGGAGCAGGACCTGCGGGTGCTGACCATGGTCGTCGAGGCCGGCCGCGCCTGCGTGCTGGCGTTCAACAAGTGGGACCTGGTCGACGAAGACCGCCGGCACGCGATGGTCCGCGAGCTGGAGCGCGGCCTGGTCCGCGTGCCGTGGGCGGAGAAGGTCAACATCTCGGCGCTGACCGGCCGCTCGGTGCGCAAGATCGCCCCGGCGCTGCGGACGGCGCTGGCGTCGTGGGACCAGCGGGTGCCGACCGGCCAGCTCAACGCGTGGCTGTCCGACCTCATCGCGGCCACCCCGCCGCCGGTCCGCGGCGGCAAGCAGCCGAAGGTGCTGTTCGCGACGCAGGCCGGCATCCGGCCGCCGACGCTGGTGCTGTTCACCACCGGCTTCCTCGAGGCGGGCTACCGCCGGTTCATCGAGCGCAAGTTCCGCGAACAGTTCGGTTTCGCGGGCAGCCCCGTCCGGGTGAATGTGCGGGTTCGCGAAAAGAAGGCGAAACCGAAGGTCGGCGGAAAAGCCGCGCGCACGCGGTGATTTCCCCACGTGTCGGACCCGCGTGAGGTCCGACACTCCCTCGTGACCCTGCGGACACCTTTTCGTCATCCGCGGGTATGGTGAAAGGTCGTTGCGGGCGCCTCAACCAGGAGAGCAAGCCCGGTTGAGGCTCCCGGAAGGTGAGTGATGGGCTTGCGCGCCCATGGTTTGTCCCTGCACGTCTTCGGCACGGCCGAGGTGAGCGGTCGATGACCGTCACGATCGAACCCGCCGAATCGACCCCGGTGCTCGCCACGCCCGCGGCCGCCCCGGTCGCCGACCGGGCGCTGTTCTGGTCCGGCCTCGGCGCCAGTGAGCGCACCCTGCTCGACATCGTCGCGGAGACCGCCGAGCGGCACCCCACCGCCGCCGCGATCGACGACGGCACCACCACGCTGACCTACCGGCGGCTGCTCGAGGAGATCGACGCCTACGGGCGCCGACTGCGCTCGTACGGCGTCGGCCTCGGCGACCGCGTCGGCATCCGGATCTCCTCCGGCACCGCCGAGCTGTACGTCGCGATCCTCGCCACCCTGTCCGTCGGCGCCGCCTACGTGCCGGTCGACGCGGACGACCCGGACGAGCGCGCCGAGCTGGTCTTCGAAGAGGCCCAGGTGGCCGCGGTGGCCACCGATGTCTTTTCGGGGGCTGCGGGTGGCGAAGCCCCCGGCTCGGAGCGAAGCTCCGGAGGTTTCCGCGGCAAGATCAACGTCCACAGCACGCCGGGCGGGCGCGACGGCGTCCCCGGCCCGGCCGACGACGCGTGGATCATCTTCACCTCCGGCTCCACCGGCAAGCCCAAGGGCGTCGCGGTCACCCACGCGAGTGCCGCCGCGTTCGTCGACGCCGAGGCTGAGCTGTTCCTCGCCGACGAGCCGATCGGCCCCGGCGACCGCGTCCTGGCCGGGCTGAGCGTCGCCTTCGACGCCTCCTGCGAAGAGATGTGGCTGGCCTGGCGCCACGGCGCCTGCCTGGTCCCGGCACCGCGCGCGCTGGTCCGCACCGGCGTCGACCTGGGCCCGTGGCTGGTCGCGCAGCGCATCACGGTCGTCTCGACCGTGCCGACGCTGGCCGCGCTGTGGCCCGCCGACGCGCTCGAAGACGTCCGCCTGCTCATCTTCGGCGGCGAAGCGTGCCCGCCGGAGCTGGCCGAACGCGTTGCCGTCGAAGGCCGCGAAGTCTGGAACACCTACGGCCCGACCGAAGCCACCGTCGTCGCCTGCGCGGCGCAGCTGACCGGCGAAGGCCCGGTCCGGATCGGCCTGCCGCTGGCCGGCTGGCAGCTCGCCGTCGTCAACGACGAGGGCGAGCCGGTCGCCATGGGCGAGACCGGCGAGCTGGTCATCGGCGGCGTCGGCCTGGCCCGCTACCTCGACGCGGAGAAGGACGCCGAGAAGTTCGCGCCGCTGCCGTCGCTGGGCTGGCAGCGCGCCTACCGCTCCGGCGACATGGTCCGCGCCGAAGAGGAAGGCCTGCTGTTCCTCGGCCGGCTCGACGAGCAGGTCAAGCTCGGCGGCCGCCGCATCGAGCTGGGCGAGGTCGACGCCGCGCTGCAGGCCCTGCCGGGCGTGCAGGGCGCGGCCGCCGCGATCCGCCGGACCAAGGCCGGCAACCAGGTCCTCGTCGGGTACGTCGTGCCCACGGGCGAGAGCTTCGACCACGACGAAGCCGCGAACCGGCTGCGCGAGCACCTGCCCGCCGCGCTGGTGCCGCTGCTGGCCGTCGTCGACGACCTGCCGACCCGCACGTCCGGCAAGGTCGACCGCACCGCGCTGCCGTGGCCGCTGTCCACAGTGGAGGCATCCGGGCTGACCCCGACCGAGACGTGGCTCGCCGAAGGCTGGGCCGAAATCCTCGGCGTGTCGGTCGACAACCCGAAGGCGGACTTCTTCACCCACGGCGGCGGCAGCCTGACCGCCGCGCAGGTGGTCGCGCGCATCCGCACCCGCCATCCGCAGGTGTCGGTCGCCGACATCTACGCCCACCCGAAGCTGGGCGCGCTGGCCGCGATGCTGGACGCGCTGAGCGGCCAGGCCACCGAACGCCGTGACATCGCGCCGACCCCGCGTCGCGCCGGTGTCGTCCAGACGCTGCTGACGGTTCCGCTGATGGGGCTCGTCGGCCTGCGCTGGGCGACCCTCGCCGCCGCGCTGTCGAACGTCCTGTCGCTGCTCGGGTTCGCCTGGGCGCCGACGCTGGGCTGGGCGTGGCTCGGCCTGGCCTGGGTGGTGCTGTTCAGCCCGGCCGGCCGCATCGCGATCGCCGCGGGCGGCGCGCGCGTGCTGCTCTCGGGCGTCCGCCCCGGCACGTACCCGCGCGGCGGGAGTGTCCACTTGCGACTGTGGACGGCCGAGAAGCTCGCCGAGTTCTCCGGCGCGGACAGCGTCGCCGGCGCGTCTTGGATGACGACGTACGCGAAGGCGCTCGGCGCGCGGATCGGCAAGGACGTCGACCTGCACTCGCCGCCGCCGGTCACCGGCTTCCTCAAGCTGGGCCGCGGTGCGGCGATCGAGCCCGAGGTCGACCTGTCCGGCCACTGGGTCGACGGCGACGTCGTGCACATCGGCAAGGTCCGCGTCGGCGCGGAAGCCCGCGTCGGCGCGCGCAGCACGCTGTTCCCGGGGGCCCGCATCGGCAAGGGTGCGGAGATCGCGGCCGGGTCGACCGTCCGC
The DNA here is from genome assembly GCF_051337345.1 of Amycolatopsis sp. MEPSY49. Taxonomy (NCBI): domain Bacteria; kingdom Bacillati; phylum Actinomycetota; class Actinomycetes; order Pseudonocardiales; family Pseudonocardiaceae; genus Amycolatopsis; species Amycolatopsis sp. MEPSY49. The sequence continues at coordinate 119,740 of NZ_JBDLYJ010000018.1, read as the reverse complement.
GGCGCCGTCCCGGCCGGGCAGCGCTGGGCCGGTTCGCCCGCCGCGCGCGTGGCCAAGGACGAGCGCGACGCGCTGAAGTGGCCGTCGAGCCGCCCGCCGCGGTCGCACTTCTGGGCCGCCGTCTACGGTGCGACCTCGCTGGTGCTCGGGTTCCTGCCCGGCATCGCCGCGCTGGCCGGGGTCGCCGTGCTCGGCTACGCGATCGCCGGTGCGCCGACGCTGCTCGACGCGTTCACCCGCGCGCTGGTCTTCGTCCCGGCGGCGACGGCCGCGTACTTCCTCGCCTACCTGCTGCTCGTGCTCGTCGGCGTCCGGTCGCTGAGCATCGGCATGGTCGAGGGGTACCACCCCGTGCACGGCCGCGTCGCGTGGCAGGTCTGGGCCACCGAACGCCTGATGAGCATGGCCCGCGAAGGCCTGTTCCCGTTGTACGCCAGCCTGTTCACGCCGGTGTGGCTGCGGCTGCTCGGCGCCAAGGTGGGCCGCAACGTCGAGGCGTCGACCGTCCTGGCGCTGCCGAAGATGACCAAGGTCGACAGCGGCGCGTTCCTGGCCGACGACACCATGGTCGCCACCTACGAGCTCGGCCACGGCTGGCTGCACGTGGCCCCGGCGCGGATCGGCAAGCAGGCGTTCCTCGGCAACTCGGGGATGACCGCGCCCGGCCGTTCGGTGCCGAAGCGCGGCCTGGTCGGCGTCCTGTCGTCGACGCCGTTGAAGGCGAAGAAGGGCTCGTCGTACCTCGGGATGCCGCCGCTGCCGGTGCGCCGCGCGATCGGCGACGCCGACACGAGCCGCACCTACACCCCGGCGCTGCACCTCAAGGCGGCGCGGGCGCTGGTCGAGCTGTGCCGGATCATCCCGGTCATGTGCGGGGTCGCGCTGACCGTTTCGGTCGCCTTCGGGCTGCTGTGGGCGGCTTCCTCGTACGGATTCGGCGTCGCGCTGCTGCTGGCGGGGCCTGCGCTGCTGGCCGCCGGGGTCGTCGCGGCGCTGACCGCGACCGTCATGAAATGGCTGCTGGTCGGCAAGTTCCGCGAGATCGACCACCCGCTGTGGAGCTCCTTCGTCTGGCGCAACGAGCTGGCCGACACCTTCGTCGAGGCGCTCGCGGTGCCGTGGCTGATCGGCTCGATCGGCGGCACCCCGCTGCTGACCGCGTGGCTGCGCACGATGGGCGTCAAGATCGGCCGCGGCGTGTGGCTGGAGACGTACTGGCTGCCCGAGGCGGACCTCGTGTCGCTGGGCGACGGCGCGACGATCAACCGCGGCTGCGTCGTGCAGACGCACCTGTTCCACGACCGGATCATGAGCATGTCGCGGGTGGCGCTCGGCGAGGGCGCGACGCTCGGCCCGCACGGCATCGTGCTGCCGGGCGCGGGCATCGGCGCGCGCACCACGGTCGGCCCGGGCTCGCTGGTGACGCGCGGCGACGAGGTGCCGGCCGACACGCGCTGGCTCGGCAACCCGATCTCCGCGTGGACGGGTAAGTAGAAGGTCACGAAGTACCCGCCTGGCTCGCCGGACTCACCTGTGGCGTGCGAGCCTGGTTCGGTACGGCCGCTCGAGGAAAGGTTCGGCACGGGTGATTTCGAAGGCTCCGGCACCGGCCCCCGGCGCGGACACCTCGGGTGATCCCTACCTCCCCGCGCACGGCAACGGCGGCTACCGGGTCCGGCACTACGACCTGAACCTCGACTACAAGGTAGGCCCGAACCGGCTCTCGGCGTCCGCGGTGCTCACCGCCGAGGCGACGCAGGCGCTTTCCCGCGTCAGCCTGGACTTCGGCGAGTTCCGGATCAACCGCGTGCTCGTCGACGGGAAGCCCGCGAAGTACCTGAAGCGCGGCGCGAAGCTGCACGTCCGGCCGGCGAAGCCGATCGCGCCGGGTGCCGCGTTCACGATCGAGGTGCACTACGTCGGCAACCCGCGTCCGGTGCGCAGCCGCTGGGGTGACGTCGGCTGGGACGAGCTGACCGACGGCGCGCTGGTGGCGAGCCAGCCGGTCGGGGCGCCGTCGTGGTTCCCGTGCAACGACCACCCGTCGGACAAGGCCACGTACCGGGTGACCCTGACGACGGCGTCGCCGTACCTGGTCGCGGTCACCGGCAACCTGGTCGAGCGCTCCATCGGCGGCAGCACGACGCGGTGGGTGTTCGAGCGGCCCGAGCCGACGGCGACGTACCTGATGAGCGTCCAGCTCGGCCGGTACGACGAACTGGAGCTGACCGGCCGCGGCTGGTTCCCGCACACGGGAGTCGGCGCGCGCCGCTTCACGCTCGGCTTCGGCCGCGGCCACGTCGATTCGGTCCTGCAGACGGTGCCGCAGCGGGCCGCGGTGCCCCCGCGCCTGCGCCGGGCGTTCGAGCGCGACTTCGGCCGGCAGGGCCGGATGATCGAGATGCTGCAGCGGCTGTTCGGGCCGTACCCGTTCGACGAGTACGTCATCGTCGTCACCGACGACGACCTCGACGACCCGATCGAGGCCCAGGGGATGGCGATCTTCGGCGCCAACCACGTCGACGGCCGCCGCACGTACGAGCGGCTGGTGGTGCACGAGCTTGCCCACCAGTGGTTCGGCAACAGCCTGACCGTGGCGGACTGGCGGCACATCTGGTTGAACGAGGGCTTCGCGACGTACGCGGAGTGGCTGTGGTCGGAGGAGTCGGGCGGCCAGCCGGCTTCGGCGCTCGCCCGGGTGTGGCACACCCGGATCAAGACCAAGCCGGCCGACGTCCGGATCGCGGACCCGGGCGTGTCGCGGATGTTCGACGAGCGGGTTTACAAGCGTGGTGCGTTGACGTTGCACGCGCTGCGGGCGGAGATCGGGGACCCGGCGTTCTTCGCGTTGCTGAAGGCGTGGACCGGGGATCATCGGCACGGGCTGGTGACCACGGAGCAGTTCGTCGCGATGGCCGAGGCTTATGCGGCTCGGTCGCTGGACGCGTTCTTCGAGCGGTGGCTGTTCACCCCGGCGCTGCCCCCGCTGCCCGGCGCCTAGGTGGTGCTCAGCGGGGGGAGTTCGCCGAAGGTTTCGGCTGGGAGGCGGTCTATGCGGCCGTTCTCCAGGACGTTCCAGCCGAGCCAGCGCCAGCTGTCGGGGGTGCAGCCGAGGATTTTGTTCGCCTTGGTGTCGAGGACGGCCACGTCTTTCGCTGTTAGGTAGGCGATTATCTGCGGGGACGGTTCACCGGTGACGGCGTCCCATACTCGAACGGTGCCGCTGGTTCCGGTGAGGATGCGGGTGCCGTCCGGGGACCAGGCCACAGCCGTGACTGACTCGCTTTCCTCGTCGAGTACGAGGATCAACTCGCCGGTGGAGGCGTTGCGGATCTGGACGCCGTCACCGCTGACGAGAATGCGGGTGCCGTCCGGGGACCAGGCGACGGCAACGTCATCGCCGACAGTCAAGCGGAAAGTTTGCTCGACGGTGTCGACGTTCCAGATCTGCACGCTGTCATCATCCGTGTCGTTGGTGACACTCACGACGATGTGCTTGCCGTCGGGAGACCACGCAACCGAGTTCACCGATCCGGTGAGCTCAGTGACATTGCGGGTCAGTGTGCCCGTGGCGGAGTCGAAGACCCGCAGCGTGGTTTTTTCGCTGTGGCCGTCGCGGCTGTTGCCGGCAGTGATGATGCTGGCACCGTCGGGGGACCAGTCTGCGGTGAATATCCGCTCGGTTGGGATATCGATCTCGAACTTCTGCTCGCCAGTGCCGGCGTCCCACACGCGGACAAGGTCCTCAGGGGAGCAAGTGAGCATGCGAGTGCTGTCCGGGGACCAAACGGTCGCGGATGCCCAACCGAGCTCGGTGAGGTGGTGGCTCTGTGCGCCGGTTTCCGCATCCCACACCCAGGCGTCGTAGTTGTCGCCGCCGCCGGTAAGGATGCGAGTGCCGTCCGGAGACCAGGTTGCCGAGCTCACCCAGCCGCCGTGGGTGGTGAGTTCGAGCAGTTGCCGGTAAGTGGTGGCGTCCCACACTCTTGCCGTGCCATCGGCGCCGCCGCCCGTGAGGATGCGTGAGCCGTCCGGAGACCACGAGATGGTCCTTGCCAGACCGCGATTGGCGCTGAGGTTAATCATAAGATTGCCGGTGCCAGCGTTCCAAATAGAGATGGTGTCGCTGCAGGTGAGAATGCGTGTGCCGTCGGGCGACCAGATCGTTGCATCCACCGGGCTGCCCTCACCCATGAGCAGGAGGACCTCCTCGCCCGTCGCTGCGTGCCGAACATCAGTAACGCCGGTGTCGTCAGTGGCGGCGATATGGATGCCGTCGGGCGACCAGGCTGTGGAGGTCACCGGCTCGAGGTGGCGGAAGCGGCGGATCTCTCGGCCAGTTCCGGCGGCCCAAATTCGAACGGCGGGGATGTCGTCACCAGCGCCGGTGCTCGTGGCGATGTGGGTGTTGTCGGGGGACCAGGCCAGGGAGGTTACTGGTTGGTCGTGGGGAAGGTGGCGGATTTGCTGGCCGGTTTCGGCGTTCCAGATGCGGGCGCTGTTGCCGCCGGTGGCGATGTGGGTGTTGTCGGGGGACCAGGCCAGGGAGGTTACTGGTTGGTCGTGGGGAAGGTGGCGGATTTGCTGGCCGGTTTCGGCGTTCCAGATGCGGGCGCTGTTGCCGCCGGTGGCGATGTGGGTGTTGTCGGGGGACCAGGCCAGGGAGGTTACTGGTTGGTCGTGGGGAAGGTGGCGGATTTGCTGGCCGGTTTCGGCGTCCCAAATCCACACCCTGCTCTGATACTCGAAGCCGCCGGTGGCGATGTGGGTGCCATCGGGGGACCACGCGACCGCATGGCTGACGGTGTTGCCGGTGAACCGGTTCAGGCGAACCGGGTTCTGATCTATCGCTCGAAATGCTGGAGCGATAAGCAAGCCGGTTCGGGGTGCCAGTGAAGGCAAACAAAACAGCAATTGCGTTCGATGGAGCTTGACACCGTCGAAATCGATTCCGCCGATCGAGCATCGACGCATGATGGTGCCCGTTGCGTTGGCCGAGTCCCACCGGGAATTCGTCAGGTTTGATTCATGAAACTCGGCGGAGGAAAGATCCGCTTCGGCGAAGTCGGCCTCGGAGAGAGCCACATTGTGGAAGGTCGCCTTGCGCAGGTTGGCGGCACTGAAGTCGGCGCCGATCATCGACAACGGGCGGTCTTCACCACCGAACTGCCAAGAACTCAAGCGCGCCCCGCCCAATCGGACGCCGTCCAGGGACTGATGTGGATACCCGCGCCGATGTGCGTTCAACGCATAAGCCAAGGCGAGTTCCGAAACCCCGGCACGCCGTTCACGCCCGATGCGCCGCAGTGAAGCAAGCGCAGCCGCGCGCTCCCGCTCCGAGGTAGAAGCGATCGACTGCCCGAGAAATTCCAGAGTCTCCGTGTTTGGAATAGGAAGGTCGAGCGCCTCAAAGTCGACTTCGGAACTGCTCAAATTGTGCAGGAGGTACTGCGCGAGGAAGTACTCGAAGAGCGAACGGTGCCCGAACTGAAAATTGTCGCCTTCGCGCTTGAGGAAGGTTGCCGTACGGAAGTCGGCGGTCCACAGCTCCGGTAGGTGGTTTCGGTAGTAGCGGCGCAGCTCCGGGCGCTTGTCCAGCACGGCCAGCAGCCAGTCGTCGACTTCGCCGGGCGTCCAGGCGTTCTGGCCGGAACGCCAAAGGCCCGCCGCGATCTCCTCCATGAGAAGGCGCTTGTGGTCCGGCGTGAGCGTGTGCTTGCCCTGGTCTCGAGCAAGCCAGCGGTCGACCACCTCCGAGTAGATGTCGACCGAACGCAACGTGCGGCCCTTGAGCTTCGCGGACTCGATGAACTCCACCTGGTCGGCGATGAGCCGCAGCGTGATCGGGCGCCGCGCGAGGTCGGGGAGGTCGTGGACTGCCGCTATCGTCTCCAGGAAGCGGTCGACCGCGCTCTCGTCGCGGTCGAGGTTGCCCACCAGGTACGCCCGGATCTGCTCCTCGCGGAACGGCAGCATCAGCAGGGCCAGGTAGTCGTCGCCACGCAGACCTTGGCGCGACTCGCCGGTGAAGTAGGTGATCTCGTCGCGGATGGTCCTGAAGTACTGGGTGCGGCAGGTCAGCAGCATCCTGGTCGTCGCGTCCTCGACGATGACGCGCCAGAGCTGCCGGGTGAACAACTGCCGGTCGTGGGGCGTCAGGTGGACGAGCACCTCGTCCAGGCCGTCGAACACGATCACCGCGTCGCCCCGGGCCAGCAGCTTGCGCACGGTGCCCGAGTTGAGCCGATCCCTCGGGATGCCGGCCGGACGGGTCGCGTCCAGCGCGCTGTCGAGGATGTGGTCGAGGGTCATCGCTTCGGTCAGTCCCGTGACCCGGACGTCGCGCAGGTCGAACAGCACCGGCATCGGCACGCCGGCATCCTGCCGGTGCAGGTCGAGCAGCCGCTGCGTGAACAGCTTGGCCGTGGTGGTCTTGCCCATGCCGACGTCGCCGAGCAACGCGCACAGGCGCCGCGCGCCCGCGGAGTCGTCGGTGGCCCAGGCGATCAGCCGGTCGACCGCGCGCAGCGGCGGGCCGGCCGGCCCGCCGGCCACGTCCAGCCGCGACTCCTGGAGAGTGGTCTCGGCCGCCTCCGACTGGACCAGGTGCCGGCTCTCGCCCTGCCGCCGGTGGTGCAACCGCTCCGCCATGTAGGTCAGGAGCACCGACCCTTCGCCTTCGTTCCCGGTCCCCGTTCCCGGGTACGGACGGGACGCGGTGATCAGGGTCTGGCGGACGATCTCGTGGATGTACTCAGCGCGCTGGGACGGATTTTTCAGGTGATCCCAGGGCTTTTCCAGTCGCGACACGTCGTGCCGGCGCAATGGCGCCAGGTCGAGGTCGCCGACGGGCAGGGCGCTGAGTGCGAACGCGAGGACGTTGTCCGGGGAAGCGAGACCCCGTCGGCGTTCGTCGCCCGAATTCAAATACTCGGCGCTGATCAACGCGACGCGGACGTCCGCTTCTGCGCTGAGCCGGTCGAGCGCCTGGCCCGCGTCCTCGCCCAGCGCGGTCGAGCGTGAGCTGGCGACCTCGAAGCAATACCCGCTCTGCGCCCGCAGTGCCTCGCTGATCTGCCTGACGATCTCTCCGGCGCGCCGCATGGTCGACCCGGTTGTCGGCGAGAAGCTGACATAGACGCGGATGCGACGCGAGTCGCCGATCTCGGCGACCTCGGAGGCGATCGCCTGGGTCACGCCGGTTCGCCCGGAGAGTTTGGCGGTGTAGTCGACCAGCCCCTTCTCGGCCGGGTTCCCGGCGAACCAGCCGTGCCGCGTGTCCGGCGAGGTCTTGCGGGCGTCGAGCTCCAGTCGCAGGTCCACGCCCACCCGTTCGGCGGCCCGGTTCACCTTGTGCCGGAAGTCCTGGAAGGCGTCTTGGGCGTTGCTGTCGTCCGACGGGAAGTCGCCCGCCTCGAGCGCCGCGCGCAGCAGAAACCGCCCGTCGTCGACCAGGTCCTTGATGGTCGTCAGCCGGAACGCCTGAGTCGGGGTCAGCGCCGGCCGTAGCGCTTCGATCCGTTCGGCGATCTCGCCGGGCTGGAGCATCGTGTTCACAGGACTCGGAACCCATCCTGGCCGCGGACCCGGCGCATGATCGAATCCGCCAGCTCGTTGGCGAACAAGTTGCGCTGGACGCCCTTCATCTCGGCGAAGCTCTTGCTGTCCCGCTCGAAGACGATCAGCTTCTCGAGCCCGCCCAGGTCGTGTCCGCCGTCGTAGCGAGGCATCGGCGTCAGCTTCACCGGCAACGCGCCTTTGTCGCTGTCGGGTCCCGCGAAGCGCGGCAGCTCGTGCTGCCGGATGAACCGGCTCTTCAAGTACTGGGGAGACGCCAGAAGCAGGCCGAAGTCGGCCTCGTCCAGCCGGTCGATGATGCCCGGCATGAGCTGCTCGCCGCAGTTCAGGTGGCTGTCGGCCCACCACTCGACGGTCACGTCGGAGAAGAGCCCCAGCGCGGGCTCCAGGTGGAACAGCAGGGCTTCCTTCTCCGGTTTGTTGCGATGACACCAGCTCAGGAAGATCTTCACCCGGTCGGACACCTGGGACCCCCGATCGTCCCGGATCGAAGTCCGGATCGATGAAGGGTACGCCCTCGGGTTCGCGAGGTCCCGGTGACTCGTCGTCAGGTGACGCAGTGGAACGCGGAACCGCAGGTCCGGCAGCGGGCCGTCACCCGGCGTCCCAGCGGCATCCGCGTGCCGTGGCCGCAGGCCGGGCAGGCGAACGCCACCTTGCTGCTCTCGAAGCGGTACTCCGCCGTCGAACGGCCGACCCTCTTGTCCAGCTCGTACTGCCGACGGTCGGCGCTCGCCAGAGGCGGCCGCGCGTAGTCCTCGAGAGCCCGCTGGTGCCCCGGCCGGTACGCGCCGTCCGCCGCGCCGGTGAACGGGCGGACCTCCTCGCCGAACGCCAGCGCCCGCTTCGCCAGCACATACCCCATCTCCGGCGGTGGGTGTACCGCCCCTGCAGGACGTCGATGCGGTACGCCGCCAGCCTCGGGCGGCTGATCCCAAGGTAGAGCGTCGCCGTGTTCACGAATATCTCCGCCTGTGAGAGGCCGTGGCGGTGCAGGAAGACGTGCATCATCTCGTGCGACAGCACCGCGGGTATGTCCCGCGGGCCGTCCTGGTAGTGCGGGCTGAGCGTGACGAAGTACTTCGGGCCCGGCCCCAGCTCGACTTCGCCGAGGTGTCCGCCGAGCGGGCTGAACGCGACGATCACCCGCGCGTCGCCGATGCCGAGGTGCCGGGGCATCGCCGCCGCGGTGTGCTGGGCCTCGACGAGCCGGTCGTGGCCCGGCGGGGTGGTAGTTCTAGTGGGCCGAACGCCTTCACGGACAGCCGGGTGTAGAGCGACCGGATCGAATTCCGGACGTCGTCGATCCGGTCGAACGTCCCCGGTGGCGCCCCCGACCGGGGCTGCCGGAGAAAGGCTATGTTCGGTAGGCGACCGAGCCCGCAGCCAAGATCCCGGATACATCCGATGTATCTGCCGCTTTCCGGGTGAATCCTCCTGGCGTTTCGGGACGCCCTCTGCAAGTATGGCCGCACGCCGCCTGCTGATCTGCCCGAAACGTAGTATGAATTCGGAGGAAGCTTCATGGACGCAGTGTCGCGGCGTACCGTGCTTCGCTCGGCATCGGTAGCGGTGGGGGCCGCCGCGTTCGGGGGACTCTGGGCCCAAGCCTCGCCACCCGCTGCCGCGCAGCCGGGCAACCCGCATCGGGACGTCGCCGCCGACGCGCGCATGGTCTGGAAGCGGCTGCCGAAGAACTGGCAGGAGGGTCCCTTCCTCGCCAACGGCTACCTCGGCGCCCAGGTCTACGCCGGCAAGACCCCCGAAACCCTCAAGGTCATGCTGAGCCACACCCAGGTGCAGGACCAGCGCATCCAGTGGGAAGCCGGCATCGGGTTGTCGCGCCTGCCGATCGGCTATCTCACGCTCACCATGGCCGGCGCGATCACCGCCGTCGACTGGACGCTCGACCTCTACAACGCCGAGCTCGGCGGCACCATCACCACCACCCGCGGCTCGGTCGCGTTCTCCGCCGTCGTGCACAACGACCTCGGCGTGCTGCTCGTTTCGCTGACCCCCAGCGCCGGCGAAAAGAGCGCCGCCTGGGCGTTCCAGCCGCTCGAGTCGGCGACGACCCGGACCGTCCGCAAGCCACCCGAGTACGTCGCCAACCCCGCCCCCGAGGCCGCCGACGGTTACTGCGCGCAGCCGATGCTCGCCGGCGGCGGGTACACCACGGCTTGGCGGGAGCGGACGATCGGCACGAAACGGCTGTTCGCCGCCACGGTCGCCTACAGCTTCCCCGGCACGACGCACACCGCGGACGCCCGCAAGAGCGTCGAGAAAGCGCTTGCCGCGAACCCGGACGCGCTGCTGGCGCGGCACCGCCGCTGGTGGAACGACTTCCACCGCCGCAGCTTCGTTTCGGTGCCGGACAAGCAGGTCCAGCGGTTCTACTGGATCCAGCTGTACAAGATCGCCGCCGCCACGCGCGCGGACGGACCGGTCGTGTCCGAGTGGGGACCGTGGTTCCCCGAGGTCGGCAACAGCTGGACCGCGGTCTGGTGGAACCTCAACGTCCAGGTCACCTACCCGATCGTCAACAGCAGCAACCACCCCGAGCTCGACGCCGTCACCGAAACCTTCCGCCGCGACCACGCGAACCTCGAGACGTCCGTGCCGCCCGCGTACCGCGACGGCGACACCTACGCGCTCTCGCACCCGGGGGACTGGCGGCTGCGGCCCGGCGGCACGCGCTCGGTCGGCGTCCCCGGGACGACGTCCAAGACGGACCAGACCGGGAACCTGTTGTGGGGCCTGCACAACGTCTGGCTCGCCTACCGCCACCACCTCGACCGGCGGATCCTGTGCGACGTCCTGTACCCGACGCTGGCCAAGGCGCTGAACTTCTACCGCCACTTCCTGTCCACCGGCCCGGACGGTTTCCTGCACCTGCCGCTGACCCGTTCACCGGAGTACGTCGACGCGCCCGACTGCACGTACGACCTGTCGTTGATCCGGTGGGCCGCCCGGACGCTCGTCGACACCGCGCGGATCCTGCGTCTCGCCGAACCGCGCGTGCCGATCTGGCGGGAGATCGGCGCGAAACTCGTGCCGTACCACGAAGATCCCGCGAACGGTGCGCTGATCGGCGACGGCGTCCCGCTGGCCGCGTCGCACCGGCACTTCTCGCACCTGCTGTGGCTCCACCCGCTGCGGGAGAAGGTCTGGGATCGGCCGGCGGACCGCGACCTGATGACCCGGACCTTCGACCACTGGGCCGCCGACCAGTCCGCTTGGCACGGTTACAGCTATGCGGCCGCCTCCTCGATGAAGTCCGTGATGGACGCACCCGAGGAAGCGTTGCGCTACTTGAAGTTCTTCCTCGACCGCAACATCGTCGCCGACACCGAGCTGACCGCGAACACGATGTACCGCGAGGGCTCCAACTTCGCCATCGAGAGCCCGATCACCGCCGCCCAGTCCGTTGTGGACATGCTGATGCAGGGATCCGGCGGCGTGCTCAAGATCTTCCCGTCGGTCTCGGCGACCTGGCGCGACGCCTCGATCGCCGGGCTGCGCGCGGAAGGCGCGTTCCTCGTGGACGCTTCCCGCCGCGACGGCCGGACGGAGTTCGTCCGCGTGCACAGCGAAGCCGGTGAGCCCCTGGTCCTCCAGCACGGTGTCCCCGGTGACGTCGAAGTCCGCGACGAGCACGGCCGCCGGCTGCCGTTCCGCCCGGCCGGACCCGGGCGGATCGCGATCGGGCTGCGCCGCGGCGGCACCGCCGTCGTCACCCCGCGGGGCGGGCGGCCGAATGACACGGGGCCGCGGGACGTCCCCGCCCTCGGCCCCGCCCCGGCGTGGGGCCTGCCGAGCTGACACCCGCTTTTCAACGAGGAGGTCGAATGGACATCACCCGCAGGACCGTGCTCGGCGGCGCGCTCGCCGGGATCGCCGCGGCCGGGCTCTCGCCGGCGTTCGCCGGAGCCGCGACGGCGCCAGGCGGCGACGACTTCGCCTGGGCCGGGTTCCTCGGCACCGCCGACCTGTACTGGCGGAGGATGCCGAAGACCTGGTACGAGGGACCGTTCCTGGGCAACGGGTTCCTCGGTTCCGGCATCTACGCCGAACCGGGGCGGAACGCGATCCGCTTCAACGTCCAGCACAGCCAGGTCCAGGACCACCGCCCCGAGTTCGGCTCGCTGTTCGGCCTGGCGCGGCTGCCGATCGGGTACTTCACCCTCGAACCGGTCGGGGCGATCACCGCGATCGACTGGCGGATGGACCTGTGGAACGCCGAGCTGACCGGCACGATCACCACGGCCGCGGGCAGCCTGAGCCTGCGCGCGATCGTCCACACCGGACAGTCGCTGCTCGCCGTCGAAATCCGGCCGTCCGAAGGGGAACGCGGGTTCAAGTGGGTGTTCCACCCGGCCGTCGCGGTCAGCCCGCGCGCCGATCCGGTGTGGAACAAGCCGCCGCCCGCCGGCTACACCGCGAACCCGCCGGTGCGGCTGAGCGGCAGCGGCGACGCGCGGCTCGCCGTCCAGCCGCTGCTGGCCGGCGGTGAGCACGTGACGGCGTGGCGCGAGGTCACTCGCGGCGGCGTACGCACGCTGTACACGTCGGTGGCGTGGTCGCACCCGGCGAAGACTTCGGTGGCGCGGGCCCTTTCGACGGTCCGCCGCGCTTCCGCTTTCGCCGCGCTCACCCAGGACCACCGCCGCTGGTGGCACGACTACTACCGGCGCAGTTTCGTGTCCATTCCGGACACCCGGCTGCAGAGCTTCTACTGGATCCAGCTGTACAAGGTGGCGTCGGCGGCCCGGCGCGAGGCACCGGTGATGGCGACGTCGGGGCCGTGGCTGGAGAACACACCGTGGCCGGCGACGTGGTGGAACCTCAACGTCCAGCTCGAATACTGGCTGATCCACGGCTCGAACCACCTGGAACTGGACGCCGTCAGCCACGCCCTCGACCAGTACCGGAGCAATCTGACGAGCCAGGTGGCCGCGCCGTACCAGGCCGACTCGGCGGGCATCCCGCGCACGACCGACATGACGCTGCTCAACGGCGTCTCGAACACCACCAGCGGGTTCCCGGTCGGCATCCCCGGACAGGACACGCCGACGCCGGAGGTCGGCAACCTGACGTGGGCGCTGCACAACGTGTGGCTGTCCTACCGGCACACGATGGACCGTCGGCTGCTGGCAGGCACGCTGATCCCGTTGCTGCGCAAGGCGATCAACTACTACCTGCACTTCCTCGCGCCGGGCCCGGACGGCAAGCTGCACCTGCCGCCGACGTTCTCGCCCGAGTACGGTGTCAACGCGCCCGACTGCAACTACGACCTGTCGCTGATCCGCTGGGGCTGCAAGACGCTCCTGCAGAACGCGCCCGGCGACCCGCTGGCGCCGAAGTGGCGGGACGTGCTGGCGAACCTGGTCGGCTACCCGGCCGACGCGAACGGGTACATGATCGGCGCCGGCGTGCCGTTCGCGAAGTCGCACCGGCACTACTCGCACCTGCTGCAGATCTACCCGCTCCACGACGTCACCTGGGAGCAGCCGGAGCACCGGCAGATCATCGAGACGTCGCTGAACCACTGGGTCGGCTTCGAAGGCGCGCTGCAGGGCTACACGTTCACCGGGGCGGCGTCGATCTCGGCGCAGATGCTGCGCGGCGAGCAGGCCGCGTTCTACCTCGGTGAGCTGCAGCGGCGGTACATCCAGCCGAACACGATGTACAAGGAGTCCGGGCCGGTCATCGAGACACCGCTGTCGGCGGCGAAGTCCGTGCAGGACATGCTGGTCCAGAGCTGGGGCGGCGTCGTCCGGCTGTTCCCGGCGGTGCCCACGGCCTGGGGCGACATCGCGCTGCGCGACTTCCGGACCGAAGGGGCGTTCCTGCTCAGCGCGTCCCGGGCGGCGGGGAAGACGCGGTGGCTGAAGGTGCACAGCGAGGCCGGGGCGCCGTGCGTCCTGCGGCCGGGCATCGAGGGTGAGCTGGCGGTGACGGACGCGCGGGGCCGGTCACGGCGCTGGCGCCGGCTGGCCAATGGGGACGTCCAGGTCGAGCTGGAGCGGGGCGAGGACGCCTTCGTGTACCGGAAGGGGGATCGGCCGGACTTCGCGGTGCGGCCGGTCGCGCCCGGCGGCGCGAGCACGCCGTGGGGGCTGCCGTGAGCTGACGACCGGGTGAGCGCCGGCCCCGCTCGAGCCGCCACTCGCCGTTCCCCTCGGCTGAGCGTCCCCTCCGCGTGCCCTGAAGACCCTCCTTTCCGGATTCCCACCCCGGGGAGGAGGTCTTCGCGGCACAATGGGCGGCTGACGAGGGGAGCGCGGATGAGCGAGCCGGGGGATCGGCCGGGCCACAACCACGCCGAGAGATTTCAGCACCCTTATCCGCCACCGTCCCACCAGTACCCGCAGTGGCAGCCGCCGGTGCCGCCGAAGAAGACCTCGCCCGCCGCGGTCGTGCTGATCACCGGTTCGATCGTCGTCGTCATCGTGATGGCGCTGGCCTTCCTGGCCTGGGGCTACCCCGGGTTCCTGCGCGACGACGACGTCAGCAGCGCCATCGGGACCGGGCCCGCGACACCGCCGTCGATCCCCACCTCGCCGTCGGCGACCACCACCACGCCGAGCGCCGCGTACACCCTGCCCACCAACGGCCGGGCCCGGATGCCGCAGCGGCCGAAGCCGCTCGCCAACCCCGTGACCTGCGCCTTCACCCCGGATTCCACGTCACCCGCGCCGAAGAAGGTCGCGCCGCCGCCCGACGGTCCGGCGCCGTCGTCCGGCACCGTCCCCGTGCGGGTCGGAACGAGCGCGGGCGCCATCGGGCTCACGCTCGACCGCGCGCTCGCCCCGTGCACCGTGGTCAACTTCCTGAGCCTGGTGAAACAGGGGTTCTACGACGGCACGGCGTGCCACCGGCTGTCCGTGACGGCCGGGCTGCAGATGCTCCAGTGCGGCGACCCGGCCGGCGACGGCACCGGCGGCCCCGGCTACACGATCCGCGACGAGGTGTTCCCTGAGCTGACCTACGGCCGCGGCGTCCTCGCGATGGCGAAGACGGCCCAGCCCGACTCGGGCGGCTCGCAGTTCTTCCTCGTCTTCGGCACCGTGCAGATCTCGCCGGAGTACACGGTCTTCGGCAGCATCGACGACGCCGGCCTCGGCGTCCTGGACAACGTCGCCCACGGCGGCGTCGACCCGTCGAAGCCCGGCATCGGCGACGGCAGCGGACCTCCGAAGATCCCGGTCACCTTGACCCGGGTCACCGCGCCGTGATCAGGGCCGGTCGAGCAGCTTCCGCAACGCCGTGAGCAGCGACTTCGCCGCTTCGGGCGACGCCGTGCGGTGGCGCCAGGCGACGTAGCCGTCCGGGCGGACCAAAAGGCAGCCGTCCTCGTCGATGCCGCTGAGACGTGACCAGTCGCCGTACGCGTCGCGGCCTTCGGGGTCGCCGACGCGGACCGCGCGCAGGTCTAGGCCCAACTCGGCGCCCACCTTGGCCGCCGCGTCGCGCCACGCCGTGCCGGTCAGCCCGGTCAGCACCGTCCACCGGCCGCCGCCGACGAGGTCCAAAGTGGACACCCGACGCCCGTGCGGGTCGACCAGCCAGGCGTGCGGGAGCTTCGCGCCCGGCTCGGTGCTCGGCCGGTGGAACAACTCGGGGTCGCGGTCCGCTTCGGCGACGACGCCGTCGGGCAGCACGGCGCCCGAGGAGTACCGCTGGTCCATCTCCACTCCGTGGGCGTTGAACTCGTAGTGCTTGAGTTCGATCGCCCGCTCCAGCTCACGCCGTTTCCGCGCGCCCTCGGCCGTCGGCGCCAGGCAGGTTTCGAGGCCGGCCGTGATGCCGTCGGCGTCGGTGTCGCCGGTGATGCCCAGCGCGGCGAAGATCGGCCCGAACTGGTCCCGGCTCAGGTTCGCGCGGTCGACGATCTGCTTGCCGACGGGTGCGCGTTCGGCGGTGTAGCTGTCGAGCAGCCCTTCGCCCGCCTCGCCGCGAAGTACCATCGCGAGCTTCCACGCGAGGTTGTAGGAGTCCTGGACGGACGTGTTCGAGCCGAGCCCGTTGGACGGCGGGTGCCGGTGCACGGCGTCGCCGGCGCAGAACACCCGGCCGCTGCGGTACTCCGTCGCGTAGTTGTGGTTGACCGTCCACAGCGACGTCGAAGTGATCTCGACGTCGAGGTCCGGATCGCCGACGAGGTCGCGCACCAGCCGTGTCGCCTCTTCGACGTCGACCTCCGGTGGCGCCTGCTCGATGTCGTAACCCCAGGTCAGCAGCCACTCGTTCCACGGCCGGACCATCCGGACCAGGCCCATCCCGATGCCGCCGAGGTGCGCGCCGGGCCGCATCACCCAGTAGAGGACGCTCGGGCGGTGCGCCACGTACGGTGCGAGGTCGGCGGTGAACGTGATGTTCATGCTGCCCGCCTTGCCGGTCTGCCCGGCGATCGGCAGGCCCGCTTGCTCGGCGACGCGGCTGCGGGCGCCGTCCGCGCCGACGAGGTACTTGGCGCGGAGGGTGAACTCGTCACCGCGGACGCGGTCGCGGAATCGGGCGGTGACGCCGCCGGTGTCCTGGGTGAAGTCGAGGAACTCGGTGTCCAGCCGCAGTTTCGCGCCGCGCGCGGCGGCCTCGCTCGCCAGGATCGGCTCGAGGTAGGTCTGCGGGAGGTCGATCATGTGGCACGGGCTGGCCGCGGCGTACTCGGCCGCCGACCGGTCGCCGGTGCCCCAGCTGGCGATGCGGCCGATCTCGGGCCCGGTCAGCGACGTGCACAGCACGGTGTCGCCCATCAGCTCCGGTGGCGTGCCCACGGCGAGGGCCTTGTCCTCGACGCCGAGGTCGCGCAGCACCTCCATCGTGCGCTGGTTGGTGATGTGCGCGCGGGGCGTGTTGGCCATCCAGCCGTACTTGGTGGCCAGCACGGTGGGCACGCCGTAGGTGGCGAGCAGCAGGGCCGCGGAGCCGCCGGCCGGGCCGCTGCCGACCACGATGACGTCGGTGTCGTAGGTCATTCGCTGCTCCCTGAGATGCGGAAGGTGAAGTCGAGACGGCGCCCGGTCCCGTCGGGCAGTTCGGCGAAGTCGACGATCAGGCCGTCCTTGACGCCGAACACGGTGTCGGAGTCGAGGTACTCGCCGCCGGCGACGAACAGCTGGGTGATCAGTGTCCGGTAGCCGGGCTTGGCGATCATGAAGTGCACGTGCGGCGCCCGGTAGGGGTGCCTGCCGACGGCGTCGAGCAGCTGTCCGACGGGGCCGTCGGCGGGGATCGGGTACGCGCTCGGCACGATGGTGCGGAACCGCAGCCGGCCTTCCTGGTCGGTGCGGAACCGGGCGCGCAGGACCGGGCCGTCCACATCGGGCAGCTGGACGTCGTAGAAGCCGTCCTCATTGGACTGCCACACGTCGACGATCGCATCGGCGACAGGCTGGTCTTCGGTGTCGGTGACGCGGATGTCCGTCCACAACGGAGTACCCGGGAGACCTTCGGCGAGGTTCGCGCCCTGCGGAGTCTCCGGTGGACCGTCCACGTAGAACGGCCCGAGCACGGCCGACGGCGTCGTGTCCGGCGTGCGCGAGTTGGTCAGGACGTCCACGACGCTGGAGACGCCGAGGGTGTCCGACAGCAGGATGAACTCCTGCCGCGTGTCGGTGGTGATGTGCCCGGCGCGGGTGAGGAAGCCGATGGCGTACTCCCACTCGTCCTGCGTGAGGTCGGTGCGGATGGCGTAGGCGTGCAGCGTCTCGACGAGGTCGGTGAGGAGGGTGCGGACGCGGTCCGGCGCGGCGGCGAAGCTGTCGACGACCTGCTTGGTGAGCGCCTTGAGGCTGGGTCGTGCGGCGGGGTGGGTGCCGGTGATGGCTTGGCGGAGCAGGTCGGCTTCCGGTTCGCCTTCGATGTCGGCTTCGGTGAGGCCCAGTTCGGCCAGCGAGTGCGGGATCGGGAGGCTTTCGGCGAGCGCGAAGACGTCGCCGGCGTCGTCGAGGCCCTGGTGCGCCATGACGTACGGGAGGAGGACGGCGTGCGTTTCGGCGTGGGGCAGCCCGAACTTGCCGCCGAGGAGGTGGCAGAGCCGGTGGTGCAGGCCCATCCGCACGGCGTCGAGGCAGGTGCCGGCCAGGTAGGCGCCGCGGAGGGCGTCGGTGCGGGCGTCCACATCGGACGGATTGCGGGCGATGCGGGGGAGGGCGCTGGTGAGGAGTTTTGTGGCTTCGCTCGCGAGGAGATCGGTGATCGGGTTGGCATCAGGGGCGTAGCGGGCCTCGACGGCGTGGGCGAGGGCGTTGAGCCCGCTGGCGGCGGAGAGGGGGACGGGCAGCCCGAGCGTGAGGTCGACGTCGTAGAGGACGGCTTCGGGACGGACCTTGGGGGTCTTCTGGGTGGTCTTGCGGCCGTCGGCGGTCTGGCCGAGGACGGCGGTGAGTTCGGAGCCGGCGTAGGTGGTCGGGACGACGAGCTGCGGCAGGTCGGTGTGCAGGGCGATGGCCTTGGAGAGCCCGGTGGCCGAGCCTCCGCCGACGGCGACGATGCCGTCGACGTCGTGTTCGGCGACGACCTTGAGGGCGCGCTCGGTGACGTCGACGGGGGTGTGCATGGCGGGGTTTTCGAAGCGGGCGGCGAGGAGGGGGCCGAGCACGTCTTCGGCTTGGCCGGCGTGCCGAGGGGTGCCGACGAGGAGAACGCGGTTCATCCCGAGGCGGCGTGCCTCGTCCCCGAGGGCGCCGATGGTGCCGCGGCCGAAGATCACCCGGACGGGGTTGGCGGCGTAGGTGAACGAGGTCATGCGGGGGAGTATCCGGGTGGGAAGGGCGGCGGTCCTGCACGTTCCTGCTGCCGCTCGGCACGAAACGCGCGTGCTTGGCCGGCGCGGTGGTGGGCCGGCAGCTTGGCGCCGCCGGGCGGCCGGGACCGCCGGGCCGGCGGACCGGCCGCGGGGGCGCTGGTGGGCTCGGCACGAAACGCGTAAGTCGGACGATGGGTGCCGCGAAGCTCCGGCGGCGGGCTGGCGCAGGCAGCGGCGAAGGGGATTCAACAGGCCCGCACCGCCGCAAGCCGCGTGCCCGGGGGCCTCTCAGCCCGTCCGGCGCAGGGCCGCCGGGGTCGTGCCCAGCTGGGCCCGCAGCACCCGCGTCAAATGCTCCTGGTGCGAAAACCCGCACCGAGCGGCGATCTCCGCGATCGGGTCATCACCCGTGCGCAGCAGCAACCCCGCCCGCTCCACCCGCAACCGCAGCAAGTACCGATGCGGCGGCACCCCCGTTCGCGCCTTGAACTGCCGCGAAAACTGGCTCACGCTCAACCCCGCCAGCGCCGCCAAGTCGGCCAGCGGCACCGCCTCGGCCAACCGTTCGGCCATGAAGTCCCGCACCCGCGTGAACTGCCGGTCCGACAACCCCCGCGCCGCCGCCGGCTCCGGGGCCGGTCCCGCGTGGTGGCGGCGGACCAGCTGCGCCGCCACCAGCGCGCCCAGCTGGTCCGCGTACGTTCGCGCGCTCGGCTCCCATTCGCGGACCACTCCGTCCAAGCTGAGCACCAGCTGCTCCAGCAGGGGGTCCGTGCTGCCGAGCTCCTCCGCGAGCCGGATCGGCGCGTGCTCGCCCGCCGCCTCCTGGACCGCGTCGTCCGCGATGTAGACGTGTACCGTCTCGAGCTCGCCGCCCAGCTCGACCGACAAATCCGCGTGCGACGGCTGCAGGAACAGCCCGCCCACCGGCATCCGGCGGCTGCGCTCGCGCGGGGTCCCGACGCCGCGGCGGACCGTCACCGGGCCGTCGAGGTGCAGGATCAGCTGGTGGCTGCCCGCGGCCGCGAACTCGGCCCGGTACGGACGTTCCCGCTGCTTGGACACGTACACCCGGTCCCAGCCGAGCCCCGCGCTGGTGCGTTCGGGCCGGACCCAGGGCAGCGCGAGGATGCCGTTGGTGTCGCCCAGCCCGAGTTCGCCCACGCCTGCCTCCTCGACGTCGAGGCTGCCCGCGATGGTACGCGAACCGGGGCTCAACCCGGAGCGGAGCGGCCGTGGCGCCAGTAGCCCAAGAACGCGATGTCGGCCTTCGGCCAGCCACGCGACCGAACGAGGTGCCGCCGGACGCCCGTGGCCAGCGCGCTTTCCCCGGCTACCCACGCGTACGCGCGTCCCGCCGGGAGTTCCGCGGCCTCGATCGCCTTGAGCGCCAGCGTGCCCGGGCGGCGGCCGGGCTCGTCCCGCGGCAGCCAGTGCACCCGCGCTCCCGGCGGCGCCTCGACCGCCCGGACGTCCGCCGTCGACGGCACCTCCAGGAACACCTCCGCCACCAGATCGGACGGTGCGCCTTCGAGGATCGCCAGGATCGCGGGCAGCGCGCTCTCGTCCCCGGCCAGCAGCTGCCACGACGCCCCGGCCGGCGGCAGGTAGCTGACGCCCAGGTCGAAGACCCCGGCCGCGTCGCCCGGACGCGCCCGGCGGGCCCACGAGGCCGCCGGGGCGTCGCCGTCGTGGAGGGCGAACTCGATGTCGATCTCGCCCGGGCGCGCTCGCCGGATCGTGTAGTTGCGCACCCACGGCCGTCGCGACTTCGGCATCATCAGCACCTCGGCCATCCAGCCCTCGTTGTCCCGGGTCGGCATCCGCAGCGACTCCTGGCCCACCCGCGGGAAGAACAGCCGGACGGCCTGGTCGTCGCCGACGACGTCGAGGTCCGCGAGCGCCGCGCCGCCGAGGGTGATGGTCCGGAACGCCGGGCTGGGCGACGTGTTCGCCAGGACTTCGAGCGTGAGCATCCGGCGGGAAGCGGGCCGGCGCACCTTCGGGATCATCAGACGTCCAGCACGAGCCGGGGGGACAACGCGCGCGACACGCACGGGTACATCCGCCCGGCCGGTGCGCCGATGTCGTCGCGGTGCTCGGGGTCGCCGTCGAGGACGGACAGTTCGCAGCTCCCGCAGACGCCCTCGCGGCACCCGGACGGCACCGGCTTCCCGGCGTGGTTCAGCACGTCCAGCAGGGACTCGTCGGCCGGGACCTGGAGGGTCTGCCCGGAGCGGGCACACACGACCTCGAACGGCGTGTCCGGCCCGAAGACGCGCTGGGTGGGCTGGAAGCGTTCGGTGTGCACGCGCGGGAACAGCGCTTCGGCCGCGTCCACCATGGACGCCGGGCCGCAGCAGTAGACCTCCGCCGCCGGGAACTCCGCCGCCAGCGCCGCCAGATCCGGACGGCTGTGGTCGAACAGCCGCACGCGATCGCCGTGCTCGGCCCGCAGTTCCGCCGCGAACGGCATGGCCGACGGCGAGCGGCCCGCGTACACCAGCGTCGCCGCGGTACCGGCGGCCCGCAGCATCGGCACGATCGGCGTGATCCCGATCCCGCCCGCGATGAACAGGTACTCCGGCGCGGGCACGAGCGGGAAGTGGTTTCGCGGCACCGAAACTTCGAGCGTCCGGCCGGGACGCAGGTACAGGTGGACGTACTCCGACCCGCCCCGGCTCAACGGGTCGTGCCGGACGGCGATGCGGTAGGCGGAGAGGTCGGCGGGATCGCCGCACAGCGAGTACTGCCGGGTCAGCCAGTTGGGCAGCGCGAGGTCGATGTGCGCGCCGGGCTCCCACGGCGCCAGGGGGCCTTCGTCGCCGCGCAGCACGAGGGAGACGACGTCGTCGGCGACGCGCTCGACGCGGTCCAGGATCGTCTTCTGCATGTCAGTACAGCTTCCGGTAGCTCTCTTCGAGGACCTGTTCGAACACCGCCGGGGCGATGGCGATGCCCAGCTGGTCGGCGGCGATCTCGCCGGCCGACGGCATCTCCGCGGCCAGCGCCTGGCTGGCGGGGTCCCACAGCCGCGACCGCAGCAGCGCCCGGCCGCAGTGCAGGTACGACTCGGCGACCTCGACGATGATCGCGAGCATCGGCGCCTTGGCTTCGGTGCGCATCCGGGCGAGCACGTCCTCGTCGTCGGTGACGTACGCGCTTCCGTTGACGCGCAGCACTTCCCGCATGCCGGGGATGAGGAACAGCAGGCCGACGCCGTCGTTCTCGGCGATGTTGCGGAAGGAGTCGGCGATCTTGTTGCCGGGCCGGTCGGGCAGGGCGAGCGTGTGCTCGTCGAGCACCTTGACGAAGCCGGGGTAGTCGCCGCGGGGCGAGCAGTCCCCACGGCCGGAAGCGTCGGAGGTGGCCAGCGCGAGGAACGGCGAGTGGGCGATGAAGCGGCGGGCGTGCTTGTCGATGTGGTCGAGCTTCTTGCCCTCGAGCATCTCCTCGGGCGCGCCCAGCCGGCTCCGGACCTCGGCCATGGACACCTGCCGGTAGCGGCGGGTCAGCGTGTTTGTGCTGGTCATGACATAATTATGAGCAAATACTCAGATCTTGACTACTCGCTTTCCACGCTCGATCGAGGAGGGGCCGTGACGCCGGACCAGCGCCGCATCCAGCCACGTAAACAGCCGCGTCAGGTCCGCGCCGAGCTGACCCGGCAGCGGATCCTGACCGCGGCTGCTCACGTTTTCGCCGACCACGGCTACGCCGCCGGCACCACCAACCGCATCGCCGAGCGCGCCGGGATCTCGATCGGCTCGCTGTACCAGTACTTCCCCAACAAGGACGCGATCCTGGCCGAGCTGCTGACCCGCCACCTCGACGACGGCACGGCGGCCGCGGCGAAGGTCCTGACCGGCCCGTTGCCGGACTCGATCGAGGAGATCTTCCGCGTCTTCGTCCGGCTCGCCGTCGAAGCCCACCTCGGCGACCCCCACCTGCTGCGCATGCTGCTGGAGCAGGCCCCGCGCTCGAACGAGCTGCTGGAGCGGATCGGCCGGGTGAAGCGGGACATGGTCGGTCACACCCGCGACCTCCTGGAGGGCCACCCCGAGGTCCGCGTCGCCGACACCGCCACGGCGGCCCGCCTGGTCATCGCGACGGTCGAGCTGGCCGTCCACGACCTGCTGGCGGAGCCCGACCCGATCGACGCCCGGCGGCTCGAGGACGAAATGGTCGCGATGCTGACCCGGTACGTCAAGGGGTGAACCACCGGGCAGGTCAGGCGCGGGCGCGGCCCAGCCGTTCGGCCGCCTGGTCGCGGACCGCCTCGCCGCACACCGCGGGATCACCGTGCAGTGCTTCCCACCGCGCGTTGTGCACGGCGATCCAGAGGCTCGCGGCCCACGCGATCTCCTCTTCCTCCGCGGTGAAGCGGCGGCCGCGGAGTTCCTGGTAGGCGGCCAAGAACGCGGCGGAACTCGCGATGGGAGCCAGGGTCGGCGGTGACGCGTTGGCGAACGTCCCGCAGGCCGCTCCCACGAGCGCGGCTTCCGGCTGCCACGCCAGGCTGTCCCAGTCGTGCACGGCCCAGATCTCCCCGTCGTGCCAGCGGAGGTTCTGGGCCTCGAAGTCGGCGTGGCCGAGCACGCACGGCAACCCACCGGCCAGCAAGCGCTTGCGGGCGCGGAAAGCCGTCTCGACGACGTACTCCGGCACGGCGCTCTGGTTCCGCCCGTCCAGGAACCCGATCGCCGGCCACAGCCCCGGATCCCGGTGGTCCCACCGGGCCCACCGCGGATTCGGCAACGGCGGTGCGACGAGGACGTCGGTCAGCTCGGTCATCAGCCGCGCGAACACCGCCGCGTAGCGCTCGGCGATGTCCGGGGTGTCGCCGAGCAGCATCACGCCGCCGGGCCGCGACTCTTCGGCGTGGACGGCCAGCGAGCCGACCCGGATGACGTCCGTCAGCGGCCGCGCGCACGGGAACCCGCGGTCCGCCAGCCACGCCTGGGCGGCGACGCAGGACGCCTCACGGCCCTCGTCTTCACGGACCTTCACGACGACTTCGCGGCCGTCGGCCAGCCGCAGCCCGACCACCTCGGACAGCGAGCGGCGCTCGAAGAGCACCTCGACCGGGACGCTCCCGAGGTGCTCCGCGCACCACGCCGGGATCACCGGTTCCTGGCCAGGAGCGCCGCCTGGGTGCGGCTCGTGACGCCCAGCTTGGCCAGCACGTTCCCCACGTGCACCTTGACCGTCCGCTCCGCCAGGCGCAGCCGCTCCGCGATGTCCCGATTGGACAGTCCCTCGCCCAGCAGCTCCAAGACGTCCCGCTCGCGCGGAGTCAGTGCACCACCCGCGCTCAACGCGCTTGCCACCGCCGGGCTCATCGCCGTCACGCCCTGGTGGGCGGCCCGGACGGCGGCCGCGAGCTCGTCGCCGCTCGAGTCCTTCAGCACGAACCCGGCCGCGCCCGCGTTCAGGGCCTCGCGGATCTCGCGGGGCCGGCCGACCGTCGTCAGCATCAGCACCCGCGGTGCCGTGGGCGGCACGCGGCGCAGGACTTCGAGGCCGTCCATGCCGGGCAGATACAGGTCCAGCAGCACGACATCCGCCTCGACGGACGAGCCGAGCAGCTCGGGACCGCTCGCGTACTGCGCGACGACGTCGAGGTCCGGCTGCGCGTCCAGGATCAGCGCGATGCCTTCGCGCACCAGCGCGTGGTCGTCGACGACCTGAACCCGGATCATGCCGGGCACTCTACTGTCGGCGGCATGCGCCAGTCCCTCGTCACGACGGCCGCGGCCGCCGCGGTGTTCTTCGCCAGCGGCGCCTGGACCCCGCACCAGGGCTGGGTCGCGGCGCTGCTCAGCGCGGTCCAGCTGGTCCCGCTGCTGTGGTCGCGACGCGCGCCGGCCGTCGTGCTCGTGGTCGTCACCCTCGCCACGGCCGGGCACCTGCTGTTGGAGCAGCCGCGCAACACGATGTACGTGCCGGTGCTGCTCGCGCTGTACAGCACGCCGCAGCGGTGGCTCGCCGCCGCGGCCGCGCTGACGGTGGGTCTCACCGTGTACCCGGCGAAGGGCCCGTTCGACGGCACGCTCCTGGCCGTCACGATCTGCGCGGTCGCCTGGCTGCTCGGCGCCGAACGCCGGCGCGCGCTCGCCGACCGGGCCGAGCGCGCGGCCCGGCGGCTGCACGACACGCTCGCCCAGACCACGGCCGTGATGCTGGTGCAGGCGGAGACGCTGCGCGCGGTCGGCGACCTGACCGACGCCGACCGCGAGCGCCTCGACACGCTGCTGGCCGCCGGACGCGGCGCGCTGACGCTGGTCCGCCGCACGCTCGACGACCTGCGCGACGACGCCGACCGGCCGCCGGACCTCGCGGAGGTGCTGGCCCGGCTGCGCACCGCGGGCCTGGTCCTCGACCGCGACCCGGTGCTGCCCGTCCTGCCGCGCCCGGTGCGCGAGCTGGCCGAGCGGTTCGTCGCGGAGACGGCGGTGAACGCGTTGCGGCACAACGGTCCCGGCGTCCGGCTGCGGATCGACGTTTCCGCTGAAGAAGGCGTGACGATCACCGCGCGCAACACCCTGAAGGGGACTCCGCGGACCGGTGCGGGGTATGGCCTGGCGGGTCTCGCGGAGCAGGCCGCGGCGGCCGGGGGAGCGGTGACGCACGGACCGCGTGACGGCGAGTGGGTGGTCAGTCTCGAGGTGCCGGCCTTGCGGGTCGCGCACTGATCGCGGCCTCGATGTCGGCGAGCTGGGCGGCGATGAGCTCCTCGAAGGCCGCGCGGCGGTCGGCGCCGAGCGGACGGACCTCGCGGGCGAAGTGGGCCAGGGCGGGGAAGCGGTCGGGGTCGGCGCCCAGCACCGCGACGCGGAACAGCTCCATGCCTTGCTCGTGTTCCTCGGGCGTGACCGTGCTGACGCCGGCCTCGGACGCGATCAGCGCGGCGAACAGGATCGCGATCCGGTGGTAGCGCGCCGGGATCCGCTCGTCGGGCAGGCCTGACGCGCGCAGGGCCTGCAGCACCTCCTCCATCACCAGCCGGGACCCGGCGCCGCTGGAGGCGTAGCGGCCCCAGACCACAGCGATCTGCGGTTGCTCGCCGAACGCCTCCCGCAGGCGCAGGGCCAGCGCGGTCAGGCGCTGCTTCCAGTCGCCTTCGGGCTGATATCCGGCCATGGCGCCGACGAGGATCCGGTCGGCCAGCGCGCGCAGCAGCTCGGTCTTGGTGCGGAAGTGCCGGTAGAGGCTCGAGGAGTCCGTCCCCAGCTCCGCGGCGAGCTTGCGCACGCTGAACGACTCGGCGTCGCCGCGGCGCAGCAGCTCCGCGGCCGTGTCCAGGATTTCCTCGGTCGTCCAACGCCTTCGGTTCGCCATCTCGTCCCTTCGCCGACCGTCAGCATAACTTATGCACTTGCTGTTGCACGCACTGCGTGCATAATGAGGACACTTCCCTTCCCGAGAGGAGTCCCCATGGATCACGCGAAGCTGGACGCCGCCCTGGAGGCGGTCCACCGCGCCGGCGTACCGGGCGTGTTCGCCGAGGTGCGGGCCGGCGACCAGGTCTGGCGCGGCGCCGCGGGCGTCGCCGACATCGAGACCGGCCACCCGGTCGCCGCCCGCATGCGCCACCGCGTCGGCAGCGTCACGAAGACGTTCACCGCCGCCGCGGTGCTGCGCCAGGTCGAGGCCGGCCGGATCGGGCTCGACACCCCGATCGGCCACTACCTGCCTTCGCTCGTCCCGGGCGACCGGGGACAGGCGATCACGGTCCGGATGCTGATCGACCACACGAGCGGGCTCGCCGAGTACCTCCCGTACGCGTATCCGAGCCTCAAGGCGTTCCCCGACCTGGCGTCCACCCGGCCGGACAGCCTGGACGACCACCGGTACACGCGGTTCGACCCGGTCGAGCTGATCGCGATGGGCGTCGGCGCGCCGCCGGTCGGCACCCCGGGCGGCACTCCCGGCGTGTACTCCAACACCAACTACCTGCTGCTCGGCCGGCTCCTCGCGCACGTCACCGGAGGCAGCGCCGAGGAATGCATCACCCGTGACGTCATCGACCGCGCCGGGCTCCGCGACACCGGGTTCCCGACCGGAACGCACGTCGAGGGGCCGCACTCGAAGCTCTACGAGTCGTGGTTCGGCATGATCGACCCGCCGCGCGACTACAGCGTCTTCGACATGTCGTGGGTCGGGCCGTCGGCGTCGCTGATCTCGACGGTCGCGGACCTCAACCGCTTCTTCGGGCTGCTGCTGGCGGGCGGGATCGTCTCACCGGCTTCGCTGGCCGAGATGCGGCGGACGGTCCGGATCATTTCCCAGGAGGGCAAGCTGATCGACTACGGTCTCGGCCTGCACCCGGTGGAGTCGACGGAGTTCTGGGGCCACGGCGGCACGGTCTGGGGCGGCGGAACGCTGGCGGCGGCCCGCGCGGACGGCCGGCGGCAGTTCGCGATCGCGGTGAACGCGCAGCGCTGGAACCGGCTCGACGAGTCGGGCCGGCCGCAGCCGCACCCGATCGACGGCGCGCTCGCGGCCTTCACCCGGCTGGCGATGGGCGGCGAGCCGCAGTGACCGCACGACGCGTTCCGGCGGCGGTGGGAACGACCGCACGCCGTCCCGCAGTCCTGGCGGCGGCGGCCGGGCTCGCCCTGACCGTCGCCGCCACGGTGCTCCCGTTCGCCGACCGGTCCCTGCTGGCCGACCACATCCGAGCCGGGTACCCGGCTTACACCCCGGCTCAGATCGGCTCGGCCGTCACCACGTACCTGGTTCTGCTGGCGAGCGTTGGCGCGTTGGGCGTCCTCGGCTGGCTCGCGACGGCCTGGGCCGTCCGGGCGGGCAAGCGGTGGGCCCGCGCCGCCGCGATCGTGCTGCTCGTCCTCGGCGTGGCCACCGGGCTGACCGGCCTGCTCGTCGAGGACACCTCGGGGGACACCGGTCTGCCGCCCGCGCTGGGGTGGGCCGGGCTGGCGCCCTGCGTGGCCGGCGCCCTGGTGGTTGTGCTGGTGTTCAGCCGATCAGCTGTGAGACGGTCACGAACCGATAGCCCCGCTCCTTGAGCCGGTCGATGATCGGCCCGATCGCCTGGCGGGTCTGCTCGCGGCCCGCGTACATCCCGTGCAGCAGCACGATCGAGCCCGGCCGGACCTGGCTCACGGTCGTCGACACGACGGTCGCCGCGTCCGGGGTCCCGTCGGAGTCCGGCTCGACGTCCCACGTGACCGTGATCCGGTTGTGCGACGCCAGGTAGTGCGGCAACGCGAAGAGCTTCTTGCCGTTCGGCGGCCGGAACAGGATGTCACCGGGGTAGCCCGTCGTGCGGATGAGGGCGTCGGTGGCCTCGACCTCGTCCGCGACCCACGCCGGCGTCACGCCGATCATCCGGTCGTGGCTGAAGCTGTGGTTGCCGATTTCGTGGCCCGCCGCGGCGATGTCGTGCGCGAGATCGGGGTGCGCGGCGATGTCGCGGCCGATGAGGAAGAACGTGGCCGGGACTCCGCGACCGCGAAGCGTGTCGAGGATGGCTTGGGTGCCCGCGGGATCGGGCCCGTCGTCGAAGGTGAGCGCGACGACCTTCTCCGTCGTCTCGACGCGGTTCACGAGGGTGCCGAAGAACTGGAACGTCCGCGACTTCGAGATTTCGAACAGCGTGAACGCGCCGGCGAGCAGAACGACCAGCACGACCGCGCCGGCGATGGTCCACTTCCGCGCGCGGCGGGATTTCAAGATCATGTGGCCACCCTGGCGACGACCCGGGAACGCGGGAAGCCGCGAAGGTACTAGTACCTCCGCGGCTTCCCGAAACCGTCAGAGTGGGTTGAAGACGCCCAGGGGAGCGGTGCAGAACGGGCCGCCCACGTACTCGGCCGCCGCACCCGTCGGGGCAGGCTTCGAGGCCAGCTGCTCCGCGTACACCTCGGCGTCGTCCAGCGACTTGTAGCCCAGCGCTTCGGCTTCGGCCAGCGAGTAGATCCGGCGCGTGTTGTCCGAGACGCCCCAGATCAGCCGGTACCCCGGCGACGGCGCCGCGAGGCACGCCTCGAACAGCCGGGCGCCGTCGTCCGGGGACAGCCACGTCGTCAACCCGCGCGGGCCCAGCGGCAACGGCGTCTCGAAGCACGAGCCGATCCGGATGACGATCACGTCCATGCCGAACCGGGAGTGGTACAGGCTGCCCAGCGCCTCGATCGCCGCCTTGGAGACGCCGTAGTACGTGTCCGGCCGCGGCGAGGAGTCCGCCGGGAGGTCCTCGTCGTTGCGGCGGAAGCCCACCGCGTGGTTGCTCGACGCCAGGATGACGCGGGAAACACCCGCCGCGCGGGCCGCCTCCAGCACCGTGTGCGTGCCGTTGATGTTGACGTCGAGCGTCGCTTCCCACGAGTTCTCGCGGCTGTGCCCGCCCAGGTGGATCAGCGCGTCGACGCCCTCGCACGCCGCGGCCATCGCGTCCGGGTCGGTCACCGACGCCGTCACGACCTCTTCGGAGGCGTCCGACGCCGTCTGCGGCGCCAGGTCGAGCAGGCGCAGCACGCGGCCGTCGCGCTTCAAGCGGGGGCGCATCAGGGTGCCGACGACACCCGCCGACCCGGTGATGAGCACGCGCTGGTCCGTCATGGGGTTCCTCTCCTAACAGGGAATGGCGGCGGTCAGCGGATCCCGGCCCGGCGCAGCTGCTGCCCGAGCTCGGCGGTGGTTTCGGCGAGCAGCTCGCCGACGCGACGGGCGTCGGCGTCGGTCACCTGGGCGATCGGCATCGAGCAGCTGATCGCGTCCGTGCCCGGGATCCGGTAGGGGATCACCGCGGCGACGCAGCGGACGCCCAGCGTGCCCTCCTCGACCTCGGCGGCGTACCCGCGCTCGCGGGTCGCGGCGCACTCGGCGTGCAGGCCTTCGAGCGTGGTAATCGTGTTCGGCGTCAGCGCGGTCAGCGACGCCGGCAGCATCAGCGCCTCGATCTCGTCGTGCGTCAGCTCGGCCAGCAGCGCCTTGCCCAGCGCGGTCGCGTGCGCGGGCAGCGTGCGCCCGACGCGGGAGACGAGGTGCGTCGACCGCTGCGACTCGCGCGTCTCCAGGTAGACGACCTCGGTGCCGTTGCGCCGCGCGAAGTGCGCGGTGAAGCCGGTCTTCTCCCGGATCCGCTCCAGGGCCTCGGTGGCGAACGGGACGACGGCGTCGCGGTCCAGGTACGCCGTGCCGCAGATCAGCGCGCGGACGCCGAGGCGGTAGCGGGCGGTGTTGGTGTCCGCCTCCAGCCAGCCGGCTTCCAGGAGCGTCCGCAGCAGGCCGTGCAGCGACGAGCGCGGGAAGCCCGTGCGCGCGTGCAGGTCGGACAGCGACAGCCAGACGTCGTTCGCCGCGAACGTCTCGATGAGGTCGACGGCCCGGCGCGCGGACTTCACCCCGGACGACTCGGCGGGGGCGCCCTCGGCCGCTACCGGGTTGTCCACCTTCTGCGGCATTTGTGCTCCTCCGTCCGGCCGTTGACTTGTGACTCCGGCCATATTAGCGTCCCGAACAACGTTCTTATGGATGAACATAATCACTATAACAGACTCCGTTCATGGATGTGAACATCTCCTTCGAGACCGCATCGACGTGGACGCGGAAAGGAGCCTGCGGTGCACGCACTCGACTGGACGATGGTCTGCGCGTACTTCGCGCTGATGATCGTGATCGGCTGGTGGTCGCACAAACGGGTCAGCGACGTGAAGGACTTCTTCACGGCCGGCGGCAAGATGCCGTGGTGGCTGGCCGGCATCTCGCACCACATGTCCGGCTACAGCGCCGTGCTCTTCGTCGCGTACGCGGGCGTCGCGTACACCAGCGGCGTCACCGTGTACTTCTGGGGCTTCGCCAGCATCGGCATCGGCGTGGGCATCGGCAGCTGGCTGTTCGCCGCCCGCTGGAACCGGCTGCGCTCGAAGCTCGGCGTCGCCTCGCCGCTGGAGTACCTGGCCAAGCGCTACAACGTGCCGACTCAGCAGGCGCTCGCCTGGAGCGGCAGCCTGCTGAAGATCTTCGACATCGCGGCCAAGTGGTTCGCCGTCGCGACGCTGCTGCACGTCTTCGCCGGGCTGGACTACAACCTCGGCATCCTCATCACCGGCGCGGTCACCCTCGTCTACTGCACCATCGGCGGGCTCTGGGCCGACGCGCTCACCGACTTCGGCCAGTTCGTCATCCAGGCCATCGCGGCGATCGTGATGATCGTGGTCGTCCTCGGCAAGCTCGGCGGGATCTCCGCGCTCTGGACGATGTGGGACAAGCTGCCCGAGAACCACGTCAACCCCGTGACGTCCAAGTACACCACCATCTTCCTGCTCGTCTACGTGCTGGTGAAGACGCTGGAGTACAACGGAGGCATGTGGAACCTGGCGCAGCGGTACATGGCCGCGCCGAACACCCACGAGGCCAAGCGCGGTGCGCGCCTTTCGTCCGCGCTGTACCTGTTGTGGCCGCTGGTGCTGATGTTCCCGATGTTCGCGGCGCCGCTGCTCATCCCCGGCATCAAGGACCCGACGCAGTCCTACGCGATCATGACGACGACGTTCCTGCCGCCGGGCCTGATCGGCCTGGTGCTGGCCGGCATCTTCTCGCACACCATGGCGATGGTCTCCTCGGACGCCAACGCGATCTCCGCGGTGATCACCCGCGACATGATCCCCGCGATGGTCCGCCGCACCCGGCAGTGGACCGACGTCCAGGGCCTCAAGGCCGCCCGGATCACCACGGTCATCTTCGTGGCCCTCACCATGCTCGTGGCCACCCAGGCGCAGAACCTCGGCGGCGTGCTGCAGATCGTCGTCAACTGGGTCGCCGCGCTGATGGGCCCGATCTCGATCCCGCTGCTGCTGGGCATGCTGCCGTGGTTCCGCAAGTGCGGCCCGCGCGCGGCGCTGATCTCCTGGGCGGGCGGCCTGATCGACTACGCGCTGGTGTACTACGTGTTCAACGCGAACCAGACGGTGCTGGTCGCGACGCCGATCCTGGTCTCGCTCGCCCTGTACGTCGGCCTCGGGCTGCTCGCCCCCGAGCGCAGCGCGGCCGCCGATGAGATCGTCGACACCGTGAACGCCGCCGACGACGTCGACACCACGCCGAAGGAAGGCACGACCGTGCCCGCCTGACGATGGCCACACCCGGCCGAAACCGAAAAAGGACAGAGAGCGGAAACTGATGGCACAGAACGAGATCGAGCTGGACGGCCTGCTGGCGTTCCCCCTCACCCCGTTCACCGAGGACCTCGAGGTCAACCTCGACGCGCTCGCGGAGAACGTGGAGAGCCACATCGCGGCGGGCGCCGGTGCGCTGTTCGTCGCGTGCGGCACCGGCGAGTTCAGCTCGCTCTCGCCCGCCGAGCACGCCTCCGTGCTCACCCGGTCCCGGGAGGTGGCCGCCGGCCGCGTCCCGGTCTGGGTGGGCGCCGGGGGCGGCGCGGCGTCGGCGCGGGCCGGTGTCGCGGCGGCCCAGGCCGGGGGTGCGGACGGCGTCCTGCTGCTGCCGCCGTACCTCGTTTCCGGGCCGCAGGCGGGCTTGGTCGACTTCGTCCGCTACGCCGTCGGCGACTCGACGGTGCCGGTGATCGTCTACCACCGCGGCACCGGCGTCTTCGGCGCGCCGGCCGCGGCTTCGCTGCTGGACATTCCCTCGGTCGTGGGGCTCAAGGACGGCTACGGCGACGTCGAGGTGATGACCCGGATCGTCACCACGATCCGGTCGCTGGACACCGAGCGGGCGCGGAAGTTCCTGTTCTTCAACGGGTTGCCGACCGCGGAGGTCTCGGCCAAGGCGTACGCCTCGATCGGCGTCGCCCGGTACTCCTCGGCGGTGCACTGCTTCGCGCCGGAGATCGCGCACCGCTTCCACCGCGCGCTCGGCGAGGGCGACACCCGCGTGATGGACGCGCTGCTGACCGGCTTCTACCTGCCGCTGGTGGCGCTGCGGGACGAGACGCCCGGCTTCGCCGTCTCGCTGGTGAAGGCCGCCGCCCGGCTGCGCGGCGACAAGGTCGGCCCGGTCCGGCCGCCGCTGGTCGAGCCGACGCCGGAGCAGATCCACCGGCTCGAGAAGATCGTGGAGGACGGCTTCGTCACGCTGAAGGCGCTGGGCTGATGAAGATCCTCGATGTGGTGCTGACGCCGGTCGCGTTCGCCGACCCGCCGCTGCTCAACGTCATGGGCGTGCACGAGCCGTTCGCGCTGCGCAGCGTCATGCAGGTCAAGTGCGAGGACGGGATCGTCGGGCTCGGCGAGTCCTACGGCGACTCCGCGTTCCTCGGCGAGGTGCGCAAGGTGCTGCCGCGGCTGCGCGGCCACGACGTCTTCGACCTGCCCGGTTTGCAGCGGCTGGTCGCGCAGGCGTTGTCGGACACGGTGCTGACCGACGCGCACGGGCTGATCGGCGGCTTCTCGATCCGCAAGACCGTGGCCAGCGTGTATTCGCTGTTCGAGGTCGCGTGCCTGGACGCGCAGGGGCAGTACCTCGGCCGGTCGATCACCGACCTGCTCGGCGGCAAGGCGCGTGACGCCGTCGAGTTCTCCGCCTACCTGTTCTACAAGTACGGCAAGCACGTCGACGGCCGCGAGGATTCGTGGGGCGAGATCACCACGCCGGAAACCCTGGTGGGGTCGGCGAAACGGATGATCGACGAGTACGGCTTCCGTTCGATCAAGCTCAAGGGCGGCGTCTACGAGCCCGCGCAGGAGGTCGACGGGATCCGCGCGCTGGCCGAGGCGTTCCCCGGACACCCGCTGCGGATCGACCCGAACGGCGCGTGGACTCCTCAGACCGGCATCCGGGTGGCTCACGAGCTCGACGGTGTCCTGGAGTACCTCGAAGACCCGACGCCGGGCATCGAAGGCATGGCCCGGGTGGCCGCCGAGGCGTCGATGCCGCTGGCCACCAACATGTGCGTGGTGAACTTCGGCGACATCGAGCCGGGCTTCCGGGCGCGCGCGATCGGCGTTCTCCTGTCGGACCACCACTTCTGGGGTGGCCTGCGCGCGACACAGTCGTTGTCGACGACGTGCGAGAGCTTCGGCGTCGGCCTGTCGATGCACTCCAACAGCCACCTCGGGATCAGCCTGGCCGCGATGGTCCAGGTCGCCGCGGCGACCCCGCACCTGACCTACGCCTGCGACACGCACTGGCCGTGGAAGGTCGAGGACGTCATCGAACCGGGCGTGCTTTCCTTCCGGGACGGGGCCGTCGAGGTGCCCACGACGCCGGGGCTGGGCGTGAAGCTGGACGAGGACGCGCTGGCCCGGCTGCACGAGAACTACGTCCGATGTGGACTGACCAAACGGGACGACGTGACCTACATGCGCAAGTACGTATCCGGTTTCGAGCCGAACACGGCGAGGTGGTGACCCGGTGAAGGTGACGGGATACGCCTACCCCTGGGACGTCCTGGAGTCCGGGTTCGCTTCGCGCGTCCGGGACCTGGGTGTCGACGAGGTGGCCGTGGCGCTGTCGTACCACAGCGCCCGCGCGGCGACGCCGTGGTCGGCGTCGCGGACTTCGGTCGTCGCCCGGCACGCGGCGTTCTACCGGCCGGTGTCCGGGGGCTGGGGCACGCTGCGTCCGTCCACTCCGGACTGGGTGACTTCGGAAGACTCCGGGGGCGACGCCGTCCGGCTGCTCAACGAGGCCGGGATCCCGGCGGCCGCGTGGATCGTGCTGACCCACAACTCCCAGCTCGGCTACGAGCACCCGGACGTCGTGGTGCGCAACTGCTTCGGCGAGGCCTACCCGTGGGCGCTGTGCCCGTCGCAGCCCGCCGTGCGCGAGTACGCGGCGAAGCTGACCGCTCAGGCCGTCGCCGGCTTGGAGCTGTCGTCGGTCATCCTCGAAGCCTGCGGCCCGCTCGGCGCGGTCCACCAGCATCAGCACGAGAAGACCGACGGCGTCTGGGCGCCCGCGGTGGCCCGGTTGCTGTCGATCTGCTGCTGCGACGCCTGCGCCGCTTCGTGGGACCTCGACGCGGACACCGTTCGCGCGCAGCTCGTCGAGGAGGTCAGGCGACTGGTCGCGACCGGCGACCTGGGCGTGACGGCCGACGGTCTGCCGCCGTCGTTGACCTCGATGCTGCTGCGGGTCCGGCAGGAAGCCACCGACGCCTTGCGGGCCGCGGTTTTGGCGGTGCTGCCCGCGGGCATCCGGGTCGTGCTGCACGGCGCGCTCGACCCGTGGGTCACCGGCGCGCTGCCGGGGCTGACGCCGTCCGCTGCCGACGACGTCGACGCGGTCGTATTGTTCGGCTGGGCGCCCGCCACGGGTGCCGAAGCCGTCGCGGCGGCCCGGGAGGCCCTGCCCGAACGGGTCGCGATCGGCAGCTACATCACCGCGGTCGCCGCCGCCCCGGTGCCGGACATCGCCGCGTACGCCGGCGAGCTGGCCAAGGCGGGGGCCGCGGAGCTGCACCTGTACCACCTCGGACTGGCCGGTCCGGGTCGCTGGAGCGACCTGGCCACGGCCACCGCCGCCGCCCATGAAAACTGAGGAGCTGTTCCACCCATGAGCCAGGCCACCGACGCCGCCACGCTCGAGAAGATCCTGACGGGGGCCGCCGCGGCCGCCCGCCCCGCCGCCGAGGCGACCCCGGCCGAGCGCGCCCGCTGGCTGGTCGCGGCCGCCGACGCCCTGGACGCCGCCGCCGACGACCTCGTCCCGCTCGCGCACAGCGAGACCCACCTGCCCGCCACCCCGCGGCTGGCCGGCGAGCTGAAGCGCACGACGTTCCAGCTGCGCCTCTTCGGCGAGGTGCTCACCGACGGCGAGTTCCTCGGCGCGACCGTCGACCACGCCGACCCGGACTGGCCGATGGGCCCGCGGCCGGACATCCGCCGCGTCAAGACCGCGATCGGGCCGGTGCTGGTGTTCGCGGCCAGCAACTTCCCGTTCGCGTTCAGCGTCGCCGGCGGCGACACGGCGTCCGCGCTCGCCGCGGGCTGCCCGGTCGTCCTCAAGGCGCACCCCGGGCACCCGGAGCTGTCCGCGCTGACCGGCCGGATCCTGCGCGAAGCCCTGGTCGGCGCGGGCGCGCCGGAGGGCATCTTCGACGTGATCTTCGGGCAGGAGGAAGGCGTCACGGCGCTGAAGGACCCGCGGATCGCGGCGGCGTCGTTTACCGGGTCGATCCCCGGCGGGCGGGCGCTGTTCGACATCGCGAACGCGCGGCCGCGGCCGATCCCGTTCTACGGCGAGCTGGGCAGCGTCAACCCGGTCGTCGTCACCGAGGCCGCGATCGCGGCGCGCGGGGAGGCCGTCGCGAAGGGCTACGCCGGGTCGTTCACCCTCGGCGCCGGTCAGTTCTGCACCAAGCCGGGCCTGCTGTTCCTGCCCGAGGACCACAACCTGACCTCGGCATTGCGGGAGGCGCTGGCCGGTGTCGCGGCCCAGCCGATGCTCAACGACCGCATCGCTTCCGGGTATGCCGCCCAGCTTTCTTCGCTGAGGGAGGTCCCGGGGGTCGAGGTCGTGTCGTCGGCGGACTCTTCCGCGCCCGCGTTCACCCCGACGTTGCTGGCCACCACGGGCAAGCAGTTCCTCGAGGGCGGCGACACCGTGCACGAGGAGTGCTTCGGGCCGGCGTCGCTGATCGTCACCTACGCCGACCAGGCCGAGCTGCTGCGCCTGCTGGAGGTGATCGAACCGGGGCTCACCGCCACGATCCACGGCGAGGAGTCCGATGTGGACTGGATCCGGCCGGTGCTGCCGGCGCTGGCCCGCATCGCCGGGCGGCTGCTGTGGAACGACTGGCCCACCGGCGTGACGGTGAGCTGGGCCCAGCAGCACGGCGGCCCGTACCCGGCCACGACCGCCCCGACCACGACGTCCGTCGGCACCGCCGCGATCGAGCGGTTCCTGCGCCCGCTGGCGTGGCAGGGCTTCCCGGACGCGTTGCTGCCCGAACCCCTCCAGGAGGCCAACCCCTGGCAGCTGCCCCGCCGCACCAACGGCTCCCGTTGACCTCGGTGGGGCGCCTCCCGCGGGGCGCCCCCCCGGTTTTCAACCTACCGTTTGGCACCGACAGTTTCCGGTGCCGTCAGCCCGGATCCCCCGACCCGCAGCCCCCGATCCGCGGGGGCGCCCCCAGATTCCTACTCTACCGTCAGGCACCGACAGTTTTCGGCGCCGCTAACCCGATCCCCGACCTGCAGCCCCTGATCCCGCGGGGGCGCCCCCCAGTTTCCATTCTATCGTTCGGCACCGACAGTTTCCGGTGCCGAGCACCGAATCCGCCGCCGCACAACCGAATCCCGTTCCCCATTCCCCGCAAGCCGAGGATGTCTTCCTGGGAGGCATTGCCATGCCCGTGAACCGGAGAAACGCTCTGCGCGGCGGCGCGCTGGCGGCCGCTTCGACCGTGTTGCTCACCCGTCCCGCCTTCGCTTCCGCTGCGTCCGCGGCCACTCCGGCCGCGAGCGGGGTGCCCGCCGCGACCGCGCCGATCGTCGCCGCCTACCGGCAGCTGCAGACCGGCATCAACCGGCCGTCGCCGGAACGGACCGCGGCGCTGGCCAACCTGGGGCGCGTCGCCAAGGCGTACAACGCGAGCCTGTCCGTCGCCGGCGGTGGTGCTCCACTGTGGACGGACCTGCCGCTCGGCCCCGGCAGCGACTACACGACGTCGATGTACGCGCGGCTGCGCGCGATCGCCGTCGACTGGGGCACCCCGGGCGGCTCGCTGTCCGGCGACCCGGTTGTGCTCGACCGGATCAAGGCGGCGCTCGAGCTGATCTACGCCAGCCAGTACAACGAAACCGTCGGCGAGATCGGCAACTGGTACACCTACGAGATCGGCATCCCGTACTACCTGCTGCACACGCTGTCGGTCGTCGCCGACCAGCTCACCGCGGAACAGCTGGCCCGC
Source organism: Amycolatopsis sp. MEPSY49 (assembly GCF_051337345.1). NCBI lineage: Bacteria > Bacillati > Actinomycetota > Actinomycetes > Pseudonocardiales > Pseudonocardiaceae > Amycolatopsis > Amycolatopsis sp. MEPSY49. The sequence continues at coordinate 82,562 of NZ_JBDLYJ010000018.1, read as the reverse complement.
TACCTGGCGCCGGTCAAGCGGTTCGTCGGCAACCCGAACCTGCGCGCGAACAACGCGTCGGTGATCGAGACCGGCGCGAACCGCGCGGACAAGGCGCTCATCTCGATCGTCTCCGGCGCGATGCTCGGCGACACGGCCTGGATCAAGACCGGCATCGACGCGCTCACCGACGTCGCGGGCGGGGGAGCGGCGAGCGTCGTCGCCAAGCTGGACCGCGCGGCCGGCGACGGCTTCCACGTCGACGGCTCGTTCATCCAGCACGACACCATCCCGTACCCCGGGCACTACGGCATCGTCCTGCTCACCGCGCTCGCCGGCGCCATCCACGTCACGGCGGGCACCGAGTACGCGCTGCCGCAGCCGTTGAAGGACAAGATCTACGCGCTGGTGACGGACAGCTTCGCGCCGTTCGTCTACGCGGGCGCGCTGATGGAGCCGGTGCGCGGCCGGATGCTCTCCCGCCAGGGCGAGACGGGGCACGACATCGGCCACCAGCTGACCGTCGCGACGCTCGTGCTGGCCCGCACGGCGTCCGGCAAGACGAAGACCGACCTCAACGCGCTCGCCGCGAAGTGGATCAAGGAAGGCGAATACGCGCCGTTCCTGAAGATCCCCGACCCGGAGCGGTTCGCGCCCGGCCCGGACCTGGTGGCGACGCCGGGCATCGAGTTCGCGCAGGACATGCTGGCCTCGGGCGCGCGCCCGGCGCGGGTCACCGCCACGCACCGCGTCTTCGGCCAGCAGGACCGGATGGTGCACGTCACCGACGACTGGTCGGCGTCCCTCGGCGTCAGCTCGACGCGGATTTCGCGCTACGAGGCCATCAACGGCCAGAACCTCAAGGGCTTCTACGTCGGCGACGGCGTGCTCTACACGTTCCTGCCCAACGCCAAGGGCCACTACACCGACGCGTACTGGCCGACGGTCGACCCGCTGCTGCTGCCGGGCACGACCGAGAACGACGGCCCGGTCGACCCGAAGTTCGGCGGCGTGCCGGTCGGCCCGAACCCGCACACCGGCGGCGTCCGCTGGGACGCGCGCACCGGCGCCTACGCCATGGACTTCATGTCGTGGGACGGCTCGCTGGTCGCGAAGAAGTCGTGGTTCTTCACGTCGTCCGGGATCGTGTGCCTCGGGGCCGGGATCACCAGCACGTCCGGCAGCGCGGTGCGGACGACGATCGAGAACCGCAACCTCGGCGAGGGCGGCCGCGGCACGTTGCTCGCGGACGGCCGGCGCGTCCCGACCGACCTCGGCAAGGTCTCGGCGTTGCGTCGTTCGCGTTGGCTGCACTTGGAGAACGTCGGCGGGTACGTGCTCTTGGACGACGCCTCGGTGACGGCGCTGCGCGAGGACCGCACCGGCGCGTGGCGCGACATCGACACCGGCGCCAACACGAAGGGCACCACGACGCCGAACACGCGCCGGTACCAGAAGCTGGTGCTGGAGCACGGCGTCAAGCCGGTCGACGCGACCTACGCGTACGCGGTGCTGCCGGGCGCGTCGGTGCTCGGCACGCTGACGGCGTCGTGGACGTGTCACGTGCTGGCGAACACGCCGGTGGTGCAGGCGGTGCGCGTCGCCGACGGCACGGTGCTGGCGAACTTCTTCGCCGCCGGCTCGGTCGGCGACGTGCGGGTGTCCGGCCCGGCGTCGGTGGCGGTCGGGCGGCGTCAGCTGGCCGTGTCGGACCCGACGCAGACGCAGGACAGCGTCACGGTGACCGTACGCGGCAAGGCCGTGACGGTGCCGCTGAAGGGCACCTTCGGCGCGACGACGGTGGTGCCGTTGAGGTAGGCCTCCCCGCCGGACCGGTGCCCCGACCCGGTCCGGCGGGGTCCCCACCTCGGTTAGGCTGGTTTTCATGACCGAACACCTCGACGTCCTGATCGTGGGGGCCGGGCTGTCCGGGGTCGGCGCGGCCTGCCGGCTGCAGGAGCGGCTGCCGGGCAAGACGTACGCGGTGCTCGAGGCGCGTGACACGATCGGCGGAACCTGGGACCTGTTCCGGTACCCGGGCATCCGGTCCGATTCGGACATGTTCACGCTCGGTTACCCGTTCCGGCCGTGGAAGGACCCGAAGGCGATCGCGGACGGCCCGGCGATCCTGTCGTACATCCGCTCAACTGCGGAGGCTTTCGGCGTGGTCGATCGGATCCGCTTCGGCCATCGTGTGGTGCGGGCGTCGTGGTCGTCTTCGTCGGCGCGGTGGACGGTCTCGACGGCGCACGGCGCGACGTTCACCTGCCGGTTCCTGTACCTGTGCAGTGGTTACTACTCGTACGACTCGGGGCACGTGGTCGACTTCCCGGGGCGTTCGGAGTTCGCGGGCGAGATCGTGCATCCGCAGCACTGGCCGTCGTCGCTGGACTACACAGGCAAGCGGGTCGTGGTGATCGGCAGCGGCGCGACGGCGGTGACGCTGGTCCCGGCGCTGGCATCGCGCGCTTCGCACGTGACGATGCTGCAGCGGTCGCCGTCGTACATCGTGGCGCGCCCGGGCCGGGACGCGCTGGCCGACCGGCTGCGGGCACTGCTGCCGGAGAAGCTCGCGCACCGGGTGGTGCGCGGCAAGAACGTGGTCATGGGAACGCTGTTCTTCCAGCTGATGCGGCGGTTGCCGCGCCGGGCGTCGCTGGCGTTGCGCAAGCGGGTGGCGGCGCAGCTGCCGGCGTCGATCCCGGTGGACCCGCACTTCGTGCCGTCGTACGACCCGTGGGACCAGCGGCTGTGCCTGGTGCCGGACGCGGACCTGTTCCGGGCTCTGCGGTCGGGCAAGGCGGACATCGTGACGGACCGGATCTCGCGGTTCACGTCATCCGGAGTTCTTCTGGAGTCCGGCCGCGCGCTGGACGCGGACATCATCGTGACGGCGACGGGTCTGCGGCTGGTGGCGTTCGGCGGGATCGCGCTGACGGTGGACGGCCGCGCTGTCGTGCCGGGCGACCAGCGGGCGTACAAGGGGATGATGTTCGGCGGCGTGCCGAACCTGGCGTGGTGCGTGGGGTACACGAACAACTCGTGGACGCTGCGGGCGGACCTGACGTCGCAGTACGTGTGCCGGTTGCTGGGGTATTTGGATCGCCGCGGGTTCGCCTACTGCGCACCGGACGCGGAGTCGGCGTCGTCGGCGGGCCGGCCGCGGCCGATCGTGGACCTGGCGTCGGGGTACATCAAGAGAGCCGCTCCCGGCCTGCCGAAGCAGGGCGAGAAGCGGCCTTGGATGATGCGCCAGAACTATCTGCTGGATTTCGCGGACATGCGGCTCGGCCGGGTCGACGACGGAGTCATGCGGTTCGGCCGAGCGGAGGACCGGGCGGCCGCGACGCGGTAACCGGCTTGGCCGGCGACGCCTGCCCTCCGGTGTAGCCGTAGGGCGGCCGGTGCCGGCCGCCTGCGCGGCACGAGGTGCGCCCGGCGGGCGCGCAAGAATCGGACAGCCGCGGCGCGGTAACCGGCTTGGCCGGGGACGCCTGCCCTGCGGTGTAGCCGTAGGGCGGCCGGTGCCGGCCGCCTGCGCGGCGCGAAGTGCGCCGGCTGGCGCGCGACAATCGGACAGCCGCGGTCGGAGGCTTGGCCGGGTCCACCGGCCCTGCGCCGTCCGCCGCTGGCGGGCCGTCCCCTCGCCGCCGGGTCAGTCGCTGAGATTGCCGCGGCCGGGCCCGGCCGGGCCACCCGGCCCGGCCGCGCAACCCCCTCCGGGCGTCAGCCCTGGCGGGCCTTGTTGCGCGGGTTGTCCTTGTTGATCACCAGCACCTTCGTCCCCCGGCGGATGACCTGGGCACCCGGCTGGCGAGCGAGCGAGCGGATCGAGCTGCGGACCTTCATGGCGAGCCGTCCTTCCTGTGGGCACCCCGGCCCACACTCCTCCCAACCACCCGCCGCTCAGTTTCATTCCGCAACTCAGCTGGTCTCCCGCGCGACCCAGGACTGCAGGTCGTCGCCCCTCACCGCCGCGGCCATCAGCTCCGGGAACTGGTCCGGCGTGCACGCGAACGCCGGGACCCCCAGCTCCGCCAGCGCCGCCGCGTTCTCGTGGTCGTACGACGGTGCTCCCGAGTCCGACAGTGCCAGCAGCGTCACCACCTGGACCCCCGCGCCCACCAACTCGGCGATCCGGTGGCGGAGTTCGTCCTCGTCGCCGCCCTCGTACAGGTCGCTGATCAGCACCAGCAGCGTCTGCTCCGGCCGGCCGACCAGGCCCTGGCAGTACGCGATCGCCCGGTTGATGTCCGTTCCGCCGCCCAGCTGGGTGCCGAACAGCACGTCCACCGGGTCGGCGAGGTGCTCGGTCAGGTCCGCGACCTCCGTGTCGAACGCCACGAACGACGTCCGCAACGCCCGCATCGACGCCAGCACCGCGCCGAACAACCCCGAGTACACCACCGACTCCGCCATCGACCCCGACTGGTCGACCGCCAGGATCACGTCCCGCTGCACCGCCTGCTGCCGCCGCCCGTAGCCGATCAGCTGCTCCGGCACGATCGTCCGCAGCTCGGGGGAGTAGTGCTTGAGGTTGCGGTGGATCGTGCGCGCCCAGTCGACGTCGCCCGGCCGGGGCCGGTGCGTGCGCGACGCCTTGTCCAGCGCCCCCTTGATCGCCGCCCGCGTGCGCTCGGCCAGCCGCTCTTCAAGCTCCTCGACGACCTTGCGGACGACCTCGCGTGCGGTCTCCTTGGTCTCCTCCGGCAGCACGCCGTTCAGCGACAGCAGCGTGCCGACCAGGTGCACGTCCGGCTCGACCGCCGACAGAAGCTCCTTCTCCAGCAGCATCCGGGTCAACCCCAGCCGGTCGACCGCGTCGCGCTGCATCACCTGCACGACGGTGCTCGGGAAGTACCGCCGGATGTCGCCCAGCCAGCGTGCGACCCGCGGTGCCGACGCGCCCAGGTTCGCGCTGCGCGGGCCGCCTGTCGCCTCCTCGTCCGGCTTGTCGTACAGAGCGGCCAGCACCGAGTCGACGCCACTGTCCTCATCGGACAGTTGCGCGTCGGCCAGGCCCGACCCTTCGCCCGCACCTTCGGCGCCCAGCACCAGCCGCCACCGCCGAGTCCGCTCAGTGTCCGCGCTCACACTCCCACCCCCAGCAACGTCGCCAGCACAGGCAGCACACGCTCCGCCCGGTCTTCGTCCAGTTCCTCGGCCACCGCGACGACCGCCGCGGTGCCGTCGAGCCCCGCCGCCCGGTGCCCGATCGCCCGCTTCTCGGGCCCGCTGAACGCGCCGAACGTCCGGCGCAGCAACGGGAGCACCTCGGTGAAGACGTCGGCGGGGATCGCCGCGAGCCACGCGTCGATCACCCGCAGCAGGCCTTCGTCATGGACCAGCAGCAGCGCGCCGCCGTCGAAGAAGCCCTCGACGTACGCCGCGCCCGCCGACGGCGCGATGCCCGGGGTGAGCGCCCGGCCCAGCCGCAGTTCGATGTCGAGCGCGTCGAGCAACCCGGCGTCGTGCAGGATCCGCGTGAGGCGACCGGCCAGCAGCGGCGGCAGTGACGGCCGTTCGGCCAGCCGCGCCAGCGCCGCGAGCCAACGCTCCTTGGGTTCCTCGCCGAGCAGCGACGTCGCGTCGTGCACGCCGTCGACGAGCTGGGCCATCCGGGCCGCGGCGTCGTCGTCGATGCCGTGCGTCGCCGGCGGCAGCCCGGCGCAGATGCGGTCGAGCATGCGGTCGGCCACCGCGCGCAGCGCGCCGGTGTCGGTGCCGCGTACGTTCCCGTAGCGGGTCGCCCTGGCCAGCGCGGGCAGCGCCGACATCAGCCGCGCGACGTCCGCGTCCGCCGCCGCGCGCGCGTCGAGCGCCGCGAGCGCCTCGGGCAGCGCCTCCGGCAGGTCGGCGAGCAGGCAGTTCTCGACGGCCGTGGTCACCTCGTCCAGCGGGGGCGTGCCCTCGACGGCGCCGCGGACCGCGGCGGTGGCCGCCGACGGTACGGTCGTGCCGTACACCGCGGCCGCGACCAGGTCGACCTCGAACGACGGCTCCCAGGCCAGCGCCCAGGTTTCCCGGAACGTGCCCTTGTTCCGCCGCGCCGACGCCTCCCGGCTGCCCCACTCGATGCCGAGGATGCGCAGCCGGTGCAGCAGCTTCGACCGGTCGAGCCCGCCGGGTGTGCGCAGGTCGAGGTCGAGCTCCTTGACGACCGGGTCCTTCTTGAGCCGCAGGCGTTTCGCCGTCGCGGTCAGGTCCGCGGCCAGCGGGGGCTGCGGCACCCGGTCGGGTACCTCGCCGAGCCGTTCGCCGACCACCAGCCGCCGCGTGACGAGCTCGACCTGCACCTCGTCGCCGCCGCACAGCACCGATCGGGTGGCTTCGGTGACCTCGGCCAGCCCGGCCGACGACCGCCCGCGCAGCGTGGCCAGGGTTTCGGCGAGCCGGACCGCCTCGATGACGTGCGCGGTCGAGACGGGCAGATCCTCCTCCCGCAGCACCGCCGCGACGCCGGCCAGCCACCGGGTGGTGACGTCCTCGGGCGTGGTGAAGAGGTGGTGGTACCAGCCGGGTGAGCGCACGCCGGCCCCGTAGCCGCTGGCCGTCGCGAGCCGGCCGTGGGTCCACGGGACCCAGGTGCACGCGACCTTCCGCTTCGGCAGTCCTTTGAGGACGGTCTGGTCGTGCGACGCCGGCGGCAGCGGGTCGGCCAGCGCGGGCACGTGCCACGCGCCGCAGACGACGGCGATGTTCTCGAAGCCGTCCTTGCGGGTGCGGCGCAGCACCGAGCGCATGTACGCCTCACGCCGGCCTTCGTTGCCCCGTGGCGGTTTCTCCCCCTCGCGCAGCGCGGTCATCGCCTCGGCGATCACCTCGAACGGGCTTTCGTCGCCGCGCCGCGACTCGACGACGTCGTCCCACCAGCGTTCCGGGTCGTCGTAGCCGCCGGCCGAGGCCAGCGCGGCCAGCGGGTCGCCGGGTGGGGCCGGGTGCTCGTCCGGGCCCGCGGCGAACGTGTTCGCGGCCGGGAGGTCGCAGAACCGCACCGGGATCCCGGCTTCCCGCGCGTAGGTCAGGGCCTGCCACTCGGGGCTGAAGACCGCGAACGGCCAGAACGCGGCGCGCGAGACGTCGTCGGTCGCGTACGCCAGCAGCGCGACCGGCGGCCGCATGGCCGGGTCTTCGGTCAGCTCGACCAGGACGTCGGCTTCGGGCGGCCCTTCGATCAGCACGACGTCGGGCTCCAGTTCGGCGAGCCGCGTCGCCACGGCCCGGGCGGACCCCGGCCCGTGGTGGCGGATGCCGAGCAGGTGGGTGGTCACGAGATCTCCTGGCCCGCCCGGTAGAAGTCGGCCCAGCCGTCGCGCTCGCGCACGACCGTCTCGAGGTATTCGATCCAGATCGCGCGGTCGGCCACCGGGTCCTTGACGACCGCGCCGTGGATGCCGGCCGCGATGTCGTGCGGGCGCAGCACGCCGTCGCCGAAATGGGTCGCCAGGGCGAGCCCGCCGGTCAGCACGCTGATCGCCTCGGCCGTCGACAGCGTGCCGGACGGCGACTTCACCGCCGTGCGGCCGTCTTCGGTGCGGCCCGAGCGCAGCTCGCGGAACACCGTGACCACCCGGCGGATCTCGGCCAGCTCGGCGGCCTCCGCGGGCAGCTGCAGCGACGTGCCCAGCTCGGCCACGCGCCGGCTGACGATCTCGACCTCCGCCTCGGCGCTGTCCGGCAGCGGCAGCACGACGGTGTTGAACCGCCGCCGCAGCGCGCTCGACAGCTCGTTGACGCCCTTGTCGCGGTTGTTCGCCGTCGCGATCAGGTTGAAGCCCGGGCGCGCCTGCACCTCGGTGCCCAGCTCCGGGATCGGCAGCGTCTTCTCGGAGAGGATTGTGATCAGCGAGTCCTGGACGTCGGCCGGGATGCGGGTCAGCTCCTCGAGGCGGGCGAGCTTGCCGTCCCGCATCGCGCGCAGCACCGGGCTTTCGACCAGCGCGGCGGTGCTCGGGCCCTCGGCGATCAGCCGGGCGTAGTTCCAGCCGTAGCGGATCGACTCCTCGGACGTGCCCGCGGTGCCCTGCACGAGCAGCGTCGAGTCCCCGCTGATCGCGGCGGAGAGGTGTTCGGACACCCATGTCTTCGCCGTGCCGGGCACGCCGAGCAGCAGCAGCGCGCGGTCGGTGGCCAGGGTGGCGACGGCGACCTCGATCAGCCGCCGCGGGCCGACGTACTTCGGGGTGATCACGGTGCCGTCCGGCAGGGTGCCGCCGAGCAGGTACTCGACCACGGCCCACGGCGACAGGTTCCAGTTGGGCGGCTTGGCCCGCTCGTCGGCGGCGGCCAGCGCGGCCAGCTCGGCGGCGTGGTCCTGTTCGGCGTGCGGCCGGAGGACGGTGGGGGCGGTCATGCGAGCTCCTCGTACATTTCGCGGCGGAAGTTCAGCGTTTCGGTGAGCGCCCGGCGCCACGGCCCGGCGTCCATGGTCAGGCGGGTGGTGGCCAGCGGGTGGCGCAGGCACTCCGCCGGGACGGCGCGCGCGATCACGACGGCGGCGTGCGAGACCAGGCGGTGGTCGTCCTGCCGGGCGATCCAGTCGAGCAGGGCGGTGCCGAGCTCCTTCGTCCACGGCCGGGGCAGCTCGTGCACCAGCCGCGCGAACGATTCGACGGGCAGCCGGCCGATCAGGTGCCCGATGGTGGCGGCCTGGCTCCCGGGGCTGAGCACGCCGAGCAGCGGCGGCGTGGTGCGGCCGCCGGGGTCGGCGCCGATGAGGGCCTGTGCCCAGGTTTCGTCGCGCTGGCGCAGGGCGGCGGTGGCCCAGGAGTCGCGCAGGACGCCGGCCGGGCAGCCTTCGACGGTCATCCGGACGACCTCGGCGGGCGGACCGAACTCGGTCCAGAAGGCCAGGGGAGCGGCGGCGGCGAGCGTGCGCAGCCGGACGGTGCCCTCGCCGCGTTCGCCGTGCGGGACGGTGACTTCGAGGACCCGCCCCCGGCGGCGGACGAGTGGCCGCAGGCGTTCGGCCATGCTTTCGCCGTACCGCGTGCCGGGCAGCCGGCCGAGCAGTTCGGCGGCCCGTTCGCGAACGGCCGCCGCGCGATCGGTGAGGGCGGCTTCGAGGAAGTCTTCGTCCTCGGGGCGGACGTGCGCGGCGAGCACGCCGAGGAAGTCCGAGCGGACCTCGGCGGGTTCGCTCTTCCAGGAGTTGTGGAGGGCTTCGCGGGCCGCGGCGGGATCTTGGGTGAGCTTGGCGGCGAGCCAGCGCCGGCGCTGGGCGAGGCTGCCGTACTGCCAGACGTCGGCGTGTTCTTCGGCGGGCGCGGAGAGGAAGGACCAGTCGGGGTTCCGCTGCCCGAGCCACGCCCCGACAGGCCCGGCGACGGCGACGAGCGGCCCCCGCAGCGCGGCCTTGCTCCGGGCGGCTTCGGCGAGGAGGGGGAGGGTTTCGGGCGGGACGCGGTAGTCCGTGCCGGCGACGATGCCCAGCCACTCCAGGAGGAGGTCGGGATGGCTCGCGGCGAGCAGGCGGGCCAGGCGTTCGCGCGCGAGGGGCGGGACGAAGGGGCGTTCGTCGCGGGCCGCGACGGGCAGGGGGCGGACGTCGTGCAGGGGCTGCCGGCCGGCGCGGCGGTAGGTGGTGAGGACGGCCGCCGCCGCGAGGAGCTGCTCGGCGGGGTCGGTGCGGTCGTGGACGAGGTCTTGGACGGCCGCCGGTTGGGTGGCGGGGTCCAGTGTGCGACGGCGGGTGCCGAGGAGTGCGGTGCCGACGAGGTCTTCCCAGGCTTTCACGGCCGCACCTCCTGTTCGTGGGTAAGGGAAAAGCTCACAGCCGCACCGCCCGGTCCTCGTGCCAGCACGTCAACGGCCGTAGCCCCGCCTGGCTCCACTCGCCCGCCACCGTCAGCGGACAGCCCGCCGACATCGCCAGCAACGACCACGGGAACGCGTACGGCACCAGTGGCAACGCCGTTCCGTCCTTTTCGGACAGACACCACCCGCCGCCGTGTTCCGCCGGGGTCACGCCCGACAACAACACCGGCCAGCGCTCCAGCCACGGATCCGCCGCCATCGCCCGCGCGTACGATCCCAGCGCCTCGGAAATCGACCCGCCGGACGCCGATGACGCCGGCAACGGGATGCCGCGCTCCACCACCAACGCCCGCAACGGGGCCGCGCCCGGGTAGAACGCCAGCTCCGCCGTCAGCAAATGCCCTGGTGGCAACGAAGAATCCAGCGGACGGCCCGGCGGCGCGAACGACAGCACCAGCGCGTCCCGGCCCGTGTCACGGCCGCGCAACCACGTCCGGCGCGTCAGCAACCGGTCGTTCTCCTCGTCCGCCGCGCCCGTGATCAGCCACTCGTCCGACACCCGCTCTCCCTGTTCGAGCACCCGGGCCGTCTCCACCGAAAACCCCAGCCGCGTGCGGACGGTCTCCGCCAACGCCGGAGGCAGGGAATCCAGCCGGGTCGCCGAATCCGCCAGCAGGTACACCAGCGACAGCTCGCCCAGCAACGCCTCCGGCCAGTCGCGGCGGCCGACGATCCCCGCCGCCCGGCGCAGGCCGCCCGCCAGGCCGGACGCCTGCGCGTCCACCATCCGCGCCGCCACCGTGCGCAGCTCTTCGCCGCCGCTGCGCTCGAATCCGGCGAAACCCGCGCCGATCCGGTCGGTCAGCCAGATCTTCAGCTCCGCGACGCCGCCTTCGACGCGCGCCGCCCGCTCCGCTGCTCGTCGAGCGGCCGCTTCTTCGTCCTTCGGCCCGGCCGCCTCCGCGCGTTTCTCCGCGCGACGGGCCCGGTCGGCGCGTTCGGCCAGCCACACGTGCACCCACTCGGGTGGCGCGGCGGCGTCGACCTTTCCCGCCGCCCACAACATCATCAGGCCCAGCGCGTGCTTGCACGGGAACTTCCGGCTGGGACAGGAACACCGGAACGCGGGCTCGGCGAGCTCGACGCACGTCTGGTACGGCTTCTTGCCGCTGCCCTGGCAGAAGCCCCACACGGCGTCTTCGGACGCACCCGCGCCCGACCACTTCGCCGGCGCGGCCAGCGCCCGGCCCGCCTTCTCCGAAGCGGGATCCGGCGCCAGCCCGGCCACGCGTTCCGCGGTCCACGGCACCGCCGTCACCACCTGTCCCCCCACCTGTCCGCCCTCGCTTTCCGGTACTCGCTGAAGCATGCCAGCACCCACCGACAATTTCCGGCAGCCTTGACGAACCGGCCTATTCCAGCACTAGAATAGTCGCGTGCTGACCGACGCGGAGCTGACCGTCCTCGGCCTCGTCGTCGAGCGGCCGAGGCACGGCTACGAGCTGGACGAAGTCGTGTCCGAACGCGGCATGCGCGAGTGGACCGCCCTCGGCTTCAGCTCGATCTACTACGTCCTCGGCAAGCTACGCGACCGCGGCCTGGTCACCGAAGTCGCGGAAGAGCGCGCGCACGCCAAGGCCAAGAAGACGTACGCGGCCACCGACGCGGGCCGGCGAGCCTGCGCGGCGGCGGCCGAGGCGGCCATCGCCGAACTGCGTCCGGTGCACCCGCCGTTGCTGGCCGGGCTGGCCAACAGCCCGGCGATCCCGCCCGAGCGGCTCGCCGCCGCGCTGGCCCGGCGCGCCGAAGCCGTCGCGGAACGCCTGGTCGAAGTGCGCCGGGCCGCGCAAGCCGACGCCCCGCCGTTCGTCCGCGCGATCTTCGACTACTCCGTCAAACAGCTGGAGGCGGAAGCCGCCTGGCTGGAAGGACTGGCCTGATGCCCTACGACGTCAAGAAGGACCTGAAGCAGCTGTACGCGCCGAAGAACACCGACTGGGCGCTGCTCGACGTGCCCGAACAGCAGTTCCTCGCGATCGACGGCCGGGGGAACCCGAACACGGCGGAGAGCTACCAGAAAGCCGTCGAAGCGCTCTACACCTTCGCGTACACGATCAAGATGACGGCGAAACGCACCGGCGAGGACTTCGTCGTGGCCCCGCTGGAAGGCCTGTGGTGGGCCGACGACTACACGGCGTTCACTGTGCACGCCAAGGATTCCTGGCAGTGGACGATGCTGATCTCCTTGCCGGGACACCTCGGTGAGGACGCCGTCGAGGAAGCCCGGGAAGCGGTGCGGCGCAAGAAGAAGATCGACCCGCCGGTCCGCCTCGAGAAGCTGCACGAAGGCCGTTGCGCGCAGGCGCTCCACATCGGTTCGTACGACGACGAAGGCCCGTTGCTGGCCCGCCTCCACGACGAGTTCCTGGAGCAGCACGGGCTCGAGCCGACCGGCCTGCACCACGAGGTCTACCTCGGCGACCCGCGGAAGACCGAGCCGGCGAAGCTCAAGACCGTGCTGCGTCAGCCGGTCGGCTGAGATCGGTCAGTACTCGGTGGTGACCGGCCACGTGTCGTCGTGCAGCAGGCGCTTGAGGATCTTGCCCGTCGCGTTGCGGGGCAGGTCCGGCACGAAGTACACGTCGCGCGGCACGGCGAACCGGGCCAGCCGCTGGTGGATGTACGCGCGGATGTCCTCCGCGTGCAGCGAGGCGCCGCGCCGCGGGACGACGTACGCCGCCAGCCGCTGGCCCCACTCCGCGTCCGCTACGCCGACCACCGCCGCGTCGTGCACGCCGGGCAGCGCCACCAGGGCTTCTTCCACCGGACGGGGGAACACGTTCTCGCCGCCGGACACGATCATCTCGTCGGCCCGGCCGGTGACGAACAGGCGGCCCGCCGCGTCCAGGTAGCCGACGTCGCCGGTGGCCATCAGGTCCGCCGCGCGCGCCGGGTCCTTCCCGTTCGTGTAGCCGTCGAACAGCATGTCGTTGCCGACGAAGATCTGGCCTTCGCCGCCGGGCGGGACCGGCTTGCGGTCCTCGTCGAGGATCGCGACGCGCGTGCCGAGCGGGCAGCGGCCCGCCGTCGTCGGCGCCGCGCGCAGGTCGGCCGGGGCGGCGATGCTCGCCCAGGACACCTCGGTCGAGCCGTAGAAGTTGTAGAGGACGTCGCCGAAGGTGTCCATGAACTGCGTGACGAACGACCCGGACATCGCCGAGCCGCTGCTCGCGACGATCCGCAGCGACGACAGGTCGTAGCGCGCGCGGACCCGCTCGGGCAGGTCCATGATGCGCTGCAGCATGATCGGCACCGCGAACAGCGCGTCGCACTTCTGCTCGGCGATCGCCCGCAGCGTCTCCTCGGCGTCGAACTTGCGGATCAGCGCGAGCGACGCCCGCAGCGCCATGCCGAGCTGCATCGCGGCCAGGCCCCAGCTGTGGAACAGCGGCGCGGCGACGAGGATCCGGTCGCCGGCGCGCAGCGGGATCCGGTCGAGGATCGCCGCGGCCGTCCCCATGCCCTTCGGCGTGGGGCGCCGCGCGCCCTTCGGCGTCCCGGAGGTCCCGGACGTGAGCACGACGACGCGGCCCGGCCGGTCGACCGGCTTCGGCGGGTCGGCGGGCGCGGCGTGGATCAGCTCGTCGACCGTGGGGTAGCCGGTTTCGGCGTCCGGCCACGTGCTGATCCGGGCGAATTCGCCCGGGACGTTCGCGATGGTCTGCGCGAACTCGTCGTCGGCCAGCACGGCGGCCGGCTGGTGCTCGGCGATGACGTCCTTGACCGAAGCCGCGGACAGGCCGGTGTTGAGCAGGATCAGGTCGGCGCCGAGCTTGCTGGCGGCGACGAACGACTCGACCATCGCGGCGTGGTTGCGGCACATCAGCGCGATCCGGTCGCGTTCACCGACGCCGAGCTCGCTCAGCCCGTTCGCGAGCCGGTCGCTGCGCTCCTGGACCTGCCGGAAGGTGCGGAGGCTGCGCTCGTCGTGCAGGGCGGGCTCGTCGGGGACGCGGGCCGCGGCGGCCTGGTAGCCGCCCGCGATGGTGGCGCCCCACTGCGCGAGCGAGCTGAGCTGGCGGGCGATCTTGTCGGGGCGGCCCGCGGACAGGACGCCGGCGCGCACCAGGACGCTCGTGGTGCGCAGCTTGGTGGCCTTGTTGCCGTCGCGGTCGGCGTCGGGGTCGGGTTTGCCGGCGAGGTGCAGGTCGAGGCGCCGGGCGAGGGCGCGGACGTCCTTCTTCACCGACGACACGAGATCCGCGTGCGACGGCGGCAGCATCATCCGGACGAACAGCTCGGTCTTGCCGCCGGCCAGCGGTCTCAGCTCGAGCGAGACCCACGTGCCTTCGTCGGGGACACCGCACCACACGACGTGCTCGCCCGGCCGATAAACGACGGCCTGGACCTGCGCCTCGATCAACGGCCCGCGCTCGGGGACGATCCGGACCACGGCCTTGGGCCCCCGGCCGCGCGCGGCGTGCTCGACGACCTCGCACCCGGCGATCTCGGGCACGAACCTCGAATACCACTCAGGCGATCCGACGATCTGCCACACCACGTCCGGCGTGTGCCCGACCACGGCGCTCGCCTCGACTACATCGTCACGCATCGTCTGCCCTCACCACAGGGGATCACCGAACACACGTTCAGGTCACGGAGACGTCACAGTAACAGCAAACGGGTGATCCGGGATACTCCGAACGGCCAGATACCGGAGAGTAACGGACACTCGTAGTAGGTCTTCCTAATGTCCACAGTGGAGTGATTAACGCCGTTCACCGAGCATAACGGCCACGGGGAGTGTGCGCAGGTCCGTCGCCGACGCCATGAACGACTCGTTCATGGCCTCTGACGACATGAAAGAGTCGTTCATGTCATTTCGGGGCATACCGGGCAATCAGCTCACGACCGAGGCGGGCCAGCTCGGCTTTGACGGACTCCGGGGACTCGACCTCGACAAGCGCGCCCCACCCCGCCAGCTCCTGCGCGATCATGATCGGCGCCGGCGCGGCGACCCGTGCCCGGACCCGGTCGCCGGGCAGGTCCGCGACCAGCTCGCAGTGCCTGCCGAACCGGCCGCGGAACACGTCGAAGTAGCGACGGTCGAGCACCACGTCCGCGGTGAGCAGCGAGCGGCGCTTCTCGATCTCCTCGACGACCTCGTCCCACATCTTCGCCAGTTCGAGGTCCGCCGGGCGGTCGGCGGTCTCCTCGGTCGGGACGGGCTCGGCGATCCGGTCGACCCGGAACGTCCGGCGCCCCTTCGGGGTCCCGGCGACGAGGTACCAGACGTCGTCCTTGTCGACCAGGCCCCACGGGTCCACCAGCCGCTCGCGCCCGCTGTAGGTGAACCGGACGCGCCGGCGCGCGATCACCGCGTCCCGCAGCAGCTCGACCAGCGGCGGCCGGTCCTTGACGCGTTCGCCCCAGCCCGCCGGGTCGACGACGATCGCCTCCGCGGCCGCCTCGGCGTCCGAGCGGAACGTGCCCGGCAGCGCGCCCATCAGCTTGCGCAGGGCCGACTTGACCTCCGGGGACGCGGCCGCGGCCGGCCCGGCCAGGAGGAAGAGGGCTTGTGATTCGCGCGCGGTCAGGCCGGACAGGTCCGTGCGCGCGCCGCCGATCAGCTGCCACCCGCCGCCGCGGCCCGGCTGCGGGTAGACCGGCACGCCCGCCGTCGAGAGCGCTTCGAGGTCACGGCGGGCCGTCGCGACGGAGATCTCCAGCTCCGCGGCGAGTTCGGCGGCCGTGACGCGGCCGCGCGTCTGCATCAGCAGCAAGGTGGCGACAAGACGGTCGGCGCGCATGGAGCAAGTGTCGCAAACAAAGTGCGCAGTTGATGAGCACTTTGCCTCCGCATGATGACTCCGGAACCGCTTGAGAGGAGCAGACATGCTGCGAGGAATGGCCACCGTGACGTACTACGCCGAGGACCACGAAGCCGCGAAGGCGTGGTACACGGAGTTCCTGGGAATGGAGCCGTACTTCGAACGGCCCGGGTACTTCGAGTTCCGGATCGGCGACTACCAGCACGAGCTGGGCGTCATCGACGCCAAGTTCGCGCCGGGCAAGCAGACCGAGCCGGGCGGCGAGATCGTCCGCTGGCACGTCGACGACCTCGAAGGGACGTTCGCGCGCCTGCTCGAACTCGGCGCGAAGGAGTACGAGCCGATCACCGAACGGGGTCCCGGGTTCGTGACGGCGTCGGTCGTCGATCCCTTCGGGAACGTCCTCGGCGTCATGACGAACGTGCACTACCTCGCTGTGCTGGCGGAACGCTCGTGAGGCGGTAGGCCTCCTTGACGCACTTGTCGCACCGCTCGTGCCGGACGGTCTTCTCCGCCGGATCGGTGCCGTAGAACGGGAAGCAGCCCGCGCCGCAGCTCGCGTAGTAGATGAGGCCGAGCCGGACCTCGCCGCGGCCGACGTAGTGCGCGAGACGGCGCCGCGGATCCGGCCCGCACTCGGGGATCCAGCCGTGGGCGGGCAGGCGGGCGGCGGCGATGTCGTCGAGGACGCCCGCCCGGGCGATCAGGTCCGCGCCGAGGCAGCTGAGGCGCTCGCCGAGGTCGCGCATACCGTCGGCGCGCAGGGGCGGGCCGGCGAGCCACGCGACGTCGCCGGGGAGCGTCGCGGCCAGGTCGCGCAGACGGGTCAGGAGGGCGTGGTCCGGGTCCATGACCTGCAGGAAACCTGACGCGGATTTGTGACACCAGCCGACGAGCAGGCGCCGGAACTGTCGGACCCCGGTGACAGAATGCGCTCATGGCGACACCCTTCGCGACACCCCGGGCGAGAGCGCTCGGCTTCGGGCTCAGGTCTTGCCGGACGGCCCGGAACCTCGGCGTGCGCGAGCTGGCGAGGTTGATCGGCGTGCTGCCGCAGGAGCTGAGCAGTGGCAGGCTATCGCGCAGCGGCCGAGGCTATGGCGGCGCTGGCGATGGATGAGCGAGAGAGCGGCGAGTTCATCGGGGAGGTGATCGCCGACCTGGGAGGGCAGCATGTGGCGGAAGTCGAGTTATAGCGAGACCGAGGACAAGTGCGTCGAAGTGGCGCTCGGACCTGCGGCAAAAATCCGCGACACCAAGGACCGCACCGGCGGCGCCCTCGAAATCTCCACCCGATCGTGGGATGCCTTCCTGATCACCTTGTGTCGTTCAGCCCCATCGGATCTTCGCCAGGTGTAGCTCCCGCGCACATAGCCCGCGACCCGGGGCACGCTTACCGTTCCCGTCCATGACCAGCGATCTGGACGGGCGCACCGCCCTCGTCACCGGCGGGGCCTCGGGCATCGGCCTGGCCTGCGTCCGCGCGCTCGGCGCGGCCGGGGCGAAGGTGCACGTCGTCGACTTGGACCGGGACCGCGCCGAAGCCGCCGCCGCCGAGGTCGGGGGCTGGGCGCACGCCGCCGACCTCACCGACCCCACGACGATCGATGCCCTCCCCGGCGAGGTCGACGTCCTGGTCAACAACGCCGGGATCCAGCACGTCGCTCCGCTCGAAGACTTCCCGCCGGACGTCTTCACGCGCATCCAGTCCCTCATGGTCACCGCTCCCTTCCTGCTGATCCGGCACGTCCTTCCCGCGATGTACGCGCGGGGGTGGGGCCGGATCGTCAACATGTCGAGCGTCCACGGGCTGCGGGCGTCTCCCTACAAAGCCGCGTACGTCGCCGCCAAGCACGGGCTCGAAGGCCTCTCGAAGGTCGCCGCCCTCGAAGGCGCTCCACACGGCGTCACCAGCAACTGCGTGAACCCCGGGTACGTCCGCACCCCGCTGGTCGACAACCAGATCGACGCGCAGGCCGCCGAGCACGACATCCCGCGCGAGGACGTCGTCTCCGAGGTCCTCCTCAAGCGCGCCGCCATCAAGAAGCTCATCGAAACCGACGACGTCGCTTCCCTGGTGACGTGGCTGTGCTCGCCGCACGCCGGCCACGTCACCGGGGCGTCCATCCCGCTCGACGGCGGCTGGACCGCCGCGTAAAAGCCGCCACAAGCCAGCTAAAACCCGCCAAACCACAAGGAAGTGGAGCCCGCAGTGAGCCAACCCCACCGGTCGGCGATCGCCAAGATCGTCGGCGCGAGCCTGATCGGCACCACCATCGAGTGGTACGACTTCTTCCTCTACACCTCGGCCGCCGCCCTCGTCTTCAACAAGCTGTTCTTCCCGACGGCGAACCCGCTGACCGGCACGCTGCTGGCGTTCCTGACCTACGCCGTCGGGTTCCTCGCCCGCCCGATCGGCGGCCTCGTCTTCGGCCACTACGGCGACCGGCTCGGCCGCAAGAAGCTGCTGATCGTCAGCCTGGTGCTGATGGGCGGGTCGACGTGCCTGATGGGCGTCCTGCCGACGTACGCGAGCGCCGGCGTCGCGGCTCCGCTTCTCCTCACGCTGCTTCGCCTGGTCCAGGGCTTCGCGCTGGGTGGTGAGTGGGGCGGGGCCGTCCTGATCGTCTCCGAGCACGGTGACGACCGCCGCCGCGGCTTCTGGGCGAGCTGGCCGCAGTGCGGCGCGCCCGGCGGCAACCTCCTGGCCACGGCCGTCCTGGCGATCCTGTCCGCCACCCAATCCGACGCGACGTTCATGTCGTGGGGCTGGCGGGTCCCGTTCCTGCTCTCGGGCGTGCTGCTGCTGATCGGGCTGTGGATCCGGCTGGCCGTCGCGGAGTCGCCGGTGTTCCTGGCCGCGCAGAAGCAGGCCGAGGGCCGCGCCGAGAAGCACGTGCCGGTCGTCGAGGTCTTCCGCGACAGCTGGCGCCAGGTGCTGATCACGATCGGCGCGCGGATGGCCGAGAACGTCTCGTACTACGTGATCACGGCGTTCATCCTCGTGTACGTCACGACCGGGCTGCACCTGCCGAAGGGTGTGGGCCTGACCGCGGTGCTCATCGGCTCGGCCGTGCACTTCGTGACGATCCCGCTGTGGGGCGCGCTGTCCGACCGCGTCGGGCGGCGTCCGGTGTACCTGTTCGGCGCGATCGGGATGGCCTTGTGGGGCTTCGCGTTCTTCGCGCTGCTGGACACGAAGTCGTCTCCGGTGATCGTGCTGGCGGCGACCGTCGGGCTGGTGCTGCACGGCGCGATGTACGGCCCGCAGGCCGCGTTCTTCGCCGAGCAGTTCCCGACGCGGGTGCGCTACACCGGCCTGTCGGTCGGCGGGCAGCTGTCGTCGATCGCCGCGGGCGCCGTCGCGCCGCTGATCGCCGTCGCGCTGTTCTCCGCGTGGGGCAGCACCGTGCCGGTCTCGCTGTACGTCGCCGCGATGTGCGTCCTCACGGTGATCGCGTTGCTTTCCGCCCGCGAGACGCGCGGCGAATCGCTGCACGACGACGACGTCCAGGCGGAGCCGGCGGCCGTTTCGCCCTAGCATGACGGCCGTGACCGGATCGACCGACGCTGTGCGCCGGCTGCTCGACCTGCTCGCCTCCGGGGCGAGCAGCGAGCAGCTGGCGCACGTCGTCGTGGCCGCCCGCGCCGGAGGCACGCTCGGCGCGGCCGACCTGGTCGCCCTCGCCAGCGCGGGGGAACTGGCGCTGCGGATCCGCGAGACCCTCGCCGAGCACCGCCGGCGCGAGGCCCAGCTCGGCGCGCTGTTCGACACCGCGAGCGAGCTGGCCGCGCTGTCCGATCCGGACACCGTGCTGCGGTCGATCGTCCGGCGGGCGCGGGCGCTGCTGAACGTCGACGTGTCGTACCTGTCGCTGAACCGCGAGTCCGAGAACAAGACGTACGTGCGGGTCAGTGACGGGTCGGTGTCGGCGGAGTTCCAGCAGATCGTGCTCGGCATGGGCGAGGGCCTCGGCGGGCTGGTCGCGCAGACCGCGCGGCCGTACGCGACGGCGGACTACTTCAACGACGACCGGTTCAAGCACACCCGGCACATCGACTCCGGCGTCAAGGACGAGGGCCTGACCGCGATCCTCGGCGTCCCGCTGGCCATCGGGCCGAAGGTGCTGGGCGTGCTCTTCGCGTCCGATCGTGCGACGCGGGAGTTCAGCCCCGACGAGGTGGCGCTGCTGTCGTCGCTGGCCGACCACGCGGCGATCGCGCTCGACAGCGCGAACCTGCTCGACCAGACGCGCCGGGCCGTCGCCGAGCTCAACGAGGCCAACGCGACCATCCGCGCGCACACCGAAGCGATGGAACGCGCCCAGGACGCCCACGACCGGCTGACCGACCTGGTTTTGCGCGGCGGCGACCTGCCGGACGTCGCGGCGGCCGTCGCCGGGGTGCTGCACGGCGACCTCACGGTGTACGACGCCGACGGCACGCTTCTGGCCAGCTCGGCAGCGCCCGCCCCGCTCGACCCGGACGCGCTCGCCGCAGCCCGCGCGGCCGGCCGCGCGGTGTCCACAAAGGACACCTGGGTGTGCGGGGTGCAGGCCGGTCCCGAACAGCTCGGCAGCCTGGTGCTGGCCGGCCGCGACGGGCTCAGCGACCCGGACCGGCGGCTGTTCGAGCGCGCCGGCGTCGTGACGGCGCTGCTGCTGATGCTGCGGCGGTCGGTGGTCCGGGCCGAGGACGAGGTCCGCGGCGAGCTGCTGACCGACCTGCTTACCGCGCCGGAGCGCAACCCTCGCGCGCTGCTGGCGCGGGGTCGCCGGCTGGGGATCGACCTGTCGGCGCCGCACGCGGTCCTGGTCGCGCACGCCGACGGCGGCTCGCGACGGCGGCTGGCGAGTGCGGCCGCCCGGCACGCGACGCTGGTGGGCGTGCACGCGGAGGAAGTCGTCCTGCTGGGCGCGGGCGACCCGGACGAGCTGGCCCGGCGCGTCGCGGCCGACCTCGGCACGGCGACCGGCCGCCCGGTGACGGTGGGGGCGGCGGGTCCGGCGAGCGGCCCGTCGGCGATCGCCGCGGCGCACGGCGAAGCGGCGCGGTGCGTCCGGGCACTGCTGGCGCTGGGCCGGACCGGCGAGGGCGCGGCGATGACGGGGCTCGGGTTCCTCGGCCAGCTGCTGGGCGACCACGCGGATCTGGACGGGTTCGTCCGGCAGACGCTGGGGCCCGTGCTCGACTACGACGCGCGGCGGGGGACCGAGCTGGTGGCGACGCTGCGGGCGTACTTCGCGAGCGGGTCGCAGCTGGCGCGGACGAAGGACGTGCTGCACGTCCACGTGAACACGGTGGTGCAGCGGCTGGAGCGGGTGGCGTCGCTGCTGGGGGAGGACTGGCAGGCACCGGACCGGGCGCTGGAAATCCAGCTGGCCCTGCGGGTGCACCGCTTGGGTGGTTGAGGCAGGCTGCTTCGACGGACCCCGGTCCGGCAAGATACCGGCATGCGCGAACTGGTCTACGTCTCCGACGCCAAACTGCGGCAAGTGCTGCCCGGCTTGCCGACGGCGTCGGCGTTCCGGGGACTCGAAGGTTCGCTCGAGCTCAAAGGACCGGTGAGCACGGGCGCCAAGTTCGAGAAGAAGGCTTCGAAGGAGACCGACCAGTCCCTCAGGAAAGCCGTCGACGTCTTGGAGAAGTCCTCACGAGCGCCCTCGTGGTTCGCCGACACCGAGGTCCGCCCGGGTACGTGGACGCATTTCGAGGCGCCGATGGCCTACCGCGTCATTTCCTTCCACCGGGGAGAAGCGCTCGTGTTCGTCGATGCCGGCGTCGCGACCCCGGAGTACCCGACCGGCGGCCGGCTGCGACTGCTGCTGCACGGCTCCGCGCACCATCTGCTCGACACCCGATCGAATCCTGATCGCGAATCCGGCGAACGGCTCCGCGGCTCACGGTGGCACGAATTCGCGGAGATGATGCGGTTGTTCCTGACGGACGACGCGGCGGTGACGGATCCGGACGCCGCGAAAACCATCCGGGACTACAGCGAGCTTTACGCGAGCCGCATCTGGGAGGACGTCCGGAACCTGACCCGAACTCTGCAGCCCGAGTACACGGCGGCGTGGATGGCCGGCTACGCGCGAGTGACCGCACGCATCCCGACTGCCGAGGGCGTGGTCTTGGCCGCGTCGCCGCTCTACGTCGAACACATCGACTCGCCCGGTTCAGGCGACTGAGGCGAACGCCTTCGACCGCCACACCACGACCGCCGACGCCCACCCGCCCGTCGCCGCGATGAGCACCGCCAGCGGCAGCATCCCGTGGTCCAAGCCGAGCCCGCCCAGCGCGGCGCCCAGTGCGATGCCGATCTGGAACGCCACGATGTACACCGCCGACGCCAGGTCCGGCCGGTCCTTCGCCACCCGCAGGACCGCCGCCTGCAGGACCACGCCGATCCCCGCCGCCGGGCCCGCCCACGCCACGATCGCCGTGCCCGCGACCGCCGGCCCCGGGGACACCAGCAGCGCCAGCATGCAGATCGCCAGCCCGGCCGTCGTGACCAGCGCCGTCGCGCGCGGGTGGTGGTCGATGTGCCGGCCGATCAGGACCAGGCCGACCAAGCCCGCCGTTCCGTGGGCGAACAGCAGCGCCGATGTCGACGGTCCGGTCAGGTGGACCCAGCGCGTGATGATCGCCGTGATGTACGTGAACGCGGCGAAGTGCCCGGTCACGACCAGCAGCGTCGTCACGTTGACCGGGAACTGGGCGCGGTCGAGGGCGATCCGGGAGCCGGAAGCGGGGGCGATGGCGGGCATCGGGGCGACCGTCACGCGGATCACCAGCGCCGTCAAGGCCGCCACGCCGGCCACCACCAGAACCGCGAGCCGCCAGCCGAAGGTCGTGCCGAGCCACGAACTCACCGACAGCCCGAACAGGAACGCCAGGGAGTTGCCCGCGAACACCACCGCCGTCGCGCGGCCGCCCTGGCCGGGGCCGAGCAGCCGGGCGGCCATCGACGCGACGACCGACCAGAACACGCCGTGGCCCGCGGCCGCCACCAGCCGGGCCGCGATCGCGACGCCGTAGTTCGGCGCGACCGCCAGCACGACGTTGGACACCACGACCATGCCGAGCGTGACCAGCGCCGTCGTCCGGCGGTCCCAGCGGGACGTCAGCGCGACCAGCGGCACCACCGAGACCGCCACGACCAGCGCGTACCCGGTCATCAGCAGCCCGACCGACGAGTCCGCGACGCCGAGCCCGGACGCGAGCTGCGGCAGCAGCGCCACGGGCAGGTTCTCCGAGGTCACGGACACGAAACAGGCGGCGCTGAGCGCTCCCAGGGCCAGCCGTGTCCGGGGTTCGACGAGCATTGTTTAACGATACACAGCTAGGGTGGGGCGATGTCCAGACCGACGATGGCCGACGTCGCGCGCCGGTGCGGGGTCTCGGCGATGACCGTGTCGTACTGCTACAACCAGCCCGACCGCGTCGCGCCCAAGACGCTGCGCCGCGTCCGCGAGGTCGCCGCCGAGCTGGGCTACCGCGGGCCGGACCCCACCGCGCGGTCGCTGCGCCGCCGGCACAACGGCGCCATCGGCGTCGTGCTCGGCGAACACCTCGCCTACGCCTTCGAAGACCCGCAGGCCCGCCGGTTCCTCGCCGGCGTCGCCGAGGTCTGCCGCGAGCGCGGCAGCGGGCTCAACCTGATCCCGACGACCGGCGCGGCGGACGACGTCGAGCGCGTCCGGTCGGCGTCGGTCGACGGCTACATCGTGTGGACGACCGTCGACGGCGATCCCGTGCTCGACGTCGTCAGCGGGCTCGGCAAGCCGGTCGCGATCCACGGCGGCCCCGCCTTCGCCGGCGCGCGGGTGGTCAGCATCGACAACCGCGCGTCCGCGCGGGAACTCGCCGCGCGCACCTTCGCCGGGGCGCGCCGGCCCGCCGTGCTCAGCTTCCCCTTCGACCGCGACCGCCGGCCCCGGCTGGAAACCGCGCCGGCGCCCGATTCCATCGCCTTCCCCGTCACGCGGGAGCGGCTCCTCGGCATCTACGACCACCTGGGCGACCCGGGCGGCCTGCCGGTGGCCGTCGTCGCCCGCAATGACCGTGACGAAGCCGCGAAGCAGGCCGACGCGCTCCTCGACATCGAGCCCGACGCGGTGATCGCCATGAGCGACCAGCTCGCGTTCGCCGTCCTCGACGCCGCGCGCCGCCGCGGCCTGCGCGTGCCGGAGGACCTCGCGGTCGCCGGCTGGGACGACGACCCGGACGCCGGCCGCGCCGGGCTCACGACCGTCGCGCAGTCGCTGTTCGACCAGGGCCGGGACTGCGCGCTGATCGCGCTGGGCTCTCGTGAAGCCGGCCGGACGGCCGAGTGGACGACGACGGTCCGGGCGTCTACTCGCTGACCCCCACGACGAGCTTTCCCCGCCGCGGCCCGCGTTCGGCGGCGGCGTGCGCGGCGGCCGCGTCGGTGAAGACCTCCTCGACCGGCACGCGGAACCGGCCCTCTTCGAACAGCTTCGCCGCTTCCGCCAGGCCGTGGCGTCCGTCCGGCTCGCCGCCCAGCGTCCCGGTCGACACGCGAACGCCGTGGGACGGGCCGCCGAAGTCGGCGAGCGTGACAACCGACGACGGCGTCCCGGTCAGCTCGATCAGCTCCGGCAGCGAACCCTTCCCGGCGACGTCGAGAGCCGCGTCGGCCCGGCCGGGCACCCGTGCGGGCAGGCCGGGTCCGTACGGAACCGACGTCGCACCCAGGCTTTCGACGAACTCGAGGTCGCGGGCCGTCCCGAGCACCCGCGCGCCCCGCGCGAGGGCCAGCCCCACGACGAGGCTGCCGACGCCGCCGGACGCGCCGTCGACCAGCAGCGTCATGCCGTCGCGGACGTCGAGGAGGTCGAGCGCGCGGGTCGCCGTCTCGATGCCGGAGGCCGCCGCGCCGGCCTGTTCCCACGGCATCGACGGCGGTTTGGGCGCCCAGAACGCCAGCACGGCGAACTCGGCGGTCGCCCCGCCGAGCCGGGCGACGTCGACCGCGCCGAACACCTCGTCGCCGACCTCGGCGCCCGGGCCCGCTTCGTCCACGACACCCGCCGCGTCGACGCCGGGGATGTGCGGCAGGGCGATCGGCGACCGCGACTTCCCGGCGCGGATCGCCAGGTCCACGGGCGACACCCCGGCCGTCCGCACCCGGATCCGGACCTCGCCGGGACCGGCGTGCGGCTCCGGGAGCTCGCCCGCCGACAGGACTTCCGGCGGGCCGAACCGCTCGAACCGGCTTGCGAACACGATCACTCCTCCACGTCGGACGCGCTGACCACGCCTACGCTAGGAACGATCAGCGGCGCCGAACGGGAAGTGAGAACCGTGGCCGACGAACTGACTCGGAAACGCCGGACGGACGCCGAACACAACCGCCGGCACCTGGTGGCGGTCGCGCACACGGCCTTCGCGCGCCACGGCCCGGACCTGCCGGTGCGAGAGATCGCGCGGCGCGCGGGCCTGGCCCCGGCGACCGTCCACCGGCACTTCCCGTCCCGCGCCGACCTCGTCGCGGCCGTGCTCGCCGGCCAGGTGGACCGGTGCGAGCGGCAGCTGCGCGCCGCGATGGCCGACCCGGACAGCCGCCGCGCGCTGACCCGCACGTTCCACCGCTTCGGCGAGTGGCAGGCCGAGGAGCCGGGGCTGACCGGTGTCCTTTCCGGACCGGAGTTCGCCGGCCGGCGCCGCGCGCATGCCGAAGCGTTCGCGCGGCTGGTCGAGCGGGCCCGCGCCGACGGCGTCCTCCGGCCCCGGGTCACGGTCGACGACGTCCGGCTCGCGTTGACCGCACTGACGTCGGCACGGACCGGCGAGTCGGCGCGGCGGCTGACCGCGGTGCTGCTGACCGGGCTGCTGAACTGATCGTCCGCTAGCACTGCCCGTCGGCGAGGACCCAGTACCCGGGGGACGTCTCGCGCAGGGCGTGCGTGGTGAACGTGTTCCACAGGCCCATGGCCTGGTCGGAGCCGTTCGCGTACGTCTGGCCGCCGCTCTGGTGCGCGCGGCCGGCCTGCGTGTGGGCGTAGTTGCTGGCGTTCACGCAGGTGCCCGACGGCTGGGTGGACGTCGTCGTGGTCGTCGGTGGTGTCGTGGCGGTGGTCGTGGTGCCGCCGGAAGCCTTGTCCAGGCCCCAGAACACGCCCGTGTAGTAGCTGGAGCAGATGCCCGCGAGGAAGTACGCGCCGGTGCTGCCGCACTGCGTCGCGCCCGTGCCCGGGTCGACGGCCGTACCGTGGCCCATGCCGGCGATCGAGTACAGCTGGACCTTGTCGGCGTAGTTCGTCAACGTCGTGCCGCCGGGCAGCGACTGGGTGCTCGTCGGGGTCTGGGAGACGCCGTGCACCGCGGTCCACTGGTCGCGCAGCTCGGTGCCGTTGACCGGGTAGACCGTGTAGTCGCCGGTGCCCTGCCAGATCGCGACGCGCGGCCACGGGCCGCCGTAGCCGGGGTACTGGGCTTTGACCTTCGAGGCCCACTGCGCCGGTGTCAGGTTCTGGTTGTTCTGCTGGCAGTTCGTCGCCTGGGTGACGCTCGTGGCGCACTGCGCGGGCAGCCCGGCGTTGATGCCGCCGCCGGCGAAGACGTCCGGGTAGGCGGCGAGCAGGTCCGCCGTCATGCCGCCGCCCGCCGACAGGCCGGTGACGTACACCCGCGAGCGGTCCGAGCCGTGGTCGGCGATCGCCTTGTCCACCATGGACTTGACGGACGCGGCCTCGCCGTTGCCCCGGGTGTCGTCGGCGGTGGAGAACCAGTTGAAGCACTTGAGCGAGTTGTTCGCCGTCGACTGCTGCGGGAACACGACCTCGAACCGCCACTTGTCGGCCAGCTCGGGCCAGCCGGAGTGGGCGTAGTAGTCCGACGCGCTCTGGGTACAGCCGTGCAGGGCGACGACGACCGGACGTCCGGTCTCGAGCCCGGACGGGGTGTACGTGTACATCGCGAGGGCGCCCGGGTTGGCGCCGAAGTTCGAGACCTGGACCAGGGACGACGGCGGCGGGTCGGCGCTCGCCACCCCGACGGTGGTGAGCACGGCGGCGGTGATCGCGGCGAGGCCGGCGAAGGCGAGTTTGCGCATGGGGAGTCCTTCTCGTCGTTGAGAGGGTTTCCAGCGACGCTAGGGCGGTCCGGTGGCCTGGACCATGTGGCCGTCCACCACATCCCCGCGGCGATTCATGGTGACCGGCGGGGTGGCTCTCGCCGGGCGCACGCGCTTGGGTTCTCTTTCATCGAGACCGGAGGTGAACCGTGCGCAGATGGCTGGTTGTGGTTCTGGCGGGGGCGCTCGCGGCGGGGTTGCCCGCTTCGGCGTCGGCTTCGGCCGGGGGCTGCCGGGTGGACGTGCCCGGCGCTTCGATGTCCGTTTCGGTGTGCTTGGACGACCTGACGACGACTGGGACGGTGGCCTCCGGGCACACGGTCGAGGCCGACTGGGCCGGACTGACGTCGGCCGGTCTGCCGACGTACGGGCGCGTCCCCGGCGTCCAGGTCGACGGGTACTTCCCGGACACGTCGACGGCCAACACCAACAACGGCTGGAACCACGACTCGCAGTTCGTGCTGCGGCTGCCGGCGCACTGGAACGGCGGCCTGGTCGTCTCCGGCTCGCCGGGCGTGCGGCGCCAGTACGCGAACGACCGCGCGATCGGCGACCAGGCGCTGGCCGAGGGCTACGCATTCGCCGCGACCGACAAGGGCAACACCGGCGCGGCCTTCTACGACGACGGCGTCCGGCCGGGCGACGCGCTGGCCGAGTGGAACACGCGCGTCACGCAGCTGACACTGGCCGCGCGGGCCGCCGTGGTTTCCCATTACCGCCGTCCGGTGACGCGGACGCTGGCGGCGGGGCTGTCCAACGGCGGCTACCTCGTGCGGTGGCAGCTGGAGAACCGGCCGTGGCTCTACGACGGGGGCGTCGACTGGGAGGGGACGCTGTGGCGTGCCGATGGACCGAACTTGCTGACGTTCCTGCCGCCGGCTCTGCGCGCGTACCCGGCTTACGCGGCGGGGTCCCCGGCGGCGCACCAGTCCATTTTGGACGGCGGGTTCGCGCCGGGGTCGGAGTTCCTGTGGGACTACCACTACCGCGTCTACTGGGACCTGACCCAGCGGATCTACCGCGAGGAGGTGGACCCGTCGTTCGACGGTTCGCTGTCGGCCGGGATTCCCTTCTGCGCCTCGGGAACGCCGTCGTGTGACGCGGACTATTCGTACGCGTCCCGGCCGACGTCGGTCACCCGGGCGGTGGAGCGGATCTCGCTGACCGGGCGGATCGGCAAGCCGCTGCTCACCCTGCACGGCACGCTCGACACGCTGCTGCCGATCACTCGCGATTCGGACGTCTACGACCGGATGATCACTTCGGCCGGGCGCGGGTCGCTGCACCGGTACTACCGGGTGGAGGGCGGCAACCACGTCGACGGCCTGGTCGACGCGTACCCGGACCGGCTGCGGCCGCTGGGCCCGTGCTTCCGCACGGCGTTCGACGCCCTGGGCGGGTGGCTGCGCGGGGTGCGCCCACCGGCGTCGTCGACGATCGCCCGTCCCGCGGACGCGACCCCGGCCGACCTGGCCCGCACCTGCTCGCTGGGCTGAGTCCCCAGCGCCCCAATGTGGCCTTGGTTGCGTCTGATGCACCCAAGGCGGCCTTCGGTGCGTCTGACGCACCGAAGGCCACATTGGGGCGCTTTGGTCAGTCGCCGTTGATGAGGTGGGTGGCCAGGGCCGGGCTGAACGTGCCCGCCGGGATGCCTACTCCGTAGCCGCAACTGCCGTCCGAATCGCCCGGGACCTTGATCCACAGCTGCATCTCCGGGCCGCCGCCCAGCTGGGACTGCGCGCCCAGCTTGCGCTTCGGCGGGTTGCACCACTCGCTGTCCGTGCCGTGGCCGGTTCCGTTGCGGCTCGTGTCCACCACGAACGGGGCCGCGTAGCCCAGCGCCGCGTCGACCGCCTTGCCGTACGTCGTCGAGTCGGCCGTCGAGTAGAAGTTGGACACGTTCAGCACGAACCCGTGGATGAACTGCACGCCCGCCGACTTCAGGCGCGTGGCCATCGTCGCCGCCGGGATCCAGGTCGCGTTGCCGCCGTCCAGGTACGCCCAGGTGTTCGGCGCCTTCGAAGCGAACTGCGTCGCCGCGTAGTTAAGCAGGTCGAGGCGCGTCTGGCGGGCGTCGCCGGGCAGGCAGTCGAGCTGGGCGAGCGCGTCCGGCTCGATGATCACGACCGCCGGCTTGCCGCCGATGCCGTCGGCGAACGCGGAGATCCAGTCGCGGTAGGCCTGCGGGCTGCCCGCGCCGCCGGTCGACTCGCCGCCGCAGTCGCGGCCGGGGATGTTGTAGGCGACCAGCACCGGCAGCTTGTCGGCGACGTCGGCGGCGTAGGTGTACTTGTCCACCGAGGCGCGGATGTCGCCGCTCCAGTTGCCGAACCAGCGGGCGCCCGGCTTGGTCGCGATCGACGTCCGGATCGGCCCGGCCAGGCTGTCGCCGGGGTGGTCGCGGACCCAGACCGCCGGGTTGGAGTCCGGGTCGGCGTAGAAGCCGTTCGTCTTCTCGAGCGGGTTGCCGTCGGCGGCGACGGCCGGGGAAGCGAGCCCGGTGAGCGCCAGCGCGGCGGCCACGAAGAGGGTCGTTGTGCGCATTCGGCGAGTTTGCCGCGACCGCGTACAGGAGACGTACAAAAGGAAAGTGAACCGGATGCCACCGGGGCCCGTACTACCAGGTGAGGGGCTCGTTGCGGCTACCCGAAAACCGGCCTTGACCTGCTGTTTCACCGTCCGGACGGGGGACCCCGTTCGGCCGCTTGCGAGAGCGTTGCCCCTCGTTCATGATGGGGCTCCGGGGTCCGCGAAACATTCGTTCACGTCGAATATCCAGGTGTCGGCCATGCTTCGGAAGAACCGTAAGTCCGGAAGTGAACGCCATGCTGCTACCCGTCGCCGAGGCCTCCTGATGGCCGCGGATCTGTCCGGTTTCGCCATCGTCGCCGGCGTGCTGCTCCCGGCGCTCGCCGCGGCGGCGTGGGCCGTCGCGCTCGAACGCCGTCCCCGCCGGGGCGTCCCGGTGCCCGACCCCGAACCCGACTGGACGGTGGCCGGCATCCAGGCGCGCCTCCGCTTCGAGCAGGCGGCCGTGCGGCTCGCCGAATCGCGCACCATCGCGCTGCCGACCCTGCCGATCCCGGAGCAGACGCGCCGCGGCCCGTCCCCGGACCGGCTGCCGTGGCGGACCCCGCGCACGCTCCCGCCGCCACGGCCGTCGTCGGGCCGCTTCCTGATGCCCCAGCTGGCGTTCGCCGCCCCGGACAACGAGCTGATGCGGCGCATCCTCGACGGGTTGCGCAAGATGGACTGACCCGCTGTCGATCCCCGGATCCGCCGTTCGTACGGGAGGTGACACGAACGGAAGGACACCGGGATGCGCTCGCTCCACGTAACCATGAACGTCACCCTCGACGGCGTCGTGCAGGGCCTCGGCCGCCCCGACGAGGACACTCGCGACGACTTCACCCACGGCGGCTGGGGCAGCCGCTACCAGGACGACGTCATGGCCCAGGAGATGGCCGCGGGCATGAGCCGCCCCGGCGACATGCTCTTCGGCCGCCGGACCTGGGAAGACTTCATCGGCGCCTGGGCGCACCGCGGAGACGGCAACCCCTTCACCACCCACCTGAACGCCGTCACCAAGTACGTCGCTTCGACCACCCTCGAGGACGCCGGCGCCTGGCAGAACTCGGTCCTCCTGCCGGGCGCCGCCGAGAAGACCGTCGCCGAGCTGAAGGCGCAGCCCGGCCGCGACCTGTCCGTCATCGGCAGCGCGTCGCTCGTGCGCAGCCTGCACGCCGCCGGCCTCGTCGACCGCTACACGCTGCTGATCGTCCCGCTGACCCTCGGCGAGGGCCGGCGCCTCTTCGAAGGACCCGCGCCGCTCACCGAGTTCACGCTCACGCGCAGCGTCACGACCACCAAGGGCGTCATCATCGCCCACTACCGCCGTCACTGAGCGCCGCCGGGGACTCGGCCTCCGGGATCAGCAGCCGGGGCGCGCCGGAGCCGTCGGCCGGGACCGACCACACGTCCGCGTGGCCCGGCCCGCGGGGGACGCCGTAGCCGATCGTGTGGTCGTCGAGCCACGCCGGCTGGTCGTCGACGCTGCGCGTCTCGGCCAGCGGCGTCACCTTCGACGCCGCCAGGTCGAGCACCGACAACCGCCACCCGCGAGCCGGGTCACCGTCCACAGCGGACTTGAACGCCACCCGCGTCTGGTCCGGTGACAGGGAAGGACACTCGACGTTCTCGCGCAGCGTCCGGACCGTGTGCGCGGCGAAGTCGCCCGCGACGAGGTAGCGGTGGCCGGCCGTCGACATCGTCGCGTAGAAGTGGCGGTCGTCGCGGGTGAACGTGACGCCCCAGAAGTTGAGGTCCGCCGCCTGGTACGGCTTCCCGTCGAGCGTCACGGCGTAGTCCTCCAGGGTGCCGGCGAGGTCGCCGGTCACCGTGTCGAGGATGCCCGCGCGGGTGGAGAACATGCCGCCGTTGTAGGAGTCGCCGGTGACGAACACCGTCCACGCGAGCATCCGGCCGCTCGCCGACACCCGCGCCCGGTTCGGCAGCCCGACCAGCGGGATCTCGCGTTTCGACGTCAGTCCCGCGTCGAGCACCACCAGCTGGTAGGTGGTCAGGTCGCCGTCCGGGCGCAGGCAGAGGCCGGTGCCACCGGCGGCGTAGACCCGGCTGCAGGACAGCGGCGACACCGTCCGCGCGCCGCCGGGGTCGGTGGCGGACACCGTGGCGACGTGGCCGCGGTCGGCGTCGGCGGTGCTGCGGAACAGCAGCCGCGGGCCGGGGGAGAGGCTCACCACGCCGGTCGCGGAGACGTCGTGGCCGCGCGCGCTCGCGAAGCCGACGTACGCGACCGCCGCCCCGGCCAGCACGAACACGCCGGCGACGGCGATCAGGATCCGGGCTTTCACGCGGCGACCTTCCTGGGGGAGAGGACCACGAACGTCACGGCGATCGCGACCACCGCGCCACCGGCGGCCACGCCGATCGCGAGCCCGGGGCCCCAGAACTGCCACGCGAGTCCGAAGAGGACGGACGAGGCGAAGTACGCAAGCGCTTGCGCCGTCTGCACCAGGGAAATCCCCGTGGTGCGCAACGACTCCGGCAGCAGCGGACCGGCCAGCGCCATCAGGACGCCGTCGGTCGCCGCGTAGAAGGCGCCGTACAACGCCAGCGACAGGACGAACAGCGGCCAGCCGGACACGGGCCCGGCCAGCAACAGGTAGACGAGCGCGAGCGCGCCGTAGCCGCCGAGCACCACCGGCAGCCGCCCGACCCGGTCGGCCAGCGCGCCCAGCGGCGCGGCGAGCAGTAGGTAGCTCAGGTTGGTGCCCACCGCGAGCAGCGGGAACCAGCCGGTCGCGATGTCCTCCTTGTGCTGCAGCAGGAGGTAGACGAACCCGTCGCCGACGGTCGCCAGCCCGAGCACGCACGCCGCCACGAGCAGGCGCCGCACGCCGCTGCCGCGCAGCAGAGCGGCCGCGGCCCGGGGCGAGACCGGGCTCGCGGGCCGCGGCGTCCGGTGGTCGCGGACGAACAGCACCAGCAGCAGCACGCCGATCGCGGCGACGCAGAAGCTGACGACGAACACGGCGTCGAACGCCTCCGGGTTGGCCGCGCCGACCGCGGCCAGCACGGCGAGGGCGACCAGCGGCCCGGCGAACGCGCCCATGCTGTCCATCGCCCGGTGCACGCCGAAGGCGCGGCCGAGCAGCGGTTCCGGGGCCGAAAGGGTGATCAGCGCGTCGCGTGGCGCCGTCCGGAGGCCCTTGCCGGTGCGGTCGAGCGTGATCACGGCGCCGATCGCGGCCGCCGACGACCCGGCGGCGAGCAGGCCGAGCTTCATCACCGCGGACAGCGCGTAGCCCGTGCCGGCGACGACCTTGCGGCGGCGGACGCGGTCGGCGACGTACCCGCCGACGATCCGCAGGAGCGCCGTCGCGCCGGTGTAGAGGCCGTCGACCAGGCCGTACGCGGCCGGGCTCAGGTGCAGTCCGAGCACGAGGTACACCGGCAGGACGGCGGTGACCATCTCGGAGGAGACGTCGGTGACCAGGCTGACGGCGCCGAGCGCGAAGACGTTCGCGCCGACCGCCGAGAGCTTGCCCTTGGAGCTGTGCTCTCGGCGGCCGATGGTGGCGAGGTACACGCGGTTACTGCCAGACGTCGAGGATCGGCGACTTGCTCGCGGCGCCGCCGATGCCCGGCAGGCCGTAGGACGCCTCGATCGTGCGCAGCACGGTGTAGTGGTTGATCGATTCGCTGTAGCTGCCGACCTTGACGTGCGCGCCGGTGAAGCTGGTGAAGATCTGGTTGACCGACGTGCCGCTGTCCTCGTCGAAGGTGGTGATCAGCAGGCTGTTGTGGGTCTTGGCCCACTGGGCGTAGGCGTCGAGGTGGTTCTTCAGCCAGGTGTCGCCGGTGCCGATGGAGCAGTCGTGCATGTCGTTGCACATATCGGGCGTGACGAACGAAACGGTCGGCAACTGGGTGAAATCGGACGGGAAGCTCGAGTAGCGGACGTTGCTCGCGGCCGGGACGTTCGAGAAGTCGACCCAGCTGTTGTGCTTGCGCCGGTAGGTGCCGCTGGAGCAGCCGGTGTAGCCGTCGGACGGCATGGCTTCGGAGTAACCCTTGAACGTCTTGCCGGCGCCGATCAGCTGCTGGCCGAGGTTGGCCTTCGCGCCGAGGTTGGCGGGGCAGCTGTCGTCGGTGACGCCCTGCGTCGCGCCGGAGAAGAGGGCGACGTAGTTGGGCTGGCTCGGGTGTGTGATCGCGAAGGAGTTCGTGAACTTCGCGCTCTGTGAGGCGAGGGCGTTGAAGTAGGGCGCGCTGGAACTGCCGTTGATCGAGGAGTACTTCTTGTTCTCGAACATCACGAGGACGATGTGGTCGAACGCCGGCACGGTGGCCGCCGCCGGCTGCACGGCGGGCTCCGCCGTCCGGGTGACGACCGTGGTCGTGATCGCCCCGGCCGTGACGAGCGCGGCGGCGGCGAACACGGCGAAGATCCGCTTGCGGATCATGGGTCCTCCAGCTGTGGTGGGTGAGGGCGCCTCATGATGCCCAGGCCGGAGGGCCGGCGCGTGCCGTGTCGTGGTCCGGTTCGTGAACACCAGGGAACCTCCGGCGGACAAGGAGAAGAGTGGGTTAACGGTTTTCCGGTGTCAACCTCCTTTGGTAGGTGTCCACTGTGGACCGTCAGGGAGTTGACAGGTCGCTCCCAGGCCGTTCAAAGGAACCGTGGCGAGACTCGTCTCCATGGACCCCTACAAGACCGGCGGCGCGGCCCGCCGCGAGCACGGCCGGCGCAAGGCCGCGCTGGTCACGGCCACGGTGGCGGTGCTGGGCGCGGCCACGGCGGGCGCGATCGGCTTCGGCCTCTCGACGGCGTCGGCCGGCACCTCGACCACCTCCACTTCGACCGGATCCCAGGACCAGCTGCAGTCATCGGACAGCGGGCTGAGCTCGGGCTCGGGCAGCGCGCACACGGGCACGGGTGCGTCGTGACGACGGCGTTCCCGGCCTTGGGTACGACGGCGGAGGTGCTGGTCACCGACCCTCGCCGGCTCAGCGCGGCGGTGGACTTGCTTTCGGTGGAGCTGGCCGCGATCGACTTGGCGTGCAGCCGGTTCCGGGCGGATTCGGAGATCTCGCGGCTGCACGAGACGGCGGGACGGCAGGTCCGGGTGGGGGCGTTGCTGGCGGAGGCGCTGGGTGCGGCGTTGCGGGCGGCCCGGTTGACGGACGGGCTGGTCGATCCGACAGTCGGGGCCGCGGTCCGCGCGCTCGGGTACGACCGCGACTTCGCCCTGATCACTGGCGGGGTCGTGAGTGTGAAACAGTGTTCTAACCCTGTTTCACATCCACGACCTGCCCCAGCGGAACCGATTCCCGCGCCGGGCTGGCACCGCGTTCTCTTCGACCCAGCCCAGCGGCTCGTCGTCCTCCCGCGCGGCGTCCACCTCGACCTCGGCGCCACCGCCAAAGCCCTCGCCGCCGATCGCGCGGCGCGGCGGATCCACGCCTCGCTCGGCTGCGGTGTTCTCGTCAACCTCGGCGGCGACCTCCGCTCCGCCGGGCCGGAGCCCGCCGGCGGCTGGCAGATCGCGCTCGGCGATGACCATGCCGAGGCCGTCGTCCGGCCCGACACCACCGTCGCCCTGCACCACGATGGCGCCCTCGCCAGCTCCGGGACCACCCGGCGGCGGTGGCGGCACGGCGGCCGGACCGTGCACCACATCGTCGACCCGCGCACCGGGGACGCCGCCGAACCGCGGTGGCGCACCGTCACCGTCGCCGCGAAGTCCACTGTGGACGCCAACACCGCCAGCACCGCCGCCATCGTCCTCGGCGAAGACGCGCCCGCCTGGCTCGAGGCCCGACGGCTGCCGGCGCGGCTCGTCGGCGTCGGCGGCGACGTCGTCACGACGCCCGGCTGGCCCCGCGAAAGGAAAGCCGCCTGATGTGGTACTTCAGCCGCGGGACCGGTCTCGTCTCGCTCATCCTCTTCACCGCGGTCGTCGTCCTCGGCGCGCTCGGCGCCGGCCGGTTCGCGACGCGGGCGTGGCCGCGCTTCACCGTCGCCGCCCTGCACCGGAACCTCGCGCTGACCAGCCTCGCGTTCCTCGTCGCGCACATCGCGTCGGCGATCCTCGACGGCTACGTTTCGCTGAGCTGGCTCGACGTGCTCGTCCCGTTCGGCTCGGACTACCGGGCGTTCTGGGTCGGCCTCGGCGCCGTCGCCGTCGACCTGCTGCTCGCGATCGTCGTCACCAGCCTGCTGCGCACGCGCATCCCGGCGCGGGCCTGGCGCGCCATGCACTGGCTGGCCTACCTCTGCTGGCCCGTCGCGCTGGTGCACGGCTTCGGCATGGCCGAAGACGACGCCGCGTACGGCTGGATTTTCGCTCTCGACGTGCTGTGCGTGCTGGCCGTCCTCGGCGCCGTCGCCTACCGCGCCACCCGGCAGCACGCCGACACCGCGACCCGCAAGCTCTCGCCGCTCGGAGGCACCCGATGACCATCCTCCCGCCCCACCGCCTCGACCTGGCCGGCCACCGGCGCCGCAACGGCGTCGTGCCCTGGGTCGCCTACCACGGCGAAGACGGCCGCGACCGGCTGATCGAGGCCGTCGCCGCGGCGGACCTGCGCGGCCGCGGCGGCGCGGGCTTCCCGACCGCGCGCAAGCTGCGCGCGGCCCGGAAACCGCGCTCGATCGTCGTCGCGAACGGGTGCGAAGGCGACCCGCTCAGCCAGAAGGACGCCGCGCTGCTCACGCTGTCGCCGCACCTGGTGCTGGACGGCGTGCAGCTCGCCGCGCACGCCGTCGGCGCCGGGGAAGCCGTCCTTTGTGTACACCAGGGGAGCGCGGTGCTGCCGAGCGTCCTCGCGGCGCTCGCCGAACGCGACGACCGCGTGCCGGTGCGCGTCGAGGAGGTCCCGCGCCGGTACGTCGCCAGTGAGGAGAGCGCGCTCGTCCACCACCTGACGTCGGGGGACGCGCGGCCGCTCGGCAAGTCGCCACGGCCCGACGAACGCGGGGTGCGCGGCCGGCCGACGCTCGTGGACAACGTCGACACGTTGGCGCAGCTGGCATTGGTGGTCCTCCAGGGCCCGCGGCACTACCGCGCGGCGCGGGCCGATCTGGTCACGGTGACCGGCGCGGTCCGGCGGCCGGGGGTCGTGGAGGTGGCGGCGGGGGCGTCGCTGTCCGCGGTGCTGGCGGCGGCGGGCGGCGAGGCCGAGCCGGTGCGGGCGGTGCTGGTCGGTGGCTACGGCGGGACGTGGACGGCGGACTTCCGGTCCGGGCTCTCGGGAATCGCGGCGGTGTACGCGCTTCCGGCGCGCGTGTGCGGGCTCGAGTACACGGCGAAGGTGCTGGAGTTCCTGGCGGCGGAGTCGGCCCGGCAGTGCGGGCCGTGCATGTTCGGCCTGCCGGCGATCGCGGCGGACTTCGCGGACCTGCTCCGCGGCGGTCCCGCGACGGCCCGGCTGGCCCGCCGGCTGCCGCTGCTGGCCGGCCGTGGGGCGTGCGCCCACCCGGACGGCGCGGCCCGCCTCGCGGCGAGCGCGCTGCGGGTGTTCGACGCCGACGTCGTGGCGCATTCGGCCGGTGGCCGGTGCCGGATCCTGGAGAGTGTCGCGTGAGGCTGACAGTGGACCCGATCGGGTGCCGGGCGCACGGGTTGTGCGCCGATTTGCTGCCGGAGGCGGTGCGGCTCGACGAGTGGGGGTACCCGGTGGTGGCGTCGGGGCCGGTCCCGCCGGGGTTGGTGACGGAGGCCCGCCGAGCGGCGGCGGCCTGCCCGGCGCTGGCGTTGCGGCTGCGGAGGGATTGAGCCTCAGACGGCGGTCGCCAGGCTGGAGGCCGGGTCCGCTTGTTCGCAGGCGTGTGCCCACGAACACAGCTTCTTGCACCGGTCGTCGACCATGCGGTCGAGATAGCCGTCCGGGTTGTGCGTCCCGCTCGCGGCGGCCTTTTCCAGCTCGCCGAGGAGCACGGTCTGCTTGCCCTGCATGAAGTCGAGGTATCCGAGCTTTTGCAGGGCCGGTACCACCGCGCCGATGAGCCGGCCGACACAACCCCGGACGCGCGGATTGTTGTCCCGGCTCCACACACCGTAGAGGCGGACCGCGACGGACCGCAGGGCGTCCTCGGTGCTCGGGTGGGCGAGAGTCATTCCGATGAGCGCGTCGATCAAGAGAAGTTTCGTCTTGGGACAGAAATCCGGATTCCAGTCGCCGTCCACGGCGCTCGGCCAATGCAGGGAATGGCAGGAGTTCAGCCGATGCGCGTTGCGGCACAGCAGTTCCGCGGCGACCAGCTGGGCGTTTCCGGTCGACCCCAAGGCGGCATCGATGACCAGCACAGCCGTCTCGGGAGCCACTTGCGGTTCTTCTTCCGACCACAGATCGACCAGGAGCGCGACCGCGAGTTCGGCGTTGTCGAGCTTCGTGAGGGCGAGGAGACCGGACACCACCGCGGCCGGATCGGCCGGACTGTCGTCTTTCCCCGAGAACAATTCTCCGGCTCGCATCGCCGCGTCGAGCCGCAACCGCGCTTCCTCGTCGGCGTGCTCCTGGCGAAGCCGGCGATTCGCCTGCCGAGTGGTGAGCACGCTGACCAGCACCCCTGACAGAGAGACCAGCGCCGTCAGCACGCCGACCGATACCGCATTCACAGAATTCCTCCTCGGCTTTCCCGGTGAGTCGCCACAAGGTGCCTCGGTGTGACATCGCGCCGGAAAAAACGGTCGTCGGGGCGTCGGGCGGTCGTTAACCTCCGCGGTATGAAGCTCATCGACCGGATTCGCGGTGCCCGGCTCGTCGGCGTCCTGACCGGCGCCGGGATCTCCACCGCGTCCGGCATTCCCGACTACCGCGGCCCCGACGGCGTCTGGACGCGCTCGCCCGGTGCCGTCAACGCCTTCACGCTCGAGAACTTCATGGCCGATGCCGGTGTCCGCCGGGAATTCTGGCGCAGCTACCGCGGGCACGCGGCCTGGCGCGCCGAGCCGAACGCCGCCCACCGCGCCCTGGCCGACCTGGACGGCGACGGTACTGGTGTGCGTGTGCTCACCCAGAACGTCGATGGCCTGCACCAGAAGGCCGGCCTCGCCGCGCGGAAGGTCCTCGAACTGCACGGCAGCATGCACACCACGCGCTGCATCGGCTGCGCGGCCCGGTTCCCGACCACCGAAGTGCTGGAGCGCGGCGACGACGACCCGCATTGCCCGCGGTGCGGCAGCATCCTGCAGCTCGACGTCGTCCTCTTCGGACAGAGGCTGGACGGCGAAGTCCTCGGGCGCGCGCGGAACGTCGCCGCGGCGAGTGAGGTCTTCCTGGCCGTCGGGAGCTCGCTGCAGGTGGAGCCGGCCGCGTCGCTGTGCACGATCGCGGTGCAATCCGGGGCGACGCTCGTCATCGTCAACCACCAGCCCACGCCGTACGACGAGGACGCCGCGTTCGTGCTGCGCGACGACATCGAGACGGTGGTCCCGGAACTCTGCGCCGCGGTCCGCGCGTGATCCGCGAGGCCCGCGCCGGCGACTGGCCGCGGATCTGGCCGATCGTCCACGACGTCGTCACCGAGCGGCGGACGTTCCCCTACGACCCCGCGATGACCGAACCCGAGGCCCGGCGGCTCTGGCTGCGGGAACCGCCGGCCCGGGTGGTGGTCGCCGTCGACGGGGAGCGGGTGACGGGCACCGCGAACATGTACGCCAACCGGCCGGGGCCCGGCAGCCACGTCGCGTCCGGCAGCTTGATGGTCGCGAAGGAGGCGCGCGGCACCGGGGTCGGCCGCGCGCTCGTCACGGACCTGGTCGCCTGGGCGCGGCGGAGCGGGTTCGCGGCCATCCAGTTCAACGCGGTCGTCGAGGTGAACACCGCGGCGATCCGGCTGTACGAGAGCCTCGGCTTCGTCACGCTCGGCACGGCGCCGGGCGCGTTCCGCCACCCCGACCACGGCGACGTCGGCCTGCGCATCCTGTGGCTGGACTTGCGCTGACCATCTTTCCTAGCATCGGAAGACGTGCGCGGTCGCTATCCACCTCCGCGCCGACGACCGCTGGATTTCCGTCCCCGACGGCCACGTCGTGACGGAATTCGCGGGAGCGGACCGCCATCGGCATCCGGTTCCGGTTCCGCGCGGAGCCGGGCGTCGAGGACCGGGTCCGCGACCTCGCCGCGCGCGAGAAGGCGTGTTGTCCCTTCTTCGGCTTCGACATCGCCGCCGACTCCGCGGAAATCCGAGGGGAGGCCGCGGTTCCCGACACCGACGAGGCCCGTGCCGTGCTCGAGGACTTCTACGCGCTGAGCTAGTCGAAGGGGCCGCTCGTCCGGGCGACGACGTGCTTGTGGACCCCGCCGTCCTCGAACGGCAACCGCGCGGTCGGCCGTGGCGCCTTCGCCCGCCAGGCGTCGAGCACCTCCGCCGACTCCCAGTACTCGAAGATGTTCACCCGGCCCGGCTCCACCGGGTCGGGCGAGATCGACACGTCGAGGCAGCCCGGGTGCCGGCGCGCCTCTTCGACGACGATCCGGTGGCCGGCGACGAACCGGTCGCGGTCGGCCGGCTCGACGTACACCGGCCCGGCGATGATCACGGTCATGAGGAAGGTCCTTTCCCGGGGTGCTGGTCGCCACACCGACGAACGGCACCCCGGGAAACCGACACTCAGGCGGACGCGAGCGGCACCGTCGTCAGCAGGTGGCGGGCCGCGACGCTCGCGCCGTCCCCGCGCACCCGGCCCGAGAACGCCTGCGCCCGCGAAGCCACTTCGGGCCGCAACGCCACCGCGAGCGCCGATGTCAGCGATGAAGCCGTCGGCACGCCCGGATCGGTCGCCGCGCCGAGAGCGAGCGAGCGGACCCGGCCCGCGAAGTAGTGCTGGTCGTACATCTGCGGCACCACGACCTGGGGCGCGCCGGCGCGGGCGGCCGTCGTCGTCGTGCCCGCGCCGCCGTGGTGGACGACCGCGGCCACACGCTTGAACAACGCTTGCTGGTTGACCTCGCCGATGCCGAGGCAGTCCGGGGCGTCGGCGGCGACGAGGTCCGCCCACCCGCGGGCGACGACCGCCCGGCGGCCGTGCGCCCGAGCCGCGGCGAGCGCGGCCTCGGCCACCTCACCGGGCGCGCGCATGCTGCCGAACCCGAAGTACACCGGCGGCTCGCCCGCGTCGAGGAACTCCCGCAGGTCGTCCGGCAGCGGACGCTCGTCCGGCCAGATCCAGGCGCCCGTCTGGACGATCCGCGGGTCGCCCGGCTCGGGCCAAGGCGCCAGCGCGGCGTCGGCGGCGAGCCACGGCCGGTCGCCGAACACGTGGCCCGGCAGGTCGTCGACCGGTGCCTGTCCGGCGGCTGCCCGGTATTCGTTGACTTTGCCGCCGAAAAAGCTGTTCCAACGCCGCGCGTCTTCTGCCCACAGAGCGCGGTTTTCCTTTTCCCCGGGCGTCCGCCACGGCATCGGCGGCGGCGCGTGCAGGTCGGACGGCAAAGTGATCGGGCAGAAACTCGCGTAGACGTAGGCGGCGCCCAGCCGCTGCGCGATCGAGCGCGTCGCGAACTGCAGGGCCCCGCCGGCGACGAGGACGTCACAGCCCTCGGCGGCCACGGAGATCGTCTCGAACTGGGTCGTGACGGTGTCCTCAGTGGACTTCCGGATCTGTTCGGGCGTCGGCTTGCCGCGGTGCGCCGACGCGGTCGAGCGCAGTTCGGGGCCGATCGGCACGACGTCGAAGCCCAGCTCGTCGAGCCACTCCCGGAAGTCGGGCGGCACGCACAGGCGGACGTCCTGTCCCAGCGCTCTCAGCTCCGAGGCCAGCGCCAGCACCGGCTGCACCTCGCCCCGCGAGCCGATCGTGGACAGCAGCACACGCATGAAGGAATCCCCTCGGCAGAAAATGGTGAACCCGGATTGTGAACCCGACCCCGGGTCTTGCCACAAGCCCGGGGGTCGGCTATACCTTTGAATGGGGAGAGGAAATCTTCGGCGGTGAGCGCCGCCCGGAAGCCGGTTTTCCGTTGATCGACAGGGAAGCGTGCCGCTCTCAGCCTGCACCCGCACCGGGGTCTGACGTAACCTTTTACGAAGAACCCGGACCGGTGGGAAAAACCCGGTCGGCAGGAGGCCAGGATGACACTTCGCAGCGTTCTCCTCGAAGACGAGGTCATCCTGTCCGTCGAGGGGCTCTTCGACGGCGGCCTGGCCCCCAGCTACCACCGCGCGGTCGAAGCCGCCTTCGCCGCCGGGGCCCGCCGGCTCGTCGTGGACCTGACGATGGCCACGGCGGTCGACGGCGGCGGAGCGGCGGTGCTGGCCGCGACGGCGGCCGGCTGCGCGGCGCGGGACACGCACCTGATCATCGCGATGCCGCGGGGCGTCGAGGCCGAGATCAGGGACCCGGCGCAGGTCAGGCTGCTGTTGCGCAGCTTCGAACCCTGGCAGGACGCGGGCTGACGAGCCGGCCCGGTCGTGTGTGGTGATTCGGGTCAGAACCCGAATCAGCACTCACGAGCCGCGGACTCGCACCGTGAGGCGGAACTGGCGCAGCTCGTTCTCCGGCGCCCACGGGCGGGCGTGCCGCGCCACCAGCGTCGTCTCGCCCGGGGCGTCCGCGTGCAGGACGAACCGGTGCTCGCCGGTGGCGCCGGCCCGGCCCGTCGCCGGGTGGCGAGTCTCCTCGACCACCCGCAGCGGCGGCTCCGGGCCGTCCAGCACCCACTGGTAGCCGGTGCCCGCGTTCTCCGGCAGCCGCAGCTCCAGCCGCTCGCCGGGCGCGACGTCGGCCGCCGCGCCGTCGGCTTCGAGCGTGAGCACCTTCACCAGAGGTAGATCTCGTGGACCAGCCCGTCGGCGGCCTCGGGGTAGGTGATCGAGCCGGCCAGCCGCCCCGACGAGGCGAGGGCCAGCAGCGCCTCGTGGACGCTGTCGCTGGTCGTCGCGAGGCGCTTCCAGCCGACGCCGTCGACGTAGGCGTAGCCGTTGCGGTCGGAGTTGTTGGTCCAGAGCGCCAGCACCTTCTTGTTCGACTGCCAGGCCGTGGCGGTCGCGGCCGGGGCGGCCGTCCGCGGTGCGCCCGGCGGGCTGAGCACCGGGGCCACGCTCGGCTCCGCGGTCACGGCCGTCGCGGCGGCG
Source organism: Amycolatopsis sp. MEPSY49 (assembly GCF_051337345.1). Classification (NCBI taxonomy): domain Bacteria; kingdom Bacillati; phylum Actinomycetota; class Actinomycetes; order Pseudonocardiales; family Pseudonocardiaceae; genus Amycolatopsis; species Amycolatopsis sp. MEPSY49. The sequence goes on along the minus strand of NZ_JBDLYJ010000018.1, from coordinate 40,291 downwards.
GTCAGCTGGTCGGGGGTGAGGGGCTGGGGCGCGTTGTCCGGGCTGGCGCCGGGTGCCACCGCCGCGGGCGCGGCGGACGGGCTGGTCGATGCGGCCATCTCGCGGCTCCTAGAAGACGTAGGTCTCGATGATCGTGCCGTTGTTGTTGAACGCGTTGACCGGACGGCCACCCTGCTTCGCGACGACGAGCTCGGTGAGCATCGCCTTGTTGACCACTTCGTCGTCGGCCGCGAGGTGCAGCCAGCCCAGGTCCTTGAGGTACGCCCAGGTGTTGCGGTCCTGGTCGTTGCTCCACAGGCCCAGCACCGACGTCGAGCCGGTCCACGAACGCAGGTTCACCGCGCCGACCTGCTCCACCTGCCAGGTCTCGATGCCGCACTCGCCGTAGGCGATCCGGAAGAACCCGCCGTCGCCCCAGCCGGTGCTCCAGCTGTTCTTCGCGATCCAGCAGCCCTGGGCGTCGTCGTAGCCCACGAGCGTGACGCAGTGGCCGCCGGCCAGCGCGCCCGTGACGTGGCGGTACACGCCCGTCCGGTAGGAGAAGAAGTCCTGGTACACGAGGAAGCACGCGATCAGCGCGCCGCACGCGGCGAGCTTTTCCTTCATGGCGGCCGGGTTGCCGGTCAGCGCGGCGTACGACGGCGTGGTCGCGAGCCGGTTCGGCCAGTCGGCGTTCAGCTTGGCGCCGGACCGGTTGCGCGGGCTGTACGGGAAATAGTCCTCGTAGGTGATTCCGACGTCGTGGCAGGCCTTCAGCGCCCGGTCGGGCATCCAGCCGGTGTCGCAGGTCGCACCGTCGTTCGCGCCGTGGGTGTAGAACAGGTGCGCCTCGGACAGGTCGAGCTTGAGGCCCGGCTGGCCGCGGGTGAACGCGGCGACGATCTCCATCGCGGCCACCGTGCCGAAGGAGACGCACGAGCCGCAGTCGCCCTGGTCCTTCACCGGCGTCACGTAGTTCGCGCCACCGGCGGCGCGGCTGTCGAACTGCGCGGGCGCGCCGGCACCGGACCCGGCCGTGGCGCGGCCGGCTTCCCCGGCGGCGAGCGACTTCGCCTGCGATTCCAGCTCGCGCCGGTCGCTTTCCGGCGGCAGCGGCACACCCAGGCGGTGCCGGCGCTGGTCTTCTTCGAGAATGGTCATGGAGTTCTCGCCCATGACCCAGGGATGGCCCTGTGCGGCCAGTTCGGTGCGGACCCGGTCGAGCTCGACCGGCGACGCGGGGGTTGCGGGATCGGCCATGATGACTCCCCAAAGTCGGTGGCGCTGTGCCCGACCCGTTGTACGCCGGGGCCGGGCGAGGTCACCAGGGCTGTCATCCCTTTGCCGAGGATCAGTTTTGTGGCGCGGGAAAGTCAGGAGATCTCGATGCCGCAGCCGGTTTCGGGATTCGTTTCCCGCGGCAGTTCTTCGGCGAAGATCGTATCGATCTTCCGGGCGGCGGTCCGCAGTTTCGCGACGCTCGCGACGAGCAGCAGGAGGACAGCGGCGGGGACGACGAGCAGCACGGGCGGCCGGCCGGCGACAACGACCACACCGGCGGAGATCAGGCCGAACGCGAGGAAGAGCGTCCTGGCGACGACGCGCGGCCACGCGGGCAGCGGCTTGGCGTGCCGCCCGCGGGGTGTTCCGGAAACCGGCCGCGCGAGGGCAGCGTGGACGCTCATCAAGACCTCCGTGGAGTCGGGGAAACGGCCGGGACGGGGATTCCCGGGCAGTGCCGGAGCCGGAACGCAGCCGGGCGGACACGTGGTGTGTGTCGTGGTGCGGCCGGTTCCGGTTACGGCTCGTTATTGGTTCGAGTCCGAATTCGGAAAAACGATTCCGCGCTATGCCGGGCCGCTTTCCGGCACCAGGGCCGTTGGGCCCGGATCACGCCCGGCCGGAGGTCCCGGGGCCCTTGCCCTTGCCCTTGCCGTGGATCCGGGTGTGCGGCGGCGGGCCGGCGGGTTTCGGGGGTTTCGGCTTGTCGTCGTGGGTCACGGCGGCGGGTTCCAGCTCGGCGGACTCGGGGGCACGGGGTCCCGGGACGGGGGTCCCGGAGGCGGCGAGGGGCACGGAGGAGGAAGGAGTGGGGGCGGGCGAGCTGGGCACCGGCGGCTGGGCGGGGGTGGTGGTGCCGGAGTCCGGGGAGGAGAGAACGAAAGCGGAAACGGCGACGACGGCCGCGGCGGTCAACCCGGCGGCCGCGGTGAACCGGCGGCGGTTCGCGGGTTCGCTTGTCGGCGAAATGCCAATGGCGGCGAGGATTTTCCGTGGGCCGGGCTCGCCGGCATCGCGCAGAGTGGGAGTGAAGGGGCTGTGGTGGCTCGGCGTGCCGGCGCCGCTTGCCGTGGGGGCGAGCGCCCGGCCGGAACCGCGCGAGCCGTTGCGGGGAGCGCGGCGGTGGTCGGAGCCGCTTGCCGTGAAACCGCGCGAGCTGTGCCCGCCGGAGCCGGCTTCCTCGGCGACGATGGCACCGGCGTGGCCGGCACCGCTCGCCGCGGCGAGGCGTTCTCCCTTGCCTCCGACCGGTGTCGCGCGGTGGCGGCGCAACGCCTCGCCCAGCCGGCCCGCGGGCCACGGCCGCGTCGGTACCGGGGCGTGCAGCAGCTCCCGGACCTCCGCCGCCGTCGGGCGGTCGGCCGGTTCGCGGCGGGTCATCCGGCGCAACGTGTGCGCCAGCGACGGCGGCAGCCCCTCCGGGATCCGCGGGGGCCGGGTCAGCCGCGCCATCGCCGCCTCGATCATCGTGCCCGAGTACTCGCGCCGGCCCGTCACGCATTCCAGCAGGATCAATCCCAGCGCGTACACGTCCGCCGGCGGCCCCGCCCGCTCGCCGCCGACCTGCTCCGGCGCCAGGTACGCCGCCGTGCCGGGGACCACGCCCGTGCCCGTGATGTGCGTGGTGTCGAGGGCGTGCGCGATGCCGAAGTCACCGATCAACGGGCCGTCCGCGGACAGGAAGACGTTGGCGGGCTTGAGGTCCCGGTGGACGACGCGCCGCGCGTGCACGTGGGCCAGCGCCTCCACCAGCCCGTCGGCCAGCGCGATCACCTCCGCCACCGGCATCGGGCCGCCCAGCAGCCGCTCCGCCAGGTTCTCGCCCTCGACGAGCTGCATCACCAGGTACGTCCGGCCGTTTTCGGTGCCGCTGTCGAGCAGCGCCACCACGCCCGGGTGGGTGATGCTGCCCTGGATGCTCATCTCGCGCAGCCGCCGGCGCTGGTCCAGCGCGACGGCGTCCCGGTCGTAGATCTTGACCGCGACCTCGCGCTCCAGGCGGAGGTCGTAGGCGCGGTACACCCGCGCCGTCCCGCCGCTGCCGACCAGCCTGCCGACCTCGTACCGCCCGGCCAGCAAGCCGGGCGGACGGTCGTCGTCGTCGAGGGAACGCGGGGCGGCGGTGAACTCGCCGAGCGCGAAGCGCGAACACGTGACGTCGTCCGCGTCGCCCATCGGCGCGTTCCCCGTTCTGCCGGCTTCGTCGGCCACGGCCGCGATGTACCCCGAACCCGTGCCGGGCAAACGTCAGAAGATCACGCGAAAGCGTCCACCCCGGTAAGCTCCGCCGACAGCGTCCACAGGCGACGGGCCTCGTCGCGGTCCACGGCGTACCGGCGGACACCCGACTCGGCCAGGCCTTCGGCGTCGTCGGGGGCGAGCTCGGCGACGTCGCAGTCCTCGAGGTACAGCCCACCCAGCCCGGTCAGCTGCGGTGACGTCGCGGCCCAGACCGTCGTCGCCGCGCCCTGCTCCGGCGTCTTGAACTTCACCAGGTAGTTGCCGGCCTCGTCGATCCAGCCGCGGGCGATGTGCTCCTCCCGGGACAGGTGCCGCTGCAGCGGCGTCATGATGCCGCCGGGGTGCAGCGCGAACGCGTGGACGCCCTGCTCCGCGCCCAGCTCGTCCAGCCGGACGGCGAAGAGCACGTTGGCCGTCTTGGCCTGCCCGTAGGCGGCCCACTTGTCGTAGCCGCGCTCGAACTGGACGTCGTCCCAGCGGATCGGCGAGTAGTGGTGGCCGCGCGAGGACAGCGAGACGACGCGGGCGCCGTCGGCGACGGCCGGCCACAGGCGGTTGACCAGGGCGAAGTGCCCGAGGTGGTTGGTGGCGAACTGGGCTTCCCACCCGGGGCCGACGCGGGTCTCCGGGCAGGCCATCACGCCCGCGTTGGCGATGAGCAGGTCGATCCGCCGTCCGGTCGCGAGGAAGCGCTCGGCGAAGGCGCGGACGCTCTCGAGGTCGCCCAGGTCCAGCTCGTCGACCTCGACGTTCTCGAGGCCGGCGAGGGCCTCTTCGGCGGTCTCGCGGCGGCGGGCCGGGACGACGACGTGGGCGCCGGCGCCGGTCAGCGCGCGGGTGGTCTCGAGGCCGATCCCGGAGTACCCGCCGGTGACGACGGCGAGCTTGCCCGTGAGGTCGGCGCCTGCGACGGCTTCGGCGGCCGTGGTGGTGGCGCCGAAACCGGAACCGATCTTGTGCTGTGCGGTGGTCATGCCCCGACGCTACGAGCTGGAGTGCGCTCCAGCGCAAATCGCGGACGCGGCCGAAAGAGGGGACAATCGGGGGCGAGAGGCAGCCGACCCAGGAAGGCTCTGATGTCCGACTACTACGGGAACCAGCCCCAGGACGTCCGCCCGGGGATCGACGCGCGCCGGCTGTGGGCGGGCGGGGTGGCGACGGCGGTGATCGCGGCCCTGCTCGCGGTGGTCGGGTTGCTGATCGCGCGCGGCGTGTTCGAGGTCGAAGTGCTGGCCCCAAAAGGCGAGGGCGTCTGGGGCAACGCGAGCACCACGACGTACGCGCTGGTCGCCGCCGCGGTGGCCCTGCTCGCCACCGGGCTGATGCACCTGCTGAGCGTCGCCACGCCGGCGCCGTCCCAGTTCTTCGGCTGGATCATGGTGCTGGTGACGCTGATCGCGGTGGTCCTGCCGCTGACGCTGACGGTCGCGCCGAGCGCGAAGATCGCCACGGCCGCGATCAACCTCGTCATCGGGCTCGTCATCGCCGCGGTCGTGAACAGCATGGCGGCCAGCGCCCGGACGCTGCACCGGCGCCGCACGAGCCAGCAGAACGCGGCGCCGCCGCCGACCCGGCAGTACCCGCAGCAGCAGCCCCCGCCGACCCGCTACTACGACCAGTGACCGTCGTGGACGTGCGGGAGACCAACCGCCGCGTGATCGAGCAGTTCCGGGCGGGCGGCGAGGTCGAGGGCATGCACCGCGAGCGGCTGGTGCTGCTCACGACGACGGGCCGCCGGTCGGGCGAGCCGCGCACGGTCCCGATGATGTACCACCGCGACGGCGACCGGCTGCTGGTGGTGGCGTCGAACATCGGCGCGCCCCGGCACCCGGACTGGTACCTGAACCTCGCGGAGGACTCGCGGGTGAAGGTGGAGGTCGACGGCCGCGAGTTCGAGGCGGAGGCGCTGCCGCTGCTGGGGGCCGACTACGTGCGGACGTGGATCGAGCTGGAGAAGCATTATCCGTTCCTGGCCGATCACCAGGCCAAGGCGCGGCAGGCCAAGCGGGTCATCCCGATCGTGGAGCTGTCCGAAGAGGACTGACCGAGGTCAGTCCTCTTCGGACGGTGCTACTTGCTCGCCACCCGGCGGTACTTGGCCGTCGCCAGGGGAGCGAACACCGCGATGATCGCCACGCAGCACAGGATCGCGTACAGCGCCGCGTTTTCCGCCGGCCACCCGGTCTGCGCCGGGCCGAAGCGGTTGCCGAACAGGTCCCGGGTCGCGTTGATGACCGCCGTGAACGGGTTCCAGTCCGCGATCGCCTTCAGGAACCCCGGCAGCGTCTGGGTCGGTACGAACGCCGACGAGATGAAGCTCAGCGGGAACATCCAGATCAGCCCGAGGCTCTGCGCCACCTCGACACTGCGCGCCGCGAGGCCGATCAGCGCGCCCACCCAGGACAGCGCCCACGCGAACATCAGCATCACCAGGTAGCCCAGCAGCGCGTCCCAGAAGCTCCCGCGGATGCGCCAGCCCACGATCAGCCCGCACGCCGACATCACGACCAGCGCCACCACGCTGACGACCAGGTCGGACGTCGTCCGGCCGAGGACCACCGCGATGCGGGACATCGGCAGCGAGCGGAACCGGTCGATGATGCCCTTCTGCAGGTCGTTGGCGAAGCCGATGACCGTGAACGCCGAGTTGAACGCCACCGTCTGGGCGAAGATCCCCGCGATGAGGAACTCGCGGTAGGCCGCGCCGCCCGCTTCGCCGCCGATCGCGTTGCCGAAGACGTACGCGAACAGCAGCACGAACATGATCGGCTGCAGCGTCGCCGCCATCAGCCAGTCCGGGTTGCGGCGGACGTTCATCAGGTTGCGCCACGTGATGATGCCGCCGTCGGAGATGCCCTTCGCGAGCGCGTTCACTTCGCGGCCTCCTCTGCGCCGTGGCCGGTCAGGGACAGGAAGACGTCGTCGAGGGTCGGCCGGTGCAGGGCGACGTCCTGGACGGCGATGCCCTGGCCGTCGAGCCGGCGCAGGGCTTCGATGAGCGCCTTCGGGCCGGTGTCGACGAGGATCTCCGCGCGCCGCGTGTGGTCGTCGCCGGACGGCTCGCCCGTCCCCACTTCGCGCAGCACCGCCAGCGTCGCCGGCAGGTCCGCGGGCGAGGCGACGACCAGCTCCAGCCGCTCGCCGCCGATCTGGGCCTTCAGCTCGTCGGCCGTGCCGCGCGCGATCACCCGGCCGTGGTCGATCACCACGATCGAGTCGGCCAGCTGGTCGGCCTCTTCGAGGTACTGGGTGGTCAGCAGCACGGTCGTGCCGTCGGCGACCAGTTCCTTGATGACGCCCCACGTGTCGAGCCGCCCACCCGGGTCGAGGCCGGTGGTCGGCTCGTCGAGGACGACGACGGTCGGCTCGGCGACCAGCGCGCCGGCCAGGTCGAGGCGCCGCCGCATGCCGCCCGAGTAGCCCTTCGCCGGCCGGTCGGCGGCCTCTTCGAGCGCGAAGCGCGCGAGCAGCTCCCGGGCGCGCGAGCGAGCCGCCGATTTCCGGCGGCCGTAGAGCCGCCCGACCATGTAGAGGTTCTCGAACCCGGTGAGGTTCTCGTCGACGGCCGCGTACTGCCCGGACAGCCCGATTCGCTGCCGCACCTCGTCAGGCTGGGCCAGGACGTCGAACCCGGCGACGTGCGCCGACCCCGAGTCCGGCCGCAGCAGCGTCGTCAGGATGCGGACCGTGGTGGTCTTCCCGGCGCCGTTCGGGCCGAGCAGGCCGAGCACGCGCCCGGCCGGGATGTCGAGGTCGACGCCGTCGAGCGCGCGGGTCGACCCGTAGGTTTTGACGAGCCCGCGCACCTGGACGGCGCTGTCCGGTTCCGGCATGGCGGTTTCCCCTCTCGGTGACCCCGCCAAGCTAGGCCAGTGCGTCCGGTTTGTCCTCCGGGTTTCTCCCTGAGCCGGCTCAGTTCGCCGAAAGCGTGACGGCGAACTCCGGCGGCGTCCGCAGCGTCTGGAAGACGACGCAGTAGCGCTCGGTCAGCTTCTTCAGCGTGGCGAGCTGCTCATCGGAGGCGTCGGTGTCCAACGCGAACGACAGCCGGATCGCGCGGAAGCCCACTGGGGCGTCCTTCGCGACGGCGAGGGTGCCGCGGAAGTCGAGGTCCCCTTCGGCGCGCACGCGGCCGCCGCGCACGTCGAGACCCAGCGACGTCGCGACCGCCCGCAGCGTCACCCCGGCGCAGGCGGCGAGCGCTTCCAGCAGCATGTCGCCCGAACAGGCGAGGCTGCCGTCGCCGCCGGTCGCGGGGTGCAGGCCGGCTTCCACAACCGCTCGGCCGGTCTCCACCTTGCAGGAGATCCCGAGGGCGTCGAGCTCGGCGTCGGCGTGCAGGGTGACGAGCGCGCTCTCCGGCTGCTCGCGGTACTTGTCCTTCAGCGGGGCCTGGGTCGCGCGCAGCGTATCGGCATCCATGCGGCGATTCTGCTCCGGAAAACGCGAAACGGGGAGACCGGATCACCGGTCTCCCCGTTTCAGTGATTCAGTTTCAGCTCAGGGTGACAGCCACGTCGTCGATGACGAACGAGGTCTGCAGCGAGCTGTCCTCGGTGCCGGTGAACTTCAGCGCCAGGGTGCCGCCGGCGGCCGACGAGACGTCGATCGTCTTGAGGGCGTACCCGGAGGCCTTGTTCAGGTTGGAGTAGCTGCCCAGCGTCGCGCTGCCGTTGGTGACGGTCAGCTTGTCGTAGGCGGTGCTGCTGGTCGTTTCCGCGGTGTCGATGTGCAGGTAGAACGTCAGGCTGGCGTGGCAGCCGGCCGGGATGCTCACCGACTGGGCGATCGACTCGGTGTGCGTCGAGCCGTACCCGTCGAGCCAGGACGAGTAGGTGCCGCCGTGCGCGGCCTCACCCTGCGAACCCCACTGGCCGATGGAGCCGGTGGTGCCGGTCCAGCTGCCGCTGCCCGACTCGAAGCCGCCGTTGACGATCTTCTGGCCGGAGCAGCCGCCGGTGGTGCCGACGGTCCAGGTGAACGACGCCGTGCCGGTCTTGGCCGCCGCGTCCTTCGCCGTCACGGTGACGTTCGAGGTGCCCGCGGTGGTCGCGGTGCCCGAGATCGTGCCGGTGGAGGAGTTGATCGACAGGCCGGCCGGGAGGCCGGTGGCCGACCAGGTGTACGGCGCGGTGCCGCCGCTCGCCGAAAGCGGGAGGCTGACCGAAGCGCCGGTCACGGTGGACTGGTTGCCCGGGTTGGACACGGTGACGGTGCCGGTCGCCGAGCAGGTCGGGTCGGCCGACTGCGCCGGGACGGAGATCGCGTCCCACGCCGCCTTGACGGTGTTGAACTCGGTGCAGCTGCCCGGGAACAGGTTCTTCGCCGCGGTCAGCGTCCAGGTGCGGTACTTCAGGTACGAGCTGCTGGAGGTCTTGAGCAGCATCGCGTTGTAGAAGATCTTCACCGCGTTCTGGACCCCGATGCCGGTGATCGAGGTGTTGTTGCACGTGGTGCTGGTCGGCTGGCCGTTGGTCGGGTTGGTGCCTTCGGCCAGCAGGTAGAACCAGTGGTTGCCGGGGCCGGCGGCCGCGTGCACCTCACCGTTGGGGACGGAGCTGTCGTAGCAGTTCTTGTCGCCCAGCGCCGACGGGTTGTACATGTTGCGGATCGGGCCGGAGCCGACGAGGTTGACCGTCTCGCCGACGAGGAAGTCCGGCACGTCGCCGCCCGAGGGCTCGTTGGCGAACCACTCGGTCGAGGCGCCGAAGACGTCGGCGACGAACTCCTGCGTGCCGGCCCCGGAGATGCCGCCCGGGGTGTGGTCGTCGATGCCGTGGCCGTGCTCGTGCGCCACGACGTCGATCGAGCTGATCCACTGGCCGTTGGTGTTCTTGCCGATCTGGACCTGGGTGCCGTCGTAGTAGGCGTTCTGGTCGTTCAGGCCGACCCGGACCGGCCAGCCGCCGCCGTTGCCGTCGAAGCTGTTGCGGCCCAGCCACTGCGAGAGCATCTTGTTCTCGGTCTGGAGGGCGAACAGGGCGTCGACGCAGCCCGTTTCGCGGCTGGTCGCGTTCCCGTTGCCCCACGCGTCGTCCGGACCGCTGAAGGTCGTGTTGCTGGCCGCGTCCTGGCAGGACTCGGTGGGGTGGTTCGGGTCCTTCATCGAGTACGTGCTGCCGGACTGCGTGGTGTCGAGGTGCACCGGGTTCGGGCGGTTGTACGCGCTGGTGCCGTCGCCGTTCATGACGTGCTCTTGGGTCTTGAGCACCTTGCCGGTGGCGGCGTCGACGATGACGTCGAGCCGGCTCGGGCCCTCGGCGTCGCGGCCGACGACGGTGCTCTTCCACGCCAGCGTCGGCGTGCCCAGCGCGTAGACGACCTGCTGGGCGGGGCTCACGCTGTCCACGGCGGACAGCTGCTGCCGCGCGGTCGCCTCGGCCGCGGCCTTCGTCACCTTCGCGCCCGTGGTGGCGACGTTGATGGTCTGGTCCTGCGCGACGGAGGTGCCGAGCACCTGGCCCGTCGAGTTCGTCGCGACCACGAAGTCGCCGCCGACGACCGGCAGGCCCTTGTAGCTGCGCTCGTACGGGATGTACTGCAGCCCGTTGGTCGAGGAAATCGCTTTCTGGGCCAGGAAAACGTCGTCCGCGCTGGCGTGCAGCGCGGCGGGCCTGCTCGCCACCAGGCCGGCGGCCGCGGTCGCGGCCTGGGCCACGGCGCTCGGGGCCGCGTCCGGGGTGGCGTTCGGGGTGGGTTGGGCCTGTGCGGTGCCGGTGATGCACAGCGCGCCGACGAGTACGCCGGTTGCTGCCAAGACGACAGGACGTCTCAGATCCATCGAGGAATTCCCTCCGGGCAGGGTGAACCAGGCCCGGGGTCGAGGCCGGGCCGGATCAAGGGGACGAGAGGTGGTGCTGTGGAACGGAAATCAGAATCCGGTGCCGGAGCCTCGTGAACAAGCGACTAACGTACGGACTTATCTATCGACCGCAATACTTCCCAAAAAGGACATTTCCCGCCATTGGGATACTGGGTGTTGACTGTCCACTCAGGACTGGAAGCGGATCACCGCCGTTCGGGTGATCTTCCCCGCGTCCGAACGGCGAAGGCCCCTTCGCCGGGGATCGGCGAAGGGGCCTTCTTGGTACGACTGTGTCAGGCGGTCGTCTCGCGCTTCGGGAGCTTCCAGCCCGGGCGCACGAAGTGGCAGGTGTACCCGTTCGGAATGCGCTGCAGGTAGTCCTGGTGCTCGGGCTCGGCCTCCCAGAAGTCGCCGACGGGGCTGACTTCGGTGACGACCTTGCCCGGCCACAGCCCGGACGCGTCGACGTCGGCGATGGTGTCCTCGGCGACGCGCTTCTGCTCGTCGTTCTCGAAGAAGATCGCCGACCGGTAGCTCAGGCCGATGTCGTTGCCCTGGCGGTTCTTCGTCGTCGGGTCGTGCACCTGGAAGAAGAACTCGAGCAGGTCGCGGAACGTGGTCTGCGCGGGGTCGTAGACCACCTCGATGGCCTCGGCGTGCGTGCCGTGGTTGCGGTAGGTGGCGTTCGGGACGTCGCCGCCGCTGTAACCGACCCGGGTCGAGATCACCCCGGGCTGACGGCGGAACAGCTCCTGCATGCCCCAGAAGCAGCCGCCGGCCAGGACGGCCCTTTCGGTTGACGTGGTCACGGCGTCACTCCTTCTCCTCGTGTGGTGCTGCCACCTGTACAACTTCGGTGGTCAGCCGATGATTCCACGGGAGTCTTACGGAAGCCTGACGTCATCCCGCCTGGAGCTTCGCGAGGGTGAGCACGTCGCCGCCGATGCCCCAGCCGCCGTCGGTGACCTCTTCGACCAGCACCATCGTGTTCGCGCGGGCGCGGTCGCCGTAGATCTCGGCGTAGAGGTCGGTGGTGCGGGTGACGATGAGCTCCTTCTGCTCGGCGGTGAGGGTGCCGGCGGGGACCTTGAAGTTGGCGAACGGCATGGGCGTGTCCTTCGGTATCGATGTTCTCGACTTGGCGACATCGACGCTAACATGAGCTGTGGATCGTCGCTACCCTCATCTTGATATCGACGGTAACCGCTGGTAGCGTCGCCGCGGTGGACGTGCGGACGCGGATCCTGGAGGCGGCGGCCGAGCTGCTGGGGCGCTCGGGCGAGTTCTCCACGCGGGCGGTCTGCGAGGCCGCGGGGGTCGGCGCGCCGGCGCTGTACCGGCAGTTCGGCGACAAGGAGGGCCTGCTGGCCGCCGTCGTCGACCACGCCTTCGAGGCTTACCTCGCCGGCAAGCGGGCCGCGAAGCCGTCCGACGACCCGGTGCGCGACCTGCGCGACGGCTGGGACAACCACGTCGCGTTCGCGCTGGCCCACCCCAACCACTACCGCGTGCTGTACGCGGGTCTGTCGACCCCGCCGGGGGCGGCGGCCGAGGCGCACGGGCTGCTGCTCGCGGTCCTCGAGCGCTGCGCGGCGGCCGGGCGGCTGAAGGTGCCGCCCCCGCTCGCCGCGCAGATGGTGATGGCGGCCAACGCGGGCGTCGCGCTGTCGATGGTCACCCGGCCGGAGCTGTACCCGGATCGGGAGTTTTCCGTGCGGGTGCGCGAAAGCGTGCTGTCGGGCGTCCTCGCCGAGGGTGCGCCGGAGCCGGGGGATGCCGCGGTCACGGCGACGACGCTCGCCGCCCGGCTGGACGGGCCGACGCCGCTGTCCGCGGCCGAGCTGACGATGCTGCGGGAGTGGCTGGCGCGGTTGAGCGTCCACAGTGGACGTTGAGCCGGACGGCTGCGCCGGGTTGGGCCGTTCGCTTGCGGCACAAGATTTCTTCGCGAACCACGCGGCCGCCGCCGAGTGCCGGTGGGAGGATGAGCCCGGGGCCGCCCCCGAACCGGCCCCGGGGAGGCGCGCGCGATGCACGAGCACGACGGAGCCGTCACGGAACGGACCAGCGGCGTGCTGGTCGTCGAAATCCGCGGCGAGCTGGACATCGACACCGTGCTGCGGTGGACGACGCTGATCGAAGCGGCCCTGTGCGAACTGCCGGCGCCGCACTTGCTGGTGCTGGACCTCGCGACGCTCGAGTTTCTTTCGGCGCGTGGAGCCAGGGGTCTGCTCGAAGCGGTGGAGTCGTGCCGGGACCGCGGAATCGCCGGCTGCCTGATCGTGCGGCCGGGGAGCGTGGCCGACCGGGTGGTGCGGTTGACGGGGTTGGGGGACCGCGTCCGGGTGTTCCCGAACCGGCTGTCGGCGATCGCGGCCAGCCAGCCGGTGGCGGTGCGGTGGCTGCCGGGCTGACGGCGGTTGTGGGGCGCGGTCGGTCGGCGTGGTGGTCGCGGGGCTGACGCCGGCTGTCGATTGCGTGGGGCGTTAGGCCCCCGTCAGGCCGGTTCGCGCACCAGCTCGGCCGCCGCGTCGGCGAAAGCCCGCACCCGGGCCGTCGCCGAACCCTCGCGCCATACCAAGCCCCACTCCAGCAGGGGCGCGTCATCCAACGGGACGTACGCCACATCAGGCCGCGGGTAGTACCGCCGAAGGTGCGCGCCGACCGGCAACACCCCCTCACCGGCGCCGGCCAACGTGAGCAACTCCTGCAGCCCCGCCCGGGGCCGCGTCACCGCGTCGGGCGCGTGCTCGTCCAGCCACGGGTCCGGCAGCGCGCAGCGCAGCACCGTCACCCGTCCGAGGTCCGAAACAGGCACCGTGCCCAGCCGCGCGAACGGGTGGCCGACCGCCATCGCCAGGAAGCGCCGCTCCCGCACCAGTACCGGGCCGGTGACCAAGCCCGGGCCGTCGAGCGGGAGGCCGGCCAGCACCACGTCCACCTCGCCCTCGCGCAGCCACGGCAGGATCTCGGCCGGGCGCACCTCGCGGAACTCGACCTCGCAGCCAGGCGCCCGCCGCCGGAACAGCTCGGCGACCCCGGCCAGCAGCTGCCCGCCCGCGGCGTCGCCGAATGCGACGCGCAGCGTCCCGGTGACCCCGCGCCCGGCCTCGACCGCCCGCGCCAGCGCCGACGAGACCGCCGCCCACGCCGGCCCGAGATCGGCCGCGAGCTGCCGCCCGACCGGCGTCAGCTCCACGCGGCGGCTGGTCCGGGTGAACAGGGGCGCGCCGATCCGCCGTTCCAGCTTCCGGATCGTCTGGCTGACCTGCGCGGTCGACACCCGCAGCCGCTCCGCCGTGCGGCCGAAGTGCAGCTCTTCGGCCAGCGTCAGGAACGCCTCGATCTCACGCGTCTCCGCCATCAAGTCCCCAGGATCGTTAACCTTCGCTTCACGATCGTGGCACAGAAGCGCGTTGATCGGCCGCGTGGGCGCCGCGAGGCTGACGGCATGGACCTTCACGACCGCACCGAGATCATCGACGCCCTCTACCGCTTCGGCCTCGGCCAAGACCTCAAGGACCGCGAGCTGTTCGCGTCGTCGTTCGCCGCCGACGCCGAGCTGGACTTCCGGCCCGCGGCCGCCCGCTGGGGCGCGCGGCCGCCGCTGATGACGGGCCGCGACGCGATCGTCGACACGATCCTCGCCCTGTTCGAGGGCCGCGTCGACACGACCCACCAGGTGACGAACCCGCGTGTCACCGCCGACGGCGACACCGCGCGGCTGACGGCCCTGGTCGAGGCCCAGCACCTGCTCAGCGCCGACCACGGGACGCACGCGCTGCTGAAGAACCGCTACGACGTGCGTCTCGTCCGCGACGGCGACCGCTGGGTCATGCGCCGGGTGGTGATCGAAAACGCCTGGTACACCGGCGATCCGGCCGCCATCTTCGGCTGATTATTCGCCGCGCATCGACCGGCGGATCGCCTCGAGCCGGTCCTTGGCCGCCTGGTCGCGGTCGGCGATCTTCTTGTCGAGCGTCTCGGCCGTGTTCTCGGTGCCCAGCCCGGCCACGTCGACCGAGCCGAGCGAGGTGTTGTACCGGTTCTCGATCTTGTCCCGGACGAAGTCGAAGCTCGGCACGCCACCCGCGCTGTAGTCCGGGTCGGGCAGCGGCGGCGAGGGGATCGCGATCGCGGCGGTCGGTGTCTCGTCGACGAGCTCACCGTCCACGACGTTCGCATCGTCTTGGGGCTTGTCCATCTCCCGACTTTAGCGCCGGGGTGGGCACTCCCGCCGGTACCGCAGTGGGTAATTCGGCCGTGGGGCGGCCCGGCCCGGGTGGGAAATGCTCTACGCGCACAGCCGGTGTCCGGAGGGAGCAGACCATGAGTGCCGGGGCCTACCGCGCCGAAACCACGGAAATGGGGACGGTCGCCAAGGCGGTCGAGGAAGTGGGGTCGTCCTTCCTGTCGGCCACGCGCGACCTGGAGGGCCTGGTGCTGGACGCGTTGTCGTTCGCCGGCATCGGCAGCGGGGTGGCCGCCGCGAACTCGGCGCTGCATTCGACGCTGGGCAGCGCGCTGCAGAAGTTCCTGAGCCTGATCACGAACGTCAACCAGAACGTCCAGACGGCCGCGAACGCCTACAACGCGGCCGACTCCGACGTCGCCCAGGCCTACGGCGGCGGCCAGGCGCAAACCGCGCAGGGCGGCGGGGGAGCGGCGGCCGCGGCGGCGCCGCAGCAGCTCGACCCGCGCGTCGTCGACTCGATCATGCGCTCCGAAGGTGCGACGGGCGAACAGGGCGGCGTGCCCGAGGCGTACGGCTTCCGGCAGAACATGCACAACGGCTACGACCGGATCATCGCCGCGCGCGAGCAGTACGGCATCGGCAGCGCGGAGGAGCGCGCCGTCGTCTCGGACCTGATGACGGCGAACGCGCGCACCGCGGGCGCGCTGAACTTCACCGACCCCGGCACGCAGGCCGCGATCATGTCCGGCGCGCACATGCGCGGCGCGGGCGGCGTCCGCGCGATCCTCAACCACATGGCGGGCGACGACATCGTCCGCAGCTCGCGCACGATCAGCGACGCCGCCGTACAGCACGTGCAGGGTCTGACACCGGAGCAGTTCCAGCAGGAGTTCCGCGACGCGCGCATCGAGTACGACCGCCAGATCTACGGCGACACGACCACCCGCCAGGGCGGGCACACCGCGAACTGGTGGGACCGATACGGCAACGGCCTGACCCAGCGCTACGACCGTGAGCAGAACGAGTTCCTGCGGTTGTCGCAACCGGCTCGGTGATCTCCGGTTCGAAGATCGCAAAACTGGGCACTCTACATCGTGTAGCCGAACGACAACGGGAGGCACACGATGAACCGGAGGATGATCGCACTACTGGGCGGGGTCGCCGCGATGGCGGGGACCGTGGCGTTCGCGGGAACGGCCGAAGCGGCGTCGACGCCGTGCAGCGCCGAAGCGAAGGCCTGCGTCCAGCGCAGTTCGAATACGGCGTGGCTGACGGACGGCGCCGGGAACGTCACCTACGGCGGCGTCCCGATCACCGTCGGGCTGCCGAAGTACCCGACGCCGGTGGGGAAGTTCCACGTGCAGTACAAGGACATCGACCATTACAGCAAGCAGTACAACGGGCCGATGCCGTACTCCGTGTTCTTCACGAACACCGGCGTGGCGTTCCACCAGGGCAGCCTGAAGGTGAAGTCCCACGGGTGCGTGCACCTCTCGCACGCGGCCGCGGTGACGTTCTACAACTCGCTGCACCCGGGTGACGTCGTCGAGGTCGTGCGCTGATCCGTCCCGTGTGGACGGTCGAGCAGCGCGCCGGCGACGGCGCCGAACACGAGGTGGTCCAGGACCTGCGGGGCGTGGGGAAGCGCCCGCACGGCCGGGTAGGCCCGGCCGGCCACGCACAGGTCCAGCACCGCGATCGCCAGGCCGGCCAGCGCGCCGCGGGCCACACCTCGGCATCTGGTACCGGCGAGGACCCCGGTCCAGAAGGTGGAAACCAGCACGTGCGCGACCAGCCCGGCGGCAATGCCGGGCCGGTCGCGCCGGCCGGGGAGCAGGGTGCCCGCCGCGCGGGTCGCGGCCAGGACGTCCCGGCCGGTCAGCAGGGCGTGGGCGGTGGAGGGGAGGCCGCTGACGACGGCGGCGACGGCTCCCGCTCGGACGGCTCGGCTGATCATCGGCTCGGCTCCGGTGACGTGAATGACTCATTCATGTCGTGTGGTGACGTGAATGACTCATTCATGTCGTTTCCGGGGGCCGGGCTGACGCCAGGTACGCGGCCACCCGGATCCGCAACCCCCGGATGTGCGGCAGCGCGATCGTCAACTCCGTCGCGGGCCGGTAGCCCGGCCACCGGTCGCCATGCGTGCAGGGGCCGGCGAAGTACACGAAGCCGTCCTCGTCGTCGTAGCGGCCGGGAGACCAGCGCGCGGCGTCGCCCGCCCGGCGGTCCGCGCACGCGGCGCGGGCGATCCAGTACGTCTCGTGCTTCATGACGCGGCGCAACTGCGCGGCGAACCCCGGGAGCTCGTCCTCCGGCAGGCCGAGACCGCGGGCGCTCCAGACCCGCGGGGTGCGGTCGGCGGAGCGCGTGGGGCAGCCGAACGTGACGTCGCCACCCGCGTAGTGACGGGTCCAGCGCAGTCTTTCCGTTGCCAGCGCGGCGAATTCGGGTCCGCCGGTGATCTCCAGCGTCATGGGGGAACGATAGTCGATCACGCGCTCAGGGGTACCGCCGCGCGGGTGTCGATCACTGATCCCATGGTGTATACAGTATGCAGTAGGCTACCGTGGGCAGAGGAGGCCGCCATGTACTCAGTCACCAACCCCGCCACCGGTGAACTCGTGGAGGAGATCCCGAACGCGACCGACGCGGAGGTCCGCGCGGCGATCGACCGCGTCCACGGCGGTTTCGTGGCCTGGCGCGCCCGGCCGGTGGCCGAACGGGCGGCGATCGTGCTGCGCGCGGCGGAGCTGTTCGCCGAGCGCGCCGACGAGCTGGCCGCGATCATGACCCTCGAGATGGGGAAGCGGATCAACGAAGGCCGCGGCGAGGTCGGCGTCGTCGTCGACATCTTCCGGTACTACGGCGAGCGCGGGCCCGAGCTGCTGGCCGACGAGCCGCTCACCCTCCGCGGCGGCGAGGCGGTGCTGACGAAGGAGCCGATCGGGGCGCTGCTGGGCGTCATGCCGTGGAACTTCCCGTGCTACCAGGTCGCCCGGTTCGTCGCGCCGAACCTGGTGCTGGGCAACACGATCCTCCTCAAGCACGCGTCGATCTGCCCTCGCTCGGCGGCGGCGATCGAGAGCGTCCTGCACGACGCCGGCGTGCCCGCGGAGGCGTACGTGAACGTGTTCGCGTCGAGCCGGCAGGTGCCGTGGATGCTCGCGGACCCGCGTTTGGTCGGGGTGTCGCTGACGGGCAGCGAGCAGGCGGGCATTTCGGTGGCGGCCGAGGCCGGGCGGAACCTCAAGAAGTGCGTCCTGGAGCTCGGCGGGTCGGACCCGCTGATCGTCCTGGACACCGACGACCTGGACGAGACGGTCAAGGCGACGGCGACGGCCCGGATGCGCAACTGCGGCCAGTCGTGCAACGCGCCGAAGCGGATGATCGTGCTGGGCGAGCTGTACGACGAGTTCGTCGACCGGTTGGCCAAAAGGGTGGCGGAGTACTACGTGCCGGGCGACCCGGCCGACCCGGCGACGACTTTGCCCCCACTGGCCTCGGTGGCGGCGGCGGACGAGGTGGCAGCGCAGGTGGAGACGGCGATCCGCGAAGGGGCGACGTTGCGCGCGGGCGGGCGCCGGGTGCCGGGCGGCGGCGCGTTCCTGGAGGCGACGGTGCTGACGGACGTGACCCCGGCGATGGCGGCGTACCACGAGGAGATCTTCGGGCCGGTGGTGCTGGTTTTCCGCGCCGAGACGGAGGACGAAGCGGTCGCGTTGGCGAACGACACACCGTTCGGGTTGGGGGCGAGTGTGTTCGGGACCGATCGGGTGCAGGCTACGCGGGTGGCCCGGCGGATCGAGGCGGGGATGGTTTATCTCAACAAGTCGGGTGGGTCTGAGGCGGATTTGCCTTTCGGGGGGATCAAGCGGTCCGGGATCGGGCGGGAATTGGGGGCGCTGGGGATCGAGGAGTTCATGAACAAGAAGCCGATCCGCCTCTGACCTGCTCTTTTGTTGCGTTTTGCCACGCCAGGCCGTCGTCAGGCCGTCTCGGAATCCCGGGCCGTCTGCGGCGGGCGGCGGGGCTTGAACACCCGGTTGGTCGCCGCCCGTGCCCGCTTGTGGCTCGACGGGACGAGGTGGGTGTAGATCCGGAGCGTGTATCCCGGGTCGTGGTGGCCGAGGTACTCCGCGACCTCCTTGATCGACACGCCGTTGGCGAGCATCGTGGAGGCGAAGAAGTGCCGCATCCCGTGCATCCCGTCTCGGCGGTCGACGTACTCCAGCCCAGCGCCCGCGAAGGCCGGCCGCCAGATGTCCTTGGTGAAGTTGGAGCCCTTGATCACGTTGCCGATCGGCTGTTTGGCGTAGACGCTGCGCTTGGTCACCCGACCGATCAACACGCGCACGGTCTCAGGCCGGCCACCCGGTTCAAGCCAGGGGAGTGTGAGCGTCACCGGCTCGAAGGTGGCCATGTAGTCGTCGATGTCGTCGAGCACGCCTTGCCCGAGCGGCACCACCCGCGTCTTGCCGCCCTTGGGCGGTGAGAACACCGGCTGAGTGCCGATCCACCGGATCTGACGCTGAACGTTGACGATCATCTCGTCGCGATCGACATCGTCCGGGCTGAACCCGAAGATCTCCATCTGTCGTAGCCCGAGACCGGCCCCGAGCGGCACTGTGACGGTGTACTCGGCGGGCAGGGCGAGCCGCACCGCGCGGACCCGGCTGTCCGGCCACGGGATGACCTTCCGCTGGACGGGCTTGGGCCGCTTGACGCTCTTCGCGCGGCACGGATTCGCCCGGATCTTCTTGTCGTCGTAAGCCGCCTGGAGGATGGCGGACACGGTGTCGAACAGCACCGCCCGGGTGGACGCCATCAAGCCGCGTCCGCCTTCGCTCTTCGGCCGTTCCAACCAGTCGAGCCAGTCACGAATGGTGTCGGTCTTCGCAGCCACCTTGAGCGGCTTGTCGCCGAGGAACGGGAAGATCCCGGTCTTGAGGTGATTGCTCACGGTCTGCCGGGTCCCCGCGTCGGAGGACTGGCCCTTCCGCCACTGGGCCGTGTAGTCGCGGAACTTCTCTTCGCCGGACTCGGCCGAGATGTACTCACCGGCGAGCACGTCGTGTTGCATCTTGGTCAGGAAGGTCTTGGCCTTCGTGAGTTGCTTGTCCGGAAAGGACTTGCTCCGTTCGTTGCCCTCGGGGTCGTAGTAGCGGACCTTGTACCGGTCGCCTTTGCCGAACAGTTCGGTCTTCTCGCGGACAGGGTGACCTTTGGCATTGAAGACCGGCTTACCTTCCGCGTCCTTCTTCTGTCGCCACCACCGGTCTTGCACGTGGCCTTTCATGAACTCACCTTTCTCTTGGTGGACAGGAAAACTCGCCTACCCCATGCCTCTTGGATGAGGCATGGGGTAGGTCCTCGTCGTGGGTTGTTGACCGCTACGCGGCTTCTGTCGAGCCGTTCAGCGTGTCGATCCACTGGCGCACCGTCTCCGGGTCATACCGAACGTGCTTTCCAAGTCGCAGCCACTGCGGGCCATAGCCCTTGAAACGCCAGTCCCGCAACGTTTTCACGGGAATGCCGAGGAACGTGCCCAGATCATCCGGAGTCCACAGCCCCTCGACGCTGACGACCTTCACCCGTGCTTCCATTGCTTCCCCCTTTGTCATGCAGCGAGTCCAGTTGCCGAAGTTTCTGGCGGCCTCTCCGCCGCCAGTAGCGCCCGGTCGTACTCGGCCTTCCACGTGATCCGTTCCGCGATCGCACGCATCACCAGGTGCGGCCGAGGAGGAACCTGCGGGTCGCCGGGCTCGACCTTCCGCCAGACCTGTTGCGATCGGTCGACGGCCGGCTTCTCGATCCCGACGGCCGCGAGCGCTTGCAGCACGAACGCTCGCCGGTCCGCCTTGTGGTCGACGAGCGTCTTGCCCGACCACTTCCGCGAGACCAGGACGCGGCGGCCGGGCAGCCCGAGCGTGGTCCGTCGGTGAGCCCGGCCCTTGCAGTGCCCCGGGGTGGTCTTGCCTGTGACGCCCTTGGGTTGGACGCCGTAGAGCAGCCAGACCGCGCAGCGCGGCGAGCACGGCGTGACCGACAACTCGGCATGGAGCCGGTCGTGGTGATCGGCCTGGGCCGCGCTATCCGCCTCGACCACCTCACCGGTGGACTTCGTGAGGTACTTGGTCAGGTAGCCGATGTGACGGCCGGCCTCTTCGGTGCCGCCGAGGATGCCCTTCGAGTGGACTTGCCGCCCGAACGTGACGACATGCGACGGGTGCTCAACGGCCTCCACCGCGTCGTCCCACCGGGGCAGCGGCTGACGCGTCTCCGGGTCGACAAACCCCGCTTCCGGGCCGTCCCAGACCGGCAGACGATCGGCGTAGACGATCTCGTCATGCGCCGGCCACCACACCTGGTGATAGGTGGCTTCAGTGACCTGGCGAATCACATCGTGCGGCACCGAACCCCGGATCGCCGCGTGCAGGTGCGGGGCGGCCCGACGCTGGGGCTCGACGGTGGCGAAGTACTGCGCGTCCCAGCCGACAACCCGGCGCAGGTTCTGCCACCACCGATCCACCAGCGCTGAGAAGTGCACGGCATCCCGAGCTGCCCGCCGGTAGTCATACCGCGACGGCTCGACCGGGGCACCATCACCGCGAACCGGGCCGTAGGTGTCGCAGGTCAGCGTCACGAACATCGACGGCCGGAACTTCCCCGCGTACTCCCGCCCGACCGTGGTCTTCGCGACCTTCCGGCGAGGCAGGTTCGGAGCGTCCTGCCGCCGCTTGGTCGACCGCCTCACCGCCCGCTTGGTCGGAACGTCGAGAGCGGGCAGCCGGCCCCGCATCCCGAGTTGCCGAAGTTCCGCATCAACCCCGGCGATCTCCTCCCGCAGCTCTTCGGCCTCCGCCTGGTCCTGGTCGACCACCTCTCGGTAGGCCGCCACCAGGTCCGCCCGGTAGGTCAGCAGCTCTTTGTGGTCCTCCGAAGGCGGTTCCGGGGTGAGGCTGGGTTCTTCGGTCAGGTGCCAGCCCTCTCGGCACTGGGCCTGCCGCAGCGCCTTCGCTTTGCGTGCGCAGGGCAGGCACACCGACTCGACCGTGGACCCACACGGCACCGGGACATACCGGAGTTCACCGGTGGTGGTGTCGCCGACCTCCATCGTGAACGGGCGGACGCAGACGCCGTGCTTCTCCGCCGTCGCCCGGATCACGTCGGCCGCGAGCGGGGTCCGCATTCGCTCCATGCGTGTCTCGCTCATCAGGCCGCCACCTCCCCCGGCGAGGACCAGCCGCGCAGCAGGAACACCGGCATGTCCTGCTTCGCCCCAGCCGGGAGGTCCGGGAACGTGCTCGGCTCGAACGGAACCACCCCGAACACCCGGACCGGGATGCCGCACGGCGTCCGGCCGGTGATCGATAGGTGCACCCACCTGCCGTCGACCAGCCGCCACAGCCGAGCCGAGACGTCCTCGAGCGTCCGCGTCCACACCAGCAGCGCCCGCGCGACCTCAGACAGGCCGTCGACGTCGAGTTGGACGGTGATCGGGCTGGACCAGGCGTTGACGTCGATCGACTCGGCCGGCGGCAGCTGATGGGAGTCGAGGTGGTCGCGGATGGCGTCGAGGAAGATCATCAGCCGGTTCACGCGGCCACCCCCTCACCGCCGTGTCGCAGATCCGCGGTACCCCCGTTGGTCACGTATGCCTCCAGCGCCTTGACCGTGCTGTCGGAGACCCAGCCCGCGCGGATGCGCAGCGGTTCGCGGATGCCTTCGCCCCACACGTAGCCGACACCGGCCTCCGAGTCGCCGATGCGATTCGCCCAGGCCCCGCGCTCGTACGCACCGTCGCCAAGCACCATCCCGACGTGGGTCTTGGACGTCACGCGCAGGCACACACGACGGGTGAACAGCTCGCGCACCGGGACGGTGTCCTTTGTGGGCTCCTGGACGTAGCCACGGACCGAGATCCCGAGCGCGCGGCCTTGAGTGGTCAGCAATGCGACGCGCTCCACAATCGCCTCACGGGTCTTGCGGTCGGTGTACTTGGTCAGCGCGCCGATCTCGTCGAACTCCAATAGCTCCAAGGGATACTCCGTGGACACTGGGATGGTCCGGAGTCGACCGGCGAAGGCGCGCTTGCGGGATTCCATCTCCTCCACCAGGCCGTCCAGGACCTCGACCGCGTCCTTGCCGCCGACCGCATATCGAGCGAAGATCCGCCGTCCGTAGGCCAGTTCCATGCCCTTCGGGTCGATGCCAGACATACGCACCACCCCGGCCCGGATCGCCGGAGCCGCCGCGACCAGCGGGCACCACATCACCGAGTTCTTGCCCGCACCCGAGGCCCCGGCGGTCAGGCAGTGCGCGCCCGAGCCGAGTAGCGGCACCCGCCAGTCCCGCCCGTACTCGGTCCGACCCGCCCAAACGGCGCGCAGGTCCACGCAGGTCCGGTCGACGCCGTCTGGGACCTGGGGGCCGGCCACTCCGCCGCTAAGCAAGTCACGCCGCTGGAAGTCGATCGACACGACGTTGGGTGCCAGTTCGCGGACTTGGCAGCGAGCGACCTTGCGTGCGACGGCCAGCGCCCGAGCGGCCTCGTCGAAGTCCTCCGGCTTCTGCCCGGCTACCAGCTCTACCTGCACCTCGTCCCACGAGGCACCCGACCTAACGCCGAGCACCTTGGGCAGTCGCGCGTTCGGCCGGCTCGACGTCGAGCGGGAGAGCGCGCGTCGGCGGCCGACGAGGTTCACGTTCACCACCACCGGCAGCGCCTCATCACGTACGGAGAGGTCGCAGGCGTGCAGCCACTCCGGCAGCTTCCGGCCGTAGACCGCCCAGCGGGCCCACCAGGAGCGCAGGAACCGCCAGCACCACTGGTCGAACGAGAGGGCGTCGATCGCCCACCACATCGCCAGGACCGCCGCGACGCCGCCCAGGATCAGCGTCAGCGAGAGCCAGCCGAACAGCTCGCACCAGGCGTAGACCGCGACCACGGCGAGGCTGGTCCGCCACCGGGTCACGACCTGCGCGAGCATCCATACGACCGCCTTGCACAGCCACCACAGGACCACGAACACCACGGCCGCCGCAGCCAGACCTTCGACCACAGAGGCCAGGGCGCGGCCGATCTTGTGCAGCACCCACACACCGAGCCCCAGCCCAGCCAGGGCGACCACCGCGAAGCCGGGAGACATCACCGACCACCTCGCTTCACCCGCAGGTCCAGCGGCAGCATTCCCAGGCACGGGGCGCACTGGGTCTCGCCGGGCAGGAGTTTGGCGAATCGTTCGCAGGAGGCGCAGCGCGTTCGGGTGACCCCCGTTGACGCTCGCCGGTTGTCGTCGTTTAGCGTTGTCATTGTTCACTTCCGCTGGTTGTGGACAGCGCAGGAGCGGCAAGGTTGGTAGCCAGGTTCCGCTTCTGCGCCTATACGGATCACACACACCCGCAACAGGACGTGCTTCATTGCCGCACGTCGGAGCGTGCGTTTTTCGCTGATACTGTTGACTTTTCGGTCGTCTACATGCGACTAATCAGCAGGCGTCCCTTCCGCCTGAAGTTCCGCCGAGATCTCACCCGCCTTCCGTTCCTCGTATCCGGCCCAGTACAGCGCCTCATGGTGGTGACCCCGGTCGACGTCCGCGACAGCCTTGTACAACCGCGCGTTGCCGAGCCGGAACGCCAGCCACACCGACGGGTTCGCGTCGCTCGGCGGACGGCGGTCCATCACGACCTCGTGGGCCTCCCGCAGCGTCTTCGGCTCAGCCCTCCGCACCGTCACGCCTCCCCGCGCGGGCCGCCAGGTCCTCGGCGTGGTCGCGGAGCCGGCGAAGGAACACCGCGCATCCCGTCCAGGCGGTCTGGTCCTCCGGCGGTACCAGCGTCACCACGCACAGCCCACCGGCCAGCACCAGGACCGGCGGATGTGACGCGCCCGTTCCGGTCTCCTCCACCGTCACCTCGGTACCCGCGCCGATTGTCCATCGGAGCCCCAGCCCGTCCCACGTTGCCGTCATGTTGTTCCCATTCCCGGGCCAGGTCGGCGAACCCCTCGGCCGCCGACTCCAGCGCCGCCACGCACCACCACGGCAACCCGCGAGACTGCGCCAGTTCGTGCCACGCCCGCGACACCCGCCGAGCAGCGTTCGCCGTGTTGGTCGCACTCACCGGCGACAGCACCGCACGGCCGTGTTCCCAGGCGGCCATGTAGTCCCGATACGCCTGCTCCCACGCCTCGACCCGCTCGCGGAAGCCCATCGCTGTCACGCGGCCTTCGGCATCTCACCGGACCCGCCGGACCGGGACGCCTTCGCGTTGGCGGCAGCCTGCTTGAACCCGGTCGCGCGGAACACGTAGGACTGGTACTTGAACTCGCCCTGCCCGGCCACGCGCGGTTCCGCCGTGAGCCCGTCCAGCTCGATCGGCCGCATCCCGGGCAGCGCCTCCGACGTCGTCGGCACCGGCTGGACGTCGGCGAGAAGGGTGATCTCGAAGGAGGCTCGCTTGGCGCGGGTCTCGGCCGGGTCGGTGACCATGACCTTCCACTGCCGCTTACCGGTCACCTCGTCAACCCGCTGTCGCACCGGGCGATTCGCGGCCCGGTCCTCACGCGACTGGTACTCGTTGTCCGGCGATACCTCGCCTACCATCACCAAGCCCTGCGGAAACGCGTCGTCGAAGTCGATGCCGAACCGGTGTCCTTTGTCGATAGCCATGCTGAATTCCCTTTACTGGTATGGGTTTCTTTGCGCTCAGTCGCGCTCTTCCGACCACTGGTCGCCGAGAGGAGAGGAGTAGGTACGCGTGCGGTTCTGCGTCTCGCACCACTCGCCGAACTCGTTCGCGGCCACGGCGAGGCTCCGCGCGAACCGCGCGGTGTCCATGAGGCCTCCGATCCGAGCCGGTACCTGGATCATGATCGCGGTTTCATCGCCCCCGGCCACCAGTTGGCGGACTCCCGGGGAAGGTGACACGACGGCAGCGCCGTATCCGACGAGGGGCTGAATCACCACGTGAATGCCCATGTGCTCTCCCGATGTCTCGGCTTCCGCGCGTCCGATTGGGCGCGCTGTGACCAGGAGACACCCGGGTGGGAGAGATCACCCGGACAAACTGTCCGGGTGGGTACTAGCGGTCGGCCGGAACGGCCTTCTCGATCGCGTCCAGCATGGCTGACCAGGGCAGATCCCGGCCGGGAGCGGACCGCGGTTCGTGCAGCGGCCAGACGTCGTCACCGTAGAGCAGGTCCACACCGACCCGCTTGAGGTTCTCGATGTGCATGGTCCAGGAGGGCTGACGCGCGTGGGCGGCGTTGACGCGCGGGAACACGATCACCGGCAGGTTCAGCGTCCCGATTGCCTCGTTGACCTGCGTCAACGCCTGGTTGTCGGCGATGCCGAGGGACATCTTCGCGACCATGTTCGCCGAGGCCGGCGCGACCAGGTAGCAGCTCGGGGCGGGGTGTGGGCTCTTCTGCGACGGCGACCGGGGCTCGACCCGCACCGGGTAGCCGGTGGCCTGCTCGATCTCGTCGAGCTGCCCGGTCTCGGCCAGCCAGCGCCCGGCGGTGGGCGTCAGGGTGACCGCGACCGTCCAGCCCGCGTCCTGGGCAGGCTTGATCAGGCGAGGAAGCAGGTCTTCGACACCGCCGGCCCCGGAGGCGACCAGCCCGAGAACTCGCGACATGTGGCTACCTCACCGCGCCGCAGCGCTCAGCCAGCGCGAGCAGCGCCGAGGACTTACCGGCAGTGGCGGGGGCACGCCGGTACATGGACCGCACGACCTCCCGGACCATGGTGTTGTGCCGGACGATGGTCGGCGACTTCTGCTCGGCCTCCAGGAGGACCTGAAGCGCATCGTCGTCCTTCGCGAGCAGACTGAGTGCCCGGGCGAAGTCGATTAGGTGCGTGACCTGGCGTTCTACCGGCAGGTGGTCGACGTTGACGCGCGGGGCGGTCTCGATCACCTGACTGACGTCGCCGAGGTCCAGCGCGGCTGAGAGCCGGTGCAGCTCGACGTTGGCCGGCCCGAACCCGGTCTGCCAGTAGTTCGCGTCCACGCCCAGCTGGTCAGCGGCGGCTTTCGCGTGTCCAAGGAGGTCGTTCGCCGTGGTCCGGTCCTGGTGTCGCGCCGCCGCGACAGCCGTCCGGAGGTAAAGCATCCCGTACAGGCTCAGCGCGGCAGGATCACCCTCGGCCATCCTCGGG
This sequence comes from Amycolatopsis sp. MEPSY49, assembly GCF_051337345.1. Taxonomy (NCBI): domain Bacteria; kingdom Bacillati; phylum Actinomycetota; class Actinomycetes; order Pseudonocardiales; family Pseudonocardiaceae; genus Amycolatopsis; species Amycolatopsis sp. MEPSY49. Next base: position 13,626 of record NZ_JBDLYJ010000018.1, on the reverse strand, counting down.
AGTAGCCACTTCGCCGCGACGTCGCCCAGCTCAAGCGCGTCATCGAACCGGCCCACGGCCAGGAGCGCGTGCGTGCCGGAGCGGGCGGCCGAGGCCAGGACCAGCGGATCATCGGAGTCATCCGCCGCCTGCATGGCGCGTTCGGCCGCGATCCACGCGAGGTCCGCTTCACCGATCTTGCTCAGCGTCGTCGCCGCCAGGTGGTGCACCCTTGCCGAGATAGCCGCACAGATCCGCTTGTACCCAGCGTCGTCCGACGAAGCCGCCTCCATCGCCTGGGTGGTCTTGATCAGCCCAGGCAGCGCGGTCACGACCCGTCCTAGGTCGCCCTTCTGGTAGCTCGACCAGGCACCTTCCACCAACTGCCGAACAGGCTGCGGGTCGATGTACTCGGGCGACATGGCCGAGGAGAACAGCGTCCGCGACAGCCGCCGGGGAGCCATCAGCGCGTCCCGGATCGCTGGGACGTCGTCGTGCTTGTCCTGCTCCTCCATCAGCACGGGTTCGCCGAGCAGGTCACCCAGGGTTACCCGCAGCGCCCGCGCGAGGTCGGCCAGCACGTCCAGGCGGCGGATGTCCCGTTCACCGCGCTCGATCTTGCTCAACCAGTCCTCGGTGCGGCCCACGAGGTCAGCAAGCACCGCCTGCGACAGCCCACGCCGCCGCCGGTAGAACGCGATCCGCTCCCCGATGCTGAGCTGGTCACCCGCACCACGCATGATCACAGGGTAACAGCCCAGCCGGAGCTTGGGTTCTCTCTAGACTGCCCACAGTATTAGTTTATTGCTGCGCTCGGAGGATTTCTTGAGATGGAAGCCTTCGATCTCGAAAACTTTCCTTATTGCCAGCAATGCTGTCGAGATTGCTTTATCGCGTGAAGCTATCACGTCGTCGAATGAGGGATCGTTGTCGGCGCCGTGAACAAGTCGACTTCTGAGGTCGTAGATTGATTTAAGTTCCTTGAAGAGCTTTGTTCGTTCCTCTGTTGAAGACGGTTCTAGTAGATTGGCCAGAGAAGCGCAAACCCGAACGCCGGTTTCTGGGGTACCACTGAACATGTTCTCCCATGTCATGACGGAGTCAATTAGGCTATCGACTGGGTCTAGTCTCTCGGATAATGCCGACAAGAGCTTTCTGACGGAGATGCTAAGAGTGCCCAGTCCGTTCGAGAGTGTCTCGTGCCAACTTGCCACCTTCTCTGCCTGGTCGGTGCGCAGAGTATTCGATGGGCTACTAAATTGCCTTGAGGTATCAAATAGTGTTGGTGTTGCGCCGAACGGGTCGAGGATGCTCAAGGACTCCTGGCGTGATGCAAGGTAAATAGGTATGTCTGAAGCGCAAAGCAAAGAGAATCTGATGAGATTAACCGAATCTCGGACGCGCTTCTGCCAGTGTTCGTTTTGCTTTTGCATTTCCTGATGGGGTTTCCCGTGGATTTCGGATCCAGTCTCCCACTTGGTTGCGGATACGATCTTCAGGGGAAGTGAAGTGGTGACGACAGTTGTCACGGTCGAGTTTGCTGGGACGAACTTCGAGTATGTACTGTCGAAGCTTCTCAGTGTACTTTGACCCAGGGTAAGGCTGTTGATCTCGGGCATGACGATGTCGGCAAGTCCTACAACTGCGGGGACGTTGACTTCCTTGCCGCTGGCAAGGTTCCTTGCGTCCGTCAGCGTTTGGGAGATGTTCCTTATGTAGTCGCGTAACCCCTCGGTTTGATTGACAAGTTGACGTCGGTGACTTGTGAATATTAGTCGATCGGCGAGCAAGGCGAGTTGGAATGTCATCCCGCTTCCTGTTGAAAGTTGTATAAACGAGAGGATGTCGTGCACGTTCTGCTCGTTAATCTGTGTGGGATCTTGCTCCGGGAAGATCTTTGAGATGCTCTCGTCTGCAAGTGCAGCCCGGCAGAACTCAATATGGAGCGGGTGGCGAATAATGGCTGCCACGGGGGCAGGGTCGAAGCCGAATCCATCTTCGCGTGGCGGTAATAGGTAGCCTGGGTAAATGTCGCGCGCAATGGTTGCTAGCATGTCGAAGCATCCGTCTTCGGATTCTTCGATCTCGTGCACTGATCCGCCGCAGTGTATTCTGTAAGAATTTGCGAGAGAGGTGTTGAATTCTTCTTTTCTGTTGAGGAGTGCCTCGCCAACCAGTAGGCGCCCCGTTGTGCTGTCGTGCGCGGCTGCCATCGTAGACATTTCGTTTAGCTGTGCTAAAACTTGGGACTGATTTTCTGTCCAACCTGCTTCAGTTGATTCGAGATCTGAATGCTCGCATGCAAGCATGTAACACAGTAGTTGATCGCCGAATATGCGTCGAAGATCTTCCATTGGTATAGCGTCCTCCGCATCGGGTTCGCTGCAGAACTTGGCTCTATGGGATCAAGGTGCGCCGCCAGCGGCGGCGCGCACGTCACCACCCGTGCGGCGGGCTCGCCCTCATGCGACACGGACGGCCTGCCGCTCCGCTCCGGCCGCCGGTCGCCGGGCGGCCCGCCGGAGGGCCGGCCGCGTACGCGCGCCGCCGCGAGCTGGTTGATCCACTCGTCCCCATACGCCCAGAGACGTCGGCGAGTCGATCAGTGTTACGCCGAACAGGGGGCACGATCGGGTGACCGCTGCCTCGTCAACGATCGTTTAACACCGGCCGACCGCCATCAAGGGCGCCTACGGCGTCGCTGCGCGATGGACGCAAGCGCCCACCCTTGACACCGGCCCTCCGGCGCTAACAGCAGCGGGGACGAGGAAGACGGGGGAGGGCTGCCACCAGGCCAGACAGACACAGCGGCGGCAGAAAGCCAGGCCGTCTACAGGCCGTCAGACGTCCAGACAGGCCCGGACGCGACCGGACCCAACAGACACAAAAGAGCAGGTCAGAGGCGGTAAGGCCAGGAACGCCCCCAGGCCCACCGACCGCCTGGATAGTTCATGAACAAGAAGCCCATCCGCCTCTGACAGCCGTCAACCGTCGGCCTGGTTGTCCCGGACCGACCGGGCCACCTCGCGATCTATCTCCGCCTGCTCGCGCCTCGTGCGGTCCGACGTGGCCGTCAAGCGGTCCTTCGCGCGCGCCACCTCGGCACTGGCGCGTTCCAATGACTGCTTTTCGAGGTCGGCGAGGTTCGCGTCGAAGTCGGGCGGGGTGCCGAGCGCCGTCTCGAAGCGGGCTTCGTAGTACTTGATCCGCTCTTCGCGGTCGTTCGCCGAAGTTTCGCGCCGGTCGGCTGTGCGCTCGCGGTCGTCCGCCACCCGTTCGCGCTCGTCCGCGCGACGGTCGCGGGCGTCGGCCCGCCTGTCGCGTTCGTCGGCGATACGCGCGCGGTCCCGCTTCGTGGCCTCCGGCTCGCCCATGCCGCCCACGATACTGCCGATGGGGGAATCCGGATCCCTCGGCTCAGGGGATGATGCTCCGCGAGTTCAGGCGCTCGCGCAGCTCGCTCGCCATTGCCTTGGCCGCGGTCGACGACCGCGGGGCGGCGGTGACGGCGATGCGCCACCTCGTCCAGCTGGGCCACCGCGAGTCTGCCGGGAGGCCGGCCGCGTGCCGGAACCCGCCTTCGAGACCGGCGGCGGGTTCACCGTCGCGGGCCGGGCGTCTGATCCTGGCGCGATTGTCCGGCGGAAAAATCGCGACATCGCCGTCGATTCTCGGGACACGACTAGTCCTTCGCGGCAGTACTGCTCCACCTGCGAGGCGTTGACCTGCGGTTTTTCCGGCGTTGCTCTGTTCGGTCGATTGCGGCCTACTCGATCATTAGGTCAAATAATCGCCGACAAGGATTAATCGCCGTGAGGAGCTGGCTGTGCACTGGGGGTCCGTGCTCGAAGAAGGCGGGGCGGGGATGGTCCGCCCGTACTTCCGCACCCATGGCCGCACGCGTCCGACCCGGGACCTCCCGATCGAGACGCTCGTGTCGATCACCCAGCGGGGGCGGGCGGTCGTGCGGGGGAGCACGACGGAGGAGACGGAGATTTGCGCGCTGCTGCGGACCTCCCAGTCGGTCGCCGAGGTCGCGGCGCGGCGGCGGATCCCGCTGGGGGTGGCGCGGGTCCTGCTGTCGGACCTGGCCGACCGCGGGCTGGTCGCGGTGCACACCGCCCGGCGCGGCTCGGGCAACCGGCCGAGCCTCGAGCTGATGGAACGCATCCTGCACGGCCTCAGCCGGCTGTGAACTCCCGGACCAGGCGGGCGAACTCCGCCTGCTGGTCCAGCGGCAGCAGCGTGTAGCTGTCGGCCACCTCGACGAGCTTTCCCTTCGGCAGCAAGGCGGCCAGGCGGCGGCCGTGCTCCGGCGGCATCACGCGGTCCTCGCTCGCCCAGATCACCAGGGCGGGCCGGTCGAACGCCGGGAGCCGGTCGGCCACTTCCCGCAGAATCCTTGGGGTAGCGGCGAAAGCCCGCAACATTCGAACCGCGTCCCGCCGGATGCCCGCCTGGCTCAGCAGCGGCCGGAGCCAGCCCGCGGAAACGGCGTCACCGCGCTTGGTCAGCCACCCGAACGCGATCGGGAGCCGGCGGATCGCGCGCAGCCGCAGCTGCTGCATGAACAGCCCGAACAGCCCCGGCGAGAGCTTTCCCGTCAGGAACAGCGTCTTGCCGGTGAGCCCGGGCGGGAAGTTGTCGAACGCGTCGCACGACGCCAGCACGACCCGGTTCACCCGCGAATCGCCGTCCGCCATTACCAGCTGCACCAGCGCCCCGCCGGTGTCGACGCCGACCAGAGTCACCTCGCGCAGGTCCAGGCGCTCGAGGAACTCCGTGAGCAACGCGGCGATCCCCGGCAGCGAAAGGTCGGCGTCAGGACGCATCGGGTGCCGGTGCGCGCCCAGCGGCAGTGTCGGGACGACGCACCGGTGGCCCGCCAGCGACGCGACCGTGTCGTCCCACAACGTGCCGTCCATCAGCAGGCCGTGGACGAAGACGAGCACCGGGCCCGGCCCGCCCGTGTCGGTGTACTCGACGGTTCCCGCCCCCAGTTCGATCTCCATGTCAGAAGTGAACCACGCGGTTCACAAAGTGTCGAGAGCTTCCTCCCGCTCGACCGCGCGCAGCAAAGCCTCGAACCCGGCGGCCGCGCCGGCGCCGTCCGGGCTGGTCAGCAGGTCCACGAGGAAGCCGCGCAGGGTCGCGAGGATCATCGACGCGACCTCGAACTTCCGCTGCTCGGGCCAGCCCGCCGGGCAGAACGACACCAGCGTCGGCAGGTACTGCTGCGACGCGCCGTGGCCGAGCGCCGCGTACCGGCCGGGGTCGTACATCGCCAGGCCCATCGCCTGGTCCAGCACGCGCCGCAGCTGGGTCTCCTCGTCCCGGAGGCTCACCCACGCGGCCCGGACGCGGTCGGTCAAGGTGGCGGGCGACGCGGCGATCGCCGTCAGCGCGTTGCCGATCCGCCGCTCCCGCAATGCGAAGACAACTTGCCGGAGCAGGTCTTCGACGCCGTCGAAGTGGTAGAGCAGCACCTTGTGCGTCGTCCCGGCCGACCGCGCCGCCCGCCGCAGCGAGAAGTCGACGAGCCCGTTCTCGGCGACCTCGTCGGTGATCTTCGCCAGCAGCTCCCGGCGCCGGGCCTCGCCGCGGGCCGAGCCGGTCGACCGCCGGTAGCCGGTAGCGTTGTCCATGGCGGACAGCTTGGCACGGGGAGGGGACGCCGATGCGGGTGCTGGTGACCGGCGGCAACGCCGGGATCGGCTACTTCGTCGCCGAACAGCTGGCCTCGGCGGGCGCGGAGGTGGTGATCGGCAGCCGTGACCCGGCGAAGGCGGAGGTCGCGAAGACCGCCATCCGCGCGCGAGTCTCCGGGGCGAAGGTCGACCACGTCCGGCTCGACCTCGCCGACCTGGCCCAGGTCGCGAAGGTCGACCCCGGGCCGCTCGACGCCGTCGTCTGCAACGCCGGGGTCATGCTCGACCACCCGCCGCGCCGCGAGACGCCGGCGGGCCACGAGCTGATGTTCGGCACCAACCACCTCGGCCACTTCGCGCTGGTCGCCCGGCTGCTGCCGGCGCTGGCGCCGGACGCGCGGATCGTCACCACCGGCAGCTTCGCGGCGAAGTCCGCGAAGCTCGACTTCGCCGACCTCCAGAGCGAACGCGACTACGTCCCGAAGCGCGCGTACGAGCGCTCGAAGCTGGCCCAGATGCTCTTCGCGCTCGAACTCGACCGGCGGCTGCGCGAAACCGGATCGAAGCAGCTGAGCGTCGTCGCCCACCCCGGCGGCGCACTCGACTCGCTGACGCCGTCGCGCCCGCCGGTGCACGTCCGCACCGCCGGCCAATGGCTGCGCGGCCTGCCGGTCCGTGCCCTCCTGCAGGGCAAGGACGCCGGCGCGCGGCCCGCCGTCCGCGCGGTCCTCGGCCCGGACGTCACCGGCGGCCAGCTGTGGGGCCCGCGCGTGTTCGGGCTGCGCGGCCGGCCTTGCCTGGAACAGCGGTGGGCGAACCTGGCCGACGACGCGGCCGCCGGGCGTCTCTGGGCGGAAAGTGCCGCGCTGACCGGAGCCGACCCGCTGGGCTGAATGCACAGCGCGGACGCTCCGGCTGTGCACATCGCACGGTGACGCCGCCGGGACTGCTGCTTACGGTGCGGGGAACCGTTCCCCTTACCGGAATAGGAGGTCGGCGTGGCCTCAACAGTCGGTGTCGATGACTATGCCCTCACCAGAGTGCCGGACCACGCCCGGTATTCGTGGTGGTCGGTCGCCGTCCAGCGGTTCGGCCAGGTGTCCGCCCTGTCCCAGTTCCTGCTCGGAGCCACCGTCGGCTTCGGGATGAGCTTCTGGAACGCGGTCCTGGCGTTCACGCTCGGCTCGGTCATCCTGGAGCTCATCACCATCCTCGTCGGCGTCATCGGCGTCCGCGAGGGCCTCTCGACGTCCATGATCGCCCGCTGGACCGGCTTCGGCCGCGGCGGCTCGGCGCTCATCGGGCTCGCCATCGGGATCAGCCTGATCGGCTGGTTCGGCATCCAGTCCGCGGTGTCCGCACAGGGCCTCGTCTCGCTCATCGGCGGCCTGCCGGAGTGGGGCTGGGCGCTCGTGTTCGGCCTGCTCGTCACCGCGATCGTCGTGCGCGGCTTCCACTCCATGGCCTGGACGGCGTACCTGACCGTGCCGGCCTTCCTGGTCCTCGTCGGCTGGTCGGTGATCTCCGAACTGACCCGCCACGACGTCGGCGCGCTCGTCTCCTCGGCCCCGCCCGGGCCGGCGCTGAGCCTGTTGCAGGGCACCACGCTGGTGGCGGGCGGCTTCATCGTCGGTGCCGTCATCACGCCGGACATGACCCGCTTCAACCGGTCCACTTCGGACGTCGTCAAGCAGACGCTCGTCGGGATCACCCTCGGCGAGTACGTCATCGGCCTGTCCGGCGTCCTGCTCGCGCACGCTGTCGGCAGCGCCGGGATCACCACCATCGTGACGTCGTCGGTCGGCTGGGTCGGCCTGCTCATCGTCATCGCCGGCACGATGAAGATCAACGACTGGAACCTGTACTCGTCGGGCCTGGGCGTCGTGAACTTCATCGGCACGGTGTCCGGGCGCAAGGCCCACCGCGGCCTGGTCACGGCGGTGCTCGGCGTCGCGGGCAGCCTGCTCGCCGCCGCCGGGATCCTGGCCAAGTTCACCGACTTCCTGACCGTGCTCGGGGTCGCGTTCCCGCCGATCGCCGGGATCATGGTCGCCGAGTACTTCGTCGTGAAGAAGTGGCGCGGGGACCTGGAAGCCGCCCGGGCGCGGGGAACCGTGCCCGAGGACGCGCCCGTGTGGGTGCCCGCCACCATCGTCGTCTGGATCGCCGCCGCGCTGTTCGGCGAGTTCGTCGAGTGGGGCCTGCCGAGCATCAACTCGCTCGTCGTGGCCTTCGTCCTGTACGTCGTCGCCGGGAAGCTCGGCCTGGTGCGCGGGATCGGCAGCAGCCGGACCGCCGACGCCGCTCCCGCCGTCCAGTCTGCTTAAGGAGAATCTTCGTGCGCATCGGCATCGACGTCGGCGGCACCAACACCGACGCTGTCCTGCTCGACGGCCGCCAGGTGCTCGCCTCGGTCAAGACCAGCACGACCGCGGACGTCACATCGGGCATCGTCGCCGCGATCGACGGCCTGCAGCGGCAACGCGCGTTCGACCCGGCGGCGGTGCGGGCGGTGATGATCGGCACCACGCACTTCATCAACGCCCTCGTCGAGGCCCACCGGCTCGCGCCGACCGCGGCCGTGCGGCTGAGCCTGCCGGCCGGGGCGTCACTGCCGCCGATGGTCGACTGGCCGCAGCGGCTCGTCGACGCGGTGTCGGGGCGCAGCTACCTGGTCCACGGTGGACACGAGTTCGACGGCCGCCACATCGCGGAGCTCGACGAGAGCGAGCTGCGCAAGGCCGCCGACGACATGGGGGAGGCCGGGGTGCGCAGCGTCGCGATCACCTCGGTCTTCTCCCCGGTCAACGCCGAGTTCGAGGCCCGCGCGGCCGAGATCATCGGCGCGCAGCTGCCGGACGTCGCGATCTCGCTGTCCCACGAGATCGGCCGGATCGGGTTGCTGGAGCGGGAAAACGCGACGGTGATCAACGCGGCGCTGCGGGAGCTGGCCGCGCACATCGTCGACGGGCTGGCCGCGTCGGTCACCGGCGCGGGCATCACCGCGCCGCTGTACCTGAGCCAGAACGACGGCACGCTGATGGACGTCGACTTCGCCCGCCGCTACCCGGTGGCGACCTTCGCGTCCGGGCCGACGAACTCGATGCGCGGCGCCGCCGTGCTGTCCGGTTTGGACACCTGCGCGGTGGTCGACGTCGGCGGCACGACTTCGGACGTCGGCGTGCTGAGGCAAGGGTTTCCGCGTGAGGCGACCACCGACGTCAGCGTCGCGGGCATCCGCACCAACTTCCGGATGCCGGACGTGCTGTCGATCGGCATCGGCGGTGGCAGCCGGGTGCGCGGGAACGTCACCGTCGGCCCGGACTCGGTCGGCTACGAGCTGACGTCGAAGGCGCTGGTCTTCGGCGGGGACACGCTCACCGCGACCGACATCGCCGTCGCCGCCGGGCGCGCGGAGATCGGTGATCCGTCGTTGGTATCGCACTTGGACCGCTCGTTGGTGCGCGCGGCGCTCGACCGGATCGCCGCGGACGTGTCCGATGTGGTCGAACGGATGCGGACCTCGGCCGAGCCGTTGCCGGTGGTCGCCGTCGGCGGTGGTTCGGTGCTGCTGCCGGACGAACTGGCCGGCTGCGGTGCGGTGCACCGGCCGGAGAACTACGCCGTGGCCAACGCGATCGGCGCGGCCATCGCGCAGATCGGCGGTGAAGTGGACCGCGTCTACGTGATCGAGCCCGGCCGTCGCGAGGCCGTCGTCGACGAGGCGAAACAGGAGGCCGTCGACCGCGCGGTGGCCGCCGGGGCGTCGCCGGCGTCGGTCGGCATCGTCGACTTCGACGAGGTACCCATCCCGTACCTGCCCGGCAACGCCACGCGCATCCGCGTCAAGGCCGTCGGCGACCTGCAGCTGGGGGCGTGATGCGCGAGATCACGGATACCGACCTCGACGACATCGCCCGCGGTGCGGCCATCCTCGGCACCGGGGGCGGGGGCGACCCGTACATCGGGCGGCTGCTGGCTTCCGCCGCGGTGCGCTCGCACGGCGCGGTGCCGCTGGTGCCGCTGGGCGACGTGCCGGACGACGCCGTCGTGCTGCCCGTGGCGATGATGGGCGCGCCGACGGTGATGGTCGAGAAGCTCCCGTCGGCCGAGCAGGTGGGCCTGGCCGCCCGCACGCTCGCCGGCTACCTCGGCAAGGAGCTGACGCACATCGCCTGCGCCGAAGCCGGTGGCGTCAACTCGCTCATCCCGGTCGTCGCGGCCGCGCAGCTCGGCCTGCCGCTGGTCGACGCCGACGGCATGGGCCGCGCGTTCCCCGAGCTGCAAATGGTTTTGCCGACTTTGTACGGCATCCGCGCGACACCGATGTCCATTGCGGACGAGAAGGGCAACCGCGGGGTACTGGACACTGTGGACAACCGGTGGGCGGAGCGCCTGGCCCGGTCGGCGACCATCGACATGGGCTGCTCGGCGATGATCAGCAACTACGCGATGTCCGGGGCCCAGGCCCGGGAGTCGCTGGTGCCCGGCACCCTCAGCCTGTGCGCCGAGCTGGGTGCGCTGGTCCGTTCCGCGCGCGCCGCGCACGAGGACCCCGTCGCGCGGGTCGTCTCGCGCCTGGGCGGGCGGCGGCTGTTCAGCGGCAAGGTCGTCGACGTCGCCCGCCGGACGGTCACCGGGTTCGCCCGCGGCGAGGCCCGGCTGTCCGGAATGGACGACGACACCGGCGCGGAACTGGTGCTGCGGTTCCAGAACGAGCACCTGGTGGCCGAGCGCGACGGCGTCGTCGAGGCGTCGGTGCCCGACCTGATCTGCACGCTGGAACGCGAGTCCGGCGAGGCCGTGACGACCGAGGGCCTGCGATACGGCCAGCGCGTCACGGTGATCGCCGCGCCCGCCGACCCGCGCTGGCACACACCCGAAGGCATCGCGCTGGCCGGGCCGCGGTACTTCGGCTACGACATCGACCCGATCGGAGTCGCCGGGTGAGCTGGACCCTGACCGAAGCCGACCTGCCCGACCTCGCCCGCGGCGCCGCCGTGCTCGGCACCGGCGGCGGGGGCGACCCGTACGTCGGGCGGCTGCTCGTGCGCGAGGCGATCCGCGAGCACGGGCCGATCACCATCCTCGACCCGTCCGAAGTGGACGACGACGCCCTGGTCATCCCGACAGCGCAGATGGGCGCGCCCACCGTCGTGCACGAGAAGCTGCCCAACGGCGCCGAGCCCGTGCTGGCGCTGCGGACGCTGGAGCAGCACCTCGGCCGGTCCGCGGACGCGACCATGCCGATCGAGTGCGGCGGCATCAACTCGATGATCCCGCTGATCGTCGGCGCCCGGCTCGGGCTGCCGGTGGTCGACGCCGACGGGATGGGCCGGGCGTTCCCCGAGTTGCAGATGGAGACGTTCGGCGTCTACGGCGTCACCGGGTCGCCGATGGCCATCGGCGGCGAACGCGGCGAGACGACGGTCATCGACACCGGCGCGGACAACAAGCGGATGGAGTGGCTGGCCCGCGGCGTCACCATCCGGCTGGGCGGCGTCGCGCACATCGCCGAGTACGCGATGAGCGGCGCCGACGTGAAGCGGACGGCGGTACCGCAAACGCTTTCGCTGGCGTTGACCGTGGGCCGCACGATCCGGGAAGCGCGGGCGGCCAACGAAGATCCGGTCGACCGGCTGGCTTCGGCGTTGCGCTCGACGCCGTACCAGCACCTGCGGGTGCTCTTCCGCGGCAAGGTGTCCGATGTGGAGCGCCGGACCGAGGCGGGCTTCGCGCGCGGGCGCGCCGCGGCGGTGTCCTTCGACGGTGCGAGCAAGCTGGAGATCCTGTTCCAGAACGAGAACCTGCTGGCCACTGTGGACGGTTCCGTGCGCTGCCTCGTGCCCGACCTGATCTGCGTGCTGGAGTCGTCGACGGCCGAGCCGATCACCACCGAGACGCTGCGGTACGGCCAGCGCGTCACCGTCGTCGGCATCTCGACGCCGCCGTTGATGCGGACACCGGAGGCGCTGGACACGTTCGGCCCGGGGGCGTTCGGGCTGCCGCACCCTTTCGTGCCCGTCGAGGAGATCGGATGAGCTTGACCGGGAAGCAGGTGGTGATCGTCGGCGGCGGCTCGGGCATCGGTCTCGAAGTGGCCCGGCGTTCTTCGGCGGCGGGCGCGTCGGTGCACCTGGGCGGGCGGACGCCGGAGAAGCTGTCGACGGCGGCCAAGGAGGTGGGCGCGACCTGGCAGGTCGTCGACAGCACCGACCAGGACTCCCTGGCCGCGTTCTTCGGCGCGCTCGACCGCGTCGACTGCCTGTTCACGCCCGGCGCGTCCTACACGGTCGGGCCGCTGCGGGAGCTGAGCGACGAGGACGCGGCGAGCCCGTTCGTGACGAAGTTCTGGGGCCAGTACCACGCCGTCAAGCACGCGGTGCCGCGGTTGGCCCCGGACGCGTCGATCGTGCTGATGTCCGGGGCGGCGAGCGTGCGGCCGCCAGGCGCGGCGCCGGCGTACGTCGCCTGCAACGCGGCGGTCGAAGGGCTCGGGCGCGGGCTGGCGGTCGAGCTGGCCCCGATCCGGGTGAACGTCGTCGCGCCGGGCACGATCGACGGCAACCTCTGGGCCGGGCGGCCCGCGGACATCAGGGAAGCGAGCTTCGCGCAGTACCGCGCGGACACGCTGCTGCACCGCGTCGGCAAGGAGTCCGAAGTGGCCGATGCGGTGCTGTACCTGTTCGGCAGCACGTACACCACCGGGTCGACGCTCTACCCCGACGGTGGCTACGCCCTGCGGTGAGTTCGTCTACTGTGGTCAGCCATGCGCATCGCCGCCGGTGACGTGGCCGCCCTCGAACGCGGGGTGGCCCTGCTCGGGTCCGGCGGTGGCGGGGACACCGTCACCGCCGCCGTGCTGCTGCGCCGGTTGCTCTCCGAAGGCCGCTCGCTCGTCGTTTCGCCGGTCGCCGAACTGGCGCCTTCGGCGCGGGTGGTGCCGATCGGGGTGGTCGGCGCGACGGCGGCGTTCACCGAGAAGCTGCCGGGCGGCGACGAGTTCGCGTCCGCGGTGGCGGCGATCGAGCGGTGGACGGGCGAGCGCGCCGACGCGCTGATGTCCATCGAGATCGGCGGGCTCAACGGGCTGCTGCCGCTGGTCGTGGCCGACCAGCTCGGGCTGGGGTACGTCGACGCGGATCTTTCCGGGCGGGGGCTGCCCCGGCTCGACCAGTTTTCGGTGGCCGCGACCGGCCGCGGGGTGGCGCCGGCGGCGCTGGCCGAGCCCGGCGGGCAGGTCGTGGTGCTGGCGGCCGGGTCCGACGTGGTGATCGAGCGGGGCACGCGGGCGTTCCTGGCCAGCTCGGGCGGGTGGGCGGCGTTCGCGCTGGCCCCGATCCCGGCGGGCGAGCTGGCGTCGTGTTCGGTGACGGGGACGACGAGCGGCGCGCTGGAGCTGGGCCGCCGGGTGCTCGCGGCGGGGGAGAGCCCACCGCGTGCGGTGTTGGAGTCGGCGTTGGCGGGCTCGGTGCTGGCGCGCGGCCGGGTGCTGGAGGTGGCTCGGCACCCCGGTCCCGGCCGGCACGGCAGCCCGGGGTTCGGCCGCGGGAGCGTCACGCTGGCCGACCACCGCGACGGCGCGCTGGTCCGGCTGGAGATGGAGAACGAGTACCTGCTGGCCCTGCGCGACGGGGCACCGGTGGCGTCGACGCCGGACGTGCTCTCGGTGCTGGACCACCGGACGGGGGTCCCGGTCTCGTGTGACGCGATCCGCGCGGGGGTGGAGGTGGACGTGGTCCGCTTGGCGGCGGCGGAGTTCTGGACCGACCCGCGCCGGTTGCCGGTGCTCCAGCCGAGGGCATACGGCATCGACTGCGACCCGGTGGGTGTGGAATGACCCGGCGGGTAGCGCCCCAATGTGGCCTTCGGTGCGTGAGACGCACCCAAGGCGGCCTTCGGTGCGTCAGACGCAACCAAGGCCACATTGGGGTTGTTTCATCGTGGTTTGTGCTGGTCAGGATGGGTTGACCTGGTCTGATAGTGCTCATCCCGGGCC